>JAJUJI010000003.1 GCA_029265405.1 Clostridiales bacterium | reverse complement strand
CTCTGCGCAAGCGCAAATCTGGTAGTTCTGGCCCGAGCCGGACGACGCCTGCGGCGGGCATAGGGGTTATTGCGCCCTTTTTGAGGAAAAGCAGGGGAAACGGGAGCTTGAAACCTCTCAACAACAGTCATTTCCGATGTAGGATATGAGCAAAATACTGGTGGCGGACGACAACGAGGAGATACGCGAGATAATAAGGCTGCTGCTGGAAGGCGAGGGCTGCGAGATCATAGAGGCCGCAAACGGCGACGAGGCCATAGAAAAGACGGGAGGCGGCGTAGACCTTATCATACTGGACATAATGATGCCGGCGAAAAACGGCTTCAAGGCCTGCGCGGAGATACGCGGGAAAACGAACGCGCCCATCATGTTCCTTACCGCAAAGACCCAGGATTCGGACAAGGCGCTCGGCTTTTCGCTGGGGGGCGACGGTTATTTGTCGAAGCCCTTCTCGTGCGCGGAGCTTGTTTCGCGCGTAAAGGCCCTGCTCAGGCGCTATTGCGTGTACCGGGGCAAGAGCGCGGAAAACGAGGGCGGCATGCTCGAAATCGGGGAGCTGCGGATAAGCTCCGAGGGCAATCGCGTTTTGGCCGGCGGCAGGGAAATCCCGCTGACGGATCTCGAATACCGCCTGCTTTTGCTGATGGCAAAAAACAGGGGCAGGATCTTTTCCGCTCAGAATCTTTACGAAAGCGTATGGAACGAGCCGTATTACTTCTCCTCCGGCAATACCGTTATGGCCCATATAAAGAACATAAGGAGAAAAATAGGGGACGACGCCCAAAACCCGAAAACAATAAAGACGGTTTGGGGAAGGGGGTACCGCATTGAGCGATTTCATACGGAGGCTTTCCCCCTCGCGCCTCAGCCTGGAAATTTTGGCGTATTTCCTCGTAGCGTCGTCCGCCGCGCTGGGCTTTTATTTCGCGGCGGATTATTTTTCAAGCCTGATCATATACGAGCGCTATACCGGTTCGGAGGCCGCCGCCGTGCAGACGGAGCCCTGCGCGTGCAAATAAGCAACAAGGTCGGGGAGTCCCGGCCGGAGGCGAGAGGCACGAATATAGGGCTGGCGACCTGCGAGAAGATCATGGAGCGGCACGGCGGCGCGTTATCGGCCTCAAGAGACGGGGACGCCTTCCGCGTCGCGCTGAGCTTCCCGGTCAAGCGCGGCGCGCGGTGGGGCGCTCAGGAATAAACGGCCCGCCTCTCGGGCGCTCCGCGCCGGCTCGGCTCGCAGGGGGCGCAAAGCGGCGGCGCCCGCCCGGAAAGCCCGGGCGGGCGCCGTTTTCGATTTTTCTGTGAGGCTCCTTTAGGACCCCGCCGTCGCGCCGGGGCCGCCGCAGGTCAGCTCCCGCTGGACCAGCCGCCGAAGGGCCAGTTCCCGAAGGGCCAGCCGCCGGAGGAACCGCCGTTGGAGCCGCCGCGGCCGCCGCCGTTGGAGCCGTTGGAGGACGAGGAGGACGAGTTGGATGAGGAGGAGCCGGGCTTCTCCTCGTCGAAGGTAAGCTTAAGGGTTACGGTGCTGTACTTGCCCTCTCCGCTCGGGCGGCTGACGGTAAGCGTCACGGTGTCGCCGGCCTTGTGGCTCTTTTTCGCGGCGATGAGGTCGGAGGAGGTCTTTATCTCCTTGTCGTCCATCTTCGTTATGATGTCGCCGACCTTCAGCCCGGCCTTCTCGGCGCAGCTCCCGCTCTCCACGCTGCCGACGTAGGCGCCGACGACCATGTTGTAGTACTCGGCCACCTGGTCGGATATGGTCCTGACCGAGATGCCCATGTAGGGCTTTCCGGTGACGTAGCCGTTTTTGATAAGCTCGTTGGCTATGCCGGCCGCGTCGTTTATGGGGATGGCGAAGCCCAGGCCCTCCACGCCGGTGTCGCTGTATTTGGCGGTGACCACGCCTATGACCTCGCCGTAGGAGTTGTAGACCGGGCCGCCGGAGTTGCCGGAGTTGACGGCGGCGTCTATCTGGAACATGTTGATGGTCTGCCCGTCGTCGCCGGTGATGTCGCGGTCAAGGGCGCTGACGATGCCGCTTGTCATGGTGTAGGTCAGCTCGCCGAGGGGGTTGCCGACGGCGTAGATCTGCTGGCCGACCTGGAGCTTGTCGCTGTCGGCTATGGTGACGGCGTCAAGCCCCGTGGCGTCTATCTTCAAGACGGCTATGTCGTTGTCGTCCTCGTAGCCGACTATCTTGGCGGTATACTTGTCGCCGTTGTAGAGCACCACCTTCACCTCGTAGCCGCCGCTCACGGCCTCGGCTATGACGTGGTTGTTTGTGAGGATGTAGCCGTCGGAGGTGATGATGATGCCGGTGCCGCTGACGGTGCCGGGAACCTGCTGGCCGAACACGTTGGTGGTGCTCACGTCGGTGGTAATGCCGACGGTCTCCTGGCAGGCCAGGGTGTAAATCTGCGTCGCGCTAAGCTCCTTTGAGGAGGAGCCGAGGGTGAAGGAGGAGCCGAGGGTGGACACGCCGCCGCCGGCCGCGTCGAGCACCCTGTCGCCGGAGGGGGCCGAGAGGCCGGAGCCATTGGCGACTATGCTGATCGGATGGTTCTGTATGAACGAAGCCGCGCCGTAGCCGGCGGCCCCCAGTATCAGAAGGCAGGCCAGGCACAGGGCGGTTATCGAGAGGATGCGCTTTTTGCCGGTTTTCATATTTTATATATTCCCCTTTCCGCTTATATGCTATGAGGTCGGGCTCCGCGTTTTCTTCTTTTTTTACAAGCCAAGGATAAGTTCCAATGTTGAATTATGCTTAAATCGGGTATGAATTTTATGTAAACAGTGGAAGGAACCGCCCCCGGCTACGGCCATTATAGCGCAAAGCGCGGAAAAATCAAGGGCGGGGCCGGAGCGCTTTTTTGGGCAAAATGCCGGGCGGCGGTTCACAAGCGGAGCCTTTGGTGGTATAATGGGGAAGCTAAGGGCCGGGGGGCGCCGCGGAGCGGGCCCCGGGCCGCCGGCGTTATATTATCGCGCGTTCTTAAATACGGAATTTATGATAATATAATAGGTAAAAGTCAAGCGAAAGGAAGAGCGCCATGTATACCTTCAAGCCATGCACCGAGCGCATTTTGAGAATGCGCGACAAGGTTCGCGACAGGGTCATCGTAGCGGACGCGGAAAAGGCCCGTTTGAAGCTGGAAGCGTCGCGGATATACCGCAATTTCCCGCCTATGCTGCAAAAGCCCTACGAATCGCTTTATGTCATTTCGAGAATGCCCATAGACATCAGGGAGGACGAGTATTTTGCCGGGGATCTCGGCAACAGGGGCTGGGGCGCGGCCAACGGCACGATGTGGCTTATGGCGGACATTGAAAACACCTGGCCCATCGAGGCCGACGGCCTGCACCACGCGCCCGACGACGACCCGCTCTACTCGCACCAGAAGCTGGCCATCTCCCCGGCGGACCTCAAGGAGCTGCGCGATATAATGGAGCGGCAGAGGGCGGCCAACGGATACGTTGTTCCCGAGGAATGGCTGCCGGACGGAGCGCTGGACTTTTTCAGGCTCCAGGCCTCGGATTACGGCAAGATAGGCGGCTTCCCGACGATGCTGCCTCCGGGCCACCTGACCCCCGGCTTCCAGAACATCCTGAAAAGGGGCTACGCCGACATACGCAGGCAGGCCCAGGACTGGCTCGACGAGCACGAGGGCAACGTCCAGGGCGACAATATGGGCAGGTACATTTTCTACAAGGCGGCGACGGTCGCCTGCGACGGCGCGATAACACTGACCCGCCGCTACGCCGACTGCGCGAGGGAAAAGGCGAGGACGGCCCCGACCCCCGAGAGGAGGGCCGAGCTCGAAAGAATGGCCGAGGGCCTCGACTGGATAGCCGAGAAGCCGGCGCGCACCTTCTGGGAGGCCTGCCAGCAGGTGATGCTGTACAACGTCTTCCTCAAGGCGGACAACGACCCCGGCGTGACCAGCCTCGGCAGGTTCGACCAGTACACCTGGCCCTACCTGAAAAAGGACCTCGAGGAGGGCCGCATCACGATGGACGCGGCGCAGGAGCTTGTCGACGCCTTCTTCCTCAAAATCAACACCTTCTACGGGGGCGGCTTCGGAAAAACGACGCAGACGGCCGGCATAGGGCACCTCGGGCAGCACACCACCATAGGCGGCCTCATCCCCGAGACGGGCGAGGACGCGACGAATCCGGTTTCCTATATGGTGCTTGAAACCATGTCGCGCCTCGAGCTGCACGAGCCGACGGTATCGCTGCGCATAAACAAAAATACGCCGAAGGAAATGTGGGACTGCGCTATGGCGACCTCCATGCGCGTGGGCGGCCTGCCGCTGCTCCAGAACGACGAGGTGATAGTGCCGGCCATAGTGCGCGAGCTCGGCTTCTCGCTGGAGGACGCGAGGAACTTCGCCTTCATCGGCTGCCAGGAGATAACCGGCTCGGGCAACGACTACCCGGCCCCCAACGGCTCGTCCATGTCGCACAGCGGCATATACTGGGCCATAGCGCTGCTCATGGCTATAAACAACGGAGTCAACCCCATGAACGGGGCCCAGGCGCCCGAGAAGGTGCGCTCGGGCTACCTTTACGACATGAAGTCCATGGACGAGGTGCGCGCCGCGTTTGAAAAAATGGCGACGTGGATGCTCACCTGGTCCGCCACGCTCAACAACTACACCGAGCACGAGTATCCCCGGCTCTTCCCCTTCCCGAACCTCTCCATCTCGACCACAGGCTGCATGGAGAGCGGAAGGGACGTGTCCGAGGGCGGCGCAAAGTACAATTCCTACGGCGGCACGGCGACGGGGCTGGCCACCACGGCCGACAGCCTGACCGCGCTGAAATACATGATATACGACAAAAAGCTCGTTTCCGCCAGGGAGTATCTCGACGCCATCCTCGCCAACTGGGAGGGCTACGAGACGCTGCGCCAGAGGATACTCAACGAGGTGCCCCACTACGGCAACGCCGACCCCTACGCCGACGCCGAAATGAAGTACCTCATCGACCTGTACTACAAAATCACCAGAAACTTCTCCACGCACCGCTGCAAGGTGTACAAGTGCGGCACCTTCGGCGCCTCGGACCATGTGGTGCAGGGCGAGATAACCTGGGCCACGCCCGACGGGCGCAAGGCGGGCGCGCCCATTGCCGACGCCTCCAGCCCCGTGCAGGGCAGGGACGTCAACGGGCCGACCTCCGTGTTCATATCTTCGACTTCCTTTGACCATTCGCATTACATGGACGGCATGGCCCTCAACCTGAAGATACACCCGTCCTCGCTGAAAAGCGCCGGCGGCATCGAAAAGCTTGAGGATATGACGAAGGTGTACTTCGAGCAGGGCGGCATGGAGGTTCAGTACAACATAGTGGACGCCGCCACGCTCAGGAAGGCGCAGGCCAAGCCCGACGAGTACCACAACCTCGTCGTGCGCATAGCCGGCTTCAGCGCCTATTTCGTGGACATGACGCCCGCGATGCAGGAGGACATCATCTCCCGCGCCGAGCACAGCTTCTAGGCCCCTGAAACCGGCCGGCCCCCGGTTCCGGCATAGCGCCGGAACCGGGGGCCGTTTCTTTTTTTCGCTCCGCTAGGCCGTCAGCCTGCGTATGAGCTCAATGAGCCCGTCGGTGCCGCTTGAGGAAACAAGCAGGCGCGTTTCGCCGCCGAAGGAGGCAAGGTCGCTCGAGCTGTCGTATTTGGAAAGGGTCAGCGTCATTTGGGAAAACTTTTCCGTATTGCGGCGGAAGGTTATGGAGAGCTTCTCGCCCCGGCCGAGGTCCGAGGAGGCCTCGCCCGTGCTTTTCAGGGCGCGTATGGCGTCCAGCAGCTCCTGCCCGGCTTCCGCGTCCAGCTCCCGCCCGTCCATCCTGAATACGCGGCTTTCGCCGCCCTCGCCCTTTTCGAGGGCTATCGAATAGGACTTGCCGTCAAGCGCTATGTCCAGGCTCGTCACCGTGTCCCAGTCCATGAGGCACACCTCGTCCGGCCGCACGTCCCCGTAGCTGAGCAGGGCCAGCTCGTCCTCCGCGGAGGCCTTGACCAGATAGACCATCCTGGAATCGTTCATGCGCATGTAGCAGCTGTCGCCCTTGTAGGCGCCGAAGCTGAAGGTTATCGAGGCGGAAACGCCGTCGGAGTCGGTATACTCCGCGACGGCCCTGACCGCCGGCCTGTCGAGCCCGTAGCGCGCCAGATCCTCGTCCGTGGCCTTGTAGGAAGCGCACTCGGAAAGCACGAGGTTCGACAGCACGCCCACCTTGTCCGAAAACTTTTTGTCGGACACGGGGAGGCAGGACGCCTCGTCGTAATAGAAATATTTATATTCGGAGCTGTAGGAAAGATCCTTGGCGTCGGCGACATAGACCAGGGAGCGGGTGCGGCCCTCCGACTCTACCGTCAGCGAAACCGCGCGGCTCAGGTCCGGTATCGTCTCGAAGGCTAGCACGTCGTAAAGCTCCTTTTTGAAGGCTTCGGGCAGCGCGGAGCCGAGAGCGTAGACCTTGGTCTTGTCGCCGTTGAACAGGGCGTAGTACTCGCCGCTGACGTCGTTCTTGTTGCCGAAGGCGTACGAGTAAGTATTGCCGGCGGCCTGAAATTCCACCAGCAGGGCCGGCTCGGCAAGGCCGTAGTCGGCTAGGTTGTCCGAAATCAATATCGCCTGCGAGGCTTTGACCTCCTTAAGCTGGGAGGCCATGCCGTCCAGCGCCGTCTGGCTGGCGGGGAAGTCCGCGTCGCCGTCGTAGGCCCAGGCGGAGCCTGCGCGGGTAAAGGAGAGGGTTTCGCCGTTATAGGTCCAGGATATTTTCGTTATGTCCGCCTCGGACACCGAGGACAGGACGGCGCTGGTGTCCTCGGTCTTTTTTTCGCCGTTCAGGTCCATGCTCCTGAGCAGGAGCCAGCCGCCCGCGAGGACTATCAGGGCGGCGGCGAAAATGAGAAGCCTTATGCCGCGCTTCAAAGTCTCTTCCTCCTTGCGTAGACGTATATGCCGGTCCCCAGCAGTCCCAGGGGCAGGACGCCGACGATTATGACGCTCATCCTTGCCGCGGCGCCGGAGGGTACGGTCAGCCTGGCCTCCTCCATGCTCTTGGCGCGGATGGAGACGCTTTCGGCCTGCCCGGCCATCCAGCCGAGGGAATTAATGAAAAAGTCGTAGTTGGCGCCGGAGACGCTGGTGTTTACGTTGTCGTCCAGGGTAAGGGAGGAGCTGAGCCAGACTATCCTGGCCTGGCCGTCGCCCTCGCCGGAGGTGACGGCCACGGCCAGCGCGAAGGGCCCGGAAACGTCGCCCTCCTCCCTGTCGTAGGTGGTGATGTCGAGCCCGGCGGGCTTGGCGTAGGAGGCGTCCGAGGTGGTCAGCAGCTCTGTCACGGAAACGCCCTCCGGGAGCGTTTCCGCCGCCCTCAGCCCGGCCGCGGCCGGGACCAGCACCCTGTAGCCGGCTTCGGCTATGGGCCGGGTAATGTCGTGCGAGGCGTCAAGCTCCGGCAGCAGGTAGTAGTTGTAGTTCCATATGGTGTGGTCGGCGTCGCCCTCTATGACGATGCCTGGCTCCTGCGTCACGCCGTAGCCCGCCATAAGGCCCTCCAGCCTCTCGAGCCTGGCCCCGTCCTTGAGCAGGCCGGTCGCCAGCATAAGCCTGCCGCCGCCGGCAAGATAGGCCGAGAGCTTGTCCGCGTCCTCGGCCGACAGGTCGGTCTGGGGCGCGTTTATTATCAGCAGGTCGCAGTCCTCCGGCACCGCCTCGAGGGACAGAAGGCTCAAATCGCCGCTCACAGTGAAGTTTTCGTTCTCTATCTGCTTCAGGAGCGCCTCGGGCAGCTCGGCTTCCCCGTGGCCGGAGAGGACGTAGGCCTTGGGCAGCTCGCCGCCGGCGACGTAGCTTATGGCGGAGGTGAGCTTGTCCTCCCCGGCGAAGGATACGTCGTAGCCGTAGCTGCCGCCGTAGTAGTCGGAGTAGTCGGAGTAGTCGGAGTAGTCGTACTGGAAGATGTCGTAGTAGCCTATGACCCTGTGCCTGCCGCCGCAGACGACTATGAGGGTGTTGTTGTATATCTTATCGTCGGTGTATTCCTTGGCAAAATTAGGGTACTCCACCGGGTCTATCCTTTTTACGGTTATGCGCCCGCTAAGGTCCCTGTAATTGTCCAGCAGCTTTTCCACGGAGGCCTCCTCCGCCGACGGCTGGGTTATCCAATACACCGTGACGTCCCTGTCCAGGGCCGAAACGAGCTGCTTTGTCTGCTCGGAGAGGGTGTAGAGCCCGGAGCCGGTCACGTCCCTTTGCATTACGGAGTTGGGCAGCGCGGCGGCGATAAGGTTTACCGCCACGGCTATGCCAAGGACAAGCAGCCCCGCGAAGAAGCTGTAGCCGCCGGCCCTGAAGGCCCGCGTGCGGTAGGATTTTTTCACGCTTTCAAAATTGCCCGCAAGCTTTTTCATATCAGTCGTACCTCTTCTTTTCCAGGGCCTGGACGGTGAAAAACACGAATACGAAGCAGACGGTCGCCATATAGACTATGCCCCTCAGGTCGAACACGCCGTTTGTAAAGGTTTCAAACCTGTCGAAGACGCTGAGCTGCTTTATTATGGAGGGGAACAGGCCGGAGAAGGAGTCCCTGAAAAGCACGTAGGCCCCGGCCAGCAGCAGCTCCAGCAGGAGCCCGACGCCGAGCGCGAAGGTGCCGTTCTTGGTCAGCAGCCTGATTACGACGGCCGCCAAAAGGACGGCTATGCCCAGCGCTATCGCCGAGCCCGCAGCGGAGGAGGAAAGGTAGGCCGAAAGGCCGGAGATGAAGTAGTTGAGCAGCATTACCGCGACGCACACCCCCGCCGCCACCGCCTGGCTCTCCGTGAGGGAGGATATGAACAGGCCTATGGAGCACAGGGCGGCCCCGAGCAGGAAGAAGGCCAGCAGGCTGCCGTAGGCCGCGCCGTAGTTTACCGCGCCGAAGCCCGACAGGGCCAGGGGGTAGACGGCCGTCACCGCCAGCGGCAGGGCCAGGGCCGTCAGCATGGCCAGATACTTCCCGGCGACTATTTTGGACATGCCCATGGGCAGGGCGTAGAGGAGCTGGTCCGTCCTCTGCCGCCGCTCCTCGGCGACAGAGCGCATGGTCAGTATGGGAACGATTATGATGTATATGAAGCTGGCGTTGGAAAGCGCGTATTCGAAGGCGGCGTAGCCGGACTTGAGGTTTATTATCGCGCAGTATATGCCTATGAAAAGCAGCATGAAGGCCGCGAACACGTAGCCCGTCAGCCCCTTGAAATAAGAGTTCAGCTCACGCCTGTATATCGCCGTCATTTCCGGTTTCCTCCTTTTCCGCGTCCGCCCCGGCGGCGCCGTTTTGCGCGTCCCTGGTAAGCTCGATGAAAACGTCCTCCAGGCTGGCCCTGACCGGGTTCATCTTCAATATGGGCCTGCGCAGGTCGCAGAAGGCGAAAAAGACCTCCTCGGCGGGATCCCTGCCCTCGGCGGCGGCGACGGTGAGCCTTACAAGCCCGCCTCCGAGCTCCTCGGCCCTCACGCTCTCCACGCCGTCTATGCCGGAGACGGCGGCAAAGGCCTCCTCGGAGCCGGCCCTGACGACAAGCTCCAGCGTCACGGAGCCGGCCAGCAGCCGCTCAAGGTTGTCCGGCGTGTCCACGGCCGCGAGCCTTCCCTTGGAGATTATCATTATCTCGTCGCAGACGGCCTGCACCTCCGACAGGATGTGGCTGCTCAGTATCACCGTGTGCTCCCGGCCCAGCGACTTTATCAGGGCGCGCGTTTCGGTAATCTGGCGCGGGTCCAGGCCGACGGTCGGCTCGTCGAGGATTATCACCTCGGGGCCGCCCAGCAGCGCCTGCGCTATGCCCACCCTCTGGCGGTAGCCCTTGGAAAGGTTTTTTATCAGGCGCTTAGACACGTCCTCTATCCCGGCAAGGCTCTTCACCCTGGCCAGCTCCGCCGCGGCCCCGGCCCTGCTTAGGCCCTTGGCCCGCGCGACGAAGAGCAGGTACTCGTCCGGCGTCATGTCCTGGTAGACCGGCGGCTGCTCGGGCAGGTAGCCTATGAGCCGCTTGGCCTTTTCCGCCTGCTCGAAGATGTCGTAGCCGCCGATCTTCACCTCGCCCTCCGTCGCGGCAAGGCAGCCGGTCATTATGTTCATGGTGGTGGACTTTCCCGCCCCGTTCGGGCCGAGGAAGCCGTAGATATGCCCTTTTTCGATAGTGAAGCTCAGATCCTCTATCGCGGTGCGGTTCCCGTACCGCTTTGTGAGCCCGCTGACCTCTATCATTGCATCAGTTCCTTTCGCTTCGCGGCTTGAATCCGGCTTAGTTTACATGCTTCGTATGAATATTATGTAAATTTTGAAAAAAATTATTATGAATAGGCCGGCAGGGCGTATTCTACACCCTGCCGCGGCGATATTCAAGGGCCCGGAGCCTTCAAAGCTGCGGGTTGAGCTTGAGCAGCTCGTAGGTCGCCAGCAGCTTCATGCGGGTCTGGTAGTCGTCCAGGTCTATGCCGAGCAGCGCGGTTATGCGGCTTATGCGGTAGGCCACGTTGTTGCGGGACATGAAGGCGGCCTCCGCGGTGCGTCCGGCGTGGCGCTCGTTGACAAGGTAAAGGTAGAGCAGGCCGCAGTTGTCGCCGCCGTGCCGCTCGTCGTACTCGCGCAGGGCGCGCAGCCATTTCAGCGGCCTGCCGGCGGCCAGTATGCCCGTGTTGTCGTGCTCGGAAAGGAGCATGTGGATGTAGTAGTCCTCGTAGTCGAAGAAGGGGCCGCCGTAGCGGCTTTTCGGCGCGCTGCCCATCAGGCGGCCTCCGTAGCTGAGCGCCATGGTGGCCTGGAAAAAGGCCAGCCTTATCCCTTTAAGCTCCGAAAACTCCTCGCTTATGCCGCAGCAGAAGCCGCGGGACTCCAGCAGGGGGGCCAGCCTTTCGCGCGCGAGGGCCAGCTCCGCGGAAACGCCGCCCGAGCGCGAAAACAGCAGTATGAGCAGCGACTGGTGGTAGACAACCGCCCTCGCTCCCGGCAGCAGCGCCTGCGCCTCCTGGAATATTATGCCCACCGGCTCGCCCGGATTTTTCATGGGTATCAGCTTCAAAAGCCGGAAGGAGGCCTCGAGCGGCAGCCCCGCCTGCTCGGCCCGGTCGGCTATGACGTCGGTGCGCAGCTCGGTGTTGTCCAGCAGGCTGGTTATCAGCGTGTCGTGGACGCTGCCGCCCTCCTCCTTCTGCTTCCAGTCCCTCTCTATGTAGACCTCGAGCGCCTCCAGCAGCATGTTGAACAGGTCGAGCAGGCCGGGCGTTATGGGCCGGTTGTTGCAGACCATGACGACGTGGGTGAAGTAGGTGCCCCGGTACTTGAAGACCTTGCTCACCACCGGGTAGGGCGCGGTTATCCCCTCGAGGTCGAAGATCAGGCCGTCCGACTTTTCCCAGAGCTCGAAGCGGTTGTGGGCCTTGAAGCGCCGTACGGCCTCCTCGGAATGGTAGCCGTTTTTGATAAGCGCGAGCGAAACGGGGTCGTCCGTGGGTATGCCGGGGGTATAGGTCAAAAGCGCGAGCGAGGAGTCCGACACGGAGATGAAGTTGCCTATCACCGGCTCGCTGAGGACGAGCAGGGCCTGCATGGGCCTGTTTTGCATCGCCGCCTCGCGCATTTCCCAGCGCCACTCGGCCACCCTCATGAAGCAGTCCAGCGCCTCGGAAAACAGGGCCGTCACAGCAATGTTCTCGTTTATTACTATCAGGTTTTTCATCAGCTCCTCCGTCTCGTCCCTGCTGTTGAAGCGGTCCCTGAGGCAGAGGAAAACCACGTCCGGGTACTCGCGCGTCAGCTTCAGGGCAAGGCTCAGGCGGCAGACGTAGAGCCTGTCGGCAAACAGGACGCCGCCCTCGGGAGGCACGTCCACGCGCGAAAAGCGGCGGTTTCCGTCCGCCGCGTGCGGCTCCGCCGCATATTTTGACAGGGCTTCAAGAATAATATTAAGCGTTACGGTCACGGGGCCATCCTCCATGCAGCGGTCTTTGTCATAATAGACATTATACAGCATATGAGCAGCTTGGCAATTCAATTTAAATTGACGAAAATTACAAAAATATGCGTTATTATTGAAAAAAACAACAAAAAAACAGGAAAAGCTCCCCGGCGAGCGCAAGCGCGAGCCGCCCCGCCCGGGCTCGTGTTAAGCAAAAACGCACAAGAGGGCCGAAATAATTGTCCGCCCTCCAAATGGACATGCGGGGGCGAAATCGCGTATAATCCTGTTACAAGATTATAAACAAAGTTGGAAGGCATTGTTGCGGCGCGGGACGCCGCGGCAGGACCGGCGAGAGGTGATGTTGGCATGAGTCTTACGCTGCTGGCGGTGATCGGCATAATCGTAATGGTCGCGCTGCTTTTTCTGGGCATGAACATTGGCATAGCCATGCTTCTGGTGGGAGCGGTGGGCTACACGATAGCCGCCGGCGACCTGGGCATGACGCTGGGGAGGCTGGGCATGGTGCCCTTCACCACCGCCTCGACCTATACCTACGTCGTGATACCGCTTTTTGTCCTTATGGGCGAGTTCACCCTGGAATCGGGCATGAGCAAGGGCCTGTACGACGCCTGCGAAAAGTGGCTGGGCAGGTTCCGCGGCGGTCTGAACCTGGCTACCATAGTGTCCTGCGGGGTGTTCGGGGCCATCTGCGGCTCCTCCTCCGCCGCCGTCGCGACCATGGGCAAGCTGGCCATACCGGAAACGAGGCGCTTCGGCTATGACGACAGCTTCTCCGCCGCCACCAGCGCCGCCGGGGGCACGCTGAGCTGGCTCATACCGCCGAGCACGGGCTTCATAATCTACGGCATCACGGCCTCGGTGTCCGTGGGGCGGCTCTTTGCGGCCGGAATAATACCCGGCGTCCTGCTAATGATAGCCTATATGGCGGCAAGCTTTGTAGTCTGCCTAAGGAACCCCTCCGTGGCGCCGAGGGGCGAAACCTACCGGCTCGGCGAAAGGCTGCGCGCCCTGAGGGGCCTGCTGCCGATAGCGGCGCTGTTTGCCGTGGTCATAGGCGGCATGTTCGGCGGGGTGTTCTCTGCGACCGAGGCCGCCGCCGTCGGGGCCTTCCTTTCCATATTATATACGGCCCTGAGGGGGAAGCTCACCTGGCGGGGCTTCAAGCGGCGGCTGCTGTCGACGCTGCGCTCGTCGATAATGGTGTTCCAGATAATGATAGGCGCCATGTTCTTCGGCTACTTCCTCACCATAACCAACCTGCCCCAGAACCTGGCGGACTTCATTGGCGGACTTGCCGTCAGCCGCGTGGTGATAATGTTCTTCATGCTGCTGCTCTATATAATCATAGGCATGTTCATGGACACGCTCTCCGTCGTGCTGCTGACGATACCGATATTCTACCCCATAGTCGTGGGGCTGGGCTACGACCCCGTATGGTTCGGCGTCGTGATAGTGCTGGTGATGGTGCTGGGAACCATAACCCCGCCCATAGGCATCAACCTGTTCATCGCGGCGGGCCTTGAGAAGGACATCCCGCTGGCGGGCATAATGAAAAACATCTGGCCCTACGCCATAGCGCTTCTTGTGGTAACCGTTCTGGCCATACTCGTGCCGCAGCTCTCCCTCTGGCTGCCGAACCTCTTTTACGGGGCGGCCTAGGGCGAAGGAAACGAACCCGCGCATCCTGCGCAAATTATCATATATATATATCAATAAAATTAAGAAAAAGGAAGGAAAGCAATGAAAAAAGCAACGAAAGCGCTGGCCCTGCTTATGGCCCTCCTGACGCTTGCGGCCCTGCTGGGCGGCTGCGCCAAAAAGGAGGCCGGCAAGGCCACCAATTCGCCGACGCCCACGGACAACGGCGCCGCCGCTGCGACCAACGAGCCGACCGCCGAGCCCACCAAGGCTCCCGCCGGGGACGGCAAGGTCTACAAGATCAACATCGACTATCCCAACTCCGAAAACTCGGCCATCTACCCCGTGCTGAAGGACTGGGAAAAATACGTCGAGGAAAACAGCGGCAACCGCATAGACGTGCAGATATACTCCGGCGGCGCGCTGGGCAGCCTGTTTGACTGCGTATCCAACTGCGAGTCCGGCGTGACCGACGGCTTCTGGAGCGGCGTCACCATCTACGCGGGCGTGTTCCCCAACACCGAGGTCATGGGCCTGCCGATGCTCGGCGCGAAAAACCAGCTTGTGGCAAACGCCGTGCTCAAGGATCTGTACTACAACACCGACTATCTGACCAAGGAGTGGTCCAACCTCCATCTGGTTGCCCTGCACTCCTCCACCGCCAGCCCCATCCTCTTTGCCAACAAGGCGGTGGATTCCGCGGACGACATGAAGGGCATGAACCTGCGCATCTCCAACGCCTACACCAGCGCCTGGTTTGAAAAGCTCGGCGCCAACCCGGTAAGCTGCTCCATCAACGAGGGCTACGAGAACATCCAGAAGGGCGTCATAGAGGGCGGCCTGTTCTTCTTCGACCAGGTCCAGTCCTCCGAGCTGTACGAGGTCATAGACTCCATAGTCGTGACCCCCACCATCTACCCGCTTACGATGTTCTGCCTCAACAAGGACGTCTACGCCGGCCTGCCCGACGATCTGAAGAAGGTCATAGACGACAGCGGCGAGTACTTCCTCTCCCTGCTGCCGGACGTCTACAACAAGCAGTACGACGCCATGATAGCCAAGTGCGAGGAGGCGGGAGTCAAGGTGGTCTACGCCGACGACGCCTTTGTCGCCGCCCTCCAGGAGGCCGCCAAGCCCGCCTGGGACAAGTGGGTGGAAACCATGAACTCCAACGGCTACGACGGACAGGCGGTCTTAAACAAAACTCTGGAGCTTATAGACAAATACAACAAGCAGTATTAAAATAAATAGAGCGATGCGGAGCGCGGCGGCATGCCGCGCCCGCCGGGAAGGGGCCCGGCCCGCCCGGGCCCCTTCCCGGCGCGGCGCGAAAGCGGCGCGGCCGGGCCGTCATCGGAAGGAAGGTTGGGTAAGATGAAAACAGTCAGGGCGCTGGAAAAGGGCGTGAACGCGCTGACGCTCGCGTTCGGCTATATCGCGGCTCTAGCGCTGCTGTTCAACATGGGCGTGATAGTGGCCGACGTGTTCTGCCGCTACGTTCTCAAGTCCGCCATAATAGGCTCGAACGAGTATGTGCAGATGGGCCAGACCGTGCTGATATTCCTGGCGCTGGGCTATGCGCAGCGAACCGGGGGCCTGGTGCACGTGGCCTTTTTCATGAAAAAGCTGCCGGGCATCGCGCCGGTGGTCGTCTGGATGCTGCACGCCTGGGTCGCCTCCGCCGTCTGCGCGCTGCTGGCCTATGCCTCCTGGATCCGCATTCCATTCGTAAAGCAGGCCACCACCTCGCTGCTCATACCCTTCCGCCCCTTCTACTATGTGATGGCGGCGGGCTTCCTGGTCTACGCCCTGGCGCAGCTTTTCGAGGCGGTAAGGACAACGATAGGCCTGTTCAATAAGGAAGTCAGGCGCGAGGTGGTCGAAAGCTGGCCCGCCTGACGATATTAAAGGAGCGATAGCTATGCTTAATCCCAAGCAAAACTTTCTGGAAACCATCAAGCCGGACGGGAAGCCCGACAGGCTCGTAAAGCAGTTCGAGGGCACCGTCTTTCTCCCCGGCGACCCCGTGGGCAACTACGTGCGCGGCGAGCGATACCGGGGCATGCCGGAAAAGAAGGATCTCTGGGGAACGACGATAATCTGGCCGGCCGACGTCGTGGCGGCCATGCCGCATGTCACCGAGGCCAACAAGGTCATTAAGGACGTTACCGCCTGGCGCGACTTTGTCAAGGTGCCGGACCTGGTGGCCAACTGCTCGGACCAGCAGCTCTGGATACCCTACCTGGAGCGCGTGGCCCAGGTGGACAGGGAGAACAACCTCGTCATGGCCTTCGCGCCGACGGGGCTGTTCGAGCGCCTGCACTTCCTCATGGGCTTCGAGGACACCTTCGTAAACCTCATGACCGAGCCGGAGGCCATGGCCGACCTGTGCGCCGCCATCGGCGAGTACCGCTACAACGGCATGAAGCTCATAGCCGATATAGCCAAGCCCGACATCATACTCTCGCACGACGACTGGGGCAGCAAGACCAACCTCTTCATGAGCCCGGACGTATGGCGCGAGTTCATTAAGCCGAACTACGTAAAGGCCTACGCCTACCTTAAATCGAAGGGCGTCATCATAATGCACCACGCCGACTCCTTTATGGAGCCGATAGTGGAGGACATGGTGGAGCTGGGCATAGACATATGGCAGGGCGTGCTGCCGCAAAACGACATCGTCAAGATACAGAAGCAGCTCCGCGGCCGCATGACCCTCATGGGCGGGCTGGACGCCGCCGTCGTGGACAGGGAGGACAGCACCGAGCGGGAGATACGCTCCCACGTCAGGGCCGCGCTGGAAAAATACGCGCCCGGCGGCCATTTCATACCCTGCATAACCTACGGCGGCCCAGGCACCATCTACCCGCAGGGCGACAGGTTCATAAACGACGAGATAGACAGGTACAACAGGGAAGTGTACGGGGTCTGAGCGCGAAAGCGAGGAGGCCGGCTCCACGGAGCCGGCCCCGTATATTTTTGCAAAAAGAAGCGTAACGGCTGGCGTATTTGAATAAGCGAATAAATTTTCTCCCGCGCCCAAAAAAACGTTGACAATAATTTACTGGAGCGCTTATAATAATATAACTATTAATACTTTTGTTGTATTTGCGGCGGCTTAAGGGGGGACTGAGCTTGGCCTTGCGGTACGGAACGGGAGAGAAGGAGGCCGGAGCCGGGGAGCTGGGAAGGCGCGCCTCGGAGGCGGCGGAGCTTTTCCGCCGGGCCTGCGCGGAGGAGACGGCGCGGGGCGGCGCGGCCCTGACGGCTACGGCGCGGAAAAACGGGAGCGGCGGGGAGGAGCCTCTGGTGCTGGACTCGGTGGAGGACGCCGAGAGGGTGAAGAAGCTCATTTTGGAGGAGCTGGCGCCGGACGGGTTTAAGAGAGTCGCGGCCATGGTTTACAAGGACGGGCCTTTTTACCGCCATGTCAACAAGCGCGGCAAGGTGGTTGAGAATAAAAATTCGGAGTATTTTTTGATAAAGATAAAGATTTCCGCCTCATGGTGAGCGGGGCGGGGGTCCGGAGGGGCGCGGGCGGAGGGCCGCCCCCGTTTTTTTTGCCGCGCGGCCCCGGGCGGCGGGGAACCTTTTTCGGGGGAAGCGAATATATATGTTAGCGGGAGGGCGGCGAAAGCGCCCTCCCGTCCTCTCGGAAAGGAGTGTGAGCTCAATGAGAAACGACGGCTGCTTCTGGGCGGTAGCCGCGCTGGCCGGCGCGATAGCGGCGGGCGTCTTTTTGGCGCTCTTCTGCTTCGGGCTGCTCACGGCTGCGGACATGGGCGTCTGGATAGCCGTGGGGGCGGCGGTCCTGCTGCTTGCCGCGCTGCTGTCCCGCTTCGGCCCCTTCGCCGCGGCAGCGGCCCCGCCTCCCTCCGCCCCGGCTCCCGCCGCTCCGGCAGCGGCCCAGCCCGCCTTCGGCCGCCCGCGCTGCCCGCGCTGCTACGGGCGCTGGCTCGGCGCGGTAATCGCCGCCGCCGCGACCCTCGGCTTCGGCGCGGCCTTCCTCTCCACGCCCATGACTGCGGCCTCCGTCGCGGCGCTGGTATTCTTCTTCCTGACGGCGATGTCCTTCGCCGTCATGCTGATTGCGCTGGTCTGGTACGCGGCCTGCCGGCTCCGGTAAAAAATCCCGGCGCAATGAGAAATCATTGCGCCGTACATATATTCCGCTCCCGCCCGCGCGCGGCGGCGAGGCTAGGAGAGCCTGCTCCCGGCGGGGATGCTCTCGTCCACAAAGACGACCCTCGCCGCGCCGCCGTCCGAGGCGGCAAGTATCATGCCCTCGCTGACTATGCCCCTAAGCTTTGCCGGGGCGAGGTTGTAAACCATGAGCAGCTTTTTGCCTGTGAGCTCCTCGGGCCTGTACCATTCGGCTATGCCGGACACCACGCGGCGCGTCCGGCCTCCGGCGTCCAGCTCGAGGAGCAGCAGCTTGTCGGCCTTGGGAACCCTTTGGCAGGATAGCACCCGCGCGACCCTTATGTCCGCCTTTTTGAACTCCTCGAGGCTTATCGGGCCCGGAGCCTCCGCCGCGCTTTCCGGCGCCGCAGGCTCCGCGGGGGCGGCGGGCCTTGTGGGGTTCAGGCCTTCCAGCTCCTCAAGCTCCTTTTTCATATCGAGCCGGGGGAAGATATTCGCTCCCTTGGCGACCTGCGCGCCGCTCCCCAGCGCGCCCCAGACGGCGGCGGAGTCCCAGGTGAAGGCCGCGTCGGAAGCGCCTATGCGCCTTTTTATCTCGGCGCAGCTCTCGGGCATGAAGGGGGAGAGCAGCACGCCGCAGATGCGCAGCGTCTCCAGCAGGTTGTACAAAACGGCGGCAAGGCGCGGGCGGTTTGCCTCGTCCCTGGCCAGCGCCCAGGGGGCCGTTTCGTCTATATACTTGTTGGCGCGGGATATGACCCTGAACACCTCCTGCAGGGCCTGCTGGAAGGCGTATTTCTCCATAAGCGCCTCGTACCTGTCCCTGAGGCCGCGGGCCGCGAGGACAAGCTCCTCCTCCCCGCCCGCGGCGTCGGGGCGCGGAGGCAGCGCGCCGCCGAAGTATTTTTCCACCATGGCGGTGGAGCGGGAGAGCAGGTTGCCCAGGTCGTTGGCAAGGTCGGCGTTGATGCGCGCTATGAGCGCCTCGTTTGAGAAATTGCCGTCCGAGCCGAAGGGAAATTCCCTCAAAAGGAAGTAGCGCAGCGCGTCCACCCCGTAGCGCCCGGCCAGTATGGCCGGGTCCACCACGTTGCCGACGGACTTGGACATTTTGCCCCCGTCCAGCAGCAGCCAGCCGTGCCCGTATATCTTCTTCGGCAGGGGCATGCCCATGCTCATCAGGAAGGCCGGCCAGTAGACGGCGTGGAAGCGCACTATCTCCTTGCCCACGAAATGCACGTCCGCCGGCCAGAATTTCTCGTAATCCCCGTATTTGCCGTTTAAAAAGCCCAGCGCGGTGGTATAGTTGAAAAGCGCGTCGAGCCAGACGTAGACCACGTGGCCGGGGTCGAAGTCGACGGGTATGCCCCAGGTGAAGCTGGTGCGGGACACGCACAGGTCCTGAAGCCCGCCCTCGCAGTCTATGAAATTGTTTATCATCTCGTTTACGCGCGAGGCCGGCTCCAAAAGCTCCCCGGCAGCCAGCAGTTCGCGCACCCTGGCCGCGTATTTGGAGGCGCGGAAAAAGTAGGCCTCCTCCTCGGCGTATTTCACCTCGCGCCCGCAGTCGGGGCACTTGCCGTCCCTGAGCTGGCTCTCCGTCCAGAAGGACTCGCAGGGCGTGCAGTACAGGCCCCTGTAGGCGCCCTTGTATATGTCGCCCTTTTCGTACATGGCCTTGAATATGCGCTGCACGGACTCGACGTGGTAGCCGTCCGTGGTGCGGATGAAGCGGTCGTAGGAGACGTTCATCAGCTTCCACAAATCCTTTATTCCGGCGACTATCCTGTCCACGAACTCCTGCGGGGCAACCCCCGCGGCCCGGGCCTTTTCCTCTATCTTCTGGCCGTGCTCGTCCGTGCCGGTAAGGAACATCACCTCATACCCCTGCATTCGCTTGTACCTGGCCATGGCGTCGGCGGCCACGGTGCAGTAGGTGTGGCCGATGTGCAGGCTGCTGGACGGGTAGTAGATGGGGGTAGTGATGTAGAACGTTCCCTTGCTCATAAAAAGGCTCCTTATAAAAAATGTCAAATTATATTATTACCATAATAATCAATAAAAGTCAACGGCCAGGCGCGGCGCGCAAACGGCGGCGTGGCCGATTGCTGTGGACTTTGCGCGCGCGGCGTGCTATAATATCAAATCAACGCCGGAAGGCCCGGCTTTCCGGCGACATTCAAGGATACGGAGCAGGCGCGATGAGCATAATTTCAAAAATATTCGGCACTCACAGCCAGCGCGAGCTGAAGAAGATAACGCCCATAGTGGACAAGATAGAGGCCCTGGAGCCGGAATACAAAAAGCTGACCGACGAGCAGCTCAGGGGCAAGACCGCCTGGTTCAGGGAGCGCCTGGCCGGGGGGGAGACCCTGGACGACCTTTTGCCGGAGGCCTTCGCCGCCGTCAGGGAGGCCGCCGTCAGGGTGATAGGCGAGCGCTTCTACCGCGTGCAGCTTATCGGCGGCGTGGTGCTGCACCAGGGCCGCATAGCCGAGATGAAGACCGGCGAGGGCAAGACGGAGGTGGCCACGCTTCCGGCCTACCTGAACGCGCTGGCGGGCAGGGGCGTGCACGTGGTGACGGTGAACGACTACCTTGTCAAGTTCCAGAGCGAGTTCATGGGCAAGGTCTACCGCTTTTTGGGCATGGAGGTGGGCATCATCGTCCACGGCATGGACGCGGCCCAGCGCCGCAGGGCCTACGCCGCCGACATAACCTACGCCACGAACAACGAGCTTGGCTTCGACTACCTGCGCGACAACATGGCCATCTACAGCGCCGAGCTGGTGCAGAGGGGCCACGCCTTCGCCATCGTGGACGAGGTGGACTCCATACTCATAGACGAGGCGCGCACGCCTCTCATCATCTCCGGCCGGGGCGACGAGTCCACCGAGCTCTACCGCCAGGCCGACGAGTTTGCTAGGCGCCTGAAGAAGCAGGTCGTCGTCTCCACGGACGAGAAGGCCGAGGAGGACGAGGGGCTGGACGCCGACTACGTGGTGGACGAGAAGGCCAATACCGCGACCCTGACGGCTCGGGGCATAGCCAAGGCCGAGCGCCACTTCGGCGTGGAGAACCTCTCGGACCTTGAAAACTCCACCCTTTCACACCACATAAACCAGGCCATACGCGCCCACGGCCTCATGAAAAGGGACGTGGACTACGTCGTCAAGGACGGGGAGATAATCATAGTGGACGAGTTCACCGGCCGCCTGATGTACGGCCGGCGCTACAACGAGGGCCTGCACCAGGCCATAGAGGCCAAGGAGGGGCTGAACGTCCAGTCCGAGAGCAAGACCCTTGCCACCATCACCTTCCAGAACTATTTCCGCATGTACGAGAAGCTGTCCGGCATGACCGGCACGGCCCTGACCGAGGCCGAGGAATTTGCCGCCATATACAATCTCGACATCATAGAGATACCGACGAACAGGCCCGTGATACGCATAGACCATCCCGACGCCGTGTACAAGAACGGGGCGGGCAAGGACAGGGCCATAATAAGGCAGATAGAGGAGTGCCACGCCAAGGGCCAGCCGGTGCTGGTGGGCACGATATCGATAGAAAAGAGCGAGCAGCTCTCGGCGCTGCTGAAGAAGAAGGGCATACCGCACAGCGTGCTCAACGCCAAGCACCACGAGAAGGAGGCCGAGATCGTCGCCCAGGCGGGCAAGCTCGGCGCCGTGACGATAGCCACAAACATGGCCGGGCGCGGCACGGACATAAAGCTGGGCGGCAACCCGGAGTTCCTAGCCAAAAGCGACCTGAGGAAGGCCGGGATACCCGAGGAGGTTATCGGCGAGGCCGTGGGCTACGGCGAAACCTCCGACCCCGCGATTCTGGAGGCGCGGCGGCAATACCGGGAGCTGCTGGAAAAGCACAGGGCCGTCACCGACGCCGAGGCCGAGAAGGTCAGGGCGGCCGGCGGCCTGTTCATCGTCGGCACCGAGCGGCACGAGAGCCGCCGCATAGACAACCAGCTCCGCGGCCGCTCGGGCCGCCAGGGCGACCCCGGCGAGTCGAAATTCTTCATCGCCATGACCGACGACCTGATGCGCCTGTTCGGGGGCGAGCGGGTCCAGGCCATAATGGAGAGCCTGGGCGTGGACGAGGACACGCCCATAGAGCAGAAGGTCATAACAAACGCCATAGAGCGCGCCCAGAAGCAGGTGGAGAGCCGCAACTTCCAGACGCGAAAGACCGTTTTGGAATACGACGACGTGATGAACAAGCAGCGCGAGCTCATATACAGGCAGCGCCGCCAGGTGCTCAACGGGGAGGACGTCTCCGCCGGCGTAAGGAACATGGTGGCCGACTCCATAGCCATGAACCTCACCGGCGTGCTGGCCGAAAAGGGCTACGTCTCCGACCTCAACCAGCTGGAGCAGATACTCAGGCCCTACAGGGGCGTGTTCCTGAAGGATACGGACTTCCGGCCCACCATAGAGGAGCTCAACGAATACACGCGCGAGTACCTTATAGAAAAGCTCAAGGAAAAGGCCTTCGCCTTCCTGGACGCCAAGGAGAAGCGCTTCGGCCTCCTGCCGGGCGCCGACACGCCCATCATGCGCGAGCTCGAGCGCGTCATACTCCTGCGCGTGGTGGACGAGTACTGGATGGACCATATCGACGCCATGACGGAGCTGCGCCGGGGCATAGGGCTCCGGGCCTACGGCAACGACAAGCCCATAGACGCCTACAAGCGCGAGGGCTTCGAGATGTTCGAGGCCATGATAAACGGCATAAAGGAGGAGGTGGCGCGCCGCCTCTTCGCCGTGGAGGTCCGCCGTCCCGAGGAGAGCCTGGAGAGAAAGCGCGTCGCGAAGATTTCCGACGTCCCCGGCCCCGAGGGGAAAAAGCGCGAGCCCGTAAGGAGGGCCCAGAAAATAGGCAGGAACGATCCATGTCCCTGCGGCAGCGGCAAGAAATACAAGCACTGCCACGGCCGCGACAGGGAGTAGGCCCCGCGGCCGCGGGCGCGGCGCACATATCAGACGGACCTTAAAAGGAAGCCCGGAATGCCTCACATATTCACAAACCGCCTCGGGGGCGTCAGCTCCGGGGCCTATGAAAGCATGAACCTCGGCGTAAACCGGGGCGACGATCCCGCCTGCGTGCGGGAAAACTACAGGCGGCTGGCCGCGCTGCTGGGCATGGAGCGGGGCCGCTTCGCGCTTGCCAGCCAGAAGCATACCGACATCATACTGCGCGCCGATTTCAGGCACGCCAAAAACGACGTTTTCGACCCCGCGGACTTCGTGGCCGACGGGCTTGTGACCCGCGAAAGGGGCCTTGCGCTGGTGGTCTTTGCGGCCGACTGCGTGCCCGTGCTGCTCGACGGGGGCGAGGCGGTGGCCGCCGTGCACGCCGGCTGGCGGGGCACTGCCCTGGGCATCGCGGCCAAGGCCCTCCGGGAGCTGGGCTGCGCGCCGGGCTCGGTCAGGGCCTATATAGGGCCCTCCATCGGGGCCTGCTGCTTTGAAACGGGGCCGGAGGTGCCCCGGGCCATGCTGGGGCTCATGGGGGCCGAGGCGGAGCCCTTCATAGTCCGGAGCGGGGAAAAATACCGCGTGGACTTGAAGGGGCTCAACCGCCGCCAGCTCGAGCTGGCCGGCGTCCCGGCCGGGAGCATAGAGGTCAGCCCGGACTGCACCTTCTGCCTTCACGACAAATACTGGTCCCACCGCTACGCGGGGGACGCAAGGGGAAGCCAATGCGGCGCTATAGTGATGCTTTGAAGAAAACAGCGGCCTGCCTTATGCTGGCGTCGCTGCTTGCGGCGGCGGGCTGCGCGAAAAAAGCGGGCGGCGCGGAGGCCGCGCCCTCGCCCTCGCCCTCTCCCTCTCCCTCGCCCGCGCCCCTCGTCGCGGACTCGGGGGATGCCGTGACGCGCGGCGACTCGGTTTTCACCCTCAACTGGAACCCGGACGCGGGCCTCAATCCCTATTCCTGCGCCGACGCGGACAACCTGCTGCTTTGCGGGCTCGTCTACGAAACGCTGTTTGCCGTAAACCGGGACTACACCTTCCGCCCGGTTCTGGTGTCCGAGTGGAGCTGCGACGGGGAGGCTATGAGCTTCGATTTTGCGATAAAAGCCGGCGTAAGCTTCCACGACGGCTCGGAGCTTACGGTGTGGGACGCGCTCTACTCCCTCAACACAGCCCGGTCCTCGGCCAGGTACAAAAGCCGGCTCAGGGCCGTGTCGGAGGCCTGGGTGGAGGGAGGCAGGCTGCATGTGCGCCTTTCTCGGCCGGACGCGGACTTTCCCGCGCTGCTGGACATACCCGTGATAAAGGACGGCTCCGCCGGAGCCTCGACGCCGCCCGGCACGGGGCCCTACCTGCCCGGCGAATACGCGGGCGCGGTGTTCCTGAAGGCCTTCGAGCGGCACAGGGACTGCGAAAGCCTGCCCTTCAGGCGCATATATTTGAGCCAATACCCGCCGGAGGAGCTTGTGGCGGCCTACGAGGAGGAGCTGATAGACCTTGTCGTCAGCGATTTCTACGAGCCGGGCTCCCCGGAATTCAAGGGCTCCGGCGAGGTCAGGAAGCTGGACACGACGGTGATGCACTATATCGGCGTCAACGCCGAAAGACCCTTCCTGGCCGACGCGGGGCGCAGGAAGCTTGTCTCCACCGCCATCGGCAGGGAGGCCCTGGCCTCGGAGATAATCGGGGGCCAGGCGGCGCTGCTGCCGGTAAGCCCAGCCTCGCGCTATTATTACGAGGACATAGCAGCCTCGAGCGTCTACCCCGACCTTTCCGGGGCGCTGGTGAAAAACCTGACCGAGGACTACGACGGCGACGGGCTTCTGGAATATTTGGACGGCACGCCCCGGGACTTCACCCTCGTTTTTATCGCCTGCACGGAGGACCCGGCGAACCTTATGGCGGCGCGGCGGGCGGCGGCGGACCTCAGGGCCGCCGGCTTCGACGTAAAGCTGCGCGAGCTTGACCGCCGCGCCTTCGGGGACGCGCTGTATCTCGGGGATTTCGACCTGTACTACGGCACGATCAGGCTCAAGGCGGACTTCGACCTCGGCGAGCTTTTGAGCTACGGCGGCTCCGCCTCCTGGGGCCTTGCGGACCTGGCTTTGACGCCGCTGATCTCGCGCTTCATGGCCGCCTCGGGCGACGGGAAGACGGAGGCGGCGCGGGAGATCTACGCCTATATTGCCGACACCTGCCCCATAATACCGCTGGCCTTCGAGCAGCAGCTCCTGCTCACCCACAGGGGCGCCGTGACGGGCCTGAACCCCACCTGGCAGAACGTGTTCGACGGCATAGCCGGCTGGAAGGCCGCCTTTTGAGACGCTCACGGCGGAAAAAAGTGAATTTTCGGTAAATTTGAGACGCCGTTATTGAAAATATAAAGATTAAAGCTTATAATACATACATATGTCCGCCGCTTTATGAGGGAATGACGACATGACCGACAGAGAGCTTATCAATCTCGCGTTTGAGGCCTCGCGCAAGGCTTACGCGCCCTATTCCGGATACAGGGTGGGCGCGGCCCTGGAATGCGAGGGCGGGGCCGTTTTCCTCGGCTGCAACGTGGAGAACGCCTCCTACGGCGCCACCGTCTGCGCCGAGCGCGTGGCGGCCGCAAAGGCCGTCAGCGAGGGCAGGCGCGACTTTGCGAGGATAGCCGTCGCCGCCTCGGGGGACGATTACGCCATGCCCTGCGGCGTTTGCCGCCAGTTTTTATACGAGTTCGCCCCGGACATGGAGGTGCTGGCCGCCAGAGGCGACGGGCGCTATGTAAGCTACCGGCTGCGGGAGCTCCTGCCGAAGGCCTTTTCTCCGGAAAACCTGAAATAGCCTCCCCTTGAGGGGAGGCGGCCCGAAGGGCCGGAAGGGTGGTCGCACCCCTTGAGGGGAGGTGGTTTCGAGCGGCAGCGCCGCGAGAAACCGGAAGGGTGGCACAACACACCACCGCACCTTCCCCTCCTCACCCCTCGGCCGCTCCGCGGCAGCTCCCCTCGAAGGGGAGCTAATGCCGCCTAGCTCATGAGGCTTTCGGCCAGCCTTTTTATATCGGCCGCGTGGCGCTTTTCGTCGGCCGAAAGGGCGGTGAAAAGCTCCCTCAGGTCGGGATCGCCGGTTTTCGAGGCGGCCTCGGCGTAGGCCCTCGCGCCCTGGGTTTCCGCGGCGTAGCGCAGCCTGAGCGCCTCGAGCATGGAGCGCGGCGGCTCGGGTGCGGGCTTTTTGGGCGCGTAGGTGTCGCCGGTAAGTAAAAAATAAGCCGTCTGGAGCAGCCTTGCGTGCCGCCTCTCGTCGGCGGACAGCCTGTTGAACAGCCGCCTGGCCTCGGGAAGCGACGCGCGCGAGGCCAGCATGGAATAATAGGCAGAGTCGGACGTTTCGTCCTCTATGAACTCGGAGAGGGCGGCCCTGTCGTCGAAGGCGGGCGGGCCGGCCTCCGCCCGGTTGGCGGCGGTGACCCTGCTCCAGATCTCGCTGAAATTGTCCTGCATGGATACCTCCGGATTATCGCCCTCTCCGCCGGAGTAGGGCGGGGTTTCATATCAATCTATGTTCACAACGGGGTGAAGGTACGGCGCTATGCCAAGATTTTTTATCGATCCGCCGGATATTTGCGGCGGCGCGGCGCATATAAGGGGAAAGGACGCGGAGCACCTCAGGGTGCTGCGCGTCAGGCCGGGCGAGCTTGTGACGCTGTGCGACGGCAAGGGGACGGATTACCTCTGCCGCCTGCTCGCGCTCGGCCCGGACTCGGCCGAGGCCGAGATAATGAGCTCCGCCCCTTCCGAGACGGAGCCGGGCCTTTCCTGCACGGTGTACGCCGGGCTGCCCAAGGGCGAGCGGGCGGACTTCATAGTGCAAAAGTGCGTGGAGCTGGGCGCGGCGGGCGTGGTG
Source organism: Clostridiales bacterium (assembly GCA_029265405.1). GTDB lineage: Bacteria > Bacillota > Clostridia > Oscillospirales > Oscillospiraceae > JAJUJI01. The sequence continues at coordinate 225,361 of JAJUJI010000003.1, read as the reverse complement.
TTTTTCCTCTCCGAGAGGTGCGTTGCCCGGCCGGACGGGGCGGGCCTGAAAAAAAAGCTTGAAAGATGGAACAAAATAGCCGAGGAAGCGTCTAAGCAGAGCGGGCGGGGCGTCATACCCTCCGTGGGCTTTGCCGCGTCCTTCGCAGAGATGCTGCGCGGCGCCTCTGCGGCCGAGGCCGGCTTTTTCCTCTGGGAGGAGGAAAGAAAGCCGGAGAACAATATCAAAGCGGCGCTGGAAAGGGCCGGGAGCTTCGGGACGGCGGCCGTAGTCGCCGGGCCCGAGGGCGGCTTCGAGAGGCGCGAGGCCGAGAGCGCGGCGGAGGCGGGGCTTGTCCCCGTGACTCTGGGGCCGAGGATACTGCGCTGCGAAACGGCGCCGCTCTGCGCGCTGACGGCGCTGCTTTACCATAGCGGCGACCTGGGCTACGGGAAAACCGCCGGCTGAGCCGCGCGGAAAATTACGCGGGCGCGCCCGCGCATAAGGAGAATGATGCATGCCGGCAAAGGAAAACGCAAAGGCCAGAAGAACGGCGGCGGCGAGGGAGCTAAAAAAGGAGCGGGAGGCGGAGGCCTTCAGAAACGTCCTGTGGGTCTTCGGCGCTGCGGTGGTTCTGGAGGCCTTTCTCATAGCGGGCTACCAGCAGTGCGTTAAAACGGGCTACTACGCGCTGTGGTATCAGGTGGTTTTGGGCCTCGGGAGGTACGCTCTGGGGCTGGCGGCTGCGGTTTTTGCGGCCGTCGCGGCTTGGCGGCGCTCGAGGCGCGCGGGCGCGCTGCTTTTCGTAAGGGCGGCGCTGGCCTGCGCCGCGGGCGCGGCCGTATTTGTCTGCTCGTGGAACGGCTCCGGCGAGGAGACGGCCAGGGCGCTGTGCGTGGCCGTCCCGATAAGCGGCCTGCTGCTGTTCGTGCTTTTCACCTACCAGTTCGAGTTCTTTCTCGAGTGCGTGGCGGCCGCCATCACGATCCTGGCAATGATGGCCGTTCGCGGCAAGCTGTCCTTCGCCGGGGGCAGCCTCGGGCTAAGCCTTATCGCCCTGGCGCTGGACGCGGCGTTTGCCGCCGCCGCCTTCTTCGCCTCCAGAAACGGGGGGAGCCTTAAGCTGCCGGGCGGGCGGCTGCGGCTGTTCGACGGGAAAAACGCCGTTTACGCCACGGTTTACATAGCCTGCCTGCTCAGCGCGCTGAGCGTGCTGGGCGGCGCGGTCTTCGGGGCGGGCTTCGCCTACGCCGCCATATGCGCGCAGGCCGCCTTCCTGTTCATAGCCGCCGTGTTCCATACCGTAAAGCTCATGTGAAGCGTCATTTTTGCGGGAAAATCAAAAAAGGTGTTGACAAACGGCTTTTTTGCTGCTAAAATGCCCTTTGCGTTCCAAAGACAGCCGGTTTGGCCAGCGCCATGTAAATCCGGCCGAGGAGAGCTTCAGCAACGCTTATTCCCGCTGCGGGGGCGGTTTTCGGGATCGTCCGCCATGAGGCCGGGCCGCGGCGGTAATTTGGAGCTTTACAGCCTCGCGTCCTTGACGCGGGGCTTTATTTTTTGGACGCGCAAACCGCCAAAATACCGGAGGTGAAATTATGCCGAACGAAAAGGTCCTGAGCGAAAAGCAGGCGATAGTCGCCGAGCTCGCCGAGAAGCTGAAAAATTCCAGCGGCGGCGTTTTCGTGGACTATACGGGCACCAGCGTCGCCCAGGACACCGAGATGCGCCGCGCCATGCGCGCCGCCGGTGTGGACTACACCGTCGTCAAAAACACCCTTACCAGGCTTGCCGCCGACAAGGCGGGCATGGCGGCCCTGGACCCCATACTCAACGGGCCGACAGCCCTTGCCGTCAGCAAGAGCGACCCCGTCGCCGCCGCCAAGCTCATCAGCGAGTTCGCGTCCAAGAAGGACAGCAAGCTGAAGGTTAAGGCCGGCTTTGTCGAGGGAAAGGTGATTACCCCCGAGGAGGTCAAGGCCCTGGCCGAGCTGCCGTCGAGGGAGGCTCTTGTGGCCCAGGTGCTGGGCACCATGATAGCTCCCGTCACGGGTCTTGTCACGGTCCTCAACGCGAACATCCGCGGCCTAGCCGTCGCCCTCAAGGCGATTGCGGACAAGAAATCGGAAGCCGCTTAAAGCAGCCCAAAGCGCGGGAGGCGCTTGCCCTCCCCTGAAACAAAACATTTTATGGAGGTAAATTAACATGGCCAGCGAAAAAATCAGCGCCCTTATAGATCAGATCAAGAATCTTACCGTACTCGAGCTCAGCGAGCTCGTACACGCCCTTGAGGAGGAGTTCGGCGTATCCGCCGCCGCCCCCGTCGCCGTAGCCGCCGCTCCCGCCGCCGCCGCAGCGGCGGCCGAGCCCGTCGAGGAAAAGACCGAGTTCGACGTCGTCATGACCAGCTTCGGAGCCGAGAAGATCAAGGTCATCAAGGTCGTGCGCGAGGTAATTCCCGGCCTCGGCCTGTCCGAAGCCAAGGCCCTTGTCGAGGGCGTGCCCGCCAAGATAAAGGAAGGCGTTCCGAAGGCCGAAGCCGAGGACATAAAGAAGAAGCTCGTCGAAGCCGGCGCCACCGTCGAAATAAAGTGACGAAGCCCCAAAAGGCCGCCATGCCCGCAGGCATGGCGGCCTTTGCCGCGTTTTTTTACATTTTGTTAACGCATGGGCCGGGAAATAAGGTAGAATGAAAGGCAGGGCCGCGCCGCGCGGCCGGAAAGGACGGACGAGGCATGAAGGCTTTAGTGATAGAGGACGATGTGAACATTGCCGAGCTGCTGCGCATATATCTCGAGAAGGAGGGCTTCGAGGTCAGGCTCGCCGCCGACGGGGAAAAGGGCGTCGGCGAGGCAAAGTCATTTTCTCCCGACATAGTCCTGCTGGACATCATGCTGCCGGTGATGGACGGCTGGGCCGTCTGCAAAAGCATACGCAAAATTTCCAAGGTGCCCATCATAATGCTGACGGCAAAGGGCGAGACGGCCGACAAGGTAAAGGGCCTGGAGCTGGGTGCCGACGACTATATGACAAAGCCCTTCGAGAGCAAGGAGCTGATAGCGAGGATACGCGCCGTTTTGCGCCGCTACGGAAAGGACGCGGCTGGCGGCAGGGTGCTGGAGTTCGACAGGCTGGTAATCAATATGGACGCCTACGAGCTGATAGTGGACGGGAAAAAAATAGACACGCCTCCGAAGGAGCTGGAGCTGCTGTTCCATCTGGCCTCCTCGCCCAACCGCGTCTACACGAGGAACCAGCTTCTGGACGAGGTCTGGGGCTTCGACTACTTCGGCGACAGCAGGACGGTGGACGTGCACATAAAGAGGCTCAGGGAAAAGCTGGAGAACGTCAGCGACAAATGGACGCTTAAGACCGTATGGGGAGTGGGCTACAAGTTTGAAACCGCCGGAGACTGAGGCGCGCAAGGGCGTGCGCGGACGGAAGGCACGGGAAAGCGGCGGCGCGAACATGAAAAGAAAAAGCAGCATGTTTACAAGGACGCTGGCGCTCAGCGCCGGCCTGACGCTGGCAAGCCTCGCGCTCATCGGGCTTGCCTTTTCCGGCATAAGCTACCGCTACGTGGTGGGCCAGCGCCGCGCCACGCTCGACTCCACGGCGGCGGTCATAGCCGACGTGGCCTCGGCCTTCGCCACAGAGTCCGAGCTTGGGGACTGGCAACTGAGCATAATATTGGCCTCCACCTCCAGGGCGACCGGGGCGCACGTGAGCGTGTGCGACGAAAGCGGCGTGGTGGCCTCCACCTCGGATTTCGATTTCTATTCCGGAAAGACGGGCTTCGCCATGCCGGAGGAGATTATAGGCGCGCTTTACGTAAACGGGGCCTGGAGGGGGCTGAGCGATCTCGGCGGCTATTACGAGAGCAGGCGCTGGGTCTCCGCCGCAGCCATAAAGGAGCCCTACGGCGGCTCCGTGCTGGGCTACGTTTTCGCCGCCGCCGAGCGCGGCGATATAGGCGGCATCTGGAAGTCCTACGCCGTCATTTTCCTCATCGCCGCGGGCATAGCCGTGGCGGCGGTGATACCGGCCTCGGTCCTGCTCAGCCGCCGCCAGTCCGCGCCCCTGTCCGAGATGGCGGAGGCGGCGCGAAGCTTCGCCCGGGGCGACCTTTCGGTGCGAGTAAAAAGCTCCGGCAGGCGCGACGAAATAGGCGAGCTGGCCGAGGCCTTCAACCTGATGGCCGAGGCCCTGGAGAAGGCCGAGCAGAGCCGCAGGGACTTCGTTTCCAATATATCCCACGAGCTGAAGACGCCCATGACCGTAATAGCCGGCTACGCCGAGGGCCTTTTGGACGGGACCATACCCATGGAGGATGCGGAAAAGTATCTGACCGTCATAGCCGACGAGACGCACCGCCTCTCCCGGCTGGTGCGCAGGATGCTGGAGCTGAGCCGCATGAGGGAGGCCGACCTGAAGGAGGGCTCCTTCGAGCTCTGCGAGGCCGTTACCCGCGCGCTGCTGGGCCTGGAGGCGAGGATAGGCGACAGGCGGCTGGAGGTTGACCTCAGGCTCAACGAAAACGAAAAGGGCGAGCCGGAGCCGCTGCGCGTCAGGGGCGACATTGACTCGGTGTCGCAGGTGATATACAACATACTCGACAACGCGGTCAAATTTGCCCGCGAGGGCTCGGAGCTTGGCGTCAGGGTCTGGAAGCAGGACAAAAAGGCCTACGTTTCCGTCAGGGATAAGGGCGAAACCATACCCGAGGAGGACCTGCCGCACATCTTCGAGCGCTTCCATAAGTCCGACCGCTCCCGCAGCCTGGACAGGGACGGAGTCGGCCTGGGCCTGCACATAGTCAAGACCATCATAGACCGCATGGGCGAGGACATCTGGGTCCGCAGCCGCGACGGGGAGACGGAGTTCGTCTTTTCCCTGACGCTGGCTCCGCCCGAGCGGAAGGCCGGGCCCGAAGGGCATTCATCATAAATTCACAGCCAATTCACACAAATGAAAAACCGTCCGCTATAATAAAAATCGGCAAAAAAGGAAGGGAGGCTGAAGCCCGCCATGGATGACGAAATAAAAAGCGCAGCGGAGGAGGGCGCAGGCCTTCCGGAGCCGGACGGGAGCGGGCCCGGGCCGGGGGACGGCGCCTATCAGGTGCACCCCTCGCTCAACCCCGCGCCGCCGCCGTACGAGGGCGGCGGGAAAAGGCGGCGGGCCGCCCCGAGGCTCCCGCGCTGGGCAAGGCGTCCGGCGTTCATTATAGCGGCCCTTGCGCTGCTTGCGGCGGCGGTAGCGGCAGCGTTGCTGGCGGCAAGCTTTAAGGTGGAGCTCAGGAGCGGGGACGGCGGCTTTTCCGTGTCCGTGACAAGGCGCTCGGCCTCCGGAGGCTCCGGGCAGGGCGGTCCGGAGCGGGAGGCGGGCGGCGGCGCGCCGGGCGCGCAGGGGCCGGGCAAGGGCGGAGGCTCCGGGGCGCTGCCGAGCCACACCTGGGACGGGGCGACCCTCAATCTCACCGGGGCCGACGAGGGCAGGACGCGCATGACCTTGCGCCAGATATACCAGAAATGCTCACCCTCGGTTGCCGAAATCAGGGTCTACGGCGGCTCCTACGGCAGGGGCGGGAAAGAGGACTTCGCCTCGGCCGCCGGAATAATAATGACCGAGGACGGCTACGTGATCACCGTTTGCAGCGCCGTCATGGGGGCCGGCAGGATAGAGGTCAGCGCCGGGGGGGGCGAGTACGAGGCCTCCGTCGTGGGGCTGGACTACGCGGCCGACCTCGCGGTGCTGAAGATAGACGCGGGCGGGGCGAAGCTTGAGGCCGCCGAGTTCGGCAGCTCCGAGGACGCCCGCGCGGGAGACATGGCGGCCGTCATAGGCAGCCCGGTCGACGGGGTGATGAGCCTGTACGGCGGCCTCATCTCTGCGGTGAACGACGAATTTGACTACAGGGGCTACCGCACCGGCATAATCCTTGTGCAGATGGAGCTGGGGACCGGCGCAACGGGAGGCCCGCTGATAAACGAGCTGGGCCAGGTGATAGGCATAATAGACATGGCCATAGCCTCCGAGCATCCGGAGGCCGGAGGCTTGAGCTTCGCCCTGCCGGTAAGCCGGGCCAAGCCCGTAATAGACCAGCTTCTGGAGTACGGCTACATCGCGGGCCGCCCGGCCTCGGGCATAGCCGTCGGCGAGATATCGCCCGCAGCCGCCGCCTTCTACGGCTTCCCCGACGGGGTGATAGTCACCGCCGTGGAGGCGGGCAGCACCGCAGCCGCCGCCGGCATAAGAAGGGGCGACGTGATATACAAGGCCAACGACACCGAGATAAGCTCGACGGACGACCTTTACGCCGTCATAAACGGCATGTCCGCGGGCGACGAGCTGACCCTCGGCATATACAGGGACGGAGAAGCCGGCACGATAGCCTTCGAGCTGATGGAGGCCTTCTCGCCCGGCCCCTCCGAACGGGGCTGACCTCTCCCCCCGCGGCCTCGCGGCCGCGCCTTTAATACGCTTTCCTCACTTTTTTCATACATCTTCTTCCCCCAAAGCGGCTCCGGGCGCGCCATGGCGCGCCCGGAGCCGCTTTTTGGCATTTTTAACAAAAACCGGGTCTTGATTTTATTGTTTATCTCCGGCAGCTGTGGTATAATTAAGCGCCTCAAGTCCAGAAGGATAATACCGGGCTTAAGGCGCAGCCGCCGCGCCGATTCTTATATCCGGCGCAAGCTCCGGCAGCCGCCGCGCGTCCCGGCCGGCGGCGTTACCCTAACATATACATAAGAGGCCCTTTGAACCATGAGAAAAAAAACGATATCCGCAGCTCTCGCCCTCGCGATTTTCGCATCCCTTTTGAATCCCGCCCTCGCCCTGGGAACCTATTGCGGCGGGGCGTCCGCCGCCCTCGCCGAAAACGTAAGGCTGGCCGAGGGCGTGTTCTATACCGACGCCAGGCAGGAGGAGCACTACATAACCTACACGCCGAACGAGGCGATAAAGCCCGTCGTGGTCTACGGCAGGAAGATGACGGATAAGGGCGATTTCAAAGCCTTCGCCTCGCTGCTCGAGGAAAAGGGCATGAACGTGGTCTGCGGCGTCAACGGCGACTACTATGTCGTGGCCACGGGCCTTCCCGTCGGCGTCGCGATAAGCGAGGGGCGGCTCCTTGCCTCCGACGACGGGAACCTGGCCCTGGGCTTCAGGGCCGACGGCACGGCCTTTTTCGGCAAGCCGGCGATAGCCGGCAAGGTTTACATAAAAACAGAAACCTACCGCCTCGGCGGCGTGAACAGGGCGCTGGCCAAGGGCGACTACTACCTCTACACCGGCGATTACGGGCCGGACACGGGAGCCGGGGTCCCCACCACGAACGTGGTGCTTTCCTATCCGGAGGGGACGGACTGCCTCAGGCCGAGCTGCGCGCTGGAGCTGACGGTGGAGTCCGTGTTCGACAGCGAGGAGGCCGCCGCCATACCGGAGGGAAAGCTTGTAATGTCGCTCGTCAAGGACAGCGACGCCTGGCGCGCCCTGGGCATGGCGAGCCTTGCCCCGGGCGACAGCGTCAGGCTCGAGATAAGCTGCGACCCGGCCTGGAGCGGGGTCGAGTACGCCACAGGCTCGCTCTACAGGCTGGTGGAAAACGGCGTCAAGGCTTCGGGGCTGGACAAGATAGACGACTCCTTCGCGCCGAGGACCGCCGCCGGCATCAAGCCGGACGGGACGCTTATCTTATACACGGTGGACGGGCGGCAGTCCGGCTACAGCAAGGGGCTGACCCTTTCGCAGGTCGCCGACAGGCTCCTGGAGCTGGGCTGCACGGAGGCCGCCGCGCTTGACGGCGGCGGCTCGACGAACATCCAGGCAAGGTACGCCGGAGAACAGACGTACGGGCCAGTCAACTCGCCCTCCCTGGGCCGGGAGAGGGAGGTGACGAGCTACATAATGCTGGCGGCGAGCGGGCAGGGCGGCGGCGAGCCGAGGACGCTCTCCATAAGGCCCTTCGGCGCCGTCATGCTTGCCGGGGCCAGCCTGCGCATGACGGCCGGGGCCTGCGACGAAACGGGCAGGCCGGTGCCGACGGAGGGGCAGGTCGTCTGGAGCGCCGAGGGCGCCGACATATCGCCCGAGGGCGTGCTGGCCGCTCCGGAGAAGGACGCCGAGGCGACCGTCACGGCCGTCTACGGCAGCCTTTCCGACAGCGTGGCGGTCAGGGTGATAACCACGCCCGACCAGATAAGCGTGGTCAACGAGGAGACTGGCAAAAAGCTGACGTCCCTGACGCTTGAGGCCGGGCAGACGGCGGAGCTTTCGGCCAGGGCCCTGTGGCGCTGGCTGGAGGTGAGCGCCGAGGACGGCGATTTTGCCTGGTCGGTAAGCGGCGACATAGGCTCCATAGACGGCGACGGGACGCTGACCGCCTCCAGGACGGGCGGCTCGGGCTATGTGACGGTGTCGGCCGGAGGCTGCGTGTTCGAGCTTGCCGTCGCGGTAAAGACCGCGATAATGACGGGCGAGGACTTTGAGAGCGCGGAGGGCGGGGTCTCCGAGGGCGTCGAGTGGTCGCGGGAGATATCGCCGGACTACGTGCGCTACGGCCGGGCCAGCCTGAAGGCGGAATACGACCTGTCCGAGGGCCCGGCCGAGATCCCGCTCGGCCTCGAGTGGGCGAAGGTCAGCAGGTATGTGGCCTTCTGGGTCTACGGGGACGGCTCCGGCAACCAGATCTGCGTCCGCAGGGGCGGGGAGCTGGTCCCGGCGGCGACGCTGGACTTTACCGGCTGGCGGCAGTTCACGGTGGCGGCCGGCGCAAACGGCGGGATATCGGGGCTGGCGATAACCGGCTCCGGCTCCGGAACGGTCTGGCTTGACCAGATATTGCTGACCGATTACGACACGCCGGACCTTGAAGCGCCGTATCTGACCCTCGGCGTCAACAAGCTGATGGTCTCCGGCAGCGTACGTGACGCCTGCGACGGCATCCTCGACGCATCCTGCGTCACGCTGACGCTGGACGGGGAGCCCATACCCTTCCAGTACGACGAGCTGACCGGCGAGGTGTACGCCGCCGTCGAGGAAAGCGGCGAGATACGCAGGCTCACCCTAACGGCCCGCGACCGCAGCGGCAACGTCCACTCCGTATCCGCCTCCACGGAAGGAACCTTTGAAACGGTGTTTGCCGACGCCGAGGGCCACTGGGCTTCGGACTATATAAACTACATGCATAAGCTCGGCGTCGTCAACGGCTTTGACGACGGGAAGGGCGGCCTCAGCTTCAAGCCGGACGCGCTGATAACCAGGGCGCAGTTTGCGGCCATGATATGCCGCTGGATGAAGCTGGACACGGACGCCTGCGCCTCCCGGACGCTGGACTTTGCCGACGCCGGCGAGATACCGGCCTGGGCCGTCCCCTACGTCAAGGCGGCCTGCGCGCTGGGGCTGATAAAGGGCGTTTCCGAGGGCGGGGCCCTGTACTTCAGGCCCAACGATACCCTGACGCGGGCGCAGGCCATGACCATCCTCGGCAGGACGCTGGAGGGCGGGCGCATGAGCGCCGACCTGTGCTTCGAGGATACGGACCGGATACCCGACTGGGCGCTCGGATACGTGTCTAAGCTTGTCTTTGCCGGCGTCATAAGGGGCTACGACGACAACACCCTGCGCCCCGGCGGCGGCCTGACCAGGGCCCAGGTCTGCAAGATGCTCACGGAGCTGACGTAAGCCGCGAATAAAAAAAGGCGGCGACGCCGCCTGAGGAGGCATAAGGATGAAGCCGGCATATAAGCTCGTAAGGGTTCTGACCATAGCGCCGCTCATGGCGCTGGCGCTGCTGACGGCGCTCTGCCTTGCCGGGAAGCTGCCCGGCCCGGAGGAATACGCGCTCTCCCTGCTGTTCCTTACGGTCTTTCCGGTGCTGCCCTATCCCCTGCAAAAGCTCTCGCCCCGCCTGAGGGCCCAGGGCCGCGCGGGGCAGAGGAAGCTTGCCATGCTGGGCGCGGTGGCCGGCTACGCCTGCGGGCTGCTGTATGTCCTTCTCGCCGGCGCGGGGGCGGTGCTTACGGCGGTGTTCCTCACCTACCTGCTCTCGGGCGCGGCGCTTGCGCTGATAAACAAATTCACGAGGCTCAAGGCCAGCGGCCACGCCTGCGGCATAGCCGGGCCCATAGCCGCCGCGGCGCTCCTTATAGGCAGATGGGCCTTCTGCGGCCTTGCGGTCTGGCTGCTGGCCTTCTGGGCCAGCGTGAAGTCGAAGCGCCATACCGTTCCGGAATATTTGGCCGGCAGCGCCGTGCCGGTGGCGATGCTGCTCGTTTCGGCCCTGGCCGCCGGGCTGCTGCCGAGGTAGGGCGGGCCCGGGCCGGCAGCGCCGCGAAAATAAGGATGCCAGATATTGATAATGCCCTTGCTTATGCTTTCCCTCTGGTTTATAATATACACGTCAGATTGTATGCTTGCCGGCGCCGTCACCCCCCGGGGCGGGGGCGTGCGGCGCGGCAAAACCGGAATAGGCGGTGCGAAAGGGAAAAGAGTGTTTGCAATGTTCAATATCGGCGACAGGATATCCCACCCTATGCACGGGGCAGGCGTAATAGACGGCATAGAGGAAAGAAAGATCAACGGCACAACCCGCAGGTACTACGTCTTCAGGTTGCCGGCGGGGGGCATGCTTGTAATGATCCCGGTGGACAACTGCGAGTGCATAGGCGTCAGGCCCATCATTTCCGCGAGCGAGGCCGACAGGCTGCTGGAGTCCCTGTCCGGCCTGGAGATAGACGCCACGCAGAACTGGAACCGGCGCTACAGGGAGAACATGCTGCGCATAAGGAGCGGCAATCTGCTTGAGGTTGCCAGGGTCATCAAGAGCCTTATGGCTAGGGAGCTGGAAAAGGGCCTTTCCACCGGCGAGCGCAAGATGCTGCGCAGCGCCAAGCAGATACTTATTTCGGAGCTGGTACTTTCCAAGAGCCTTACCTACGGCGAGGCGGAGGAAAGGCTCAACATAGCCTTGTCCTGAGGCGGAGCGGAGCCGCCGGAAAGCCGCGGGCTGTCCCGCATGGCCGGCAGGGCGGGGCGGCCGCTTTTACATGGCGGAGCGCGGGGCGGCGGAGTCCGCCGCGTTTTTTTCGTTTATCGTTTTTTGGGGGAGGGAGGCCGTCATGGGCCTTATCAGACGGGCGGGCAGGCCCGGGAAAAAAAGGCCCGTCGCCAGCGCCGTGATACTGGCGGCGGGGGCCTCGTCGCGCATGGGCGGCATAGACAAGGCCGCCGCCCCGATAGCCGGGAAGACCGTGCTGGAGCGCAGCGTCGAGGCCTTCGCCGCCCTGCCCGAGATTGACGAGCTTGTGGTCGTCGTCAGGGAGGACCTTATGAAATTCGCCCTGGAGCTTTGCGCGAGGAGCGGGCGCGGCAAGGTCGCGGCTGTGGCCAAAGGCGGGAGCAGCAGGGCGGAATCGGCCCTGATAGGGGCGATGAGGGCGCGCCGGGACGCGGACATAATCCTCATACACGACGCGGCAAGGCCGCTGGTGACGGCCGGGCTCATTAAAAGCGCCATAGACGCGGCCTCGGAATTCGGCGCGGCGCTGCCCGCGCTGCCGGTCAGGGACACGCTCAAGCGCGCGAGGGACGGATTTATAGACTCCACGGTGGACAGGGGCGGGCTGTACGCCGCCCAGACTCCGCAGGCCTTCCGCGCCGAGCTGATAAAGGCCGCGCTGTCCGGGGCGGCCGAAAGCGGAGCCGAGCTTACCGACGACTGCGCCGCCGTGGAGAGGCTGGGCATGAAGCCGAGAATAATACCCGGCGCGGCGGACAACATAAAAATCACGACGGCCGAGGATCTGCCGATAGCCGAGGCCCTGCTGAAAGCGAGGCGCCGGGCATGAGGATAGGCCACGGCTACGACGCGCACAGGCTCGCCGGGGGCAGGAAGCTCGTCCTCTGCGGCGTGGAGATACCATTTGAAACGGGGCTGCTGGGCCATTCGGACGCGGACGTGGCCCTGCACGCGCTGATGGACGCGCTGCTTGGCGCCGCGGCGCTGGGCGACATAGGCCGCCACTTCCCCGACAAGGATCCCGGCCTTGCCGGGATAAGCAGTCTCAGGCTGCTGGCTTCGGTTTCGGACAAGCTCCGGGCGGCGGGCTTCGTTCCGGTCAACGTCGATATAACTATCATAGCGCAGAGGCCGAAGCTGGCCCCGTATATATTGGAAATGAGGGAAAACGTGGCGCGCATATTGAAGCTGGACATAGGGAGCGTCAGCGTGAAGGCGACGACGGAGGAGGGTCTGGGCTTCAGCGGCTCCGGCGAGGGCATGGCCGCCCACGCCGTCGCCCTGATAGACTCGATAAGATGAACCTGAGCGGAAGCGAATTTGTCAAGTCCGCGGCGGAACCGTCGGGCTTCATAAGGGACTTAAGGCCCCAGCTCGTTTTCGCCGGGCGCTCCAACGCGGGGAAGTCCTCGGTGATAAACAGGCTGCTGGGGCGCAAAAACCTGGCCCGCGTCGGCTCCGCCCCCGGCAAGACAGCACATATAAATTACTATCTGGCAGGCGGGGCCTTATACTTCGTGGACCTGCCGGGCTACGGCTACGCCAGGGTCTCGCGCGAGGAAAGGGAGCGCTGGGGCAGGCTGATGGAGGCCTATTTTTCAGGCGGGGGCCGTATCGCCGCCGGTCTGCTGGTGGTGGACGCCAGGCGCGTTCCGGGCGGGGACGACGCGATGATGGCCCGCTGGTTCCTGGGCTCCGGCCTGCCGCTGGCCGTGGTGGCGAACAAAACCGACAAGCTCAAAAGGAGCGAGCTTGAGGGCGGCCTGAAGGCCATAGAGGAAGCGCTGGCGCCGTGCGGCGCCGCCGCCGTCCTGCCCTTTTCGGCGCTGACGGGCGAGGGGCGGGACGCTCTTTGGGCGTTCATTGAGGGCTGCGCCCTGCGCGGCGCGCCCGGCGAGGAGGGAGGAGGCTGATGGGCGGCTTCGGTTCGGTAATCAGGGGGCTGGACTGGTCCGTGCTTTTGAGGCTGGTCGAGAGCGTAGTGCCCGCGCTGGTCTGCATCATAGTGCACGAGATCTGCCACGGGCTGGCCGCGCTGGCGCTGGGCGACGCCACGGCCAAGGCCCAGGGGCGGCTGTCCCTCAACCCGCTGAGGCACATAGACGTATTCGGGCTGCTGATGCTGGCCGTTTTCCACATAGGCTGGGCAAAGCCCGTCGCCATAGACATGCGCAATTTCAAAAGACCCAAGCGCGACATGGCGCTTACCGCCCTGGCCGGGCCCTTGTCGAACTTCGTCCTGGCGGCGCTGCTGCTGCTGGCCTTCGGCTTCGTCTACGCCTATCGGGGCTCGGGCGGGGCCGGGGAGACGGCGCTGGACCTGCTGTACCTCACCTCGTACCTGAGCGTATCGCTGGGGCTTTTCAACCTCATACCCTTCCCGCCGCTGGACGGGTCGAAGGTGCTGTTTGCCCTGCTGCCGGACAGATGGTATATGAGGCTGATGTACCTTGAGCGCTACGGCATGTTCATACTCATAGCGGCGGTTTTCGCTCTCTCGCGCCTCGGCGTCAGCCCCATAGCGGCGGCCTCCGAGGCGGTATTCGGCGTGTTTTTCAAAATAGCCGAGTGGTCCTACAGGCTGGCCTCGGGCCTGGCCTGAAGGGAGGCGGGCTTATGGCGGACCCCACCTTCCATCTTGAAGCGGTGGTGAAGTCCAGGGAGCGCCTCGAGGATTTCGACGGGCCCCTGAGCCTCATACTCCAGCTCCTGCAAAAAAACAGGGTGGAGATAAAGGACATAAAAATAGCCTCCATACTCGACCAGTATTTAGCGTACCTTGCCGAGATGGAGCGCATGGACCTGGAGATAGCCAGCGGCTTTGCGGCCATGGCCTCGCACCTGATGTACATCAAGGCTAGGACCCTGCTCAGGGGCACCGAGGAAATAGAGGAGATGGACAGCCTAAAAAGCTCGCTGGAGGAGCTGAGGCGCAGGGAGCTGCTGGAGTCGCTCAGGGCCGCTTCGGAGGCTCTGGAGGCCCTTGCCGCCGGGGCAGAGGGCCTTTTTACAAGGACGCAGGAGCCGCTGGAGCCGATAAAGGAGTACTCCCATTCCCACCTGGCCTCGGAGCTGGCCGCCGCCCTGTACGACCTGCTGGGCAGGGGCAGGGAGCGCGCGGCCCTTCCGCAGTCGGTGCCCCTGCCGGCGCCCCTGCCCTATCCGGTGGACGGGAAGGCCGAGGAGCTGCTGCTCCGCCTGCGCGAGTCCGGGCCGACGGAGCTCGGCGCGCTTTTTGCCCTGAGCCGCAGCCGCAGCGAGCTTGCGGCTGCGCTTATGGCGGTGCTGGAGCTTTACAGGAACGAAAAAATAACGCTGGAGGATACCGGGCGCGGCGTAATGGTCGGGCTGCGCGCCGGGGAAGGAGAATGAGGGCATGGAGATCGACGGCATAATCGAAAGCATACTCTTCGCCTCCGGAGACCCCTTCCCGGTGGGCCGCCTGGCCTCGCTGCTGGACGTAAGCGAGGCCGAGGTGCTTGAGGCGGCAAAGAGGCTTGCCGATTTCTACGCCTTTGAAAAAAGGGGCCTCAGGCTGCTGAGGCTGGAAGGCTCGCTCCAGCTCTGCTCCGCGCCGGAAAACGGCGAGTGGGTGCGCAGGGCGCTGGACGCGCGCAAGCCGCCGAGGCTCTCCCCGGCGGCGCTGGAGGTGCTGGCCGTAATAGCCTACAACCAGCCGGCGACAAGGCTTCTGGTGGAGCAGCTCCGGGGCGTGGACAGCGGCTATACCGTAGGGCTGCTGGTCGAAAAGGGGCTGATCGAGCCCTGCGGCAGGCTGGACGTGCCCGGCAGGCCCGTGCTTTACAGGACGACGGCGGCCTTCCTCAGGTGCTTCGGGCTCAGCTCCCTGGAGGAGCTGCCGCCGCTTGGCGGCCCGGGGCAGGGTTCTGCGGAGGCGGAGGCGGGCGCGGGCCAGACCGTTATGGAGGGCTTTGAGGACGGCGCGAGGCCCTGAGCCGCGCCGCCCGGAACGGGGGTGAGGTTATGACGGCGCTTTTCATAGCCGCGGGAGCAGCGGCCTTAATAATTCTCGTCCTGACGGCCCGGGTGGGAGTGGAAGCGGAGTATTCCTCCGCAGGCCTCAGGGTCCGGGCGGTATTGGGCCCGTTCAGGCCTCCGCTGTACCCGGCGGCCGGGGAGAAAAAAAGCCGGGCCGCGCGGCGGGCCGGGCCGGGCCGGGAGAAAAGGGAGGGCGGCAGCCTCGAGCGCGTCAAAAAAAACCTGCCTATAATCGGGGAAGTTTTGGGCAAGCTAAAAAAGAGGCTCACGATAGACAGTCTTGAGATAAGCTGCCTTATCGCCTGCGGGGATCCGGCCGACACGGCGCTGGCCTTCGGGGCCGCTTCGGCGGGCGCGGGCCTGCTTCTTCCGGTTTTGGAAAACAGCTTCAGGATCCGGAAAAGGGACGTCAGGACCGGCGTCAGCTTCACGGAAAGCAAAAGCCGTCTTTATGTCCGCGCGCGGGCGTCCGTTTCCGTTTATCATCTGCAAAGCGCGCTGCTCGTATTGAGGTCGATAAAAAAAACATAACGGAGGAAGCTATATGGAAAAGCATCCCATAGGCGAGCTTATGGAAACCGCGATGAGCCGGCTCAGGGAAATGGTCGACGTGAACACAATAATCGGCAGCCCCGTCGCCACGGCGGACGGGATTACGCTCATACCCGTGTCGAAGGTCAGCTTCGGCTTCGCCTCCGGCGGCTCAGATTTCCAGACGAAGAACCAGAAGGAGGGGCAGGCCAACCCCTTCGGCGGCGGGGCCGGCGCGGGCGTGAAGATAGAGCCGGTGGCCTTCCTCGTCGTGAAGGACGGCACGGTGAAAATGCTCAGCGCCAACCCGGCTCCCGCCTCGGCGGCCGAAAAGGCGCTCGATCTTGTTCCCGAGGTGATAGAAAAAATCAAGGAGCTGATACCCCAAAAGAAGGATGAGGATACGGAGGACTGAAGCCGCCGCTTTCCTGCTCGCCGCTTTTATGCTGGCCGTCGGCGCGGCGCAACCCGCCCGGGCCGAGGAAGCCCCGCCGCGGGTCTCGGCCGAGGCCGCCGTGCTGGCCGACCTGGACAGCGGCACGGTAATCTACGCGCTTAACGAAAACAGGAGGATGCTCATAGCGAGCACCACCAAGATAATGACCGCCCTTGTCGCGCTTGAGCGCTGCGGCCTGGGCGACGAGGTTGAAATCAAGAGGGAGTGGACGCTGACGGAGGGCAGCTCAATGCATCTCCGTGCCGGGGAGCGCCGCACCGTGGAGGAGCTGCTCTACGGGCTGCTGCTGGTTTCCGGCAACGACGCGGCCCGGGCCCTGGCCTGCCACTGCGCGGGCGGGGAGGAGGCCTTCGCCGCCCTGATGAACGCGAAAGCCTCTGAGCTGGGCATGGCGGACACCCGCTTCGCCAACCCCCACGGGCTGGACCAGGAGGGGCACTACTCCACG
The DNA here is from genome assembly GCA_029265405.1 of Clostridiales bacterium. Classification (GTDB taxonomy): domain Bacteria; phylum Bacillota; class Clostridia; order Oscillospirales; family Oscillospiraceae; genus JAJUJI01. The sequence goes on along the minus strand of JAJUJI010000003.1, from coordinate 208,924 downwards.
GCGTCGGACATGGCTAAGCTGGCCCGCGCGGCTATGAAAAACCCGGAGCTTGCCAGGATAGCCGCGACAAGGGAGGCCGTCGTCGGGGGCGCCGTGCTTAAAAACCACAACAGGCTGCTCTGGAGCTGCCAGGGCGCGCTCGGCCTCAAGACCGGCTACACGAAGGCCGCCGGCAGGGCGCTGGTGAGCTGCGCCAAAAGGGGCGGCACCTCCCTTGTCTGCGTCACGCTAAACGACCCCGACGACTGGGACGACCACGCCGCCCTGTACGGCTGGGGCTTTTCCGCCTACAAAACCGTTCCGGCCGGCGAGCTCAGCTTCACGGTGCCAATAATCACAGGCGAGGCGGCCTCGGCCGAGGCGCGCTGCGCGCCGGACGCCAGTTTTTTCGTAAAAAACGACGGGAGCCTCAAAATCGAGGCCGAGCTGCCCAGGTTCGAGTACGCGCCCGTCTACGAGGGACAGACCGCGGGCCGGCTGAGGGTAATCAGCGGCGGCAAAACGGCCGGCGAGGTCCCGCTGCGCTACGCCGCGACGGTGCGCCTGGACGAAAAGGCGCCCCTGAGCTTCTGGGAGAAGCTGAGGTGGGCCTGGTATTTCGCAAACAGGCACAGCGTCTACAGCGTCTATCCCCCGTATTGAGCGCCCGCCGGGCGCGGAAGGAGCTAAAGGTGGAAGAAAGGCTTCAAAAGCTCATATCGGAGCGCGGGCTGGCCTCCAGGAGGGCGGCCGAAGGGCTCATCGCCGAGGGCCGCGTCACCGTAAACGGCCTTGCCGCCCGGCTCGGCATGAAGGCCGACCCCCTGCGCGACGATATAAGGGTGGACGGGCGCCCGCTTGCCGGCAGGGGCAGGCGGGTTTACATAATGCTGAACAAGCCCAGGGGCTACGTCTGCACGCTCAGCGACGAGAGGGGCAGGAGGACGGTGGCCGAGCTTGTGGAGGGCTGCGGGGAGAGGGTTTACCCCGTCGGCAGGCTGGACGCCAACTCCGAGGGCCTGCTCATCCTCACAAACGACGGGGAGCTGGCCCACGTTCTTACTCACCCTTCCAGGGGCGTGGAAAAGACCTACAGCGTCCGCGTGGCGGGCGAGGACGTGAGGGCCTCTCTGAAAAAGCTGGGCGGGGAGCTGCTTTTGGAGGACGGCCCGGCCCGGGCCCTGCGGGTCCGGCTCGTAAGCGACGAGGGGGAGCGGGCCATCGTCCTCATCACCGTGGCCGAGGGCAGGAAGCACCTGGTAAGGAACCTGTGCGCCGCCGCCGGGCTGGAGGTCAAGCGCCTTATCCGCGTGTCGGAGGGCGGGCTGGAGCTCGGAGGGCTCAGGACGGGAAAATGGAGGTTCCTCGGGGAGGATGAAGTGGAAGCGCTCAAAAAGCACGCCAAATGACGCGGCTTATGCAAAAACTCTTGCAAAAAGCCTCCCGCGGCCTTAAAATCCTAATGGCGCGCCGGGCGGCGACTACGGGTTAAGCGGAGTGTTCAGATATGGGCAAGGACATAGTATCCCTCATAGAGCAGAAGCGGGGCGGCTTCTCCAAGGGCCAGCTCAGGATAGCCAAATTCATAACCGAAAATTCCGAAAAGGCCGCCTTCATGACGGCCTCGCGCCTTGGCCAGAAGGCGGGCGTTAGCGAATCGACCGTGGTGCGCTTCGCCTCGGAGCTGGGCTTCGAGGGCTATCCGGAGATGCGCAGGGCCCTGCAGGAGATGATACGCAGCAGGCTGACCTCCCTCCAGCGCATAGAGGTGGCCAAGACCATCATCGGCGGCAGGGACACGCTGACCGCCATACTCAATTCCGACATGGAGAAAATCATGCTGACGCTCGGCAGCGTGGACAGGGCCCAGTTCGACGAGGCCGTGTCCAGGATACTGGGCGCCGGGAACATATACATCCTCGGCACGCGCACCTCCTCGGCCCTGTCCCTTTTCATGAGCTACTACTTCAATCTGCTGTTTGAAAACGTCAGGACGCTGAACGAAAACTCCACCAGCGAAATTTTCGAGCAGATTTTGAGGATAAGGCCGGAGGACGCGCTCATAGGCATCAGCTTTCCGAGGTATTCCAGGCGCACGGTCAACGCCGTGCGCTACGCCAGGGACAGGGGGGCCTCCGTCATAGCCATAACCGACAGCGACAGCTCGCCGATAGCGAGGCTGGCGGATGTGCGCCTGATAGCCAGGAGCGACATGGTCTCCTTCGTGGACTCGCTGGTCGCGCCCCTGAGCCTCATAAACGCGCTTATAGTGGCCGTCGGCAACCAGGCGCAGGACAGGCTCTCGGCCACCTTCGAGGAGCTCGAGCGCGTGTGGGACACCTACGGCGTGTACGACAAATCCGAAACGTGAGCGGCGGCTTCAGGACCGAGGTGGCGGTGATAGGCGGCGGCGCGGCCGGGCTGATGGCCGCGATATCGGCCGCGGAGCGGGGCGCGGGCACGGCGGTGATAGAGCAGGGCGGCGCGCCGCTGAGAAAGCTAAGGATAACCGGCAAGGGCCGCTGCAACCTGACAAACGACTGCGCGCCAGAGGAGGTTCTGCTTAACGTCACCTGCAACGCCCGCTTCCTGCACAGCGCGCTCAGGGCTTTCCCGCCGGCCGAAGTCATGGCCTTTTTCGAGGGCCTCGGCGTGCCGCTGAAAACCGAGAGGGGGAACAGGGTGTTCCCGGTTTCCGACCGGGCCTCCGACGTGGCGGAGGCGCTTTTGCGCCGGGCGGAGCGGCTGAAGGTGAATTTTATCAGGGCCAGGGCCGAGGGCGTGGGCCTCGAGGGCGGAAGGGTGGCTTACGTGGACTGCGGCGCGGAAAGGATCCGCTGCTGCGCCTGCGTGCTGGCGACCGGCGGCCTGTCCTATCCCAAAACGGGGTCCGACGGCTCGGGCTACGGGATAGCGCGCCGTCTGGGCCATACGGTGACGGAGCTGCGCCCCTCTCTGGCGCCGCTTGTTTCCCCGGACCCGGACTGCGCCGCCATGCAGGGCCTGTCGCTTAGGAACGTAGAGCTGACGCTGCGCGGCCCGGAGGGCAAGGCTTTGTTCAGGGAGCTGGGCGAGCTGCAGTTTACGCACTTCGGGCTCTCGGGCCCGCTGGTCCTGTCGGCCTCGGCCCACATGGGGCGCGGCGGGGGCGTGTTCAGGGCGGAAATAGACTTAAAGCCGGGCCTCGACCCGGAAAGGCTGGACGCGCGCATACTGAGGGACTTTAAGGAAAACCTAAACAGGGACTTTAAAAATTCGCTGGACGGGCTGCTGCCCCGGCTGCTCATACCGGTGGCCGTAAGGCGCAGCGGCATCGCGCCGGAAACCAAGGTCAATGCCGTGACGAGGGAGCAGCGGCGGCGGCTGGTTTCGCTGCTTAAGGCCTTCACGGTCGAAATAACGGGAACAAGGCCGGTGGAGGAGGCCGTCGTCACCTCCGGCGGCATAGAAATAAAGGAGATTAAGCCCGCCACCATGGGCTCGAAGCTGGCGGAGGGGCTGTTTTTCGCCGGCGAGATAATAGACGTGGACGCCTATACCGGAGGCTTCAACCTCCAGATAGCCTGGTCCACCGGCCGGGCGGCCGGACTGGCGGCGGCGGACTTTGCCGCGGCCGCGCGGGCCGGGGCGCCCGCGCCCGAAGGGGAGGAAGCTTGAAAATGATGTCTGTGGCGATAGACGGGCCGGGCGGCGCGGGAAAAAGCACGGTTGCAAGGGAGCTTGCCCGCCGCTTCGGCTTCGTTTACGTTGATACCGGGGCCATATACAGGACGGTCGGGCTGGCCGCGAAAAGGGCCGGGGCGGACCCGAAAAGCTCCGCAGAGATGGCGCCGCTGCTTGAAAGGATAAGGGTTGAGCTCAGATACGAGGGCGGTGAGCAGCGCATGCTGCTCGACGGGGAGGACGTGACCGGCCTGCTGCGCACGCCGGAGCTGTCCATGTACGCCTCCGACGTGTCGGCCCTGCCGGAGGTGAGGGCCTTCCTGCTGGGCATGCAGCGCCAGGCTGCCGAAAGGCACAGCGTGGTCATGGACGGCAGGGACATAGGAACCGTCGTCCTTCCCGGTGCGCAGGTGAAAATCTTCCTTACCGCCTCCAAGGAGGAGCGGGCCCGCAGGAGATACGAGGAGCTGAGGGCCAGGGGCGAGAGCCAAAGCTACGGCGAGGTGCTGGCAGACATGGAAAGGCGCGACGGGAACGACAGCGGCAGGGCCGTAGCCCCCCTCAGGCCCGCGGAGGACTCCGTCGTCCTCGACAGCACGGGCCTGTCCGTGGAGGAAGTCGTGGCCAGGATAGGGGAGCTGATAATTGAAAAAGGGAAAGGCTGAAATGACGAAGGCCCTGAAGGCGTACAGGCTTTGGTACCTGATACTCTGCCCCCTGTTCGGCCTTTTTTACCGGCTGAGGGTTCTGCACGCCGAGAGGATACCGGAGGGCCCGCTGCTGGTCTGCGCCAACCACTCCAGCGCCATCGACCCCCTTTTCATCTGCTTCAGCCTCGGCAGGGGAAGGCACGTTCGCTTCATGGCAAAGAAGGAGGCGATGGAGACGCCGGTGCTCGGGGCCTTTTTAAGCTCCATCGGCGTTTTCGGCGTGGACCGGGGCAGGTCGGACGTCAACGCCGTAAAGACCGCCATGAGGATACTCAGGGACGGGGGCATAGTAGGCATGTTCCCCGAGGGCACAAGGCGCAGGGAGGACGGGGCCGAGGCCAAGACCGGGGCCGTTATGCTGGCCGCGAGGACCGGCGCGAGCCTGCTGCCGGTCTACATACCGCGCCGCAAGAGGCTGTTTTCGCGCGTTCCGGTGGCGATAGGCGAGCCGTACAAAATAGGGGGCGCGGCGGCGGAAAGCCGGGACTACGGGGAGCTGGCCTCGGAGCTTATGGCGAGGATCTCGGAGCTGGGGAAGGAGGCGTGACATGAGGGCGATTCTGGCAAAAAACGCGGGCTTCTGCTATGGGGTCAGGCGCGCCATCGAGCTGGCCGAGCGGGAGCTGGGCAGGGGCGTGTGCTATGCCCTCGGCGAGCTGATACACAACGGCCGCGAAACCGGCCGCCTGGAGGCCCTGGGCCTTAGGAAGGCCCGCTCCGTCTCCGAGATACCGCCGGGGGCGACCGTCATAATCCGCTCCCACGGCGAGCCGGAAAGCGTCCGCCGCGAGCTGGAGGCCGCGGGCCGCCGGATAGTGGACGCCACCTGCCCGAACGTCGCGCGCATACACAGGATAGTGCGGCGCGCCTCGGAAAACGGCAGGCTCTGCGTCGTCATAGGCGACCGGGAGCATCCCGAGGTGCAGGGCATCTGCGGAAGCTGCGCCGGAGTCCTGGCCTTCAAAAGCGCCGAGGAGATCCAAAATTGGCTTTCTCAGGACAAAGCCCTGCTGCCTGATAAAAACACCCCTATAACCGTCGTATTCCAAACAACGGAGATACGGGAACGGGCTAAAAAATGCTATGAAATTTTAAAAAAAGAGTATACAAATCACGAGTTATTTGATACAATATGCGATGCTACGTTTAAACGCCAGGAAGAGGCCAAAAGCTTGTCCGGCCTCTGCGACGCGATGATTGTGATAGGAGACAGGAACAGCGCCAACACCGTGCGGCTTGCCGAAATTTGCCGCGGCGCTTGTCCCAGGGTCTTTTTTATTGAGACGGCCTCTGAGCTTGACCTGTCGCAGCTAGTGGACGTTGAAGTATTGGGCGTTACCGCGGGAGCTTCCACTCCCGCGTGGATAATTAAGGAGGTTTTCTCGAAAATGACCGAAGAAATCGTTATGGAGAAGGACGGCGCCGTAGGGCCTGCGGGGGCCGCCGCGGGCGCGGAGGAGTCTTTCGACGAAATGCTTGAAAAGAGCTTCAAGACCCTGATGACGGGGGAAAAGGTGAGCGGGATAGTCGAATCCATCAGCCCCACCGAGGTTACTGTGGATCTCGGGGCAAAGCACTCGGGTTACATACCCATTGCCGAGCTGAGCGACGATCCGGAAGCCAAGCCCGAGGACGTGGTGCAGATAGGCTCCAGGATAGAGGCCTACGTCCTGCGCGTCAACGACGCGGAAGGCACCGCCATGCTGTCTAAAAAGCGCCTCGATACGGTCAAGAACTGGGAAAACATCGAAAGCGCCAAGGAAAACAAGGAGATACTCACCGGAACTGTCACGGAGGCCAACAAGGGCGGTCTGGTAGTAAACGTCAAGGGGATAAGGGTGTTCGTCCCCGCCTCGCAGACGGGCCTGGCCAAGGGCGAGGACATGGCCGGCCTGGTCAAGAGCAGGGTGCAGCTTCGCATAACGGAGATAAACCACTCAAGGCGCAGGGTCGTCGGCTCGATAAGGGCCGTGCAGCTTGAAAACAGAAGGGCCGCCGCCGAAAAGACCTGGAGCGAGATAGAGGAGGGCAAGAAATACAGGGGCGTAGTCAAGTCGCTGACCTCCTACGGCGCCTTTGTGGACATCGGCGGGGTGGACGGCATGGTCCACGTTTCGGAGCTGAGCTGGAGCAAAATCAGGCAGCCCAGCGACGTGCTGAAGGTCGGAGACGAGATAGACGTGTACGTCATCTCCTTCGACAGGGAGAAGAAGCGCATTTCCCTCGGCTGCAGGACCGCCGAAACCAATCCCTGGAACCAATTTGCCGCCGCCTGCGAGGTGGGCAGCGTTGTGAAGGTGAAAATAGTCAAGCTCATGCCCTTCGGGGCCTTCGCCCGGATAATACCGGGGGTGGACGGGCTTATACACGTTTCCCAGATAACCGGCGGGCGGCGCATAGGCAAGCCCGACGAGGTGCTCAAGGAGGGCCAGGAGGTGGAGGCCCAGATCACCGGCATAGACCACGAAAACAGGAAGGTCTCGCTGAGCATGAAGGCCCTTGAGGAGAAGCCCGCTTCGGCCGGCAAGACGGGGCCGGACGAGGTGGTATACGACACCGAGGCGCCTGAAAAATACGAGACGGCGGAATAAGGCCTGCCGGCGGACGGAGCGCGTCCGCCGCGGCATAAAGGACGGCGGGGAGGATTTCCCCGCCGTTATCGTCAGGGCTGCCGCCGCCGTTCCTTCAGCCCCGTCATGAAGCCGTTGAGGGCGGTGGACTGGATGTCCCCGGCTATCACCGTGCTTCCGTGCACCACCACGTCGGCGACTATATGCTCCTCGCCGGTGGGGTAATTCAGGACCCTGAAGGTATAGCGCACGGCGTCCATGCCCCCGTACTGGTCTATGGTATAGCCCTGCGCCCTCTGAAGCTCTATGTAGTCGGCGTAGACTCCCGTGAATTCCCTGGGTATGACTATCTCCTTTACCTCTATCGGCTCCTCGTCGACCTTCCAGCCCAAGGAGGACAGGTATTGCACCACGTCGCCGCTGTCCCGGACGGAGCTTTCGGAAACGGACGCGCCGCCGCCGTCCCTCAGCACGCTGACCAGTATGATTGCCACGGCTATGAGCAAAGCCAGGGCCACGGTATACAAAAGCGCCTTCCTTTTGTTGATTTTAGCGGTATATACAAACATGACGGCACCTCCACCCGATAATACATATGCCGGAAAGGACGGACAAATGCCAGCATGCCTCAATTGAGACTGGACAAATTTGTGGCCGCGGCTGCGGGCGTCGCGCGCAGCCGGGCCAGGGAGCTGATAAGGCGGGGCAGGGTGAGCGTCGGCGGAACGGTGGAGCGCTCCTGCGACCTGAAGGTGGACGAGGGGGCCGAAATAAGCATAGACGGGAGCCCCGCCGTTTTAAGAAGGCTGCGCTATTTCATGATGAACAAGCCGGCCGGCTGGCTGAGCGCCACCGAGGATCCCCGCGAAAAGACCGTGCTCGAGCTGCTGCCGCCCGAATGCAGGAGGCTGGGCCTTTTTTGCGCGGGTCGGCTGGACAGGGACTCGGAGGGCCTGCTGCTGCTGACAAACGACGGGGACTTCTGCCACAGGGTCATCTCCCCGAAAAAGCGCGTTTGGAAGGAATACTATATAGAGCTTGAAAGGCCCTTCCCGCCCGGCGCGGAGGAGCTTTTCGCCTCCGGCCTCACCCTAGGCGACGGGACGGCCTGCCTCCCCGCCCGGCTCGAGACGCTGCCGGGCGGCATGTCCGCTCTGGTATGGGTGGCGGAGGGCAAATACCGCCAGGTAAGGCGCATGGCGCGGGCCGCCGGCAGCGGGGTGAGGTATCTCAGGCGCCTGGCTATAGGGGGCCTGAGGCTGGACGGGAGCCTCCCCCCGGGCGGCTTCCGCGAGCTGAAGGAGGCGGAAATAGAGTCCATTTTTGCCGAGGGGGGCGGATAAAGGCGCGGGCCGCGCTTTTCGGCTTCCAAAAAGCGGTTAACAATTGCTTAATTTTTGAGCAACAGAAGCTATACAAATAACATTTTTGCATAGCATGCTTAGGGCATAATCAACAAAGAGGCTGGAAAAGCTTTGTCTGTTCGGCAAATTGAATCGGTAAAGCGCATGTGCTAATATAGCCACAAATGTCAAGTGGAAGCTTGAAAAAATATTGGAGGTTTTTATGTCAAGTGTCACTCTGAAGGGCATATACAAGAAATATGCCGGCGGCGTAACGGCCGTATCCGATTTCAACCTGGACGTTGAAGACAAGGAATTCATAATTCTCGTCGGCCCCTCGGGCTGCGGCAAATCCACGACGCTGAGGATGATAGCCGGCCTTGAGGAGATCACGATGGGCGAGCTGTACATAGACGGCAAGCTTGTCAACGACGTTCCGCCAAAGGACAGAGACATCGCGATGGTGTTCCAGAACTACGCGCTTTACCCGCACATGACCGTTTTTGAGAACATGTCCTTCGGCCTGAGGCTGAGGAAGATGCCCAAGGACGAGATCAAGCGCCGCGTGGACGAGGCAGCCGCCATCCTTGAAATAGAGCACCTGCTTGACCGCAAGCCTGCGGCGCTGTCCGGCGGACAGAGGCAGCGCGTGGCGCTGGGCCGCGCGATAGTGCGCAACCCCAAGGTGTTTTTGCTTGACGAGCCTCTCTCCAACCTGGACGCGAAGCTCCGCACGGCCATGCGCTCGGAGCTTGCCAAGCTGCATTTGAAGCTTGCCACCACCTTCATTTACGTTACCCACGACCAGACCGAGGCCATGACGATGGGCACGAGGATAGTCGTCATGAAGGACGGGTTCATACAGCAGATAGCCGCCCCCCAGTACCTGTATGAGAACCCGGCGAACCTCTTTGTCGCCACCTTCATCGGCACGCCGCAGATGAACACCTGCGAGGGCGAGCTTTCAGACGAGCACGGCGTGACCTACCTCACTTTCGGCGACGGGTGCAAGGTGGCCCTGCCCGAGAGCAAGGGCAGGAAGCCCGAGGTGCTGGCCTACGCGGGCAAGAAGGTCATATTCGGCATCCGCCCCAACGACATACACGCCGACGAGGCCTACATCGCCCAGTATCCCGACAGGGTCATCGAGTCCACCGTGGACATGACCGAGCTTCTCGGAGCGGACACCAACCTGTACCTCTCCAACGGCGAGATACAGCTCACCGCCGTCATCCCCACCGGCACCACGAGCTGCAAGATGGGCGACAGGATCAAGGTCTGCCTGGACACCAGGAAGATCCACCTGTTCGACTACGACACGGAAAAGACCATAACCAACTGACGGGCATAGCCGGCCGGGGCCGCCGCCGCGCAGCATCCGAACTCCGTTTTCGGAATGCGCCGGCGGCGGCCCGGTTTGTTTTTATCGCCGCCGCTATAATTTTTTATACAACCCTTGAAAAAGCGCGCGAAAAAAAGTATTATGTTCCTTATAGGGGCTTTATGTCAACGCGACGGCACGACGGCTCCAGCGAGGCGCCGCGCCGGTATTTCTCATAATATTTTCGTGCCCGGAGCACAATATAAGCGAAAGGAATATTGCGTATGTCGGGAAGGATATTTCAGAGCGTCATAGTGCAGATGAAGGAGGCCACCAGCAGGGTCATCGGGGTGATAGATTCCGAGGGGGGCGTCGTAGCCTGCAACGAGCTTTCCATGGTGGGCTCGAGGCTGCCGAAGGCGGCGTCGGCCATATCGGAAGCCAGCACGCAGCTTGTGGTCAGCGAAGGCAAAACCATGAAGGTGCTGGGCGGCTGGAACGCGGACTACGACTACGCCGTCTTCGTCGAGGGAACGGACGAGGAGGCCAGGTGCATCTGCGTGCTCGCGTCCATCGCGTTCAACGAGGCGAAAATCTACTATGAGGAAAAGCACGACAAGGCGGCGTTTATAAAAAACATCATATCCGACAACACGCTGCTTGCCGACCTGTACGTTAGGGCCAAGGAGCTGCGCCTGGACGTGAACGCGCCCAGGGGCGTGTTCCTGATAAGGCAGCCCGACAAGGTGGACTCGGCCACCATAGAGGTGCTGCAGAACCTGTTTCCGGACAGGCAGAGGGACTTCATCTTCGGCGTCAGCGAAACGGACGTGGTGCTTATAAAGGAGCTGCCCCCCCTGCCGGAGGCGAAGGAGGGCGCGAGGGAGGCCGTCGCCAGGGAGTATTCCGGCAGGGATCTGGGCAAGATAGCGGCCCAGATAGAAACCATCCTCACCACCGAGCTTTTCGTCAAGCCCATAATCGGGGTCGGCTCCGTGGCCAGGCACCTCAGGGAGCTTGCGGAAAGGTACAAGGAGGCCCAGGTGGCCATCGAGGTCGGCAAGGTTTTCGACAACGAAAAGATGATCATACACTACGACAATCTGGGCATAGGCAGGATCATCTACCAGCTTCCGACCACCCTTTGCGAAATGTTCCTCATGGAGGTATTCAAGAAAAGCCCCATAGACGCCCTGGACCAGGAAACTCTCTACACTATCAACAAATTTTTTGAAAACAATCTCAACGTGTCGGAGACCTCGCGCAAGCTCTTTGTGCACCGCAACACGCTAGTCTACCGGCTTGAGAAAATCAAGAAGCTGACAGGGCTGGACCTGCGGGAATTCGACCACGCGATAGTGTTCAAGGTCGCCCTCATGGTCAAAAAATACCTGGCGTCGCAGCGAGGGCATTAATAGTCCCCGTCTCGGCCTCAGCATCCGATTTGGAGGAAACGCCCCGCATGATCAGACTCGAACACGTATACAAGTCCTATGAAAACGGAACCCAGGCCCTCAACGACCTGAGCATAACGCTGGAGGACGGGGAATTCGCCTTTCTCGTCGGCCCGTCCGGCAGCGGAAAGTCCACAATCATCAAGCTCATTACCGGCGAAATATCCTGCACGGAGGGCGAGGTTATCGTAAACGGCTACGACATGAGCCGCATATCGCGCAGGAGGATGCCCAGGCACAGGCGGCTGCTGGGGGTCATCTTCCAGGACTTCAGGCTCATCGAGAACAAAAGCGTTTACGAAAACGTTGCCCTTGCCATGCGCATAGCCGGCGCCTCCGGAAAGGAGATAAAGGAAAGGGTGCCCTACGTGCTGTCGCTCGTCGGGCTGGAGGACATGATGCACGCCATGCCCAGGCAGCTTTCCGGCGGCGAGCAGCAGCGCGTCGCCATAGCCCGCGCCCTTGTGAACAACCCCAAGGTGATAATTGCCGACGAGCCCACCGGCAACATAGATCCCGAGCTCAGCGCCGACATAATGACGCTGCTTACCAAGATCAACGAGCTGGGGGCGACCGTGCTGGTGGTCACCCACGAGAAGGACCTTGTCAACCAGTTCGCCAAGCGCGTGATAAGGATAGCAAACGGCAGGCTGGTAAGCGACGGAAACGGCTGGTACATAGCATGAGCATGAACAGGATAGGCTATTACCTGAAGGAAGGCATATGCGGCGTTTTCGACCACGGCCTGATGTCCTTCGCCACCGTCTGCATGATAGTGTCGACCCTGCTGCTCATGGGCGGCTTTTCGCTGCTGGCGGTCAACATAAACAAAATCATAGCCGACCTCGAGTCGCAAAACCAGGTGGCCGCCTACGTGGACGAGAACCTGTCCGACGAGGAGGCCGAGGCCCTGGGCGGCAAGCTGCTCGAGGTCGGCAACGTCGCCTCCGTGACCTTCATCACCCGCGAGCAGGCGATGGAAAGCTTCCTCAGCCAGTATGAGGACAACAGCCTTTTCGAAGACATAGACGCCTCGGTCTTCCGCAACAGGTTCATAGTGAACCTTGAGGACCTCGGCCTCATGGAGACTACCGCGAGAAACCTTGCCGACGTCCCCGGCATAGTAAAGGTCTCGGCCCATCTTGAGATCTCGCGCGGCTTCATCACCGTGCGCGGGATAGTCAACGCCGTGTCCTGGGCCATAGTCGGGCTGCTGCTCGTGGTGTCCATGTTCATAATGTCCAACACGATAAAGCTTACCACCTTCGCCCGCCGCAACGAGATAGCGATAATCAAGATGATGGGCGCCTCCAACGGCTTCATCCGCTGGCCCTTCACCGTGGAGGGCATGTTCATGGGCCTTATGGGCTCATGCGTGGCTTTCATGCTGCTGTGGGCGCTCTACACCCTGCTTGCGCGGAAGGTGGCGGCCTCGGCGCTCGGCTTTTTGAAGATCATTCCCTTCGGCGGCATCTCGCTCTACGTCCTGGGCGCCTTCGTCGGCGTGGGACTGGCGGTCGGGGTATTCGGCAGCAGGGTAGCCATAAGAAGCTACCTGCGGGTATAGGTATTCGCCATGAAGAGAAAAAGGTTCATAAAAATAATGGCCCTGCTCCTTTCGGTCCTGATGCTGGGCTCCATCGTGGTCTCCGTCCTGCTGACGATAGCCCGCGCGGACGAAGACTCCAGCATAGACGAGCTGCAGGAGCAGAAGGAGGAAATAAGGGAGCGGCAGAAGGAGCTTGAGGCCAAAAAGAAGGAGCTCGCCTCCCAGAAGGCGGCGCTGGACAAGTCGATCAGCGACCTGGCCGGCAAGCGCTACACCGCCCTGCAAAAAAAGCAGCTCCTGGACGAGAGCATAGAGCTTACCAACCAGGAGATAGACAACATCAACGATTCGATAGCCGAGCTTGACAGGGAAATAGCCATAAAGGACGAGGAATACGAGCAGGCCCTTGAAAACGAGGCCGCGCAGATGGCGCTGTTCAAGCGGCGTCTGCGCGCCATGGAGGAAAACGGGACGATATCCTACTACGAGATATTGTTCGACGCAAAGAGCTTTTCCGACCTGCTCAGCAGGCTGGACAGCGTAAACGAGATACTCCAGGCCGACGAGCTTGTGATAAAGCAGATGGAGGAGGCCAGGGGCCTTGTCGTGCTGGCCCAGCAGGAGCTGTACGACTCCAAGGACAAGCAGAAGGCGGAAAAGGCGGCCCTGGAGGAAAAGAAGGCCGAGCTCCAGAAGAAGGTAAGCGAAGCCTCCGCCTACATAGCCTCGATAGAAAAGGAGATATCCTCCTACGAGGACGACGCCGAGAAGAACAAGGACCTGCTGGAAAAGGTGGCCGCCGAGCTCAAGGCTCAGGAGAAGGCCCAGGCCGAGCTGGACGCCAGGATAGAAAAGCTCAGGCGCGAGCAGCAGGGCGTCAACGCCGGAGTCTACGCCAGCGGCAGCTTCATCTGGCCCTCGGCGTCCTCCAATAAGGTGACCTCCAAATACGGCATGAGGCTGCACCCCATACTCGGCTACTACGCCATGCACAACGGCATAGACATAGGCGCGGCCTACGGCACGGACATCTACGCCTCCGACGGCGGCGTCGTGATGATCTCGGAGTACAGCGCCTCCTACGGCAACTACGTCATGATAAACCACGGAAGCGACCGCTACACCCTCTACGCCCACATGAGCAAGAGGCTGGTTTCCGCGGGCGACAAGGTCAAGCAGGGCGACGTGATAGGGCTTGTAGGCTCCACGGGCTACTCCACCGGGCCGCATTTGCATTTCGAGATTTACATAAACGGCAAGCGCACCGACCCGCTGCAATTCTTTTCAAACTATGTTATCGTGGACTGATTATGGAAACAAAGAAAATTGGGATACCGGCGGTTATAATTCTCATACTCGCAGCCATATTAATTACCTACGGGACGACGCTGCTTCTGCTGCACCGGGAGCGGGAAGCCGGCGGCGGCAAATATACGGCCTCCGACAAGCTTGCCGAGGCCGCGGACGCTATCAAAAGCAACTATATAGGCGAGTATGACGAGGCGGCCATGACCGACGCGGCGATAAACGCCATGGTGGAGAGCCTGGGCGACCGCTGGTCCTACTACATGACCGCCGACGAGCTCAAGGCCTACAACAAGACGACCAGCAACGAGTACTCCGGCATAGGCATAGTCGTTGAAAAGGACGGGGAGGGCGGCATCCGCATAGCTTCCGTCTACGAGGAGTCGCCGGCGGGCAGGGCCGGCATAGTAGCCGGCAGCGTGATAACCGCCGTCGGCGGAGCCGACGTTTCAGGCTGGACGCTTGACGACGCCCTCGTGAAAATAAAGGAGCAGATCGACGCCGGAGAGGTGAGCCTTACGCTGCGCCAGCCCGACGGCGCCGTAAAAAGCTTTGCGCTCACGCCCGGCCCCGTGGTCACAAACCCCGTGGAATACGAGCTGCTAGACGGCGGCATAGGCCTGATAACCATACTGAACTTCGAGGCCCTTTGCGCCTCGCGGACCGAGGCGGCCATAAACGAGCTCACGGAGCGGGGAGCGAAGGCGCTCGTTTTCGACCTGCGCGGCAATCCCGGCGGCCAGCTCGACGAGCTTTTGAACGTGCTGGACTATATCCTGCCGGAGGGCACGATATTCATAAGCAAGGAAATCGACGGCACGGTCAAGGAGGAGAAGTCCGGGGCAAGCTGCGTGGAGCTGCCGATGGCCGTCCTCATAAACGGCGACACCTACAGCGCGGCGGAGTTTTTCGCCGCGGCGCTCGGCGAGTACGGCTGGGCCGTCACCGTCGGGGAAAAGACCACCGGCAAGGGCTACGCCCAGATAACCGTGGAGCTTTCCGACGGCAGCGCAATACACATCTCATCCATGGAATACTACACGCCGAAGGGCAGGAGCCTTGCGGGAACGGGCCTTACCCCGGACATTCGGGTGGAAATGAGCGAAGGGGACCGGGTTAAGCTCTACTCCGGAAGCCTGCCGCACGCAGACGACGCGCAGCTGGCCGCCGCGCTGGAGGCCCTCGGCGAAAAAATGAAGAACGCGGCCTGACGGGCCGCGCCGCGGAGCGCCCGGGCGGCCCGCCGGCTGGGCGCCTTGGGCGCTCCGCGCCGGCCTTGACACACTGCGGTCAAATCGATATAATAATTGAATATTACTTCTAAATGCGAACGGGAAGGATGCATATGGCAACAAAATTCAAGCTAACCGAAGAACGTCTCAACCAGCTTAAGGAGGAACTGCTGTACCTTCAGACAGTCAGGGAAAAAGAAGTGGCTGAGCTAATAAAAGAAGCCCGTTCCTTCGGCGACCTTTCTGAGAACAGCGAATACGACGAGGCAAAGACGGAGCAGGGCAAGCTCTATTCAAAGATAGCCGAGCTCCAAAACATAATAGAAAACGCAGAGATCATAGACCTCAGCGCCGTGGGCGACACCATAACGCTCGGCTCCAAGGTGACGGTAGCCGAGCTGGGCCAGGAGGGTACGGAAACCTACGAGATAGTCGGCTCCCAGGAGGCCGACCCCCTGCGCGGCAGGATATCCGAGGATTCGCCCTTCGGAAAGGCGCTGCTGGGCCGCCGCCAGGGCGACGAGATAGAGGTGGACGCGCCCGCCGGCGTCATAAGATTCAGGATAGTGGATTTTTCCAGATAGGAAGGACTGTATAGTATTGGCTGAAGACAACATCAACAACCAGGCGGAGGACCTGTCGGAAATACTTCTCATCAGGCGCGCCAAGCTCGACAGGCTCAGGCGCGACGGGCGCGACCCCTTCATGGTCACCCGCTTCGAGCGCAGCGCCTACGCCGGCGACATAAAAAATAATTTCGAGGCCATGGAGAACAAAAGCGTGACCGCCGCGGGCAGGATCATGTCCAAGCGCGACATGGGCAAGGCCTTTTTCTGCGACCTGATGGATCCCACCGGCAGGATACAGCTCTATGTCAGGGTGGACGACCTGGGCCCGGAGGAATTCGAGGAATTCAAGAAATACGATATCGGGGACATAATAGGCGTAAGCGGCTTCGTGTTCAAGACGCGAAAGGGCGAGATATCAGTACACTGCAGGGAGATAAGGCTGCTGAGCAAGTCGCTTCGCCCCCTGCCGGAGAAGTTCCACGGCCTGAAGGACAACGAAACCAGGTACCGCCGCCGCTACCTCGACCTGCTGGTAAACCCCGAGGTGCGGCGCGCCTTCGAGATACGCACGGGCATAATAAAAACCGTCCGCTCCGTGCTGGACGGCTGCGGCTACCTCGAGGTGGAAACGCCGGTGCTGAACACGATTTCCGGCGGGGCCAACGCCCGGCCCTTCATAACCCACCACAACGCCCTGAATATCGACCTGTACATGCGCATAGCCACCGAGCTGCACCTGAAGAGGCTGGTGGTGGGCGGCATGGAAAGAGTCTACGAGATAGGCCGCCTGTTCCGCAACGAGGGCATGGACACCAAGCACAACCCGGAATTTACAACCGTCGAATTTTACGAGGCCTACGCCGACATGGAGGTCATGATGGAGCGCACCGAGCGCATCATAACCGAGGCAGCCGAGAGATGCGTGGGCGCTCTTAAAATAAGCTACCAGGGCGCGGAGATAGACCTCACCCCGCCCTTCAGGCGGCTTACCATGGCCGAGGCGGTAAGGCTCCACACGGGAGTGGACTTTCATTCCTTCTCCGGCGACGAGGAGGCCAGGGCCGCCGCCAGGAGCCTCGGGCTGGAGGTCAAGGCGGGCGAAACCTGGGGCGAGCTGCTCTACCGCTGCTTCGACGAGAGGGTGGAGGACAAGCTGATACAGCCCACCTTCCTTACCATGTACCCCGTGGAGGTGTCCCCGCTGGCCAAGCGCTCGCCGTCGGACCCCAGGCTCACCGAGCGCTTCGAGCTGTTCATATGCGGCCGCGAAATGGCCAACGCCTTCAGCGAGCTCAACGATCCCATAGACCAGAAGGAGCGCTTTCTGCGCCAGGCGGCCCTCAGGGCGGCGGGCGACGAGGAGGCCGGCATGATGGACGAGGACTACATCTGCGCGCTGGAGTACGGGCTTCCGCCGACCGGCGGCTGCGGCATAGGCATAGACAGGCTGGCCATGCTGCTCACCGACAGCCCGTCTATCAGGGACGTGATTTTGTTCCCCACCATGAAGCCTGAGGCGGACTGAGCGGCGCCGGAGCGGACGCCGCCCGTACCCGTCCCGAAGCGGAGGCGCGGGCATGGAAAATAAACGGAAAAAGGGTTTTTCATACTGGCTTGTCAACGTTTTCTGGTACCATTACGGCAAGCTTAGCCTGCTTATAGCCGTCCTGATAATTTTGGCGGCGGTGCTGACGGTGCAGGCCCTTCAGAAGGAAAAGTACGATCTTAACGCGGTCGTCGCCGTTCCGGGCCCTGTTTCCGAGGAGTCCGCGGAGGAGCTGAAGGAGCTCATAGCCGGAGCCGCCGGCGACGTGGACGGAAACGGCAGGGTAAATATAAACCTTCAGCTCGTGGATTTGAGCGACGAGGAGCATTTTGAGGACAACCATTACCGCCTGCTGCTCTACCTGTCGCTGCCGGAGTACACCCTCTTTTTCATGGACGGGCAGTATTCCGAAACCTACAGCAGGAAGGAAGGCTATTTCAACGAGCTGGCCGGCTACGGCATAGAAACCTCCGACCCCACGGGCAAAAGGATATATGTCGGGGATAAAAAAATAATGAAGGCGATGGGCGGCTACGGCTTCTACGCCTGCCTTTCGGACTGGACGACGGACGGGAAGGGCGACCGGACCTGGACGGAGGCGGCGGTCAGGGCGCTGAAGGCGCTGCTGTCCTCGCCGGAATAGGGGGAGCGGGCCGGCCCGCGCGGCTAAGAACCGCGCGCGGCCGGCCCTGTTCGACGGATATGGAGATTGTTACCAGCAGGAAAAACCGCATTGCGGCCCACTTTAAAAGACTGGGCGCGGACGCCGCCTACAGGCGCGAGACGGGGCTGTACCTTTGCCAGGGCGCGAAGCTCTACGAAGAGGCGCTGGCGGCGGGAGCCGGGGTGCGCCAGGTGCTCTATTGCGGCGCGAGGCCGGAGACGCCGCCGGGCGCCGAAGCATACGAGGCTTCGCGGGAGATACTGGAATACGCCTCGCCCATGCCCAGCGCGCCGGAGCTGCTGTTTTCCTGCGCGCTGCCGGAGCTCCGGCTCCCGCCCCCGGGCGGCAGGGGCGTGATCCTCGAGGATGTGCAGGACCCGGGCAACGTGGGGACCATAATGAGGACGGCGGCGGCCTTCGGCTTCGGCTGGCTCGCCCTCGCCGGCGACTGCGCCGACCCCTACGGCCCCAAGGCGGTCAGGGCCTCGATGGGTGCGGTTTTCAAAACGCGCGTATGCCGCCTCGGAGCCGGGGATTTGCCCGGCCTCGGACTGGACGTGTACGCCGCCGCCCTGTGCCCGGAGGCGGAGGACGCGCGGGAAGCGCGCTTTCCGGCCTCCTTTGCCCTTGCCATAGGCAACGAGGGGCGCGGCCTGAGCCGGGAGCTGCTGGCGGCGGCAAGCAGAATCATAAAAATACCCATGGAGGAAGGAAACGAATCGCTCAACGCGGCGGCCGCCGCCGCTGTGCTGATGTGGGAGGCGTACAGAAGCGGACTATGTCGGATCTGAGCTATTGGCTTTGGCTTTCCCGCCTTGACCTCGGCCCCGAGGCCGCGCTGAAATACGTGCGGCATTTCGGCTCGGTCAAGGCGCTGTACTATGCCGCCGAGGAGGAGCTGCGCGGAGTGGAGGGCTGCTCGGAAAGCGAGCTGCGCGCCCTCAGGAGCAGAGGGCTGGACGGGGCCGGGGAGATAGAGCGGCGCTGCGCCCGGCTGGGCGTAAGGCTGCTCTGCCTTCAGGACGCCGCCTATCCGGACAGGCTCAGGAGCATATACAATCCGCCCCTGGTGCTGTACGTCAGGGGCGAGCTGCCGGACATAGACGGGAGCCTCTGCGTCGGCGTCGTCGGCACAAGGCGGGCCGGGGGCTACGGCCTTCAAACCGCAGAGCGCCTCGGCAGGGAGCTGGCCGAGGGCGGGGCCGTGGTGGTAACGGGCATAGCCGAGGGCATAGACACCGCCGCCGCAAAGGGCGCGCTTAAGGCCGGCGGCAGGGTGGTGGCCGTGCTGGGCACGGGAGTGGACGTGGCCTATCCGGCGTGGAACTTCCGCCTGCAAAGGGCCGTGGAGGGCTCCGGCGCGCTGGTCAGCGAGTACCCGCCGGGCGCGAGGGGCTCGAAGCTGAGCTTCCCCATGAGGAACAGGATAATAAGCGGGCTGAGTCTGGGCGTTGCCATAGTGCAGGCCCCTGCAAAGAGCGGGGCGCTGATAACGGCGGCCCGGGCGCAGGAGCAGGGCAGGGACGTTTTCGTAGTGCCCGGCAACGTGGACGACGAGAGCTTTTCCGGCTCCAACGCCCTTATACGCGACGGGGCCTGCCTGATAAGAAGCGGGGCGGATATAATAGAGGAATACCGCTGGCGCTTCCCCGCCGGGGCGGGGGCCGCCCCGGGCTCGACAAAAATAGCCGTTGACAACGGCAGGGGCATGGAATATATTGACCTAATGGAACAGCTCGGCCAATTATCGGAAAATGAGGCGAGGGCGGTTTCGGCCCTGGCGGGCGCGGAGCTGCATGCCGGCGAGCTTATAGAGAAGACCGGCCTGAGGCCGGAGGAGGCGCTGGCGGCGCTGACGCTGCTCGAGCTCAAGGGCTGTGTCAAGGCCCTGGACGACGGAAGGCTCAGGCTCATCATTAAGGACATTCAGAGGTAGCATATGGCAAAAGCGCTGGTGATCATGGAATCGCCTTCAAAGGTAAAGACGGTCGGCAAATTCCTGGGGGACGCCTACAAGGTCAGCGCCTCCTACGGGCACCTGAGGGACCTGCCCAAAAGCGTGATGGGCGTTGACATAGAGGGGGGCTTCGTGCCCGACTACAGGCCCATCAAGGGCAAGGAGGAGACGATAGAGGCCCTCAGGGCTGAGGCCGAAAAGGCCGGCCTGGTCTACCTCGCCACCGACCCGGACCGCGAGGGGGAGGCGATAGCCTGGCACCTGAAGGAGCTGCTCGAGCTGCCGGACGATAAGGCGCTCAGGGTGACCTTCAACGAGATTACGAAGAACGTGGTTCTGGAGGGCATGAAGAACCCCAGGGCCATTAACATGAACCTGGTCAACGCCCAGCAGGCCAGGCGCATACTGGACAGGATAGTGGGCTACAAGCTCTCGCCCCTGCTGTGGATGAAGATCAAGAGGGGCCTGTCGGCCGGGCGCGTGCAGTCCGCCGTCACCAGGATGGTGGTGGACAGGGAAAACGAGATAAAAAGCTTCGTACCGGAGGAATACTGGCTGCTGGACGCGAGGCTCCGCTGCGGCGGGGAAAAGGAGGCGGCGGAGTTTACCGCCCGCTTCCACGGCCAGGGGAAGAAAAAGCTGGAGCTGAACAGCGCCGAGGACGTGGAGAGGGTGGTCCGGGCCGTTTCCGGCGCGCCCTTCGCCGTCGCCTCGGTCAAGAGGGCGGACAAGACAAGGGCGCCCTCGGCCCCCTTCATCACCTCCACGCTCCAGCAGGAGGCCTCAAGGAAGCTGAACATGACGCCGAGGCGCACCATGTCGGTGGCGCAGCAGCTCTACGAGGGCGTGGAGATAGAGGGCGAGGGCAGCGTCGGCCTCATCACCTACATGAGGACGGACTCGCTGCGCGTCTCTTCCGAGGCTCAGGCGGCCGCCAGGGCCTTCATCCTCTCCAATTACGGGGCGGAATACTGCCCGGACAAGCCGCGCGTCTACAAGACCCAGAAAAACGCGCAGGACGCCCACGAGGCCATACGGCCCAGCAGCGTGGAGCTTGCCCCGGAGCGCGTGAAGAAGGACCTTACGAGCGAGCAGTACAGGCTCTACAGGCTCATCTGGAGCCGCTTCATAGCCAGCCAGATGGCAAGCGCGGTCTACGACAGCCTGACCATAGACGTCGAGTCGGCCGGCTACACCTTCAGGGCCAACCATTCGGCCCTGCGCTTTCCCGGCTTTACCAGGGTGTACGACAGCCAGCCCGACGAGGAGGGCGCGAAGGGAAAGCCGCTCCCGGAGCTGAAGGAGGGCGACGCGCTGATTCTGAAGGAGCTTGTCAGGGAGCAGAAGTTCACCCAGCCTCCCGCCAGATACACCGAGGACACGCTCATCAGGGCCATGGAGGAAAAGGGCATAGGCAGGCCCAGCACCTACGCGCCCACCATATCCACCATCCTCGACAGGGAATACGTCGTCAAGGAGGGCAAGAGCCTGAGGCCCACGGCCCTCGGCGAGGTGGTCACCGGCTTCATGAAGGAGCGCTTCGAGGACATAGTGGACCTGGCCTTCACCGCCCGCATGGAGGAAAACCTGGACTCCGTGGAGGAGGGCAGGAGGGAGTGGCGCTCCGTGCTCTCGGAGTTCTACGAGGGCTTCGACGGCTCCATGAAAAGGGCCGAGTCGGCCCTCGAGGGCGTGAGGATAAAGATACCGGACGAGGTGTCCGACGAGACATGCGACAAATGCGGCAGCAGGATGGTCGTCAAATCCGGCCGCTTCGGGCGCTTTCTGGCCTGCCCGAACTATCCGGCCTGCGATTTTACAAAGCCTATCGTCGTGGAGATGCCCGGCAGATGCCCGAAATGCGGCGGCAGGATACTCAAGCGCAGCTCAAAAAAGGGCTACACCTACTATGCCTGCGAAAAGGGCGCCGGCTGCGGCTTCATGACCTGGGACGTGCCCGTGAAGGACGACTGCCCCGTCTGCGGCAAGACCCTGTTTAAAAAATCCGGCAGGGGCTACATGAAGCCCTTCTGCATAAACGAGGAGTGCTCGGCCTTCGTGCCCGAGGACAGGCGCGGCTACAGGAAAAAGCAGGCTCCCCCGGCCGCCGGGGAAACGGCGGAGCCGGCCGGGGGCGGCGAGGAAGCGCCGCAGGCCGAGGCGGTGGCCGCCAAAAGGAAGGCGAAAAGGGCGGGCTCCGGCGAAGCCGCGGAGGCCGGGGGCGTTGCCTCCGGAAGGGCGCGCAAAAGGGCCTCCTCCCAGTCCGGGGCGGACGCCGGGGAAGCTCCGAGAAGGAAGCGGGCCTCCAAAAAGGCGGCGGGTGAAGCGCCGTGAAGGCCGTTACGGTCGTAGGCGCCGGGCTGGCCGGCTGCGAGGCCGCCTGGCAGCTTGCCCAAAGGGGCGTGCCTGTTCTTTTGCGCGAGATGAAGCCGCATAAGAGGACGCCCGCCCACGCTTCGGACGATTTCGCGGAGCTGGTCTGCTCCAACTCCCTGAGGAGCGCCGAGCTTACAAACGCCGTGGGCCTGCTCAAGGAGGAGATGAGAAGGCTCGGCTCGGTCATTATGGCGGCGGCGGACGAAAACCGGGTCGGGGCCGGAAGCGCCCTGGCCGTAGACAGGGAGGGCTTTGCCCGCTCCGTGACCGGGAGGATAAAAGGCCACCCCGGCATAACCGTGGTTGAGGGCGAGGCGGAGTCCGTACCCGAGGGCATAGCGATAATAGCCACCGGGCCGCTGACCTCCGAGGCGCTGGCCGAGTCCATAGCGGGAGTGCTCGGCGGCAAATACCTGAATTTTTACGACGCGGCCGCGCCGATAGTCACATATGAAAGCATAGACATGGACAGGGCCTTCATGGCCTCGCGCTACGGCAAGGGCGAGGCGGACTATATCAACTGCCCGCTGACGAGGGAGGAGTATCTTGCCTTCCGCAGGGAGCTCTGCACGGCGCTCCAGGCGCCCGTGCACGGGTTTGACGACGCGGAGGTGTTCGAGGGCTGCATGCCCGTGGAGGTGATGGCCCGGCGGGGCGAGGACACGCTGCGCTACGGGCCGCTTAAGCCCAGGGGCATAATCGACCCCGCTACGGGCCGGGAGCCCTACGCCGTAGTCCAGCTCAGGAGGGATAATTTCGAGGGCAGCCTCTACAACATCGTGGGCTTCCAGACCCATCTGACCTTCGGCGAGCAGAAGAGGGTGTTTTCCATGATACCCGCCCTGAGAAACGCCGAATACGTGCGCTACGGCGTGATGCACCGCAACACCTATATAGACTCGCCGCGCCTGCTGGACCAGCGGTACAGGCTCAGGTCCAGGCCGGAGCTGCGCTTCGCCGGCCAGATAACGGGCGTGGAGGGGTATGTGGAGTCGGCGGCCTCCGGACTGCTCTGCGGCCTGCAAACGGCCCGGGAGCTGCGCGGGCTGCCTCCGCTGGACTTCACGAGAAAGACCGCCATCGGCGCGCTCGCCGCCTATGTAAGCGACCCGTCGGTGCGGGATTTTCAGCCGATGAATATTAATTTCGGGATAATAAGCCCGCTGGAATACAAGGTAAAGGGGAAACGCAACAAAAACGCCGAGCTGTCAAGGCGCGCTCTGGAGATTATAGACGGGCTTTGCGGCAGGCTGAGGCTGGAGGACAGACCGTGAAAATTATAGTAGACGCCATGGGCGGGGACAACGCCCCGCTTTCCGTAGTCGAGGGCGCGGTAGCCGCGGCTGCGGAGCTTAAAACGGACGTTATCCTAGCGGGAAGCGGGGAGGAGCTGCTCCGCTGCTTCCAGAAGCTGGGGATAAGCAATCTTCCCAAGGGCATAGAGATCGCCAACACCACCGAGGTAATCACGATGGAGGACGACCCGTCCAGAGCCGTCAGGGAAAAGAGGGACTCGTCCATGGCGGTCGCGCTCAACATGCTCAGGGACGGGGCAGGCGCGGCCGTCGTGTCCGCCGGAAGCACCGGGGCCCTGCTCTCGGGAGCGACGCTTGTCGTAAAGCGCATACGGGGCATACGGCGCGCGGCGCTCGCGCCCGTCATACCCACAAGGACGGGGGGCAGCGTGCTGCTCGACAGCGGGGCCAACGCCGAGTGCAGCCTCGAGTACCTGCTGCAGTTTGCCTATATGGGCTCGGCCTACGCCAGGTGCGTGCTGGGCAAGGAGCGACCCTCCGTGGCGCTGCTGAACATCGGGGCGGAGGAATCCAAGGGCACGGACATGCTCCGGGAGGCATACAGGCTGCTCAAGGAGGCCGACAGGCAGGGCAAGCTCAGCTTCGTCGGCAACGTAGAGGGCCGCGACGTGTTTGACGGCAGGGCCGACGTGATAGTTTGCGACGGCTTTTCCGGCAACGTGCTGCTCAAGGGCATGGAGGGCACGGCGCAGTACCTCATGGGCGAGCTCAAGGATATTTTTTACAAAAGCACGCGCACGAAGCTGGCCGCCCAGCTCCTTAAAAAGGAGCTGGCGGGCCTGAAAAGCAAGCTGGACTACGGCGAGGTGGGCGGCAGCATGTTCCTCGGCATAGCCAAGCCCGTTATCAAGGCCCACGGCTCCTCCGACGCCAGGGCGATAAAAAACGCGATAGGCCAGGCTGCGAAAATAGCCGCCTCCGGTCTTGCGGAGGAAATAACCGCCCGCCTTGAGGACATGCAGCCCCCCGCTGAGGCCGCGGGGGCAGAGTGAGCGCCGCCGGCGGCGCGGAGCGAAAGCATGGAAGGACGCGCTTGGCATATGACAGAGCTTGAGAAAAGAATAGGATACGTCTTTAAAAAAAGAAGCCTGCTGGAGCAGGCGCTTACCCACAGCTCCTACGCCAACGAGAGGGGGGCCGGAAGGGCCGCCTGCAACGAGAGGCTGGAGTTTCTGGGCGATTCCCTGCTGGGCTTCATTACCGCCGAGTACCTGTACAGAACCTGCCCCGAAAAGCCGGAGGGCGAGATGACCAGGCTGCGCGCCGAGCTGGTGTGCGAAAGCAGCCTTGTGCGGGCCGCGAGGGAGCTGGGCCTTGGCCGCTGGCTTATGCTGGGCAGGGGCGAGGAGCAGGGCGGGGGCAGGGACCGCGCCTCCATTTTGGCCGACGCCTTCGAGGCCCTGCTAGCCGCCGTCTATCTGGACGGGGGCGAGGAGCGGGCGAGAAAGCTCGTGGAGAGCCTTCTGCTGGCCGAGCGGAGGGCCGGCGGCGCGGCCGTTTCCGACTATAAAACCGCCCTTCAGGAGCTTGTGCAGAAAAACGGGAGCGAGACTCCCACCTACCGGCTTACCGGGGAGAGCGGGCCGGACCACATGAAGCTGTTCACCGCCGAGGTGCTTGTTTGCGGCCGGGCCGCCGGCGAGGGCAGCGGAAGGACAAAAAAGGAGGCCGAGCAGGCGGCGGCCCGCGCGGCCTGGGAGAGCATGGGCGGAGCGACGCGGGCGGCCCCGGGGAAGGAAGGCATATGACGCCGAAAAGACGGATAATACCCATATTTGTCCCACATCTGGGCTGCCCAAACGATTGCGTTTTCTGCAACCAACGCAAAATTTCGGGCAGCCTTGTTCCTGCCGGCGCGGCGGAGGTGAGGGCCGCTCTGGAAAGCGCGGGGGCGCTTGCGCCCTGCGGGGCGGAGCTGGCCTTCTACGGCGGCAGCTTTACGGCCATAGGGCGCGAAAGGCAGCTCGAGCTGCTTCAGGCGGCCCGCCCCTGGCTGGAGAACGGCTTTCTGGAGGGGATAAGGGTCTCCACAAGGCCCGACGCGGTGGACCGCCCGGCGCTGGAGCTGCTGGCCTCCTGCGGGGTATCGACGGTGGAGCTCGGCGCCCAGTCCATGGACGAGGCGGTGCTGGCCGCCTCGGGCCGGGGCCACGGCGCGGCGGATACCGTAAGGGCCGCGGGGCTTGTAAAGGAGGCGGGCATGAAGCTCATTTTGCAGATGATGACGGGGCTTCCCGCCTCGAGCCCGGACTCGGACCTTGAAACGGCAAAAAAACTCGCCGCCCTTGCCCCGGACGGGGTCAGGCTCTATCCCACCGTGATAATCAGGGGCTCGGCCCTTTACGAGCTGTGGCGGCGGGGCCTGTACAGGGAGCATACCGTGGCCGAGGCCGTGGAGCTCTGCGCGCGCATCGTGCCGGTTTTCCGGGCGGCGGGCATACCCGTAATCAGGCTCGGGCTCAATCCTACCGAGGAGCTTTCCGGAGGCGAGGCCGCCGGGGGGGCGTACCATCCGGCGCTGGGGCAGCTCGTCTATTCCCGGCTGTATCTGGAAAAGGCGCGCAGCCTGCTGAGCGCCCTTCCGAAAGCAAGGCGCGTCGCGCTGGGCGTGCACCCCTCCTGCGTTTCGTTCATGGCGGGGCACAAAAGGGAGAACCTGGAGGCGCTCAGGTCGGAATTCGGCCTGGAGAGGGTCGCGGTCAGGGGCGCGGAAACGGCCCCCGGCGGAATTGAAATATTGGAGCTTATATAGTATCATCTGTTTTTGGATAAGCTGAATAACGTGTGGAGCGTGCTATCTGGTGTATTTAAAGGCGCTTGAAATACAGGGCTTCAAGTCCTTTCCCGATAAAGTCAGGCTGAACTTTGAAAAAAAGCTTACCGCCATAGTGGGACCAAACGGCAGCGGGAAGTCCAACATTTCTGACGCCATATGCTGGGTCATGGGCGAGCAGAGCAGCAAGGCTCTGCGCGGCGCGAAAATGGAGGACGTCATCTTCGGCGGGAACGGGCAGAGGGCGGGCGCGAGCTTCGCCCAGGTGTCGCTGGTAATAGACAACAGCGAGGGCCTGCTCAAGACGGACTCGCGCGAGGTCATGATAACCCGCAGGTTTTACAAGAGCGGCGAGAGCGAGTACTTTATAAACAAGGCGCCCGTGCGCCTGAAGGACGTAAACGAGCTGCTCATGGACACCGGCCTCGGAAGGGACGGCTATTCCGTCATAGGCCAGGGCAGGGTGGACGAGATACTTTCGGCCAAGAGCACCGACAGGCGCGAGGTGTTCGAGGAGGCCGCCGGAATATCCAGGTTCAGGTACAGGAAGGAGGAGGCCCAGCGCAAGATTGAGAAAACCGAGGAAAGCCTGCTGCGCGTGAACGACAAGATAGCCGAGCTGGAGCATCAGGTCGCGCCCCTTAAAAAGCAGGCCGAAACGGCCAAAAGGTACCTGCTTTTGCGCGACGAGCTGCGCGGCCTCGAGATATCGCTGTGGATGGACAGCCTCGACAGGATAAAGGAGAGGCTTCGCCTTATCGGCGGCGAGTGCGGCGAGGCCGCCGAAAGGCTGGAGGAGGAGAAAAAGGCCCTCGAGGGGCTGTACGCGGCCTCCGAGGACTCCGGCGCGAAAATGAGGGAGCTGGACCTGCGGGCCGACGAGCTGCGCGGCGAGGCTTCCGGCCTGGAGGGCGAGGCCGCACGCCTGGAGGGCGAGGCCGCCCTGCGCGTCAACGACGCGAAAAACGCGGCCCTGCGCGTTGAGAGCCTCAGGCGCGAGCTTGCCGAGCGTGAAAGCCGGGACGGGGAGCTGCGCGAAAGGATAGCGGCGCGCGCCGCGCGGCTTGCCGCGACGGAAGGCGAGCTTGAGAAGCTGGCCGCGGAGAAGGCGCGGCTCGCGGAGGCCGCCGCCGCTGCCGAGGCCGAAGCCGAGGGGCTTAAGCTGAAGCTGGAGGCGCTGCTCAGCGAGGCGGCCGGCGAGGAGAGCCTTGCCGCCGCGGCCGAGGCCAGGATAAGCGCCATCAGGGACTCCGGCAGAAGCCGGAAGCAGAGGGACGAGGCGGCCGAGGCAGAAAGGCGGCGGCTAGCCGGGCGGCTCCGTGAGGAGGAGGAGAGTCTTGACCGGCTTTCCGCGAGCATAGCGGAGCTTGAGGAGGCCGTCCGCGGCGCCGAAAACTCGCTCGGGGGCTTCAGGCTCAGGGCCGAGGCGAGGCGAAAAAGGCTCGGCGAGGCGGAGCGGAGCCTGAAGGAGCTCAAGGAGCGGGAAGGCGGGGTCTCCTACAGGATAAGCGTGCTGGAGGGCATGCAAAGGGAGCTGGAGGGCTTTTCCGGGGCGGTCAGGGAGATACTTGGAGAAAAAAAGCGCGGCTCGCTGCGCGGCATACACGGCGCCGTGGCCGACCTTATAAAAACCGTCCCGAAATACGCGCTGGCCGTCGAAACGGCGCTGGGCGCCTCCCTGCAAAGCATAGTCGTGGACAGGGAGGAGGACGCCAAGGCCGCCATCGAGCATCTCAAGAGAAGGAACGCCGGGCGGGCGACCTTCCTGCCGCTGTCCGTGATAAAGCCGAACGAGCTTAACGAGAGGGGCCTTGCCGGCGAGGAGGGCGCGGAGGGCCTGGCCTCGGAGCTGGTTTCCTGCGAGGACAGGTACAAGAGCGTGGTTTCCAACCTCCTGGGCAGGACGGTTGTGGCCGAGGATCTGGACAGCGCCATACGCCTTTCGAGAAAATACTCCGCCCGCTTCAGGATAGTCACGCTGGACGGGCAGATAATAAACGCCGGAGGCTCGATGACCGGCGGAAGCTCCGCCAGAAACGCCGGCATACTGTCGAGAGCCGGCGAGCTGGAGCGGCTGCGGGCGGAGCTCAAGGGCCTGTCGGCCCGGGCGGCGGAGGCCGGCCGGGCGCTGGCCGAGGCGGAAAGGGAGCTGGCGGCGGCCGAATTCGAGGGCGAGGCGGCGGAGGCCGAGCTGAGGAGCCTTCAGGACGAGCTTATAAGGCTAAGGGCGGAGGCCGGGCAGAGAAAGCTGCTGCGCGACTCGGTGAAGGAGAGCCTCGAGGCGGCGGAGAGGGCCCGCGCGGAGGCGGAGGCGGGCCTTGCCGAAAGCGAGGCCGCGCTCGCCGAGGCCGAGGCCGAGGCCGGACGGCGCAGGCGCGCCGCCGCCGGCCTCAGGAGGGAAGCGGAGCGGCTCATCGGCCCAAGGCGCGAAACGGAGGAGCGTTTGGCGCGCCTTAGGGACGGGCTCGGCTCCGCCGGAGCCTCCGAGGCCTCGCTCCGGGCCGAGGCCTCGGAGCTTTCAAGGGGCATAAAGGAGCTTGAGGGGCTGCTCCGGGGCTTCGGCGGCGAGACGGAGGGCAAGCTTCTTGAGATAAAAGAGCTTGAGGCTTCAATCGGGGCGCTTGAGGCCTCGGCCTCGGAAAAGCGGGCGGAGGCCGAGGCGCTTAGGCGCCGGGCCGAGGCGGCGAGAGGGCGCCTGGCCGCGCTGACGGAGGAAAAGCTGGCCTGCGAGGCCGGCAAGACCAGGGCGGAAAAGGAGGCCCAGGAGAAAAGCAGGCTTATTATAGAGCTTGAAAGGCGCTATGCCGAGATAAACCAGAGGAAGCTGGCCTGCGAGGCCGAGGAAAAGCAGCTTGTGGACAAGCTCTGGGACAGCTACGAGCTTAACCGCTCGTCGGCCCAGAAGCTGCGGCTGGAGCTGGAAAGCGTGCCGAAGGCCGCCCGGCGAGTGGCCGAGCTGCGCAGGGAGCTGGCGGCCCTCGGCAGCCCGAACCTCGGCGCCATAGAGGAATACGAGCGCGTCAGCGAGAGGTACGCCTTCCTCACCGAGCAGCGGGACGACATAGAAAAGGCCAAGAAGGAGCTGCAGGCCCTCGTAAACGGCATAACGGCGGAGATGGAGAAGCTCTTTGCCGCCGAGTTCAGGGCCATAGCGGAAAAGTTTTCCGAAACCTTTGCGGAGCTTTTCGGCGGAGGCAGGGCCGAGCTTATCCTTGAGGACGAAAAGGACATACTCAACTGCGGCATAGAGATAAAAATACAGCCGCCGGGCAAAACCGCAAGGAGCCTGTCGCTGCTGTCCGGCGGGGAGAGGGCCTTCGTGGCCATAGCGCTGTATTTTGCCATACTGAAGGTCCGGCCCACGCCCTTTTGCGTGCTGGACGAGATAGAGGCCGCGCTGGACGAGGTAAACGTCGCCCGCTTTGCCGAATACATCAGAAAAATGTCGGAAAGCACGCAGTTTCTTGTCATAACCCACCGCAGGGGCACCATGGAGGAGGCCGACGAGCTCTACGGCGTTACCATGCAGAAGGGCATATCGAAGGTGCTCAGCGTGGAGCCCGGCAAATATATTGAAAAATAGCGGAGGAAGCTCCGCATGGGGATTAAAGCATGGGATTTTTCGATAAAATAAAAAACGGGCTGGCAAAGACCCGCAGCGGTATAGCCTCCCAGCTTATGGGGCTGTTCGGCAGCTTCACCGGGGCCAACGAGTCCTTCTACGAGGAGCTGGAGGAGACCCTCATACTTGCCGACCTTGGCGCCGAGCTGGCCGCCGAAACGGTGGAAAAGCTGCGCCAGACGGCAAGGAAGGAGGGCTTGCGGGGCCCGGAGGAGATCAAAAGGGCGCTTGAGGGCATACTGGCGGAGATACTGGACCTCGGGGACTGCTCGCTCAAAACGGACACCAGGCCCTCGGTCATACTGGTAATAGGCGTAAACGGCGTGGGCAAGACCACCACCATAGGCAAGCTGGCGGCAAGATATGTCAGCGAGGGGAAAAAGGTGCTGCTTTGCGCGGGGGACACCTTCAGGGCCGCCGCAGCCGAGCAGCTCTCCGTCTGGGCCGACAGGGCCGGGGCGGACCTCGTCAGGCACGCCGAGGGCTCGGACCCCGGCGCCGTCGTCTACGACGGCATAGCGGCCGCCAAGGCCAGGGGCGCGGACATAATCATAGTGGACACGGCCGGGCGCCTGCACAACAAGACCAACCTGATGAACGAGCTGGGCAAGATAAGCCGCATCATAGACAGGGAGCTGCCGGGCGC
Source organism: Clostridiales bacterium (assembly GCA_029265405.1). Classification (GTDB taxonomy): domain Bacteria; phylum Bacillota; class Clostridia; order Oscillospirales; family Oscillospiraceae; genus JAJUJI01. The sequence goes on along the minus strand of JAJUJI010000003.1, from coordinate 178,329 downwards.
TGCGCGCGAAAACCTGCTGGTGATAGACGCCGCGACCGGCCAGAACGGGCTGATACAGGCCAGGCAGTTTGCCGGCTCGGCCCCGCTGACGGGCCTTGCGCTGACCAAGCTGGACGGCACGGCAAAGGGCGGCATAGTCTTTGCCGTGGCCAGGGAGCTGAAGGTGCCGGTGAAGCTCGTGGGGGTCGGGGAAAAGATAGACGACCTGCTGCCCTTCGAGGCGGATTCCTTCGTCAGGGCGCTGCTGGAATAAGGGCGGAAAGGAGAAAAAGGCATGACCTTCGTTTTGGCGGGCAGGAACCGGAAGAAGCTGGAGGAAATGAGGGACATATTGTCCGGGCTGGGCATAGGCGTGCTGTCCCAGGCCGAGGCGGGAGTGGACGTAGAGGTGGAGGAAACCGGCTCAACCTTCGAGGAAAACGCCCTTCTCAAGGCGCGGGCCGTCATGGAGGCCTCCGGCCTGCCGGCCATATCGGACGATTCGGGACTGGCGGTCGAGGCGCTGGGCGGTGCGCCCGGTATCTACAGCGCCCGCTACGGCGGGGCCGCGGCGGCGGACGACACGGCAAGATACCTCCTGCTGCTCAGGGAGATGGAGGGCCTAAGCAACCGGGCGGCCAAATACGTCTGCTGCATAGCGGCCGCCTTTCCGGGCGGGAACGCGCTCACCGCCATGGGGGAATGCCGCGGCTTCATCGCCCATGAGCCGAGGGGCGCTGGCGGCTTCGGCTACGACCCCATTTTCATGCTGCCCGACGGGAGAATGATGGCGGAGCTGGACGCGGCGGAAAAAAACAAAATATCCCACAGGGCCAGGGCGCTGGCGGAAATGAAGCGGAAGCTTTCCGAATATTTGAAAAACGGGGAATGAGCATGCTTACGGGAAAACAGAGGGCCAGGCTGAGAAGCCTGGCAAACGGCCTTGAGACGATAGTGCTTATAGGCAAGGGCGGCATAACGGAAAACGTGGCGGCGCAGGCGGACGAGGCGCTTCGGGCCAGGGAGCTTATAAAGTGCAGGGTGCTGGAAAACTCCCGGCTTTCGGCAAAGGAGGCCTGCCGGGAGCTTGCGGAAAGGACCGGGGCCGAGGGCGTGCAGGCGATAGGGAGCCGGTTCGTGCTCTACAGGCGGAACCCGGACCCGGAGGCTCATAAAATTGACCCGGACGAATAGAAAATGAAAATAGGCTTTCTTGGCGGCACCTTCGACCCGCCCCACAGGGGCCACACGGCCGCGGCGGCTCTGGCCGCGCGCAGGCTGGGCCTCGACCTGCTCCTGTTCATACCCACCGCGCGGCCGCCCCACAAGGAGCTGCCGCCGGACACGGCCGGAACCGAGCACAGGCTTGAAATGACGAGGCTGGCCGCCCGAGGCATCGCAGAGGCAAGCGCGCTGGTTTCCGACCTTGAGATAAGGCGCGGCGGCATAAGCTACACGGCGGACACCGCGGCCGAGCTTATGGCCGCCTATCCCGGCGCGGAGCTCTGGCTTATATGCGGCGGCGACATGTTCAAATCCCTTCCCCAGTGGCGCAGGAGCGGCTGGCTGGCGGAGAATTTGAATTTCGCCGTATTTTCGCGCGGCGGGGAGGACGCGGGGGAGCTTGAGAGGCTCGCCGGGGACTACCTGCGGCGCTTCGGGATAAGGGCCCGGTATATCGACGCCGAGCCGGTGCCCATATCCTCCACGGAGCTGAGGGCGCGGCTCAAGCGCGGCGAAGGGGGCGCGTATCTGGACAAGGCGGTGTACGCCTATATACTCGAGCATAGGCTCTACGGCGCGCTGCCAGAGCCGGACGCGCTCTGGGAGCTTGTCAGGCCCTGGATAGGAGAAGGGCGGCTCGCGCATGTAGCCGGCTGCCGCGAAACGGCGGCAAGGCTTGCCGCGCGCTGGGGCGCCGACGTCAGGGAGGCCGAGTCGGCCGCCATACTCCATGACCTGACAAAGAAGCTCGGCGCAAGCGAACAGTTGCTATTGTGCGCCAAATATGATATAACAATTGAGAATTTCGACCCTGCCTTCGAGAGCCTGCTGCACGCCGAAACGGGCGCCGCCCTGGCCTACAGGCTCTTCGGCATATCGGAGGCCGAACGCGAGGCCATAAGGTGGCACACGACCGGCAGGGCGGGCATGAGCCTGCTGGAAAAGATAATCTACCTGGCCGACACCATAGAGCCGGCCAGAAGCTTCGACGGAGTGGGCGAGCTCAGAAAGCTTGCCTTCGAGGATTTGGACGGGGCGATGATCCGCAGCCTTAAGGGGTGCCTTGAGAATATAAGAAGGCGCGGCGGAAAGCCGCACCGCCTGTCCGAGGAAGCGCTGGCCTTTCTGCTTGAAGAGCGAAACGCCGGCGCCGGCCGAAGCAACGTCTCAGACTGAAGCCTCGCGAGGAAAGGAACATACATAGAAGAAATGAAACTCTACGGCGGAACTGGAAAAAAGAGGCCGGCAAACCGAGAAATCGACCTGTCGGACACCATAAAGCTGACGGATCTGTCAGAGCTTGCGGCGGCGGAGGAGCCGGGCGGCCGGCCCGGGGCCGGCGCCGCGGAAAAGGATAGCGATATGGGCGCTTCGGCGAAGAATAAAACTAAGAGGGGCGCCCGGGCTGCGGGGCCGGAGGGCGGCGCGGAGGACAAGGTCAGGACCAGGGAAGAGCAGGAAGAGATAGACTCCCTTATAGAGAACTATCAGAAATACAAAAAAAGAAAAAGGATAGCCGTGCTGGCCGTCGCGCTGACGGCCGTAGCCGGCGTCTTTCTGCTGTACAAGGCGCTGGTCAGGCCGCCGGACATATCGGGCTCCGGCGGTGCGAATGCGCCCTCGCTTACCGACTCGTCGGGCAACCCGCTTGCCGGCGGGGACGGCGCTTCGGTGAAAAAGTACGGAGGCAGGAAGGAGGGCGTATATACCTTCCTTTTGCTGGGACTGGACCAGCTCCAGGCGAATACCGACACGATAATGCTGGGCCGCTTCGACTCCGTAAACCATAAGCTTAACATAATAAGCATACCCAGGGACACCTGCGCAAACGTCGAATACAGCGTCAAGAAGATAAACGCGGTCTACGCCCTGGGCGGCGGCATAGACGCCCTGATGGCCGCCCTTGCCGACATGACCGGCTTTCCCATAGACAACTACGTGATGGTGGACATAGAGGCCTTCACCGCCATAGTGGACACCCTGGGCGGCGTGTATTTCAACATACCCCATTATATGGATTACGACGACCCGAGGCAGAATTTGCACATACACTTCAATTCCGGCTACCAGCAGCTTTCCGGGGCCGACGCCGTAAAGGTGGTGCGCTGGAGGCAGAACAACGACGGAACAAATTACGGCGACATAGAGAGGATAAAGACCCAGCAGAGCTTCCTCATGACGGTGGCCAAGCAGTGCCTGTCCCTGTCCAACCTTGTTACTAAGGTGGACGACTACGCCAAAATATTCAAGGAATATGTCAAAACCGACCTCACCACCGGGAACATGGCCTGGTACGGCAAGGAGCTGCTGAAGCTGAAGCCCGAGGACATAACCTTCGACAAGGTGCCCTCCAACTATTACGACTCGATAAAGGGCTTTTCCTACGGCACCATACTGGTGGACGACTGGGTCAAGATGGTCAACGAATATCTCAATCCCTATGAAAAGGAAGTAACGGCCTCGGATATGGACATCATAACGAGGGACGCCAAGGGCAACCTTTACGCCACGGGCGGCGAGATAGCCGGCGGCTACGATTCCTTCCTCGACTACGACGAGTACATCGCCAGCCTCGGCTACGGGAAATCGAACGGTTCGGGCTCGTCCTCCGGAGGAGCCGACACCCCGGCCGTGACTCTCCCGCCCGCGACGGAAACGCCGGCCGAGACGGAAACGCCGCCCGCGACGGAGACGCCGGCCGAGACGGAAACGCCGGCCGCGACGGAAACGCCGGCCGCGACGGAGACGCCGGCCGCGACGGAGACGCCGGCCGAGACGGAGACGCCCGCGGCGACGGAAACGCCGGACGAGACGGAAACGCCCGCGGCGACGGAAACGCCGGCCCCGACCGAGGCGCCGGTTCCGACCGAGGCGCCGGCTCAGACGCCGGACGGAAGCGCGGCCGGCGGCGCGTGAAAATAAAACCCCGCGAGGGGCAAAATTCCCACATATATGGCTTATGCGGAGGTAACATAAGGGAGCTTATATAACGGGGCGCCGCGCCCCGTCGGGAAAGGATATGCCGTATGAAGCTTTTCGGCGGTCCGGGCGGGAAAAGGCCGTCCGGAGGCGTAAACCGGGCCGGGGCAGGGAGCGAGCCTGCCGAAGGCTCGCCGGGAATCATGAGCGGTCGTGATGCGCGGAAGCGGAGGGCACTGGCCGCCGCCTCCGCGGTAATGGCGCTGGCTTTTTGCGGCCTTATCCTGCATAGGGCCTTTTTAAAGCCGCCGGAGCCCGCCCCGCCCAGGGCCTCGACCACCGCCTCCGCCGGGGAAGGAGGCTTTTCCGGCGCCGCGGCCTCCGCAGCTCCGGGCTCGGCAGGGCCCGCCTCCGGCGCGACGCCGAGCCCCGCTTCGGGCAGGCGCGAGGGAATGTATACCTTTCTGCTTGCAGGCTTCGACCAGGGGCAGGGCAACACCGACACCCTGATGATAGGAAGGCTGGACTCGAAAAACCATAAGCTGAACATAGTCAGCATACCCAGGGACACCTGCGCCAACGTGTATTACGGCTACGTTTCCACAAAAAAGATAAACGCGGTCTACACTCTGGGCGGAGGCATAGACGCCCTGATGGAGGCCGTTTCGGATATGGCCGGCTTCAACATCGACAGCTACATGGTGGTGAACATAAAGGCCTTCACCGCGCTGGTGGACGCTCTGGGAGGCGTGGATTTCGACATACCCTACGATATGGACTACGACGACCCGACCCAAAACCTGCACATACACTTTCCCAAGGGCCGGCGGCACCTCACGGGCGCGGAAGCCGTAAAGGTGGTGCGCTGGAGGCAGAACAACAACGGGGCGAACTACGGCGACATAGAGAGGATAAACATACAGCACGCCTTTCTCAAGACCGTTGCGCGGCAATGCCTCTCGCTTTCAAACCTGGTCACGAAGCTGGACGATTATATAGGCATATTCAAGAGCTATGTAAAGACGGATCTGACGCTGAAAAACCTGGCCTGGTACGGCGGCGAGCTTTTGAAGCTTGCCGAGGAGGACATAAGCTTCGACACGCTGCCCTCGAACTACTACGATTCGATAAGGGGCTTTTCATACGGCACCATTTATGTGGACGAATGGGTGAAAATGGTCAACGAGAAGCTCAACCCGAACTATGAGGCCGTAAGGGCCGAGGATATGGATATAATAACCAGGGACGCCGAAGGAAAGCTCTACGCCACCGGCGGCGAAATAGCGGGAGGCTATTCCTCCTTCCTGGACTACGACGAGTATATAGCCGGGCTGAAGAAGTCCGGAGCGGAGGCTGGGCAGTCCGCCGGCGGAGCGGCGGAGGCGCGGGAGCCTCCGGAGGAAAGCCCCGCGCCGGAAACCGCCCCGGGCGCGTCCGAAGGGGCGCCCGAGGCCCCCTCGGACGGAGCCGCCCGGGCGGAGAGCGAAGCGCCCGCCGAGACGCCCGGCCTCTTCTATTCCGGAGGGGAAACGGAGGCCGGAGCGGCCGCTGAGGAAGGCGCCGCCGGCTGAGAAGGTTTTAACTAAAGAAATACGGAGGTAAACATGCGGCCTGAGGAAGTAATGGAGCTGATAGTCAAGACCCTGGACGGCAAGAAGGCGCGGGACATAGCCGTGCTGAAAACCGGGAAGATCACAATAATCGCGGATTATTTCATCATATGCACCGCCTCGTCCACCACGCACATAAAGACCCTCTCCGACGAGACGGGAAAGGTTCTGTCCGAGGCGGGGGAGCCGCCCCTTAGGGTGGAGGGCTACCGGGCCGGAGGCTGGGTGCTGATGGACTTCGGCTGCGCCGTGGCGCATCTGTTTCTGGAGGAAACGCGCAAGTTTTATGATCTGGAGCGTCTATGGGGCGACGCGGAGAAGGTAGACGTTTCAAATTTGATTAGCGATTGAGGTTTGCGGCTATGAAGTACGAATTCCATAAAATAGAGAAAAAATGGCAGAAGATATGGGAGGAGGAAAAGACCTACGCGGCCGTGAACGGAGGCGGAAAGCCCAAGTTCTACGCGCTTGTGGAATTTCCCTATCCCTCCGGCGAGGGGCTGCACGTCGGGCATCCGCGCCCCTACACGGCCATGGACATAGTGGCAAGGAAGCGCAGGATGGAGGGCTACAACGTCCTTTTCCCCATAGGGTTCGACGCCTTCGGCCTGCCCACGGAAAACTACGCCATAAAGCACAGGCTGCACCCGAGGACAGTGACCGAGCGGAATATAAAGCGCTTTACGGAGCAGCTCAAGACCCTGGGCTACAGCTTCGACTGGGACAGGGTCATAGACACGACGGACCCCTCGTATTACAAGTGGACGCAGTGGATTTTTCTGAAGCTCTTTGAAAACGGGCTGGCCTACAAGACCGAGATGCCGGTCAACTGGTGCACCTCCTGCAAGTGCGTTCTTGCAAACGAGGAGGTGGTGGACGGCGTCTGCGAGCGCTGCGGCAGCGAGGTCATCCGGAAGGAAAAGAGCCAGTGGATGCTCGGCATCACCAAGTACGCCCAGAGGCTTATAGACGATCTGGACGGGCTGGACTTCATAGAAAGGGTCAAGACGCAGCAGAAAAACTGGATAGGCCGCTCGACCGGCGCGGAGGTGGACTTCGCCACCACGGCGGGCGACACGATGACGGTATTCACCACCCGGCCGGACACGCTCTTCGGCGCGACCTACATGGTCATGGCGCCGGAGCACGAGCTTGTGGACAGGTGGGCGCGCATAATAACGAACTTCGGCGAGGTTGAGGCCTACAGGCTTGAGGCCGCTAGAAAGTCCGAGCTTGAGCGCACGGAGCTGTCAAAGGAAAAAACGGGCGTGGAGCTCAGGGGAGTGCGAGCCGTGAACCCCGTGACCGGGGCGGAGATACCCATTTATATTTCGGACTATGTGCTTGCCACCTACGGAACCGGCTGCATTATGGCCGTGCCCGGGCACGACCAGAGGGACTGGGAGTTTGCCCGCGTGTTCGGCCTGCCGGTGATAGAGGTGGTCAAGGGCGGCGACGTGGAAAAGGCCGCCTACGAGGACTGCGACGAGGGAGTAATGGTGAATTCCGGCTTCCTTAACGGCCTGCCGGTGGAGGAAGCGAAAAGACGGATGACGGATTGGCTCGCGGCCAAGGGCCTCGGCCGCGAAAAGGTAAACTACAAGCTGCGCGACTGGGTCTTCGCCCGCCAGCGCTACTGGGGCGAGCCCATACCCATAGTAATCTGCCCGCGCTGCGGCTACGTGCCCCTGCCGGAGGAGCAGCTTCCGCTGCTGCTGCCGGAGGTGGAGTCCTACGAGCCGACCGACAACGGCGAGTCGCCCCTTGCCAAGATGCGGGACTGGGTTGAAACCGTCTGCCCCAAGTGCGGCGGGAAGGCCGAGCGCGAGACGGACACCATGCCCCAGTGGGCCGGCTCGTCCTGGTACTTCCTGCGCTACATGGACCCGCGCAACGACAGGGCCCTGGCCTCCCGCGAGGCCCTTCAGTACTGGAACCGGGTGGACTGGTACAACGGAGGCATGGAGCACACCACGCTGCACCTGCTCTATTCCCGCTTCTGGCATAAGTTCCTCTACGACATAGGCGTCGTGCCGACGCCGGAGCCCTACGCCAAGCGCACCAGCCACGGCATGATACTGGGCGAGGACGGGCAGAAGATGTCCAAGTCCAGGGGCAACGTGATAAACCCCACGGACATAGTAAACCAGTACGGCGCGGACACCATGCGCCTCTACATCATGTTCATAGGCGATTTCGAGAAGGCGGCCACCTGGTCCTCCGAGGCGGTCAAGGGCTGCAAGAGGTTTCTGGACCGCGTCTGGAACCTGGGCGAGAAGCTGGCCTCCGACAAGTCCGGCGGGGAGGAGCATCTGAAGGCAAACGAGGCGTCTCTGCACAGGACCATCAAGAAGGTCGGCGACGACATAGAGGCCATGAAGTTCAATACCGCCATAGCGGCAATGATGGCGCTTGTCAACGAGTTCTACGAAAAGGGGGCCGGCAGGGGCGACTTCAGGACGCTGCTTACGCTGCTTTCACCCTTCGCGCCGCATATAGCCGAGGAGCTTTGGGAGCTTATGGGCTTTGGCGGCGCGGGCCTGTGCTGCCGGCAGCCCTGGCCGGCTTATGACGAGAGCAAGACGGTCGAAACGGAAAAGACCATAGCCATACAGGTAAACGGCAAGCTCAAGGGCACCGTCACCGTGCCGGCGGACGCCGACGACGAGACCGTGGTGGCGGCGGCGTCAGGAGAGGAAAAAGTTAAAAATCTGATGGAAGGCATGGAGCTTGCCAAGGCAATAGTTGTCAAAAATAAGCTTGTCAATCTCATACTGAAGCCGAAAAAACTTGACAACAGGCCGGACGGCGGATTATAATGCAATAGTTAAGGCCCACTCGGAGGGAGGGAAACAAATGTCGGAAGTCAGAGTTAAGGAAAACGAATCGTTGGACAGCGCTTTAAAGAGGTTCAAGAGAAACTGCGCTAAGGCGGGCGTTTTGTCGGATCTCAGGAAAAAGGAATATTATCAGAGCCCCAGCGTAAAGCGCCGCAAGAAATCCGAGGCCGCAAGGAAGAATAAGAACAAGAGATCTTATTGATATGACTTTTATATATAAGGCCCGATTATCCGTGGATAATCGGGCCTTATAGCGCCTTGCCTTTCCTACAGGCCGCGCAGGCTCTCCAGGTCCCATTCGGGATACATGACAAAGCCCTCCCGTATGCCCAGCGAGCCGGCAAGCTCAAGCTTAAGCTTAAGCGTTTCCAGGTCGTCGAAAAGCACGAAGCGGGAGCCTTCCCCGTCCGAGACGGTAAAATACTTGCAGCACAGCTCGCCGGAAACGCGCTCCGGGCCGTCGGCCGCGGCGCGCAGGCCCTCAAATTCCGCATCCTCAAGCTGCCTTCCGTTCCCGTCGGGGGAGGGCAGCGGGAAAATATGGCGCAGGCGCTGCAGGTCCAGGGCCAGGCGGGAGGCTCCGCAGCGCCTTGCGGCCTCCTTAAGGCGGCCCTCGAGGCTGCCGCCGGATACCGCGGTGGAAGCCACGCACCAGGCCCCGCAGTCGGCGCACCAGGCCTCCTCCGTGAGGTAGAGCCTGAGGCCGCGCCTGCCCAGCGCCTCGGCCAGGCGCATGGCCTCAAGGCGCGAGGAGTAGCCGTAGCCGGCCAGCGCGCCCCTGTAGCCCCTGCGGCGGCACTCGGCGATTATGTCCGGCGCGCGCGAGGCGCGCAGGTCGCCCCAAAGGGCCATGAGGCCCCCGGACGCCTCCAGGCCCTCGGGGAAGGGGGCGGCGAAGGAATAGGCCATGTGCAGCAGGGGCCTGCCCAGCGCCCTGACCTCGGCAATATGCTCGGGCGCGGCGGATATGTATAAGGTCATAATAAGGCCCCTCCGTAGACAGGATAGAAGAGGCAGGCTATAATAAATATATTGTCTTACGGGCAAGGGAATTACTGATTTTGAGAGGTAAAGCGCATGAACAATTTTGAAAGGATAAGGGAGAGCCTGGCCCCGAGGGGGCTGGACGCCATGCTGATAACCGGCGAATCCGGCAGGAGGTACGCCACCGGCTTCCACTCCTCGGCTGGCATGGCTCTGGTGACGGAGCGGAGCGCTTATTTCTATACGGACTCCCGCTATATAGAGGCTGCGGAGAAAAGCATAGAGGGCGCGCGGATAGAGATGACGGACAGCGCCTCGGCCTATTACGACAAGATAAACGCCGTTATAGACGCCGAGGGGCTCAGGCGAGTGGGCATAGAGGAGAAGGCCATGAGCCACGCCGACTTCCTGGAGGCCGGGGAAAGGCTGCGCGCCGAGCTGGTTCCCGCACAGGAGCTGCTCGCAGCGCTCCGGACGGTAAAGAGCGCCGCCGAGCTTGAAAAGCTTGCCGAGGCTCAGCGGATAGCGGAGCGGGCCTATTATGAGGTTTTGGACATAATAAGGGAGGGCATGACGGAAAGGGAGATAGCCGCGGAGCTCGTATACCGCATGCTCAGGGCCGGGGCCGAGGGCATAGCCTTCGAGCCCATCGTGGTTGCCGGGGTGAAAAGCAGCCTGCCGCACGGAGCGCCCGGCGACGCGCCGGTAAAAAGGGGCGATTTCCTCACCATGGATTTCGGCTGCCGCTATGAGGGCTACTGCTCCGACATGACAAGGACCGTGGCCGTCGGCGGGGCGACGGAGGAAATGGAGCTTGTGTACTCCACAGTCCTGAGGGCGCAGACCGAGGCGATAGCCGGGGCGCGCGCAGGCATGACGGGCTTTGAGATAGACAGGACCGCAAGGGACATAATAGAGGAGGCCGGCTACGGCCGCTTTTTCGGCCACGGCTTCGGCCACGGCGTCGGGCTGGACGTGCATGAGGCGCCGACGGCCAACCCCTCCGGCAAGACGCCCATGCCCGCCGGATCCGTAATTTCCGCCGAGCCGGGCATCTACCTGCCCGGCCGCTTCGGAGTCAGGATTGAGGACGTGATAGTCCTGACCGAGGAGGGGAACGTGAACCTTACGAAGGCGGACAAGGCTCTGCTAGTCTTATGATTGGGGATGTTTGGGGGATTTTCAGGCGGGCCCCGATTATTTGTCTTGCAAAAAGCGGGCGCGTATTATAAAATAGCTTGACAAGCCAATACTGTTTGAGAGGAGACTCTTTTTTATGATTTCTGCCGGTGATTTCAGAAACGGCGTTACCTTTGAGATGGACGGCAATGTAATGCAGGTGATAGAGTTCCAGCACGTAAAGCCCGGAAAAGGCGCCGCCTTCGTCCGCACCAAAATGAGAAACGTAATAACCGGCGCCGTAACCGAAACTACCTTCAATCCCAGCGAGAAGTTTGAAAACGCCTACGTGGAGAGGAAGGACATGGAGTACAGCTACAACGACGGGAACCTGTACTATTTCATGGATCCGGAGAGCTTCGAGCTTGTGCCCATAGACGCTTCCATGCTGGGCGAAGGCTTCAAATTCGTCAAGGAGAACATGGTCTGCAAGGTGCAGTCCTACAAGGGCAGCGTTTTCGGCGTCGAGCCGCCCACCTTTGTGGAGCTGGTCGTCACAGAAACGGAGCCCGGCTTCAAGGGCGACACCGCCACCAACGTCATGAAGCCCGCGACGGTCGAAACCGGGGCCGAGGTCAAGGTGCCGCTGTTTATAAACATAGGCGATAAAATAAAGATAGACACACGCACAGGCGAGTATCTCGAGCGCGCGAAAGGTTAAAGGGAGGCAAGTCTGGGCAGAATAAGCATAGCTTAAAAGCGGAACGGAGGTAGCAGACATTATGACCATCTCGGAAAAGGTAGCCTACATCAAGGGTCTTTGCGAAGGAATGAAAATCAACGAGGACAAGCCGGAAGGGAAGCTGTTCAAGGAGATCATCGACGTTTTGGGGGATATGGCCAAGGAAATAGCCGACCTGGGCGAAAACTCGCTGGACCTTGCCGACGAGATAGACGAGCTCAGCGAGGATCTTGCCCTCCTGGAGGACGAGGTCTACGGCGAGGACGACGAGGACGAGGACAACGAGGACGAGGACGACGAGCCCATGTTTTTCGAGGTCAAGTGCCCGTCCTGCGGGAACGAGATAACCATAGACGAGGACGTGGCGTCCCTGGGCAAGATAGACTGTCCCAACTGCGGCGAAAAGCTGGAGCTTGAGTTTGACGAGGACGACGAGGACGACGAGGACGACGAGGACGACGAGTGCGGCTGCTGCGGCGAAGACGAGGACGAGGACGATTGAGTTAATCAAAAATTTAATCAAAAATAAAAAAGAACGGGGCCCCGGCCCCGTTCTTTTTTATTTTAAGCCTGACGCGCTCCCAAAGCAGAGAATCAGCCCTCCGGCTTAAGCGCCGCGCCCGGATGCGAGTAGCGCTTCCTGCCCCTCGTTTCCTCGCCGTGCTCTATGGCGGCCGCCGGGCAGCGGTGCAGGCAGGCAAGGCACAGGCAGCACCCGCCCGCCCATTCGGGCCTGCCGCCCTTCATTTTTATGCAGGACAGCGGGCAGAGCCCTTCGCAAAGCCCGCAGCCGGTGCAGGCCTCCGTCGCCCAAAAGGCGCCGGCCGCCCTCGAGCCGCCGGCCTCGCGCAGGGGCATGAACGGGCTTTGCGGCGCGGGGCCGTCTATATTGCCGAGCTTCCGGGCTTTTATTCTTTTGATTATCAGCTCAAGCTCGGTTTCCGAGGCCTCGAGCCGCCTTTTAAGCTCCGCCTCGCCGGGAAGCTCCGACCAGAGTATGAAGTTGTCCGGCATGACCAGCTCGAAGCCTCCGTGCAGGGGGATGCCCCTGGCCTTCAGCGCGAGGCGCAGCGCCTGGCCCGCCTGGCCGGAGCTTTCCCCGCAGGTGAGCACCCCGAATACGGTCTGCCCCTCCAGGCCGGTCAGCCTCAGCCTTTCAATGAACATGTATACCGGGGCCGGCAGCGTCCAGGCAAAGGTGGGGAAGACGAAGCCGAGAAGCCCGTCGCCGCTTATGTCCCAGTCGAAGCGGCCGCCTTTCAGCGCCGCGCCGATTGACGCGGACGGCTCCCCCGCCGCCGCCGCTATCCTTTCGGCCGCGTATTGCGAATTGCCCGTGGCGGAAAACCAGAATATCATTATTGCCCCGTCCTTTTGAGTCCGTCTCAGGCGGCAAGGGCGTGCTTTTTAAGCAGGGGCCTTACGGCGGCTGCGGCTGCGGCGGCGACGGCAATCTTTATCGCGTCGCCGAACAGGAAGGGTATCACGCATATTGAAAGGGAAGCAAGCCAGCCGTTTCCGCTGATGTATACGAACCAGGCGGTGCCCATCAGATAAAGCACGGCCGTCCCCGCTATCATGCCCAGCGGATAGGCCCACCTGCGCTTTTCCAGCCTGTCGGCTATGAAACCGGTGAGGAAGGCGCAGGGTATGTACCCGATGAGGTAGCCGCCGGTCGGCCCGATGAGCTTGTGCAGGCCGCCCTGGAAGCCGGAAAAGACAGGAAGGCCTATGCCGCCGATAAGCAGGAACAGCGTCACCGCCGCCGTGCCCCTCTTCCAGCCTGTCGAGGCCGCCGCGAAATAGACGGCGAAGGTCGCAAGCGATACCGGCACGGGCCCTATGGGTACGGCCCAGGGCGAAAAAACGCAGAGGATTGCCGCGAGTACGGCAATATAGACAAGATCCCTAGTTTTCATCGTCGATATTCACCTTTTCTATCTTATAATATAACGCGCTTATTATATCACGGCCACACAAAAAAGGAAACCTTAAATACGCGCGGATTTCCGCCTTAAAATGCCTTGCATACCCGGGCGCGGCCGGCGAAAAATAACAGTGCGGAAAAACGCCGCCTGCAAAGGCTTTACGCGAGGGAAAGGAGGCGCGGATATGAACACCATGTTTTGCGTCGTGGCGGGAGTGCAAAACAAGGAAACAAAGACGCAGATAAAAAACGTCCTCGGGAAAATAGAGGGCGTCGGAGGGGTGGGAGTGGACATGGCCGCCGGCTCGGTCAGGGTAGAGTACGGCGAGCCGGCCACCGAGAGCCAAATAAGGAGCCGCCTTGAGGGCGCGGGCTTTAAAATAATATAGAGCCGGGACGGAGGAAGAATGTTTAAAGCGAAAAACGGAAAAGGCGCGGGGCGTGAGGACGGAGCCTTCGGCTCCGGGCGCGTCAAGCACGACCCCAACGCTGAAAGCGCGAGGGCTGTATTCGGGCTGAAGGAGCCGCCGCGCGCGGAGGAGGATGAAAAATGGCCAAGGCCGGAATGAGAAGGCCGGACCCCAAAGCGCCGCACGGGACGGAGAGCAACAGCATAACCCATTTCCCGAAAAACGAGGCGGGGCCCGTACCGGAGCTTCAGGGCAGGGCCAAGCGCGGAAAGGCGCGGGCCAAGCCCATAAAGGAGGACATCCACGAGGTGAACCACAATGTCTGAGTCCTGCGCGCGCTTTTCGGCGGACGCCGTCGGAGCGCACGGCGCAAAGAAGCTCAAGCGCGGTCTGGACGGGCTGCGGGGCGTCAGGTCGGTTGCGGTGAACAGGGAAACCGGCCTGATCTGCGTGGATTACGACGGCGAGGCTCTTGACGAAAAGGAGCTTGAGAGACGCATAAAAGGCCTGGGCTTTGCCGTCTCGCCGCCGGACGGCGGGAGCCGCCCCTCCTGAGGCGCGCCGCGCTGCTGCGGAAGGGCGGCCGCCCTTCCGTACATAGTCCCGGCAAAACCGCATTGACAAAGCTTCCGGCCTGTGCTAGTATTTTTAAGCTTGAAATACGGATGGAGAGATGTCCGAGTGGTCGATGGTGACGGTCTTGAAAACCGTTGTGCGAAAGCACCGGGGGTTCGAATCCCTCTCTCTCCGCCAACAATCTGTCCGAAAAGTCCGGAAATTCCGGACTTTTCGGCGTTTTCAGGCAAAATCAGGGCCTGCCGGAGGATAAAAAGGCGGCAAAGCGGAAAGAGCTTTCCGCTTTGCCGCAGCCGCGCCGGGCTTTTGCGGCGCGAAGGCCCTGGCCGCTCCCGGTTTCGGTTTCAGAAGGAATTTTTATAGGCGCGGTAGGCAAAGCAGGGCGACGAGCTGTTCAGGTAATGGCTGTTGCGCTCGACGCTGAGCTCAAAGGTGACGACATTTTCGGCCGTGTCGTAATCCGTCAGCAGAGCGTGGGTGGGTATGGTTTCCGCCCTCATGTTCAGCATGATGTTCGAGCCCCAGCCCATGAAGGCCGAGCCCTTGGCCTGGACCTCGTATACGCCGCAGTGCGTGGACCAGTGCTTTTTGTCCGTCAGCTTGTCAAGGTCGCTGCCGTTTATTACCTCGGCGGCTGCGGTTTTGCGGCTCTCGTCCAGCTCGATGTTGAACATCCTTGTCGTATTGCCCCCATAGCTCGTGTGGTTGTCGAAGACCGTCACTGTGCTGTCGTTTCCGGCGATGGCGCTGTCCATGTACCTGGCGTAATGCTGCGCCACGAAAAGGTTCCCGTTTGCGTCATAATAATCGCCCAGGCCGGAGAACGAATTCATGAGGCCTCCGAGCGCCCACATCAGGTCGCCGGTGGCGCGGTTTATCTTGTAGACGGCGTACTGGTTGCGCATGGAAACCAGCAGGTTGCCGTCCTTCGGGTCTACAAAGATGCTGTTGATGTGGGCGTAATCCACGTAGCCGCTTGGCGAGCTGTCGCTGCTGCCGGCGTAGTTTGCCGATTCCCGCGCCGCCTCGTAGAGGCAGGGGTAATCCGTGGTGTTGTATTCGTTTACGACCTTGCCGTTTTTCACCTCTTGGATGATGCCGGCCTGCACATAGGCGGCGCTTCCGCCCTCAAGCCCGCCGGTCTTTAGATTGCCCGCCTTCATGGCCGTGTAGCTCAGGCTGAGCCAGTGGTCCCTGCCGAGCAGCACGAATTCGTGCTCGTCCAGATAGCCCTCGCCGTGCGTATGGTTTGCCTCGTCGTTGGGAAGAAGGGTGGCGTAATCGAGCTCGCGGTAATTTGCGTCCATGATGACGTACATGCCGCTGACATAGCCCATGCCGCGCCGCTTGGCGTTCAATTCGAGCATATATGTGTAGAAGCGGCCGTCCGGCGTGTCCTGCGCGGCGAAATTTTCGGCCATATTGCCCCCGGGGAGCTCCATGTTGCGGTAGTAGACGATATTGCCCTCCGTAGATACGCGCAGCATGAAATCGTCCACCAGGAAGGTGTATACGCCGGCCTGCGGCTTTTTGCTTCCTATAGCCACGTTCATTCCCGGCATGTATTCGTTGACCGTATGTATCCTGCAGACGGAGCCGTCCGTTTTTGTTATGGTGATTATCTCGTCCTCCGGCTCGTCGGCGTTTATCGGCCGGGGAGTAACCTCGAATTTTCCGCCGCTCACCTGAATGTCCGTCGAGCCGGAGCCGGAGCTGACGCTTACCGACTTTACGTCCCTGCCCTCAAAAAGCAGCTTGTTGCCCGCCACCAGCGCGTTGAGGTAATAGTCCGTTTTGTTTTCCGGGTCCGAGGACGCGACGATGACCACGCCGGTCGCGCCCTTTTCATCCGCCACCGTGACGCCTATATCGGCCGCAGCCGGGCAGGTGAAGCTCGGCGACTTGGCGTTGAACGCGGCTATTTCTTCGGTGAAATCAAAATATGTATTGGCGTATTTTGCAGCCATATAGCCCTCCGACGTGTCAACAAGGACCGCTCTTGCCGCGGCGTCCCAGGCGATGCTGAAGTCCAGAAGCCGGGCCAGGTCGCGGAGCTTGAGGTAGACGCCGCCACCGACGGCGTATCCGTCAAGACAGACCGTCTTGCCGTCTACCGACAGCTCGACCGTCGTCAGCTCGGCCGGAAGCGGCCCGCCGGCCTGAGGGCCTTTTCCCGCGGGGGCGCCGGTATAGGCCTTGCCGGCGCTCAGGCCGGCGACGCTGCCGTCCTTGCCGTAAACAACGTCGAACCTTTTATTCGTGCCGCTGAGGAGGGCGGCCAGGTCGCCCGGCAGGACATAGTTGGCTCCCTGGATATTGTATGCGCCGCAGCTTGCCGCTTTTCCGTCTATGCTCAAGGCAGCGGTTGCGGGGATCGCCTCTAGAGGGCTCGCTGCCGCCGCTTGAAGCGGCGCCAGAGCGCAGAGCAGCGCCGCCGCGAGCAGGATCGCCAAGATTTTTTGCTTCATTTCTCCCAATCCTCCAAAATAATCGTTCAGCTTGCCGCTGGGTTGGGATAATTTTAGCAAAAACAAGGCCGGAAATAGAAATACCCATTAGTTACCAGCCAATAACTGCAAGTTATGGACAAACTCCTCCGTCATGGGGCTGTCGTTTTTCCAGACGGCCACCACGCTCCCCCGGAAATCCTCCGGCGGCGGCAAAAACTGCCTCAGACCGCTTATCTTGCCGCAGGCCCCGTCGAGCATGACGGCAAAGCCGCGCCCCATTTTCAGATATGTCAGCAGGGTGTCCCAGTTGCCGTAGGCCTCGATTTTCTGGTGGGCAAGCCCCAGCTTCTTCAAAAAAGCCGGCAGGGAGGGGGGAGATGCGTCCCTGTCGGCGCCGGCGCTCAGCACGAGAAGCGGGACGCCCGCAAAGCTTTTTGCCGAAAGCTCCGGCTCGGCCGCCAGGGGAGACTTTTCGGAGTAGACGAAGGCCAGCTTTTTTGTGCAGATCACCTGGGAGCGGAAGCCCTGGAGACCCGCCGCGTCGAAATCGATCGTCAGTATCACGTCGGCCTCGCCGTCCATCAGCGCGCTGCGGATCTCGCTGAACCCGCCGCGCCGGAAGACAAGCTCGGTCTCCGGCTGGGTCTGCCTGTAGCGTTCCGATATGAGATAGATCAGGTCGTCGATTGCCGTTCCCTGAAAGCAGCCTATCCTCAGACGCCCGCCCTGCTTCTTCCCGAGCAGGCTGACGTTGGCCACGGCGCGGTCCAGCTCGCGCAGGACGGCAGCCAGGTCGCCACGGAAGCTTTCCCCGGCCCGCGTCAGGCGCACCTTCCCTTTTTCGCGGCAAAAGAGCATAACGCCCAGCTCAGCTTCCAGCAGCTTTATCTGCTTGCTCAGCGCCGGCTGGGAAATATAGAGCGACTTGGCGGCCGCTGTGAAATTCAGCGTATCCGAAGCCGCCAAAAAGTATTGGATCTGCGAAAGGTTCATATGACAGACCAATCCTTTCGATCGTTTTTGGCCGGATAGAGCCGCCGCGCCGTATGCCGGCGGGAGCGGCGGGCTGTGCGGAGCGTTTTCCTCAGGGCAATATTATCATATTTCCGCGCTTTCGGCATAGCCATTTATACCGGCGCCGGTTTTTCCGCCGTGTCCCCGGGGCATATAGAAAAGCGGCGGGCATCCTTCGATGCCCGCCGCGCTCAAACGGCATGCGCTTGTATCAGAAGATGTGCACGGCCGCTATCAGGCCCGAGAAGACTATGGAGACCATCGACAGCAGCTTTATAAGGATGTTGATGGAGGGGCCGGAGGTGTCCTTGAAGGGGTCGCCCACGGTGTCGCCGACGACGGCGGCCTTGTGCTGCTCGCCGCCCTTGCCGCCGTGGTGGCCGCCCTCGATATACTTTTTGGCGTTGTCCCACGCGCCGCCGGAGTTGGCCATGAAGATGGCCATGATGAAGCCGCTGGCGGTGGCTCCGCAGAGCAGGCCCATAACGCCGCTGCCGCCCAGCACGACGCCAATTATGATGGGGGAGATGATGGCTATTATCGTGGGCACTATCATTTCCTTAAGGGAAGCCTTGGTGCAAAGATCCACGCAGGAGGCGTAGTCTGCCTCCGCCTCGCCCTCCATGAGGCCCTTTATCTCGCGGAACTGGCGGCGCACCTCGACGACGACGCTCTGCGCGGCGCGGCCGACGGCGCCCATGGTCAGGGCGGAGAAGAGGAAGGGCAGGCAGGCGCCTACAAAGATGCCGACCAGCACGTTGGGGTTCATAAGGCTGATGTTGTAGTCCGCGCCGATGGCGTCAAGCTTGTCCTTGAAGCTGGCTATGAGGGCCAGGGCCGTAAGCGCTGCCGAGCCGATGGCGAAGCCCTTGCCTGTGGCGGCGGTGGTGTTGCCGAGGCTGTCGAGCGCGTCGGTGCGCTCGCGCACCTCCTTGGGCATGCCGGACATCTCCGCTATGCCGCCGGCGTTGTCGGCCACGGGGCCGTAGGCGTCGGTGGAAAGGGTGATGCCGAGGGTGGAAAGCATGCCGACGGCGGCGACGGCTATGCCGTACAGGCCGAGGTTGGTGTTGCCGGGATCGGGAATGGTGGAGCAGAAGTAGGCTATTATTATCGCTATGCCGACAGTGATTACGGGAAGCAGGGTGCTCATCATGCCGAGGCCCAGGCCGCCTATCATTATCGTGGCGGTGCCGGTTTCAGACTTGGAGGCAAGCTCCCTGGTGGGCTTGTAGGTGTCGGAGGTGTAGTATTCGGTGAAGCGGCCTATGAGCACGCCGGCTACAAGGCCGGCCAGTATGGCCAGGTAGATGCCGTAGAACTCTATGCCCAGTATGAGCCACACGACGAAGAAGGACAAAACGGCTATTACTATGGCGCTGAAGTTGGTGCCCCTGCCGAGCGCCCTGAGGAGCTGCTTCTGGCTGGCCTCTTCCTTGGTCTGGACGAAGAAGGTGCCGATAATGGAGCAGACGACGCCCAGAGCCGCTATTATAAGAGGAATAGCTACCGCCGCGACGCGGTCTACGGAGGGAATCTGGTTGAAGGCGACGACGCCGAGGGCGCAGGAGGAGAGGATAGAGCCGGCGTAGCTCTCGTAAAGGTCGGCGCCCATGCCCGCCACGTCGCCGACGTTGTCGCCGACGTTGTCGGCTATAACGGCGGGGTTGCGCGGGTCGTCCTCGGGTATGCCGGCCTCGACCTTGCCCACAAGGTCGGCGCCTACGTCGGCGGCCTTGGTGAAGATGCCGCCGCCCACACGGGCAAACAGAGCCATGGAGGAGGCGCCCATTCCGAAGGTGATCATGGTGGAGGTAATCGTCTCAAGAGAAGCGCCGAAGCCTATTTTAAGGATGGCGTACCAGAGGGAAAGGTCCAGCAGCGCCAGGCCCACGACGGTGAAGCCCATGACGTTGCCCGCCGAGAAGGCCACGCGCAGGCCGCGGTTCAGGCCTTTCTGGGCGGCCGCGGCGGTGCGCGCGTTGGCGCGCGTGGCTATGCTCATGCCGATGAAGCCGGAAAGGCCGGAGAAGAAGCCGCCGGTCACGAAAGCGAAGGGAACGAACCAGGTCAGCTTGCCGAAGGCCGCCATGACGCACAGAAGCGCAAACATGCAGATGAAGAATACCGCAATTATCTTGTACTGCCGCTTGAGATACGCCTGGGCGCCGGTGCGGACATAGCGGGAAATCTGGGCCATCCTCGCCGTTCCCTCATCGGCCTTCAGAACCCGCCTGCTCTGGATGAAGGCGAACAGCAGAGCGACTACCGCAGCCGCAAAGCTTACCCAATAGAGGTTTTCCACTAAAACATCAACTCCCGAATTTTGCTTTTTTGCTTATCTTTAATAAGCCGCCCGTCCAGTATAGCATAGTATTTTGCGCTGGAACAAGATATAAGATTGACAAAATAATAGAAAAAGCTATTGATATTTATGGTGCAAACAAGTAAAATAATTTGGCCGCATAGGATATTACATATTATTTGGGGAGTGAAAAGGATGGCATCCAAGGAGCGCATTTTCATCGACAAGACTGAAATTGTGTGTGGGATCGTTATGGGCACATCGGCTACCCGAGTAAACATAAGGGCAAGCGATATTACGGAGATCACCTTTTCGGCGACTGAGGTAAAGAAGCTGCTGAAAAAGGAAATTAAGGAGATGCTGACGATCAAGGTGAAAAGCCAGCAATACCCCTACGTCATCACCAAGGAGAAGATGGACGAAAAGTATTGGGAGAGCTACAAGAGCGGCCTGAGGACCTTCTGCAAGAACAACCGCATAACCTTCAACGATTTCACCTCGGCTCCCGCGCCGCAGGCGCAAGCGGCCGGGAAATAGTCAAAAAACGGAAAAACGTGACCGGAACCGCGACGGCGGCTCCGGTTATTTTATGCCGAATTTCAGGGATTATTACTGGCCGGCGGACGGAAGGCTCAGCCCCCGATTTTTCTGTCCTTCTCGATAACCGCCTCTATGGCCGAGTAGACGGCGCTCTCAAAGCCCCTTTCACGCAGCCTGTGCAGACCCTCTATGGTGGTGCCGCCAGGCGAGCAGACGCGGTCGGCCAGCTCCATGGGGTGCGCGCCGCTCTCCGTGAGCATTTTTGCGCTGCCCAGAGCGGTCTGGGCGGCTATCTCCAGAGCGAGCTTCTTCGGTATGCCCGCCCTGACTCCCGCTCCGGCCAGCGCGTCTATGAACATGTACACGTAGGCGGGGGCGGCCCCGGCTATGGCCCCGAAGGCGGGAAAAAGGCTCTCCGGCAGCTCGAAAACGCCGCCGACGGAGGCAAACAGCCCCTTGACCGTTTCCACATGCTCCGGGCGGGCAAGCGTTCCGCCGCAGACGGCGGAGGCGGCGGCCCTGGCGGCGGCGTTAATGTTGGGCATAACCCTCACGAAGGGGACGCCGCCGACGCGGCTCTCGTAAAACGCTATGGGCTTGCCGGCGGCTATCGAAACCAGCAGCCTGTCCGGGCCGAGGGCGCAGGCTATCTCGCCCAGCACGGACTCGAGGGTCTGCGGCTTTACGGCCAGCACCGTCACGTCGGAGCGGGCGGCGCAGTCGGCCGCGCTCCGGCAGGGTGCGACGCCGAGCGCCGTGGCCCTCGCCGGGTCTATGTCGAAGCCTATAATCCCGCCGTCCGCGCAGAGGGAGGCGGCCCTCATGCCGCCGATTATGGCCGAGGCCATGTTGCCCAGGCCGATGAAGCCGTAAATCATTTTATCTACATCCTTTGAGCGT
This sequence comes from Clostridiales bacterium, assembly GCA_029265405.1. GTDB lineage: Bacteria > Bacillota > Clostridia > Oscillospirales > Oscillospiraceae > JAJUJI01. The sequence continues at coordinate 156,790 of JAJUJI010000003.1, read as the reverse complement.
ATTTCAGCGCACCTGTCCGCTGCCGTACACTATATATTTCATGGAGGTAAGCTCGTTGAGCCCGAGCGGCCCTCTCGCGTGCAGCTTCTGGGTGGAGATGCCTATCTCCGCGCCGAGCCCGAACTCGCCGCCGTCGGTAAAGCGCGTGGAGGCGTTGTGGTAGACCGCGGCCGCGTCCACGTGCTTCTGGAAGCGCGCGGCCGCCTGCAAATCCTGCGTCACTATGCACTCGCTGTGCTTCGTGCCGTACCTGTATATGTGCTCCATGGCCTCGTCCATGTCCTCGACGACCTTTGAGGCTATGATGTAGTCGCCGAACTCGCGGCCCCAGTCGTCCTCGCGGGCGGGTACGGCGCCGGGCGCCAGCTCAAGCGTGCGCCTGTCGCCGCGTATCTCAACGTTTTTGGTTTTCAGAGCCTCCGCTATGAGCGGCAGGGCGGCCTCGGCTATATCGCGGTGTATGAGCATGCACTCGGCGGCGTTGCAGACCGAGGGGCGGGAGGTCTTGGCGTTGAATATGATGTCGGCGGCCATGCGCGGGTCGGCGGCCTTATCCACGTAAATGTGGCAGACTCCCGCCCCCGTCTCTATAACGGGCAGGCTGGAATTTTCCACGACGGATTTTATCAGCCCGGCCCCGCCCCTGGGTATCAGCACGTCCACATAGCCGTTGAGCCGCATGAGGGCGGCGGCGCTCTCGCGGGAGGTGTCGGCCACAAGCTGCACGCAGTCGGCCGGCAGGCCGGCGCCTTCTATGGCCCTGCGCATGGTTTCGGCAATGGTTTTGTTGGAATTTATGGCCTCCTTGCCTCCGCGCAGTATGACCGCGTTGCCGGCCTTCAGGCAGAGGGCCGCCGCGTCGGCCGTGACGTTGGGCCGCGCCTCGTAGATGACGGCGATGACGCCTATGGGTACGGCGACCTTGACCAGCCTGAGGCCGTTGGGCCTTACCGTCTCGCCGAGGACGCGCCCCACCGGGTCCGGAAGGGCGGCGACGTCGCGCATCCCGTCGGCAAAGCCCTTCACGCGGGCCCTGTCCAGCTTCAGCCTGTCCAGCAGCGCCTCGCTCAGGCCCGCCCGCTTCCCGTATTCTATGTCCTCGGCGTTGGAAGCCAGTATGGCCTCCGTTTCCGCCTCCAGCAGGTCCGCCGCGGCGAGCAGCGCCCCGTTTTTCAAAGAGGTGTCCGCGACAGCCAGCGCCCTGGCCGCGGCTTTGGCGTTTTCGCCCAGCCTTTCAAGCATATTCTGCGCCTCCCTTTATTGGTCCTGGCCCTTGGCCTTGAAATAGGTGCCGACGTCGCCCCCGTCGAGCACCTCGTAGATGTCGCGGGGCGATTTCCCGCATATTATATAGGTATCTATGCCGGCCCTCGTGCATATTTCGGCGGCGACGAGCTTGGTGGCCATGCCGCCGGTGCCGAGGCCTGTCGTGGTGCCTTCGGCGAAGGCGAGTATCTCGTCCGTTATCTCCTCGACGACGGGTATGCGCCTGGCCTCCTCGCTGACCGAGGGGTCGGCGGTGTAAAGCCCGTCGGTTTCCGTGAGTATTATCAGGGCGTCGGCCGCGATCAGGGTGGAAACGGCGGCGGACAGCCTGTCGTTGTCCCCGTAGACGCTCTCCTCGCCCGCGACGGCGTCGTTTTCGTTAATAATCGGTATCGCGCCGAAGCTGAAAAGCCTGTCGAAGGTCTGAAGAAGGTTGTAGCGGCGCTTAGCGTTGTCCATGTCGGCGCGCGTTATCAAAAGCTGCCCCACGGTGTGGCCGTACTGGGAGAACATCTTGTCGTACATGAACATCAGCTCGCACTGGCCCACCGTGGCCGCGGCCTGCTTGCCCGCCGTATCGGACGGCCTCGCTTCAAGGCCGAGCTTTCCTATGCCGACGCCTATGGCCCCCGAGGTGACAAGGGCCACCCTGCGCCCGGAGTTCATAAGGTCCGACAGGACGGAAACAAGCTCCTCCATGCGCCTTATGTTCGTTTTGCCGGTCTTATGCGTCAGCGTCGAGGTGCCGACCTTGACGACTATGCATTTGTAGTCCTTTTTCATATGTAAGCCTCAACAACCCTGTAAATATTTGCCGTTAAGCCCTTGAATATTAAGCTTAAGTATATCACCGGCGACGGGGCCTTGCAAGGGCGTAAAGCGGCCTTTTGCGTTTTTTTGCTGCGCGCTCAGGCCTTCAGCTCCGAAAGGATAAGCCCGGCGTACTCGGCGGCCAGATCCCTTATTCCGCCGAAATCCACGTTGGGATTGACGCGCGCCTCCAGCTCGTCGTGCAGCGCCTTGGCGGCTTTCAGCTCGGCCTGGGCCTTTAAGAGAGCCTGCTCCCTTAGCGCCAGGGTTTCCCTGAAGCTCTGCCTCTCGTCCGCGCCCATGGCATCGAGCGCGGTCTTGTCCAGATGCAGCCGTCTTCCGCCTCGCGCGCTGACAAAGCCGAGGGACAGCTCAGGCAGTATGAGGTGGCGCGGCTCCTCCGGCGCGAGGGGGGATGGGCAGACTATCAGGTCGTAGCCTCTGGCGGCGGCGGCCTCGGCTATGGGAGCCAGCAGATATTTGGCGGCTCCCGCCGCGTTGTCAAGGCTTATTATCCTTGTTAAGGCGCCCGTCAGCGTGTCGAGATGCGAAACGAAGCCCCTGAAGGTGAAGGCGTCGGCAAAAAGGCGCTCGGTCCTGCCCCGCCTTCTGCCGGTTTTCTTAAGCTCGCGGGCTATTATGCCGCCCGCCCTGCGGCCTATGGCCGCCGCGGCCTCCTCCGGTATCGCAAGCGCCCCGCTCAGGCTGCCGGCCGCCGCGAGATAGGAATAGGCTCTTTTATATTTCGCCCTGCAGCCGTCGGCAAGCTCCTTCAGACCGCTTGTACTCTTTTTGTAAAAGCGGCTGAGGTCGATGTAAAAATCCCGCTCGCCCGCGTACTCGGGCTCCAGCACGTGGGGCGCGGTGCCGTCGAAAACGGCGGTTTTCAGCGCGGGGACGTCTATCCCGTCCAGCGAGTCCGGGTCGCCGGAGCAGTATATCAGCCTGACGGCGAAGCCTTCGGCGGAGAGCTTATCCGCCACCGCGCGAAGGAAGGTGGATTTGCCGCAGCCGGCTCCGCCCTTGAGTATGTAAAGCCGCTCCATATCGCCTGATAAGACATATTCGCGGTACAGCGAGCAAAAGCCGCCGTAGGAGTTTGCCCCCAAAAAAAAGCTTTGCCTTATATTTTCATTCATGTCCCAAGCTCCTGCAATCATAGTCAATACAGTAATATGCGCGGCCGCCGCCGCGGGTGATAGCGCGGCCGGCCGCGCGCGGTTGAAAAAAAACGCTTTATGTGCTAAGCTGGTACATATCATTGAAACAAAGGAAGCCGTGAAGTTGAAAAGATTCATTTCCGCTCTGCTCGCCGCGCTGCTGCTGGCCGGCCTGAGCCTGCTCGCCGCCGCCGCGGTTGCGGGCGGGGCCGACGACCCGCTGGTTTCCCTGAGCTGCCTGAAGGGCGCCGTGACCGACAAGCTGCTCGGCCTGGCCGAGGGCAGGACGAGGGCCGCGCTTGGGGCGGTGGAGCAAAAGGCCTCGCAGAGGCTGGGCGCCATCGCGACCCCCAGGACGGGCTTTTCATACGCGCCGAAATTCACGAGCCTGGACTTCAAGGAGGGCGGGGTGCTTACTCTGGACGAGTTTTGCTGCTTCATCCTTTTCTCCGGAACGGGAAGGCTCTATATCACCTCGGGCGAGGTGATAAACATATCCACCGGAGAAACCTGCAAAAGCGGCGAGCTGCTCAGGCTGAGCAACAAATACTTCGCCGCCGAGAAGAGCTCGGCCTATGTAAGGCTGTACGAGGACGGCTCCTGGGGCATGGCGGACGGCTATTACAAATACGAGGCCTCGGGCCAGATACCGCTGAGGGAGAGCTTTCTCGACGTGGGCGAGGACCACTGGGCGGCGGAATACATATTTGAGCTTGCCGGGCAGGGCATAGTCAACGGAGTGGGCGGGCACAGGTTCGCGCCCTCGGCCCCGGTAACGCGGGCCGCCTTCGTTACGATACTGGGCAGGCTCTGCCGGGCCGACACCTCCGCCTACGCCGAGAGCGGCTTTTCGGACGCCGACATGGCCGCGTGGTACGGGCCTTACGTGGCCTGGGCCGCCGGGGCGGGCCTCGCGCAGGGCGACGGCGGCAGGTTCTATCCCGACAGCGCCATCACAAGGGAGCAGATGGCCGTTATTATAAGCCGCTTCGCCGCTTACGCGGGGATAGCCTGCGAGGGGCAGGGGACGGGCATAGAGCGCTTTGCCGACGCGGGCGAAATCAGCTCCTGGGCGGCCGAGGGAGTAGTAAAAGCCGCCGATTTGGGGATAATGACCGGCAAGGGCAGCGGCGTGTTCGACCCCAAGGGCACGGCGACGAGGGCCGAGCTCTGCGCCGTGGCCGTAAGGCTTGTCGCCATGCTTGAGGAAGCCGGCGGCTGACGGGGCCGGAGTGAAAGGAATAATATGGAAAATATAAAAGAGAGAATAGAAAAATGGGTGGACGGCAGGGAGGCTGACATCATAGCCGACATCTCGCGGCTTGTGGCGATAAGGAGCGTCGCCGGCGAGCCCGGGGAGGGCATGCCCTTCGGGGAGGGCCCGGCGGCCGCCCTGAGGGAGGCCATGGAAATATGCCGCGAGCGCGGCCTCATCGTACGAAACCACGAGGGCTACGTGCTTACGGCGGACATCAACGGCTGCGAGGCGGCGCTGGACATACTGGCCCATCTGGACGTGGTGGGCGAGGGCGAGGGCTGGGAAACGGAGCCGTACAGGGCCGTCGTGAAGGACGGCTGCCTCTACGGGCGCGGCGCGGACGACGACAAGGGCCCGGCCGTCGCCGCCGTCTACGCCATGGAGTGCGCAAGGGAGCTGTGCCGCGAGTCCGGCATCGCGATGAGGAGGAACGCCAGGCTCATTTTGGGAACGGACGAGGAGTCCGGCTCGCGCGACATCGCCTATTATTACCGGCGTAATAAGCCGGCGCCGAACACCTTTTCGCCCGACGCCTCCTTCCCGGTCTACAACGTGGAAAAGGGCCTCTACAGGCCGAGCTTTTCCTTCAGGCTGGATCCCGCCGGGGAAGCGGCCCTGCCGAGGGTGCTGAGCCTCTCGGGGGGCGAAAGGCTGAACGTGGTGCCGGCGGAGGCCGCAGCCGTCGTCGCGGGGCTTGACTTGGGCGCGGTCGAGGCCCTGTGCCGCCCCGCCGCCGAAAGACTGGGGGTCGGGCTGAGGCTGAAGGAAACGGACGCGGGAACGGAGATTGCCGTCGAGGGCCGCTCGGCCCACGCCTCCACGCCGGAGCTGGGCCTCAACGCGCTGACGGCGCTGCTTGAGCTGCTGGCCGCACTGCCGCTGGCCGAGTGCGGCTCGGCAAGGGCGCTGAGGCGGCTGGGCGCGCTCTTTCCCCACGGGGACTGGCGGGGCTCAGCCGCCGGCATAGCCATGGAGGACGGGATATCCGGCCCGCTGACGCTGGCCTTCACGCTGCTGGAGATGGATTCCGGGCGCATAGCCGGGCGCTTCGACGCGAGAGTGCCCGTCTGCGCAAACGATGAAAACTGCAAAAGGGTCGTCGAGGCCAGGCTCGTAGAGGCAGGTTTCGAGGTGTCGGGCGAAATGTCGCCTCCGCACCATACGCCGGCGGACAGCCCCTTTGTCAAAACGCTGCTCAGGGCCTATGAGGCGTATACGGGAAACAGGGGCGAGTGCCTGTCCATGGGCGGCGGCACCTATGTGCACGGCATAGAGGGCGGCGTCGCCTTCGGCGCGGCCATGCCCGGCTTCCAGGCCAATCCACACGGGGCCAACGAGCGCCTGCGCGTTAAAGACCTGCTAGCCGCCTGCAAAATTTTCGCCCAGGTCATCATCGACCTCTGCGCCTGAGGCCGGGCCCTCGCGGAACAAAAAAGGAAGGGCCGCAAGGCCCTTCCCCGCATCAGGCTCCGCGCTATTCCTTGAAATGGACGTGGCTGTTTATATGGTCCTGGCAGAAGCAGTGGTAGCCCTCGCATTTGGAGCAGTAGCGGAATTCCAGCTCCGGGTGCTCCGCGTCCGTCCTGCCGCAGACGGCGCACTTTCTGGTATAGGGAGCCCTCTCCTGCCGCCGTTTCGCCTGCCTCGCCGCCCTTTTGAAATTGACAACGTTTGCGGAGCTCCGGTATTTCAAAATTTTAATGGAAGGCAGCAGCAGATCCCCGCAAAAGAGCAGGTAGTTGACTATGCCCACCAGAGGCAGCAGGGTTCTGCCCATGACCATGGATACGATAAAGAAGGCCGCGTTGATGTAGGCCAGCCACTTTATCTTTACGGGGATGATGAAAAACAGCAGCATGGTGGTGTCCGGGAAATAGGTGGCGAAGGCGAAGAACATGGATAGGTTTATATAGCTTGCCCCGATGTAGAGCTGAGCGGAAAAGCCCGAGACGGCTCCCGCTATGAAGCCGTAAACGACGGTCAGCGCCATGCCGGACAGGTAGTAGAGCGTAAACTTGCCCGCCCCCCACTGGCGCTCCAGCGCCGAGCCTATGAAATAGTAGAAGTACAGGAACAGGGCCACAAACAGGGGATTCGTGGCCTCCGGCACGAAGACGAAGGTCACGAGCCGCCAGAGCTGGCCGCTCAGCACCAGGGCGGGCGAAAAATACAGGTAGTACAGGAAGCTGCCGGTGGTGTCCATGAGCGAAAACAGGTATACCGCGGCGTTTCCTATAATAATGAACAGCATCATATTCCGGATGCCGAAGCCCGGATGCCTGAAGCAGAACCGGTCCACCAGCCTGTTGAACTTATTGAAAAATGACATAAGACGAAATCCTCAGTCCTTTCGCTGTCGTAAGTGGCCGGGCGGCCCTGCGAGCAGTATACGCCAGGCCGGGCAAAAAGTCCATTAAAAGGCGGCTTTTTGCCGCCCTTATTGAAAAAATGCTTTTTTTGGCATGTAGTATGTGTTAGAATGCACTGTGAATTTCAAAATACGGAATGCAAAGGATTTTTATGAACGGGGACAGGCGGGACGAAGCGCCCGACGAGGGGCGCATAGAAGGCAAAAACGCGGTCATGGAGGCCCTCAAGGCCGGCAGGCCGCTGGACAAGGTGTATATAGCCAGAGGCGAGGCGGACAAGGCCCTGGGCTTCATTGCCGCCCGGGCCAGGGCGGCGGGCGCGGCCGTTTCCGAGGTGGACAGGCGCAAGCTGGACATGATGAGCCTGACGCGTTCGCACCAGGGAGTAATAGCCGTGGCCGCGGCGAAGGAATACGCCTCGGTGGAGGACATTCTCGGGGCGGCGGAGGCTGCGGGCGAGAAGCCCCTGATAGTCATATGCGACGAGATAACCGACCCGCATAACCTTGGAGCCATAATCAGGACGGCGGAGGCGGCCGGCGCCCACGGGGTCGTCATACCCAGGCACAGGAGCGCCGGCGTCACGGCAGTGGTGGAAAAGACCTCGGCCGGGGCGGTGGAGCATCTGCCGGTGGCGAGGGTGGCGAATCTCGCCTCGGCGCTGGAAAAGCTCAAAAGCCGGGGCGTATGGATATACGGAACGGCGGCAGAGGGCGGAAAAAGCCTCTGGCAGGCCGATTTCAGGGACGGGGCGGCCATAGTCATAGGCTCCGAGGGGCGGGGTCTTTCGCGGCTGACGAGGGAGGCCTGCGACTTCCTCATATCCATTCCTATGCGCGGCAAAATAGCCTCGCTGAACGCTTCGGCCGCCGCCGCGGTGGCGCTGTACGAAGCCGTAAGACAAAGACTGTGACCGGCGGCAGGGACGGACTCCCCCGTCCAGCGCCGGATAAACGACGGGAGCTGCGTTCATGACGGACTTGCTCGAACAGGTTAATAGCGAAGAAGGGCGCGAATATGCTCTGGAAGCCATACTTGCCGAGTATAAGAGCGAGGCTTTCATACGCAACGAGCGCAGGCTGTCCAAGGAGGAGCTTGAAAGGCAGGCCGAGGCCATCATAAGGGAAATGCGGCTCAGCGTGGAGAACGAGCTGAATGAGGAGGGCCGGCCTGAGGAGCCTGAGCCGGAGGCTAGGCTGGAGGACATCGCGGCCGTCCTCGGCAGGCCCAGGGAGCCGGAGACAGCCGGGCATGCAGACCCCGCAGACGGCGCGCCGGAGCCGCCCGTAAAGTCGGAGGAGGCGGCCCCCCCGGACGGCGACTTGCTTGCCGAGCCGGAGCCCGAGCCGGAGCCGGAGCCGGAGCCCGAGCCGGAGCCGGAGCCCGAGCCGGAGCCCGAGCCGGAGCCGGCCTCCATGCCGCGTGCCGCCGGAGAGGAGGGGGAGCTGTACGCCTCCTTAAGCGCGGCGCGCAGCGCCGAGCTTAAGGCCGAGATAGAAAGGGCTCTTGGAAAAGACGAGCGGCGCAGGGCAGGGCGCGAGGCCCGGCGGCAAAGGGCGGAGAGGAATGCGGGAAAGGGCGGGGCCGAGGACGAAAAAAAGCCCGCGCGGGGTCCGGAGCTGAGCGTGGGCGAGGCCCTGAATACATACGCCTCCGGCATCCCATCCCTCCGCAGGAGGACGGCTATGGTATTCGTCCTCTGCGCCGCAATGGCGCTGCTGCTCCTTGCCGGGCATGCGGGAATCCGCGTGCCGCTGCTTTTGCCGGACGACAGGCTCAGGCAGGCGGCTTCCTTTCTTATGCTGCTGCTGGCGGCAATGCTTTTGGGCGTGGACGCGCTGGTGCGGGGTGTGGAGGACGCATTCAGGGGCAGGCTCAGCCCGGCCAGCCTTTCGGCCTTCGCCTGCCTGGCCTCGGTGCTCGACGCCGTAACCATCATAATAGGCGGGGCCGACTGGACGGGGCAGCCCTACTGCGCGGCGGCCGCCTGCACCCTGCTTTTCAATATGCTGGGTGAAAAAATGAAGAGGACGGCCTGGCGCGCCACCCTCAAGACACTCAAGGCGGCAAGGCTGCCGACCGTGGTTTCCGCCGAGGAGCGCGGGGAGGACGGGGAGACCGTGCTGCGCAGGCGGCTGGGGCCGACCGCGGGCTTCATATCAAAATGCGGCGCCCCGAGCGCCGCCGACAGGGCCTACGCCCTGCTGGCGCCTATGCTGATTGCCGCGTCGCTGCTTTTCGCGCTGGTTGCCGACGCCGTGAATTCCGGCAGGACATATTTCCACTGCCTTGCGGCGATGTCGGCCGCGGCGGCCTCCATGACCGCCGCGCTGGCCTACGCCCGTCCCTTTTCGCTGGCGGCCCGGCGTCTGGCAGACGGCGGGGCGGCCATAGCCGGCTGGGCCGGGGCTAAGGAGGCGGGCGGAGCCTCGGGCCTTGTCATCAGGGATTCGGATCTGTTTCCGGAAAGCACCGTTTCGCTCAACGGCGTTAAAGTCCTCTCGAGCGCGCCGGTGGAAACGGTCATCTCCTATACCGGCAGCCTTATTGTAGCCTCCGGCTCCATCCTGTCGCGAATCTTCGGGGAGCTGCTGCGCGAATACGCCTGCCCGATTTACAGGGTCGAGGATTTCTCCTTCTATGAGGGAGGCGGCATAGGCGCGATGATTAAGGGCAATAATGTCCTTGTGGGCACTCCGGCCTTCATGAACCTCATGGGCATCCGCGTGCCGCCTAACCTGGACGTTTCGGGGGCCGTGTATTCGGCCATAGGCGGGGAGCTGGCGGGCGTGTTCATAATAAATTATACCCCGGTGGACATGGTGCAAAACTCGCTGGTGTCGCTGCTCCGCTCCGGCCTGACCCCTCTGTTTGCCGTGAGGGACTTCAACATAAGCCCCGCCATGCTCAAGACCAAGTTCAAGATACCCACGGAGAGCTTCAGCTTCCCGGCCTATGAGGAAAGGTTCGCCCTGTCCTCGGAGGGCGAGACGGGAGCGGGGGACGCGGGCCCCGCCGCTGTCATGAGCAGGGACTCCCTGGGCCGCTTCGTTGAGCTGGCCCAGACGGCAAGGCGCTTCGTAGCCGGGGCGAGCAGGCTGCTCATCATGTCGGCGGCCGGCTCCGCGCTTGGCCTCCTGCTGGTTTTCTTCGCGCTGGCGCGCTCCGCCTTCCAGTCGGCCTCCGTCGGAAACGTGACGCTTTTCATGGCGCTGTGGGCCGCGGCCTCCGTGCTTTTGTCGGACGCGGCGTCGGACGGCTGAGGGCCGCTCCGCGGCTGTATAAACAAGGTATTGCAATTTGTTATCAATCATAGTAAAATAACTTGCTGTTTATATCGTTTTGAGTGTTAATATTTTAAGGAGAGATATACTGACATGACAGAGAAGATCCGGAATATATGCCTGCTCGGCCACGGCGGGACGGGGAAAACCAGCCTGACGGAGAGCATATTGTATCTTACGGGCGGCACCGACCGGCTGGGCAACGTCGGCAGCGGCAACACCGTGTCCGACTACGACCCGGAGGAGATAAAGCGCGGGATAAGCATTTCGGCCGCCACGGTTTTCGCCCAGTACAAGGGCGTCAAGATCAATATAATCGACACTCCGGGCTATTTCGATTTCGCCGGCGAGGTCAGGCAGGCCGTCAGGGTGGCCGACGCGGGCATAATCGTCTGCGCCGCCAAGGGCGGCCTATCCGTCGGCACCGAAAAGGCCTGGGACTATCTTGAGGAAAAGAAGCTCCCCAAGGTCTTTTACGTTTCAAAGCTCGACGAGGAAAACGGAGATTTTACGGCCACGTATAACGCTCTCCGCGAAAAATTCGGCCATACCGTCTGCCCCATAGCCCTGCCCTTCTACGAGGGCGGCAAGGTGGCCGGCGTAGTCGACGTGATACTCGGAAAGGCCTACAAAACCGAAAAGAACAAGACCGTGGAGGCGCCCGTGCCCGAGTCCATGAAGGGCGCGCTTGAGCAGATGCACGGCGCGCTTGCCGAGGCCGTGGCCGAGACCTCCGAGGAAATGATGGAAAAATACTTCGAGGGCGAGCCCTTTACGGAGGAGGAGATACTGGCCGGCCTGAAAAAGGGCGTCAGGGAGGCTTCGCTCGTCCCCGTGCTTTGCGGAAGCGGCTATCTTGGCGTCGGCACGGAGCTGCTGCTTAACGCGATAGTGAACCTGCTCCCCTCCCCGGCGGAGAGGCCGGCCGAGCTGGCCGTGAACGCGGCGGGCGAAACGGTCGAGATAGCCTGCGACGAGGGCGGCCAGACCTGCCTGTTCATATACAAGACCCTCTCCGACCAGTACGGGAAGTTCAGCTTCTTCAAGGTGCTGCGCGGAAAGGCGGACGCGGACATGGTGCTCACCAACAGCCGCACGGGCGGAACGGAAAAGCTGGGCCACATATACAACATGCTGGGCAAAAAGAGCATAGAGGTCAAGACCATACCCTGCGGCGACATAGGCGCCGTTTCAAAGCTTGCCGACAGCAAGACGGGCGACACGCTCTGCGACCCCAAGGCCGTAGTCAGCGCCGAAAGGATAGCCTTCGACGAGCCCTGCTATTCCATGGCCGTATCTCCCAAGGTCAAGGGCCAGGAGGACAAGATAGCCAACGGCCTGATGCGCCTTGCCGAGGAGGACCCCGGCTTTACCATGGAAAACAATGCCGAAACGCACCAGCTCGTGCTCTCTGGCGCCGGCGACATACATCTGGATGTGCTCTGCTCCAAGCTCAAGACCAAGTTCGGCGTCGAGGTGGAGCTGAGCCCCGTGAAGGTGCCGTACAGGGAGAAGATACGCAAGAAGGTCAAGGTGCAGGGCCGGCACAAGAAGCAGTCCGGCGGCCACGGGCAGTACGGCGACGTGTGGATAGAGTTCGAGCCGGGCGAAACTGAGGATCTGACCTTCGCGGAAAACATTTTCGGCGGCAGCGTGCCCAAGCAGTATTTCCCCGCCGTTGAAAAGGGTCTGCGCGAGAGCATACAGAAGGGCGTGCTGGCCGGCTATCCGGTGGTGTACCTGAAGGCTACGCTGGTGGACGGCTCCTACCACGAGGTGGACTCCTCGGAAATGGCCTTTAAGACCGCGGCGAGCCTCGCCTACAAAAACGGGCTGCCCCAGGCCTCGCCCGTTATACTCGAGCCCATAGGCCTTCTGAAGGTCACCGTGCCTGACAGCTACATGGGCGACATAATAGGCGACCTGAACAAGCGCCGCGGCAGGGTCATGGGCATGAACCCCATAGGGGCCGGAAGGCAGGAGATAGAGGCCGAGGTGCCCATGGCCGAGATGGGCAGCTACGCCATAGACCTGCGCTCCATGACCCAGAGCAGAGGCTCCTTCAGCTTCAAATTCGTGCGCTACGAGGAGATGCCCGCCGCCAACCAGGCCAAGGTCATCGAGGAAGCCAAGCTCAGCGCCGAAGCCGAATAAAAAAACGCAGCGGCGCCGGAAGCCCTTGCTTTCGGCGCCGCTTTTTCATATTCGGCGGGCCCGGGCTAGCCCAGTATGTAGTTGCTGCCCGGCCTCTGCTTGCAGGTCTTTTTCAGCTCGGCCATGCGCTCGGACAGGGCTGTCACCGAATTGAAGCCCCGGTTGGAAACGGCGGCGATGGAGAGAGACAGCATGGGAAAAACCTCCTCTATCCCGTGCCTGTTCCTGGCTATAATGTAGCCCCTGTCCAGATCGTTTATGCTGTAGAAGAGCCGCGCCGCCTCGTCGAATTCGCTTATGACGGACGAGCAGAGCCGCTCCACGTCCATGTCGGACACTATGGCCATGAAATCATCGCCGCCTATGTGGCCTAGGAAAAACCTGTCCTGCGGGATGAGGCTTTTTAATATCTGGGTGAAGCACTTGAGCAGCCTGTCGCCGTTTTCAAAGCCGTAAACGTCGTTGTAGGCCTTGAAATTGTTTATGTCGAAGTACAGCACCGTGTACTCGTAGGGGCAGTCTATGCACTTTTCAAGCTCGCTCTCTATCAGCACGTTGCCGGGCAGGCGGGAGAGGGGATTCAAGTGTATGGCGTTGTATAGCTCCGCCTGGAAGGACTTTTCAAGCAGGTCCTTTACGGTGACGATGCCGAGGTACTTCCCGTCCCGTGTGACGGTGATGAAGTCGTACAGGTTTTCATAGCCCCTTGCCATGGCCTTTTTTGATACGCTCTCTATGCTCTCGCTGGCGTCAACCTGTAAAAAGCTTGTGCTCATGACGGCGGAGACGGGCTTTTTTGAAAAGAGCGTGTAGCCGTACTGGCCGGACAGGCGCTTGTAAAGCTCGTCTCTGGTCACAACGCCCCGCACCTCCCCGTCCTCAACCACGCAGACGCCCGGAAGCGAGCGGTCCTTCTGCAGGTACTCGTAGATCTGCATGGTGTTCATGGCGGGGCTGAAGGCCGGCTGCGAGGCCGTTATGTTGCTCACGTACAGTTCGCCGAATTTTCTGACGGCCAGATGGTTGCGCTTGAAATTGGCGTCGTTGATGGTCTGCAGGACCTCGGGGCTTATGGGGGCTATGGCCGCCTCCGGCCTGGCTATGTAGTAGCCCTGGCCGTAATGCACGCCTATGTCTATGAGCTTTGCAAGCTCGCCTTTCGTTTCTATGCCCTCGGCGATGAGGCGGGTGTTTGTAAGTGAGGCAAACTCCGTAAAGGACCTCACGAGCGACTGCCTTGTGAAGTCCTTGTCTATGTCCCTTATCAGGTGCATGTCCAGCTTTATGAAATGCGGGTTTATGTCGGATATCATGTTCAGGCCGGAGTAGCCCGCCCCCGCGTCGTCTATGGCTATCTTGAAATTCTGCTCCTTATAGTTCTCCACAGTCTTTATGAAATCCTGAAAGTCGCCGATGACGCCCTTTTCCGTTATCTCGAATACTATTCTTTCCGGGTCGAGCCGGTATTTGCCGAGATATTCGCGCGTGAAGCCCTGCCTGAATTTCGGGTCGTGCATTATTTTGGGGTTGACATTCAGAAATATCTTGCTCTGGAGCTTCACCTTCAAAACGGTTTCTATGGCCGTGACACGGCAGAGCCATTCCAGCTCCCAGAGCATGTTGAACCTCTTGGCGCAGTCGAAAAGCGCCGCCGGGCTGCGCAGGGGGCTGTCTTCCGGCCCACGGCTGAGCGCCTCGTAGCCGAAAACCGAGCCGTCGCGCAGCGAAACTATGGGCTGGAACACCGTCGTTATAAGCCTGTTCTCCATGACGTCCAGAAATTCCCGCCCTAGCTTATCGGAAACGTCCATATCCAAAGCATCCCCGCCCGTATGTTATGTTTTCAACTCCAGTATAGGCGGAGATTGTTAAATCCGGAAGAGGGGAATGTAAAATCCGCGTAATATCGCCCGGCAGCCCTAGCGCTTTTTTGTGGGAAGGGTTGTGACGGCGCTTTCGTTCCTTTCCTCGAAGGCCCTGCGGCGCCTTGCGCGGACTATGTTGTAGCGCACCGCCAAAACGACGTACAGGGCGGCCGCCAGGAGCAGGACCCTGAAGGCCAGGCCCACCCAGGGCGCGGCCAGCAGCTCGCGCGCGGCGTTTTTCAGCGCCTCATATTTGGAGGCCTCCACGTCCGTCACGGCGACAAGCTTGAAGGGGCCCAGCGTCCTTCCGCCGTAGGAAACAGTCATCTCGCCCAGCGCCGCTCCGGCCCTGACGGGGGCCTTCAGGGGCTCCGCGCCCTCCCTGAGGCTGTATATGTCCATGCTCGCAGACAAGGCGCCCTCCAGATCCAGGCCCTTGGGCACAAACATCGAGCAGCCCTTTTCCGGCCTTACCGCAACCGAATCGGCTCCGAGCCCCAGCTCCACCGGGACTTCAGCCACGGGCTTTATGGGGCTTACTATTTCCGTGTACTCGTAATTGGCAAAAAGCCAGTCGAAAAGCTTCCTGGCCTGCACAAAGCTCTGTATGTCGTAATATCCGCCGTCCGCCGCGGCAAGGCGCGCGCCGAGGACAACGGCGATAACGTAGTTTCCCTCCACGCTGGCCGAGGAGATGAGCCCGTAGCCCAGGCTTTCCGTCCCGGCGCTCTTGATGCCGCAGGCGCGGGAATAGTAGTAGCGCGGATAGTCGGGCCGTATTAGATAGTTGTCGCTTGAAATGTATCTGATGTCGGAGAGGTTGGTGGCGCCTATCTCGACGGAAACCGCGTCGCAGATCTCCATAAGCTCCGGGTGCTTTACGGCCTCGCGCGCGATGAGAGCAAGGTCCCGGGCGGTGGAATGCTGGCCGCCGCCGGGCAGCCCGTGGGTATTGGCAAATACGGTGTCGGAGCAGCCCAGCTCCCGCGCCCGGCTGTTCATTTCGTCTATGAAGGCGGGGATGTCGCCGCCCGACAAATGCCAGGCGATTATGTTGCAGGCCTCGGCCGAGGAGCCTAGGAGCGCGCAGCAGAGCAGGTCCTCAAGGCTGAGCTCCTCGCCGACGGCTATGGCCTTGGTCCTTTCGCCGGCCAGCACGGCGGCGCTTATGTCGAAGTAGCAGTCCGACGCAGCCGTTATTTTGTCCGTCAGGCTCGCCTCGCCCCTGTCTGCCGCCTCGACGGCCAGCAGGGCGGTCATGACGGCGGCAAGGCCGCCGGCGTAGAGAGGCTCGTCGGCGTTTTGCTCGAATATCACGTCGCCGCTGCCGGAGTCCAGCAAAATTGCCGCCTCGGCTTCAAGCTCCGGCTTTTCCGGGCCGTCCCCGCCCGCCGCAAGGGCGGGCGCGTAAAGCGGCAGCGCGAAAACCAGCAGGGCCGCAAGTGCCCGCGAGAGGAAGCCCCCCGCTTTTTCCGGCGGGGTTTTGTCGAAAACAGGTAAAAACCGCATGCGCATCTCCGACGCTCCAGTCCTTATCGCCGCATTAAAAAAATGATAAAATGCATAAAACCGTTTACATAATACATTATAACAAATTTGCTACTTGATTTGCAAGAGCGTTTATGAGATATTTAATATATTACAATGAAGCTGAAGGCGGGACTTCGGGAGGGGTTGAGCTTGCGCGGCGGAGAGGGCAAAAGGCCCGGCCTGAAGGCCGGGGGCCCAGGCGCGCCCCTGCTTGCGGCCGCGGCGGCGGCGCTATGCGCCCTGTCCTTCTGCCTGGGCGTGCTCGTCGGGCGCGGAGGGTTGAAATCCGAAACGGTGTCGTTTGAGATTTCATACGAGCGCTCCTCGCCGGAGGTTTATAAAGCCGCCGAAGTGGTAAAAATCAATATAAACACGGCTGACGCCGAGCGGCTGGCCGATCTTCCCGGAATAGGGGAGAAGCTGGCGGAAAGGATAATATCATACCGAAGCGAGCACGGGGGTTTTAAGTACGAATACGAAATTATGAACGTTCCCGGCATAGGCGAGGCCAAATACGGGAAGATAAAGGATTACATAACCGTGAAATGAACAGGAAATGAGGATGAACACAAATGAAAATTCTTGTGGTGGACGATGAAAAGCTTCTGGTCAAGGGCATAAAATTCAATCTTGAGAACGAGGGCTACAGGGTAGACGCCGCCTACGACGGCGAGGAGGCCGTCAGCATGGCCAGGAGCGAGGAATACGACCTCATCATTATGGATCTGATGATGCCCAAAATGAACGGGCTGGACGCCAGCATGAAGATACGCGAGTTTTCAAAGGTGCCCATAATCATGCTGACCGCCCGCGGCGAGGATACGGACAAGATTTTGGGCTTCGAGTACGGGGCCGACGACTACATCACAAAGCCCTTCAACATTCTTGAACTGAAGGCCAGGGTCAGGGCCCTGCTGCGCCGCAGCTCCATAAAGGAGCAGGCCGCCAGCGCCAGCGTGCTGGTCAGCGGCCCGATCAAGATAGACACCGAGCGCCGCACCTCCTACAAGGACGGCGAGGAGGTCGAGCTGACCGCCAAGGAGTTCGACCTGATTGAGCTGCTGATGAAGAACCCGGGCAAGGTGTACAGCCGGGAAAACCTGCTTTCCCTGGTCTGGGGCGAGGATTACCAGGGCGACATACGCACCGTGGACGTGCACATCAGAAGGCTGCGCGAAAAGCTGGAGCTGGTCCCCGCCGAGCCGGAAAAGATCATGACAAAATGGGGAGTTGGCTACTATTTCAAGGACTGAGCCGGACGGCTTCGCGCCGGGGCGCAGAATAGCGGATATAAGATATAGCTTGCAGCTGAAATATGCCGTAAGCTATATTGTCATAATTCTGGCCTGCCTTATATTCACAAATATCTATCCCATCGTCAGCTACCGCGACATGCTGTTCGATTCAAAATGCGCCTCGCTTAAGAACCAGGCCTCGCTGATAGCCTCTTCGCTGACGCCGCTCAGCTCCCTGAGAAGCGAGGAGGTGGCCAAGGTGATGGACCTGCTGGACGTGATGGAGCTTGAGAGGATAATCGTCACCGACGGGGAGGGCAAAATAGTCTACGACAGCCTCGCCGAGAGCGGGAACATAGGCAAATACGCCCTTTTTCCGGAAATACTCAGGGCCCTTGAGGGGAAGGACGTGTTCTACTCCAGGTTTTCCGGCGGGGCCATCTCCAGCAGGGCCTGCATACCCGTAATCAACGAGGGCAAGCTCACGGGCACGGTGTACATCGCCGAGAACGACGCGGAGCAGGCCGCTCTGATAAGCTCCCTGCGCTCCAATATATTCAAGATTTCAGCCGTGGCCTTTGCCATGGCCGTTTTGCTGGCGCTGGTGATTTCCCGCGTCATGACGGTTAAGCTGCGCTCCATACTCGGCGCGATAAGAAGCGTGGGCGCGGGCAAATACGGCCACAGGATCAAGGTCCGCGGCCGGGACGAGCTGTCCCAGCTTGCCGCCGAGTTCAACAATCTGGCCGACAGGCTGCAAAAAACAGAGGAGATGCGGCAACGCTTCGTGTCGGACGCATCCCACGAGCTGAAAACGCCCCTGGCCGGCATAATGCTGCTGTCCGACAGCATAGTGCAGAACGACAAGATGGACAGGGACACCATCCGCGAGTTTGTCTACGACATAGGCAAGGAGGCCGAACGCCTCTCGCGCGTGACCCAGCGGCTGCTGGAGCTGACCCGGCTTGAGAACAAAAAGCAGGTGGGGCTGGTGCCCACGGACATTAAGAAGGTAGTGGGCGAGGCTATGAAAATACTGGGCCCCCTGGCGGAGGAAAAGGACGTGCTTCTTGAAAGCACGCTGGACGACGGCTGCGTCATACTCGCCGATTCCGACCTTCTGCATCAGATAATTTTCAACCTGGTTGAAAACGCCATAAAATACAACAATAAGGGCGGGCGCGCCACCGTCCTGCTGTATAAGAAGGAGAAGGAAGTCAGGTTCATAGTGGACGATACCGGCGTCGGCATACCCGAGGAGAGCCTGCCCCACATCTTCGACAGGTTCTACAGGGTGGACGAGTCCCGCTCCGGCGAGCAAGGGGGCAGCGGGCTGGGGCTTTCCATAGTAAAGGACGCAGTGCTCAAGCTTGGCGGCACGGTAAGCGCCTCCAGGAGGAAGCAGGGCGGCATGCGCTTCGAGGTCGTTTTCCCCCTTTACGAGGGCAGCGTGCAGGCCGGCAGGCGCGGGGAGGACGGAAGGGAATGAGAAAGCGTTTTACGGCCGCGGCCCTGGCGGCCTTGTGCCTCTGCCTCGCGGCCTGCGCGGGCGGAAGGAGCGTTGCTGACGAGGGCGGGCTTGCCGTCTGGTACAGGCACAGGACGATAAGCTCCTCCGACGGCTCGGCCGTTGGCAGGCTGTATTTCAAGGCGGAAAACGAGCGGGACCTGCTGCACGAGGCGCTGACCCTGCTGACCGAGGACCCGGATTCGGACGAGTTCGTTTCGGCCTTTCCCTCCGGCGTGCGAATAAGCTCGTACAATCTTGAGGGCGGCGTACTGGATGTGCACCTTACCGCGGGCTACGCGGAAATGGGCGTGGCGGACAGGAATATAGCCCGCTGCTGCCTGGTGCTGACGCTCTGCGCCCTGGACGAGGTGGACTCGGTGAACATATACCAGGAGAGCGTACCGCTTGAAAAGGGTCTGACAGCCGGCCTGATGCTGACCGACAACGGCGGCTCGGGAGAGTACGAGGAAAAAATCACCCTCTATTTCCCCGACGCCTCATCAAGGACTCTCTACGCCGAGGAGAGGCGGCTGACCGTCGCGGCGGGCAAGCCGCTTGCCGAATACGCCGTGGAGGAGCTCTTCAGCGGCGCGAAAAGCTGCGGCTCGGCTGAGGACGACGACTGCCGCTTCATGCCCGAGGGGGCGCGGCTCCTGTCGGTAAAAACCGAGGAGGGGCTGTGCACGGTGGACTTTTCCGAGGAGTTTTACTTAAACAGGCCCCTGTCGGCGGTTTCGGAGCGGCTGCTGCTCTACTCCATAGTAGACACTCTGACCCTGCTGCCGGACATAGACCGGGTGCAGATAACCGTGGAGGGCAGGGTCCTGCCCAGCTATACTTATATTGACATAAGCAAGCCTTTGGAAAGGGCCGAGGAATTCATAAAAAGCGGGGGCGACTACTGGGCGGGCGGCACGCTGAACCTTTATCTGGGCACCCCCGACGGGCGGATGACGGCGGTGACGGTAACGGCCGGAACGCTCAATTACGAGCAGTGGCTCAGCTACGTCGTGAATTACTACATCGGGCTGGACCGCTTTTGGGGCTACAGGAGGCTGGTGCCCGAGGGGACGAGGGTGCTCTCGGCCGAGGTGAAGGACGGCATTTGCCGCTTGGATCTGAGCTCGGAATTTTCAAACAACAGCAGGGCGGGCATGTATACCGCCTCAAGGGCCATCGCCGCCACGCTCTACGACGCCGGGGCCGCCCAGGGCCTCGTCCTGTCAGTGGAGGGCAAGAGGCTGTACAGCGGCATAATCATATATAAGGACGAGAATATCATAGTCAAATGAAAAATTATCTGCGGCCCATGATGGGCGACGAGGAAATACGAGGCGTCGGCAGCCTGGCTCTTGCCCACGTGGGCGACGCCGTTTTCGAGCTGATGGTCAGGACGCGCCTTTGCCTGGAAGGCAGGGAAACCGCGGCGGGGCTGCACAGGGCCGCGGTGAAAATGGTCAACGCCGGGGCCCAGGCGGCCTACTCCGAGCAGCTGCTGGCCAGCCTTACCGAGGAGGAGGCGGCTGTCTTCAGGCGCGGGCGCAACGCCAAGGTCAATACGATGCCGAAAAACGCCGACCCGGCGGACTACCACGCCGCCACGGGCCTGGAGGCCCTTTTCGGCTACCTGTACCTAAAAAACAGGCAGGAGCGCGCCGCCGAGCTTTTCGGGCTCATAATGGACGGGCCCGAAAAGCAAATGGGGGGGACTTCGCCGAAAAGGGGAGGGGCGGTCTGACATGCCGCTGGACGCTTTGTGCCTGAGCGCCGTGGCGCGCGAGCTTAAAAGGGACGTCGTCGGCGCGAGGATAGACAGGATAACTCAGCCGGAAAAAGACGTCTTTTTGTTCGCGCTTAGAGGCGGCGGCCTTGCCGGCGGGGCCAGGCTGCTCATTTCGGCCGGCGGCGGCAGCGCCAGGGTCCATCTGACCGGCATACAGAGGGAGAACCCCGACGCGCCGCCCATGCTCTGCATGCTGCTGCGCAAGCATCTTGCAGGGGCGAGAATAGTTGACATAATACAGCCGGACATGGAGAGGCTGTACGACATAAGGCTTGCGGCCTTCGACGAGCTGGGAAACCCCTCGGAGAAGCGGCTGTTGGCGGAGATGCTGGGGCGGCGCGCGAACCTCGTGCTTGTGGACGGGGAGGGCAGGATAATCGACTGCCTGCGCAAGACCGGCGGCGACGAAGGCGGGGGGCGCCGCCTGCTGCCCGGCCTTTTCTACGAATACCCTCCGGCGCAGGGCAAGCCCCTGTTCTTTGCGCTGGGCGCGGCGGAGCTTGAGGAGCGCCGCCGCCTCGCCGAGCCCTCGGAGCCGGCGGACAGGTGGCTGGTTTCGGCCTTCGCCGGCCTGTCGCCCCTGCTTGCGCGGGAGCTTGCCTTCAGGGCAGCCGGCAGCGCGGACGCGCCGGTCGGCGCCGTGGACTCCGCTGTGCTGCTCTCCGAGCTGGGGGCCCTGACGGAGGGCGGCCTTGAGCCGGTGATGCTCAGGGATCCGCTGAGCGGAAAGCCGGCTGATATATGCTGCTTTGAGCCGCTGCAATACGGGAGAGCGCTGGAGCCTGAGCGATTCGGCTCCTTTTCCGAGCTGCTGGACGCCTTCTACACGGAGCGGGAGCGGCTGGAGCGGCTTGCCCAGCGAAGCCAGGCGCTTGTAAAAAGCGTAAAAAGCAGGCGCGACCGGGCCGCAAGGAAGCTGGCGCTAAGGCTGGAGGAGCTGAGGGCGGCCGGGGACAGGGAGCGGCTCAGGCGCAGGGGCGACATAATAAAGGCCAACATATACAGGATAAAAAAGGGCGACTCGCTGCTCCGCGCGGAGGACTTCTGGAGCGACCCGCCGGCGGCTGTGGAGATACCGCTGGAGCCGCGCCTGTCGCCGCAGCAGAACGCGGAAAAATATTACAAGGCCTACGCGAAGGCGAAAAACGCCGAAAAAATCCTGCGAGGCCAGATAGAGGAGGCGCGCACCGAGCTCGAGTATCTGGAGAGCGTGCTGGAGGAGCTGGAGCGGGCCGACGGAGAAAGGGATCTGGAGGAAATAAGGCGCGAGCTTGCCGAGGAGGGCTATATTGCCGAGCGGGGCGGGGGAAAGAAAAAAAGCGGCCCCTCGACTTCGCGGCCCTTGAGGTTTGTCTCCTCGACGGGGGCCGAGATACTCGTCGGCAGGAACAACGCGCAGAACGAGAGGCTTACGCTGAAGGAGGCCGGCAAAAACGACATCTGGCTGCACGCGCAAAGGACGCACGGCAGCCACGTCATAGCCCGCTGCGCCGAGGACGACGCCGCGACCATCCTTGAGGCGGCGGCGCTGGCCGCCTGGTATTCAAAGGCAAGGAACGAGTCCAAGGCGCCGGTGGACTATACCAGGGTCCGCAACGTGAAAAAAATGCCCGGCGGAAGGACGGGCATGGTGATTTATACTGATTACAGGACCGTTTTCGTCGCCCCGAGCGCCGGGCCGGCGGATAAGCGGAAGGGCTGAGGGCGCTCAGGGCGGGCCCGGAGCCCTTGCCCCGAGGATATGCGCGAAACGGGCCCTGGCGTATCGGTAGCTTGACAAAGGGCGCTCAAGCGCGTCGTATGTATGGGCGGCGACGTAGGTTTCGCCGCCGGAGACGTACAGTATGAACAGCGTGTGGTAAAACGGGCCGTCCACGCCGCCGAGCTGCACTATGTCTCCCGGCCCGGCCTCAAGCCCCGAAACCGGTACGCCGTAGGGCCCGGCCCCGGTGTTGCAGGTTATGAAGGCGTAGAAAGGCTCAACGCCCGTCCACGAGGGGGAGCGGCTGGCTGGGCTTATGTAAAACCAGCCGCCCCGCGGCGAGTAGTTCATCACGCCGCAGCCGGCGTAGACGCATTGGGACACGAAATTGGTGCAGTCCCCGCCCAGCCCGTCGAAGTCCAGGAAGGCGGGGTTGCGCGACAGGGCCCAGCGGCGGGCATAGGCCGAGGCCGCCGCCCTGTTATAGATGATTTTTCTCACATAAAGCCCTCCCGAGCCAGCATATGCGGTTCGGGAGGGCTTCGCGCCGGCGCGCCTTTGGGCGGCTAGAAGGCCCAGCTCAGCAGCGAGCCCTTGTCCTTCCTGGCCTCGATGAGGTCTATTGCGGCTGAGAGCAGCTCGGCCGCGTCGGCGCGGGTGAGGGTCTTGCCGGAGTCGAAGTCGGAGCGGGTGTAGACGTCGCAGGCGTAGAGATTGACGGCCGCCTGCCTGGCCCAGGCGGGCACGGACTCCTCGCTCCAGCCCGCGGAGGTCCTTATTACGTCGCTTATGCCGAGCGCGTTGTTGAGCATTACGGCGGCCTCGGCCAGGGTGACGGGCATGTCCGGAGAGAAGACTATGCCG
Source organism: Clostridiales bacterium (assembly GCA_029265405.1). Lineage (GTDB taxonomy): Bacteria > Bacillota > Clostridia > Oscillospirales > Oscillospiraceae > JAJUJI01. The sequence continues at coordinate 134,000 of JAJUJI010000003.1, read as the reverse complement.
CCGCTGTCGGTGGCGTAGCCCTGTATTACGCCCGACATGAGGGCGGCGGAGACATAGGGCTTGAGCCACAGGGATATAGCCTCGTCGTCGGAAAAGCCGGTCCTTGTTATGCCCGACAGGGGTTCAAGGCCGGACACAGCCGCGCACATCGTAAGGAACTCGCCTCGCGTCACGGCCTGCCCCGGGTTGAAGTGGTAGCCGTCGGCCAGCTTCTCGCCGGTAAAAACGCCGTATTCGGAAAGCTTGACGGCGTTATAGGCCGCGCCGTTTCCCGCCATGTCCGTATAGCATATTTTTGCGCTTTGCTTCTCTATCTGGACGGTGACAAGCGCTTCCTTGGACACGTTGCCGGGCTCGTCTATGGCGACGTAGGAAAAGCAATCCTTGCCCTTTTTGCCCTCGCGGGGGGTGTAGACGAACCTGTCTCCGCTGACGGACACGGTTCCCTTCTCCGGTTCGGAGGCCAGCCGGAAGCTGAGCAGGTCGCCCTCCGGATCCACTGCCTGGAAGACGCCCTGAACGGAAACGGACCTGTATGTCTTGAGGCTGATATTTTGGGCCACCGGAGCTCCGTTGGTCTTGACCGCGGCGCTTACCGTCTGCACGTCTACCGCGTAGGCGGCGGCCGCCAGGGTGAGGGCGCAGAGGAAGAGCGCCAATATGGATTTGAATTTCTTCATGATCGAACCTCCCGTAAAGATATATCGGCGTGATATATTCTTTGACGGGAGGCCCAGATTATTCATGCCGTTCCTATTTTTTCAAAGCGCTTTCAAAGCTCTCGAAGGCCCTGTCCCTCTGGTCGTCGGACAGTATGGCGTACATCACGTACAGGCCGCGCGCCTCCACGCGGGCCGAATCCAGCTTCGGCTTTTCCTCCGGCATGTATTCGTCCATCCAGGTGTCCCTGCGGAGCTTAAGGTAGTCCTCGGCGGCTTGTTTCACGGAGGCGGCCGAGTCCTCGTCCTTTGCCTTGAAAATGCCGTATTCGTCTATGTTCACGCCGTAGGCGTTAATCTTGACTACGTAGTCGGCAAAAAGCGAGGTGTCCAGCTTCATGGCCCCCTTGAGGTAGCTTTCCTCCATCGCGGCCAGGCCCGAGGCGTCCAGCCCCTCCTCGACGGCGGCCGAAAGCTCGTCCATCGGCACGTCGTCGCGGTAGGCTTCCTTTTTCGCGCAGGAGACGGAAAAAAGAAGCGCGAGCATGGCAATCAATATGAGAGGCATTTTTCTTGCCATTTCAGTCACCTCCCGTTTTACTTCCAGCCGTGGGTCCGGATGTATTCCAGCACCGTTTTGAAGCCGTCGGTGTTCAGGTGCATGCCGTCCCCGTTCTGGTATTGGCTTATCAGATAGCCGTCGTCTCCCATGAGCACGGAAATGGTGTCCAGATATTTGGCGCCCGTTTCCTCGGCCACCTCCAGCACCCAGGCGTTTGCCTTGGTTATCTTGTCGTTGTTGATCTTGTCGAGCTTGTCGTAATTTGAGGCCACCGGAAAAATCGACTGCAATATGACCTTCGTTTCGGGGCTGATTTCCATTATATCCGAAACGAGGTCCTTGTATTCGGACTTGAAATAGTCCTCGTCCATGAAGGAAACGCCGTTGACCCCGAGGGTTATTATCATCATGGCGGGCTTTTTCAGCTTAACCGCGTCCCTGATGGGCAGCTCCGTCCCGTCCTCGGGGTAGACGATGCTTATAAAGCTCTGGTAGGAAAGAGTGAAGGTGCCGTTGGAGGGGGTCCACACCTGCTTCGTGTCCTTCCCGCCGCTGAGCACGCCGTAGTATTTCATGCCGTAGGTCGTTGAATCGCCGAGGAAGGTTATGCCGTCTACATACTCCTGCCCCATGTCCTCCGAGCCTCTGAGCACCGTGTCCGAAGCTTCGTTTTCGCCGGCGGGCTCGGGCGCCGTTTCGGGGGCCGTTTCAGGCGTCGTTTCGGGCGTCGTTTCGGGCGTAGGCTCGGCAGTAGGCTCGGAAGCAGGCTCAACCGTCGGTTCGGCCGTAGGCTCGGGCGTAGGCTCAACCGTCGGCTCGGCCGTAGGCTCCGGGGCGGAGGGGGGAGGGCCGGTCAGGGCCGAGCAGGAGGGTAAGAAAACAAAAGCGGCAAGCAGCAGTGCCGCCGCAATAATAAAGCTGAATTTCGATCTGCGCATAATATAAGCTCCGTAGCCGCGGCGCAGGCGCTTGACCCGCGGCTGCCGCCTATGGGCGGGCGGCGCGCCTTGTATGCGGCGGGGCGCCGGCCCGGGCCGGCGCGCCTTAAGAAAAACTATATCACCCGGGCGGCCGCTTTACAATATGCAAAACGCCGTTGAGAAAGCTTTTCTCGGCCGCTTTCTTGCCGCGGTTTGACGCTCCGCGCCGGGCCGGCCCCAGAGGGAAAAGCTGGAGTCCCTCCAGCGGCGGGGCCAGCTCGCCGGGCTGGAAAAAAATATAGGCCCGGCCGTCCCTGACAAACAGATTGTCCAAAGACAGGCGCCTTTTTATCAGCCTTTTATAATCCTTATAATATATGCTCCGTCCCGGACCGGAGCGGCCGTCGATCTGCTCGGCTACGCGGGCCGCCAGCGCCCCGCGCCCCGCGCCGGCTATGCGCCGAGCCGAAAGGGGGAAGCCCGTTTCCGGATCCCAGTTCGAGGCGTAGCGGCGGGGCGGGCCCTTGCCCAGCGACACGTCGAAGCAAAGGCTGAGGCAGCCCTCGTCGTTGCTCATCACCGCGCAGCCGGCCCTGACGGCAACCGGACCGCGCCCGCTCTGCGGAGCTTCGGCGGCCAGGGGCAGGAGCCGCTTTTGGCAGAAGCATTTCAGGACGGCAAAGAAGCGGGAGCAGTATAGGTTCAGCCTACGGGCGCCGGGGCCGGCGAAGACCGGGCGCGAAAAGCGGCAGGATACGCAGGCTTTTCCGCCATGGCGCAGCTCGAAGTCCGCGTTCGTAAAGCTTATTTCATAGCTCAAGCATATCGCCTCCGCAAAGCCCGCCCTTGGCGTTATAGGCCATAGTGTACAAAGCATCCATATAAAACTTTACATTAGTAGAGTAATGTGCTACAATTTAAACGCAGCGCAGCGCGGTCCGATAAAAACAACAAGCCGCGGAAGGGACGGTAGCAGCACATGAAAAAAAACAACAGGCGCATCGCCGAAACGCAGATGTATAAGGCGCTCCTCACGATGAAGACAGAGGACGAGATCCGCCGCTTCCTCGAGGATCTTTGCAGCATTACGGAGATCATGGCCATGGAGCAGCGCTTCGAGGTGGCCAAGCTCCTAAGCGAGGGCCTCATTTACAACGCCATCATGGAAAAGACAGGCGCCAGCAGCGCCATAATAAGCCGCGTAAACCGCTCCCTGCAGTACGGCGCCGGAGGCTACGCCCTGGCCTTCCAGAGATTGGAGGAAACGTCGGAGGATTGAACGAGTATGGCAGCCTTGCCCGATATTACGACAGCCTGATGCCCGAGGGCGAGTACCGCCTTTGGGCCGAGTGCTGCGAGAGCCTTTTCCGCTCCGCCGATATCAGGGTGGATACCGTTCTGGATCTGGCCTGCGGGACGGGGCGGCTCTCCTTCCTGCTTGCGGAAAGGGGCTTTGAGGTGATAGGCGCCGACATATCCTGTGATATGCTGGCGGTGGCCGAGGGGAGGAAGGCCGCCTTCAGCGGAGGCGTGCCGCCCGTTTTCATAAACCAGGCGGCCGAGGAGCTGGATTTGTACGGCACCGTGCAGGCGGCGGTCTGCTCCATGGACGGCGTCAACTATATCGCGCCGGAAAGCGTCGGGGAAGCCTTCCGGAGGGTGTCTCTTTTCCTTGAAAGAGGCGGCGTCTTTGTTTTTGACATAAATACGCCGGAGAAGTTTGGCCGCATGGACGGGGAAACCTATGTGGACGAGGCCGAGGGGGTATACTGCGTCTGGAGGGCCGACTATATCAGGGAGGAGAGGCGCTGCGTTTTCGCCATGGATATTTTTTTGCGCGAGGCCGGGCGCGGCGGGCTCTGGCGGAGGGAATACGAGGAGCATGCCGAATACGATTATACGCCGGCGGAGCTTCGGGAAATGCTGAAAAAGGTCGGCTTCGCCGAGGTGGAAATTTGCGGCGGCCTGCCCTTGAGGGAGGCTGCGGAGGGCGAGGACAGGCTGTTTTTCGTCTGCAAAAAATAAAAAAAGCTGTTGACAATCCCCCCTGTCTGTTGTAAAATTCAATTCGCGCCGCACGGAAGGCATCAAGCGGCAAGGGGTCCGGCTTAGGGGAGCATAGCTCAGCTGGGAGAGCACATGCCTTACAAGCATGGGGTCACAGGTTCGAGCCCTGTTGTTCCCACCACTTTCAACCTGATAAGGCCCAGTAGTTCAGTTGGTTAGAACGCCAGCCTGTCACGCTGGAGGTCGACGGTTCGAGCCCGTTCTGGGTCGCCAATATGCCTCTGTAGCTCAGTTGGTAGAGCAGAGGACTGAAAATCCTCGTGTCGTTGGTTCGATTCCGACCGGAGGCACCAAAATTCAAGGGCGGCCTTGCGGATTATCCGGAGGGTAATCCGCAAGCGCAAGCTGCGGGCGTAGCTCATTTGGCAGAGCGCCACCTTGCCAAGGTGGAGGTAGCGAGTTCGAGCCTCGTCGCCCGCTCCAGGAAACCTCAGTCATCGCGATGATTGGGGCTTTTTGTTATTAGGTTTCCATACCAACGGCGTCCGCGTCGGCGTGGAGGCGCGGGGAAAGGAGCGGAAAATGAGAAGAAAGCTTTTGATCTGCCTCTGCGCCGCCGCGGCGCTTGCCTGCCTCGCGGCCGGCTGCGCGGAAAAAAAGGAGGGCGCGGCCCAGACCCCGCCCGCGGAAAGCGCCGCCCCTGTGGGCGAAACGCGGACCTACGAGTACGGCGGTTTCAAGTTCCAGCTCAGCGGCGTCGCCTCCGAGAGAACCGAGAGCATGACCGACGACGGGGGCGGCAAGTGGACCTACACGGTCATATCCCACTATCCGGGAGCGGTGCTTACGGTGCTGGAGGCGGACATGAGCGACCCGGCCTACAGCGCCGACGGCAAGCCCCATCCCAACTGGGGCCTGTACGTCTGGGACGGGGCGTCCGGGGAGGAGCGGATAAAAATAACGGACGATACGGAGCCGATTGAAATAAGCGCCGACGCCAGGGGCATATTCAGCCTGGAGTCCAGCCTTTTTATCTTCAAGTTTGAAGAAGCGGCAAGCTAGAAGCCGCCGAAATGAAAGCGCCGCAGGGCGGGCCCGCGAAATTAACAATAAAGTTACGCTTTTTTTCACCTGTATTCATTTTTCCCGCATAAGCTGAAACCATATTATGCGGGAGAGTGGAAAATGCTTATAAGCTTGATATTGGCGTGGCTCAGCGTCTTGCTGGCCGCGCTTACGGCCGCAAAATACCTTGTGAGAAAATACGGCGGCCCGAAGTTGAACCGCGCCTTTTCGCGCGGGCACAGGAAGCTGGGCTGGGCGCTGCTGGCCGCAGGCCTGCTCCACGGCGTTTTTGCGGGAAACCCGGCGGGAACCGCCCTCGGCGGCATGACCGCCGCCCCCGAGCTGTTTGAATTGAACTGGGGCACGGCCTGCTTTATCGCAGTCCTGCTCCTGGCCCTGACCTACGTTTTCAGAAAGCGCCTGAAAAGGCTCTGGCTGCCGGCGCACAGGGCTTTGACGGCGCTGCTTGTCTGCCTTGTCGTCGCGCACGTGGCCGACGTCGGCATTGCCGTCGACGACAGGATAGCCGAGGCGCTCGGCGGCTCGCACGCCGCCGGGGAAGCGGCCGCGGAAAGCGACGCCGCCGAAGCGGAACAGGCGGGCTTTTCCGGCGCGGTCCTGAGGGACGGGGCATACGAGGGCTCGGCCGAGGGCTTCAACGGGCCGATAAGGGTGTCCGTCACGGTGTCCGGCGGGCAGGTGACGGGCATTTCCGTATTGGACGAAAACGAAACGGAGCGGTATTTTAACCGGGCCCTGTCCGTGCTGGATGAGATAAAGGACGGGCAAACGCTGGAGGTGGACACGGTTTCCGGGGCGACCTTTTCATCGGCGGGCCTCGTCAACGCCGTCTATGACGCGCTTAAGGGGGCCGTGGAGAGCGGCGAGCTGGTCGCCGCGCAAATCGATCTGAGCGGGGTTCGGCGCCATTGAACCGCCGGCCCAATGAACCCTTCGGTTCGAGGCGCATAAAATAATTAGGAGGCTGAGTTTCGGGAACGGGAAGCACCCGAGGCTCGGCCTTACTTTATGCGACAGGAGAATCGACATGGCCAATCCAGCGCAAGCCTGCCAGTGCTTGCCCCATCAAAACCTCTGCTGCTGCGGGACGCTGAACGGCATTTCCGTGGCCCAGCCTCTGTGCCAGACGCTGCCGGACGGCTCGGTCGTCAACAACCCGGCCTATGTTGCGTCCCTCAACCGCTCCTACTGGACCTACAAGTTTATCACCGACTGCGCCCAGGCCACCCGTGGCATCAGCGGGATAGGGATACCCATATGCGCCGAGATAAACCCCGGCAACATAACCGTCGAAGAACAGGTGGACGGCTGCGGGCCCTTTTCCCCGGCGGCCTTCGAGCTTATAAAAACCGACCCTAACTTCGGGACTGCGCCAAACGGGACGGTCTTTTTGAAGATAGAGTCCTCGGGGCGCTACGACAAGGGCGTGTGCGTCGTTTACAGGATAGGAATAATCGGAAACTACCCGGAGGCGGCCCAGCCGATCAGCGTCAAGGCCGCGACGGCCGTGTACAAATTCGGCTGCTCGGGCTGCTACGTCGTGCCCGGCTGCGTCCCGGACGGAAGATTGCTTGTTTCCAAAAGCTGCTTGGTTTCCATAGTGTCCAACCAGGCGGCGCTGCAGTACTCCGTCCATGTTGACAACGTTGGCGAAGGCGCACTTAGCCAGGTGTTCTATGAGGACACAATTGTGCTGCCACCCCAGCTTTCGGCCGGCGCCGTCACGGTTTCGCCGCCGTTGGACGTGGACGCGAGCGTGCCGGGCCGCATAGTCATAAGCGGGCAGCTCGGCGCCATCGAGGCCGGGGGCAGGGTGACCGTGACCTATTCCATTCCGATAACCGGCATATCCGCGCCCGGAGCGTATTCTATAGCAAACCTAGCGCGGGCCTACGCCTCCGGCACGGAGTCCACGGCCGCCTGCGTCGCCGGCCTCGAGGCCGTAAGGCTGAGGGCCGTGAAATGCTGCCAGACGGACGGCAGCACGGGCTCCTTTGTGTTTACTCTCGGCGGAGTCGGAAACTCGCCGGACGTTGTCGTGGACGTTTACGACAGACTGAGGATACCGGCCGGCGTCACCCTGCGCTTCCCGAGCTTTGTCGGCTGCGAGGCCTACTACGCCGGAACCTCGACGCCCGTGCCGGCAGGCGCCGACCTCGCCGGGCCCCTTGATTTAGACGTCATATGCAGGAACGTGCTCGTGCCGCTGGGCGGCAGCTTTATGAAGACCCTGAGCTATACGCTGGTTTCAAGCTCGGCCGTCGGCGCGGCTGCGGTGACCAACGCCGTAACTGCGGTGACGCCGCTGAACCTCGGCTCCATAGTCTATCAGGGCACGGACGGCCTGCCCGCCTCGGCCGCGATAGACGTGCGGCTTTCGCAGGACTGCGCGACGCCCTGCCTGTGACAAAAAGGCGGGATGCCTTCATCCCGCCCTACATATCAAGAAGCCGGCCCGCCGACGCAGACGCAGGCCGCATAGCCCTCCGGCGGCTGCGGAAAATAAAAGGCGTAGGCCCCGTAATCGGTTACCGGCTCGCCGCCCGAAAAGGAGGCGGCAAAACCGCCGGGCGCAAAGACGCCCGCGCCCGTCATTTTTCCGTACGCCTCCTTCATGGTCCAGAGCGCCGCGGCCCGGCGTTCATAAAGCGCTTCGTCGGAAAGCAGATAGGCCAGCTCCTCTCCGGAGCAGAAGCGGCGCGCAACCTCCGGCCTGAGCGGCCTCAGCCTCTCTATGTCCGCGCCGACGGGCCGGAGCGAGGCCGCAGCCATGGCGAAGGAGCCCGAATGGGATATGGAAATATACACGGGACATTCCTTTATATGCGGCTTCCCGTTTTCGCCGCTTTCAACCGTGAGCGCTTCCGGCCGCGCCCCGGCAAGCTCCGAGGCAAGAAGCCGGGCAAGCAGGTCGCCTGCCGCCATGAGCCGCCTGGACGCTTCGGAGCGCAGCCTTTCAAGCCTTGAGCGCCTGCCCTCCGACATGCGCTCAAGGCTTGAAAGATAATCCGCTTCCCCGAATTGGTTTATGTCGATAAGCCGGAAAATATACATATTAAAATAATACGGCCTTTTCCAGCGCGTGTCAACACGCGCCGCTCAGCCGCGGCGAGACCCGCCAAAGCCGCCGCCCGCGGGCCGTATTTTCATGCCATATGAATAATTATTCCCGTATTGCAAAATTCTCTTGACATTTATTCAAATGTAATGTATATTAGCGCATATTCTATCGGAAGGAAGGCATATGCAAATGGGCGGAAAATACAAAAAGATAGTTCTGGCGTATTCCGGCGGGCTGGATACGTCCATTATAATACCCTGGCTGAAGGAAAACTACGAGGGCTGCGAGGTCATAGCCGTGGCGGCCGACGTGGGCCAAGGCGACGAGCTGGAGGGGCTTCAGGAAAAGGCCATAAAGACCGGCGCGTCAAAGCTCTACATTGAGGACCTGAAGGACGAATTTGTAAACGATTTCATAATCCCGGCGCTTAAGGCGGGCGCGGACTATGAGGGCTACCTGCTGGGCACCTCTCTGGCCCGGCCCGTCATAGCCAAGCGGCTGGTGGAGATAGCGCTGGCCGAGGGGGCCGACGCCATAGCCCACGGCTGCACCGGAAAGGGCAACGACCAGGTGCGCTTCGAGCTGACGATCAAGCATTTCGCCCCGGACATGAAGATAATAGCGCCCTGGCGCGAGTGGTCTATCGCCTCCAGGGACGAGGAGATAGACTATGCCGAGGCCCGCAACATACCCCTGAAAATAAGCAGGACCACAAATTACTCAAAGGACAAGAACCTCTGGCACCTGTCCCACGAGGGGCTGGACCTTGAGGACCCGGGCAACGAGCCGAAGTACGAAAAGGAGGGCTTCCTCGAGCTTGGCGTTTCGCCCCTCAAGGCGCCCGACGAGCCGGAATACGTTTCCGTAGATTTTGAAAAGGGCGTTCCCTGCGCCCTCAACGGCGAGCGCATGAAGGCTGCCGATATTATATATAAGCTCAACGCCATAGGCGGGAAGCACGGCATAGGCCTGCTGGACCTGGTGGAGAACAGGCTGGTGGGCATGAAGAGCAGGGGAGTATACGAGACGCCCGCCGGCACGATACTCTACCATGCCCACAAGGCCCTTGAAACCGTCTGCCTAGACAAGCTCACCTCGCACAAGAAGCGGGAGCTGGCCATAACCTACGGCGAGCTTATCTACAACGGGCAGTGGTACACACCGCTCAGGGAGGCTCTGGCCGCCTTCGTGGACAAGACGCAGGAAAGGGTGACCGGCAAGGTAAGGCTCAAGCTCTACAAGGGCAACGTCATAAACGCCGGGGTATGGAGCCCCTTCAGCCTTTATTCCGAGAAGATAGCCACCTTCGACAAGTCCGACTACAACCAGAAGGACGCCGAGGGCTTCATTAACCTGTTCGGGCTGCCCGTCAAGGTGCAGGCCATGCTCGACAGGGAACGGGGCAGATAAGCCATGCCTAAGCTTTGGGAAGGGCGCTCGTCCAAGCGGACGGCCGCCGCCGCCGACGATTTCAATTCCTCCGTCGGGATAGACGGGCGCATGTTCCGCGAGGATATAGCGGGCAGCATGGCCCACGCGGCCATGCTGGCCGCCCGCGGCATAATACCGGCCGACGATGCGGAAAAGATAATGGCGGGGCTGGAGGGCATACTGGCCGACCTGGAGTCCGGCAGGCTGGAAATCGACCCGTCCTCGGAGGACATACATATGTTCGTCGAGGCCGAGCTGACCGCCAGGGCCGGGGAGGCCGGAAAGAGGCTCCATACCGCCCGCAGCCGCAACGACCAGGTGGCTCTGGACACGCGGCTCTATCTGAGGGGCGAGGCGGAGGAAACCGCGAGGCTCATAAAGGCCGTTATAGCCGTCCTTGTTGAGCTGGCCGGGAGGCATAAGGAAACGATTATGCCCGGCTACACCCATTTGCAGAGGGCGCAGCCGGTGACCTTCGCGCACCATATGCTGGCCTACGGCATGATGCTCGCGCGCGACCTGGGAAGGCTTGAGGACGCGGCGAGGCGCATGAACGTTTCGCCGCTCGGGGCCTGCGCCCTGGCGGGCACAACCTACGGCATAGACAGGCGCATGACGGCCGAGCGCCTGGGCTTCGACGGGGTGTGCCTTAACAGCCTGGACGCGGTGTCCGACAGGGATTTCTGCGTGGAGCTCGGCGCGGCCCTGGCCCTGCTGATGACGCACCTGTCGAGGCTGGCCGAGGAGCTCATACTTTGGACAAGCTGGGAGTTTAAATTCATAGAGATGGACGACGCGTACACCACAGGCTCCTCCATCATGCCGCAGAAGAAGAATTCAGACATGGCAGAGCTCATACGCGGAAAGACCGGCCGCGTCTACGGCAACCTTGTCAATCTGCTTACGGTAATGAAGGGCCTGCCGCTTGCCTACAACAAGGACATGCAGGAGGACAAGGAGGCCATATTCGACAGCTTCGACACAGCAAAGGCCTGCCTGGGCATACTCGCGCCCATGCTTTCAACAATGACGGTGAACGCGGAAAGCATGAGGAGGGCCGCCGCCGAGGGCTTCATAAACGCCACGGACCTGGCCGACTATCTGGTTAAAAAGGGGCTTCCCTTCAGGAGCGCCTATAAGCTGGTGGGGCGGATAGTGGCCGAGTGCATAGCCTCGGGGCTGACGCTGGAGACCTTCCCCCTTGAAAAATACGCCGGGCACAGCGAGCTTTTCGGAGCCGACCTGTACGAGGCCATAAGTCTGGAAAGCTGCGTGTCAAGGCGGAAAACGGAGGGCGGGCCCGCCCCCGAATCGGTGGAAAGGCAGATCGAGTATTTGAAGGGCCTGCTTTGAATAAAAAGACGGGACGAGGCCTCGTCCCGTCTTTTTTTGCGCGCCGCGCCGAAACGGCACGGCCTTCAGCTTTCCTTTGTTATGGTTAGCGTAAGGGTGCTGTCGGAATACAGCAGCAGCAGGTTCAGCCCGTCCTCGTTTTTGGCCCCGTAGCTGAAGTAGTCGTCGGCGGTGTTCTCCGTGGCCTCCTGGTCGAAGTCCTCCTTTATTTTCTCCAGATAGGCGTCGGCGTCGGCCTTTTCGACCTCCTCGAGCGTCACCATTATGTAATTTTCGCTGTCGTAGGCGCCGGTTATTTTGCCGCTCTTGAATTCGGGCACGCTTTTTGCCAGTTCCGACTTCGGCCACTCGCTCTCGCCCACGGTAAGCACCGAGCCGTCCTCGCCCTTTATGGCCGCATTTTCGCCGTCTATATCGACGTCTGCGTCCCCTCCGGCGGACTTCTCAAGAGCCTTTTCCGCAATCGCCTCCGCGGCCTTTTCCGCAGCCGCATCCTCAACTTTTTCGGTCAGGCTTTTCTTAGCGCCGCAGCCGGCAAGCGATGCGGCAAAAGCCAAGATCAAAATAAAAACGATAAGCCTTTTCATGTCCTTCCTCCCAAATCAATATGACGATGCTGCATGATTTACGCAATAAGCACAAAAAGGGCCGCAGTCTCACCTCCAGGCGCGGGCGCGCGTAAACCGTTCTTAAAAGATGCCGGCCGCCCGCCGCAAATCCGGAAATCCCGCCGACGAACCGCAGTCGAGCCGGCCGCCTTGCGCGCGCAGCGCGCTTTCAAACCATTTTTGCGGGGTCAAGGGCCTTCAGCGCTTCCTCCCTCGACATGAAGCCCAGCGCTTCGGCGGCCTCTGCGAGGGTGACGCCCTCCCTGAAGGCGTATTGGGCGGTCTTTGCGGCCCTGTCGTAGCCTATTATGGGGTTCAGCGCGGTTACGCTCATGAGGGATTTTTCTAGATAGGCCGACATCGCGGCGGCGTTGGGCCGGATGCCGGAGACGCAGTTTTTGTTGAAGGAGGCCATTGCGTCGGCCAGAAGCCTTGCCGACTGGAGAAAATTGTAGGCGCAAACCGGCTGGAACACGTTCAGCTCGAAGTTGCCCTGCGAGGCGGCAAAGCCTATGGCGGCGTCGTTGCCCATGACCTGCACCGCTACCATCGTTACGGCCTCGCACTGGGTGGGGTTGACCTTGCCCGGCATTATCGAGCTGCCCGGCTCGTTTTCCGGTATGGTCAGCTCGCCTATGCCGCAGCGGGGCCCCGAGGCGAGAAGGCGCACGTCGTTGGCTATCTTCATCAGGTCGGCCGCCAGGGCCTTCAAAGCTCCGTGGGCAGCCACAAAGGCGTCCAGGCTGGTCAAGCCGTGGAACTTGTTGGGCGCGGCTATAAAGGGCAGGCCCGTAAGAGCGGCTATGGCCGAGGCGGCGGCCGTGTCGAAGCCGCGGGGGGCGTTGAGCCCGGTGCCTACGGCGGTGCCGCCCAGAGGCAGCTCGTAAAGGCCCTCCATATTGGCCTCAATATAGCGGCGGCTCTTTTCCAGCATGGCCCGCCAACCGCTGACCTCCTGTGAAAAGCGTATGGGCACGGCGTCCTGCAAATGCGTGCGCCCCACCTTGATTATTTCCGGGTATTTAGCCTCAAGCTCCGAAAGCGAGGCGGCAAGTCCGTCCAGCGCTGGCAGCAGCCTTTCGCGCACGCTTATGGCGGCGGCCATGCGCATGGCGGCGGGGAAGGTGTCGTTGGAGCTTTGGCTGCGGTTTACGTCGTCGTTTGGGTGCAGCGCCTTTTTTCCGGCAAGCTCGTTGCCGCGGTTGGCTATGACCTCGTTCAGGTTCATGTTGGTCTGGGTGCCGCTGCCGGTCTGCCAGACATGGAGGGGGAACTCCCCGTCCAGCCTGCCCTCGCTTATCTCCCCGCAGACGCGGGCTATCAGCTCCGCCTTTTCGGCGCTCAAAACGCCGAGGGCGGCGTTGGCCTGCGCGGCCGCCCTTTTCAAAACGGCGTAGGCCCGGATTATTTCGGGGGGCATCAGCTCCGCGCCTATGTCGAAGTTTTCAAGGCTCCTCTGGGTCTGCGCGCCCCAATATTTCGAGTCGTCCACGTAGACGACGCCTAAAGAATCCTTTTCGGGTCTAAGCATCGCTTGCCTCCATTCCTGTATTATGAAAAATATAGCACAGGCCGGGCCCCAGGGCAACCGATTCGAAGAAAAAAACGCCTAAAAGCCCTGCCGGGGCGGTTATGAACAGAAAAATTAAAATATAATCATTATAATAAATATGCGCATATAGGCAAGTTAAAATTACGAATATTTATTGACGCCTATCCGCCGCGAGCAGATAAAGAAAAGAGTTGAAATAAATATTATTTGGCGGTATAATAAATAAAAAATGGATTATTTGAAAATAAATTGTAAACTTCACTTAAACCGGAATGGAGAGTTTATGAAGCTCAACGGATTAATCGCTAAAACAACACGATGCGTAAAGGCAGTCTCGCTTGCGCTCGCGCTGGCGGTACTGATTCCGTTTGTCAACTGCGCCGCGCCGGCCCTGGCAGCCGGCGCGGCGCGTATTTATTGCGCGGCGGGAGGGCTCAGCCCGGCCGTCGGCGACACGCTGACTGTTACGGTGAGCCTTGCGGAGAATCCCGGCTTTGCGGCACTCCAGTTCGACCTCGTATACGATACGGCCGTTCTCTCCTGCACAGGCTGCCGGCTGGGGGAGCTGCTGAAAAAAGCGGCGATAACCGCCTGCAACTCCGAGGACGACGGGGCGATAACGGTGGCCGCCGCCACGACGGACGAGATACGGGGCGACGGGCCCCTTGCGGCGCTTACCTTCAAGGTCATCGGGAAGGGCGAGGCGCGCCTGTCCGTAGACGTGGAGGCCTTTTGCGACATTGATTACAACGAGCTGGCCTATACCGCGCTTGCCGACAGTGTCGCCGCTGTAGACGCAACATCCGGCGCCGGCGGCTCGGGCGGAGGCGGCGGCGCAAATTCCGGTTCGTCTCCCGGCGCAAATCCGGGGCCGGGTTCCGGCGGCGCCGCCACGGGCTCCGGCGGCTTGAACAGCCCCGCATATCTGTTTGCCGACACAGCCGGGCACTGGGCCGCTCCCTATATAGAAAAGGCGGCGGGCCTTGGCCTGATGACAGGCTTTGAGGACGGGCGCTTCAGGCCGGACGACAACATGACGAGGGCGCAGTTTGCCGTCGTCCTCTGGAGGATGGCGGGAAAGCCCGAATCCTCCGGAGCGAGCGGCTTCAGGGACATAAGGGCTGCATGGTATGAAAAGGCGGCGGCCTGGGCTTCGGAAAAGGGCTACATAAAGGGCACGGGCGGCCTGAGCTTTTCGCCGGACAGCCCTGTGACCAGGCAGGAGCTGGCGGCCATGCTCTTCCGCTACAGCGGGGGCGTTTCCGGGGAGGCGGCCTTGCTGGGCGCAATCTACGACGGCCTGTATGCCGACAGCGCAGAGCTGGCCGAATGGGGAAGGGAGCCCATGTATTGGGCCGTCTACCACAAAATAATAAACGGCGTGACGGAAACCGAGCTTTCGCCGAAGAGCCCGGCCACAAGAGCGCAGGTTGCGGCTATTATCGCGCGTTATCTGGAGAGATTCAGTTGATATAAATACAGACAGCATTTACTGGGGGAAAGACTGATGAAGCATTTGAGGATTGCGTTTTTCGCGCTGTGTTTTTCCGTTTTATTATGTCTGGCCGCGCTGGCGGCGGACTATTCGGAAAATACGGGAATAAGCGGGCTTGCCGTCGCCGATCCGGGAACAACGGCGGTAACTGTGTACATGGCCGACGGTACGACGGAGAGCGTGCCGGACGAGTTTGGAGTCTACCCCGACGGGGTGCGCTTCAAAATCACCTACAGCGCCGCGTTACCCGGAAAGAGCTATGTGATATTCGTTTTAAAGGGCGGCGAAACGACGCCCACGGAGGACACCATAATGTACATAGACCAGGCCGAGGCAGCCGGAAGCGTTGTGGAGTTCAATGTATACCCCATGAGCGTCGTTTCCGGAGGGAAGGTGTATATAACCGAAGCCGGCGGGCTGCTGAAGCTTGCCGAGTACGGCTACTATACGCCATACACCCTCGGCGATGTGAACAACGACGGAAGCATAAACTCGTTGGACGCGCTGATGGCGCTTAAAATCGCGGCGAAGCTTGACACGCCGACCGAAAGGCAGCGCTTGGCGGCGGACGTTACGGGGGACGGCTCCGTAAGCTCGACGGACGCTCTGCAGATACTTAAATACGCCGCCAAATTGATAGCGACCTGGCAATAGGGAGAAGAATATGAAAAGAATGAAAAAGACTTTGTCCTTGCTGCTGGCGGTTCTGATGGTTTTCGGCCTGTTCCCCGCGTGGGCGCTGGCCGAAGGAGAAAGCCTGACCGTCAGCCTCAGGGCTACCGGCGACTTGGCGGGGAATACCCCGGTTACGAAGGTCTTGCCCGGCGGCTCTTTTTACCTGTGGGTGGATTTTGCGAACAATCCAGGCGCATTGGAAAATTCGCTTTGCTCCTTCGATATGTTCATAGGCTACGACAGCTCCAAGTTCACCGTGGGGACCGCGGTGCCGCAGGACTGCTCGCCCACTGCAAACACGGCCTACGCCGAAGGGGTGATAGGCCTGTTCTGGGCCTCGGAAAAAGGCATTTATGCCTACGACGAGGAAAACGATATAAACGTGATCAAAACCTCCGGCAGGATAGTGCGCATTAAGATAACCGCCAAAACCAAGGTTACCGAAGCGGACGCAGCCGGCTTTGCGCTGCTGAAAACAACGGACTACAAAACAAGGTTCTTCGATTTCAACAAAGCGGAAATACCGGCGGTCTTAAACGGCCTGTCGATAAACATCGCACTAACGAGCGAAATAGTCGTCGGCGGCGGCGCGACTTCCGTGGCGGTGCCGACCGTAGCGCAGGGCGCCCTCGCCGCGACCGCTCCCTTTACCGCCACGGTTTACGACGCCGCGGGGGAGCCCGAGCCGGGCAGAACCGTCAATTGGACAGTGGAAAACAAGGAACCCTCGGGAGGAACAACCGGCGTGTCCATAGGGGCCGACGGCGTTGTCACCGTAACCAGCCAGGCTTCCGCCGGAGTTTACACAGTAAAGGCCCAGGCTCAGGGCTATACTGAAGGCGTAAAGGAACTGACTATAACCAGGGATGCGCCGGAGCTTGCATATCTTCTTTTTGCCGACGGAGCTTACGGCGGGGCGGTTTTCTCGCAGAACGCAGCGTCGGTTTCCGTGCGCAGCTCCGATCCGGAGGACCTTTCGTTCGACATAAGCGGCGGCTTTTCGGCCAGGGACCAGTATGGCGCCGGGATGGCGGTTCCGGCCCTTAGCTACGCCGTTTATAAAGATGCGGGCTGCGCGGAGCCATATTCCGGCACGGACGTTTCAGTTTCGGGCGGCGCGGTAACGGTTTCAAAAAGCGCGGCCGGCGGCGAATACTTCATCAAGGCCTATAGCGGCGGAGTGTATACCGTCCTGAGGCTGAGCGTCACCAGATACTACGCCCTTTCCGTCGTCAGCGCCCACGGGACCGCGGACATAGCCTCCTCCGCCAGGGCAGGCGACAGCGTGGCCTTTTCCGTGTCGCCGGCAAAGGGCTACGAGGTTGGCAAGGTCATGCTGGGGACGCAGGAGCTGCTCCCCTCCGGTGGGGCATACTCATTTACCATGCCGGCGGCCGACGCCATAGTAGCGGTTTCGTATAAAATTGCCCCGCCGAAGGTGAGCGCCGAAACCCAGGTTTCCGCAACCTACGGTCAGGCCGCGGCGCTGGCCGTGTCTGCCTCCCACGACATAACAGCGGGAATAACATATGAATACCGGTGGTACGCCTGCGACGGGCAGGGCGGGAACAAAACGGCCGTCCCGTACGGCGGCTCCTCCGCATCGCTGACGGTGCCGGGCACTGTCGGCGCGGGAGTCTATAGCTTCGTCTGCGAGGTTGCGGCCAGGGACGAGGCTGACACGGGCACCCAAAGCTCGGCCTGGTCGCCTGTCATAACCCTGAATATCGGAAAGGCCGAGCTTGTCCCCTCGGTGGGCGGCGTCGCTTCCAAGACCTACGACGGGACGAAGGCGGCCTCGGGCGGAACTATAGTACTTGACGGAGCCGTCAACGGCGATGCGCCGGCGGCCGAGGGCGATTTCGAGTGGACCTCGCCGGATGCCGGGACGAGCACCGTCAACGTTAAGAACATCCGGCTGACCGGCGCCTGGGGAAGCAATTACACCCTTTCGGCCACAGAGCTGAGCGGGGCCGACGCCAAGGCCTCGATAGGCAAGGCCTCCTACCCCGGCCCGGTGACCGGGACAAAAACGGTGTTCAACGGCTCTGCAGGCACGGGGAGCTTCGCCCTTTCCTCCTTTGCCGGGCTGCCCCAGCAGGGCTTTGCCGGGGCCAGGATAACCGCGGCCTCGGTCGCCGGGGACGGAGCGAACTTTGTTTCGTCCGCGGAGCCGGCTTCCGGCGGGGCGAGCCTGAGCTTCGGCTACGGCGCGGCGGAAGACAAGAACTCGGATAAGATAATCGTTACGATAAGCAGCGCAAACTACAGCGATATAGCCGCGGAGCTGACGGTAACGGCCCGCGAAATAGTCTTCAAGGAGGACGCCTCCTACACCGTCGGCCACTATGTCGGCGACAAGATAAGCAGGAGCGTCGTTTACGGAACCGAAAACGGGGCGGTAATAACCGGGGCCCTGCCGCAGGGCGTCGTCGCCCAGATGGGCGAGAACGAGGTTGTCGGCCGCTTCGAGCTCAAGGGCGACCCGCAGACGGTGCAGAACGCCGGAACCGGCTCCATTACGATAGCCTATGTCATAGACACTCCGGGCTACGCTGGCGTCACCCTGGAGGAAACCTTTGAAATAGCCATAGGCAAGGCCACCCTGACCCCCGCCCTAGAAAGCGTCGAATCAAAGACCTACGACGGGACGAAGGCGGCCTCCGGCAGGCTGCGGCTTGAGGGCTGGAAGGCCGGAGACTCTCCCGAAGCCGGCGGAGACGGCACAACTGGCGCATATGCCTTCGAGTGGACCTCCGCCAAGGCTGGAACCAATACCGTCAACGTGGCCGGCATAGAGCTTGACGGCAGATGGAAGGCAAACTACTCCCTCTCCGCAACCGGCCTTTCCGGGGTTGCGGCCCCCGGCGGCGCCGCCATAGCCAGAAGGGAAATAACGGTAAGCGGCATTGCGGCGAAGAGCAAGACATACGACGGCAAAACCGAGGCCGAGCTGGATTTCGGCGGCGCGGTCCTAAGCGGCAAGCTTGAAGGCGACGCGCTGTCGGCAACGGCCAAGGGCGCGTTTATAAGCCCCGACGCGGGGGAAGGAAAGCCTGTCGCCATAACCGAGCTTAAGCTTGAGGGCGGCGACAGCGCCAACTACGTCCTTGCCGCCTCGGGCCAGCAGACCCAGGCGCACGCGAGCGTCGCGCCAAGGGATGTTCCCGCAGCGTTCTCCGGCTACTCGGGCCTTGTCTACGACGGAACCGTGCGGGCCGTTAGCGCCGCATATTACGGCGTGAACGGAGAGAAGCGGACGGCTGCGGTGGCCTATGACAGGACGCCGAGGGACGCCGGAGAGTACAGCGCGACGGCGAGCACGGACGACGGCAACTACAGGCTGACGGGCAGCACGCTCACGTTTGCCATAGCGAAAAGGCAGCTTGCGCTGTCGGCCCCCGTTCTCACCACCGCCAAGGTTTACGACGGCACGGTTTATGCCGATGTCAAGCCCGGCGCAATGACAAACCGCGCCGGGAGCGACGATATAACGGTTTCGGCCTCCGCAGCCTACGATACGGCCGACGCCGGGACGGGCAAGACGATAACCGTTACATATTCTATAAGCGGCGCGGCCTCGGGCAACTACATAAAGCCGGCCGACGGCACGGCTACGGGCTCCATCACTCCCAAGGACGCAACCGGCCTTGCGGTGGAACCGATAGAGAGCCAGAAATATACCGGCAGCCCGGTAACCCCGGCGGCGACGGTAAAATACGGTCTAATCACCCTCCAGGCGGGCAGGGACTACGACCTCGAATACTCTAACAATACGGCTGTCGGCACTGCGACGGCCACCGTAAAGCTCAAGGGCAACTATACGGGAACCCTGACAAGAACCTTCTCAATAGTCGGCAGGGTGCTGACTGCGGCCGACGTGAATATAAGCGGCATAGCCGACCAGACCTATACCGGCGCGGCCCTTGCGCCCTCGCCCGAGGTGACGCTCAAGGAGAGCGGAAGGCTCCTTGCCGAGGGTACGGACTATACCCTCGGCTATAGCTCGAATATAAACGCGGGCACAGCGACCGTGACGGTAAGCTTCAAGGGCAATTTCGGCGGCTCGGTTTCAAAGAGCTTCGCGATACTCAAGGCTACGCCCTCGATCGAGGTGCAGCCCTATGACGGCGTTCTTTACGCCGGCGACAGGACGCCCTCAATAAGCTGGACGGCGAAATATCTTGGGGCGGACGTTCCGGGCAGGCTCAGCTTCAAAAAGTCGGCCGTGGACGTGAGCGGTTCTTACGAGCTGACCTTCACGCCGTACGACACGGCCGATTTCAACGCGGTCGGCGCGAGCATAAACCTTGAGGTTACGCCGGTCGCCCTGGCCTCCATAGCGGCAAGCTATACCCAGAAAACCGTCTATTACGAAACCACGGCTCTCTCGGTTATCGCCAGAGGCATAGTCGAAGGGGACGTCCTTACGGTAACCGGCAAAAACAACAACGGCTCCGACGCGGGAACGGTTGCATACGAGCTGAGCGTGGGCGAGCCTGAAGCCGGCTTCCGCAAGGTTGCGGTTAAGGCCAAGGCGGACGAGTCGATTACTGCGTCTTTCAATGTAAAGATAACGCCCGTGGAGCTTGTCGGCATATCGATAGCCACCCCCCCGGCCGGCACCGTTTTCTACGCTGGCGAAATTCTTGACCTTGCGGCCTCCGGCATGAGAATCATAGCCGCCTATAGCGACAAGAGCACGGAGGATGTGACCGGCAAGGCGACTGTGTCCTATATCGAGGGCGGGGCCAACGGAAGCGCGGCCTTCGACACGGGCGACACCTATGCGGCCGTCAGCTACATCTACAAGGGCGTGAAGAAGACCGTCTACCAGCCTGTAAGCGTCCCCGAGCGGCAGGTTGAGAGCCTTTCCCTCTCCGGCTCCTGCAAGACGAGCGGCTATGTCGAGGGCCAGCCGCTAGACATGACGGGCCTGACCGTAACGGCTTCCTATGCCGGAGGCGAAACGGCGGACGTCACCTCGCTCGTCAGGCTGATATATTATGGAAACGACGGCTCGCGGCTGTCCGGGAGCGCCTTCAAGGCCACGCAGGCGGCGACGAAGGTGACCTTCAGCTACGGCGGGGCTGAGACAGAGCTGGCCGTAGAGCCGGTTGGCGCGGTGGTGCTCTGGGCCGTCGGAAACGAGAAGCCGCTTGCCCAGACCTGCGCGTACGGCGACGTCCCGGCTTATCCCGCCGCAGCGCCGGATCCGGAGAGCTTTTCGGGCGAGGGCAACCAGTTCTGCGGCTGGACGGACGGCAGCCTCGACATATCGGGAAATCTTAACGTATATGCGTCCGCGGAGCTGCCGCCAGTGACGGGAAGCGTCACCTATACGGCCGCTTACCGGAGGATGAGCTACAGGGTCGCCTTTATGGATTATAAGGGAGACTATATCGCGGTGGACGGCGAGGAGTACCAGACGGTCAGGTACGGCTCCGCCGCCAGAGCGCCCGGCAGCGTGCCGTCGCGGGAAGGCTATACCTTCATAGGCTGGAGCGACGGAACGAAGGACGGGCAGGGCAACCTGATAATTTACACCACGCTGCCGGCAATAAAGAAGGCGACCGTGGTTCCGCTGGGCGCGGACGAGGATACGCAGGCCGGCCTGCTTAGGCGCTACGACGTTGTATACCAGGCCCAGTACAGGATAAATACTTACAAGGTTGTTTATTATAACGAAAACGGCACGACGCTTTACACAGAAAATGTGCCTCACGGCGGCGACGCGGCTTACGGAACAAATCCGGCCAACTGGCCCTCCAAGGCTCCGGCCGGAGGCAAGAGCTACGCCTTCGACAGGTGGGTAGCCGAGCCCGGCGGGAGCGCTGCGGCAAGCCTCTACGGCATAACGGCCGACACGGCCGCCTACGCCTCCTTTAAGGAAACGGACGGCGTTTACTCCTACACCTTCTACGACGAGGACGGAGCGACAGTGCTTGCCTCCGGCACCGGCGCCTACGGGGCCAGGATAGAAAAGCCGGCCGCCGACCCTGCAAAAGCCGATACGGCGCAATACTCCTACGCCTTTGCGGGCTATGCCGGCTACACCGAGGGCATGACGCTGACCGGCAACATCAGCTTCAGAGCCGTCTATGCGGCAAGGCTAAGGAGCTACACCGTCGCCTGGGAGACAGGCTCCGGCGTATACACGGAAAGGTACGCCTACGGCGCGACTCCGAAGTTTAACGGCAGCACCGCCAAGCCTTCCGACAGCAGCTACAACTACAGCTTTACGGGCTGGAGTCCGGAAATCGTCCCCGTAACCGGCGACGCGGTCTATACGGCCCAGTATAAGGCCGAGGCGCGGGCCGAGCTTCAGTACACCGTCACATTCAAAAATTACGACGGCACGGTGCTGTCAGTGCAGTCTGTCGACGGCGGAGCCTCGCCCATAGCCCCGGCGGCCTCAAGGGCGGCGGACGCGGAGTACGCCTACACCTTTGCCGGCTGGGTCGACGCGGCAAGCGGCAGGACCTACATAAGCGTCCCGAAGGCCGCGGCGGATGCCGAATACACCGCCAAATACACGGCCGCGGCAAGATACTACACGGTTACCTTCAAGAACTTCAACGGAAGCGTTCTGTCCTCAAGAAGCTACAGGTACGGCACCAAGGCGGCCGACATAGTCCTGCCCGCCGAAACGCCCGCAAGGGCCGATTCGGCCAGGATCTACACCTTCAAGGGCTGGAGCCCGACCGTCGCCGACGTGACAGGCAACGCCGTCTACACGGCCCAGTTTGCCTATGCCGACAGGACCTATACCGTAACGGCGAGCTACAAATATGAAGACGGCTCCGAGGCGGCCCCCTCCTTCAGCGCGGCCGCAGCCTACGGCGGCTCCTGCTCCGTCCCGATACCGGCCATAGAAGGCTATACGGCCTTTGTCAACGGAGCTCAGGCGGCGGCCGGCGGCTGCCTGGTGGCGCCGGTCAAGGCCGATTCTGCGCTGCGTGTAGTCTACGTTCCCAACAAATACGAATTGACAATAGAATTTACAATGCCCAACGCGCAGACCGACTTCCAGACCGAAACCGTAGCCTACGGAGCTTCAACGACTCTCGCGCTGCCGGCAATAAGCGGCTACGCGCTGCTGCTCGACGGCGTGGAGTACGCGCCGGGCGTCTACAGCGCCTCATGGGCCGACGGCGTTTTCGCCATGACGAACACGGGAAGCGGCTCGCCCGGCCTGGTGCTCGTGAACCTGACCTATAACGCCGCGTCCGACAAGAGGCTGAGTCTGACCTACCGGCCCGAGGAATACACGGTGACCTACACGATAACCGACGGCGGCGGCTCAGCCCTCGACCCCTCGCTCTACTCTCTGGACACCTTTGACATACCCACTGAAACCGTCGAGGCCGAGGGCGCGACGCTCTATAAGCAAACCTACGCTTACGGTGAAGCGATAAGGGCGCCGCAGGCCTACCGCCTTGATTCCGACACCTCCGGCTACTTCTGGTCCGGCTGGGAGGGCCTGCCGGTCGAGATGCCCGCCTGTGATATCACGGTCAGCGGCAAGTTCACAAGCGGCCGGTACCGCTACGATTACATAATAATCGACGGCGACGGCAACCTGGTCAATGAAGACTACTATACGCAGTATTCAGATTTCGGCTTTGACGATATGGGCGCTTACAACCCCGGCACGCCATACGGCGGGCGCTACTCCTACAGCGGCTGGCAGCCCTACGGAATGCAGCTTCTCGACGCCGGCACGATAAAGCTCTACTCTGTGCAGACGACGCCAGAATATGACCTGACAATAGACTGCGGCTATGCCGCAGAGGGCAGGACGGTTGCATATACCGCAGACGGCAGGGCGGAGACTACTACCGTATCCGGCGGAAAAATAACGGTCAGCGTTCCGTACGGAGCCGCCTACAGCGTTTCCATGCCTTCGGTTGAAGGCTACACGGCGAGCGCAAGCTCGGTATACGGCGTCATGGACGCCCAGGGCAGGACCGTAAGCGTGACATATGCGGCAAACGTCTATAAGCTCAGCGTCTACTATGTGTTTGAAAACGGGACTGCGGCCTCGGCCACGGCAACGCTTAACAGGACCTATGGCGAGTCCTACTCCGTGGCTTCGCCAAGCCTTGCCGGCCACACGCCCGACAAGGCGCTAGTCGAGGGCACCATGGGCGCCTCCGACAGGGCCGTAACCGTGACATACTCTCCCAACACCTATACGCTTACGATAGCATACAAATATGCCGACGGCTCTCAGGCCGCCACGCCGGTGGCAGCCTCTTACGCCTACGGAGAGTCCTACAGCGTGGTTTCGCCGGAAATCGAGGGCTTTACCGCGAGCAAGCCCGTCGTTGCCGGCATAATCGGCGGCGACGCGGAGGAGAGCGTCGTTTACTCCTCCGGCGCCTACATGATAACCTACTACATAGACGGCAAGGCCGACAGCTTCGTCAGATACGATGCCGGCGCGGCGATCCAGCCCTACCTGCCGGAAAAAACGGGCCACACCTTCAGCGGCTGGAGCTGGGACTGCGGCTATGCGCCCGAAACCATGCCCCAGGCCGACCTGACAGCCGCGGGGACCTTCGAGGCAAACAGCTATGTCCTTACGATTAGCTTCGGCTCGGCCGTAGCCGACGGAACGGCGGTTTCATACTCCATAGACGGCGGCGCGGATCAGACGGCCACGGTAAGCGGCGGCAAAATAGCCATAACGGTGACCTACGGCTCCACCTGCGTCGTCGCCTCGCCCAGCGTCGGCGGCTACGAGGCCTCCGAAAAGACGGTTACCGTGACCATGGGAGCGGCGGACGCCGAAAGAAGCGTGACCTATACCAAGACATCCTCCGGCGGCTCCTCCGGCGGCTCCTCCGGCGGCTCGTCGACAAGCTACAGCGATACCATCGGAACATCAACGGGCAAGGTTTCCTCAAGCGGCATTAGCGGCGCGCTCAAGGCCAAAACCGGCAGGGTGGTTATAAGCTCCAAGTCCGACGGCGCGACGATAGCGGCGTCCGACGCGAAGGCCGTTTCCTCCGGCAAAGCCGCTCTTACAGTCTCTACCGGTGCGGGCAGCGTCAGCTTCACCTCCGAGGGCCTCGGCAGCCTGGCCGACGCCTCCTCAGGCGGAGATATAACGGTGAAGGTTGCAGAGTCGCGCGATGCCGGCAAGGGCTTCAAAGTCCTCTCGGGCAACACGGCGCTTGCCTCCGCCGAGATATCCGTTTACGCGGGCGGCGGAAAGCTGAGCTCCGGCTTCGGGACGCTGACGGTAAGGCTGCCGGTGGGCAAGAGCTACGCCGGGCAGAAGGTTTCGGTGCTGCACATGAAGGACGACGGCGGCTACACGGTGTTAGAAGCCACGGTGGACGCCGACGGCAACGCGGTGTTCAGCGTAGACTCGCTCTCGAGGTTTGTTGTGCTCAAGAACAAGGCGGTTCCAGTATCCCAGAGCTTTGACGATATCCGCAGCGGCGACTGGTTTGAGTGCTACGCGCAGTATGTGTACGACGAGAGGCTCATGACGGGCGTCGCCGAGGGCAAGTTCAATCCCGGCGGAACGGCCTCGCGCGCCATGGTCGTGACAGTGCTCTGGCGCATGGCGGGCAGCCCCAAGGGCGCGCCCGACGCCGGCTTCGGCGACCTCGCGCAGGATTGGTACAAGGAGGCCGTAAACTGGGCCTACGCAAACGGCATAACCGTGGGCGTGGCGGACGGCAGGTTTGACCCCGCCGGCGCGGTGACGCGCGAGCAGTTTGCCGCCTTCCTATACCGCTATTCCAAGACGGCGGGCAAGGATGTTTCGGCCGGCGAGAACACCGACATCGGCTCCTACAAGGACGCCTCGGCGGTCAGCGCATACGCCGCAGCCGCCATGAGGTGGGCCTGCGGGACGGAACTGATAGGCGGCCGAGACGGCGCTCTCGCGCCCGCAAGCGCCTTAACAAGGGCGGAGCTGGCCGCGATGCTGACCCGGTATATGAATAAGTAACCGCTTTAAAAGCCCCCGCGCGGCTCAAGACCGCGCGGGGGCATGAAAGCGCCCGTTATTTTTAATGCAAGATTTGGAACGCCATATGGATAAGCTGAAAAGATTCAAAACTTTCGCGCGCAGATTATCCTTGACGATGATCTGCGCCGCCAGTCTTTTTTCGGCCCTGGCCCCGGCAATTGGGGCGGGGAGCGAGGAGGAAAGGCTCGCCTTATTGCTGTCCGAGTCTGTCCCGGAAAGCGGGGAGGCCGAGTTCAGCGGCTTTCTTATCAGCCTGAACGAGGACGCCGAGCCAGTCTGCCGCGAGGGAGCATTGGAGCGGGTGGCCGAGGGGATATACAAAACCGACGATCCCGCCGAAATGCTGCTTTACGGCCTGGTAACGGCCGAAGATGTCGAATTGATAGAGCCGGACTGGCGCGCGGAGGCGGCGGCCGACGACGACATATACAGCTCGGCCGCCTTGGCTCAGATATACGGCTCCGGCGGCGCAAGGGGGCAGATGCGCGCTTCGGCGGCGGCCAGCTTAGGCCTGGACGGGAGCGGAGTGCGCGTCGCAATCATCGACAACGGCCTTGACCTTGATTTCGGCGACTTCGACCCGGCTAAGGTCGAACGCTGCGCGGTAAACGGCAATACTGTGCTTTTTGAACCGGAAACGGGCGGCGTCAACCACGGGACGCTTGTGGCGGACATAATAGCCGGCGCAAACGGCAACGCCATAGGCGTCGACGGGATAGCGCCCGGAGCGAGCATAGTGTCGATAAACGTGTACAGCGACGGCGAGTGCTACTACAGCGACATAATCGCCGGGCTTGACGCCGCGATAAACCAATACGGCTGCAAGGTGGTCAACATGAGCCTCGGCGGCACGGTTAAATCGGACCTGCTGCAAACCAAGCTGGACGAGGCTGTGAGCAAAGGAGTCATTCTTGTAGCTGCGGCGGGCAACATAACGCAGCTTGGAAACAAGCTGGTGTATCCCGCGGCCTGCGACGGCGTCGTCGGCGTGGGCGCCGTCGGCTGCGACTATTCCTGGCAGACCTACTCCTGCTACAACGTGTCGGTGGATTGCGCGGTTCCCGGCACGCTGGTTTACGTCTCCGGCGGCTCTTATATAGGCGCCAGGGGTACGTCCTACGCCTCTCCGGCGGTTGCGGCCGCCGCCGCTGTTATGCTCCAGCGCGACCCGGGGCTGACGCCCGCCGGCTTCGAGGCCCAGCTAACCGCGCGCTGCATGGATTTAGGAGCCAGCGGGCGCGACGACTATTACGGCTGCGGCTTTGTCAGGCTGGACTGGCTGCTTTCGGACCTGCCGGTTCTCTGGGACATGACGACGGCCGACAATGCGACTACGCTGAGCGTCGCCGCGCTCTCGCCCGAGCTGAGGGTATACGCGGCGCGCTATTCCGCCGCCGGGCGGCTTGAATCAGTTATTGCATTGCCCGGCAGCTTCTGCCGCCGCTACGAGCGGGGGAGCGCAGCCGAAAGGCTTTTTTTCCTTGGAACAGGTTTTCAGCCGCTTGCGGCCAGCGCGGCCTATCCGCCTTCCTGACGCGCAAGCGATGAATATTCCAGTCAATAAATTATGGAGGCGCATTTATGAAAAAGAAAACGGCGACGCTGCTTCTGGCGGCCTGCATGCTCATTTCGCTCTTTTCCGGGCTGACGCCTTACGCTTCGGCGGAGGACGCGGCGGAACCGGGCGAGGAAGGCGGCGCTACTGCCGCGCCGCAGGAAGGCTTCGGCAGCGAGGCGGGCTTAAGGGAGGGCGGCGGCGATATATATGACGTCGCGGAAGACGTAGGGCAAATAGAGCTCATGGACGGCTCCGCGCTGTACGGAGAGGCGGCCGCTCTGGGCATAGTGGACTACAGCGCTGTGAACGAGGAAACCGCAGCGGTGACCCGCGCGCAGATGGCGGAGCTTATGGCCGGCTGCCTTTACCGGGACTCGACGCCTTTATCCGGCTACGAGGCGCAGTCAGCCTTTGCCGACGTGTCAGAGGCGGCGCTGGGGACCGCAACCTATAAGGCCATACTATGGTGCGCCGACATGGGCTTTTTTAAGGGCGACGCGGACGGAAACTTCAATCCTGACGACACGCTTTCCAAGGCGGCGGCGGGCGTGCTGATCTTCAGAATGCTGGGAAGGACGGACACGTCCTATGACGGAAGCTTCGAGCTTTTGGATGTGCCGGGCTCGGGAACCTGGTACTCCGTTCCCGTGCTCACTCTTTACGAGCTGGGAATACTGTCGGCCGACTACGGCGCCTTCAATCCGGACAGCCTCGTTTCTGGGGCGGATATTCTTAGATGGCTTGTAAGCATGAAGCATTTCGAAACCGACCGCAGGGTTCTCAACTTCGCCGAGCTGAAGGAGGCTCTTGAGGACGGGGGCGTCCAAAGCGTGACCGTGACGCGCGCCGTCGAGCTTACCGAATCGCTGACGGCAAATAAGAATCTCTGTTTTCTCGGCGGCTTGGCCATTTACGAGGAAGGTGTGACTCTGACCGTGGAAAGCGGCCGCACCGAGCTGGCCGGGCCGGGCGATGCCGCCTCCAATATAGGCGGCGGCTCCATAGAAGTGCAGGCCGGGGCCGATCTGTACTGCATGCAGGACACCTGCATATACGAGAAGGCCGCCCTGAGCGTTTCCGGCACGGTGCGCGTCATGCCGGGCTGCCGATTGATCCTTGGCGGGGAAGCGAGCCTTTACCCCTCAGGCGTTATCGAGCTTAGCAAAAGCGGTCAGGAGGGCGTGGACCATGGCGGGCTGATACTTGACGGAGCCGTTTTCAACAAAGACGGGGCCGCCGGCGGCCGCATAGTCTCGGAGCCCGGCGGCGGCTGGGTGAAGTGCCGCAGCGAATACATATACGAAAACGGGAGCCCGGTAAGGGACGGTTCGCGGGATCCGCTGGCGAACGTGACGCTTGAAAACGTGGACTTCAGGGCGGGGCGAGCCGTCGCTTCCGTTTCCAGCGCCGAGGACTTCAATTCAGCCGTGACAGACGCCGAGCTCATGTTTGCTGAAATTTATGTGGCCGGAAGCTTCGGCATTGCCGGGCTGCCCGGTGAGCCTGCGCTGGATGAGAATGTCCGCTGCAAGAAGGTTTTTATCCGCCCAGGCGCGGAGCTGACCTTTGAGGCCGATGCGACGGTGCCGGAAAGCGTGCTTATAACCCTCATGTATGACGGCGAAAGCGGCGGGTACGGGGCGCTGAGAATAGCCGAGGGCAGCGTGCTGACGGTCCGCTCGGATTGGAGCCTGGACGGCCAGGACAATATGGAGGGACTGTGCTTTGAAAAGGAAGGCTACTGGGAGGAAGCCTTCGGAGGTGTTATAGGCGGCTACAGCGACGATGCGGACGACGGCATAAGAAACCTCTCCTACCGCGAGCTTTATTTCGCGCCCCGCAGCGCCGGCTACAACGCCGGACCGCAGCTTATTGAAGCGGCCTCGGAACTGGAAACGGTCAGCTATTTCATCTGCGGCGGCGGCACCGAACTCAGTCTGAACAGTCAGGCCTTCGGGGCCGGTGAGCTGCTCGTTTCCAACCTGCTGGTTGTTGGCGGCGCCGAGGCCGCAATAGAAAGCGGTTTTACCGTTCGCGCGGCAAGGCTTGCGGTCACGGGCTGGACAAACGTCGGCGACCAGACCGAGTACGGTCGCGACTATTATTACGAAGCCTGGGCGCCGGGCTATGTACTTGTGTCCGGAGGCGCGTCCTTGACGGTCGAGGGCGAGCTGAAGGCCGCCGCGCCCTGCTCCTGGAAGCATGTCATCGTTATAAGCGCGGATGAGGCCGCAAACTACACCGTCGGCGAAAATAACGTGGTTTTTGTCGGCCAGGACGCCAAGCTGGCCGCCGAGATGGGCGTGGAGCCCTCATCCTGGCTGGTGGTGTTTGAAGACGACGGCTGGGTCTGGAAAAGCAGGATAGATGTGGAAGGCGGCTTCCTTACGCTTGGAGAAACCGGCTCGGTCAGCGCCCAGGGCGCCATAATAGGGATCACGCCCGAAAACGTTTCCTCGCCAGGCTGCGGCTTCGCCTTTGCGGATATGAAATCCCTTGATATGGAGTGGTACAGATACCAATTCAACCGCGATATGGAGATAGACGGCTCAGTAACGGTTCCGGGCTATGCGGACATAAACGCAGCGCTGACCGTAAGCGGCAGCCTGAACGTACAGGGCGCGTTGAGCGTATACGGCGCGCTGAAGCTCAAGGACGCCGGCGCGGCGCTGGCCGGGAGCGGAATACACCGCATGTATTATATGGTCGAGGACGGCTCATACAGGCTTGCCGGGCTGGAGGGCGTCGGCGATTATTATGTGGGCGCCGGCGACAGCAACGCTTTCGCGGACCTGCTGGCCAGGCCCGAGCTGTATCAAAACGGCAAGCTGTCGCTAATGTTCGACTGGTATCTGAATGAAAATTCGGAGCCGCCGGCAGGCGATCTGACGATAGACGCGGATCTGTACGCGCCGTTTTCAATCCAGGTCGGCGACGGCAGGCGCCTCACGGTCAACGGGACATTGGAATGCGGCATGTACGCCAAGGCCTACAACGGCGCGGTCGTCAGCGCCTCCGCTCTCATAACGGATTCCGGCTGCAATCTGGAGGCCGTCGACGGGGCGAGGGTAATAGCCGGCGAGGCCGTAAACAACGGTAGGATGAGCGGCTACAACGGCGGCCAGGTGTGGCTGACGGGAAGCGTTGAGAACAACGGAAGCTTTGATAGAAACGTCTACTACGAGGGGCTTGCCGCTAAATGGCTGAACTGGGACGGCAGCGGCGTTTACGAGCCTGGCGATGGAGACCTTGTCAACTCGCTGGTGCTCCAGCGCTGCTCCTACTGGCTTGCCTTCTACCGCATGTGCTTCGACGAGCAGAGCCAGAGCTGGGAGCTGACGCCGGCGCCGGCCTCCGAGCTGGCCCTTGAGGCGCTGGAAAACGGCGCGCCGGACCAAAGCTACGTTAAAAATCTGATATTAGATAATTATGTATACGACTATTACTCCGAGCTCTCGCTCGACGGGTGGAAGAAGTACAGGCTGAGCTGCGACGCGGGAGAGGGCAAGTCATATGCGATGGACATCTCCGTAGAGCTGCCTGAGGTCGGTTTTTACGACTCGCCTGTTTGCGCCGTCGAGGTCGAGCCCGGCGCGGCGCTGGACGGCTCGGGCATTCTGGTTTACAACCCTGAAACGGAGGCCTACGAACCCGCCGAAGGCTTCGCCCAGAGCGGTACCGCCTATTATAAATACGGGCCGGCGGAAGAAAACTGGACCAACTATTTCCTCTATACGCCGGGCACGGAAAAGACCATATATTTTATCTACAACGACGCGGTAAACCCCGAGAATTGGGCGGGGGACTACGTGCTGCACAATTTCGGGAGCCGTTTTGAGGTAAAGAAGCTCTACGACAGGGATTCCAAGGTGTGGGAGCTCCGGCTCAGGGACGAGGCGCGCGACAGCTTCAGTCTGAACATGGGCGCGGAGCTGCACGACGCTTACGGCAACATGTGGGAAACCAACTGCTGGGTCGAGCTGTTTGCTCAAGACTACGAGCACCTTGTCTGGGTTCACGGAGACGATTTCGGAAACGCGGTCACCGAAGGGACGGCCGTTTCCGGCGACGGCTGGTACGGCGCCTTCTACCTGTATCGGCAGAATGAGCAGGGCGTCTGGGACTATGCTCCCGTGCCTGCGGACAGCCTCGTTGCAAACGGGCAGCCGCTGGCTTCCTGCTCAAACGTAACGCTGACGGAGGATCAAAGCAGGCCAGGCTGCTATACGCTCTATTTCAGCGATATCGGCTCTTATGACTTCGGCTGTAAAAGCGGGGGGCAGGCCTGCCGCTACGGCGTAAGCATCAGCGTGACGGAGCTGCCCTATTTGGGCCCCTACTCGGCGCCTTCCGCGGACAAGAGCCTTTACCTCAACGGGGTGGATTATACGTCGCTGGGGACGGTGTACATGGTTCCCGCAAACGGAGCCTCCCTGTCGCGGATGAGCCTTGCCGAAACCGAGCTTGTAGTCAGAGGCGGCGGAACTGAAGCTTCAAGCTGTTTTAAATGGGGCGACGCCCTATCCTTCGGCGGCTTCACCGTTACCGCCGTCGACGCGGAGGGCGACGGAAATTACGATTACTTCAGGGTTGACATTTCAGCGAGCCCCTTCTCAGGCGCCTACAGCCTGGAGCTCCATGTAAGGGATTCTAACGGCAACGAATTTGTCGCCGGAAACGCCAGCTTCTATTCCAGGGCCGAGCAGGCCTCCTCGGTGGAGAACGGCGGAAGCCTTTCAGAGGGCGCGGACAACGCCTCGGATATTGGCCAGATGGCCGGACAGGCTGTGAAATATTGCGATTTTTTGGCGCAGGAAGAAGGCTGGTACGCCTTTTCGCTGACGCCTGAGGCCGCCTCCGGCGATTTTGGCCTGTACGTTTTTGACAAGGACTGGAGGCTTGTCGCTTTGTCCAGGCGCTATGCCGACAGCGGAGCGGCCCTTCGCGCCGCGGCTTATCTTGAGCCGGGAACCTATTATGCGGCGGTCTGGAACGGAACCGGCGGGGAGACGAGCGGCGCCGTAATGCTGGCCGTCGTCAAGTCCAGCCGTCCGGCCGAGCCCGGCCCGGAGAACGCCAGGCTCGTCATGGACGCGGAGGGCGTATATTCCCTGCGCCTTTCAAAAGGAAGCTCGGATGCCGTAGAGTACAACATATACGCCCTGATCGACGGGCAATGGCGCGGCAGGGGAAGCAGAACCCTCTACTATGACGCTTATTTGGGCCGATGGAACGATGAGGACTGCTATCTGGCCGATATCTTGCAGGACGGGGAGACCGCAGCGGCCTTCGGCGTAGCCGCCGTTAACCTGGACGGGATTGAGAGCGGGCTTTATGAGCTTTACCCCGACTATCCTGTGGCGCGCTCGGACGCCGAGTTTGCCGGCGCCGCCGAATACAGCGTCAAGCTTTCCCGCCTGCCGGACGGCCAGCTAATTGCCGAGGCGGCCGAGGACGGGCGGCAGGTGGTTTTCGGGCGCGGAGAGGCAAACCGAGTGTTCCACTATGTTGTTGGCCCCTCAAACGTTTATTGCGATTTTGAAAGCTATTTCGGCGCGGGAAACGAAAGGGCGCAGCTTTACGGCTTCAGCCAGAATGGCCTTTCCCAATACGGCGGAGGCTGCTGGGCCTATGAGATAAGCTGTCAGAAGCTTGAAACATCCGAAACAGGCGGAAGATACATCGTGGGATGGAGCACCGCCGCCCTGGATTATGACGAGGGCATAGCGGGTGAGGACTATGGACGGATCGAAGCTGCGGACTCGAGCTGCTGGATAGTTCAGGACGACGCCGACCTGAGCGGGACGAATGAGTTCAGATTCAACTACGGCTTCTCCTATTGGTACACCTTCAACTCATTGCGCTTTTGGCTGGGTACCTACAGCGCGGAAAGGGGCTACAGCTACGAGGAGATAAAGTCCGGACTCAGCTCGCCCGACGTGCAACTGTCCTACGATGGGGCGAGATGGAATTTCGACCTTTCAGGCATGGAGGAAGGCGACGCCTTCAGGCTTATTTATGACGACGCGAACGGAAAAACAGCCTCGGTTGCGGCGACCGTCGTACATCCGGACTTGGCCTTCTTCACAACGGCTGAGGCGACAAAGACGAGCTTTCTCCCCGACAGAGTCTGCAGCGCGCAGGACAGCTTCTATCTTGTCTGGACCGGCGAGTTTGCCGAGGGCCGGGGCATAACCGGCTGCGAAGTCGCGGTTTACCAGGCCGCCGCGTACGACCCGGACAGCGGGCTGACCTACTACCTGCGCGACGAGGCGACAGGCGAGTTCTACGCGGCGGACAACCTGGAGCCGGACCAGGGCTGCTTCATACTCGGCGAAACCCTGCTGGAAATAGACAAGACGCACTATTCCGAAAACTACATAATGTTTTCAAATCCCGAGCACAACGGTGACATAATGGTCAGCGTCAGCCTCACCGACGCGCAAAACAGGATAGTACAGCGCAGGTGTCTGTGGGTGGAAAGGGCGGCCAGGCTCAACCCGCAGGGGCCGGGAAGGCTTGAGGGCTGGGTGGCCGAGAGCTGCCCCGGGAGCCTTTTTGGCGTCGCCGACAGCGGGAACGCCACGCAGATGTCGGCGGTCTGCACTTTGAACGAAAACCGCGGGCTGCGCTTTTCCGGCCTGTACAACGGACGCGACTACTACCTGTACCGTTACGACGGCTCAGCCTGGGTCCTTGTCGGAGGAGTATCCGCACGCTGCGAGGGCGGGCCCTATATCGGGCAGCCCTCATACGGAAACGGGAAGATGAGCGTCGATTACGGGCTTGACGCCTCTTATGCCGGTTGCAGACTTGCGGCCGCTTCCTATTCGGGCGGCAGGATGCTGGGTGTGAGGCTGCTCACGCTGGATGCCGGGAGCGTCGCCGGAGACCGCATCGAGCTGGACTTGCCGGAGGGCGAAGTCTACAAGGTGTTTCTCCTCAGCGGAGACGGCAGGTTTGACCCCGTGGCTCTGGACTGAACTTCAGCGGGCGCGGCGGCGCCAAAGCGTCGGCTTTGGCGCCGCCGCTTTTTGCGCGCGGAGGCTTGCTTTAGCGCTTCCGGCCGCGTATAATCTGCATGCCCGCTGCCGCCGCGCAAGAGGCGGCCGGAACGGAAAAACAAGACGGGCCGGCCCGGCGGCCGGCCGGAGGGAGATGCCGTGAGCTTGCCGGAATATTTTCAGGCTCTGGACGAAAAGCTGCTCGCTCTGATACACGTCGGCGCGCAAAACCCGGTTTTCGACGCGCTGATGCCCGCGCTGTCCTTTCTCGGCAACTGGGGCCTGATATGGCTGCTTGCCGCCGCGGCCTTCCTTTGCACAAAAAAATACAGAAGAACCGGCTTTGTGCTGCTGGGAACCCTGCTTATCTGCACGCTTGCCGGAAACAGCGTTATAAAGCCGCTGGTCGGCCGGCTGCGCCCCTGCCAGGCGGATTTGGCTGCGCCGCTGCTGATAGCCAGGCCGGAGGATTTTTCCTTTCCCTCGGGCCACGCCGCCTCCTCCTTCGGGGCGGCGGCCTGCATCCTGCGCGCCGACAGGCGGCTCGGCGCGGCGGCCCTGGCCCTGGCCGCGCTGATAGCCTTTTCAAGGCTCTACCTCTATGTTCACTACCCTTCGGACGTTTTGGCCGGGGCCCTGCTGGGTGTCCTTGCCGCCGCAGCAGCCGCAGAGCTGGGGAAGCTGGCGGATAAAATAATAAGAAGGGCCGGGGGCCAAACAAAGCGTTAGCCTTGCCGGCGGCCGTTGCTTTCGACGGCCGCCGCTGATATAATCGGATTGCAGACAAGCTTACATGGGGTGATCAAAATGACCGCGAAGGAGCGCAGGATAGAGCTTCACAATATACTTTCCTCGGCCGGGGAGCCGGTGAGCGCCGCGCTGCTGGCCCAGCGCCTGTCAGTCAGCCGCCAGGTCATAGTTGGCGACGTGGCGCTGCTGCGCGCCGCCGGGGCGAACATAATAGCCACGCCCCGGGGCTACCTTATCGGCAGGGAGGCGACCGGAACCCTGCATACGATAGCCTGCTGCCACAGCGGCCGCGAGGGCATGGAGGCCGAGCTCAACGCCATAGTGGACAGCGGCTGCACGGTGCTGGACGTTATAGTCGATCACCCGGTATACGGCCAGCTTACAGGCCAGCTCAGCCTTTCCAGCCGCTACGACGTGGAGCAGTTCATGCAGCGCATGGAGGAATCCGGCGCCCTGCCCCTCTCAGCGCTGACCGACGGAATACACCTCCATACCCTGTCCTGCCCCGCCGAGGCTGCCTTCGGCCGCGTGAGAAAAAAGCTGCGCGAGCTGGGCATTCTTATGGAATGAATTTTCTTGACTTGCGGCGGAACCGTGCTATTATTGGAACAGGAGAATGTGTAAAGACACATGTAATTACAATGATGGAGGCGGTTTTATGGCAAGAGGCGGGACGGCCGTACTTGTGGTGGATATGCTGAACGATTTCGTAACCGGCGCGCTGCGCTGCGACAGGGGGCTGGCCATCGTGCCCAACGCGGCCCGGCTTCTCCGTGAGGCGAGAAGAAGCGGGGTGCCTGTCATTTTTTGCAACGACGCGCATGTAAAAGGCGTCGATATGGAGTTCAAGCTTTGGGGCGAGCACGCCGTGGCCGGGACGGAGGGTGCGCGGGTGATAGACGAGCTGGAGCTCTGCCCGTCCGACTACGTGGTGCCTAAAAGGCGCTACAGCGGCTTTTTCAAAACCGATCTGGACCTGCTTTTGAGGGAGCTGGGGGTGGAGACCGTCATACTGGCAGGGCTGCACACACACCTTTGCGTGCGCCACACTGCGGCGGACGCCTTTTGCCTGGGCTACAGGGTCATCGTCGCCTCCGACGCCACCGACAGCTTCACCGAAGCGGACTATATCTCGGGCCTTGAATACCTGAAGGCCGTTTACGGCGCCTCGCTTCATACCGTTGACGAGCTTTGCCGGATGTTTGCCGGGGAGGCGGGCGGCTGAGGCGCCTTGCTAAGGCGCGCCGGCAAAGCCTTTACGGCGGGCGGGGACGCGGCGCTATTCGGCAAGCGGGAAAAACGGCGGAACTTGGCGGAGGAGCGGGCTTTTGCCCGTTCCTCCGCTTTTTGCTTTTTGCGGTAAATTTTATGGAACAATATGAAGCGGCAAGCGTCTAAACAATTTGCGGCGGCGTTGCGGCGCTGTTACCCGCTGTAACTGAATTTTAATTTGCTTTTGCTTGAAAAAAAACAATATATGTGTTAAAGTTACCAAGTAAAAATAAGGAACAGGAGCGCGTTGACATTATGGCATCAGAGATAAGCGCCGGGGCAAACGTCATGCCCGAGGCGGCGACCGGGGAAGCCGGAGCGGCGGGCGGCGGCCCTCAGAGGCCCGCTCCGCGCAGGCGCAAAAAAAGAAGAGCGGGAAGAATAATAAAGCGCATCATAGGCTTTCTTATACTTTTCGCGATACTGGGAGGGCTGGGCTACTACATATACACGCTTTTCAAGAAGCCCGCCGACACTGAAGCGCAGGCGCTGCACGAGCCTGTGTACCGCGGCTCGATACAGAGCAAGGTTACCGGAAGCGGAGTGACTAAGGCGCTGGACTCGGCTTCGGTGACTCTGAACACGGGCGGCAAGGTGCTGGAGGTGTACGTGACCGAGGGCCAGTGGGTCAACAAGGGCGACCCGCTTTACGTCATAGACAGCGAGGACGCCGAGAAGGAGGTTGAGACTGCCCGCGAGAGCGTCGCCAATATACAAAAGAAAATAGACGAGATATACGAGTATTACGGCAAGCTGACGGTGGCCGCCCCCTACGACGGAAAGCTCATAGACGCGGCGACGATCAACGTCGGAGACAATGTCGCCTCCGGCACAAAGCTTGCCACGCTGGTGGACGACAGCGCCATGCTGCTCAAGCTCTATTTCAGCTACGGCTATGAGGACGAGATCTATGTCGGGCAGGAGGCGAGCGTATCCATACCCTCGGCAATGGAAACGCTGGCCGGCAAGGTGAAGGAAATCAAAAAGGTCGAGCGCATCTCGGACAAGGGGACAAGGCTGTTCGAGGTAACGGTGGAGGTGCCGAACCCCGGCACGCTCACGGCGTCCATGGCCGCCTCGGCTTCGCTGGCCGGAAACGGCGGCGAGGAGATATACCCCTACGAGGACGGGAAGCTGGAATACCTGCGCTCGCAGGATATCAAGACCGGCGCCGAGGGCGAGGCGCTGAGCGTCAATCTTGTCAACTATTCCAAGGTCAGGCAGGGCGACGTGCTGCTGAAAATGGACAGCGACGTATATGACGAGCAGCTTATAACCTACGAGGATCAGCTTGCTGCGGCAAACGAGACGCTCAAGAAGGCGCAGGACGCGCTCGCAAACTTCAGGGCCGTAGCTCCCAAGAGCGGCACGGTTATCTCCTGCGCGCTGACGCCGGGCGAAACCGCCGCTTCGGGCACCGTTGCTGTGAACATAGCCGACACCTCCGTCATGATAGTGGAGGCCCAGGTGGACGAGATAAACGTTTCCTATGTAAAGCCTGGCATGGCCTGCGACATAATACAGTGGGGGCGCAACGGCGAGCAGCATTACACGGGCGTAGTCGAAAGCGTCAGCCTCCAGGCGACCAATAACAACGGCATATCCGCCTTCCCGGCCAGGATCACCGTGCAAAATCCGGACGGTTCTCTTATGAACGGCATGTATGTCGATTACAGCCTGGTGGCCGCCCAGTCCGACAACTGCCTGATAGCGCCGGTGCAGGCCGTGAAATACACGGAGGCCGGCACCTGCGTGTTCGTCATGGCGGACACGCCGCCGGAGAATGCGCTGGACGCCTCGACGCTCGGAATCGAGGTGCCGAAGGGCTTCTACGCGGTGCCGGTGGAGATCGGCCTTTCCGACGATTACGGCGTGGAGATCATAAGCGGAGTAGAGGAGGGCACGGAGGTCTTTACGCAGTACATGAAGACCAGCGCCGATTCCTCCATGTCTATGGGTATGGGCTGAGCGCATGAAGCTTATTGAGTTGTACGACGTATATAAGATTTACAACGAGGGCTATGAGAACGAGGTGCGGGCGCTGGACGGCGTCAGCCTGACGATAGACAGGGGCGAATTTGTCGCGATCATAGGCGCGTCCGGCTCCGGCAAGTCCACGCTCATGAACATACTGGGCTGCCTGGACGTGCCCACCTACGGCGACTACTACCTGGACGGGGAATATGTCGGGGACCTGACGGACCGCCAGCTCAGCCGCATAAGGAATCGTGAAATAGGCTTTGTTTTCCAGGGCTTCAACCTGATATCGGCCCTGAACGCCTATGAAAACGTCGAGCTGCCGCTTATTTATCTGGGAGTGGGCGCTTCAAAGCGGTACGGCATGACTATGGCCGCCCTTGAGCGCGTCGGCCTGGAGGACAGGGCGGAGCATAAGCCCTCGGAGATGTCGGGCGGCCAGCAGCAGCGCGTGGCCATAGCCCGGGCCATAGCCACCGGCGCGAACATGATCATGGCCGACGAGCCTACCGGCGCGCTGGATTCCAAAACGGGAAGGCAAGTCCTGGAGATATTGCACGGCCTCAACCGCGACGGAACGACGATAATACTCATAACCCACGACAGCCAGATAGCCGCAACGGCAAACCGCATTATACGCATCAGCGACGGCAGGATAATTTACGACGGGGCGAGGGAGGCGGCGGGCTTATGATAAAGAAGATTACGCAGGCCTTCAAAATGGCCTTCAAATCGATCTTTTCCAACAAGGTGCGCATGGTGCTGACCATGCTGGGCATCATCATAGGCATAACTTCCGTCATAGTTATGGTGTCGGTGGTGCAGGGGCAGAACAAGGCCCTTAAGGAGTACTACGAGAGCATGGGCACCAACCAGATAAACGTATACGCCTGGCAGGGCAGCGGCAGGGACATAACCATGAAGCTCTACGACTACTGCCTGGGGCTTGACGACCTCGTGCTTGGCGTTACGCCAAACGGCTACGCCTGGAGCCAGAACGGCATTAAGTACCGCACTCTCAGCACCAACAACAATCAGGAGTACGGCTCGCCGCAGATAAGCCTGGGCAGCGACCAGTTTTCCGTCTGCAACAACTTCACCATAGCCAAGGGCCGCGACATCTCCTGGCTGGACGTCAAGAACTACAAGCAGGTGGTCGTGCTGGGCTCCAAGGTGGCCGAGTACCTGTTCCAGTACAAGAACCCGATAGGAGAGACTGTGAACATAGGCAATTACCCCTTCACGGTAATAGGCGTTTACGAGGCCAAGGGCGGCAGCTCGGACACCTCCTCGCTGTTCGGCGGCTACGACATATACGGATACATGAACTATATAGCCGTGGTGCCCTACACCGTGAACAGGCTCCTTAACGGAAACCAGCCCATAGAGCAGTTCACCGTCAAGGCCGCCAGCAAGGAGGCCACAAACGAGGTCATAACCAAGCTCGACGGCTTTCTTTCGGGGCTTATAGACAATAAGAACGGCTATTACTACATTTACTCTGCCAACCAGGCCATTGAGAGCAGCGACGCGCAAAACCGCATGATGAGCCTGGTGCTGGGCGGAATAGCGGGAATTTCGCTGCTGGTGGGCGGAATAGGCATCATGAACATCATGCTTGTGACGGTTTCCGAGCGCACCAGGGAGATAGGCATAAGGAAGGCCATAGGCGGCTCAAGGAAATCCATAATACTGCAGTTTTTGATAGAGGCGGCCGTCATCTGCCTTATGGGAGGATTAGTGGGCCTTATGCTGGGCTATGCGGGCACTCTGATAGCGGGCAAGCTGCTTTTGAAGACGACGCTTTTGCCGAGCGTGCCGCTGAGCCTCGGCGCCATGGGCTTTTCCGTGCTGCTGGGCATGATATTCGGCCTGTATCCGGCCATCAAGGCCTCCGGGCTCCAGCCCGTGGAGGCGCTTAGAGCGGATTAGCCTTTTTTAGGAAAGGATTGTTTGCGTATATGAAAAAGATGATTTCCATGCTGCTGGCGGCCGCCCTCTGCCTGAGCCTGGCCGCGCCTTCCCTGGCCGCCGGCTTTTCCGACGTAACGGACGAGGACACCCTCCTAAGCGCCGAGACTCTGAGAATGCTGGGCGTGATAAACGGCGTAGGGGACGGCAGGTTCGACCCCGACGGCCTTCTGACCAGGGCCGCCTTTTGCAAGATGACCGTGCTTATAAAAAACGACGGGGCGAAGGCCGAAGGCTACGTAAACCGGACGATTTTCCCCGACGTGAAGTCCACCCACTGGGCCAGAGGCTACATAAACCTTATGGCCTCCTATGAAACTCCGCTGCTCCGGGGCTTTTCCGACGGCACCTTCAGGCCGGACGCCTATGTCACCTGCGCCCAGGCCGTGACCATACTCATGCGCGTGCTGGGCTACGCCGACAGCGACACTGGCATGAGATGGCCCGAGGGCTATTTGAAGCTTGCCGGAGAGCGCGGACTGACCAAAGGTCTTGAGGGCCTCAAGGCAGACGGGAGCCTGACCCGCGCGCAGGCGGTGAAGCTGTTTGTCAACCTGCTGGGAACCGAGCAAAAGTCGGGAACCGCCTACTTGGCCGCTCTGGGCACAACCAAGGATCTTATAATATTCAAATATAAAAACGGTACCCTCTACACCTCCGAGGGCGAGCTTTCGGCAAAGACGGATATGCCGGACTGCTTTGCAGCAAGATACGCGACCGTGGTGATCGACGCCAAGGGCAAGGTCGCGGCCGTTTTGGCAAACGGCAAAGGCACGGCCGTCAAAGCCACGCTGACGGAGGCGCAGTCGGCTTGGGTTGTGGCGTCGGACGGGAAAAAATACGCCGTTGAAACGGACACCAAACTGTATGTGGACGGCGAGACAAAGACCTATGCGGATTATTGGGTAAACCTTGACAAAGGCAGCGGGGCGGTGCTGTATCTGGACGAGGAAAAGAAGCTGGACGCGATATATGTCACTACGCCCGCCTCCGGCTCCACCGCGGTATTGAAAACGGCGGCTCCCCAGTCCGAGCTTGCGGCCCTGACAGGGGGCGCGCACGGATATTCGGTGCTCAGGAACGGGAAGCCCGCCTCCGCCTCGGACGCCAGACGCTACGACGTGGCCTTCTACGACGCGGCTTCCAACGTCCTGACGCTGACGGACAAAAAGCTCACCGGCTGCTATGAAAACGCCAGCCCCAACGCCGCCGCTCCGAAGTATATAACTGTGCTGGGAAACAAGCTGGAGGTGCTGGACTCGGCGCTCAACGATTTGACCTCTATGAAGGTTGGCGACGAGATAACCGTGCTTCTCACGGCAGACAACAAGGTGGCCGGCGCAATGCCCTCCTCGGTTTATAAGGAGGACGCTCTGGGCATATTGAAAAGCTATTCCGACGGCAAGGCGACGGTTTTGCTAGCAAACGGCATGACGGTCACGGGCAAGTCCTATTACGCGGAGCCCGGCCTGGTCGGCGAGCTTGTGATCCTGCGCAGCTACCAGTCCAACGGGGATGTGCAGCTTTCCGCTTCCGCATATTCTGGAGGAACGGAATACTACGGCGCGTTGGACGTGGCGGGGCGCAGGCTGGGCTCGGCGAGGCTTTCGGACGATGTCAAGGTATACGAAAGAGTGGGCAGGGCAAAGCCGCAGGAGATAGACTATTCCGATATTACCCAGTCGAAGGTGCCGGCGGCTAAAATACTGGCGGCGCATAAGGACGGCTCGGGCGAGGTGGACGTGCTGCTGCTGGACAACGTGACGGGCGATCTGTATACCTACGGCTTTTTGTACGACGACACGGCGACCGGCGAAAAGGCTATCAAGCTGCTGACCGCCTCCGGCGCGGTTTCCGCCTATACGAATTATGAGCACAGCGGCGGCATCGCCGCCGGCATCGCCGTTTATGATTCGAGCAGCAATTACGCCTATATTTCCGAGCTTAAAAAGGCCGACGGTATAAGCCGCAGCGCCTTCAAAGTGGGCGACGACTCGACGACGGCGGAGCTCCCAGGCTTCATAATGCCGGTTTCGGACAAGGTGGTCTGCTACAACAGGCAGAACGGGACCTGGTTTGCCTCCCTGGCCGAGGCCAGGGCCTATTCGGAGAAGCTCACGGTCTATTACGACCGGCTTCCCGAGGACGGGGGCAAGGTGCGTCTTGTCGTAGCCGAATAAGTACCGAAAAGGCGGGCGGGGCGGCCTCTCATTTTGAGAGGCCGCCCCGCAGTCTTTATGCGGTTTATTTCGGAAGGAAGGGGCTGGGCTTGAGATTGAGCTTCGCGTTGTGCTCGTTTTCCTGGGACGGCTTGCCGGTGACGGGATGGACGAAGTGCATGGGGTATATGTAGCCGGAGCCGTACTGCGTGTTGTAGGGAGCCCAGATGTCGGGGCTGAGCTTCATGCCGCCGGGCGCGCTTCCGGAGTCCGCCCTTTCTCCGGCGGGAGGCGGCGGGGGAGGCGCGACGTTCTTCTGGGGATGGCCGTAGGCGTAGTGCATCTGGAAGGCCAGCTTGAGTATCTTCCAAACGCCGTCTTCCTTAATGTATTCCATTTCGTAGACGACGGCCATGTACGTGGGGTCTATCGCCCCGTTGACCATTCCGCCGCAGATGGTGCCGAAGCCGTACCAGCGGCCCTTGGCGCTTACCCCGTCGCCGGCGAGGGTTATGACGGGGTTTACCTGCATAACCAGGTGCAGAAATTCCGGCGGAGCGACCTTCATTTTGCCGAAGTAGCGCTTTACGCCCTCCATGCCCAGATAGGTTCCCTCTACAAAGGTAGCCGAGGTCTCCGGCCTGTCGGCAAACAGGGCGATGATCTCGTCGGACATCCAGTGCTCAAGGTAGTAGCCGTAGGCGCACTGAAGGCGCTTGATGGCCTCTATATCCTCCAGATCGCGCAGCCTGCGCTCCTTTTCGGCAAGCTCTGCCTTCAGCGCGGCGAGGGAGTCTTCCAGTGCGGAGATGCGGTCTTCATATGCAAGTGCTGCGTCCATAGCTGTGCCTCCTGATTATTTAAAAATTATTAACTGCATTATACAGGAAGTGTCTGGCAGGCGTCAAGCAAAGAAGCAAACTATAGGCGTGCCTTTAGCCCGGCCACGCTAAAGCTCCGCCAGCTCCCGGTAGCTCTGCTTCAGCGCGGGATAGAGCCGTGTATAGAGCCGGTAATAGCGCTCGTATTCGGCGTTTTTTCCCATGTCCGGGGTATGGGCCCTGTCTTCGGAAACCATGGAGGCGCAGGCCTCGGGCACAGTCCGGTACAGGCCCGCGCCGACGGCAGCCAGCACGGCGGCGCCCAATGCCGGGCCTTCGGCGCATTTGACAGTCTTGACCGAAAGGCCGAATACGTCGGAAAGCATCTGCCTCCAGAATGGGCTTCTTGCCCCGCCGCCGCAGCTGCGGACCTCCGCGACGTGTATGCCCAGCTCCTTCAATATCTCGAGGCTGTCGCGCTGGGAGTAGATCACGCCTTCCATGACGGCGCGGAGCATATCGGCCTTCCCGTGCATGGCCGACAGGCCTATGAAGGCCCCGCGGCAGTCGGCGTCGAGATGCGGAGTGCGCTCGCCCATGAGATAGGGCAGGTACAGCAGGCGGTTTGCGCCCAGCGGGGCTGTTTCTGCGATTCCGCTCAGCTCGGCGTAGCCGCGCCCCTGGCAGAAATTGTCCCTGAACCATTTAAGCGACAGGCCCGCAGCCTGCGTGACGCCCATAACGTGCCACGCGCCAGGAACCGCGCAGCAGAAGGTGTGGACTCGCCCCTTCGGGTCTATGGATATCATGTCGGTATGCGCGTAAAGGACGCCGGAGGTGCCGATCGTGACGAAGACCTTCCCGTCGGACACAACGCCGGTGCCCACGGCTGCGGCGGCGTTGTCCCCCGCGCCGCCGACTACCGGCGTGCCGGCCCTGAGGCCGGTGGCCGAGGCCGCCTCGGGAGTT
Organism: Clostridiales bacterium; assembly: GCA_029265405.1. GTDB lineage: Bacteria > Bacillota > Clostridia > Oscillospirales > Oscillospiraceae > JAJUJI01. The sequence goes on along the minus strand of JAJUJI010000003.1, from coordinate 90,119 downwards.
ATGAAGCCGGTTATCTCCGGCGACTCGTAAACCCTGCCCAGCAGGCCCGCGTCTATGTCCAGAGCCCTGAGGACCTCCTCGGACCAGCGGCGTCCTGGCACGTCCAGAAGCTGCATGCCGGAGGCGTCGCTGACCTCGGTGGCGAAGGCGCCCGTGAGCCTGTAGCGCAGGTAATCTTTGGGCAGCAGTATATGGCGGCAGGCTTTGTAGATTTCGGGCATGTTTTTCCTGACCCAGAGTATTTTGGAGGCGGTGAAGCCGGTAAGAGCTGGGTTGGCGGTTATCTCAACGAGGCGGCGGGCGCCGACGCGTTCGGTTATCTCGGCGCACTCCGCCGCCGTCCTCTGGTCGCACCAGATAATGCTGCGCGCAAGCGCCTTTCCGTCCCCGTCCAGCATGACAAGGCCGTGCATCTGGCCAGATAAGCCGACTCCCGCAATCAGCGAGGGCTCCACGCCGCTTTTTTCCATGACCGCGCGTATGGTGCCGAACCCGGCGCGTATCCAGTCGTCCGCGTCCTGCTCGGCCCAGCCGTTGCGCGGCTGGTAGAGCGGGTATTCCTCGGCCGCCTCGGCGATTATGCTGCCCTCGGCGTCGAACAATACGGTTTTCGTGCCGCCGGTGCCGAGATCCACTCCTATGAGATAAGCCTTCATGACAGAGCCTCCCGGTCGCGTTCCGGGCCGAGCCTGACTACGCCCTTTAGCAGATCCTCCTCGGCCTCGGAGGAGCCGATGTACACCTCGTAATCCATGTCCTCAAGCTCGAAGGAGGCTGTCTTCGGATTGTAGTATTTCAGCCTATCAATTGGGCACTCGATGACGACCTCCCTGCTTTCGCCGGGGGCCAGCTCCACGCGCTTAAAGCCCCTTAAAAGCCTCGCCGGGCGGTCCAGCCGGGACGCGCCGAAGCCCACATAGAGCTGGACGACCTCCGTCCCCGCCCTCGCGCCGGTGTTTGCGACCGTGCAGGCGGCGTAGATATTGCCGCCTCGCGCCCCGAAGCTCGCGCCGCCGAAGCTGAAGCTGGTATAGGACAGCCCGAAGCCGTAGGGCAGGAGAGGCTTGACGCCCTCCTTGTCAAGCTTCGCGTAGCCGTGGTAATAGCCGTACCATTGATTCGTCGTTTCCCAGTTGACCCGGGGCAGGTCCGCTTCCGAGCGGGGCAGAACGAAGGGCAGCTTACCGGAGGGGTTGACGTCGCCGAAGAGTATCTCGGCTATGGCCCTGCCGCCCTCCTGTCCGGGATAGTAGGCCATCAGCACGGCGTCTACGCAGCTGAGCCACTCGGTCATCATAAGCGTATTGCCGCCGATGAGCACCGCGGCCGAGCGCGGATTGGCCGGACCGACGGCCTTGATGAGCTCCACGTCGCCGCGGTGGAGGCCCAGGTCCTTCCTGTCGCCGCCTATGGCGTCGAAGCCGTTGGCCTCCTCCTGCGAGCCCTCCTGCGGGCCGACGTATTCGCCCTCGTCGTCATGGTTCAGGCCGACGACGAAAACAACGGCGTCGGCCTCCGCGGCGGCGGCTTTGGCGGCCTCAATATCCGTCCCGTCGCGGTAGATTAGCTCGGTGTCCGGAGCGACGAGCTTTAGCCCCTCCAAAGGCGTTGTCACATATGCGGGGAAGACCTGGGAGGAGCCGTGGTCGCCTATGTTGGCTTCGGCGGCAAGCCTGCCTATTACGGCGAGCTTTTTGATTTTGCTTCTGTCCAGCGGCAGCGAGCCTCCGTTTTTCAGCAGGGTTATGCCCTCCCTGGCGGACCTGAGGGCCAGCTCTATATGCTCCCGGCAGCCTATGACCGACCGTGAGGGAGGCTCCGCTTCCGCTCGGGCCGCCTCGAAGGCAAGCAGCGTGCGCGCTATGCGCAGGGCCGCATCGTTTATCCTTTCCTCAGGCACAAGCCCCTTCCTGACGGCTTCGACCAGCTTCGGCCCGAAATGGCGGGTCCAGCACATTTCCATGTCCTGGCCGCCGTTTGCGGCCTCAACGGTGTCGCGTATGCCCCAGTTGAAATCGCTCATCACAAAGCCGTCGAAGTCCCATTCCTCCTTGAGCACCTTTCTCAGAAGATAGTCGCTGTGACCGCAGTGCACGCCCTTGTATTTGTTGTAGGCGCTCATGACGGCGGCCGCGCCGGCGTCTATGCAGTCCCTGAAGTGGGGGAGAAAGACCTCGCGCTCCGTGCGCCTGTCGCAGTCCACGCTGACCTTGAAGCGGCTCAGCTCCATGGAATTGAAGGCGAAATGCTTGACGCAGGCGATGACGTTTTCGCTCTGCACGCCGCGCGCCAGCGCCGCTCCCATTTGGCCTATGGCGAAGCTGTCCTCGCCGTAGGTTTCCTGCGAGCGTCCCCAGCCGGGGCTGTAGGGCAGGTTGATGCAGACGCCGGCGAAAAGGTTGCCGCCGTGGGCCAGCACCTCGCGGCCTATTGCCCTCCCTATCTCCTCCTCCAGCTCGGTGTCGAAGGAAGCGCCCCTAAGCATGGAAACGGGGAAGCAGGTGCTCTCGCCCGTACCGCTGACAACGCCTCTGGGCCCGTCGCAAAACAGCATGGGGCCGAGACCGAGGCGCTTGCAGCCGCCTGCGCCGAAGGGCAGGTAGTTGTAGTGGGTACCGGGGCGCTGCATGTCGTCCTCCACGGGGGGGACGGCGTTTATCCAGCCGCCCATAAGGAAGACCTTTTCCTCAAGGGTCATTTGCCCGACCATCTCGCGGGCCTTTTCCGTAAAGGAAAGCCTGTATTCCTTGGTGCATTTCATGCCCCTCACGCCCTTTCAAACAGTATCTCGTTGACTATCCTTTGCAGGTATTCCTGCCTGCCGGACTCCGGCGGCGCGGGCCTTCCCAGGCTTTCCGCGCGTTCGGCCAGCCTTTCAAGCGTCATGCCGCCGCTCCTTATCTCTGCCCCTATGCCGCTTCTCCAGCTTGCGTAGCGCTCCTGCATAAAGGCGTCCAGCCTTCCGTCCTCGATAAGGGCGGCGGCCTTTATCAGGCCCAGCGCGTAGCTGTCCATGCCCAGGGCGAAGGCGTGGAACATGTCCTCGAAGGTGTTGGAGGGCCGGCGTGTCTTGGCGTCGAAATTAAAGCCGCCGCTCAGTCCGCCCGCCTTGAGAACCTCGTACATGGCGAGGGTGGTTTCGTAGATGTCGCAGGGGAACTCGTCGGTGTCCCAGCCCAGCAGGAGGTCGCCCTGGTTGGCGTCTATGCTGCCGAGCATCCCGTTGATTGCCGCCACGCGCAGCTCGTGCTGGAAGGTATGGCCGGCCAGGGTGGCGTGGTTAGCCTCTATGTTCAGCTTGAAGTCCTTGTCCAGCCCCCAGGCGCGCAGAAAGCCTATGGCGGTGGCCGCGTCGAAGTCGTACTGGTGCTTCATGGGCTCCTTGGGCTTGGGCTCTATATAAAAGTCGCCCTTGAAGCCTATGGAGCGGCCGTAGGCCACGGCCATGCGCATTAGCAGCGCAACGTTTTCAAGCTCAAGCTTCATGTCGGTGTTGAGCAGGGTTTCGTAGCCCTCGCGTCCGCCCCAAAAAACATAGCCCCTGCCGCCGAGCTTTACGGTCAGATCAAGGGCTTTCTTTATCTGCGCGGCGGCAAAGCAGTATACCTCCGCCGAGTCGGAGCTGCCGGCCCCGTTCATGTAGCGGGGATTGTTGAAAAGGTTGGCCGTGCCCCAGAGGCACCTGATGCCGGTGGCCTTCATCTTTTCGAGGATGTAGTCGCTTATCTCGTCCAGCCTCTCGTTCGTTTCGGCTATAGTGTCTGCTTCGGGCGCCAGATCCAGGTCGTGGAAGCAAAAATAGCGGAGGCCAAGCCTCTCCATAAACTCGAAGCCCGCGTCCGCCTTGGCCTTGGCCAGCTTCATCGCGCCGCCTCTGGCCCCGAAGCTCTTGTCCGCCGTTTCCGCGCCGAACATGTCGCGCCCCGCGCTGCCCAGGTTGTGCCACCAGGCCATGGCGAAGGGCAGATGCTCGCCCATGGGCTTGCCGAGCACGAGCCTCGCGGGATCGTAATACCTGAAAACCGGCTTGGGTATTTTTTTGAAGTATTCCATATGCATTCCCGTCCTTTCAAAACCGCGCGTTTGCGTCCCGTTTGGCATACTATAAAGCAGTCCGGCGCAAAAATGAACGATTTTATTGATGCGGCATGACGATTTTTCGGCGCTTCAGCCCTTCTTCCCTGTAAAATGGGCTAAGATCCGGTGCGCAGGTTGAATTTTCCCGCGCCGCCGTGTTAAAATTGTAAAAACGCCCGTAGGGGCGGAACGGAGGAACGGCATGCATTGCACGCGGAAAATTACGGAGGAGCTGCTCTGGGTCGGCGGAAACGACAGGAGGCTGGCTATGTTCGAGGGCGTCTATTCAGTGCCCCGAGGCGTCTCCTACAACTCTTACCTGCTGCTTGATGAAAAGACCGTCCTGTTCGACACGGTGGACAGGAGCGTGGCAAAGGTGTTTCTGGAAAACGTTGCCTACGGGCTGGGGGGAAGGAGCCTGGACTTCCTGGTAGTCCAGCATATGGAGCCGGACCATACCGCGGCGCTTATGGAAATTCTGAGCCGCCACCCGCAGGCCAAGCTCGTCTGCACCGCAAAGACGGCCGCCATGATAGGCCAGTTTTTCGGCGAGGACGTTACGGCGCGGGCCGTGCTTGCCAAGGAGGGGAGCCGGCTTGAAACCGGGAGGCGCAGCCTTGTTTTCCATATGGCGCCGATGGTGCACTGGCCGGAGGTGATGGTCACCTTCGACGAAACCGAGGGAATACTGTTTTCGGCCGACGCCTTCGGGGTGTTCGGTGCGATAAACGGCGCGATTTTCGACGACGAGGTGGACTTTGAGCGGGACTATCTGGACGAGGCCCGCAGGTATTACGCAAACATAGTCGGCAAGTACGGCTCCTTCGTCCAGTCGCTGATGGACAGGGTCTGCGGCGGGCAAATCAGGCTCATTTGCCCGCTCCACGGCTTTGTCCTCAGGAAGGAAATAGGCCTTATGGCCGAAAAGTACCGGCGCTGGAGCGCCTATGAGCCGGAGGAAACGGGGGTCATGATAGCCTACGCCTCCGTCTACGGAAACACTGAAAACGCGGCCGAGATCCTCTCGTGCAGGCTCAGGGAGCTGGGGCTGAGGACGGTCATGTTCGACGTGTCGGTGACGCCCGCCTCCGAGATAGTGGCCGCGGCCTTCAAATGGAGCCATCTTGTATTTGCCTCGACCACATACAATACGGGGATATTCATAACCATGGAGGAGCTGCTGCGCGACATCGCCGCGCACGGTCTGAAGAACAGGACGGCCGCCTTTATCGAGAACGGCTCCTGGGCCCCGGCCAGCGGCAGGCTCATGAAGGAAATATTGGAGCCGCTGAGCGGCTTTAAGGTATTGCCGGAAACGGTGAGCATAAAGTCGGCGCTCAAGCCCGGGCAGCTTGGGGAAATAGAGGCCTTGGCCCGCGCCATAAGGGACGACGCCGAAAGCGCTCCGCGGGCGTGAGGGCGGAGGCTGCGCCCGCTTCCGGCAAAAACAGGGAAAAGAAATAAAATCGGGCCGCGCATGGAAAGCGCGGCCCGGGGGAGACGAGGCTGATGGAAGAAAAGCTCAGGGGAAGAAAATTGCTTAAGGTTGCGGGCGCAATCTGCATAGCTTTCGGCGCTCTGATGGCTTTGGCCTGCCTGCTGGCCCCGGCGGCGATGAGGCTGCTGTCCTCCATGGCGGAAAGGACCGGGAGAAGCGTATCAGAGCTGTTTGAAAACTCGGGGAGCCTCAGATTCCGCTTCGCCGTACTTGCCGTGGGAGCCGCGGTGCACCTGTCGGCCGGGATAGCGGGCGTAAAATGCAGCGGCGGGAAAAGGGCGGGAATATGCCTTGCTTTTGCCGGTCTGCTGCTGGCCTATCTTGTCTTCACGCAGGCGGCGGCGATAGCGGCCGGAACCTTCGGCGCGTTCCGGCTCCTTCTGTCGCTCATATTGCCCGGCCTGTATCTGGCCGGGGCCCTGCTCAATTGGGCGGGCGGGCGCAAAAAGCCGGGCGGGGCTTGATTTAGCGAGAGTAAAGCCGCCTTGAATAGACGTAGACCTCCTCGCTGAAGGCGGGAGTCATGGCGTAGGAGCCGTAGTAGCTGAAGATGGAGGGCTTGCCCGGCCGGCAGAACTCGTCCACGAATTCGCGCGCGAGGCGGCGCTGCTCGGCCTCGGGCGTGGTTTCGGGGTCGAAGCGGTCCGGATAGACCCCGAGCACTATCCTGTCGCCGTACCTTTCATAGAGCATGTGTATGTCGTTCATGGTCTGGGGATCCCAGGCGTCGAAGCCGGCGTCTATGAAGCACTGTACGCGGGAGTCCACATGGCCGCAGGAGTGGAGGGTGGCGTAGCGGCCCTTGGAGTGTATATGGTCGGTGAGCTGCCTCATAAAGGGCACGAACAGCTCGTAGGCCGTTTCCTCCGAGAAGAAGGGGGCCTTCTGCGCGCCCCAGTCGTCGTGTATGTTGAAGCCGTCCAGCATGGGCCAGTACTCGCATATCTTGTCCACGACCCTGCAGGCGAAATCCGTCATGGCCTGGAACAGCTCCTTTACCGCGCCGCGCTGCTCCTCGTCTATGAGGGCCATTGCCGCGGGCGCGAAATCCATGAAGGACACCAGCCTCTCGAACCAGAAGCCGTTTATTAGCGAGCACTGGCAGGGGAAGCGGCCGTCTATCTTATGCCGCTCCGCGTCAGCCTCCCAGTCCCAGGCGTCCAGGTCGGGAAACGCCACCTTTTCGCGCCACTGGTTGGCGTCGGTCATAAAGGGGGAGCCGGGGCGGACTATGGAGCCGCCGGCGGAGGGTATCCATTCCCACTCGATGCCGAAGGCGTCCCTGCTGTCGTGCCCCATGCCGCGCCCCAGGTTGTCGTTGTAGCTGGCGGGCCCTATCATGCGGCTCTCCGAGGCGGCCGGCATCCAGAAGGGCTTTTTTTCATAATACAGGGCCGCCATGTTCTCGCGCGGGGTGACGGGCGTGTTTTTGACGGGGTAGCCCGGCCCTCCGAAAAAGCCGGGCAGGGTCTCGGTGATTTTAAGCTCGCGGGGCACGAAGGGTATTTTCCGGAACATTGACAAGCCTCCCTAAAACCTGAAATATTGAGTTATTGATAATAATTGTAACACGAGCATTAACAAAAATCCATATAGCAGCCGACATATCGGCACGGCCGCGGTTGCTTTTTCGGGCCGGGCCGTGTTAAAATCGGGCCGGACATTTGAAAACGAAAGGGAGTACGGAACATGATAAAGCCTATAGCCGGCATTCAGGACGCCTTCAGCCTCAAGGGCCTGAACGCCATAATCACCGGCGGCAACAGGGGCCTGGGCTTCGGAGTGGCGCTGGCCATGGCCCAGAGCGGGGCAAACATAGCTATCCTCTGCCGCGACAGGCAGAAGGCGGCAGAGGCCCTGGCCGAGCTGAAGCCGCTGGGCGGCAGGTACGAGAGCTTCGGCTGCGACGTGACGGATCTTGCCAGCGTGCGCAGGGCTGTTGCCGAGGTTTACGAGTCCTTTAAGGAAATCAACATACTTGTCAACAACGCCGGCATATCCTGCGTGTGCGAGCTGCTGGACATGGACGAGGAGCTTTCCGACTGGTACAGGGTAGTGAATACGGATTTGAACGGAACGGTGCATATGACCTACGAGGTCGGCAAGAGGATGCGCGCGGCCGGCAAGGGCGGCTCCATCATCAACATCTCCTCCAACGCCGCCTTCATCGTGAACAAGACGCAGGCCATGAGCCCCTACAGCAGCAGCAAGGCCGCCGTCAACCACTTCACCCGCTGCATGGCCGTGGAGCTCGGCAAGTACGACATCCGCGTAAACGCCATTTGCCCAGGCTTTACCAACTCCGAGCTGTCCAGGCACATTCCGAAGGACATGTTCGACTATATAAACAGGCAGATGCCCCTGGGCCGCTTCGGCGAGCCCATAGAGGTGGGCGCTCTGGCAGTGTATTTCGCCTCCCCGGCGGCGGCCCAGGTGACGGGCACCTGCCAGGTGATAGACGGGGGATATATGCTCTCCTGCTGAGTGCCCGGGATGTCACCTCCTGTGTCGGGCTGAATAGGATATAGCGGTACGATGTACCGGGGTCCGGCCGCCTGCGAGCCGCCGCCCCATAAAATCATCGGAGGTATCCTATGTCCAACACATACACCGGAAATTTCGTCGAGCATCTGCAAAATTTTGTCGGTGAAACCGTCACGATATACTGCACCTGCGGAGGCCAGTCCGGCTGCGGCTTTACGGGCGTGATCCTGTTTGTCAACCCATGCTATTGCAGGCTGGTTACCAGCATAGGACCCGCGCCCGGCTGCGCCTTAGGCAGCTCCTGCGGCAGGCCCGGCGGCTCCAACGCGCCTCTGGCGGGGCGCGGCGGCAGCTGGCCCGGCTGCGTAGGCTCCGCCTGCGACATACCCATCGACAAGATAGCCTGCTTTGTCCACAACACCGTCTGAATCGCTTAAGCTGCGAACCGGCAGGTAAGCCCGCCCAGGAGGCGGGCTTATTTGTTTCCAAAATATTGCGCCGCGGGTAAAAATATGATACTATATAGCTTGATATAATATGACGGGAGGCGTTTCGATGTCAAGAACCTTTATATGCACGCCTACGGAGCCGGTAGTTGAAACGAAAGCCGGCAGGCTTAGGGGCTGCATTGTGGACGGCACCTGCATTTTCCGCGGCGTAAAGTACGCCGAAGCGCGGCGCTTCATGCAGCCGGAGCCGGTATCTCCCTGGGATGGCATAAAGGACGCGCTGGATTACGGCTATGTCTGCCCGCTTCTTGAGCCGGAGTCGCCCTTTGGCGACACGCTCATCCCGCACCGCTTCTGGCCAAAGAGCGAGGACTGCCTGTCGCTTAACATTTGGACGCAGAGCCTTGACGGGCGCGCGAAAAAGCCGGTCATGGTATGGATACACGGCGGCGGCTTCTCCACAGGCTCCTCCATAGAAATGGTGGCCTACGACGGCGAAAACCTTTCCAAATACGGCGACGTGGTCGTCGTGACGGTAAACCACAGGCTTAACATATTCGGCTACTGCGACCTTTCGGCCTACGGCGATAAATACTTCAATTCGGCAAACGCCGGGCAGGCGGACCTGGTTGAGGCTTTGAAATGGGTGCGCGACAATATAGCCGCCTTCGGGGGCGACCCGGACAACGTTACCCTGTTCGGGCAGTCGGGAGGCGCGGCAAAGATAAACTGTCTGCTCCAGACCCCGGCGGCGGAGGGGCTTTTCCACAAGGCCATACTCATGAGCGGCGTCGGCGGCCGGCGGAGAGGCTCGTTCCCGCCGCAGGACGGAGAGGGAAACATAGCCGAGGCGATAATGGACGAGCTGGGAGCGAAAAGCGCGGAGGCCTTGGAAAAGGCCGGACTTGAGGAGCTGTGCGCAGCCTCCCGCGCCGCGCTCGGGAAGCTGGAGAAAAAGGGCGTCAGGATCTGGTGGGCGCCGAAGGCCAACGGCTGGTATCTGGGGGACCCTTATGACGTGGGCTTCACGGACTTTGCCAAAAGAGTGCCGGTCATGGTGGGCTCGGTCATCTGCGAGTGGGGCTTCATGCCAGCGCCGGCGGGAAAAAACGAGATGAGCCCCGCCGAGCGGAAAAGGCTGCTGGACGGCTATTTCAAAACCGACTCGGCCGAGCTGATAGCGCTTTTCAGGGAGGCGTATCCCGACAAGAACGAGCTTGACCTCATGGCCCTTTCAAACCGTCTGGGAACTCTGGAATACGCGTCCGAGAAGGCCGCGCAGTCGCTTGCCCCGGTTTACAACTACCTCTTTGCCTTCACCTTCCCCTACGACGGGGGCAAGCCGGCCTGGCACTGCTCAGATATACCCTTCGTGTTCCGCAACACCGACAAGGTTCCGATATGCAACCAGCCCGGCGTTTCCGACGGGCTGGAGGAGGCCGTATGCGGCGCCTTCACGGCCTTCGCTCGCTACGGGGACCCCAACCATAAGGGCATGGACAAGTGGCCGGCGTATACGGCGGACAGGCCCGCCACCATGTATTTCGACAGGAGCTGCGAGGCCTCCTTCAAGGATATAAGGCTCATGGAGCTGCACGATAAAATTGCGCCCAAGGGTATGTTCTTTTGAGCGATTCTAGGCTATAATTCAAAGAGGCTTTGTTTTGCCATCGATTTTTTTGAAAGGCTGCCCCGAAGATTTGAGAAACTGCGAGCTGAAAAGACTGATTGAAAAGGCGGCGTGGGGCCTGGCGCTCTCCGTTCTGGCGCTGGCCGCCTGCCTGCTGCCCGCCCGGAAAAGTCCGGGCGCTTCGCCCTCGCCGGAGCCGGCGGCGTCGGCGACGGCCCCGCCGGTGAACCTGCCGACGCCCGCGCCGACTCCGCTGCTTACCGGCGGTCCGGAGCCGGAAGCCTCGCCGCCGCCGCAGGAGGACCTGTCGGGATACGGGCTGCCGGACGGGGCGCTGGTAAATCCATACGCAACATATTCATATGAGCAGATGAACGAGGACATAGCCCAGCTTGAGCGCAAGCATCCGCAATTGATTTCCTCCTTCAGCATAGGAAAGAGCGTGGAGGGCAGGGAGCTTACCGCCTTCGCCTTCGGCAGGGGAAAGAGGGAGGTCGTTTTGTGCTCCACCATGCACGCCTGCGAGCACATCGCCACAAATGTGCTCATGCACATGGTAGACCGCTATTGCCTGGGCTATGAGGCCGGCGAGTCTTACGGCGGCCTGTCCTACCGGGAGATACTGGACAACGTAAAATTCATCGTTATACCCATGCTCAACCCGGACGGGGTCAATCTGGCCCAGAACGGGCCGGACGCGGCGCTTGACCCCGAGGCCGTACGGCGCATAGGCGGGGCCGGCTGCAGCTACGCCTCCTGGAAGGCCAACATCAACGGCGTTGACCTCAACGGCAACTTCAGGCATAAGTGGGGAATTAGGGATGAGGTGACCGCGCCGGCGCCTTTCGGCTGGGCTGGCCCGTACGCGGCCAGCGAGCCGGAAACCCGGGCCATGCTTAGGCTGCTGGACAGGGTGGACTTTTACATGTTCGTTTCCCTGCACATAAGGGGAGAGGTCATATACTGGCTTGATTCGGACACCCTTGACAGGTACGACGAGTACCGGCCTATTGCCGCCCGCTTCGCCAAAGCCTTCGGCTTTGAGCTGCTCGAGCCGGAGGACGTATCGGACAGGGGCGGATACATGATAAACTCGGCGCGAGTCGAGTACGGCAGGTTTTGCATGACCGTCGAGCTGTGCCCGTATATAAGCGGCGACCCCTTCCCCCTGTCCCTGTTTGACAGGTCGGCCGAGCCGGTATACTCCCTGGGCCTGATAATGGGCGACGAAGCCATGAAAATGGACGAACTGAGCCTTAGGCCCGACGTATATTTAAACGGCAAGCTCCTGATGTTCTACCCCCAGCGCCCCGTGGAGGACAACGGCTGCGTCCTTGCCCCGGCCTTCGAGCTGCTGTCGAAGTGCGGCGTCCGCTGGGCCTGGTGGGGCGACGGCGAGGGGCTTCTCGAGGCCTGGCGAGGGGACAACAAGGTGGAGCTGCGACTGGGAAGCAAAACGATGGTTGCAAACGGTGCGCCGGTAGAGCTGGACGCGCCCCTGCGCTACGAGGGCGGCACGCTGATGCTGCCCGTTTGCCGGACGCTCCGGGCGCTGAGAATGGGCGTCGAGTATGACGCTGAAAAGAAGAACGTGCTTATCGAGGGCCGCCAGCGGGCCCGATAAGCGATAAAAGGAAAAGCCCCGGATGGGAGGTCCTCTCCATTCGGGGCTTGCTGCCATTGCCGTCCTATAACTTAAAGCTCCACCGTGGCCTGATAAATAAAGCGTCTGAAGCTCGGCTCAGGCTTGCATCTGGCTATCCTGGGCAGGAAGCCCTCGTAAGCCGCCGCCACCTCAAGGTGCGCCAGGGCCGCCCCGGCGTCCACGCACTGGGCGTAGCTGACAACCGGATTTGCCAGCAGGGAGGCTTTCCTGTAAAGATGTATGCGGTTCCTGTCGTCGGCCACAAAGACGCAGGGCTGGCGGTTGTGGGAGGAGGGCGCCAGCCGCGCCGCCTCCATTATGACCCTGCAATTTTCATACCTGCCGAAGGCTAACTTGTCCAGCGGCTTCCTGTCGAAGTCCGCGGCGCTTTGCCGGAAGGGCTCGGAGGAATAGCCGAAGGCGAGGGCGGAAACATAGGGGAGGCAGCCGGGAAAATCGTTTTCCTTCGGCACCTCGATGCAGCCCTGCCAGCGGGTGGCAAGGCCCCGCGAGGTCAGATAGAGGGCGGCAAGCTCGCCCAGATAGCCGCATTTCTGCAGGCTGAAGCTTTTGCGCTCGGCGCGCAAAACAAGGTAGCACGGCGCCCTGACGCCCGGCTCGCGGCTGGCTATCCTGACCATGTCCGTATAGGGCAGCGTGTCGAAATTCCAGTCTATGTCCTCGGCCGGAGGCTCAAGATCCGAGAGGAAATCGCACAGGCCGTCGATCTCGCCCTGAGCGGGAGGCCTGTCTTCAAAGCCGGAAAAGGACTTGCGCTTAAATATCGCGGTGTAAAGCGCTTCCGCCTCCGGCCGGGTCATGCGCTTTGCGCCCCGGCTTGCGCGGCCTCCCCGGAGGGGGCAAGGAAGCATTCGGGCCCCTGGCCGGGCTCAATGAAGTCGAAGGCGTCGGCCTTTTCGCCAAGCAGGGCGGAAAGCACCGAAAGCCTGTCGGAAAGCCGGTTGAGCTCGGAGATGATGAACTCGGAGCTTTGGCGGGTTTCGTCGCTCACCTTGATATACTTGGCCTTGACGGAGGCTATATAGGCTTCGCAGGCGTGTGCAAGCGCGGCGGCGCGGGCTTCGGCCTGCTTTTCGATTTCCGCTGCGCGCCTGCTGGCGCTCAGCTCCAGCCCGGCTATTCGGTCCCTCGCGGCGTCGTATATGGCGGCCTTCTCGCGGTATTCAGATATGGAGGCTTTCAGGGCCTCAAGCTCCGTTTCCAGCCGCTCCGCCCTCTGCTCGGCCGCCTCGGCCCGTCCCTCAAGCTGGGCGGCATCCTCGGACAGCCTTGCCTTCTCGGCCCTGAGGGCCTCAAGCTCGGCGGAAAGAGAAGCGCAGTCGCTTTCCAGGGCGGCGCAGCGCGATTCAAGCTTGTCCTTCTCGTTTTTGAGTATGCTGTGGCGTTTGGCCAGGTTTTCTATATAGTCGGCCACGTCGCGCCGGTCGAAGCCTAAGAGGCTTTTTTTGAATTGGTATTCGCCAGCCATGACATTTCCATCCCCTTTCCGACATTAAATTATGATAGCACAGGGCATTAGGCTTGGCAATAGCGCACTGAGCCCAAAAAGCGCTGACTTATGAATAAAAGCTCCCATTCATGCAAAAATAGGGGTGAACGGAGGTGCGGATTACCGCATGAAAAACAAGCTGACCTTTATTATCGCGCTTTGCATTGCGCTGTCGCTTTTTTCCGGCTGCAGGAAGGGCGGCGCCAAGCCCTCGCCCTCGCCGGGAAACGCCACCGCCACGCCCGCCGCCACGGCCAACGCCAACTACAGCTTTGCCGTCGGCAAATACGGCAAAAACGAGGAGGGCTGGCCTAAAAGCAAGTACGAATACGAGCTGCCCCTGAGCAGGACGGACGAGGCCTTTTCGCTGTGGACTGTAAACTACACGCCCCAGTATCTTCCGGAGGACGGATACGCCGGCCTTTCCATGTACAAGGGCATGAGGGAAAAAACGGGGGTCAACATCAACTATATCCTTGTTTCGTCGGATACGCGCGCCGAAAACTTCGCCACGCTCCTTGCCTCCGACAGCCTGCCCGACATCATGAGCCAGGGCGTCTATTTCTTCACCAGCGGCACCCTGCAGGACGCGCTTGACGACGGGTATTTCGCCAACCTCTACCCTTATCTCGAGTATATGCCAAACTACTGCTGGGAGCTGTGGGACAGGAGCCACGACAGCGACATACTCGACACCGCCTTCTACAGGGACGACGAGGTGGTTTCGATATACGGGCTTTATTCCACCCCGCTGACCTCCACGGGCTACTTCCTCCGCCAGGACTGGATGGACAAGCTGGGCCTTGGAAAAGCCGGCGAGCTGAAAACCTACGACGACCTGCACGGCGTTCTTTCCGCCTTCAAGACCGCCTACGGGCCCGAGGGCGCCTATCCCATGTTCATTTTCTCCACCTTTGAGCTGCAGCCTGTAAACTGGGTGGGCTACAACACAACGCCCTACACCGGAAGGCTCTCCTATGTGAGGGTCAAGGACGGGAAGGTGCAGTTTTGCGGCACAACCGAGGATGACAGGGAGCTTATGACCATGCTCAATTCCTGGTGGAACGAGGGGCTCATAGATCCCAATTACGGAGCCTACACCTCGACCAACGCCGCCTCGAACCAGCTTGCGGCCGGGAAGCTGGGCTATGTGATCTTTACGCCCTCCGAGGTGCCGGGCTTCGAGGCCTCCTGCGCCGACCCGGACTGCCGCTTCGAGCCGGTGCAGCGCCTGAAGCGGACGGAGGGGCAGATCATCGAATGGGGACTTAAGCCCAACCATATAACCTACGGCTCCTGCACCGTAAGCGCCAAATGCGCCAATATACCGCTCGTGGCCACATATATAGACTGGATGTACAGCGACGAGGGCTCAGACTGGACAAACTGGGGCCCGGAGGGCGAGCTTTGGGAGTATAACGACAAGGGTGAGAAGATGCTCACCGAGTTTGCCCTCAAGCATGAGGCGGGAACCGCCTGGCTTCAGGACTGCTACACCTTCAACGAGCTGGCCGACGCAGGCATACAGATATGGACCCGGAACTACGCCTACGAGGGCGGGGAGCGTTTCGTCAACATGTTCAACACCTGGAAGGTGACGGACTACGGCGGGAGCTACGACTGGCCTGCGGGAGTCAAGTTCGACTCCGCCCAGCAGGACGAGATAAACTCGCTGTTCGACGACGTGAACACCTTTTTTACGGAAAATTTCATAACTTTTTTTACCGGCTCCAAGCCTATAAGCCAGTGGGGCGACTATGTCGGGCAGATGGACGCGCTGGGCCTTGCCCGAATAAGGGAGATATACCAGGAGGCCTACGACGCATATAAGGCCGCCTGAGGGAAGCCGCCCTTCATACGGACGCGCTGCTCCGGACGGCCCTCCGGGGCCGGCCGGAGCAGCGATGCTTATTTCATCAGTATCTCGATGGCGCGGTTGAGCTCGGCTATAGCGGAGGAGTCGCCCGTTTCGACCGCGTCCATTATGCAGTTGTCGAGATGGTCCTTCAATATGAGCTTGCAAACCCCGTCTATTGCGGAGCGGACGGCGGCAAGCTGTATCAGCACCTCGGGACAGTCCCGCCCGTCCTCCACCATGCGCCTTACGGCGCCCAAATGACCGCTTATCCTCGAAAGCCTATTAAGCACGGCCCTGGTCTGCTGATGGGTATGGACGTGGGAATGCGGCGCCCCAAGCCCGTGTTCGTGTTCGTTTTCGTGATCGTGTTCGTTTTCGTGCTCGTGTTCATGCCCGTGTTCATGCCCGTGTTCATGTTCGTGCTCGTGCCCGTGCGGGGCGGAGCCCTGCGGGCCGGGATACCCCGCGCCGCCGGCCGCAGTCCTGCCTTTGTCGCCCATATGCGCAAATCCTTTCAAGCGCGCGAGCGCGCGTGTAGTGATGAGTGTATTATACAACATAAGGATGCAAAAATCATCATATTATTCATTTATCATGGCGCTTAATAAAAATTAAGCGCCGAAATGCTGTTGAAGTTTGAAAAAATAACGAAATAATATATAGGGGAGAGCGCGCGGGGACGGGCGCGGAAACGGAAATACGGAGGGGCAGAAATATGTCTAAGATCCTTGATGCGGACAAGGCTTTGAGCGGGGCGGCGGGCGAGGCAGCGGAGGACACCATGAAGGGCCGCTATCTCACCTTTCCCATACAAAACGAGAGCTACGGCATTGAAATCAGCTACGTCAAGCAGATAATCGGCATACAGAAAATGACCGAGGTTCCTGAAATGCCCTACTTCATGAAGGGCATAATCAATCTGCGCGGCGTTATAATCCCCCTTATAGACATGCGTCTGAGGTTCGGAAAGCCGGGGCGGGAATACGACGACAGGACCTGCATAATCATAGTGGACGTCAACGGCACACGGCTCGGCCTGATTACCGACAGCGTGTCGGAGGTCGCGGCCATAGCCGAGGAGGACATAGAGCCGCTGCCGGGCTTCAACTCGGCAAGAGGCTACATAAAAGGCATAGGCAAAACCGCGGCCGGCGTCGTTTTGTTAATAGACTGCGACAAGCTGCTCAGCGAGGGCGAGCTTGAGAGCATAAACCTTCCGCAAGCCTGAAAAGGCCTGGAGCGGCCGCGAAGCGGCCGCTTTTTTTATTGCGGCCCGGGCCCGCCTTATGGACCGCGCGGCCCCGGCGTGATAGAATGGGCGCATAATACGCATCAGCGGGAGGCGATATGACGTGCTTATCCGGGTCAACGGAACCGAGCTATACTATGAGGCGCGCGGCTGCGGACCGGCCCTGCTGCTGCTCCACGGCAACGGGGAAAGCCACGCGATCTTCGACAGGCTGAGCGCAGCCCTGGAGGACAGCTTCACGATATACGCGGTGGACTCGCGCGGTCACGGCAAAAGCGGGCGCGCGGTAGAGCTGCATTATACCGACATGGCGGAGGACTGCGCGGAGCTTATCGAGGCCCTTGGGCTCGACAGGCCGGCGGTCTGCGGCTTCAGCGACGGCGGCATAACGGCGCTGCTGCTCGGCATAAGGCGCCCGGAGCTGCCCGGCTCCCTGATAGTCTGCGGAGCCAACACAAGCCCGGCCGCGCTCAAGACGCCGTACCTGCTCCTGTTCAAGGCCCTGCATTTTTTCACGCGCTCGCCCCTGCTAAGGCTCATGCTGAACGAGCCTGACATCAGGCCCGAGGAGCTGGGAAAAATAAGGGCTCCCGTTCTGGTGGCTGCGGGGGAGCGGGACATGATAAGGGAGTCCGACACAAGGCTCATCGCCGCCGCAATACCCGGCGCAAGGCTTAAAATATTCAAGGGCGAGAACCACTCGAGCTATGTCGTCCGCAGCGATAAGCTTGCGGAAACGATCAAGGAATTTTGCGGCGGCGCAAGGCGGGAAACCGGGGGCTTTTGACATATGAGCCTGCCGCGAATATGAAAAAAGCCCCCGGCGCCGGCGCCGGGGGCTGATATTTTACCTTACCCCTACTGGAAGGGTATCCTGCGCGTCCTCGGACAGCAGGAAGGACTGGCTGCTTGAGTAGATGTAGCCCTGTCCGCCGCCGACGTACATGCAAAGCCCCGTAACGTAGGATGAAAGCTCCGAAGCGAAAAACAGCGCCACGTTCGCTATGTCCTGCGCCGTGCCAACGCGCTTGAGCGGCACCTCCTTCATGGCTATCTTGTTTGTGAAGGCTATGCGCTCCTTCTCGTCCTCTATGAGCTCGTTCCAGAACTTTGTGAGGATGCAGCCGGGCTTGATGCAGTTTACGCGTATGCCCAGCGGCGCGCCCTCAAGCGCAAGGTTCTTTGCCAGCGATTCGCAGGCGCCCTTGGCCATGTGGTATTCGTAGGCGGGAGTGGTGGGGTTGAAGGCGCCGTTTGAAGAGCAGATGATGATGTTGCCGGCCCTCTGGGCCTTCATAATTGGGAATACCTCCATGCAGCAGTGGTAGGTGCCCGTCATGTTGACGGCGAAGGTTCGCTCGTAATGCTCCTCCTTTGAAAGCCCGTCGTTGTCGAAGGATTTGCCGGCAAAGCAGGCCAGAATGTCTATCCTGCCGAATTCGTCCATGATTTTTTTCACATGGTCCTTAATATTGCCGTAGTCGGAAACGTCCAGCGCCCCGTAATAGCGGGCGCTGCCCCCCTCTGCCTCGATTTGCCGCACAAGCTCCTCGGCGGCTTTTACGTTGCGCCCTCCGCCGACGACGACGGTCGCCCCCTCGCGCCCGAAGGTCAGCGCGGTGGCCTCCCCCATGCCGCTGGAGGCCCCGGTCACCCAGGCTATCTTGCCCTTAAGCATATCTTTCATATATCCGTGCTCCTTGTCGTTAAACTGGAAAGAGTGTTTTTTGCTATGTATTTTACAATGAAAAACGCCCCGATGCAAGGGGCCGAGCAGGCCGCGCAAAAAAGACTTGCGGGCTTGCGGCGCTAAGCGTATAATTTCCGGAAATAAGCTGCGGCGCGGAAGGAGCGTGCTTATGACGGTAAGAGAATGCGGACCGGGCGATCTTGAGGGCCTGCTGAGGCTGTACGGCCAGCTTCACGGGGAGCCGCCGGCTGAAATAACGGCCGAGCTGGAGGAGCTTTGGCGCGCTATTCTGGACGACGTGCGCTGCCATGTGCTGGCCTATGAAGAAGGCGGGGCGATAGCGTCCACCTGCACGCTTACCGTCGTGCCGAACCTTACGCACGGAGGGCGGCCCTACGGTATAGTGGAAAACGTGGTTGCGGACGAAAGCAGGCGCGGCCGCGGGCTGGCGACGGCCTGTCTTGCCCGCGCACGGGAGCTGGCCGAGCGGGAGAACTGCTACAAGCTTATGCTTATGACCGGCTCCAGGCTGGAAAGCACCCTGCGCTTTTATGAAAACGCCGGCTACAGCCGTACCGATAAGACGGGCTTCGTCCTGTGGCTGTAACCGTTTTGCAAAAAAGCGTTGCTTTTTTTAAAATAAAACCGTATAGTTTCTATATAGTTGCAAGTAAGGCATGCTCGCGGGTGATTTGGGTGGATGACGTAAGCATAAAGGACCTGATAGAAAGCAAGAACAGAGAAATATACGACTCCTGGCTGAACCTGCAATACAGGTCGGCGCTGGTGCTGGTGTGCCTGGCCTTCCTTTTCGAGGCGGCGTGGGGCTACATACTCAGCTACATGGGCCTGCTGCACTCATCAGCCGGCATCTATGCTCTAAAATACGTGCTGGCGCCAACGGGCGCCAATTTGATCCTGATGGTACTTTGCCGCATGACCGTCTGTGCGAGGGGGCCCGGCCTGCGTTTCAAGTTTTATGCGGTTTCGCTGCTGTATGTCCTGGTATGCTTTGTAATATACGCAGCCCATAGGGTCTTTCCGTCTGTTTATCTAATATTCAGCATACCCGTCCTTTTAACGGTGATATACGGTTCCTACCAGCTGACAACCGCTACGGCGGCGATGGGACTCGCGCTGAAGCTGACCGCTGATTTTTTCATACCGTGGGATCCGGACGCGGCCGCAATTGCCTCAAGCAAGCAGCTTCTTGCCGACCTCTATGTATCGGTGATAATTACGCTGGGCTTTTATGCGGCTTGCATGATAGTTATATATTATGAAAAGGAAAAAAACGAGGCCGGCGTTCAAGGCGAGCTCGAGCGGCATTTCCTGCGGCTCAAGCTGCATACCGACGAGCTGACCGGCATCGGCAATCGGTTTGCGCTGGAGGGCGCGCTTGAAAGGCTGACGGAGAGGAAGAACGCGGGGGCCGTGTTCGTCATGATGGACCTTGACAATTTCAAGCTCATAAACGACGGCTTCGGCCACGTCAAGGGCGACGAGTTTCTCAGGGAATGCGGACAGGCCCTTAAAAGGAGCTGCGGGGCCTCCGTACCCTACAGGTACGGAGGCGACGAGTTCAGCCTGGTCTTCGCAAGCGGCAGCGTGGATGAGGCCGTGGAAACCTGCCGGCGCATCCAGGAGGAGCTGGGCAAAATAGCGGGCGCGGCCTTTCCGGGGCTGCCGCTGGGAGCCAGCTTCGGCATAGCCGATTACAGGGAGGGCATGACAGGCGCGCAGCTTTTGAGAAGGGCCGATGCGGCCCTCTATCGGGCTAAAAAGAAGAAAAATGACATCAGAGTCAGTTCCGGTGAGGATTGACGGGAAAGGCGCGCGGCAAGCCTGCCGCGCGCCTTTTTTAATCCGCTTATTCGACGTGCTCGCGGAGAAAAGAGCCCAGCTCCATGAAATATCTGTCCCGGTCGGCAAGCGAGCAGGCCGCGTGCCCGGCCCGCTCGCACTTGAACAGGCGCTTTGGCGCGGCGCAGGCCTCGTAGTTTTCGTCCGTCATTGAGGCGGGAACCGTTATGTCGGCCAGCCCGTGCGCGAAAAAGACCGGCGGCTCAGTGTTGCGCTTCATGACATCGACTGTGCTGACGGACGAGAGGCCAAAGCCGCAAAACAGCCTGCAATACAGCCCGATGAGCTGCAGCAGCGGGAAAACGGGCATGGAGTAGCGCTTTTTTATGAAATAGCGGATTATTTCCGCCGGCGAGGTAAAGCCGCAGTCGGCTATTATGGCCTTTACCGTTTTAGGCAGCCCCAGTCCGGCGGACATAAGGACGGCGGAGGCCCCCATTGAAACGCCGCATAAAACCAGCCTCGCATCCGGCCCAAGGAGGCCGCTTATTTTTTCCGCCCAGAGGCGGCAGTCGAAGCGCTCCCTGGCCCCGAAGCAGATCCATTTCCCCTCGCTGCGGCCGTGGGCCCTCTGCTCGGCGAGGAATACGCCGTAGCCTCTCTCAAAAAACCAGCGGGCGGTCAGGCTGAAGTCGTTGTGCGGCATGGAGCGGTAGCCGTGAAAGAGGAGCGCCGCCTTTTTCGGGCCGACGGCCCCCGGATTTTCAAGCCAGCGACCGCGCAGCTTCAGCCCGTCCCGGCTGATTATCTCCAGCTCCCGCCAGTCCTGAGCGGCTATCCACTTGGCCCCGGACGATATGTCCGCCTCGTATACGAACAGGGAGCTGTGCAAAAGCTGCGTCCGGTCTGAAAGGTCGGCCGGGTTTTTGCGTGAAAATATTTGAAAAAAAACAATATAGGCTGCCGCGGCCAGCAAAACGGCCGCTGCAATGAGAATATGCAGCCCCGTCACAGCCAGCCCTCCCTGGGGGACAGCCCCATGGCGTCGGCAAGGCGCCTGAGCTGCTCCTCGCCGATGCGCGCGGGAGAGGGGAAGCCGGAGGTCATTATGTAAAGCTCTGCGGCCTTGTCCGCTACCTCCAACAGGCCCAGCGCGTCGTCCGGGCCGGTGCCGGCTGCGAAGGCCCCGTGGCTTGCCCACAGCACCAGGCGGCAGCTTCGCATTTTTTCGGCCGTGGCCGCGCCTATCTCGTCGGTTCCGCAGGGCATCCAGGGCAGGACGCCCACGCCGTCCGGGAAAAAGAGCAGGCACTCCGTGCACATGGACCAGAGCGTTTTTGTCAGCGCCCTGTCGTCAAGCTCGTGTACTGAGGTCAGGGCGACAAGGTGCGTCGCGTGGGCGTGAAGCACGGTACGGTGTTTCGGGTCCGCCTCAAGACGGGCCGCGTGGCTTTGCAGGTGGGCGGACAGCTCGCTGCTGGGCCTTCCGCCGTTTTTCAGGCCCCACAGCAGCTCGGCGCAATTTTTCCCGAGCCTCAGCAGCGCCAGCGCGTCCTCCGGGTCGCGCTCGACGTTTTTCAGGTACTTGCCGCCGCCGGTTATGAGCAGGCATTTGCCCTCCAGAGCCCCGGCGCCGGAGGCGATGGGGAAGGAGCGCAGCGGCTTCAGGCCGCCGAAGCCGTCCTCCAGCAGCATGCTGAGGTTGCCGCCGTTGCGCTCGGCCCAGCCGCGGCGGTAAATCTCGGAAGCCGCGCGGCAAAACTCTCCGAACAGAGGCAAAGCTTCCAAATCAGTCAATCAAGCGTCATCCCCTTCAAAGATATAAAGGCATGACGGCATGCCCTTGACCCTATTTTATAATTTTCACCCTTTATTTTCAAGCCGGGCCATGCTATAAATATGAAAGACGCGTCTAGAATACGAAATGACCGCCGGAATTGACGAGTATCGAGCGCACTATGTCCGCCTTTTCGGAGGCCACGGAAACGTGAAGCTCGGCCGGCCCGGCCCTGTAAACAGGAAGCCCCAGTATCTCGGAGGTCAGCATCACACGTCCGCCAAGCTCCGTATTGTAGAGATTTACCGGGGTCGTCATCATGTTGGCGGGCTGGTAGGGATAGTATGCATTGGCAATCATCGGGGAAGCCGCGGGCGCCGGGCCCTTCTTCGCTTCGTCGCGGACTCGGACCCGGAATTCAAGTCCCGTCCTTCTCAGGCGGGAAACCGCGATTTCCGCTTCGTCGAGCGTGTCGAAAAGGACGGCCATGCTTTCGTTCATGCTAATATCACTCCTTAAGGCGCATATGTGCTTATTATTTACGCTTATTATTTACGCTTATTATTGCCGGATGCGGGAGCGTTTATAATGGATATCAGGCTTAACGACGTGCTGCTGATGAAAAAAAAGCACCCCTGCGGCTCAGACCGCTGGAGGGTGCTGCGGGTGGGCATGGATTTCCGCCTCAAGTGCCTGGGCTGCGGCCGCGAGCTGCTCATACCCAGGAGCAAGGCGGAAAAGAACGTCAGGAAGGTCATGCGCGAGGAAGCGGGGGCGGAATAAAGCCGGGGCCGCCTCGGCGCGGATAAAATCAACGGCCCAGGGGAGAAAAGACATGAAGGAATACTGGAGCGACAGGATAAGAAACCTTGCGCCCTACACAGCGGGCGAGCAGCCCAGGGATATGAAATATATCAAGCTGAACACCAACGAAAATCCCTATCCACCCTCGCCAAGGGCTATTGAAGCCATCCGGGCGAATTCGGACGCTTCGCTGAGGCTCTATCCCGACCCGGGCTGCACTGACATGAAAAAGGCAATATGCGAGGTCTACGGGCTGCGGGAGGAGATGGTCTTTGCCGGAAACGGCTCGGACGAGATTCTGGCCCTGTGCTTCCTCGCCTTTTTCGACGAAAAGAGAGGCGTCTGCTATCCGGACGTCACCTACAGCTTTTATCCGGTCTATGCCGCCCTCTTCGGCGCAAGGCGGGAGGTTATACCGCTCAACGAGGACTTTACCCTGCCGGTGGAAAAATTCATGGGCAAAAACATGGGCGTGCTCCTGGCCAACCCAAACGCGCCGACGGGACTTGCCGTCGGGCTTGAGGATGTGGGGAGGATAGCCGCCGCAAACGACGCGGTCGTCGTTGTGGACGAGGCTTATGTGGACTTCGGCGGCGAAAGCGCGCTGGCGCTGCTCGACAGGCATCCCAACCTCCTTGTCGTGCGCACGCTTTCAAAGTCCTGCTCGCTGGCGGGCATGCGCCTCGGCTGGGCGGCGGGGAACCCGAATCTCATCGCCGCGCTGGAAACCGTGAAAAACTCCTTCAACTCCTACACGCTGGACAGGCTTGCCCTGGCGGCCGGAGCCGCCGCGATAAGGGATACAGACTACATGAAGGCCTGCTGCGCCAAAATAATCGGCACCAGGGAACGGACGGCGCGGAGGCTGCGAGCCCTCGGCTTTGCGGTGACGGACAGCCGGGCGAATTTCCTCTTTGCCGGACACGACAGGGCCGAGGACATCTTCAAGGCCCTGCGCGCGCGGGGGGTGCTGGTGCGCTACTTCAAGCAGCCGCGCATAGACGGATATCTGCGCATATCCGTGGGCACAGACGAGGAAATGGACGCGGTCATGGAAAAGCTGGAGGAGATATTGAAGACGCTCTGAGGCCGCCCGGGGACAGACTTTTTTTCGCCGGCTCCGTTTTCGACAGAACAAACGCCCTCACGCCTGTACAATTACGGCGTGAGGGTTATCCGCTTTTATGAGGGCCGCGAGCATGAAAGGCCCTGAAGGAATATGAGAGTCATCTACATAGACAGCCTTTTCGCCTTCGAGCTGGCGGCGGATTTCGCGCTGCTGTGGGCGGCCTCGCGGCTAAGCGCCGTCCGCTTCCGCGCCGGAAGGGGACTGGCCGCCTCGGCCCTCGGCGCGGCCTACTCGGCGGCGGCGGTGTTTTTCCCGGCGCTGGCCTGCCTCCCCCTGAAAATCTGCGCGGCTTCGGCCATGGCGCTCATAGCCTGGGGCGGGGAAAAAAGGCTGTGGAGGCCGGCGGCGGCCTTTGTCGCGGCCTCGGCCCTCTTTGCCGGGCTGTGCCTTGCGCTGGTTTGGGCGGGGGAGGGGCCGCACAGCCTAAGGACGCTGCTTATCGCGCTGGGATTCACTCTGGGCCTATGCGCCGTTCCGCTGCGCTTCATAGGCGCGCGCAGGGCCGCCTCAAGGCCGGTGGGGGTGAGGCTGGCAAACCGCGGAAGAAGCGTGGAGCTGTCCGCCCTGCCGGATACGGGCAACAGGCTGCGCGAGCCGCTTTCCGGCGGAGCGGTGCTTGTGGCCGGCGAGGAGGAGCTGGCGGAGCTTCTGGAGCCGGAAACGAGGAGGAGGCTGCTCCAAACGCGAGGCCTCGGAGCCGCAGACAGGCTTCTGGAGCTAGGCGGAGGCTTCAGGCTGGTGCCCTACGATGCCGTCGGCGTTTCGGGCGGCCTGCTGCTGGCCTTCAGGCCGGAGGCGGTCTACATAGGCGGAGAGAAAAGGACGGACATTTGGGCGGCTCTGTCGCCGACCGAAATAGGGAGGGGAGACGCCGCGGAGTACAGCGCCATAATCAACGGCGACGCAGTCTGATTAAACCGATTGAACGGAGGAAACGATTGAAAAAACTGCTGCTCCTGCTGTTACGAATGCTGAGGCCCGCAAGCTGCGGTTATGTGGGAGGCGGCGAAACGCTGCCGCCGCCGCTGACAAAAGAGGAAGAAGCCGAATACATAGGAAGGCTCGCGGAAGGGGACGGGGAGGCAAAGCAGCAGCTCATAGTCCGCAACCTGCGCCTTGTGGTATACATAGCCAAGCGCTTTGAAAACACCGGCATAAACATCGAGGATTTGGTGTCTATAGGCGCGATAGGCCTTATCAAGTCCATCAACACCTACGCCCCGGAAAAAAACATCAAGCTCGCCACCTACGCCTCGCGCTGCATCGAAAACGAGATACTCATGTACCTGCGCAAGACGGCCTCCCAGAAGACCGAGGTGTCCCTCGACGAGCCGCTCAACACGGACTGGGACGGCAACGAGCTGCTGCTCGGCGAGGTGCTGGGCACGGACAACGACATGGTTTTCCGCCCTCTGGAGGACGATACCGACAGGCTGCTGCTGCGCCGGGCGATAACCAAGCTGAGCCTAAGGGAGCGGGACATAATCACCATGCGCTTCGGCCTGTCCGGAAGCAGGGAAAGGACGCAGAAGGAGGTAGCGGATTTCATGGGCATTTCCCAGTCCTACATATCGAGGCTTGAAAAAAGAATCATCTCGCGCCTCAAGCGCGAGATGCTGAAAAACATGTAGCGGGCCGGGCCGGGGGCGGGGAAGGCAAGGCGCAGTCGGGGCCGGCGCATCCTGAGGGGCTGCTCTGGAAGCCCCTTCAGGGCAGCCCCACCCATATCCTTCTGGGGTGCTTGACGCGCTTATGCTCGCCCCTTACGTCTACGAGGATAAGGTCGTCGCCTATTTTTACTATGCACTCCCAGCCGATTACGTAGTCGTCCGTTCTTCCGAAGCAGCCCAGGTATTTGAACGGCCCCGGCACTATTATGGCCACCATTTTGCCGGTGGCCGTGTCGATAAGCACGTCGTCAACAAAGCCGAGGCGCTCCCCGTCGTGTATATTGACGACCTCCTTGCATCTTAAGTCGGCTATCCTGCATTGCACGAGCCAGCCTCCATTCATTCAATATGTAAGTAACAGGGAAGGGCGGAAGCCCTTCCCCTCTATATATATGCCGGAATAAGCGCGTTATGCCGCCGGTCAAGCGCCGGCTATAAGGCCCGCCCGCATGAGCAGCGCCATCAGGACCACGATCGTAATAAGCGACAGGGCCGTCGAGAGCAGCACGACGCCGGCGGCCAGGTCCCCGTCCCCGCCCAGCTCCAGCGCCGTGGTGTAGGAATTCGTTGCGGCGGGCGCGCCGAAGGCAAGGGCTATTATGGCAAGCTCCGTGTCCCTGAAGCCCAGCAGCGCCGCCGCCAGCGTAAGGGCCGCTGCGGAAAAGAGCGTTTTTGTCAGGGATGAGAAAAGTATGAGCTTGAAGTCCCTTTTCAGCTTGTCGGCCATGAAAACGCCGCCTATGCCTATCAGGGCCGCGGGAGTGCTCATGGAGGCTATGTAGCCGACGGTCTTTTCGACTGCGGCGGGCAGCCTGAGGCCGAGAAGCGGGAAGGGCAGCGCTATGAGCACGCTGAGTATGAAGGGGTTTTTCAAAACTCCAAGCGCCACGGCAGCAACGCGCCTAAAGCCCTTTTCCCCTTCTCCGCCGCAGCCGAACAGATAGAACAGCAACACCGCCAGGATGTTGTTCACAACTACTATGAAAGGAGCCGCCATCATTACCTTTCCCATGGCCGGGCCGCCCAGCAGGTTTTCCAATATGGGCACGGCAAGAAAGATGTAGTTGCCCTTGAAGCAGCCCTGGCAGAAAGAGGCGGCCTTCGCCTTGTCCCTGATGAGCCTTTTTGCCAGCGCGAAGGAGACGAGAAAGGTCAGCGCGGTGCCGGAGGCTATGAACAGCACCAGGCCGCCGTCAAAGCTGGCGTAGATGTCGGCCTCGTAAATGCCCTTGAAAAGGACGGCGGGTATGAGCCAAAGATAGACCAGCCTGTTGAGCCTGCGGAAAAAGTCGCCGCCGACGCCGCCCTTGGCGGCCAGCAGCTTTCCCAGGCCTATGACGGCAAAAACCGGGATTACCGCGTTTGCGCAGTACAGAAGGGTAGAAAGCATATCGGGTCTTTCCTTTTCGGAGTAAATACCCGACTATATTACCACTCCCGGCGGGCTTTGTCCATGCCCGACGGGAGCCCCGCGCTTGCAGGGAATGCCTACATGCATCTTTTAATCTGGTTTATCGCATTTTTTTCGAGTCTGGACACCTGGGCCTGGGATATGCCTATCTCGGCGGAAACCTCCATCTGGGTTTTGCCCTCGTAGAAGCGCAGGGCCAATATATGCTTTTCCCGCTTGCTGAGCTTCGCAACCGCCTCCGTAAGGGCGATTTGCTCCAGCCAGCTTTCGTCCGTGTTTTTAGTGTCGCCCACCTGGTCCATGACGTAGATGGCGTCGCCGCCGCCGTTGTATATGGGCTCGTAGAGGCTGACGGGCTCCATTATGGCGTCCATGGCTATGACGACGTCCTCCTTTTTTAGCCCCAGGGCGGAGGCTATTTCCTCCACCGTTGGCTCGGTCTGCTTTTCGTTGGTGAGGGCCTCCTTGGCCTGCAGCACCTTGTAGGCCATGTCCCGCAGAGAGCGGCTGACGCGTATCGCGCTGTTGTCGCGCAGGTAGCGGCGTATCTCGCCTATTATCATGGGAACGCCGTAGGTGCTGAGCCTCACGTTCTGGCTGATGTCAAAATTGTCTATGGCCTTGATAAGCCCTATGCAGCCCACCTGGAACAGGTCGTCCAGGTTTTCGCCGCGGTTGGTAAATTTTTGTATGACGGACAGCACAAGGCGCAGATTTCCCGCTATCAGCTCCTCGCGGGCGTTTTTGTCGCCGGCCTTGGCTTTCTTCAGAAGCTCCAGCGTTTCGTCGCTGTTGAGCACCTTAAGGCGGGCAGTGTTTACGCCGCAGATTTCCACCTTGCCATGCATAAAAAACAACCTCCCGCGGAATAGCTCCGCAGGAAGTAGTATTGCCATTGAAGGCCGCGTTTATTTCAGCAATCCGAAAAAACGACA
The DNA here is from genome assembly GCA_029265405.1 of Clostridiales bacterium. GTDB lineage: Bacteria > Bacillota > Clostridia > Oscillospirales > Oscillospiraceae > JAJUJI01. Next base: position 62,500 of record JAJUJI010000003.1, on the reverse strand, counting down.
TTTTGCATGCATTTGACATACAAGCATGACATCTGCCCGCCGAAAGTTTGACAAAGCAACGCGAATGGTTTAAGATGTATGCCGATATTTTGAAGCGCCGGCATTCGGCGACGGAGGAACACGCGATATATGGCTCATTTTAAAAGGCTGCCTCTGGACGGGCTGGTAAACGCCCGCGATTTGGGCGGCTTTCCCACGCGCGACGGCAGGGTGACAAGGTACGGCGTCTTCGTGCGCTCCGAGGTGCCCGGCAGGCTGACCGAGCGCGACATAAGATTCCTTAAGGACTACGGGATTACCCTTTCCATGGATCTGAGGAGCGGGCAGGAGGCAAGGGCCGTGCCAAGCGCGCTGGCCTCGGTGGAGGGGATAGCCTATATGCACTGCCCCATGATGAGCGGGGACGCGGCCGCGGCTTCCCCAAAGGGGGAGGAGGGGCCGGGCCGTCCGCCTCCGGGCGTCGACAAGAGGTTTTTCGATATAGAATGGGCGCCCGTATATATACAGATATTGGAAAACGGCCGGGACTGGGTGCGCCGCGCCCTGACCGCAGCCGCCGAATGGGAGGGCGGCATACACTACCACTGCTACACCGGCAAGGACAGGACGGGCCTTTTCACCGCCCTGCTGCTGGGGCTTTGCGGAGTGGACTCGCGGGACATCATGTGCGACTATGCCCTTTCCATGACCTGCCTGCTTCCCTTTTATGAAAAAATGGATATAGGCCCTATTTTTACGAAGGAGGACGGCACGCCCGACTACACCAGGGGCTTTTACAGGACCGATCCCCAAACCATGGAGACGGTGCTCAGGCATCTGGAGGAGAGCTTCGGGGGCGTCGCCGGCTATGTGCGCGGCTGCGGAGTGAGCGAAGAAACGATCTCAAGGCTCCGCCGCAAGCTGACGGAGGAGGCGTAGGGACGCGGGCATCGCCGTCGCCGGGCTCCTCGGAGAGCGACGAGGCCTCCAGCAGGCCCCAGGCTATCCAGAAATAGATAGAGCTTATGGACTGGCTGATGCCGAAGAAGGCCTGTACGCAATAGCACAGCGCGGCGGTTCCGCAGGCGGCGGCCGCCGCGCTCCGGCTTTTGAGCCATTTTCTAAACGAACAGGCCAGGGCCGCGAGATAGGCCAGCAGGGCCAGGGCTCCCTGGTTTGCGAGGATGTTCAGGTATTCGTTGTGCGCCGCGTCTATGGTTTTGACTATATAGGCCCCGTCCTCGGCCTGCCGGGTAAAGACCGCGTCCATATAATATACCAGCGTGTCCGGGCCGCCGCCGAAAAGCGGCCTTTGGGGCACAAGCTTGGCGACGTTTTTCCAAATGTATATGCGCCCGGTGCCGAAGCCGTCGTCAAAATTGCCGTGCAGCAGCTCGTGGGCCTCCCAGAGCATGCCTCCGCGCGCCTCGCCGCCGAAATCGCAAAAATAAACGGCCGCCGCCGCGGCGGCAAAAAAAGCGAAAACGGCAAGCGCCAGGACCCCGCGTTTTTTAGGCGGAAGGGGAAGGACGACGGGCAGGGAGACGAGACCTCCGGCCAGAACGCCAAGCAATCCCGCCTTTACGTCGATATAGACCAGCACGGCCAGGCCCAGAGCGGCTGGCGGAAGCGCCGCCGGTTTTTTCAGCCTGAGGGCGGTAACCCAGAACAGCGGCGCCGCCACGCACAAAAAGGCCGATACAAGCCCGGCGTTGCCGATCGTGCCGGCAAACTGGCCCGAATAATCCCTGTACATGCCGTAATAGTTCGTGCCCTCCGGGTAGAGATGGAAGGGGTTAAGCCCCAAAAATTGCAAAAAGCATATCAGGCAGAAAAGCGACGTCGAGACTCCCAGGACCCAAAGCGGCCGCCAGTCGGCCTTGCCGAAGGCGGAAAACAGGAGGAATACCGCGCAGTAAAGCGTGATGGTTATAAGGCCCTCATAGCGCCCCATTCCGGTCAGCGCCTCCGGCCTGTGCTCGGAAAGCAGGGCGGAAACGGCGGAAAACAGCCAGTAGAGCATGACAAGGTACTGTGTCGCCGAGAGCCTCCGGCCGCCCCGGGCAAAAATGAGCATAGCCGCGACAAAAAGTCCCGTCAGAGAGCAGAACAGGACGTATTTGAAAAGGGTTATGTCCGTATAGCCGCCCCTGCCGAAGGCCAGCAGATATACGGAGGATATGAGCGCGGCATAGGTCGCGCACAGGGCCGCCGGAAGGCCGGCGTAGTGGGCTTTAAACCAAGGCTTGATGCCGCTCAGTCCTTTGCTGTGTGATTGTGATGGAAACCGCGCGGCGGCGCGGTTTCGCAAGCGCGCTTAGCGCCGCCCGGTAATCGATTCTTAATGAAGCTCTAATTACCGCGCGCTTGCTTAAAAGAGAAAGCGTGCTATAATTGCTTAAAACACTTAAAAAACGGTGAATAGCATGACAAAGCTCAGAAAGCTGACGTGGAAGGAAGTCGCGGGCATAATACTGTTTGCGACTCTCCTGTTTTCGATAGGGTTTACTCTTTATCACCTTATTGCGCCGCCGGAAAGCGAGCTTGCCTCCCCCGATTACGAAACGATAAAGAGCGACCGCATACTGATGCTGCTCCAGTGCTGCCTGGGGCTGGCCGTTATGTTCCTGCCGACCCTGCTGGAACGGAAATGGTCTATCGGCATTCCCAGCTACATGTGCATTTTGTACTACATATTCCTGTTCTGCGCGATATATCTCGGCGAGGTAAGAAACTTTTATTATCTTATCCCGCACTGGGATACGATACTGCATACCTTCAGCGGGGGGATGCTGGGCGCCCTGGGCTTCACCATAGTGCACATGCTGAACGAATCCAGCCGGACCAGGGTGAATTTGAGCCCCTTTTTTGTGGCGATATTCGCCTTTTCCTTCGCGCTGGCCTTCGGCGCGATTTGGGAAATATACGAGTTTACATGTGACGGGCTCTTCGGCCTGAACATGCAAAAGTTCCGCACCGCCTCGGGAGTCCTGCTGGCGGGACACGCCGCGCTGCGCGACACCATGAAGGACCTGATAACAGACGCTCTCAGCGCCCTTATTGTTTCCGTTATCGGGTACTTAGAGCTTAAGAAAAAGGATATGAAGGGCTGAGGCCCGGACGCTCGGGGCGCCGCATATGCGGCGGCGCCGTAAAAGGGCGCAAAGCTATGCTTTGCGCCCTTTTTTTCGGCGTATGGCGCTCCGGACGGCTAGCTCAAGCCGAAGAGGCCGAGATACCAGTTCATGAGCTGGGTGCCGAAGAGCAAGGAAACCGCTGTGCCGAAGGCAAGGAAGGGGCCGAAAGGGAATTCCTTGCTTTTATGCCCGGAGTCCCTTTCGCCTTCGCCGGGCTTCAGATCGGCTTCATGCCGCGCTTCCGACCTGCCCGCGGCGTCGAGGCCCCGCTGCTTTTCCGCGCCGCGGCGCTGGAGGGGCAGCATCACAAGGCAGGCGGTAAGCGCCGCGATGAAGATGGCGGCAAATACGTTTTTCCAGCCGAGCAGCAGTCCGGCCGCGGACATGAGCTTCACATCGCCGCCGCCGAGCCCCTCCCTCTTAAGTATCCATATCGAGCCGTAGTAGAACAGCAGGAAAAAGGCCAGCGCCCCGAGGCAGCCGATCAGCCTGTCGAGCCAGGGTATGCCGTCGCCTGTGAACACGGCCGCCGCGCCGAGCAGCAGCAGGGCGAAATTGAACCTGTCCGGTATGATCATATGGTCGTAGTCAATGAAGGCTACGCAAATGAGGACGGAGCAGGCGGCCATGGCGACGAAGGAAAACAGCAGGCTGCTGCCCGCGTAGCGCTGGAGGCAGAGCAGCCACAGCAGCATGTTCAGCAGCTCCACCGCCGGATAGCGAAGCGAAATCCTGGCTCCGCAATGCCTGCACCTGCCGCCGAGCAGCAGCCAGGACAGCACGGGCACGTTGTCGTATTTTTTTATGCGCGAGCCGCATTTGGGACAATGGGAGCCGGGCCTTACAACGCTCATTTTTCTCGGGACGCGGTATATGACCACGTTTAGGAAGCTGCCCACGCAAAGACCCAAGACGGCTGCGTAGCAGTAAAGCAGCGCCATGGTGACGTTATTCATCCTGAAGCCATCCTGCAAGCAAGATTTCCGGTTGCAAAAAGCGAAAACGGGAATGTTTTACAATATTACCACCTGAGTACCCTTTTGTCAACTTGAGCGACCTCGCCGCCCGGCTGCCCACGGCTTGATTATTTTCCGCCCCGTGATAGAATACTAATATCCTGTGATATTTGGAGGCGCGCTGTGAAAAAGGAGCTTTTGAAAAAAAACGGGTTTGCCTGGGACAGGGCGGGCTTGCTGGTGCTGGCGAACCTTGGCTATGCCCTGGGGATAAACCTGTTTCTGGAGGACAACCAGATTGCGGCGGGCGGCTTTTCGGGGCTGGCCATCGCGCTCAACCATTTCTTCTATGTTCCGGTCGGCGCCTTTACCTTTGCCCTGACGGTGCCCCTGCTGTTCTGGGCCTGGTTTGCAAAGGGCAGATACTTTACGGTTTCCACGCTTGTTTCCTCCGTCCTTTATTCGTTTTTCATAGACGCCTTTTCCTTCCTGCCCTGCGCGACGGATAACAGGCTGATTGCCGCGATAGCGGCCGGCGCTTTGTACGGAATTTCGTCGGTGCTGTTCCTCAAGGCCAACGGCTCCTCCAGCGGAACGGACCTGCTGGTGCGCCTGCTGCTGACCAGGCGCAGGAGCCTGACGCTCGGAAAGATGTATCTGCTCACGGACGGGACCATAATACTCTTTTCGGTGTTCGTCTACGGAAGAATAGAAAACGGCATCTACGCCGCTCTCTGCCTTGCCGTAAGCTCCTGGGTCATGGACTCGCTCATAAGCGGCTTCAACAAGGCCGTCGTGTTCCACATTATACTCGATTCCGATCCCGAGCCGCTGGCGCAGGCTGTCATGCGGGAGCTGGACAGGGGCGTGACTTTGCAAAAGGGGACGGGGATGTACGCTCACGGCGAGAAAAACGTGCTTGTCGTGGTGGTCAAGCCCCGCGAGGTATACAGGGTCAAGGACCTGATTAAAAAATACGCGCCGACGGCCTTCGCCTATCTGAATCCGGCCAGCGAGGTGGTGGGGGAAGGCTTCGACCTTCTCAGCGCCGGGGGCTGAGGACGGACGGTAACAATAATAGCCTCGTTTTCATAATGTGTAGGGAGGGATGCGACATTCTCAAACGATCTTTTCTGAAAGGATTATGAAATCGATATGGCGGAGAACATAAAAGCTACGCCCGGCGGCCAGCCCGCGCCGGCCGGGCAGCCGGAGGCGGCCTGCTGGCCGGCAAGCGGAAGCTGCGCGGAGTGCGGCGCCGTTTTCTCGGATCCGGCAAAAAAGCTGGCCTTCGGCTATCAGGCGGCCTCGGCGCCCTGCGCGTGCCATGACATATGCGTCGAGGACGTAAGGGACATAAGCTCGCGGAGCAGGACCTTGACACACTGCGTGCCCTGCAATCCGGACGGACGCGCAGGCTGCCGGGGCGGCTTCCTGCCGGACGGAGTACCGGCGATAGTCAGCTACAGGGTCCTTTGCGCGGAAGAAAGCCTGCCCTCCACCTGCGACAGGGTGGGCGTGAAAGTCGAGTTCGAGGTCGTCCTGAGGTACGGGGCGACGACGCTGGCGGTGGTTACGCCCATAGACATGTTTGAAATACTCTGGCACCAGTTCGCGAGATTCCCCGGCGGAGTCTTTTATCCCAACAATACGGCGGGCCAGACGCAGTTCAGGAACGAGCTGGCGGTGATAGACGGCTCCTGCATGACTGTCATATTTGAAAGCGTGACCGTCGGCACCGAGGGCAACGACTGCATGCTGACAATAAACTACAAGCTCGTCGACAAGCTGTGGAAGTATGAAAACCTGCTGGTGTCGGCCATCAAGCCCTATGCGGGGGTGGGCGACTCCGTACCCGTCACCATCTGCGAAACCTTCGGCTCCGGCCACTACATCGGCCCCTGCGCCGACAGCGGGCCCTGCGGGAGCGGCGCCCCCGCCTGAATAAGGACGCCAAAGCGGCGGGCGTCTCCAATGCGAGACGCCCGCCGAGGCTATGTTTTCATCATTCTTGCTATTTCGTTTACTATGTTCTCTATGCGTTTGAGGTTTTCCAGTATTTCCTCGGGCGACACACGGGCCAGGCCTTCCAAAGGGTTGGCCGTGCGGCGCCAGTATGTGGTTTTGCTGTAGGCCTCTCCCCGCCCGTCAGACCGGCCGCCCGCCTGGTCGGGGCGGGGCCTCGGATTATCCTGCATAATAGGCACTCCTTGTCGGTGAATTGCCGCCGCTGAGCCGCCTCAGGCCGCGGCCGCCTCAGTCCAGCATATGCCGGAGAGGCGGCCGCGGCCACAAAAAGGGCCGGACGCGACGTCCGGCCCAAATCAAAGCCCGGTATTAGCTTATGACGCGCCCCGCTCCGTAGAAATAGGAGGAGTAATAGGCGCCGCTCAAAGTGCTGACAGTCACGCAGCCGGCCCCGCTTGAGGCGTGGATGAACTGTCCGCCGCCTATGTAGATGCCGACGTGCGAGACGTACCAGCCGGAGGGACTGGCAAAGAAAACCAGATCGCCCGGCTGAAGCTCGGCCTTGGATATCTTCGCGGACTCCGCATAGAGCAGGGAGGAGGTGCGCTTTACGGAAAGCCCGCAGGAGGCGTAAACGTAGTTTACATAGCCGGAGCAGTCGAAGCCCGTTGAGGGGCTGGAGCCTCCCCAGACGTACTTGACTCCGGCGTATTTTTTCGCCGTCGCTACAAGCTGCTCCCTGAGTGACGCCGGATCCGTTTTAGCCGCAAGGGTCACGTAATCGCTGTGTATGTACCCGGTCGCGCCGTTGTACACGGCCTTGTACCACTCGCCGGATACGCCTATGACATCGACCGTATAGCCCTTGTTAAGGTAGGTCAGAGTGGAGCAGGTGTAGCTGGCCTGGCTCCTGAACCTCACGCCGTCACCCGTCACCTTGCCGGCGCCGAGCTTCATCGCGGTTTCGCCCAAGAGCTTGAGATACTTGGAGGCCATGTAGCCTTCCGCGCCGTTGTACATTACGCGGCACCAGCCGTTGTCAAGGTCGTCCAGCACGAGCACCTTTTCGCCGGCAGTCGCGTAGCCTACTATATTGCCCGACATGGAGGGTTGGTCCCTGAAATTCAGGGAGGAGGCCGTAACCTCCGCGGCCCCCACATTGGCCGCGAGCGAGGGCAGCGCCAGCAGGGAGGAGACTACGGCAAAAAGAATCAGAATGCGAGTAAATTTCCTTGTCATGGTTTAGCTCCCCGTTTCCGGAGGTCAGCCGCTGGCAAGCGCCCTTTCCAGCCAGACGAGCCCCACGTCGAGAGCGGTGTAGACCCCGTCCTTTTCTGTCTTCTTGACTATCCTGTCGCGGCTGCGAATGTCGGGATCCGTAAGCTGAAGCTGAACGGAAACCTTGGTCGCGAGCATGAAGTCTTCCAAGGGCTTGGTTTCGAGAATCTGAAGCATGACTATATATTTGTCCTTCATACTCCCGAGGAAAATCAAATTATCCTTCCTTTGGAGAGGATATCCCCTGTATTCAAGGGCTTTTGACGCTGCCATATGCGCTTGTACCTCCTAAATTGTTACCTATTGTAACACTTTTTTTACCGTAAATCAAGCAACGAAAAGCATTGCGGCCCTTTTCCGGGCCGCAAATGCTTGGAAAAGCGGGATAATGCTTCCAATTAAATGCGGAGCGCCTTGCGGCCGGCCTGATGCGCCCGCAGCATGCGGGCTTTGGGCCTTCGGTTATTTTTCCAGATAGCTTCGCACAAGCTCCTGGAGCAGCTCGTCCCTGTCCAGGCGGCAGATTAGAGTGCGCGCGTTTTGATAGTTGGTAATATAGGTGGGATCCTCGGTGATGATATAGCCCACAAGCTGGTTTATGGGGTTATAGCCTTTTATAAGCAGGGCGTTGTAAACGGAGGTAAGTATCTCCCTTGTTTCCTGCTTCTTGTCCACTATGCCGAACTTTCGCGTATATTCGTCCATTTTCAATTATCCCCCCATATCGCCTATATTGCCATTATAACCCTATTTTCCCTTCCTGTAAAGCGTTTATGCTCAAAGCCTTAGGCTTATCTTATGACCGCCCCCAGAGAAGCCTCAAGCTCCGAGAGTATGGCGGCCATGACCGGCTTTATATCCTCGTCGGAAAGCGATTTCTCATCGGAGCGGAAGCGCAGCGAAAAGGCGACGCTTTTCCTGCCGGGAGGCACTGGCAGGCCCCTGTATACGTCGAAGAAGGCCGCGTCCTCCAAAATGCCGGAGCCGCGCGCCGCCGCCCTGATGCATTCGGCAAGGCTGCCTACGGTGACGCTCTCGTCGCAGACCACGGCCAGGTCCCTCAGGACGGCGGGGAAGCGTGGCAGGGGCGCATATGCCGCCTCCCTGCCTCTGGCCTCAAACAGGGCGTCAAAGTCAAGCTCGGCGGCGCAGACTGCGGAGGCAATGCCGTAGTTCCCGCATACGGCCGGGTGCAGCTCGCCCAGCAGGCCCAGCGCCTTCCCGCCCCTCATGAGCCTAGCGCAGCGTCCGGGGTGGTAGGCGTATTCGTCCTTGCAGGCCTCGTAAACGGCGTCCTTTATGCGAAGATGTGATAAAATAGCCTCCACAAAGCCCTTGAGCGCGTAGAAATCCGCATCCTTTCCGTACATGCCCAGCGCCAGAACCTTCTTTTCAAGGGGCAGTCCGCCCTCCTCGGGCAGATAGACCTTGGACAGCTCGAAAAGCTTGACGTCCCTGTTGCGGTAGCTGTAGTTCCTGCCCAGGCACTCCATCATGGAGGGCAGCATGGTGGTGCGCATGACCGAGCTGTCCTCGCCCAGCGGGTTTTGTATCACGGCGCCGCGGCGGAGGGGATGACCGGCCGGCATATTGACCTTGTCGTTGTCCGCCTGGCCGATGAAGGAGTAGGTCAGTATCTCTGAAAAGCCCATAGCCCGGCAGAGGGCGCTTGTTTCGCGCTCCGCGCGCTGCTTTTCCGTAAGCCCGCCCTCGGCGGCGGCGCCTCTGAAAACGGTTGCCTCTATTGCGTCGTAGCCGTAAAAGCGGGCGACCTCCTCGGCCACGTCGCTGTAATGGGCAACGTCCCCCCGCCAGGAGGGCACCGTCATCATGTCGCCCTTGAAAGCAAAGCCCAGCTCCCTGAGTAGCCCGACCATATAGTCCTTTGGTATGCTCGTGCCAAGCAGCCTGTTTATCTTATCCGGCTCCAGCGGCAGGCGCGTGGGCTCGCTGTCAGAGGCGATGACGTCTATGACGCCGTCCACCACCTCGCCCGCGCCAAGCAGCTCCACCAGCTCGCAGGCCCGCTGTACGGCCGGCAGCGTGCCCAGAGGATCCAGCCCCTTTTCAAAGCGGGAGGAGGCGTCCGTGCGCATGCCGAGAGCCAGAGCCGTCTTGCGTATGCTGGTGCCGTTGAAGTTGGCCGATTCGAAAACAACCGCTTTGGTGCTTTCCGTTATTTCGCTGTTCTCGCCGCCCATAACGCCGGCAAGGCCTATTGCCCTCGTCTCGTCGGCGATGACCAGCATTTCGGGGGAAAGCTCGCGCAGGCTGCCGTCCAGAGTGGCCATCCTTTCGCCGGGCAGGGCGTTGCGCACGATTATGCGGCTTCCGTGTATGCAGGAATAGTCAAAGCTGTGCATGGGCTGCCCGTATTCCAGCATGACGTAGTTGGTTATATCGACAATGTTGTTTATGGGGCGGACTCCGCAGGCCCTCAGGCGGCGGCGCATCCATTCCGGAGAAGGAGCTATCCTGACGTTTTTTACGAAGCGGGCGGTGTATCTGGGACAGAGAAGGGGATTTTCTATGTCGACGTCCAAATAGTTTGTGATAACATCCCCGTCTCCGCAGCCCTTCACCACGGGTTCGGGCAGCCGCAGGCTCGTCCGGAAGGCGACGGCGCTCTCCCTTGCCAGGCCGCGAACGCTCAGGCAGTCGGGCCTGTTGTTGGTTATCTCAAAATCTACCACGCTGTCATTCAGCCCCAGCACCTCGCGTATATCCTGCCCGGGGCGGCAGGTCTCGCGCATGATGAAGATGCCGTCGGGATCTGCGTAAGGGTAGTCGGCGGCGGCAAGGCCCAGCTCGCCGAGGGAGCAGAGCATGCCCTCGGACCTTACGCCGCGCAGCTTGCCCTTTTCTATTTTAACGCCGCCGGGGAGCGTAGACTTATGCAGGGCAACCGGCACCATGGCCCCCACGCTCACGTTCTGGGCTCCCGTGACTATCTGCACGGGCGTCTCCCCGCCCACGTCCACAAGGCAGACCCAGAGGTGGTCGCTGTTTTCGTGCCGCTCGAGGGCCGTCACCCTGCCGGCCACGACGTTGGTTATTTCGGCGCCCAGCTCCTCCGTTCCCTCCACCTTGGAGCCGGTCATGGTCATCCTTTCCGCGTATTCCCTTGCAGAGGCCTTTATATCGACAAATTCGGAAAGCCATTCTCTTGACAGTTTCATTTTGTTTCTACCTCCGATTGTTTAGGCGGCCGTTCAAACGCCTTAAAGCGCGGCGCTTCAGCCGAACTGGGCCAGGAAGCGAGCGTCGTTTTCAAAAAGCAGGCGCAGATCGCTGATTTTGTAGCGGCGCATGGTCATCCTGTCCAAACCTACCCCGAAGGCGAAGCCGCTGTAGACCTCCGGGTCTATCCCGCAGCCCGCCAGCACCCGGGGATGCACCATGCCGGCGCCAAGCAGCTCTATCCAGCCCTCGCCCTTGCAGACGCGGCAGCCCTGGCCGCGGCACTCGAAGCACTGCACGTCCACCTCGCAGGAGGGCTCGGTGAAGGGGAAATGGTGGGGACGGAAGCGGGTAAGCGCTTCCGGCCCGTACAGCCGCTTGACAAGCGTATTGAGCGTGCCCTTAAGGTCGCCCATGGTTATGCCCCTGTCCACTACAAGCCCCTCCATCTGGTGAAACATGGGGGAATGGGTGGCGTCAACCTCGTCCTTGCGGTAGACCCTACCGGGAGATATTACCCTTATGGGCGGCTTTTTGGCCTCCATGACGCGCACCTGAACAGGGGAGGTCTGCGTGCGCAGGCAGACGCTGTCAAGCTCGTCAAAGTAGAAGGTGTCCTGCCTGTCGCGCGCGGGATGGCCCTCCGGAGTGTTGAGCTTTGTAAAATTGTAGTCGGAGTATTCTATTTCGGGGCCTTCCGCCACCTGGAAGCCCATGCCGACGAATATGTCGACAGCCTCGTCCCACACTATTTTCAGGGGATGCCTTGCGCCGAGAATAAAGGGCCTGCCGGGCACGGTCACGTCTATGGCCTCGCTTTCAAGCCTTGCCCGGAGCAGCTCGTCCTGTAGGGCGGCGAGCTTGTCGCCCAGAGCCTTCTCGACGGCGGCCCTGATATCGTTTGCAAGCTGGCCTATCAGGGGGCGCTCCTCGGGCGAGAGACTGCCCATCTGCTTGAGGACGGCGGTAAGCTCGCCCTTCTTGCCAAGATACTTTACGCGCAGGCTTTCCAGTACGGAAGGCTCCGCCGCCTCGCCGATTGCCCTAAGGGACCGGGCGCGTATTTCTTCAAGCGTTTTTCTCATAAATACCTCCATGATTGCGCGGAGCGCGATAAATGAGCCGAAGGCATACAAAAACAGCTTTCCGCTCCCTATGGGACGGAAAGCTCCGCGGTACCACCCATATTCGCCGCGGCGCAGGGCCGCCGGCGCTCCTCGGGGGAACATAAATTCCCCGGGCCTGTAACGGGACCACCCGTCGGTGATTAGCCGCGGCTCGTGGGCGAACCAAGCGCCGGGCGGATAAGCCGATTTGCAGCATGGCCGCGGTTTGCGGGCATACGGCTCTCTCTGAAAACGCTCTTGGCGCTATTTTCCCAGTCACAGCCATTTTTGATAATATAGCACGAAGTCCTTCATATTGCAATATTAAAAATGATGAATTATACTTGTCTGGACGACAGGCTTTTATCGGGGCCGCCGCCTTCCCTTGCCGGGAGGGGCGCAGGGCCGGAAGGCTGCCGCAATGACGATACCGAAAGGAACGACGATAAGCGTGAAGGGCTACAACGATACCTTTGTGGAGCAGCTTGTGCGGCGCAGCCGCCCGGGCGGAGAAACCCTTTTCAAAATAGGCGCGGTTCTTGCCGGGCTTATACTGTCGGCCCTGGCCTTCTGGTGGCTGGGGGCTTTTTTCGCAGTAATATTCACCATAATTGTCATACTGGAATTCTTCGCCTTCGTCTACACCGTCAAGGAATACGAGTACTCCTTCATAAACGGCGACATAGACGTGGATATGATACAGGGCAGGCGCAGGAGAAAGCGGGTTTTCAGCTGCTCGTGCAAGCACATAACCATTATGGCCCCTGTTGAGGAAAAAAATAAGCCTGAGGGCTTTTTTTCTCAGACCTGCGACTTTGCCGTCTCGTCCAAAAGCCCGGGAAGATGGTATTTTATCTGCGAGAGGGAGGACGGGTCGAGAAGCCTTGTTTATTTAAATCCCAACGAGCGCCTGCTGGCGGCCTTCAGGGAATATCTCGGCCGCCGCATGGCCGGCGGGGAGAGTAAGGCGCGGGACCGGAGCCTGCCGGAGGGTCCTGAAGACCATGTCAAGGATTGAGGTAGTTTCCGAATATGTAAAAGGGCTGATACCGGCCCGCAGGCGCGACAGCCACAAGGGCGACTACGGCAGAGTGCTGATAATAGGCGGCTGCGTCGGCTACACGGGCGCGCCCTGCCTTTCGGCGGCGGCCGCCGTAAGATGCGGGGCCGGGCTGGTCTGGCTGGGCGTGCCGGAAAGCATATACCCCATAGCGGCCGTAAAGCTTACCGAGGCCATGCCCTTCCCGCTCAAGGACGCCGGCGGGCATATAGCCGAGGAGGCGATACCCTCCGTCGTAAGGAGGCTGGAGGGGATGGACTCCTGCCTTATAGGCATAGGCATGGGCAGGTTCGAGGGCGCGGACAGGCTCGTTGACGCGGTGCTTCAAAACGCGCGCTGCCCCGTGGTGCTTGACGCCGATGGAATAAACGCCATAGCTGGGAATATAGATATACTGAAACGGGCGGCGTGTCCCGTTATAATCACACCCCATGAGGGCGAATTCAGGCGTTTGACAGGCGGCATGGAAAAGCTCAACGGCGCGGGCAGGGAAGAGGCCGCGTCGCGCATGGCGCGGGACTGCGGCTGCGCGGTGATATTGAAGGGCCACAGGACCGTCACGGCCTTCGGCGACGGAGCGGTGCTCATCAACACAACGGGAAACCCGGGCATGGCAAAAGGAGGAAGCGGAGACGTGCTGGCCGGCATGCTGGCCGGGCTGCTGGCCCAGCTTCCGCTGAAGGCCGCGGCGGCGTCCGCCGTATGGCTGCACGGCAGGGCCGGGGACATAGCCGCCGAAAGCTTCGGCGAATACTCCATGACCCCGTCGGACATCATAGACAGCATACCGAAAGCGTTTGACTTTGCCTGAAATCGAAGATTGTGGCTATATCATGCGGACGCGCCCCCGTTTACCAACAGCCTCCGCGCGGCGGAGGAGCGACGGGAGGCGGTGCGGATAAAAAGCGCTGCAATGGCCCTGGCGCTCCTGCTCCTGCTTGCCGGCTGCGCCGGGAGCGGCGACAGGGAAAAAAAGGAGTTCCTTGACGTCAGGGCAAAGTACATAGGCATGGAGAGCCTGAGCCTTAACGCGGAAATGACGGCGGATTACGGCGACAGGGTCTACGAGTACAGGCTGGACTATGAGGGAGACGGAAAAAGCGGCGTGATAAGCGTGTCCGAGCCGGCGGAAATAGCCGGTCTGAGCGCCGTCTATGAAAACGGCGCGGTGAAGCTTTTTTGTGACGGAGCGGTACTGGATACCGGAGCCTTGCCGGAAGGCTCGGCGAGCCCGCTTCAGGCCTTCCCGATGATGATTGAGGCCTGGAAAAGCGGCTGCGTTGAAGCCTGCTGGCGCGAGTCGAGAAACGGCGTGGAATGCCTCGCGGCGGAGATGGTGATAAGCGAAGGGGACGAGGAAACGGGTCGGGCGCGAACACTATGCCGGACTTGGTTCGACCGCGCCGATTACAAGCCGGTTTATTCGGAAATCAGCGTGGACGGCTTTACGGTTTTATATTGCGCGCTTTCGGCGCGGTAATTTTGCGTTGCAATAATAATGCGCAGCAGGTATAATAAGTCCGGCGACGTGGAAGAATTATAATGCCGCTTACATAGTATGGAGCGGTAGTCTTCTACGGAGTGTGAATAAATTGACCAACAGTGTCAGAAGAGGCGACATCTTTTACGCCGATCTCAGTCCGGTGGTAGGCAGCGAACAGGGCGGCTTGAGGCCCGTACTTATCGTGCAGAACGACGTGGGCAACCGCTACAGCCCGACGGTCATTGCTGCCGCCATAACCTCGCAGATAAACAAGGCGAGGCTTCCGACGCATATTGAGCTTGGCGCCCAGAGCTACGGCTTATCCAAGGATTCGGTCATACTGCTGGAGCAGATAAGAACCATCGACAAGCAGCGGCTGAAGGAGCGCATGGGCACTCTGGACGAAAAGCTTATGAACAAGGTGGACAACGCGATTGCCGTCAGCTTCGGGCTCAACCAGGGCGCCGAGGTCTGAGGACGGCGGCCGCCGCGTCGGACAAAAAAGACCGCGCGTCGCCGCGGCGGAACGGAGTATGCTATGATTAGAAAAATAACTCTGTCGGCAATGGCAGCGCTGCTCATGGCGGCGACGCTTTTCGGCGTCGCCGCCGCGGCGGAAGGGGAGGGCACGCAGAGCGACCCTCTTGTGACTCTCAGCTACATAGACAAGGTTTTTACGGACAGCGTTATGAAGCTCTTTCAGGAGCAGCTGGACAAAAGAGCATCCGAGCTCCAGTCCGGCATAGACGCGAAGATAGCCGCCATCGAGGAGGCCTACGGGAAGGCGGGGAAAATAGTCGAGCGCAGCACCTACAGCGTGGTGTCGCTGGCCGACGGGCAGACCCTTGTCTGCCAGAGAGGGACTGAGCTGATGCTGCGGGTCGGCGCGGCCTATGTGGCGGCCTCCAGCAGCCCCGGCCTCATAGACACCAGCACCGCCTCCAGCCTGGACAACGGAAAGGCCCTGATAAAAAATCACATGTATATGGTGACAATAAACGGCAACGGGATAAAAGCCTCCGGCTCGACCATGGTGGTGGCGAGAGGCGACTACACGATAAAATAAGGCCGAAGGGCGGAGCGGCCGTCTAAGGCATGAAAAGTAAAGCCGGCGCATATGCTTATTGCGCGGGCTTTATTTTTATATTTGGGATGGTATGCATGAATATCAATGGAAAATATCCGATAACAAACAACGACATGATTATAGGTGAGCTGCTTGTCGAGCCGAGGGGCAGCATGCACCGTTTCAGGGCCAGATGCTCGGCCGGACTGGACGGGGTCTTCAGGCTTGCCGTTCTGTCGGGAGGGATGCTTGCCCCGATAGGGATTATGGCGCCGTCCGGCGGCGGGTGGAGCCTTGAAAAGACGCTTTCTCCCGCTGCGCTCAGGAGCATGGGGATAACCTCCATAGATGGGGCGACGCTGACGGGCGCGGAGGCCGGAATGGGCGCCGTCGCGGCCGCCGCTTCGTGCGCTCCCGCGCCCCAGATTGACAAGCAGCATTTAAGCGAGGCCGCCGGGTGGCATGAAGGTAAAGCGGCTGAGGCGGCGGAGCCGGCCGAGGAGGAAGCCATGGAGCAGGCCATGGAGCCGGCCGAGGAGGAAGCCGCTGCGGCCTTGCCGGATAATAGTCCGGAAAGCCGGCAGCTTTATAAGGATGAGGCAGGGCGGCCAGATTTTGCCCCGCCCGAGGTTATACATGAGATTCCGGCGGCATATCTTCCGTACGGAAGCCCCGAGCCCGGCGGCTATGAGGAAGGCTGGGCTGAGGAGAGAGGTTCCGAACGCCTGTTCAAGGACCCTGAGATAAAGAGGATCTGCCGCGACATGACGGATACCCTTATAAAAACTGAGGACGGAGCCTTCTATCTCGCCGTTCCCATAATACGGGGCCGGCCCTTCCCGGCCATGCCTATATTTTGCTTCGGAACGAGCCGGAAAATTAACGGCAAAAATTACGTGGTTTTCAAAATCAAGGACGGAGAGCTTATTTTATAGCGGGAATAAAAACGGATTTTGCGGAAAAAATACTAGCGGTGTCCCAAAAAACAACCGGGAGATTTCCAATGGCAAATCTGACTTCCAAGGAACTGACGGCTCTTGAGGACCAGATAAAGCAGGAGCAGGTGCTGGTCAAAAAGTATAAGGCTATGGCATGTCTTTGCAATGATAATCAATTGATATCGGAACTTGGCTGCATAGCGGAGAAGCATCAGCAGCACTGCGACACGCTGATGACGTTTTTGCAGTAAGGGAGGATGAAAGGCATGTCGGATCCCAGCAAATGCGCGGCTACGATCGGGGAGAAGGAGCTTCTCAACGATTTTCTCATGAGCCAGAAGCAGATGACCGCAAGCTACAACACCTACGCCGGAGAATGCGTAAATCCTCAGCTCAGGAACACCTTCCTCAATATCCTGGATGAGGAGCACAAAATACAGTCCGATATTTTCAGCGACATGCAGGCCAAGGGCTGGTATCAGGTAGAGCCCGCGGAGCAGCAAAAAATCTGGCAGACAAAGCAGAAGCTTGCTCAAGGCTGAAGACTTATGGCCCACGCCTTCCGGCCTGAGCGCTGAAGGCTGTAAAACCAAAAGCCCGGGGGCGCGGTTGCGCCGCCGGGCTTCGGCTTGCTTATTCGCCTTTGTATTTCAATCTGGTGGCTTCGCCGCCCCGCAGATGGCGCTCAGCCTTGTTGGTTTCAAGCACATCCTTGACCTGACGGTAAAGGGATAGATTGTAGTGGCTCAATCTGTCGGTAAGGTCTTTATGTACGGTAGATTTTGATATTCCGAAGTGCTTCGCGGCGGCGCGGACAGTCGCCTTGTTGTCGATGATGTATGCTGCCAGATCGCAGGCACGTTCTTCAAGATTAGTTCGAATAATAACCACTCCCCGCATACTCCGTAGTAGAGTATATGAGGCTCGCTCCACCGTTAGAAGAAGCGGGGACGTGGAAAAAAGGTTATTCCATCGGGTTTTGCCGCGCACGGCACGCAGCAAACGTGACATTCCTTGAGGAATGCGATAAGAGCCCGCGTCAAAAGCGCCGTTATGAAAAAACGAGGGCTTTGCGAAAAACGGGGCCGGAAGCGCGGCGCTCGTCGCCTTACGCTCCCAGGGACATCCTCAGCCTTCGCCTGTTCTCGTTCTTGTCTTCAAATAATTCGATGCGCAGCGCCTTGAGATATTTGTTAAGGTACCGCGCCTTGTCGCTTTGGAGCTGCTTTTCTGTGCCGGTAAAGCGGCAGTATTCAAATATGCTGTCAACGATTTCATCGGCGTCCAGAGTGGGCCATATGCAGTTTTCGTTGAATTGGTTTATATACTCCTGGAGCGAAGCCCTGAAGGCCAGCTCCTTGAATTCCTCTATATTGCCCTTGCCGAAATCGTCCATTGCGCAGTAGTATACGCCGCTCCTGGACATGGCCTCCTTAAGCGCCGCGCCGCATTTCGAGTATTCCATCAGAACCAGAAATTTGGCTTCGGGGAGGGCCTTGACCAGACCCCAGAAGTCCGAGTCGGAAGAGGCGAGTATGAACGATTCGGTCTTGTTTTGGAAATATTCCCGGCAGACGCCGACGGTTAGCGAGATGTCCACAAGGCTTTTATGCTGCGCGACCCTGTCGATTTTCAAATGCTCGACCGGAACCCGCACGAATTTGCTGATAAGCGACCAGACGCCCGTTGTGTGCTCGTCGTCGAACAGTATCACCTTGGACAGCTTTTCGACGGCCTGGGGGCTCAAATTGCGCAGCGTGGAAAACAGGTTGTATACGTCGCAGTTTTCGCAATCGACAATCAGGGCCGTTTTTTCGCTGCTTTCTATGAATTGATGGACGTTGGTCTTTATGGCGTCGCCGGCGTCCCGCACGCGCCCGTACTCGCTGAAATCCGCTCCGCGGGCTTCGTACAGCAGGATAAGGAATTTTTCGTCGTTCATTAGGATGTTGCCGTTGTCCTCCATAACCTGCTTCGGCCAGTTGATATACGCCTGATACGGGTAGTAGGCGTTATTGTCCCAATATTTCTTTTTGGCCTTTGTAAGAGCGTCGCTCTTAGCGTTTTTCAGCAGAGGCGCGTAGCAGCCCGGCATTAAAAACAAGTCCCTGATATATTCCCATTTTATCCATCCGGGTATCAAGGGCTTGCATTTATCGATATTATCTAGTATCAGCTTATTTATGTAAATGATGTATTGGTTCGCGCTGGCGTTGGCCTTTAGCGCCTCTATGCCGTTGCCGCGCAGCCACTTGATATCTTCGTTGTTTATCAATCCCGGCATATTGTCGATATTTATAAGATTTTTCAGGTTGCCGTCCACCGCGACATAATCCTTCAGCAGAGTGGTCCTAATCTGGCTTAATATGCGTATGGTTTTCGCCGCGGCGTTTGCCTCCAGCTTTTGTATAAAATCCGGGCAATCCTCAAGATACAGGTATTCCAAATGCCCGGTTTTTATGCCCAGCAGATAAGCCACGGTCGATACTACGTTTTTTGTAAGCTTCCTGTTGTGTGCCGGCGCGGGCTTAGACTCCGTTTGGGGCGCTGTATATTCCGTTTCCAAAAAGTCGGTTGTCGTTTTCATTCATATCATCTCCTTGTTCGTCAAGCTTGCGTTATCGCTGCCGTACTATAAATATACCGTATTGCCGGAGTTTATTCAACCGCCGGCAATACGGCGCAATGTCGCGGCTTTATCTTCCGCGGGCTGTCGCGTTCCGCCAGGGGACGGCTAATATTGAAAGAGACGCCGAAACCCGTCCGCAGCGATGCGCTTCGGACGGGTTTCGGCCGCTTGCCGCGCCTGCGGTCCTTAAAGGCCGGTCTTACCGGCCGGGCGGCGAGGAAGCCTCCTGCGTCTGAGACGGTTCCTCGCAGGGAGGGGCGCCGCGCCTTCTGTCGCGGCTTGCGGCCGCCATGGCAACCAGCAGAATCAAAAGGAGCAAAACGCCCTGCACGGATTCCGAAGCCTGCGTTTCGGGATACCCGATGATCGCGAGGCCGTTTACGATAATTGTAATCGAAAAGGAGCCCAGCAGCATTTTATAAATTCTTGCCGAGGTCCCTCCGGTGACGAGCACGCCGCCGAGGAATATGGCCATTGCGACCTTCATCTCCGTAAAAGAACCCATAGTCTGGCTTGTCCCGCCTATGGTGAGGATGGAGAATATAGAGGCGGCGCCGGCCATCAGGCCGGACAGCACGAAGGCCAAAATTCTCATCCTGGCTACCGGCACTCCGGCATATCTGGCGACCGTCTCGTTTTCGCCCATGGCCTGGCTGAAACGCCCGACTCTGGTGAATTCAAAAATAAAGGCCATAAGCGCAACGATTGCAACGAAAAGAGGTATTTTTATATACGGCTCGTTGAGTATGCGCAGGGAAGCCGGCAGATATTGCGCTCCGATTTTTGTCTGTATCAGGTGCACCATGCCGCGCACGCCGATAAGCATAGCTATCGTCAGTATGAACGACGGCACCTTCAGCTTGCTGACTACCACGCCGTTGAAAAGCCCCACGATTGCGCCTACTGCCAGCGCGGCGGGCAAAAGCAGGAAGGGCAGTCCCGTAAGGGTTGCGGCCCACATGCCGACGACGCCCGACAGCGCAAGATTCACGCCCACGGAAAGATCTATGCCGCCCTGCGCGACTACAAAAAGCGCCCCGCAGCCGACTATTATTATCACCATCGACTGGTCTATCAGCATTTTAAGGTTGTAAGACGAAACCATTTTCCCCTTGCTTGCAACGGTAAAAAACAGAAATATCACGGCAAACGCTATAAAGGGCACGAACGTTTGCAGCTTTACGCCCTTTTTCATATCATCACCTCAATTATGGAGCGCTCCGTAAAGTCCTCGCCGCGCAGTATGGTGCGCACAATGCGGCCGTCCTTCATAACGATGAGCCGGTCGGCCATGCCCAGCGCTTCGGTCAGCTCGTCTGAAATAAGTATCATGGCAATACCCTGGGCCTTTGCCTGCTTCATGAGCTCATAGATATAGCCCTTTACGCCCACGTCCACGCCGCGGGTCGGGCAGTCCAGGACAAGCACCTTCAGGTCCTTTGCCAGCCAGCGCCCCAGGTTTACCTTCTGCTTGTTGCCGCCGGACAGCGCGTCCATTGCCTGCTGGATGCCGGTGCATTTGACGGACAGCTTTTTCACTATATCGCCGGAGAGCTTCCTCAGCCTGGCGGGAGAAAGAAAGCCTGCCGGGCCCCTAAACTCCTTGAGCGAGGGCAGCGTGGCGTTGTGGAATATGCTGGCGTGTATCATGAGAGCCTCGTTGTCCCTGTCCTTAGGAACGTAGCCCATACTGCCGGCGATTGCGTCACGCGTGTTTTTGACTTCGCCTCCCGAGCCGAGTGCGACTCGGCCTTTCCCGGCTTTGGCCAAACCGAAGACCGCCTTGCCGACCGAGTGTATGCCCGAATCGGAAAGTCCCACAAAGCCGAGGATTTCTCCCCTGTGAAGCTGGAAGGAAACATCCTCTATTTCGCCTTCCACCGTCAGGCCTTCCGCGGTGAGGACCACCTCCTCGGCGTAATCCGGCGCGGTATCCGCGCGGTAATAGTCGCCGCTGATGTTGCGTCCCACCATCATGTAGCGGATCTCGTCGGCGGTAACCTCGGATGCCTTCACGTCGCCCACGACCTCGCCGTCCCTCAATACGGTAATAGAGTCGGAAATCGCGAGCATTTCGTCTATGTCATGGGTGATGACTATGACGGAGCGTCCCATGTCCTTGAGCCGCCTTATCAGCGCGTAGAGGCTGTTGCGGTTGTTGAGGGATAGGGACTGCGTTATTTCGTCCAGCAGCAGGATGTCGGGCTCTACGGACAGCGCCCGCGCCAGCTCGATAATTTTGCGCTGCTCGATCATCATGCCCGATACTACGGCGTTCGGC
Source organism: Clostridiales bacterium (assembly GCA_029265405.1). Classification (GTDB taxonomy): domain Bacteria; phylum Bacillota; class Clostridia; order Oscillospirales; family Oscillospiraceae; genus JAJUJI01. Next base: position 41,439 of record JAJUJI010000003.1, on the reverse strand, counting down.
GGCATCGGCGGCAGGTTCCATTCGGAAAAGAGCCTTGAAACGGCTCCGTTCAGGCTTTTCATATTGACGGCGCCGCGGCTGGAGAATTGCTCGAGACGCCCTAAATACACGTTGATGCCTACCGGAAGCTTTTCGACCACTCCGAGCTCCTGCATAACCATGGCTATCTTGGCCCTATTGGCGTCCAGGGGGCTTGAGGGCGAGTAGGGCTTTCCGTTGAGCGTCATTTCGCCGGCGTCGCTTCTGTACAAACCGGCGATTTGGGACAGCAGCGTGGACTTGCCGGAGCCGTTTTCGCCTATAAGCCCCTTTATTTCGCCTCTTTTAAGCGTGAAATCGATGTTGATATTGGCGCGCGTGGAGCCGAAGCTCTTGCAAAGCCCCCGGATTTCAAGAATGTTGTCTGCGGCGCTCATTTCACTACCCCCTTTGCTCCGCGCTGGCCCAGTATGGCGAATATTATGATGAACAGGCAGAGCAGCGCTTCCTGGAGAGTGCCCGACGGGACATGAAGCAGCGTAAGAAGGTTGAAGGCCGCGTACAGCAGGAAGGCGCAGACGGGCACCGCAATTATTATATTTATCTTTTTTTGCAGTATGTCCGCCAAAAGCGCAATGGCAAGAGGCTGGAATATGAGAAATATGCTTGAAAGACCCGTCTTTACCGTAGTTATGCCGGAGTAGCTCTCCTGCAAAAATGAAGCGGCTCCGATCAGCAGGCCGCAAATCAGCCCTATCCAAAGAAGGGTGCTTGTGGCGTTTACGCCCAGCGCCCGCGCAACCGCCGCATTTCCGCCTATGGCGCGGACGTTGAAGCCGATGATCGTTCTGTTGTATACATAGTAAATGATTATGAAAGCGGCGGCCAATACGATCAGGCTCCAAGGCAAAAGCCCGAATATGCGCAGCTCCTTTTCCATTGCGGCGGAAACCAGAGCACCGGTTGATTTGCCGACGTACAGAAAGACGGCAACAGCCTCATAGATCATCGCGAGGCTTAGGCTGGCTATCCACGAAGGTATCTTTGTGAAGGCAAATATGCAGAAGTTGAGAAAGACAAGAGCCGTCCCTATGGCGACGCCAGCCGCCAGAGCGGCCCCAAAGCCGTAAAGATTTCCGAAAACCCCCGTCCCGAACGAGGCGAGAACGACGATGGCGCCCCAGGACATGTCGCTGTACCCGCAGGCCAGGAGAAAGCACATGCCCCAAGCCATAAAGGTCGGGTAAACCATATTCGCGAGTATGATTTTAATATTCATCCATTCAAGAAAATTGCCGTGGGTCAGGAGGTTGAAGACAAGTAAAATCACCGCCACCGCGAGAACAAAAAGCCCGGCAAAAAGGACTTTCTCTCTCAGGATATTCTTTTCCGAGAATCTGCCGCTTGGAGTCAAGCTGTTTGAGCGCATAGGTCACCTCATACTTTATATGCTTCCGGCAGCTCCGCGCAGGCGCATAAGCCGGTGCGGCAGAGCTGCCGGAGGCCGTTTTGTTTAAGCACGTCCGGCTAAAGCTGAGCGGAGCGGCTCGCTTGCCGGCGGCAGTAAGCCTTACTTTCCGTTTGCCTTAAGGATGGCATCCACGGTAAGGTCGTTTTTAATCGTATCGACGTATGTTTGATAAGTGACGTCGGGGTTGTAGCGGTAGCAAAGCTTCTTGAGCACGTCCGCCGGGACGGGGTGCGCCCCTTCGGACAAAAAGACCTCGACGTAAGCGTCCACATTGTCCTTGGTTACAAGGGACGTCGGAATGGCGAAAAAGGGCGCCTTGCCGTCGGCATCCTTTATGGGGTGGCCGTCGAGCATGTTCAGCAGCAGGGTCGGGGCGATGTTGGCGGCAAGGGCTGTGCCGCCGCTGCCGGCCACTATCTGGCCGCTGGATATATATTTGGCGCTGCCGGCGTTGACGGCCGAGAGATAGCACTTTACACCCGTTATTCCGAGAGTGTCCAGAGCGGTAAGCGTACCTTCCACATAGTCGCCGACCATTATGTAGACGCAGTCCACGTCCTTGTTTGCCGAGAGCATGCTGGAGGCCTTAGCCAGCGCCTCGCTGTTGTCGGTGCAGCGCTCCTCGGCGAGTATCGTGCCTCCACCGGCCGTAAAGCCGTCCCTAAAGCCCTTGGAGCGGTTATCCATGTTGAGGTCGCCTATGTTGCCGCCGATGATGCAGGCGGTCTTTGCTCCGTCGGCAAGAGCTTTTTCGGCGAGGATGCGTCCGTCGGCCTGGAGGTCCGAGGCCGAGGCTCCGGCGTAGTACTCGTTGCCGTCGGCAAGCTCCTTGCGCACTTCAGGCGTCCCGGTAAATATGCACAGGGCAAAAGGTATTTTGGCTTTTTTTGCTTCGTCGGCCATTTGGGGGATGGTCGTGGCTCCGGCGCCCTGGATAAGCAGGCCGTCAACGCCCTGCGAGATGAAGTTTTGTATATTCTGGAATTCCTTGTCCGCGTTGTTGTCGTCGCTGGCCCTGTCGGCCGTCATTCCGATCGACGTCAGGGCGTACTCCTCCTCGTTGCCGTAGAGCGTCAGAACCGGAGCGGTGCCCCATACGTTCATACCGAGATGATAGGTCTTGGTGGGCAGGGTCTCGGCCTCGGCCTTGTCTTGCGAGCCCGCTCCGGAGGCTGAGCCGCCATTAGCCTCGTTTGAAGCGCCTCCCGGCTGCGAGGCGGACGGCTGGCTGTTGCCCCCGCACCCGCTAAAGCAGGCGAAAAGAAGAAGCAGCGCGATAATCAAAGACAGCTTTTTCATAATATATGCTCCTTTTTTTGTGTATGCCGCCTTACGGCGGATTGTCAAAGACGCATATATTATAGTATGAAATTATTAAGATAGCATAGTGACTATAGTCATATTACTTCTCTCATAATACTACAAAAAACCAAGTATTGTTTTGTTTAATTTAATGAGAGGCTGTGTTTTTGTCGGCTTGTGCAGAATATAAAATATAAGGATTAATGAATTATGTGGAACGCTTAATATAAATTTCGTGCAAAGGAAATATGGGCTATAGCGTACGCAGCCGAAATGGGCGCTGCTTCGGCACGCTTGAAGCTTTCGGGCGTTTCCCTTTCCCCGGCCCCAAGGCTTGAAAGGCGATAAGGACTGTGGTATATTAAACCGTCAAAATAAACGGAAATAAGGAGGGCTGCATGATGCGGCCCTTCGGCGGCGCGGGGAGGAAGATGAGGGCTTGGATACGGAGCTTTTGGCGCCCGCTGGCGACCTGGAAAAGCTGAGGACTGCGCTTTACTTCGGTGCGGACGCCGTTTACTGCGGCGGGCCCTCGCTGCATCTCAGGGCGGCGCCCACCTCGTTTGATATGGAGACCCTTGAGGAAGGCGTGCGCGAGGCCCACGGGAGGGGGAAAAAGCTCTATGTGACGGTCAACGCCCTGGCCAGAAACGACGAGCTTCATGGCCTGCGCGAATACTTCGGAGTGCTTGGAAGGCTGGGGATCGACGGGGCCATAGTGTCGGATTTGGGCGTATTCGCGGCGGCGAGGGAGGCCGCCCCAAACCTTCCGCTGCATGTCAGCACCCAGGCAAGCTGCACAAACTACATGGCCGCCCGCCAGTGGTTTTCCCTGGGCGCAAAAAGGATAATACTGGCAAGGGAGCTTTCGCTGGACGAGATAAGGGAAATCAGGGACAGGACGCCGCCGGAGCTGGAGCTGGAGGCCTTCGTCCACGGCGCGATGTGCATGGCCTATTCCGGCCGCTGCATGCTGAGCGCCTTTTTAACCGGCCGGGATTCCAACAGGGGAGACTGCTCCCAGCCCTGCCGCTGGAGCTACAGGCTGATTGAGGAAAAACGGCCGTACGAGTCATATCCGGTCATTGAAAGCGGGGAGGGCATGACTATACTCAGCTCCCGGGATCTTTGCGCCATACATTTTCTCGACAGGCTCAGGGAGGCCGGGATATCATCCTTTAAAATCGAGGGCCGGATGAAGTCGCCTTATTATGTGGCCACGGTCGTCAACGCCTACCGCAGGGCGCTGGACGGCACGGCAAGCCCCGAGGAGCTGGACAGGGAGATAAACAGCGCCAGCCACAGGGAGTTTTCGACGGGCTTCTTTTTCGGGCGAATGAAAAAAGAGCCGCCCTCGAGGGACGGCTACGTTCAGGATTGCATCTTTGCCGCCGTGGTCAGGGGCAGGCGGGCCGACGGCCTGTATAGAGTCGAGCAGCGCAACCGCTTTTATTCGGGCGACACGCTGGAGCTGCTTTCGCCCAAAAGCCTGGGGGAAAGCTTCCGGCTTGAATATATCGAGGACGAGGAAGGCAAAGAGATTTTCGACGTTCCGCATCCCATGCAGGCGGCCTACATCAGGTGCCCGCTGGAGCTCGCCGAAGGCGACATATTGAGGAAGCGCCTGAAAAGCGGCGGGTCCGGAGGAGAAGCTTAAAAAAGCTGATACAGCGCCACCATCAGAGGCATTGTGATTATGCAGAATATCACGCTCATTACGTTTATCACGCCCGCGTGGGCCGGGCTTTTGTCGTAAAGCTGGGCAAACTGGGTCATTGTCGCGGCGGAGGCGGAGCTGGCGCACATGACGGTGATGAGCAATATGTATTTGCCTTCCGGATGGAAGGATGAGGCTCGCGTCAGGCCGAAGAGCAGCACGGCGGAAAGAGGCAGGGCGATCAGCCTCAGGAAGCAGACTAGATAGGCCCGCCTGTCGCCGAAAACCTCGGCGAGGCTCTGGCCGCCCAGCAGCATGCCTATGACCAGCATGGAGAGGGGGCCCAGCAGGTCTCCGGCGGCTTCAAAGGACGAGTTTATTACGCCCGGCAGCCGCAGCCCGGTAAGGAAAAGCAGCAGGCCTATGGCTATGGCTATTACGTTGATGTTGGCGGCTATCTCCTTCAGGCCCGGCTTTTTTTCCTCGCAGACAAGCGCCTTGCCGTGCGTCCACATGAGAACGGTCTGCGCTATCATGAAGCCGCTGTTGTAGAAAACCCATTCCCTGCCGAGAACGGCGATTATCAGCGGAATAATGAGGTTGACTCCGTTGGGGTAGACGGCCGAGGCGCGCTCTATTCCGGAAAGCTTCAGCGGCTTTTCCAGCAGCTTGGTCAGCGCTATAAACAGCACATGCACGACGAGCGCGCAAACGAGGGCGAGCAGCAGGCCGGCCAGCTTCTCGCGGCTGAAATCCATCTGGAACGAGGCTATGAAGCAGCAGGGAGCCGCGACATAAATCACTATTTTGGTAAGCACCTTAGCGTTTTCTAAGGCAAGGATTTTAGCGCGCACGGTAAGGAAGCCGAAAAGCATTATTATAAGCATGGAGCCGATCTGCTTTGCCAGAGCCAGACTTATTGCCATTTGCATGCACCCGGGTTTCTATGTATTCCAGGGGATTGTAGCACAGCCCGCCTCAAAAGTACAGGAGAATGTAAAAATGGCATATATCGCGCCGTATTTGGTCTTGATAAATCTGCTGGGATTTGCTTTAATGGGTATGGATAAAAGCAAGGCGCGAAGGGGGAAGCGCCGCATCCCGGAAAAGAGCCTGTTTGCGGCCGCGCTTTTGGGCGGAGCCTTCGGGGCCTGGCTGGGTCTTGCAGCCTTCAGGCATAAGACGAGGCATTTTCGTTTCAAATTCGGCCTGCCCGTCATATTCCTGCTTCAGGCCGCGCTGCTGCTTTATTTTTTGCCGCGTTGAAACCCGGCTGGCCGCCCGCGCAGGGGCGGCGGAAGGGAGCTTGCTATGAATATCGAAAAGCTTGTATATGGAACGAATACCGTGCAGGGAAGCGCCGAGGCGAAGTCTTCCGCCGCCGGCCGGTCCTTTTCGGGCGTTTTAAGCTCGCTGCTTGACGCTTCCCGTTCTAGCCTGGAGGGCTTGTTTGCGGAGGCTTCAAAAAGATACGGAGTTCCTTTGGAGCTGCTTAAGGCCGTCGCGAAAACCGAGTCGAATTTCAACCCGCTGGCCACCTCGCGCTGCGGCGCCATGGGCGTAATGCAGCTCATGCCGGAAACGGCGGCTGGGCTCGGGGTGACGGACGCATACGATCCCGAGCAGAACATCATGGGCGGCGCCAAGCTGCTTGGGCGGCTTCTGGAAAGGTACGGCGGAAATACGGAGCTTGCCCTGGCCGCCTACAACGCCGGAGCCGGAAATGTGGACAAGTACGGCGGCGTACCTCCTTTTGAGGAAACCCAAAGGTATGTTTCTATAATAATGAGCAGCCTGGGCGGCTCTGCGGAGCTTTCCGTTCCGGAAAAATACAACGATTATCAAGACTATTTAGCCTCCGGCGCGGAGCAGGGTCTTGAAGCATACTGGCAGGCCGCTTTGGGCGGAGAGTCGGACGCCCGGGAAACGGGCCTCGACCCGAGATATCTTGTCTCACTCCTTCAGCTCAACATGCAGATGGACCTTTTCGGCGGCGAGGAAGACGAAAGCAGAATAATATAGCATAATATAGCAAAATTATAATAATGAAAAAGCCCGGGCTCGATTTCATGCCCGGGCTTTTTCAAGCTCTATTTTGAAACGTATTTGCTGCCCCTGATGACGAAGCGCCAGGGATAGAAGCGCGCCTCGCCCGCGTAGTCTATGCCTATGCGGGGCGTGGCCTCTATGTCCGATTCCGGGACGGAAAGGCCCTCGGCTATGTAGAGGGCGGGCGGCTCCGTCGAGCAGAGATCCGCGCCGAGGCAGCCCCTGTCTATTGCCAGCGCGTCGCAAAGACGGCCCGGCCCGCGGCAGAGCTCCTTATCCGGCCTGTTTTTGCGCCGCGAGCGCATAAGCTCTAGGCCTGAAACCGGCTCCAGGGCGCGTATCAGCACGCACTCCGGGCGGTCTATGCCCGAGGTGACGACGTTCAGGCAGCGGTAGAGGCCGTAAATCAGGTAGACATAGGCATGGCCGCCTTCCCCATACATGACCTCGGTTCTCGGCGTGCGTTTTCCGCCCGAGGAATGGGCGGCCGCGTCGGCGGGCCCCATATAGGCCTCCGTTTCTACTATTATGCCCGAAGTCTCGCCGTGCACAAGCAGCTTGCCAAGCAGCTCGCGGGCGACTGTCAGCGTATCGCGCAGATAAAATTCGCGGGGCAGGGGAGCGGCCATATCTTTTACCTCCGATCGGGAAAGCGCGGCCGAGTGCGGCTGAAACGAAAAAGGGCGGCGGCATTCGCCGCCGCCCGGCCGCTTCTTATTTTTTCATGAAAGGCATGGGGGGCGCGTCCTTGAAAAGCTGCTCCTTTGCCGCAGCTACGGACTCCACCGTCCACTCGTCCTTGTCGGTGAACATTGAACCGGCTATGGTGGGTATGCAGTAGCGGCCGATGAACTTGCCCATAGTCATAAAAACCTGTCCGGTCACGTCGGCCGCGTCGTCGGTGCAGAGCCAGGTTATGAAGGCGGCGAAGGTTTCGGGAGCCGCCGTTCCCTCGTAGCTTATTATGGGCCCCCGGGAGATAGTGGAGGTTTCCTCCTTTTCCATTTTGTCGAATATCTCCATATCTACCGAGGCTCTGGTTTTCGCGGCTGGGGCGAAGGTGTTGGCGGTGATGTTGTATTCCTTCAGCTCGGCCGCAAGGCCGTAGGTGAAGCCCACGACGCCGGCGTTTGCAGCGCAGTACTCGGCCTGCCTGAGGTCTCCGCCCGTCCAGGCGGGGGAGGCGCAGTTGATTATGCGGCCCCAGCGCTGGTCAATCATATGCTGTATGGCGTGGCGGATAACGTAGAAATAGCCGGTGGGTTTGGTCCTGTTGACGTCGTCCCAGAGCTTCTTCGGCATTTTTTCGATGGGGCAGAAGCCGAAGGCGGAGGCTACGTTTACGATGATGTCGACCGAGCCGAAGGCGTTCATGGCCGTATCGACAAGCCTTTTCGCGTCGTCCCAGTCGGCTATGTCGCCGTAGCAGGCGACCGCCTGGCCGCCGGCCTTGACAATGTCGGCGGCGGTCCTGTCCGCGTCGCCGTAATATTTTTCGTATTCCTTCATGGCCCAGGCCTGCATCTCGGGGGAGAGCCTGGCCATCTTTTCCTTGTCGATCTCGATTACTCCGTTCCAGGGCTTGCGGTTGTTGGTAACGACCTTGGCGCCCTCCGAAGCCAGGGATTTGGCTATCGCTCTGCCTATGCCCTGGCCGGAGCCGGGCACTATGGCCACTTTTCCTTTCAAAGAATCGCCCATTATGATTAACCTCCATTTAAAATAGTCGGTGATTACGCATAACAAAACAATAGCATCGGCGGCACTCCATGTCAATAATTCATGAGAGCGCCGGCCGATTTATTTCCTTAATAACGCCTATTGACAAAAGCGCGTCGGCGTAGTATTCTCATAAAAAAATAGGATAGAGGAGCGCAAGGCGATCAGTAGCTTTCCAATGGCGGGCCCCGCAGGGCCGGAAAGCGAAAGGCGACCGGCGCCGAAGTACGGCGGATGCTGCGGTTCCGCCGCGCTGGGCGGCAAAAATAAGATTTTGCCGACTGTCGCAATTCTCGTTGCGGAGAGCTATCGGAATAATACATGACCTTTCGTCGTATATTGCCGGAGCAGCCGCATTGCAGCAGCTCCGGCTTATTTGTTCCGGAGCGTCAGCGCAAGGCCCGGGCAAGGCAAATCCTGCGTTTTTGCCTGCAAATGTTGCGCATCTGACTGTAAGATATTGACATGCGCCCGGCCCGGAGCAATATTTATAATGAATAAGCCTGCGGCGCGGGCTCCGGGGCCGGAAAAAGCGGGCAGAGGGCGGAAGCCCTGCCGCAAGCAATTTGCCGCTTGTCGCGGCGGAAAGGACTGAATTATGAAGAAGGTTGTCTTCAAGGGTATAGCCACGGCGCTTATTACGCCGACCTGCGAAATGGGAGTGGATTACGCCAGGCTCAGGAAGCTGATAGACTGGCAGATAGAGGAGGGGATAAACGCCCTTGTCATCTGCGGCACGACCGGCGAGTCCTCCACGCTGACGGACGCCGAGCACAGAAAGGTCATAGAGGTTTCCATCGAGCAGGCCGCTGGCAGGGTGCCGGTTATTGCCGGCACCGGCAGCAACGAAACCTCCTACGCCGTTTCGCTGACCAAGGAGGCGTGCAGGGCCGGAGCCGACGCGGCCCTGGTGGTGACGCCGTACTACAACAAGACGACGCAGAAGGGACTTATCAGGTCCTTTACTGAGATTGCAGATTGCAGCGAGCTGCCTATAATATTGTACAACGTGCCGTCCAGGACCGGTCTTAACATCGAGCCGGCCACCTATGAGGCGCTGGCCAGGCACGAGAACATAGTCGGCATCAAGGAAGCCAACAGCGACATAGTGAAAATTGTGGAGACGGTTTCGAGGGTAGGCGACAGCCTCGCCCTGTACTCGGGCAACGACGACCAGATAGTGCCCATCTTGTCTATGGGCGGCCTGGGCTGCATATCCGTGCTGTCGAACATAATGCCCCGCCAGACGGTCGAGATTACGGACCGGTATTTCGCGGGCGATGTAAAGGGCAGCGCCGAGCTTCAGTGCCGCTACTTCCCGCTTATCAAGGCGCTGTTTTGCGAGGTCAACCCCATACCGGTCAAGGCGGCGATGGCGGCGCTGGGCTTTTGCGAAAACTATCTGCGCCTGCCGCTGACGACGATGGAGGAAGCAAACTACATAAAGCTGCTTGCGGAGATGAGAAAGCAGGGCCTGGCGGTCTAAGCTCCGCCGGGACGCATAAGAAGGGACGGGGATACGGGATATGATAGATGTGATAGTAAACGGGGCGGCAGGCCGCATGGGCAGCCTCCTTGTAGGGAAAATTGAGGCCAACCCTGGCTTCAGGCTGGCCGAGGGCGTGGACATAACGGGCGCCAACGGATACAAGCGCTCGCTCTCGGAGGTGTCGCGGCCCGCCGACGTGCTGATTGATTTCTCCACCAGGACGGCCGCTTGCGACGTTGTGAGCTACGCCGCGTCGAAAAAGATGCCCCTGGTCATATGCACGACCGGCTATCAGAGGGAAGAGCTGAAGCTGGTTAAGGCCGCCTCGGAGGTCATTCCCGTATTCATGTCCGGAAACATGTCGCTGGGCATAGCCGTGCTCATGAGCCTTGTAAAGCAGGCCGTGTCGGCCTTTCCGGAGGCGGACGTGGAGATATTGGAGATACACCACAACCGCAAGCTGGACGCTCCCAGCGGCACGGCCCTGATGCTTGCCGAAGCGGTGAAGGAGGTGCGCCCGCAGGCAAGGATAGCCTGCGGGCGGCAGGGCAACCATGTCCGCGAGCGCGACGAGATAGGGATCCAAGCCCTGCGCTACGGCAACATACCCGGCGAGCACCAGGTCATAATCGCTACCGACACTCAAACCATAACCCTCAAGCACGAAACTCACGACCGCTCCATGCTGGCCGAGGGCGCGCTGGCTGCGGCGGAATTCATAATCAGGCAGAAGGCCGGCCTGTATTCGATGGCGGAGCTCGTCGGGCAAGCCGAAAGGAAACTGAGCGTATGATAAAGACAAAAGCAAAGACCGCGCAAAAAAACCGGGACGGCGCGGCCGGGCTGCTTTATTCCAATCTGTCGGTAAACGAAAAGGGGCATCTTGCCATCGCCGGCTATGACGCAGTGGAGCTTGCCGGCGAATTCGGAACGCCCCTATATGTTCTTGACGAAAACAGGCTGCGCGAAAACTGCCGCCTTTACACCGGCGGCATGAGGGACTTTTTCTGGGAGGGCTGCGCGCCCCTGTACGCCAGCAAGGCGCTTGCCTTCAAGGGAATATACAGGGCGGTCGGGGAGGAGGGCCTGAGCGTGGATGTGGTTTCGCCGGGCGAGCTTTACACCGCCCTGGCGGCGGGCTTCCCGGCCGAGCGCATATACTTCCACGGCAACAACAAGACCGACGAGGATATAAGGTACGCGGTAGACAGCGGCGTCGGCTGCTTCGTGGTGGACAACGCCGAGGAGCTTAAGGCCCTGGATCGCTGCGCCGCGGCAAAAGGCATTAAGCAGAAGATGCTTTTGCGCCTTACTCCGGGCATAGACCACCACACCTTCGAGGCGGTCAATACCGGCAAGGTGGACAGCCAGTTCGGAACCCCCATAGAAACCGGTCAGGCGCTCAGGTTTGTCGGGGAGGCGCTTAAGGCGGGGAGCACGGAGCTGCTGGGCTTCCACTGCCATATAGGCTCGCAGATCTTCGACTGGGTCCCATTCAGGGACGCCGCCGAGATCATGCTCAAGTTCATCGCCGCCGTCAAGGAGAAGTACGGCTATGAGGCTCGGGTGCTGAATTTGGGCGGCGGCTTCGGGGTCAGGTACGTGGAGTCCGACCCGGAGGTGGATATAAGGGACAATTTAAGGAGGCTTTCCGGCTATATAAGAGCAAGATGCGCGGAGCTGGGTCTCAGGCTGCCCGCCGTGCTCATGGAGCCGGGCAGGAGCATCGTTGCCGACGCCTGCGTCACGCTCTACACAGCCGGCGGGGTCAAGACCATAGAGGGCTACCGCAGCTATGTGACGGTGGACGGCGGCATGGCGGACAACCCGCGCTACGCGCTCTACCGCTCGAAATATACTGTACTCTCGGCGGGCAGGATGAACGAGGAGTCCGGTTTTCTCTGCTCCCTGGCCGGCCGCTGCTGCGAAACGGGGGATCTTGTGCAGGAAAACATAGTCCTGCCGGAGCCGAGGAGGGGCGACATAATAGCGGTCCTCACGACGGGCGCCTACAATTTTTCCATGGCGTCCAACTACAACCGGCTCGGGCGGCCGCCCATAGTCATGCTTACGCCGGAAGGGCCGAAAATCGCCGTAAGGCGCGAAACCTTCGAGGATTTGTGCGCGAGGGATATGTAAATAAACGGTAAAAAAAGAGGCTGCCGGAATCATTCCGGCAGCCTCTTTCAATATAGGATTTAAAGCCGGATGCCGCTCAGGGTTTCCCTGAATATTTCAAGGCCCTCGTCTATCTCGGCATAGCTTATGGTCAGAGGGGGAAGGAAGCGCAGCGCGTCGGAACCGGCGGTCAGGGACAGCAGGCCGTTTTCAATGAGCATGGCGCACAGCTCCTTATGCGGCGCTTTGACGGCGACGCCTATCATAAGGCCCAGGCCGCGCACCCCGCCCACCGCGGGAAGCTCCATGTCCTCTATTTTGGCGCGGATGTATTCGCCCTTGGCCCTAACCTCGCCCAGCTCCGAAGGGCTGAGGATATCCAGAACAGCCAGCGCCGCCGCCGCGCATACGGGGTTTCCTCCGAAGGTGCTGGCGTGGGTGCCGGCGGAAAGCGTATCGGCGCATTTTTCGCCGGCCAGCATGCCGCCGAAGGGCAGCCCGCCGGCTATGCCCTTGGCGAAGGTGCATACGTCGGGAAGGACGCCGTAGCGCTGGAAGCAGAACAGCGTGCCCGTCCGCCCCGTTCCGGTCTGCACCTCGTCGGCGATTAAAAGTATGTCCCTTTCCCGGCACAGCCTCCCGGCTTCCGCGATAAAGTCCGCATCCAGCGGCAGCACGCCTCCCTCGCCCTGCACGGGTTCGAGCATGAGGGCGCAAACGTCGGGTGAAAGCGCCGCGTCAAGCGCCGCCTTATCGTTGGCGGGGGTGTATTTGAAGCCCTCGGTGAAGGGGAAGAAATAATTATGGAACACATCCTGTCCTGTGGCGGCGAGGGTCGTTATCGTCCTGCCGTGGAAGGACTGGTTTAGGGTGACAATGGCGCTGCGGCCCTTTCCGTATTTGTCGAAGCTGTACTTGCGGGCAAGCTTGATGGCCCCCTCGTTGGCCTCGGCCCCGGAATTGCAGAAAAAGGCCTTTTTCAGGCCGCTGCGGGCGGTCAGCTCCGCTGCCAGCCTGGCCGCAGGCTCTGTGTAAAACAGGTTGGAGACATGCTGCAGCCTGCCGGCCTGCCCGGAAACGGCGGCCAGCCACTTTTCGTTTCCGCAGCCGACGGAATTTACCCCTATGCCGCTGGCAAAGTCTATATATTTCTTCCCGCCGAAATCCCAAAGCGTGGAGCCCGAGCCCCTTTCTATGGCGACGGGGAATCTGGCGTAGGTGGGCATTATGTGCTCGTTTGTAAGGGCGATAACCTGCTCGCCGTTCATTTTGAACCCTCCCTTGAAATAAACATGGTGCCGACGCCCTCGTCGGTCAAAAGCTCGACCAGTATGGAGTGGGGGACGCGCCCGTCGATAATAAAGACCTTTTTGACCCCGCAGCGCACCGCCTCGACGCAGCAGTCCGCCTTCGGGATCATGCCGCCGGAAATGACGCCGCCGGCTATCATGCCGCCGACCTCCGCGATGTCTATTTCGCGTATCAGGCTGCCGGGGTCGCTCATATCGGCGAGTATGCCGGGAATGTCGGACATGGAGATGAGGCTCTCGGCGCCCAGCGCTCCGGCTATGCGCGAGGCGGCGGTGTCGGCGTTGATATTGTATACGTTGCCCTCCGTGTCGCAGCCTACGGTGGAAATGACGGGGATATAGCCCCTGTCGAGCAGATCGGTCACAGGCCTGATGTTTACCTTGGTTATCTCGCCGACGAAGCCAAGCCGCTCGTCCTTCTTTTTGGCCATGATTAGGTGCCCGTCCATGCCGGACAGCCCGATTGCGCTGCCGCCTATGGACTGTATCAGGTTGACAAGGTCCTTGTTGGTTTTGCCGGCCAGCACCATCTGCACCACCTCCGCCGTTTGAGCGTCGGTGACTCTGAGGCCGTCTATGAATTTGGACTCGACGCCGAGCCTGCTCAGCATGCCGGTTATCTCCGGGCCGCCGCCGTGCACCAGCACCACCTTAATTCCTATCAGGGACAGCAGCACTATGTCGCCCATGACGGCCTTCTTCAGCTCGGCGTTGACCATGGCGTTGCCGCCGTATTTGACGACTACGATCTTTCCGTAGTATTTTTGTATATAGGGCAGGGCTTCGATGAGCACCTGGGCCCTTTTTTCCTTTTCGATATCCATATGATAAGCCTCCGCCGCTTTAAATAGTCAGGTCCTGTAGTCGCCGTTTATGCGCACATAGTCATAGGTGAGGTCGCAGCCCCAGCAGACGGCGGAGGCCGGGCCCTCGTTCAGGCGGGCCTCTATCACGACCTCCTTTTCGGCCAGGACGCTCTTGGCCAGAGCCTCGTCGAAGGCCAGACCCCGCCCCTTCTCGCAGACGGCGACTCTGCCTGCCGCGGAGGCGAAATCTATATCCACAAGCTCCGGATTAAATTCGGCCCCGGAATAGCCCATGGCGCAGAGCACACGCCCCCAGTTGGCGTCCCTCCCGAATACGGCGGCCTTTGTCAGTGGCGAATTGATTATGCTTTTCGCCAGGCGCACCGCCTTTTCCTCATTTTCGGCGCCCTCGACGCGGCAGGTTATAAGATGGGTCGCGCCCTCGCCGTCGGCCGCTACCATGCGTGCGAGCTCCGTGAAAACGCCCGTCAGCGCTCCGGCAAAGAGGCGGTAGGCTTCGCCTTCGGCGTCTATGGGCCTATTTCCGGCAAGCCCGTTTGCCAATATTATGCAGGAATCGTTGGTTGAGGTGTCGCCGTCCACGCTGACCCTGTTGAAGCTGACGCTGACGGCCTCCAGCAGGGCCTTCCTCAGCATGGCCGGGCTTATGGCGCAGTCGGTTGTGGCGTAGCAGAGCATTGTGCCCATGTTGGGATGTATCATGCCGCTGCCCTTGGCTATGGCTCCGAGCCTCACGGCCTTCCCGTCTATATCGAGCTCGACTGCAAGCTCCTTCTTGACCGTGTCTGTGGTCATTATGGCCCGCGCCGCGGCGTCCGAGCCCTCGGCGCTGAGCGCCGAGGCTGCCTTGGGAAGCCCCGCCTCTATGGCTTCTATGTTAAGCCTCTGGCCTATCACCCCTGTCGAGCCGACAAGCACCTCCCCGGGCGCAAGGCCCAGGGCTGCGGCCGCCGCGCGGCACATCCTGCCGGCGTTTTCCATATCGTCCAGGGCGCAGGCGTTGGCGTTTCCGCTGTTGACGGCTACGGCGCGGGCGCGGCCCGCCTTCAGCAGCTCCATGTCCAGCAGCACGGGGGCCGCCTTTACCCGGTTTTTGGTAAACACCCCCGCCGCCGCGCAGGGCGCCTGCGAATAAATAAGGGCCAGGTCCGGCTTTTCTGCGTTTTTGCGGACGCCGCAGTGTATGCCGGAGGCGAGAAAGCCCCTGGCGGCGCATACGCCGCCGCCTATTGCTCTATAATCCATCGTATCCTCCCAAAATCACAAGACTAGTCCCGTCTCGGGGCTGAGGCCGGTCATGAGGTTCATGCACTCCAAAGCCGCGCCTGAAGCCCCTTTTCCCAAATTGTCGAAGCGCGCGGCCAGTACTATCCTTTCCTCGCCGCCCAGCACGCTTATTTCCATCCTGTCTGAGCCTGAAAGGGCTGAGGCGGACATGAAGCCGTCCTCGTCCATATTATCCCTGTATATGACAATGGGGCCGCGGTACAATCGTCGGTAGGCCTCCCTTATGTCCTCGGCCGAAGAGCCTTTGGAAAGCGCCTGCGCGTGCAGCGGAACGGTCACCAGCATGCCGCTGTAAAAGTCCGACACCACGGGCATAAAGACAGGCGGCTTCTCCAAGCCGCACACCCGCGCCATCTCCGGCAGGTGCTTGTGCGACTGGCCGAGGGCGTAATGTCTGGGGGCGCCAAGGAGCGCCTCCCGCCCCGCGTCCTCGTACTGCTCTATCATTTTTCTGCCGCCGCCGCTGTAGCCTGTGAGCGAGGTGCAGCTCAGCGCCGCATCCGCCGGCAGCAGACCAGAAACTACAAGGGGATAGATGAGAGCGATAAAGCCGCTGGCGTGGCAGCCGGGTACGGCCACCCTTTTCGACTCCGCCACATCCCTCCGATGCCCTTCGGAAAGCTCGGGAAAGCCGTAGGCCCAGCCGGGGCTGGTCCTGTGCGCGGTGGAGGCGTCTATCAGCCTGACCGACGGGTTTTCCACCATTTGGACGGCCTCCCTCGCGGCCGCGTCCGGCAGGCACAGAAATGCGATGTCGCAGGAGTTGAGCGCCTCGCGCCGGGCGGAGGGCTCCTTCCTCAGTTCCTCGGGCAGGATAAGCAGCCTGACGTCTCCGCGCCCTTCGAGCCTTTCATAAATCCTCAGGCCCGTGGTGCCCTCCCTGCCGTCTATAAATACGCTCAGCATTTCCCTCACCAACCGTTGAAAGAATATTAATTCACCATAATCCTGATAATGTGAATAAATATACCGCCGCGTTTCCGCAAAGTCAATATTTATCCGCGCCGCGATGCCCTCCTTGGCGCTTTTTGTATACCTGCACAAAAAGACGCCGTATTTTCAGCCTGCAATTTGCAATATTTCAACGGGGAGAGGGGTAAAAGCGCGAGCCGTCTGGGCGGATGATTTTAGTCTGCGGTTAATATACATGCAAATGATGTTAAATATGCTGCCGGACGTATTTGGCTTGCCTTGACAAAGACCATGCGCTGTGATATTCTACATAAAATTATTTATATAAATAAATTGAAATAACAACCGGATATAAAGCTGTTTATGCAATATCCGCGTCGGGGCGGAGGTTGAACCAGGCATGGACATTTTTGAAAAGTGCTACGAGTTTACAAAGGCGGACGAATTCAAGGCTCAGGGCATATATCCCTATTTCCATTATCTTCAGTCCAGGCCGGACGTGGAGGTGGTGATGGAGGGCAAGCGCCGCATAATGCTCGGCTCCAACAACTACCTTGGGCTGACCACCTGCCCGGAGGTTGTCGAAGCGGGCATAAAGGCCATAGAAAGATACGGCACCGGCTGCTCCGGCTCCCGCTTTTTGAACGGAACGCTGGAGCTGCACCTTGAGCTTGAGGCCGAGCTTGCGCGCTTCCTGAGGAAGGAAGGGGTGGTGACCTTCTCCACGGGCTTCCAGACCAATCTCGGAATAATAAGCGCCATAGTCGGGCGCGGCGACTACGTCATCTGCGACAGGGACAACCACGCCAGCATCTATGACGGCTGCAAGCTCAGCTACGGAAAGATGCTGCGCTACAGGCACAGCGACATGGAGGAGCTTGAGGAGTGCCTTAAAGCCGTTCCGGAAACGGCGGGCGCCCTGATAGTGACGGACGGGGTCTTCAGCATGGGCGGGGACATAGCCCGGCTCCCGGAAATAGTCGCGCTGGCGAAAAAGTACAAGGCCCGCGTGATGGTTGACGACGCGCACGCCCTGGGCGTCATCGGCGAGGGCGGCAGGGGGACGGCGAGCCATTTCGGGCTTGAGGACGAAGTGGACATATATATGGGCACCTTCTCAAAATCGCTGGCCAGCCTCGGCGGCTACATGGCGGCCTCGGCCAAGGTGGCGGACTATGTGCGCCACAATTCCAGGCCGTTTATCTTTTCCGCGTCCATTACTCCGCCGAGCTGCGCGGCTGCGCTGGCGGCGCTCAGATACATCGAAAAGCATCCCGAGCTTGTCGGCCGCCTTTCGGAGCTGGCCTCCTATATGCGCTCCGGCCTGAAGGCAAGAGGCATAGAAATAAGGGAATCCGCGACGCCGATAATACCGATTTTCACCTACGACATGATGAATACGCTGAAGAAGGCCCGCGAGCTGTACGACGGGGGCGTATATGTCAATACGGTCCTGCCTCCCGCCGCCCCGGCCGACGGCTGCATGCTCCGCGCCAGCCTGATGGCGACGCATACAGAGGCGCTGCTGGACGAGGCTATGGACATCATAAAGGCCGTAATGGGCGAGCGGGGATGAGCGGGATCGCGCTTGTGACCGGCGGCAGCGGAGGTATAGGCTCCGCGGCGGTTAAGGCTCTGGCCGGCGCCGGCTACAAGGTCTACGAGCTGAGCCGCCGGGAGAACGGGCCTGAAGGCGCCGTACACATCAGGGGGGACGTGTCCGACGAGGACCAGGCGGAGGCGGCGGCAAGGCTTGTCGCCGAGGCCGAGGGCGGGATAGACCTGCTTGTAAATTGCGCCGGCTTCGGCATATCCGGCGCAGTGGAATTTACAAGGCTGGGCGAGGCAAAGCGCCAGCTTGACGTGAACCTTTTCGGCGCCTTCCTGATGTCACGCGCCGTCATACCCTACATGAGGAAGGCGGGCGGCGGGCGGATAATCAACGTAAGCTCCGTGGCGGCCTGCGTCCCCATACCCTTCCAGGCCTGGTACTCCGTATCCAAGGCGGGCATAAATGCGCTGACTCTGGCGCTTGCCAACGAGCTGCGCCCCTTCAACATTGGCGTTTGCGCCGTAATGCCCGGAGACACACGCACCGGCTTCACGGACGCTAGAATAAAGGAGGCGCAGGGCGACGAGGTTTACGGCGGTGCCATAGGCCGCTCCGTGGCCCGCATGGAGAGGGACGAGCGCAACGGCGCGTCCCCGGAAGCCGTGGGCAGGCTGATATGCAAAATAGCGCAAAAGAAGAGGCTGCGCCCCTTTTACACCGTAGGATTAAGCTACAAGCTGTTCGTGCTGCTGTCCAGGCTGCTGCCCTGGAGCCTGTCCAACCGGATAATCGGCAGGCTGTACGCGAGCTGAGCGGCGGCGCGGGGACTGGCTGACATTTGGCAGAGCGAAAAATATACGTTTTACCGGAGCTGACGCGGCCCTAGCCGCCGCCGCTCCGGCTTCTTTTTCCCATAGAATAAAGCAAAAAAAGTATTTGTTACATAATATTGCATTTAAACCGCATACATTTGAAACATTCTTTTATTAAACTACTTGAAATCCGTGAGAATGCTGCTATTATTTAGTTTAGCGGAGGATAATTATGGCATGAGGCATAAGGACTACGGCTCTCAGCGGGTCCCATTCGGCGGAAACGGAGCGGCAAAATGGATAAACGTTCATATCTTTCGGCCATGAAGAAAAAATATCCCGAGGAGCATGCGCTCTATACCGAAGCCGTAAAGGCTATGGACATGGAGATGAATTTTGATGTGCTTGACAGGCTTTATAGGAGGATGGACGAGGAAGAAAAGGCTTCGGCCTTCGGCATAAAGCTTGCGCTGGACATGGCGGCGGTATGCTACAACCTTGGGGATAGGGAGAGGGCGCTTAGGCTCGGCGCCAAATGCCTCAAGCTTGCCGCCTCCAGCGGCGACAGGGATATGGCGGCGGACGCGGAATATGTCAACGGCTGGCTGCTTGTCCGCGAAAACAGGGTCGGCGAGGCCGTCCAGCATCTAAAAAAATGCCTGGCTCTGGCGGAAAAGCTCGGCATACACAAGCTGGTGGCCTGGGCCACCGTCGAGACAGCGCAATGCGCGAGGGCAAACGGAGATCTCCAGTATGAGCTGGAGCTGCTGCAAAAGGCGTACAGGGTTGCCGCTAAAAGCAAGGATTTGATGCTTGAGCTTTACGCCTTGTGCTCCATCAGCACCCTTTACAACGAGATCACGGATTTGGAAGCATCCTGCGCCTATGTGGAAAAGGCCATAGCCAAGCTTAAGGCAATAAAGAAAAACATGCGCATAAGCGGCGGACTGCCGGGCAGCGTAAACGCGCTGGAGCCCCAGCTTATGGTCAGATACGCTATCGTCTGCTACCGCTGCGGCAGGTGCGAGGAAGCGCTAAGCCTGGCCGAGCAGGTCAGGGCGGGGCCGGCAGGAAAATATCCCGTAAACCCGCGCAAGGCCATATATCTGATAGCTTCGCTAAGCCTGTTTGAGCGTGGCGAAAATGAAAAAGCCCTGGAATACGCCGCGTTGGGGATCGAAGAAGAGGCGGCATACAGGGACGCGCCTTACTACGAGATAGTCTATCTTACATACAGGCTGATGGACCGTCTGCTCGCCCTGGGCAGGTTCGGCGAGGCCCTGAAAATCATTGAATTTACGGCCGAAACCGTCGCCAACCGCGGGGCTATGACGGATCTCAGGCTTTCCTGGAGGATGTACGCGCGCTTATATGAGGTTGCCGGGGAGCGCGACAAGAGGTTGGAGGCCCTGGAAAGGTACATGGAGTGCATGGAGGCGTACAACCATGAAAGAAGCGAGCAGATATACAGGGGCATCAGGAACCAGATCAGGCTGGACGAGGAGGTCAAGCGCAAGGAAAGGCAAAAAATAAGGCAGCAGATGAAGCTTTCAAAGGCGCAGGCCGAGCGCGAGGCGGCCCTGTACCTGTCGGACCACGACGCGCTCACGGGGCTGTATACGCGAAGCAGGCTGAACAAGGACCTAAAAAGCGAGCTTTTTGCAAACATGGCTTCCTGCGGCATTATATATTTCGACGTCAACGATCTCAAGCTCACCAACGACGTCTACGGCCACGAGGTGGGCGATCTGCTGCTCCAAAACGCGGCGAAAAGCCTTAAAATCTTCGACGACGAAAGGTACTGCGCCTACCGCATGGGCGGGGACGAATTTATGCTCGTCATTTGCAACTGCGAGGATTACGAGCTGGACATGGCGATGGAAAAATGGCACGCCGAAATAACCAGGCTCAACGAGGAGGCCGACATCAAGTGCGCGGTGGCCGCCGGTTTTGCCTACGGGGCCGGAAAGTTCGATATAGAGGCGCTCATGCGCAAGGCGGACGAGAGGATGTACGAGAACAAAAGGACGCTAAAAAGCCGCGAAGGCAGGAAAGCAAAAATGTACGAAGTATACGACCCGGCATAAAAGCGGAAGGCAAGCCGGGCGGCACAGGGCGGGATGACACGGTTCATCCCGCGTTTTTGGTATAATCGGCCTTTTTTTCGGGATAATGCATACAGCGGCGCGCCGCAAGCTTCCCGGTAAAAAGGAATGATGAAGGTTGAAAAATTTAAAGCGCTTCATAGGCTCGGTCTTGCTCGGAGGGCTGCTGACGGCCAGCCTGCTATGGTATGCGGTTTCCGACGGCATAGTTGACGCCCTGCTGACAGAGGACAGGAGCGCGGCTGTCGCCGCCTTCGCAGCCGCCGCGCCGGACGGGGAAGCGATGGAGGAAAAATCCGAAAAATGGGAGCTTAAGGCCTCCGACTCGGCCAGGCTTGCCGCGGTAGCGTACAGGCGCGAAAAATACACCCCGAAATGGGCGGTGGTGGCGCACGGCTATTCCTCGAGGAAGGAAAACATGCTCTCATACGCCAAGGCCTACTATCAGAGGGGGTATAACGTCCTGCTGCCGGACCTGCGCTGCCACGGGGAAAGCGGAGGGAGCATGGTCGGCATGGGCTGGCTGGACAGGATAGACCTGCTGGGCTGGATCAATAAAATCACGGGCCTGGATCCCAAGGCGGAGATTGTCCTCCACGGCGTTTCGATGGGCGCCGCCGCCGTGCTGATGGCCTGCGGCGAAAGGCTGCCGGAAAACGTCAAGGCGGCCGTATCCGACTGCGCGTATACAGGGGTATGGGAGATAATGCAGTGGCAGGTGAGCCGCAACCTGCTGAGGCACAACGCCGTCCTGCTCTACGGAGCGAGCCTTATTACGCGGGCCAGGGGCGGCTACGGCTGGAAGGAAGCCTCGGCCCTTAAGCAGGTTAAGAAAAGCCGCGTTCCGATATTTTTTATACACGGAAGCGCCGACGCGCTTGTTCCGGTTTCCATGGCCTACGAGCTCTACAACGCAGCGCCCGGCCCCAAAAGGCTCATGATAGCGGAGGGGGCCGGGCACGCGGCGTCGATGCGCGCCGATTGCGACGCCTATTGGCGGGAAATATTCATGTTTTTTGAGGATATAAGCGCGGCGGGCGGCTAATCAAAACGCAAGGCCTCCAGCCTGTCTATATACTCGGAAAAAACCCTCAGCGCCGAGGCTACGGTTTCGGGCTTGGTAAGGTCCACTCCGGCGGCCTTCAGCTCCTCGAGCGGGTAGTCGCTCCCGCCGAGCGAGAGGAAGTTCAAATAGCGCGAAGCGTCGCCCGTTTCGAGTATGCCGCCGGCGATGGCCACAGCCGCGCTGTAGCCCGTGGCGTACTGGTAGACGTAGTAGCTCCTGTAAAAATGCGGTATCCTCGCCCATTCTATGTCGGTTATCTCGTTAATTTCGACTCCCTGGTAATACAGCTCGTTTAGCGCATGGTAGACCCCGGAAAGCGTTTTGGCGTTGAGCGGCTTGCCGGAGGCGTCCAGTTCGTGGGCCTTGCGCTCAAACTCGGCAAACAGCGTCTGACGGTACAAGGTGGTGCGGAAGCCCTCAAGAAAGCGGTTTATAATGTAGGCCTGACGTCTGGGCTCGGTTTCCGTATCCAGCAGATGCCGCGCCAGCAGTATCTCGTTGACCGTGGAAGCGACCTCGGCCACAAGCAGCTTGTAGTCGCTGTTGATATAGTCGTTGGCCTCGCAGGACAGGAAGCTGTGCATGGCGTGGCCCAGCTCATGGGCCAGAGTGAAAACGTCCTCCAGCGTGCCCGAGTAATTGAGCAGCACATAGGGATGCACGCCGTACACGCCGCAGGAGAAGGCCCCGCTGCTTTTGCCCCTGTTTTCGTAGACGTCCAGCCATTTTTCGCTGAAGGCCCTGTCCAGCAGCGCGGCGTAGCCCGCGCCGAGAGGCTCGAGAGCCTTTTTCACCAGCGCCTTTGCTTCCTCGAAGCCCACGCTGTATTCGATTCCCGGCACTATCGGGCAGTAGAGGTCGAACATGTCCATGCGCTCGAGGCCGAGCAGCCTTTTTCTCAGCTCCAGATACTTGCGCATGGCCGGCAGCCCCTCGTGCACCGCTTCAATAAGGCTGTCGTATACGGAAACCGGTACGTTGCTGCCGGACAGGGATGCCTCGCAGGCGTCGGCATAGCCCCTTATCTCGGCCCTGAAATTGTCGTACTTCACCGAGCCGGCGTAGAGGGCGCTGAGGGTGTTTTTGAACTTCGCGAATTCGCCCAAATAGGCCTCGAAGGCCTCCCGGCGCACCCGTCTGTCGGGACTGGCCCTGTATATGCCGAAGCTGCCGGAGGTCAGCCTGACCCTTTTGCCGCCGGCATCCGTTATTTCGGGGAAGGTCAGGTCAACGCTTTCCAGCATGTCGAAGGCCTCCGAGGGCGCGGAGGCCGCGCCGCCGAGCTTGGCCAGAAGCCGCTCCGTCTTTTCGTCGAGGATATGGGCGCGGCTCCTTGCGATGTCGTCCACATAGTGGCGGTATGCCTTAAGCCCCTCATCCTTCAGCCAGGAGTCCAGCTTTTCGGGCGGGATGGACAGTATTTCCGGCTCTAAAAAGGCCAGCGAGGAGTTCAGCCTGATATACAGGTTCAGCGCGTCGGACTGCATGGCCTGATGCTCGGGCTCGCTTCCGTCCGCGGCCTTATGGAGCATGCCGTAAATGTAGCAAAGCTCCGTCCTCTGCCTGGCGGCGGCCATAGCGTCCAGCCCCGCCTTCAGCCTTTCGGCGGAAACGCCGAGCGTGCCGGCAAAGCCCGCCGCCGCGTCAATAAGCCACGAGGCCTCTTTCATCGCCGCCTCGAAGGCGGCTCGATCCCTGAAAATATGGCTGAAATCCCACATGTAGCGGGGATCCATTTCTTTTCTGCTTTTCGGCTCCATGTCCCTCTCCGTTGCTTTAACGCTATGCTTTCCTCCATTATCGGGGCGCGGCCGCCGAAAGTCAATGAAAAATAGTATAATATGATGAAAACGAAAAATAACGCTTGCAAACCTTGCCGGATAATGCTAAAATATCACGGCGCTTCCCAATGCGGCGCGCTATTACGCACACGGGCCTATATTCCCGCCCCGTTCGCCCGGCTTTAGCAAGCCCGGCGTGGAGGGAACCTATCCCGTGGAGGTAATAAACAAAAAGGAGGATTTTTTTTCATGGCGGTAGTATCAATGAAGCAGCTTCTGGAGGCGGGCGTCCATTTCGGACACCAGACCAGAAGATGGAATCCCAAAATGGCTCCGTATATATATATGGAGCGCAACGGCATCTATATAATCGATCTTCAGAAGACGGTTAAAAAGCTGGAGGAGGCCTACAGCTTTGTGCGCGGCATCTCCGAAAACGGGGGCAGCATACTCTTTGTGGGCACGAAAAAGCAGGCCCAGGAGGCCGTCAAGGAGGAAGCCGAAAGAGTCGGCATGTACTATGTCAACGCGCGCTGGCTGGGCGGCATGCTCACGAACTTCAAGACCATGCGCACCCGCATAGACAGGCTGGCGCAGCTCAACAGGATGCAGGAAGACGGAACCTTCGACATGCTTCCGAAGAAGGAAGTCATCAAGCTGACAAACGAGATAGCCAAGCTGGAAAAGTATCTCGGCGGCGTTAAGGAAATGAAGAAGCTCCCCGGCGCTCTGTTCATCATAGACCCGCGCAAGGAGAGGAACGCCATCGCGGAGGCCAGGAAGCTTCATATACCCATAGTCGCCATAGTTGACACCAACTGCGACCCGGACGAGGTGGACTATATCATACCCGGCAACGACGACGCGATAAGAGCCATAAAGCTCATATCCGCAACCATAGCCAACGCCGTGCAGGAGGGCAGGCAGGGAGCGGACGCGCCCGCCGCGGAAGAGGCTTCCCCCGAGCCCGAGGAAGCCGCCGAAGCTACCAAGGAGGAGGAATAATATGGCATTTACCGCTAACGATGTCAAGGTCCTCAGGGAGACCACGGGCGTCGGAATGATGGACTGCAAGAAGGCGCTTGCGGCAACGGACGGAGATATGGAAAAGGCCATAGAGTGGCTGCGCGAAAAGGGGCTTGCCACCGCGCAGAAAAAGGCGGGCAGGATAGCCGCCGAGGGCGTGAGCCTGGCCTATGTCTGCGACAGCGGGGAGGCGGCCGTCGTCGAGGTTAACATCGAGACGGACTTTGCCGCCAAGAACGAGGAATTTAAAAAATTCGCCGAAACGGTGGCCGAGGTCGTTGCTAGGAACAACCCCGCCGATCTCGACGCGCTTATGGCGATGAATTACCCCGGTACGGACAAGACCATAGAGGACATGAGAAAGGAAAAGGTAATGGTTATCGGCGAGAACATACAGGTCCGCCGCTTTGCCCGCTATTCAAGCGGCCTTACCGTTTCGTATATACACATGGGCGGCAAGATAGGCGTCCTTGTGAATCTCGAGGTATCCGACAATATTAAAAACGCGCCCGAGGTAATTGAGCTGGGCAAGGACCTGGCCATGCAGGTCGCGGCCATGCGCCCCTCCTTCCGCGACAAGAGCGACGTGGACGAGGCGACGCTTGCCAAGGAAAAGGAAATCTACATGGTGCAGGCCAAGGAGGATCCGAAGAACGCCGGCAAGCCCGACAATATAATCGAAAAGATGGTCACCGGCCGCCTGGCGAAATTCTTTACGGAATCCTGCCTTATGCAGCAGGACTTTGTTAAGGGCGACAAGATATCCGTCGAAAAGCATGTGGCGGAGGTGGCCAGGAGCCTTGGCGGGACCATAGCCGTAAAGGCCTTCACCAGGTTTGAAACAGGCGAGGGAATAGAGAAAAAGGCCGACAATTTCGCCGAGGAAGTTGCCAGCATGATCAAGTGAACCGTCGCGCCGCCCCCCGGCGCGCCGACGGAAGACAGCAAGCAGCACTGCAAATTAAAGCGCCTTCGCACCGCTTTTAGTGAAACGAAGGCGCTTTTCTTCTGCGTTTTAGGCGCAGCGGGAGCAAAAATTAGAATATGCCCTTTTAAAAACGGTAGAAATATAGTAAAATTATTTATTAAGGCAGGATCGCGGTTATTAACGGCGGAGCGGCGCCGCCCCGCTTCGAACCGGGAGGATTTTTATGGAAGCTATGGAACCGAAATACAAACGAGTATTGCTCAAGCTGAGCGGGGAGGCTCTGGCGGGCGCGTCCGGCAGAGGCATAGATTTTGAGCTTGCCAAAAGGGTATGCCTGGCTGTGAAGGGCTGCGTAGAGCGCGGGGTCCAGGTGGGCATAGTCGTCGGGAGCGGCAACTTCTGGCGCGGTGTGAAGGACGGGGGAGGCAACATGGTCAGGGCCAGGGCGGACTATATGGGCATGCTGGCCACCGCCATGAACAGCCTCGCGCTGCTGGACGTTTTTGAGGGCATCGGCGTTCAGGCTTGTGTGCAGAGCGCAATCCCTATGGATAAGGTCGCCGACGCCTTTTCGAGGGACAGGGCGATAGAAAGCCTTGAGAAGGGCTTTGTCGTCATATTCGCCTGCGGCACCGGGGAGCCGTATTTCACCACCGATACGGCGGGAACCCTGCGGGCCCTGCAGATAGAGGCCGACGCGCTGCTGCTGGCAAAAAATATAGACGGCGTATACAGCGCCGACCCGAGAAAGGACGGCGGCGCCGTCAGGTATGACGCCATAACCTACGAGGAGGTCCTGGAAAGGCGCCTTGAGGTCATGGATTCCACAGCCAACGCCCTGGCTATGGACAACAAGCTGCCGGTGATAGTCTTTGCCCTGAAGGAGCCCGGGAACATAATAAAAGCGGTAATGGGCGAAAATGTGGGAACCACGGTATATTGACCGGACGCGCCGAAAGAGATGGCGCTCCGGGGCGGCTTAACGCCGCGCGCTTCATACAAATAAAGGGAAAGGAATGAAAGCTTATGAACAAAAGCGATTACGTCGAATTCACCGAAAAAATGGAGAAGACCATTGAAGTAATGCAGACTAACTTCGCTGCCGTAAGGGCGGGAAGAGCCAACGCCTCGGTGCTTGACCAAATCAAGGTTGACTACTACGGGAACCCCACGCCCATCAACCAGATCGCTACCATAGCCTCTCCCGATCCGAGAACGCTGACCATACAGCCCTGGGACACGGGCACGCTGAAGCTCATAGAAAAAGCCATACAGGCCAGCGACCTCGGCATAAATCCCCAGAACGACGGGCGCATAATACGCCTTGTTTTCCCGCAGCTTACCGAGGAGCGGCGCAAGGAGCTGGTCAGGCAGATAAGGAAGTACGGGGAAGAAAGCAAGGTGGCCGTGCGCAACATACGGCGCGACGCGATGGAGAAATTCAAGGCCCAAAAGAAGAAGTCCGAGATAACAGAGGACGACCTTAAAACCGCCGAGAAGGACCTTCAGAAGATTACCGACGACCATATAGCCAATATTGACAAGCTTATGGAAAAGAAAGAAAAAGAGCTTTACGAAATATAATAATGGCATTCGGGAAGAATAGAAAAAGCGCGAGAGCCCTGCCCGGCACGGGCGGCGGCGGGGAAGTGAAAATACCCCGCCACATCGCGATAATAATGGACGGCAACGGCCGCTGGGCCAAAAAGCGCGGGCTGCCCCGCAGCGCCGGCCATTCCGCCGGAGCCGAAACCTTCAGGAAGATAGTGCGCTATTGCAGGGACATTGGCGTTGAGCATCTCACGGTCTACGTTTTTTCCACTGAAAACTGGAAGCGTGACTCGGAGGAGGTGGGCGCAATTATGACCCTGCTGGAAAAATATCTTATAGAGGCCATACAGACCATGGAGGAGGAAGGGGCCAGCCTTTACGTCATGGGCGACATATCAAGGCTTTCCCCCAGGCTCCAGGAGCTTTCCCACGAGGCCCTGGGGGTTGCCGCGCACCTAACCAACGCGCGCATAAAGGTCAACGTTTGCTTCAATTACGGCGGCAGGGACGAGATAGTCCGCGCCGCGCGCAGATTTGCCGAGGACTGCCGTTCCGGAAGGGCGGAGCCGGAGGCGCTGGACGAGAGCCTGTTTTCGGACTATTTGTATTCAAAGGGCATACCGGACCCTGAGCTGATAATAAGGCCTGGGGGCGAGCTGCGCATATCCAACTTCCTGCTATGGCAGTCGGCCTATTCGGAGCTTTACTTTACTGACGTGCTCTGGCCAGACTTCACGCCCCGGGAGCTGGACAAGGCCATACTGTCATACTCCGGGCGCGACAGGAGGTTCGGAAGCGCAAAATAGCCGGCGACGGGCGTGCCGGCGGAAAATAACGGATTACGGAGAAGTATATGGCTGCCAACCGAATCGGACGCATAAACGAGGATATCCAGCGCGAGCTTTCCTCGCTTATAACAAAGGTAAAGGATCCCCGCGTACAGCAGGGCATGATAAGCATAACCGGCGTCGATACCACCGGGGATCTGCGCTTTGCCAAGGTGTATATTAGCGTATTGGGCAGCGTTGACGAAAAGGAGCTGAAGAAGGGCCTTAAATCGGCCTCGCCCTGGCTGAGAAGGGAGCTTGGGAGCATCCTTTCGCTGCGCTATACGCCGGAGCTTATCTTCGAGCGGGACAGCTCCATCGAGCGCGGGGCGCGCATATCCCAAATAATAAACGGACTGGATATAAAAAACGATGACGACGCTGACGCTTGAGGAGTGCCGCGACTGGCTTTCCGAAAGGGACAATTTTCTGATAATAAACCACAACCGGCCGGACGGGGACGCCGTGGGCAGCGCCGCCGGCCTTTGCCGCGGCCTGCGCGAGCTTGGGAAGCAGGCCTATGTGCTGCCCAATCCCGAGACCACATCGCGCTACATAGTCTATACGAGGGCCTATTACGCGCATGAAGGCTACGCGCCCGACTGGGTCGTCGCCGTCGATTTGGCCGACGAGGGTATAATTCAAATAAACGCCCTGGATTACAGGGGAAAGATAGACCTTGCAATCGACCACCACCCCTCGAACAAGCGCTATGCGGCGGCGGGGCTCATCATGGAGGAAAAGGCCTCCTGCGGCGAGATCGTAATGCAGCTTCTCTGCGCCCTGTCCGGCAGACTGAGCAGCGAGGCCGCCCTGCCGCTTTATATAGCCGTGGCTACCGACACAGGCTGCTTCAGGTACAAGAACACCAAGGCGGACACGCACAGAGCCGCCGCAGCGCTGATCGACGCGGGCGTCCCGGCGGGCGACCTCAACAGGGAATTTTTCATGCTGAAAAGCCCGAGCCGCCTTAAGCTGGAAAGCCTCATGATAGAAAGCCTCGATTTTTTCATGGACGGGGAAGCGGTCATTTGCAGCCTTACGCTGGACATGCTCAGGCGGTCCGGAGCCGGGGAGGAGGACTTGGAGGATATAGCCGTGGTAGCCGGCCAGATCAGGGGAACGGAAACCAGCATAACCCTGCGCCAGGTGTCGGAGCTCAAATGGAAGGTGTCCGTAAGGACGGGGATATACGCCAATGCCAGCGACATATGCTCGGAGTTCGGCGGCGGCGGGCACGGGATGGCGGCCGGAGGCATAATCGACGGTGATTTGGAGACGGCTAAGGCCGTCATAAAGGCCGCCACGGCCAAGCACTGGAAAAGCAAATGAACGGGATAATGATAGCGGACAAGCCGGAAGGCTGGACCTCCCACGACGTGGTTTCAAAGCTCAGGCGCGTCCTCGGGGAAAAGCGCATAGGGCACGGCGGCACTCTCGACCCTATGGCGACCGGGGTGCTGCCTCTATTTATCGGCAGGGCGACCCGCGCCGCGGAATTTGCGGAAAGCGCGGACAAGGAATATATAGCCGGGCTGAGGCTCGGGACGGTGACGGACACGCAGGACGTCACGGGCACGGTTTTGAGCGAGCGCCCGGCGGATGTCGACGAGGCCGGGATAAGGGCGGCCCTCTCGGGCTTCTTGGGAGAGAGCCTCCAGCTTCCTCCGCTGTATTCGGCCGTTAAGGTGAGGGGCAAGAGGCTTTACGAATACGCGCGGCGCGGCGCCGATGTGGAGCGCAGCCCCAGACGCATATATATCTATGAGCTGGAGCCGCTGGGCTGGCACGCCGGCGAATACCGCTTCCGGGTCGTATGCTCGAAGGGAACCTATATAAGGACGCTTTGCCACGATTTGGGGCAGAGGCTGGGCTGCGGCGCGGCAATGGCCTATCTAAGGCGGACGAGGGCCGGCGCCTTCCGCGCTGACAGGGCGGCCGGACTGGACGAGATAATCGCGGCGGCGGAAGCGGGGGAGCTTGACCGGCTTCTGCTCCCGGTGGACGCGCTGTTCGAAGCCTTGCCGAGCCTGACTGTCGGCGGCGAGGAAGAGCGGAGGCTCAGGAACGGGGCCGCCGTCAGGCTGGACGGCATGCAAAGCGGCAGGCGGCGGGTCTACGGGCTCTCGGGCGAGTTTCTGGCTCTCGCCGAAGCCGACAAGGGCCTCCTGAAAATAATAAAGAGCTTTTACGACATATAGAGCGGGGGCGCGCAGCGCCCTCCGGGCCGATTGGGGTACAGGATGGGAAAAAGGGTAATAGCTATAGGCTTTTTCGACGGAGTCCATATAGGGCACGCCACTCTCATAGAAAGATCGAAGGAAAGGGCGGCCGAGCTTGGCGCCCTGCCGGCGCTGCTGACCTTCGACATACATCCCGACAACATCGTCAAGGGCGAAAAGGTGCCGCTGATAAGCTCGCCCGAGGACAGGGCGGAAATACTCAGGCGCAAATTCGGAGTGGACGAGATAATATCCATCTGCTTCGACGAAAGCGTAATGAAGATGCCCTGGGAAGCCTTCGTCGACTGGATGGCGGAGGATTTCGAGGCCGTGCATCTGGTCGTAGGCTACGATTTCCGCTTCGGGTACAAAAACGAGGGAAACACCGAGAAGCTTGCGAAAAAATGCGCCGAGCTCGGCATAGGGCTGGATGTGATGCCGAAGGTGGAGCTTGACGGAATAGTCGTCAGCTCAACGCACATACGGAAGCTGCTCCTGGAGGGCAACATCCGCGAGGCCAACAGATTTTTAGGCTACCCGCTGGCTTTGACCGACACCGTACGGGTAGGCTACAGGCGCGGAAGCAAGATGGGCGCGCCGACGGCGAATATGCGCTTTGCCGAGGGAGTGCTGGTTCCGGCTTACGGGGTCTACGCCACCCGCGTACGAATCGACGGCGAAAATGTCTTAAGGTGCGCCGTCACCAATATAGGGGAAAGGCCGACCGTCAGCAGCGACGGCGCGGTGTCGGTGGAAAGCTATATCCTCGATTACAGCGGCAACCTCTACGGAAAGCGGCTGAGACTGGAATTTATAGACTTTATCAGGCCGGAGAGGAAATTCGCCGATATGGAGGAGCTTAAAAGGCAGATTGAAAGGGATGCCCTGCGCGCCAGAGAAATACTGGGCTGCTGAAAACGGAACAAAAACCGCCCGGACCGGGGCTCGGTCCGGGCGGCGCTCTTTTACGGCGGCTGGCGCCCCGCTATTTCGGCTTGAAGCGCCGGAGCCTGAGCGCGTTGGCAACGACGCAGACGGAGCTGAGGGCCATGGCGCCGCCGGCTATCATGGGGTTGAGCCTGGGCCCGCCGAAGGCGTAAAACAGGCCCGCGGCAAAGGGTATGCCGGCGCAGTTGTAGAAGAAAGCCCAGAACAGGTTTTGCTTTATGTTCCGCATGACCGCCCGCGCGAGGCTTATCGCGTCGGCGGCCGAGGAAAGGGAGCCGTTTATAAGCACCACGTCCGCCGATTCCACGGCTATGTCCGTACCGCCGCCGACCGCTATGCCGACGTCCGCGGCGGCCAGAGCCGGAGCGTCGTTTATGCCGTCGCCGATCATGGCCACTTTGCCGCCCGAGGCTTTCAGCCTGGCTACTGCCTCCGCCTTGTCCGAGGGAAGGACCCCGGCAATATATGATTCTATGCCCGCCGCCTTAGCTACGGCCGCGGCCGCAGCCTCCACGTCGCCTGTGAGCATGGTGACCTTCAGCCCCATGGAAACAAGGCGGCCGACGGCTGCGGAGCTTTCCGGCTTTATCCTGTCGGAAGCCGCGAACAGGCCCAGCAGCCTGTCTCCGGCGGCGCAATACATGATTATGGAGCCCCGGCTCTGCAGCTCGGAGGCTCTAGGGGCCATGGGCGAAACGTCTATCCCTTTTTCGCGCATGAGCCTTTCGCTGCCGACGCACACGCTTGCACCGTCCACCGCAGCCTCGACGCCTCTGCCGGGAAGGGCTGTTATGCCGTCGAGAGCGCGCGGAACGAAGCCGCGCTCGTCAGACGCTCTCAGTATAGCCTTTGCCACGGGGTGCTCGGAGCCGCGCTCCAGGGAAGCCGCCAGCGAAAGCAGCTCATCCTCGGCCAATCCCCCCGCCGCTTCTATCGCCGTCAGCGACGGCTTGCCCTCGGTGAGCGTTCCGGTCTTGTCCAGCGCTATATGGGTAAGCCCGCTTGCCGCCTGCAAGGCTTCGCCGCTCTTGAAAAGCACGCCGAGCTGCGCCGCCCTGCCGGTGCCGACCATTATGGCCGTGGGCGTGGCAAGCCCCAAGGCGCAGGGACAGGCGATGACAAGCACGGAAACGAAGGTGTTCAGCGCAAACTCAATATCTCTGCCCGCAATAAGCCACGCCGCTGCCGATATGAAGGCTATCGCCATTACTGCGGGAACGAAATACGCCGCAACGCTGTCGGCGACTTTCGCTATCGGGGCCTTTTTGCCCTGCGCGTCGCGCACCATGCGTATGATGTGCGACAGCGCCGTGTCGCCGCCGACCTCCGTCGCTCGGAAACGTATCATGCCCTCTCCGTTTATCGCTCCGCCCGTTACCCTCGAGCCGGGCTCCAGGACGACCGGCAGGCTCTCCCCGGTCAGCATGGAGTTGTCCGCCGTGGATACGCCGGAAAGCACCACGCCGTCGCAGGGAAAGCGGCCGCCGGGCAGCACGACCGCTATATCGCCGACGGCCAGCTCCGAGGCCTCGACCTCTATCTGCGCGCCGTCCTTTTCGATAAGCGCCCTGTCCGGGGCCAGCTTCGTAAGCCTCCTTATGGCGTCGGAGGTCTTTGCCTTGCTGCCGGCCTCAAGATGCTTACCCAGCATCACGAGGGCCACCACCACGGCGGAGGACTCGAAAAACAGGTTGTGGACAAAATCGGCACGGCCGAGGGCTATCCTTGCCAGCGCGTAGCAGCTGTAGACGAAGGCGCTGCCGGTGCCTATCGCGACAAGGGTATCCATATTAGGGATAAGCCTTATAAGACTCTTTACACCGCTGATATAAAAATCACGGCCCGCCGCCAATACCGCGGCGGCCAGGACAAGCTGGACAAGAGCGTAGCCAAGCGGCGCGGACTCCATATCCATAAAGCGCGGCAGGGGCGGCGCGGCGGGCAGCATGTGGCCCATGGAAACGTAGAGAAGCAGGGCCGCAGAGGCGAGGGCGGCCGCCAGCCTTCTTTTCGAGCGCCTATGCTCGGCGAGCCTTCGTTCCTCCTCAAGGCTTTGCGCCTGCGTATCCTCGTAGTCCTCGGTTGTATAGCCCAGCCTTGCCACGGCGGCCTTTATCTGCGACAGCTTGATCAGCTCAGGGTCGTATTCAACCGTCGCCGTTTCCGCGGCAAGGTTCACCTCGGCCCTGACAACGCCCTTCTGCTTCCGCATGACCCTTTCCGAGCCGGTCGAGCAGGCCGCGCAATGCATGCCCCGTATATAAAACTTTTTCTCAAGCGTCATATTGACAAACGCCTTCCTTCCCGGCGCGGCATTCTGCCGTCGCCCACAGCGTCACCTTGTCCTCAGCAGCCGCAGGGCGCGCTCGTGCCTGGACAGCAGCATCGGGGAGAGGGAAAAGCGCTCGCTTAGCTGCCGGCAGTAGTCAAGCAGCAGATCCTCGCTCCCGTAGAGCAGCTCAAGCCCCAGCTCGTATAGGGGCATGCGTTTAGCGCCGGCGATAAGCTCCCCGCTGTCGAAGCAGAGCTCCACCCTGGTCCTGTCGGGCATATACAAGGTCGCGTATTTGCGGTTCAATATCGTGTAGAAGCAGAGCTCGAGAGGCCTGCCGTCGGCAAGCTCGGCTATCTCCCGCGGCGCGCCGCGCTCAATAAGGTCCGGCAGGACGGTGTCCAGCCCTGCATAGGGAGCGATCCAGCGGCTGCCTCTGTACAGTCCGGGCATATCCTCGTCCCGGAAGGTGCCCTGCTTCAATACGGCCACCTTAGGCTCCTCCGAGCGGGTTATTCGCAGCTCGTAGCTCCCGGCGGAAAGCTCCCATGCGTGCGTATCGTAGTATTCGGAGCAGCTTTCCTTCGTCCTGAAAGCATCCTTGACATACTTGAGAGCAAGCTCATCCTTGAGCATGCTTTCGATGGACTGAGGGCCGGAAAGACTGAATTTCATTTCGATTTCGGCCGCCATTAGGACGCCCTCCTTCAAACCTATCATAGCTTTAAGAATTATTTTATAGCATTTTAAGCGGCTTATCAATATGATTGTCCAAGCCGCAGCGCAATACCGGATATTGGAATAATATGGCATTATGTTTGCGCTGCGACGTTTCGCGACATGCTTTTCGATGCGGCCATCGTATGATTTAGCGGGAGGTGGCCATATTGAAAACAAAAGAGGCGGCGCTCAAGGCAAGGGCGGGAACAGGCAAGGAGCTGAGGGACGGCATTTTTGGCAGGCTGGCTAATTTGGATGCAAGCGGGTCAAAGCCGCTGGGTTATCTGCTGAGGTTTGCGGCGGGCTGGCTGCTGTCGCGTGTTTCGCTGCTGGGAATTTCGCCTCTGGCGCCGGGCTTTGCGGGCGCCTGCGGGGGAGGCTTCGGCGGCTTTGCTGCGGCCATGGGCGCGGTAATGGGAGCCGTTACGGGCGGAGGGTTCAACCGGGCGGTCAAGTATTCGGCGATTACGCTGCTTATTTATTCGGCGGCTTTTATTTTCAGGGACATGCGGGTATCAAAAAAGGCCTGGTTCATGCCGCTGGCGGTTGCGCTCATGACCGCCTGCACGGGCTTTGTATACGTGCGCCACGGCGGCTGGGGGATGGAAGAAACGGTACTTTACATAGCGGAGGTCGTTCTTGCGGCCGGAAGCTGCGTTCTTTATTCGGCGGCGCTTAACCGCGGCGGTGACGAAAAGGGATATATAGGCAAGGCGGCCTTCGGAATGTCGCTTTCGCTGGCGCTGGTCAGGCTGAACTTTTTCGGAACATTGTCGCTGGGGCGCTGCTTTGCCGCGTTCTCCGTACTGGCCGCCGCCTTTGCCGGCGGCGCTGGCGCGGGCAGCATAGCGGGAGTGGCGCTGGGCATGGGCGTGGACGCCGCAATGGGTACGGCGGGCGTCTGCGCCATGGTATACGGCTTCGCGGGCATGTTTTCGGGCTTTTATGTGAAAAGAGGGAGGCTTGCCGTCGCTGTCTGCTATGTTCTCGCCGGGGCGGTCGGCGCTTTCTGGGGCGCTGGCCGCGAGCTGAGAACTACGCTGCTGGTTGAGGCGTTTATAGCCTCGGTGGCGTTCATGCTGCCTCCCAACGAATGGTTTCTGGGGCTCAGGGGAGAAAAGGCGGCAGCGAGGCATAAGGGCGCCGTCAGGGAGCTGGAGTACAGGCTGTCGAAGGCGGAGCTTGCCGCCTCGGCCTTTGAGGAAATATACGGCATTCTTAAAAAGAACTGCGAGTCCGGAAGGAATGACGCGGATATAAGCTCGGTATTCGACGTGGCGGCCGAGGAGGTGTGCAGAAACTGCGGGAAAAGAGGCGAATGCTGGGGGCAGAAATATGAGACCACAAGAAACGCCCTCAACGACGCCGCCCGCCTCATGACGGCCAGGGGCGGTGCATTTCCCGAGGACTTCCCCCAATATTTCAGGGATTCCTGCCTGAATATCGCGGGCTTCGCGGCGGCGGCGAGCGTAGAGCTCAGGGCGCTCCTGCGAAGAAGGCAGATAATGAGCAGGATGAGGGAAAACAGGGAGCTCCTGTACAGGCAGTTCGAGGATACGGCAAAAGCGCTGCGCTGCGTTTCGGCCGGGCGGGCGCGGGACAAAAGCGTGGGCTTTGAGGACGAGCAGAAGCTGGAGGCCAGGATAGACGCCTATCTGCGCGGCGCGGGCATAGCCGCGGAAAGCCTGGCCTTCAGGGACGGCAACGGCAGGCTGCACGTTGATTTGGAGGGCGACGGGGTGCCGGCTCTCGTGAGAACGAAAAATTGGCTTGATTTGCTGTCGGCCGCCGCCGGGGTAAGGCTCTGCTGCGGGAGCGGAGGAAAAAGCGAAAGCCTGCTGCGCCTGCACGAGGCCGAGCCTCTGGTGGTAAACGTGGGGATAGCCTCGCTTTGCAAGGAGGGCCAGGAGCAAAGCGGCGACATGGCCTCATATTTCAAAACCTCCGAGGGCGTCATGTATCTGCTCATATCCGACGGCATGGGCAGCGGCAGGGAGGCCGCCGGGGACAGCGGGGACGCCGTGAAAATAGCCGAAATGCTGCTCAAGGCGGGGCTTGAGGCTGATCTCGCCATAAGCATACTCAATTCAGCCATGCTTCTCAGAAGCGACAAAAATATGGGCTGCGCAAGCGTGGATCTAATGGGCATAAACCTTTTCACCGGCGAAACCATGCTGTACAAGCTGGGGGCGGCCCCCTCGTACGTAAGAAAAGGGAACAAGGTCTTTGAAGTCGGCGGGAGCAGCCTCGCGGCGGGACTCGGCGGCGCTCCGGATCTGACGAAGCTGACCCTGAGCGAGGGCAGCGCAGCCGTAATTTTAAGCGACGGCGCCGCCGGGTCGGACGAGATATTGGGCCTGCTTTACGATATAAACGGCGAAAACGTGAGAAAAATAGCCGGGGGCATACTGGAAAACGCGGCCCGGCGCAGCGGAAGCAGGGACGATATGACCGTGCTGGCCCTATCGGTTGAGGCGAGAAAATAATAGGCAAAAGGACGCAATCGGGCGTATAAGAGCCGATAAATCGGTTAAACTTTCCATATGAAGCTGATGCATGACGTCTGCGTGGAGAGCTGATATGGTCAAAGGAATTGCCAGACAGGTTATTATGGTAGATTCGCCCGATCCTTCCGTATTCGAGAAAGCCATATTTATTCTGAAAGAGAGCAAAAGCCCGGTCGCCTATGAGGATATCCTCAGGGAGGCGCAGCTCATAGCCGACAATTACCTGAAAAACAATCTTGGGGGCAGGAAGATCCGCATCCCTCCGATAGCCTACGCCTTGGCCGGAGCGTCCGTCACCGGCCTTGCATGGCTTTTCGTCAGCCTGTTTGCTTGAAATGACTAAAGTAATAATTGTTATTAACTTATGTCAGCAATATTACGCAATTATTGAATGTATTGAGGCAAAAAACCTATTGATATATGCTTGACACAAGAAAGGGTTGCTTGATATATTATATAAAGAGCATAAATAAGTGGAGGCTGCACGGATGTCGGAGAAGGCTGCAAAGAAAAACATCGGATATATATTCAGGCTCAATAACGCGCTGATCAAGCGGAAAAACCGCGAAATGGGCCAGTACGACCTTACCTCCATTCAGGCTGACGTTCTTGTTTACATATTGAGCAATTCCGAAAAGGGCGAAATCAACCAGCTTGACATACAGTCGGTTTTCAAGCTCACAAACCCGACTGTATCGGGAATAATAGACAGGCTTGAGGAGAAGGACTTTATCAGGCGGGTCAAGAGCCAAAAGGACGCGCGTTTCCGAAGGCTTGTGCCCATGCCAAAGGGAGAGGAGCTCTACGCGGTGCTGCTCAAGTGCGGGACTGACGCCGAGGCGGAGCTTGTCAAGAACATGACGGAGGAGGAGGCTGCGGAGTTCAACCGCCTGCTTAAGCTGGCCCTTAGCACGGTTGAACAGCAATAGCCCAAATAAGCGGCGGCCCGGAATCGAGGGATTTCGGGCCGCCGCGCGCTTTAAGGAGGCGTTTATGGGAAGACCTAGCGTGCATCCAACGGGGGTCACAATCTACGACAGGGAAAAGGCGTACCCGGGCTACACTATCCTGCCGGGGCCCGGCGGAGCGGTCCTGACAGACATGAACGGGCGCTGCGTCAGGCTTTGGAAGGGCGTCGCCGGCATGCCGGTGAAGCTGCTGCCGGGCGGCTTTGTAATGGGTTCAAGCGGCGAGAGGAGCATGAAATTCGCCTTTCAGGACGGTCTTGACCTGATACAGGCCGACTGGGAGGGAAGGATAGTCTGGAGCTTCGACAGGAACGAGTATATATCCGATCCCGGCGAGGAAGCGCGCTGGATGGCAAGGCAGCATCACGATTATCAGAGGGAAGGCTCGGAAACCGGCTACTACTGTCCGGGCAGGGAGCCGCTGACGTACTCGGGGAACACCATAATGCTGACGCATTATAACTGCGTCAACCCCGCCGTATCGGACAAGCCGCTAATGGACGACAGGGTAATCGAGGTCGATTGGGGCGGCAAGGTCATATGGGAGTGGAAGGCCAGCCTGCACTTTGAAGAATTCGGATTTTCCGAGGGGGCGAGGGAAACCATCCGGAGGGATCCGAATATGCAGAAAATAGAGGGCGGAGAGGACGTCGGAGACTGGCTCCACATAAACTGCCTTTCCCTGCTGGGGCCAAACCGCTTTTACGACGCGGGCGACGTGCGTTTTGCTCCCGAAAACCTCATAATGGGCGGCAGGGAAGCCAACGTCGTATTCATAGTCGGAAAAAAAACAGGCAAGATCGTTTGGAAAATCGGCCCCGACTACTCGGAAACTCCGGAGCTGAGGAGGCTCGGCCAGCTCATAGGCCAGCACCACGCCCACATGATACAGCGCGGCCTGCCCGGCGAGGGGAACATACTGGTGTTTGACAACGGCGGCTACGGCGGCTATTCCTATCCGACGCCGGAATGTCCGGACGGGCGCGGCGCGGCCCGAAGGCACTATTCGCGCGTGCTGGAATTCGACCCAGTCACGCTGGAAAAGGTTTGGGAGTATGTGATAACCTTCGGGCCCGACAACGGCCTTTTTATGGCCGACAGGTTTTTCAGCGCCCTTGTCAGCTCCGCCCAGCGCCTGCCCAACGGGAACACGCTGATAACCGAAGGGCTCGGCGGCAGGATATTTGAGGTGACGCCGGAGAAGCAGGTTGTGTGGGAATATGTCGTTCCGTTCATGAGCCTGCTTTACCGGGCATACCGCTATCCCTACCGGTGGGTACCCCAGCTTGGCGAGCCGGAGGAGGTTCCCATCGTTCCGCCGGAAAACGGCAAGTTCCGCGTTCCCGGGTCGGTTGAGGACGTAGAGCCGGAGGCGGTTGCCGTGGAGCTTAAAAGGTGAGATAGCGATAAAAAACAAAGGCGCGGCTTCCGCCGTGCAGGCGTGCCCGCAGAGCGTCTGAACGCTTTCCGGGGCCGCCTGCGCTTGACAGCCGCGCTATAAACCGATGCCGCGCTTTAGGCGGCTATATTTTTTTCCACTTAACGCCCTGCGGCGTATCCTCCAGCGCGATGCCCCTTTCCTTGAGGCAATCCCTTATCCTGTCGGCCTCGGCCCAGTTTTTGGCCTTTCTGGCCTCCTGCCTTTTCCGGATCAGCTCCTCTATTTCGGCTTCCAGCCCGGACTCCTGGGCGCTCTCCTTCCGGAGCCGCTCGGCCCGGGAAAGAAGATCCAGGGAGAGCACGGAATCGAAGCTGTCAACCAGGGCAAGCTTGGCGGCTCCGGATATGCCGGCCTTCAGCACGTCGTACAGAGCGGTCAGGGCAAGAGAGGTGTTCAGGTCGTTTGAAAGGGCGGCGTCGAAATCCGTCCTGTATTTTTCATAGGCGTCCTCGTCCACGGAGCCTTCATTTTCTATGGCGGCGACGCGCGAAACAAGCTTTTTATAGGCCGCGGCCGCGTTGTCCAGGGCCTCCCACGAGAAAACCAGCGATTTACGGTAGTGGCTTTGCAGGCAGAAAAAGCGGTAGGCCAGAGGATCGAAGCCCTTTTCCTCAAGCAGCGAAACGGTGAGGAACTCGCCTGAGGATTTGCTCATCTTTCCCGAGTCGGAATTCAGGTGCAGCACATGGAACCAGAAATTGCACCACTTGTGGCCGCAATAGGCCTCGGACTGCGCTATTTCGTTTGTGTGGTGGGGGAAGGCGTTGTCTATGCCCCCGCAGTGAATGTCAAGCCTGTCGCCCAGATGCTTCATGCTGATAGCCGAGCATTCTATATGCCAGCCCGGGTAGCCAAGGCCCCAAGGGCTGTCCCACTTGAGCTCCTGGTCCTCGAATTTGGACTTGGTGAACCACAAAACAAAGTCGGTCTTGCTGCGCTTTGACTCGTCTTTTTCTACGCCCTCGCGCGCGCCCTCCAGCAGATCCTCCTCGTTGTGCTTATTGAACACATAGTATTCTTGCAGACGGGAGGTATCGAAGTATACGTTGCCGCCGGATACATAGGCGTAGCCCTTTTCGAGCAGCACGGATATCATTTCAATGAAGTCCGGGATGCAGGAGGTGGCGGGAACGACCGTGTCGGGCTTTCTTATGTTGAGCTTTTTGCAATCCTCGAAGAATGCGTCTGTGTAGTAGCGCGCTATCTCCAGCACCGTTTTATGCTCGCGCCGCGCGCCCTTGAGCATCTTATCCTCGCCGGTGTCGGCGTCGCTCGTAAGGTGGCCCACGTCGGTTATATTCATAACGCGCTCGACCTCTAGGCCGGACCAGCGCAGATATTTTTCAAGAACGTCCTCGGCAATGTAAGTCCTAAGATTCCCTATATGGGCAAAATGATATACCGTCGGCCCGCAGGTGTACATCCTGACCCTGCCCGGCTCGTTAGGTATGAATTCTTCCTCGGCGCGTGTTGCGGAATTATATAATCTCATGATAGGCGTGGTTCCTTTCAAAGGGTTTCAGGCTCATAGTCGAGCCGCATATTATGGCTGAGGACAATTGCTCAGAAATATCTTCTTATGACTGCGACGACCTTTCCAAGAATCTCGGCGCCGTCGCCGTTTATGGGCTCATAATCGTCGTTTTCGGGAAGCAGCAGCACCTTTCCGTTTTCCCTGCGCAGCCGCTTGCAGGTGGCGCTGTCTTCAATTAGGGCTATCACAATTTCGCCGTTGTGGGCGGTGGGCTGCCGGCGGACAATAACCATGTCCCCGTCTAGTATTCCGGCATTTATCATTGAGTCGCCTTTGATTTTCAGGGCAAAGAACTCGCCCTCGCTCTCCGTGTCGTAGCCTATATAGCCTATTGCGTCCTCCACGGCAAGTATGGGCTCTCCGGCGGCTACGGCGCCTAGTATGGGTATCCCTTCCGGGGGCAGGGCAAGCTCGGTTAGGGTGATTGAGCGGGTCTTGCCCTCCGCGCGTTTTATATAGCCTGCCTTCTCCAGCGCGGCGAGGTGGCTGTGGACCGTGGACGGCGAGCTCAGGCCGACTAAGGCGCCTATTTCGCGCACCGAGGGCGGAAAGCCGTTGCGCTCAATGCTTTTAGCAATGCAGTCCAGTATCTGGCGCTGTTTTCTTGTCAAAGCCTTCATTTGCCGCTGCATCCCCTTTGCTGCTTTAATCCTTATGGCGCGGAAGGCGCCGGTACAGCCTGCTCCGGGCTATAAACGCTCCGCTTGGGTTTGGCTTATTATACTTTTTTTTTGCCTCCAATGCAATATGCATCCAAAAATCCGTTCGGTTGAAAGCATATGTATTTGAAATATATCACGTATTTAAGCATTGTATTCATATTTGGTCTTGCTTAGCGCTTATTCGGGCTTTTGCGAAAAAAATCGAAAAAAGGGGTTGACATTCGGGAAATGAGATGCTATATTAGCAAAGCTGTCGCCGCTGAGGGCGCGAACGAAAGAGAAAAAGGGAGCGCACGGCGGAGCGGACAGCGAAAAGAAGTGTACCTTGTAAATTAAACAATGCGAAAGCGAACGCACCAAAGGGCGGTACCGGAAAGACGGTACCAACTTGAAAATT
>JAJUJI010000012.1 GCA_029265405.1 Clostridiales bacterium | reverse complement strand
GATTTGGTGTCCATTTTATGATTTCCAAACTTTTTTATCTGTCCATGATATTGATTTCCTCACTCGGTTATTTGTCCAGCGTTTTGATTTCTCGTTTCCAAATTCATTTCAATGGTTGTCCATTTTTTAGGGTGCATATCACAGTACCGCAGAATCCCCAATATAAGCGCCTGCGTCAATTATATCCTTGTCCCATGCCGATTTTAGGGTTTCAATGCGGTCAAGGCCATAATTGAAATCAAAGACCATGGAGTCAAAGGTCCTCTCAGGGAGATACTTGCCCTTATAGTAATAAAGGTTATCGGATATTTTAAGTATATTTTTTTGGCGCTCATCAAGATATCTCTTAATCAGCGCCTGCTCGTCATATGTAAAAATATCGAGCATCTGCTCGTCGTTTTCATATAGCTTATAGAGGCGGTGCAATATTTTTGCAACCGTATTGACGCTATCATCATCCAGGCCGCGGACAAGATCCTTGAAGCGCTTTTCTATTTCGCAAGTATCCTTCAGGAGTCTACCAAAAGTCTGCTCATGATATTTCCTTTCCAGCCAAGTATTAAACAATATTCTGTGTTCGGCCAAACTGTTTATTTTCTCGCCGCACTCGGTAAGCTTGTTTTGGAGAACAGATATGGCTCTGCCGTTTTTTTCAAGATTGGCGGCAAATGTGACAGAGGCTTCGCTCAAAGAGGCAATGGTATGGCTCAAGCGCAACAGCTGTTCGTCCAGGGCCAGCACGTAAGCACAGACATCTGAAAGCTCCTTGCCCTGTTCCTTCAGCATCTCAGTTTGGTCGTGCTCATCCCTGGCTAATTTGGAAAGATGCTCATATTGACGCGTTCTTCCGTCATTCTGTTTTTCGACAAGCATTTCAAGCTTGTTCATTCTTTCGTGAAATGAGCGCGATGACGGTGGCATAAATCGCATTTTAAAGTCCTTAAGCCTCATTTTACACCCTCTTTCAAGGTTCCTATCGCATCAAGGCAGCAAACTCGTCAAGCTTTGCTATTATTTCAGATGATTGCTCTGAAAGCGACTCAATTTGTCGGCAGATATATGAAACGTGCTCTTCTTTTACGCCTGACTTTATATCCTCTGCAATTCTATGGCCGCATAAGCCGTCGCAATCGGGAATACACAGTGAAAAAGCCGCTTCACGCTCAAATTTGCGGGGATCCTCACCATTATTGAACATATTTATGAAATTTATCATATCGGCGCAGCAATCTCCATGATAGTAGCTTCTCAATAAAGGCTCTATGGCTTCTGTCGCCGGTTCATGATAATTGGAGCCTGTTAAGTACAATACAGGAACGCCTAAGCCACCCGCTTCGATAAGTATGGCGCTGCGGTCTGATATTATGCAGTCCGAGTTGTAAAGAGAATGCCTGTAGTCGTCGCTGGTGTCTATCGATATATTCTCCGTTTTCAGTATTTTATCAAGCAATAGTCTGCCTTCTTCGGTCTCAGATTCAAAAAACTTGGGATGTGGCATAAAAATAAAATAGTTTTTATCATTTGTTGAGATATAATCCACAAATCGGCTGTACTCCGAAAGCTGTGGAGTAAGACGCTTCTCTTGGCCGTTTTCGTTGATTGTCTTTGGAAAATGGGCATGCCAAAGAATGATTTTCCTGCCATAAGCTTTTGATGCGATTTTTTGTGGGAGCGGGTATTTTTCTTTTTTAAACAAACTGTCAAATTTCGGCGGACCGTATGAACGAACGGCTGCGGGATTTTTGCTATAGCTATAATAGTCCCGCTTCATGAGTTTTGAAAATGTATAGATTCTCCATGCGTTGAGAGGCGTCTGAGAAAGAAAATGGTCGTTTCTGGCCTGCTCGGTATCGGACAGCTCGATGCCGTAAGGTATATATGCTATCCGTGTGCCTAGTTTCCTTAAGGTGCTTGCGCGGGCGTAGCCGGGACGGTGTATCTCGTCGTATGGCGACTGGAGAACAGTCACATGAGGGCGAAAACTTTCGATTAATCCTATGCTAAATTCTTCATATTTCAGCCCGGATTTTTCTGCAAATGCTCTTGCCGTTTTCATATGGGCGCCATCCAATACGTCCGCTTCCAGCAGCGCAAGCTTGACGTCGAATTCCGGGTCGGTCATACAGGATTCATATAAGCTTTCAATATTAGGCCAGAAGGGGGCGGCTTGAAATAGAAATAAAATCCTTATTTTTTCACCCGGAAGATACGGAATCCGTGACGTTTCCACCTCCGCCACATAGTTAAGAATGATATCGATTCTGCGAAGCTGTTCCCATTGAGCCCAATTTATTTCATTTAGAAGTTTAATGCAGGCGCGTGCACTATCACCGCCTTCTATGATGGGAGTATTTGAGGTTGCGCTCTCTTTAAGTTCAGCAATAACATCGCGCATC
Organism: Clostridiales bacterium; assembly: GCA_029265405.1. Classification (GTDB taxonomy): domain Bacteria; phylum Bacillota; class Clostridia; order Oscillospirales; family Oscillospiraceae; genus JAJUJI01. The sequence goes on along the minus strand of JAJUJI010000012.1, from coordinate 96,129 downwards.
GATTTGAATACGATTTTTCTGAAAATATCGGCAACAGGCCTAAGGCATGTTTTTAGCGCGCTCTTAAATCTTTTCTTTAGAGCTCCGCTTCGTTTGGTTTGAAACTGTTTCCCGATCGCTTTTAATCCGCTTCCTTTTTTGGGGCCATTAATGTTATATCCGGCAGCAAGGCCGTCAATTTTCTTTTCAAATTCCACCCTAAGCCTTTCCCTTTCCTTCCACATTTTGTCTATATAAATATCGTGTAATTCCGATATGGGAGCCTGGCTCGCCAGGAGGAAAAAGTCCCTAGCAAACTCCGTCTTATTCGCATATCCCCAAAACCTGTCGGCCATAGGCATTTCGGGGTAGTGGCCCGGCTTTTTATCGCCTACAAAATGAATTATTTTTGGGTGCGCGCGTGCGGCCTCATAGGCATTGGCAATACGTGCCGGCGCTGTTTTGTAGTCATCCCGGTTTGGGTTAAAATTCCAGGCTAAATCGACATAATGAACCTGGTTCTTGCATAAATAATTTAAAGCGTCCTGATCTAGAAATTTAAAGTCCTTCCTAGCAGCCGTTTCAAGCACATGCCGAGTTGTAAATGCGCTGCGAAATTTATTACAATTTAAAATGATTATTCCCGCGTTGAAATACGTATACGGCTTGAGCTTAAGGACATTGTCAATAATATCTACAGACCAGCTTCCGGGCGTATTGTACATTGCGGCCATTCCAACGTCCACGGCAGCGCCTATCATGTTGGCGCCGATATCTATGTTGTATAGCTCAGCGATGTCCTCCTCAACTATCGTATCTGCGTCAATCCAGACCGCCTTGCCTGAATACGGAAACAGCTCCGGTATCATTAATCTGGCGCATGTTAATTTTGGGACATAAGCCGCATATGATATTAATTCGTATTTGTCAAGCTCTTGACCTACATCGAAAAACCTGACCGAAAAGTTGCCTTTTCCCTTTGCCTGAGCGCAAATGCGGCGTTGATTTTCCACTTTTACCCCGTCATGCAAAACAACAAAGTCATAGTTGAAGCGGCTCGTCGAGTTTTCTATAATAGAGTGCAACAATACGCCGACATAGGGGATAAAGCTATCTCTTGACGAAGTCACTAACAAGACGTTGTCCTTATCAAAAGCGGGCCTGATCCCGCCTTCAAAATAGCTGAGCTGCATTGTCCGAGACCTTCTTTCGGCAACTGTTATCTGCCAAGCTTTTGCTCTATTTTTTCCTCTAAACGATTACGGATCCATTCAAGCTCCTTTTTCAACTTTTCATCATATTTTTCAAGCGTTATTTTTCGTTGCGCGTTTATCATATTGAAAATGAGTTTGTAATAATACCCGGTTTCACTGGCGTAGAGCCAAAATCTTTCGGCCAAGTTCAAGTCGGGTTTCTCTCCCGGCTTATCCGGACCAATATAATGGACTATATAGGGATTTTTGCCCGATTCCTTATATAATTTATATAATTCCGCGGGCAAATCCTCGCATTTTACACGCGTCGCGTTATAATTCCACTTAATATCCAAATATCTGACCTTGCCTCTGCATAAATAATTCAGCGCATCCTGATCCATGTAGCGAAAGTCTTTCCTTGCGGCGGTCATCAGCAGATAAGAGGAGGCAAAAGTATCCCTGAAAAGCTCGCAATTTAGCAGCAAAACGCCGCCGTTGAAATACTGCTCCGGGCTTAATTTGAGCACGTTCGCAAGATGGCCGCCGACCCAATGGCCGGACGTGCTGGCATATGCGGCTACTCCAATGTCACGTACGGCCGCAAGAAGATAACCATGGATGTCAATGCCGTACAGCTCGGCCACATCCCTCTCGACAACCGTATCAGCGTCAAGCCATACAGCTTTTTCAGCATCAGGAAACAGCTCCGGCACCAATAGGCGGGCGCAGGTCAGCTTGGGAACATAATCGGCTATGCCGTTTATGCTAAGGCCGCTTAGGCAGGCACTAACGTTGTAAAAACGCAAAGTAAAATTAGGCTTGCCATTAATGATATTCGACATTATCTCCTTGCCAGTTTGACTGATGCCTTCTTCCAGCACCACTATGTCATAATTATGCTCCTCGGATGAGTTGTCGCATATGGATTGCAGCATAACCGCCGCATAGGGCAAAAATTCTTCCCGTGAAGACGTTACTATAAGAATGTTATTCTCTTTAAACGCAGGCTCTATGGCAATCCCAAGGGCAGAAGCTCCGGCCACACATTATCCTCCCTTCCTCAATGCGCCAAGGCGCAAAGCCAATTTGAATATTCCGCCAATCGGCCAGCTAAATTTATTCCAGCTGTATGTAAATATCATAAATCCCAGCCGCGCAGCTTGAAATACGCTTTTTTCAGTAAATACCTTCTTTTTGTGTTTTTCGGGAAAATCAGAGATACCGCCGGTATAATAAGCGTTTCTTTAATCTTATTCTTAAATCCGGACTTTTTGCGGCCTACATTTTCCCCCGCATGCGTTCGGATCAAATTATACCAGAACAGCTCGTAAAAAGGCGTATTGCGGGCATATTTCCAAAAGTAATGGTGCATATTCATTATGGGATGCTCGCCCGGCTTTTCCGGTCCAATATAATGAACGATATAAGGGCACTGGGTTGCCAGATCATATTGAGCTAGGAGCTGTGGAGGCGCAAGTGTTCTCTCTTTAAAAGATACATGAACATTCCATGACATAGGGATGTACTTTACTCTTCCGGCGCAAATGAAATTCAATGCATCCTGATCGAGATATCGGAACTCAGGCTTGGCGGCTGCCTTAAGCAGCTCGTTCGATGTGCAGGTTTGCCGAAAAAGCGTGCAATTGATAAGCAATACACCCGCGTTGAAATATGAATCCGGGGAAATGTGCATAATGCTATCAATAACAGGCTTGCCCCAAAAGCCCGGCCTATAATAATCCGAAGCCATACCGATATCTCTTACCGCCGCAAGCAGGCAGCCTTCAAGGTCGGTATAATACAGCTCGGCTATGTCTCTTTCGACTACCGTGTCTGCGTCAATCCATATTGCCTTATCTGAGTATGGAAATAGGTCCGGTATCATCAAACGGGCGCAGCTTAAAGAGGGAACATAAGCTGCGGACGATTTCAGAGTATAACCAGCTAAAAATTCTCCCACCTCAAAAAAACGCAGCGAAAAATCAACGCGACCGGAGACCAGCGATTTCAGCATAGCCTTATTGTTCAAGCCCATGCCGTCCTCGAGCACCACAAAATCATAGTTATTGCCGGCAGATGAATGCTCTATAACAGATTCCAGAAGGACTCCCACATATGGAGCAAACTCGTCTCTCGACGAAGTAATTATCAAAATATTGTTTTCACTGAAAGCCGGCTTTATTTCAATTCGCGCCATTTCTATCCCCAAAGAAGATATTTAAATCCTATGCGGGCCTGTTATCCCTTCAGATGCTCTTTCCCGCACAAACGCCTGTAGAACACGCTCATCATGAGATGATCAAACATCATATGCACGTCCTCAGTTACCTGCATGCTCATTACCGGGGCGTGCAGCGAAATATCCGCCAGCTCTCTCAGCCTGCCGCCGTCGAAGCCTGTGACGCCTATCACCTTGTTGCCCAGCCTCTTGGCGTATTCCACGGCCCTTATTACGTTTTTGGAGTTGCCGCTACCGGACAGAGCCACAACCACGTCGCCAGGCTCAAGCTGCCCTTCAAGTTGGAAGCGGAAAACTTCGTCATAGCCTATGTCGTTTGCAACGGCCATGAGGGTTGCAATGTTGTCGTTGAGGCAATGGAAGCGAAATTTAGGCTCTATCCATTCGGAAACACCCTTGTTGAAATCGTTCTGCATGTGCGAGGCGGTGGCGGCGCTGCCGCCGTTTCCGAAAACATACACCCGCTTTCTGTTCAGCCTGGCCTCGTCAAGCAGGTTAAGCGCACTGTTGACGGCTTCAACGTCCAGCCTTTTGAGCGTTTCTATCTCGCAGGCGATGTAGGCTTGAATATCGTCCCTGTAGTCCGTATTACATCCCTCCTATAAGCTCCGCCGCTTCCAACAGATCACGGCATATATAGTCCGGCTTGTCAGGATATTTGCCGTCTTTTCCGGCCTCGCCCGTCAGCAAAAGCACGGAGCGGAGGCCCGCGTTTCTGGCAGTGCGGATATCAGTAGTGGTGTCGCCGACAAGCCATGACTGTGAAAGGTCAATATTGTATTTTCCCGTGCACTCGGATATCAGGCCTATGCCCGGCTTCCGGCAAGGGCATTCTATTTTATAGACCGGATTTTCCTCCGGATAGCCCTTGTCTGGGTGGTGGGGGCAGAATCTGACGTCGTCCAGGAACACGCCCTCTCTGCCAAGCAGGGTCTGCATCTTTTTATGAATCAGATCAATATCCTCTATTCGGCATAGGCCCCGCGCGACTGACGGCTGGTTGGTCACAACGATGGCCAGATAGCCGGAGCGGTTGAGCCTGCCTACCGCCTCCGCCGCAAAGGGATAAAGCTCGAAATCCTCATGGCGCCAAATAAGCCCGCGGTAAACATTGAGCGTGCCGTCCCTGTCAAGGAATACGGCTTTCTGCCTGTTTTTCAGATTCCTTGAAGCCGCGAAGCCCGATAAAAGCTCCGCCTCGGCCGATTTTATGCGCTCAGGCGTGCCCGCGTCCTTTACATATTCGGTTGAGGCATAGGCGTAAAGCCTTTCGCCTTTTTCAGCCATAGGGTGGAGAAGATCCTTTTCAAGGTCCGTCTTTCTCGGCTCCGAAATGCGCCGGCAGAAGGCTTTGTCCAGTATATACAGTCCGGCATTGACGCGGTTGTCGTACCAGCGGCCCGATCTGTCGCCGCCCTTCGGCTCGAAGCCTGTAACGCGGCCGTCCGCGCCGGCCAGCACCAAATCCGAGTCGTAGGGGTGCGAGTTGGGATGGACAAACAGCGTCGCCTCCGCACCCTTTTCCCGGTGAAACCGCTCCATACGTCCTATGTCCACGTCAAAAATAAGGTCGCCGAAGGTAAGCAGGAAGGGCCCCTCGTTCAGCATGGAGCGGATATAATGCAGGCTGCCCGCGCTGCCGAGCGGCTCGGCCTCGTGATGATAGCGAAGCCGGACGCCGAAGGAGCCGCCGTCGCCGAAATATTCCTCAATTTTTCCGCCCAGATGCCCGGCTGCTATGATTATGTCGGTTATGCCATTTTCCTTAAGGCTGCTCAGCTGCCATTCGATAATTGGCCTTCCGGCTACCGGGGCCATGGGCTTTGGAATTTCGTCTTTTGTAAGGGCAACAAGACGCGTTCCCTTGCCGCCGGCCATTATCACCGCCTGCACGCTTTTCCTTCCTCTTCATCAAGCGTCTGCTCGACGGTTTTTTCCACCGCCTCGTCAGAGGTCATAGTCGCTCTCCAGCCGGCGGCATGTATTTTGGAAAGGTCGTATTGGAATACGGGCACATCGCCCTTCCAGCCGCCTCGCCCTCCCGTGTACTCAAACGGGATGCCGCCAAGCCCCATCTTTTCCGTCACTATTTCGGCGATGCGCGTAACGGAGGTGGCCGTATCCACCCCGACATTGTACAGCGTCACGCCCTGCGGAGCGTCCCTGAAGCGCATTATGGCGTCCACAAGGTCGTATACATGCAGGTACGGTTTGGTTTGCCGCCCGTCGCCCAGAATTTTCAGACGGCTCGGGTCGGCCCTCAGGCGCTTTATGAAATCATAAACGGCCCCGTGCGTCAGCCGAGGCCCTATTACGTTCGGAAAACGGAAAATCAGAGCATGAAAGTCGTTCATATAGGCATAGGCCGAAATCATGGCTTCGCTGCCGAGCTTTGCCCCGCCGTAATATGAAATGGGGGCAAGATCCGGTGTATGTTCTCCGACGCTGCCTTCTTTTTCCCCGTACACAGCAGAGGTGGAGGAAAAAAACAGCCTCTTGACCCCATGTCTGCGCATGCACTCAAGGACGTTGAAGGTGGTGGCATATGTGTTCTTGAATTCGATGAGCGGGTCGGCCGCGCTGGATTGTATGTCGGAATTTGCCGCGAGGTGGTATACGTAATCCGGCTCAAAGCCTTTGAATGCATCCGACAGCACCTCGAGCCGCGAGGCATCCGCTTCAATAAACTCAAAACCCGTCCTGCCCAGCAGGTGCTTTATATTGTCCTTTACGCCTATGAAAAAATTGTCCACGCAGACAACCTTGTCGCCCGCCTCAAGCAGCGCGTCGCATAAATGGCTGCCTATAAAACCCGCTCCGCCGACTACTAATGCTCTCATGTCAATCCCAGTCCTTTTCGCCTATGTAAATTACCTTAGTGCCTCCGGCCTCCATTTCAAACGGAAGCTCAACCAGATCGCTTAGGGCCGCCCTCAGACGCTTCTGGTTTTCTTTTTCGCAGTACAAAAGCAGAAAGCCTCCCCCTCCCGCACCTAAAAGCTTGCCTCCGTAGGCGCCGCTTTTTAATGCGAGCTCATAATACCTGTCGATTTCGGGATTTGATATCCCGCTTGCCAGCCGCCGCTTCAGCAGCCAGCCCTCGTGCAGCATTTCACCGAAGCGGGCCAGATTGTCGGACAGCAGCGCCTCCCTCATCTCCCAGGCCTGCTCCGTCATCCTGACAAGGGCCCGGAACTTGTCTTCCTCACTGGCTATATTCTTGTTCTGTTCGCGCAGTATTTCACCGGCGGAATGGGTAATGCCCGTGTAAAAAAGCAGCAAGTTGCCGCTCAGGCGGCGCCTGGTCTCTCTGCTGAGCTGTACCCGCTCCACATCGACCGCACCGTCGGTCAAAAAGCGTATAAACTTCAGCCCGCCGATGGCGGTGCCGTACTGGTCCTGCTTGCCTATCGGCTCGCCAAGTTCTTCTATTTCCAGCTCGCAGGCCCTGCGGGCTATCTTTTCCTGCGAGTAATACTTTCCCGAAAATGCATTCAGCGCGTTTATCAGGCCCACGGTATAGGCGCTTGAGGTGGACAGCCCCGTCCCTGAGGGTATATCGGCCGTGCTGGTTATCTCCACGCCTGAAATATTATAGTCCAGCAGGAGCTGCCTTGCAATGGAATGCTGAATTTTGCGCACATCACGGACGGTTTCGGTCCTGGAATACTTGATTATGGTTTCGTCGCGGTTGAAGGAAGGATGTATGGTGATGTACATGTACTTATTTATCGACGTGGATAATACGCAGCCCTCATGCCTCGTGTAAAAGGATGGAAGATCACTGCCGCCTCCGGCAAAGCTGACCCTGAAGGGAGTCCTCGTTATGATCATGTACGGTTCTTCCTTTCTTGAACGTCGGCCTTCCTGGTATCGCCCTTGAGCCTGCGCTTGGCCAGCTTAGCCGCATGCAGCAACCGCGCTGCCAGAGGAAGGGGAACAATATGCAGCGTAAAACTCGCAAGCCGCGACAGCGCGCCGCCGTCAGCCTTCAAAATGTCCAAGGCCGCCTTGCACAAGGCCAGGGCCTTTTCGCGGTCGGAGCTGTCGATTTCAGCGCACAGAGCCAAATTAAGCACAAACTCATGCTGGTATTGTGAAACAAAGGCCCTGGAATACGGAGGCGCAGCCCGCTCAATCAGGGCCACGCCGCTTTTAATGTTCGCCACCGTGTCCGACAGCCTTTTCAGCGTGGGCCTGTCCATGAGCGAATCGCCTCGGCCTACCCGGTAATTATAAAACGGACAATAGAAAAATGCAAACCTGGGCCGCGCCGCGTAGACCTTGGCCGTATAGTCCATATCCTCGCTGAGGCTGCCCTCGACAAAGCGTATGTTGTGCCTTTCAAGGAAATCTCGCTTATATATGTATCTCCAGACATTCCAAAAGCACTTTTTGCGCCGTAGCACGTGCTTAAGATGGTCTTCGCCCGCCGCCTCCTCGTTTTCCTTGCCTATTTGGTTAACATTTTCGATAAGCTTTCCTGAACTTGAAATCTGGCGGTAGTCCGTCATAACGACGTCAAACGTCTCAATAATTTCCCGCAGACGCTCCAGCAGTCCGGCATACAGAGGAGCATCTATATAATCGTCGCCGTCAATGTAAGATACAAGCCTGCCCCTGCTCGCGTCAAAACCACAGTTCCGGGCGTTAGACAGGCCCCTGCCGTTTTGCGCGATGACCCTTACCCGTACATCCCTGAGCGCGTAGCCCGCACATATGTCGTTGCTTTTATCAGTCGAGGGCCCGGTGACTAGTATCGCTTCCCCATCCTCCGGGAGGGCCGCAAGCACGCCGTCCATGCAGGCGCCAAGCCAGCGCTCGATATTGTATACGGGTATTATCACGCTTACGAACATTGTCTCTAAGCAGCCTCTCGACAATCTCTATTTGTTCGACCTAAATATAAAAAATAGCTTTTTAATTTTAGCTCAATCCGGCTGCTATTTCAACATATTTCAACTAGAAAATTACATTGGGCTTCGGAAAAGGCTGGATAGGGGAGGGCGCCCCTCAAAAAAAGAGGGCGCCGCAGAGCAAAGCTCCGGCGCCCAAACCAATCGGCATCATTTTACGACTGCGGAAAAACCGTTTTTTCCAGCTTCTTGCTGAAGATCAGACGGGGATAGCCTCCATAAAGAGGCTTTTCGGCTATTATCTCGTACCCGTTTTTCGAAAGGGTCCTCTGGCAGGCCAGATTGACAGGAGAGGTGCAGGCCAGCAGCTCCGCCGCCCCCATCCTGCGGGCAATCAGGTCCTTTTCCTTGCTGAACCAAAACTGGAGCCCGTAGCCCTGGTAATCGGGATGCACCCAGGTTCCGTCGTTTGTGGTGCACAGGCGGCTGTATTCGCGGCTGTAGCCCAGGCAGTGCGACAGGTGCCTGCCGGTCTCCCTCAGTGCGAGAAGTATCGTGAAGCCCGCAAGCCTGTCGCGACCTTTGAAATTATGGTACGCCCCGAGGCAAATATCATGCCTCAGGCTCTCGGCCACATCCTCTCTGGAGGTGGCTATGTAGGCGTAGCTGTCCGGTACCCTTTCCACCACCCTGTCCTGGATCCTCATGATCTCGTCAAGCTCATCTGGCCGGCAGAGTCTTATTTTCATCTCAATATCGGGCGAGGCGGTTCTTGAGAAGGTATGCGTCTTGTACGCGCTATAACCTTCATATGTGCTTTTGATGACGACTCTGCCTTCGTCTTCCACTACGTAAAGATTGCCGACCGCTTCAAGGCCGCGCGCCATTGTTAGATTTTCAGCCATACCTTCCATCCTTTCTTATCAAATAAGGCGGCGGAAAAACGTTACGTTTTTCCGCCGCCTCTTTTTCGATTTCTGCTTCGGCAGAAGTAACAACTTTAATTTAACATACGTGTTGTTACTTTGTCAAGAAGCTGTGGACTCTTTCCACGCATTTTTGCTCGCCATAATAATACAAAACCGAGCCTTCCGTCAACACGGCGTAGGGTCCGGGCGAGATTATAAGCTCATCGCCCTGCATGATGGCTATAACCGTGGCTCCGGTATGGTGCCAAAAATTCGTTTCGGCAAGGTTCTTCCCCAGCTTGGTGCAGCTCTTGTCTATGGCGACCTTGTATGGTGCGAAAAGGTTTGCGGCCCTGTATCTTTCCGCCTTCTCCGTCAGCTCGTCTATGGCGGCGGCAAACCTGTCCAGTTCCTCCTTCTGCTTGCTTATGCTCTCGTGCAATTCCTCCTTGAGAGCCATTATTGTGGAGGCCTCGTTGTAGTGCTCGAGGAATTCCACAGCCTTTTCCACCGACAGTATGGTGACTCCGCTGCCCTTGACGGCTTCCACCACGCCCAGGTCGGAAAGCACGCAGATGGCGCGTCTGGCCGTTTCCGCCGAAACCCCGTATTGGCTGGCCAGCGCGGACCTGGCGTAGATCCTGTCGCCCGGCCTGTAATTGCCCTCGGCTATTTTCGCGGCGAAGTCCGCCGCAACCTCCTGGTATCTTGGGGTTGTACGCTGCATATGCATTAATTGTTCCCTTCGGCTTTATTGATGTTTCGATGCCATACAGTATACTCTATTTCAACCTCTCGCGCAACAGCGCGTAAAGCTCGCCGGCGTCGATCGGCTTGCCGACATGGCCGTCCATGCCCGCCTCGAAGGCCAGTCTGATATCCTCGTCGAACACGTTGGCGGTCATTGCGTATATGGGCAGCTCGGCGGCATCCCGGCGCCCAAGACTCCTGATGGCTCCGGCCGCATCGTAGCCGTTCATGACCGGCATCTGTATGTCCATCAGCACCAAATCGAAATAGCCCTCCGGGGAGCCGGCCAAAGCTTCCACGGCTTCCCGCCCGTTCCGTACGGGGACCACCTCCGCTCCGGCCTGGCTCAGCAGCTCGACAGCTATTTCGGTGTTTATCTCGTTGTCCTCCGCCAGCAGTATCCGCTTCCCCTCGGCTATGCGGGAGGTCTCCCCGGCGCGCCCGCCGGTTTCCGAGCCTTGACCCGCGCCCCGGGACGCCTGCCTCAGGGTGTGGTACAGGTTGGAGCGGAACAGCGGCTTGGACAAAAAGGCGGTAACGCCCGCCTCCCTGGCCTCCTCCTCGATGTCGGACCAGTCGTAGGCGGTGAGGATGAAAATGGGCGCGTCTCCTCCGACGCTCCTTCTTATCCGGCGCGTGGTTTCTATGCCGTTCATGTCCGGCATGAGCCAGTCTATAAGGTAGAGCTTGAAGGGCTTGCCGCGCCTGTGCATCATTTCCGCCCTGGCTACGGCCTCCTTGCCGAAAAGCGTCCATTCGCAGCTCATGCCGGCTTCCTCCAGGAGCTGGGAGAGGTTTTCGCAGGTCTTTTCGTCGTCGTCCACTACCAGCGCGTGAAGGCCGGCAAACTCGTCAGGGGCATAGGCGCAGCCATTCTCGTCCTGGAGCCTGAGGTCGAGAGTTACTGTGAAGGTAGTGCCGGCGCCCAGCTCGCTCCGGCAGGATATTGTGCCCCCCATCATATCCACTATGCTCTTGGTTATCGTCATTCCCAGGCCGGTTCCCTCTGTTCTCGCGGCCCCGGTCTCGGCGCGCTCAAAGGGCATGAAGAGCCTGGAAAGAAAGTCCCTGCTCATGCCTATGCCGTTGTCCGCAAAAACAAACTGGTAGGTTCCGAAGCCCGCCCTGGCAGACGGAAGCTGGCTTATCCTTATTTCCAGCGTTCCGCCTGAGGGCGTGAACTTTGCGGCGTTTGACAGTATGTTGAGGAATATCTGCATGAGCCTTGTGTTGTCGCTTATCACGGACTCGTTCCTGATGCTTGAGGTATCGACTATCAGCTTCTGGTCCTTGCTTTTTATCTGGGGCTGGATTATGGTGATGAGCCTGTGGATAAGCTCGGACAGGTCTACGGCCTCCTCGGCTATGGTCATTTTCCCGCTCTCTATGCGCGACATGTCCAGCACGTCGTTGATGATGCCCAGCAGGTGCGAGGCCGACACCGATATCTTCTTCAGGCAGTCCCTGACCCTTTCGGGTTCGTCCAGATGCGTTTCGGCGATATTTATAAGGCCTATGATGGCGTTCATCGGCGTGCGTATGTCATGGCTCATGTTGCTGAGGAAGTTGGTTTTGGCCTCGTTGGCCTGACGCGCCGAGTTAAGCGCCGTCTCCAGGGCGGTCTTCAGCTCAACCTCCCTGGTCTTTCTTTCGTGTATGTCCTGCATGGTGACAAAGGCTTCGGCCCCGTGCCCCTCGACTTCAGGCAGAGATATCAGGCTCATGCGCGCCCACGCGTAGCCGCCGGGGCGGGCGCTTTTTAACCGCAGGTCCAGCTCTCTTACCGCTTTTTTGCCGGACTCGGCCTTGCCGGCGGTCAGGAGAAACGCGGCGGCCTCCCTGTCCTCGCCGTGAACGTCCGACAAAATATCCTCAAGCCTGCGGGGCAGCCCGCCAGGATTCAGCTCCCGCTCCTCAGGGGAAAGATGGACGCACTCAAGCCTGCCGAGGGCGGCGTCCAGCCTGTATATGGTGGAAAACATTTGTCCTACGCCCTCAAGCTCCTTGGCCCTGCGGCGGGCCTCGGCATAGGCCCGGCGCAGCTCGTCCGCGGCTTTTTCCCTTTCGCGCAGCTCGGCGTCCACATCCTGAACGCAGATTATCAGATGGAAATCCCCGTCCTCGTCCCTGTAGCCGCGTACCGTCGTTCTGCACCAGAGCCAGCCGCCGGACCCGTCTGAGCGGCGGTAGATGTGGAAGGGATGCTTGCCGTTTTCTTCTATCTCCCTCACAATGCTGTCCGCGTCAAGAAAGGCAAGATAGGCGGCCCTGTCCTCCGGATGCGCCACTCTCGCAACCAGCTCTGCCGCGCCCCGCTTCCAACCCAAGGGCAGGCTGCGCGTGGAGAGCAAACCGTCGCCGGAAAGCTCGTATTCTGCCAGGCTGTCCCTTTCCCTGACAGCCTCATAGATTTTTATGTAATTGTTTTTTATCAGCGAGACGAATTTCAGCTCAAGCTGCCGCTGCGCTCTCCTCGCCTCGCTGACGGCCAGCCTGGCCTTTTTGCTCTCGGTGATATCTTCTATATAGGTTTGCGATTTGAGCGCGCCGCCCTCGTCCTCGAATATGTACATGTCCGCGCGCACGTAAATTACTTTTCCGTCATCGGCAAGCCGGCGGTACTCCAGGGCCTTTTGCCGCAAGCCCCCGGCATACTCGCGGCGCACCGTGTCCGGGTCGTGAAAGCTGTTGACCATGTCCGCGTCCTCGGGATGGACAAATCTTATTTTGCCGTCCTCCACGCTTTCATGGCGTCTCTCGTAAACTTTTTTTACAAGGCCGTTTTCAAAGGTAAACCAGCTTGACACGTTGGCGGCGTAATCCCGCTCTATCATGGCCACATACCTTTGAAGCAGCATTACGCTGAAGGTCCCCCGCCAGCCCGCCTCCGCGCCGGCGCCCCTTTCGTCCAAGTTTGAACCGCTCATGACATAACCCACGCTTTCTGTTATTTTTATCGCAAAGGCCTTGAAAGAATTATATAATATATATTACGGAATGTATCTTCAAAAATTTACCGGAACTATTAGTGCCGGCATAAACGGAGCGGGCCCGCGAAGCATGCACGCGCTTCGCGGGCCCGCGTTTGCGGGGCGGCCAAAAGTTGAGAAGATGGGAGCCATTATTTATTGCAGGATGTATATTGCTTAGCGCCGCCCCGAGCGTACTCCCCGCCGGAAGCCGGCCCGCCGGAGCGCTCCGGCTCAGGCCTTTCCGGCAAGCTTCCCGTACCGCTCGCCTTTCTTTTCTATGTGCTCTCTTTTTGCGAATATGGGCAATATTATAGTTGCGACAGAAAGCACGATGACAAGCGCGAAACCGGCCTGATAGCCGAAGCTTGCGGCAATCACCGCTATCAGCATCGGGCCGAAGGCGCTAATAAGGCTTACGACGGGGCTGACGAGCGCGTAGACAGTCGGAAAATCGGAGCGGCTCCAGTACTCGGCGGAAACGGAAACCGTGAAGTTGCTGGCCGCGCCCATAAAGATGCTGAGGAAGGCGCCGGCTATGAGCGTTGAAACCAGGGTACCCGCCGCGCCGGCGACGCCCGATATCAGCATGGCCACGCCGGATATGATTATCGCCGTTTTGGTGCCGAAGCGCGTGTCAAGCACTCCGATAAGCCAGCTTCCTATGCAGGCGGCAACCGATATCATGGACAGCGTCAGGGCGCCGTAGGAGGCGTAGAATGCCGTATCCACCGACTGGAGCAGGCTGGTAATTTGTATCATGACGCCTATCGTCGAGAAAAGCAGGAAGCCGCAGGGCAGCACCAGAAACCAGAAGTCCCTTGTTGAAAGAAGATGCCTGAAGGTCCAGACGGTGTTTTTCCGCGATTCCTTTTCCTGCCGCATGAGCTCCTTTGCCGCCTCGGGCGTCATGCTCCTGTCGTTGTCCCTGAATGCCCCGACGTCTTCGGGATAATCCGAAAGGAAGGCTGCGACAAGTATTATTGCAATCACGCCGAGTATAAGAAAGGGAAGGAAGGATATGAAGGTGCTTTTATTTACCAGCATGCCGATTATGGCCATTCCAAGGCCGGAGGACAGCGGAAAGCCGAAGGTGGCTATGCCCATGACGGTGCCCTTGCGCCTGGGAAACCATTGACCGGCCATGACCCCGTTGGCGATAAGCGCCCACATGTCCTGGCATATCTTCATGCAAACGTAAATTATGCAGAATATCGCCTGCTGCATGGCAAGGGACAAAAACACAGCCAGCGCCACGCTAAGGACGCCGAAAATGAGCGCGGCCCTTTTCACCGAGCGGTTTGCCACGTACTTGTTAAGAATAAACTGCACAACTATGCTTATGAGGGAGCCTATCGTGTATACGGAGGTAATGAGCGTGGCGTTCCAGCCCCTTGTGGCGGCGTACAGCGGCGAGAGTATGTTGAGGCTGTTTTGCGTGGTGCACCACAACACAAAGGAAAGGAACATATATATCATAAGTATCCAGCCGCGCCTGCCGAAGCCCAGGCGTTTTTTTTCTGCCATTCCGATTCTCCTTTATAAAATGTCGATTAAACAGTTGCGATTTCAAGGTGCATTTCGAGTGTCGTTTAAACTTTGTTTGTCTTTGCCGCAGCGCCCTTCAGGCCCTTTTCAGGCCTAAAATTTCCCTGGCCTCGGCGGGTGTCGCCACGGAGCAGCCGTATTCCTCTATTATGCGCCTTGCCTGGGCGACAAGCTGCATGTTGCTCTCGGCAAGCACGCCCTTTCTGTAGTAAACGTTGTCCTCCATGCCCACGCGGATGTTGCCGCCCATGGCCACGGCCGCGTACATAATCTCCATCGCGCCCGCGCCGACGCCGAAGGCGGACCAGGTGGAGCCGGGCGCGACCTCCTCCATCGTTTCCTTCATAAAGACCAGGTTCTTGACGGAGGCCCTTATGCCGCCGGCCACGCCCATGCAGAACTGGAAATGGAAGGGCGGCTTGAGCAGGCCCTTTTTTGCCAGATAGGCCGCGTTGTAGATCATGCCCGGGTCAAAGACCTCTATTTCCGGCTTGACTCCCTTCTCATTCATGAGCGCGGCCAGCTTCTCCAGAAATTTGGGGTTGTTCTCAAACACCGTGGTATGCTGCCAGTTCATGGTGCCGCAGTCAAAGGAGGCCATTTCCGGCGCCAGCTCGCAGAAGGGGCGTATCCTGTCCTCCTCCCTCAGGTTTACCCCGCCCGAGGTGGTAAGGTTGAGGATGATGTCGCAGTCCTTTTTTTCGCGGATAAGGCGCACGGTCTCCTCGAATTTTTCAAAGACCATGGCCGCCCTGCCCCGGTCGTCCCGGCAGTGGATATGAGCCACCGCCGCGCCCTCTTTCCAGCAGTTGTAAACCTCCTCGGCAATCTCCGCCGGCTCGATGGGCACATAGGGAGTATTCTCCTTCGTCGGCCACGCTCCCGTGGTTGCGACGGTTATTATCCGCTTGTTTTTCAAATCGCTCATAAGCCCTTGGTCCCCGCCGCTAAATGTTGCCGCCGTAGGTGTAGGTCCTGTCGGGCACGTCGTTGAGCTCGTCCTCGTCTATTTCCGCGACGCAGCGGGCCATGGAGCCGTCGCCCAGATACCAGCGCAGCGGGAAGCAATAGAATCTGAACCTTTTGCCGGAAACCTTGTCCAGGTCGCCGCCGAGATTCTCAACGCCGACTATGCCGTGTCCCAGCATCAGCTTATGGCAGGGCTCCCAGGTCCCCCAGCAGCCTATGGCCTCAAGGTCACCGAATTTCCTGTCGTAGGCCTCCTTGCCGTGGAGCTTTATGTACGCGAATTTGTCGAACTCGGCATAGGCCTCCTCGCCGAACTGCTCGGCATACTCCTCGGTTATTGGCCTGCCGGAAGCGCCGAGCAGGTTCATGCGCGTCATGCCGTTGTTGCCCATGGCCGTGTGGAGAGGATGGTCCAGGGCCTGCATATCCATGGCCACGCACTTCACCTTGTGCTTTACAAACCACCTGCCGGCCTCCACTCCGGTGCCGCAGGAATAATGGTAGTATTCCTTTGAATCGTCGAATTTGCGGTGCATGCCGGTGTTTAGGCAGAGCACCATGCCCTCAAGCTCGGTCGGCCTGATCCCGACCTTCTCGCAGGCGGCCTCCAGATGCCGGGGCAGTATAAGCCCCCACCTTTCTATCTCTATGGGCAGGCAGACGGCGTCGCCGGTATAGGCGTCCACAGGCATCTCGTGCGTATAGCGGGCCCTTCTGCCGTCGAACTCGCGCTCCATAACGTGGCGGGGCGCGTCGCAATGCGTGCCGGTATGCATGGTGCAGGTGATCTTCTGCGTCAGTACGCCGCCCTTTGCCATGGTGTGCGTGTTGTCGATGACCGGCTTGTCGAAATACGGCCAGCGCGGTATCTCGGCGCTGAAGGGATGAGTAAGGTCAATAAATACTTTTTTGCCCATGTATGCTTCCTCCGTTCACGATATTACTTTTTGTATATCATCTTTATTAAATAATCATTGAGACCGTCGCGTACGGCTTCCATGCTCTCCGGCGTCCAGCTTCTGAAGCCCTCTCCGGTCTTGAAACCCAGCGAGCCCCGCTCATGCAGCCGCTTCAGCAGCGGCGAGGGCTTTCCCGACGACTCGAGCCTCGGCAGCAGGTATTCGTGTATGCTCAGCGTCAGGTCCAGGCCCACCATGTCCGCGTTTTCCAGCGGGCCAAGCTGCCCCAGCCTCAGGCCGAAGGAGTATTTTACCGCCTCGTCCACCGTTTCGGCGTCGGCTATGCCGTTTTCAACTATGGATATGGCCTCGCGCCAGAGCGCGTGCTGCATCCTGTTGGCTATGAAGCCCGGAACGTCCTTACGGCATAAAATCGGGCGCTTACCGGCGGCCCTCAAAAGCTCCATGACGGCCAGGCAGGTCTCGTCGCTGGTGGCGTCCGCCTTGACGACCTCAACCAGCGGGATAAGGTGAGCGGGGTTCCAGAAGTGTGTGCCGACAAAACGCTCCCTTCGCTTTAGGCGGGCGCTTATCTCTGTGGGGCTCATGGCCGAGGTGTTTGTGCAGAATATGGCGTCCGGCGCGCAGAGCTCCTCAAGCCGTCCGAAAAGGCTCCTTTTTGTTTCCATGTCCTCGAAAACGGCCTCGACGACCATATCGGCGGCGCGAACGGGCTCCGAGTCCATGTCCGTCGTAAAGCCTATGCGCTTTATGCGCGTCTCAAGCTCGCCCTCGGAAATCACGCCGTGCCCGACCAGCGCGGCGCAGCCTGAGCGCAGGGCGGCGGCTATATCCTGATAGGCCAGATCGTACAGCGTCACCTTGAGCTCCGGTACGGCTGTCAGGACGAAGGCTATATTTTTGCCCATCATGCCAGCTCCGGCGACAAGGACCCTTTCAATCCGCTTCACGTCAGTTGCCCCAATATCCGCCGTCGGCCGCGTAGTTGGACGAGGTGAAGAAGTCCGAGGCGGGAGAGGCGAGGAATATGGCCATGCCTATAAAGTCCTCGGGCTCACCCAGCCTGCCTATCGGCAGCCGCTTGAGGAAATTCTGGTAAACGTTGTCGTCGTGGAACATCCACTCGGTCAGGTCGGAGCGGAAAACCGTGGGGTTTAGGCTGTTGACCTGGATGTTGTACTGCCCCAGGTCGCAGCCGAGGGACTGGACCAGCAGGTCTACGGCGCCCTTCGAGGCCGAGTAGCCTGTGTAGCCCTTCATGCCGCGCTTGCTGCGCGCCGAGGAGGTGACTACTATCTTGCCGCCCTTTTTTTGGGCGACCATCCGCTCGGCGGCATATTTGGCAAGAAGGTATACGCTCTTGGTGTTGGCGTCCATTATTTTCTGCCACTCCTCAACGGACTGCTCCAAAACGCCCTTGGCCGCGTTGAAGCCGTGGCAGGTGCAGAGTATGTTCAGCTCGCCGTAGGTGTCCGCGGCAAATTTCATGATTTTCCGTACGTCCTCCTCGACGGTGGGGTCCGCCGCGATATGCTCGCAGACTCCGCCGGCCGCCTTCAGCTCCGCGGCAAGCTTTGAGAGCTTTTCGCCGTTGCGCGCCGTTAAAATCACCTTGGCGCCCGCCATGCAGTAGCCGGCGGCGACGGCGCTGCCCAAGGCTCCGGTCGCTCCCGTCACGACGGCGACCTTGTCCTTGATGGAAAACAGCTTTTCTATAAACTCCTTGTTGACCATGCTTTTCGCCTCCCTCAGATTTTCGGCTTGACCGGCCATTTTTCGTAGGGCACGTCCTCGGTGCGCAGGGTCATCTCCCCGCCCTGGTTCTTGACTATGATCCACTTGAGCCAATTCTTATTGTCGGTATCGGGATAGTCCTCGCGCAAGAACCAGCCTCTGGACTCCTTGCGCAGCCGCGCCGCCTTGAACTGCATCTCCGCCGAGAGCACCATGGCCTGGGCCTCGTGGCAGCTCAGCAGCCCGTGGAAGTCCTCCGCCTTCATCGTCCCCGCCAGCTCCTTGGCCTTTTCGACGTAGCGCAACGCCGTTTCGATGCGGTGCGCGCTCATGTATACCGACTGCTCCATGGGCCCGACGGCCTTCTGCACCAGCCGTATGACGTCCTTGGCCGGGCAGCCGGAGTCCCGCAGGAGAGGCGCGTACATGCGCGCGATGAGGTCCGCCGCCTGCTTCTCGTCAGGCTCGGCAGCCTTTCCGGACTTGGCCCTTTCCGCGGCGGAGGGGGCGCACATTAGGGCGGCAAAAACGGCGTTGAGTATGCCGGAGCCGCGGTTGCGTCCCGGAGGGGCGGGCACGGCGCCGGGAGCCGCCGAGCCGCAGTAGCTTACGTCGCCTATGGCGTACAGGCCGGGCACGGTGGTCATCATGTCATGGCCGACCCTTACGGGCGACTGCTCGCCTATCAGCATGGGGCAGACCTCCATGTCGGTATCCACCGCGTCGGCGCTTTCCTGGTTGAGCCTCCAGAAGGTCTGGCCGTAGGGCCTATCCCACAGGCCGGAAAGCCCGCCCCCGCTGGCCTGCTCCTGCTTGAGGGTAATCGGCCCCAGGTCGGCGCTTATCTGCCTGTACCATTCGGCTATGGCGTTGCTGTTGATGTCCGGCTCGGGGGAGGTGCGGAAGTTTTTGGTTATATGGACGCCGTTTTTGTTGTACATGTAGTTTTCGCCGTAGACGACCTCCTCATGGCTGCGTATCTTCACGAGCTGGGCAAAGTTGCCGAATTCGGCGTTGCGCATCTCGGCGCCCGCGCGGTAGGCCATGGCTATGCCGTCCCCGCGTCCGCTGCTCCACATGGGGCCGATGCGGTAATTCTGGCTGCCGGTGGCGAGAATTACGGCCTTAGAGCTGAAAATATGGCATTTCCCGTCAAGCAGGCCGAAGCCGACGGCGCCGGCGGCCGCGCCTTCGGCGGTAAGCAGGTCTATGACGGCAATCTTGTCCAAAATGCGGACCCCCAGCTTTTCCGCCGTCTGCCGCACCTTGAGGGTAATGTCCAGATCGACGCCTATTATGCCGGTCATAGGCCCGGTGGGTATGACGGCGTAGCTCCCGTCGGGGCGCTTTGGCAGCCTCGCCCCCCACTGGACAAGCTTGTCAAACATGATATTATTCATTGAAACGTATTTGGCCATCAGCTCCTGGTCACCCAAAAAGCAGCCGATTGCATTGGCATGATATTCTACAAAGGTTTCGGGGCTTATCCTGCCCAGGTCGAAATGCTGAAGGACGCCGCCGCCCTTGTTGGCCTTGCCCGAATAGCCCGAGGTCTGCTTCTCCACTATCAGCACGTCGAGCTCCGGAGCCGTTTCCTTTATCGAAACGGCGGCCGAAAGCCCGGCTATGCCGCCTCCTACGACGAGTATGTCGGCGGAATGCCTTTCAAGCCCGTATTTGCCATCCATATGCTTATCCTCCTTAGAGATAGCGGTCGAAGGTCTGGAGCAGCCTTTCGCTGCCGTAGTCGGGAAGGACCTTTATGCAGCCCTTCCTGCATACGGAGGCGCAGTAGAAGCAATGCTCGCAATCCTCGACATACTTGAAAACCGGTTTTTTCTTCTCCTCGTCCCAGCGTATCACGTCCACAAAGCAGGCCTTGTAGCACAGCTTGCAGCCAACGCAGCTTGCGGAGTCGAACTGAATTTTATGCCTTGTGTCTATCATATCCTTGCGCCTCCGTTAAAAGTTGTCCTTTTCCTCGGGGAATATCTGGGGCAGCAGCGCCGCCAGGTTGGTGAACTCCTTGATATTGTGCAGGTTCAGGGCACGGAGCGGGAATTCGGGTACGGATACGCCGTCCGGTATTGACTTTACCAGCCTGCCGTCGAGAACGCCGTAGCCCACCCAGAAGCGAGTGCGCAGCTCCACGCCGCCCTCTATCTCGCGGATAAAGTGGCACATGATGGTGCCGGGCCTGGCGTCCGGCCCCAGCCCGTTGGCGCAGACTATGGTGGCGCAGGCGGGAGTGCCTATCTTCGACACGTCGAAGCCCAGGTCTCCCGGATTTTTGAAATTGATCAGGATGTTTTCCGGACCCATGCCAACATCCTCGTAAACGCGGTGCGTCGTGTCCCAGTATCTTTCCCTATAGCTCAAAAACGGGTTCCTGCCCTTTTCCTTCTGCATGGACTCGGCCCGGTAATGATCCTCCCTGTCCCAGATGGTGTAGCGCAGGTTGTCCAGGCCGTGCCAGGCAAACCACCAGTCGAACATCTCGCCGGTGACGCCCGGCATTTTTACAAGGTTGGAGATGTAGCCCGTACCGTCTGGCATGACGCAGTAGCCAATCTCCTCCTCGAAGTAGCCCGGCTCGAAAAGGCGGTTGCGCTCCTGCACCGGCAGCGCCTTGGAAGGGTCTATCGGGCCTCTGAGAACCTTCTGATAATGCTCCGCCGGAGCCTCCGCCATCTCCCTAAGGTAGTATTTGAAGTAGGACTTTTTTCTGTCCTCGTCGGTGACCGGCACAAGCTTGCGTTCCATAAAAGCCTTCCTTTCGCAAAAATAAGCCCTTATCAAGCGTGATCCTCCGACAAGGGCATTTATAACTAAATATTAACTTTAAGCAAACTTGTTGTAAAATTCGTTTATTTTATGAGCTCATAAGCGGCAGCCGGCATTCATAGGCGGAGGGGGGCGAATGAAGCCTTCATGAAAATAACGGAAACGAAAATAACGAAAACGCCGGTTTATATGCGCTCGCTTACAAGACCGCGCAGCTGCTTTCACAGCCCCGTTTATGCAATAAAAACCGGCGGCTGGCAAAAGCCAGCCGCCGCATTTCGCGTGCGCCCGGTGAGCGCACGTTCTAAAGGGTGAAAGTCCCGAACCCGCCCGGCAGCGGGAAGGGCATAGCCAAGGCCAAGGGTGTCCGTGGCGACGCGGAATCTGAAGAAAGCGGAGGCAAATCTCCGGCCTGACGAACAGGAATCTCATCAGGCCGCAAATGAGGGTAAGGCTCCGCGACAAGTCGAAGCCCAAAAGTACATCTGGAAGCAATGGAATAAGCCCAAAACACGCGTGAAGAACCTGAAAAAGCTGGGTATGCCGGACTGGCAAGCCTACCGGTATGGGAACACGCGCAAAGGCTATTGGGCGGTTGCCGGAAGCGGCATTCTCACTCACACGATTACAAACAAAAGACTCGCACAGGCCGGATACTGCAGTATCCTTGACCGGTACGAGTCCCTGCACTTATGCGATTGAACCGCCGTGTACCGAACGGCACGCACGGTGGTGTGAGAGGTCGGTCACTCAATTAATGGGTGACCTCCTGCTCGATTTTTTGGCCGCCGCCCTGATCCGGCGTACGCTTATCGGGATATTTCAGCCCAATCAAGCGCCGATTGGGCGCAGGGCCGTTCGGCCCGTTCGGCACGGACTCAAACGCCGCTGACCCTGCTCATTATTACAGCCAGGGCTGTCCTGTCGCGAACGCCCATTTTGCTGTAGATGTTGGACAAGTAGTTTTTTATCGTGCCCTCGGAAAGATGGAGAAGGTCGGCTATTTCCACATTGCTTCTGCCTTCGCCCACCATGGCGCAGATTTCCTTTTCCCTGCTTGTAAGGCCGCTGAGCAGGATGCTCTGCTCAAGCTCCTTATACTTAATATATTCCTTCTCCATTACCGCCTGCTCGACATAAGCGTGTATGGTGGACATTACCTTCCGGTCAAGCACGCTCTGGCCGCTTACTATATTTCTGGCGGCGTTTATTATGGCTTCGCGCCCCGCGCTTTTCAATATGTAGCCGTCGGCGCCGCTGAAAAGCGCGGAGGTTATGTTTTTTTCGTCATAATAGGTTGTAAGGACGAGCATTTTGATATAGGGGTATTGGGCCTTGACCGCCGATATCAGATTCAGCCCCCCCAGTCCCGACATGTTCAAATCCACCAGCAGCAGGTCGGGCTGCTCAGCTTTAAGCTTTTCCAGAGCTTCCTCGGCGCTTTGCGCTTTTCCTATAACCTTGAAATCCGGAAGCGATGAAAAAAACACATCAAGGCTGTCCAGCAAAAGCGTTTCGTCATCCACGAAAAACAGTTTCGTAACAGGCATAGATTGGCTCCTCTCAAAAGCTGTTCTTTTCCGGTAAATTGATCGCGTTAATCCCTTATTCAAGGCCGCCCAGGGGCAGCTCTATAGTCACCGCAAAACCGTCGCCCGACTTGAAGGACAGGGAGCCGCCCGAGCCTTCGACATAGCTTCTGATTTTTTTCAAGCCATATCCGTGTTCGCCGAAGCTCTCTGGCGCGGCTCCGTCGTTCCATATTTCGGTTATCAGCATGCCGTTTTCGGCCGACATTTTGACCCTGATATGCTTGGCCCCGCCGTGCTTCATGCCGTTGGAAATGCACTCCTGCACAGCGCCGTACAAAAAGCTCACGCGCTCTGCCGTAAGAGGCAGCTTCAGCGCCCTGTCGCCCAGCTGCTCGAAATCCGTTTGCACATAGACCTCGGCGTCAAGCTCGGTCTGGCGGCAGCAAACGGTGATGGCCTTTTTCAAGTCCAGCACGGTCAGCACGTTGCTTTTGTCCAGCATTCGTACGCTGCTGCGTATTATTTCCATGCTCTCGCGCATGCGCTGCATTGCGCGCCGCGTCTTTTCATCGGCGGCTTCGGGGTTCTGCGGGCGGAGCACCTCCGCCGCCTCCAGCGCGAATATGGCGGCAGTTATCGTGTGGCCGACGCTGTTGTGTATGTCGCGGCTGATTTTCTCGCGCTCGTCCATCCTGCCCCGAAGCTCCGCGGTTTCCTTCTGAAGCTCAAGTATCTCGTTTTCCTGAGTAACCTTATGGACGTTATTGATAAGCTGCAGGGTCCTGTTGTTGAGCATTTGGATTACAAGCGTAAAGCAAAGATAAAACAGCACGCGGGGTATCGCCGTGTCCTTTATAACATACTTCAGCCCGTAGGAGGTCTTGTACACTGCGGGCAAAATCAGGTAGCTGGCTGTATAGTGAGATGCCAGGGTGATGATCACCGTTAAAATAAAAGTCACGTAAGTCAGCTTGTTGTTATAGTATAATGTGACCAGCACAGTCGGGAAAATAAGGATCATGGTCGCCTTTTCATTAAAGATAATATAGCACAGGCCGCTGGCAAGCACCGAAAAGGTGACAATCAGATATTTGACCCACGGACCCTTAAGCCCCAGGAAGCAGACCAGCACCGCGGGAGCCACGAGCAAAAACGCCAGGCCGATTTTCCATAGCGGAGCCGTCGCGTAGGAATACATTTGAAAGACGTTGAATTTGTTCAGCATCAGCACCGCCAGGATTATGCACAATTCGTAAACCGATATATATGCCGCCCTGACGTTTATCTGTTCCTCGTTTTTTTTCAGAAGCTCCATATAGCGTTCCATAGGATAATTCCTCCCCCGCGGCCCAGGCACTGCCATGCGGGCCTTTTGCTGCGCGCCGATTGTCGGCAAGCGGCTGCATCCGGGATGTTACATATATTATATATGCGATATTATTTTATAAATAAAAGTTTAATAATGCAAGTGATAATCGTAATATAATATATGATAATGATATTCTAAGCCTTGCGGCGCTTGCGCCGATAAATATAGGGAGCGGTCAACGGGCGCTTTTTGCATAGCTTAAAGCATGACGGCATATTTTGCCCCAAACGGACGGTAAAGCATAATGGATTTGGAACTTATCAACTATAATCTCCGAGGCGGCGCGGAGGCCTTTGTCAGGGAAAGCGACCGCGCCTATTATTCGCAGATAGAGAAGCTGGCCGAGGATATGATCAGAGGTTCGGCTGAGAGGCCCGTCATCCTTATCTGCGGGCCTTCCGGTTCGGGGAAAACCACCACCGCGCTGGCGCTCGAGAGGCTCCTCGACGGCAGCGGGCATGAAACCCATACCATTTCAATGGACAATTATTTCAAGTCAATGACGCCGGAGGAGCGGGAGCTTTATCAGCGCGGGGAGCTGGATTTGGAGGCTCCGGCCCGGCTGGATATAGAGCTGCTGAATGGCCAGCTTGCCGATATAGCCGCAGGAAAGCCTGTTTATATACCGAAATATGATTTCAAAAGGAACGAAAGCGTCGCGGGTGCGCGCCTTCTTGTGCGCAAGCCGGGCGAGCTGGTTATCCTTGAAGGCATCCACGCGCTCAACCCCGAGGTCATAACCGTTCCCGAGCGCCTGTTCGCCAGCATTTATGTGAGCGTAAGGACGCGCGTTTCCATGGACAATTTCGTGCTGCATCCCGAAAGGATACGCCTCATGCGCAGGATGATAAGGGACAGCGTATACAGAGGACGCAGCTTTGCTGAAACGCTGGACATGTATGAGAGCGTTCAGAAAGGGGAAAGCCGATATATCATGCCCTACAAGCGCAGAGCCCATTATGAGATAGATTCTTTTATCGCCTATGAGCTTGGCGCTTACAGAAAGCGGCTGCTTGGGTTTTTAAGGGAAAACGCAAGGCTTGAGGATGTCAGGGAGCTGATGGAGGCGGCCGAGGCGGTGGATGACGGCATTATACCCCCCGATTCCCTGATCCGGGAATTCATTGGGGGCAGCAGCTATCGGTACTGAGGGCGTTTGCGGCCTGGCTTCCCTCGGCGCGAATAGGCTTGCGTCAACGCCGGAATTAAATTGACCGAAAACGCCGGGCAAAAATGACCCAAAAACGCCGGTTGCGTTACGCCGGCCGTATAGGCGCCAGGCGCTGCCGCCGCGTAAGCGTAAAACGGCGCCCGCGACTGTCTAATCAGAGGCGCCATTAAACATATATTTTAAATTCTTAGCCGGCGCCCTAAACCAAGCGGGAGCGTTCTCCGGGAGCAGCTGATTTATCTGGGTTGGGTCATTCATATTACATTCGGCCATTCATATTACATTCGGCGCGGTTTTGAATATGCAGGTCAGGTATTCGTATGGATTAAGGCCGTTCTCCTTGGCAGCCTCCGTTATTCGGAACATGACAGCACTCCTCTTGGCTCCTCTGACAGTATTGGCAAATAGAAAATTAGTCCTGTCGATGGCAAAGGACATAATGCTTTGCTCCGCGTGGTTATTGATGATTTCTAACCGCCCGTCCAGCAGATATCGTTCAAGATGCTTCCACTGCTCCAGAGCATAATATACAGCCTTACCGATTTCGGACTTCGGAGCCAGATTAACGGAGAGGAGCCAGGCATGGAACTTATCAAGGACAGGCTTCGCCAGTCTCTGACGTTCTTTCTTCCGTTCATCGCGCTCATATCAGCAAGCTTTTCCTCTATCTTAAACAGCGCATTACAATATCTCCTGCCCCGCAAAGCCGGCGACCCCTGCTGTTTGAATACGGATTAAGCTTTAACCGCTGCTTGACCAGAGCCGCCAGTCCGTCTATGGATTTCCACAGGTCCGTATATCTGCAGGCAAAATATATGTGCTCCGGCTTCGATATGTCGCCTAACATTGCTCTCCGAGCATGCGCAGCATGTTTTCTATCACCGCAGCCTCAGCTCAGTTATGTATCCGAATTTCTGAGGCGCCCAGTCTGACTGTTATTACGGTATTGCCGCTTCCGCTTCTTCCTGCGCTGATTTCAGCAAATACGGGGATGTTCCCAACAATTTGTAAAAGCATATAAATTCTTTAAAATAACAAAGTAACCCAAATGGGTGATTTTTCAATAAAAGAAATTATTGTACAATGAGCATATTCTCAGAAAAAGGTTAGAAAATGGACGCCAAAAAGATAATGCAGCTAAACACTTTTATTAACAGCGCATATGAATGCGCAAGCTTTTTGTTTTTTTACGGCTTGCGGTTACGGGTCTTCATAAAATGGTGATATACGACAGTGGAATGCTTTGTTGCGCAATCAGTCACGATTGCAGCTATTTCAAGCCATACGATACCGGCGACATAAATAAATATTGCACTAAGGGAGAATTTTCAGAACGTAAAAGCTATCTTGAATATGCAAAAGAAGGGCATGCCGGTAAAGAAGCATATGTTTACAAACCGATTGATTGTTTATCAGGCGGCATTAAAGTTGCTCAAGAGCCGCGAAGAAGCTTTTTATCGTAACAGGACAAATACCATATCTCATGTATCCGTGTAGTTTCGTGTAGTTTATAGAGAACAGTTTTTAGGTGAGATATATGCATAGATAAAAGGCGAAGTCGGATTTTTCCGATAGCGACTTGTTAATATTAAGCTTGATACAGCCTCATATTTCCACCATTTTCAATATAATACATACTCAAGTTGCGAACACAGCGGTTGAGAAGGGCAACATTAACGTCAATATAGAAATGTAATGTAGGAAAGTGCGCTTTTGATAGCGATTTAACAATTATTTCAGCTAATGTAGCCGGACTTGAAATGCTAAAAGCCAAGACAATATTCGGATCAAGCGTTTTGCACCACATTAAAGCGCTTTGCATTGATATGGCATACCAGAAAAGCAAAATAAATGATAAAACAACCGGGATTATTAAAACTAAAAATTCGAAACATAAAACTAGATATATTCACCTATCAGACCAGAATCAGTGAAAATATCCGTCATATAGCGATTTCGCAATATGCAAGCGAGAGCCAGACTATATCAGATTACAAAAGGTTCAAATTTACCAAACTGGAGGCGTATCTTATAGACAGTCTTATTCAAGTTAAGAATAACACCCAGATTGCAGCAGGTCTTGCGCTATCGAAAACACAATAAAATACATAATAAAAGCATATATAGCAAACCAGGTGCAAACAACCGTACCGAGCTAGCGTATATATTAATGTTGAATAAATAAAAAAGGGGACTTCAATGAAACAGCAAATTCTATCAGAAATAGGCAGCAAACTATCGGCATTGGGAATACCGGTGCAGAACGGAAATGGCGCAGATATTACCATTAACACTGAATTTCTTGATGCAGGCTGGAGTACAGGAAATAAAAAAATCAGTTATGAGGCATCGGTCTTTGCAAACGAGCAGGACAATGTGATTTACATGTATGAAAAAACAACAGAGGTAGGGCATGGACTCTCCTTCGGCGGTGGCAGCGGCTCGTCATTTCAAAGCGGAAAAACGCTGTTCCGCAAGGTGAAAAGCGTCCAGTATGGTCTTGACGGCAAGGCTTATGAATACACCCTTGATTTAGGAGCTATTCCAAAGGCGGTCAAGGAAACTGCAAAGCAGTACGGGTGGAAATTTAAGACGGTACTTAATAAAAATAAGGCAATGTATCCTCCAGGATATGTGCCTGCATTTGCACCGTCTGCTAAACAACCGGTTGAACAAGCCCCGCGAGCCAGTGGCGGTTTTTGCTCGAATTGCGGCATGCAGCTTATGGAAAGCGCTAAATTCTGTGACAGATGTGGAAAACCTGTTGGTGCTGCTATCCGGCAAACAGCCGCCGCGCCTCATCTACCGCCTGAACAGCCTCAACCGGCAGCAGCGCCTGCACAGCCGCAGCATGGCGACCCACGGGGAGTGTTTTACGCCGCCGTGCCGAAAAAAAGCCGCAGCAAAGGCGGTGCTTTAGGGCTCATAGGCTTTATGCTCCTGGGAATTTTACTTATCGTAATGCTGCTGGCAGCGGAGAGCGCTCCAGCCGGATGGGTTGTTTCTCTCGTCCTTTTCGCGGCAGCTTTCTTCATCCAGCGTAAACTGAAGAAAAAAGGCTGCCTGCTTCACTTTATCCTGTGGATAATAACTGGTTTCCTGTTGTTAGCGGTGTTAACAATTTTTACGACGGGTGAATTCAGCTTCACCGCCGCAGCCTTGAAAAACGCGCATATGACCACTGCGATGGATGCAAATGGAAAGCCTGCCGATAGAGTGCTCTCGTATTCGCCGAATGCGTCGGAACTAGTCGCCGTAGCGGAACTGCGCAACGCTCCGGCTAATACAAAGGTAAAGTTTGTTTGGAGATATATAACAGGCGATATACTCATTAAGGAGTACATCATGGACAGCGGCGACAGTGGTGCCAACGTCTATGTCTTCAGCAATCTTACCAATGACAAACCCTGGCCTGAGGGTAAGTATAGAGTGGATATGTATATTGAAGACAGGAAAACACCGGATGCGGCAGTTGACTTTGAAGTGACGGCAGTAACTGATAAGCCCGCTGCCGGTACAACGTCCTCGCAATCATTTTTAGCAGTATTACCTTATGAAAAAAGTTTTACCCTGAATGACGGGAAAAGCATCGGCACGTTCAGGCTGTTTGTTTCCGACGGGACAGGGCTATACCAAGGGTATAAAGACCAGGTTATCTGTGAGTTCCATGTAAAATTTGACACAAGCTCGCTGCCAGCAGATTTCAAAATGCGGCCCGAACAAGCTACCGAAAATAATGAGATGGGCCTTCCGGCATTAGACGGTTTGATAATGGCGGTTTGCTCTGATACGGAGGCATATCATAAAACGGCATTAAGTTATGCGCAAGCAATATACAATAATGGAAACATAAAACCATATGTAGAGACTGAAGGCGCAACAGCAAATATTAGTGCGGCAGGCATTATAGAATTGGCAAAAAAATATCCCAAAATGCAGGTGCTGAGATACAATCAGAACGAAGTTGGAATGACAAAAACCGGGGATACCTGGACTACTAATGCTGAAAAAGCGTTTGGATTGCACCCACCTGTTACAGAAGGGAATATACCGTGGGATGAGATTTTGAAAGATTTGGGATTAGAGTAAAAACGAAAGTGTAACCGGTAAAATGAAACCAGCCAGAAATGGCAAACGGAAATCTACCAAAAACCAAAGCCGACGTGTAGAATAAGGCTCTGCGATAACGCGGAGCAAAAGGACACAGAGGCGGGAAGGAAACGGTAAATAACCGGCGGAGAGGCCAATTTTTCCTTCTCATTGATTTCTGAGCTTTATGAGTCGGCCTCAATTGCCATTACCTCAAACAAGGGCTTTGACGGCTGGGCTGAGCTTTTGGGAGACGCCGTCCTTGCCACCGCTCTGCTGGACAGGCTCACTTACCGCTGCCAGATTCTCAGCTTTACAGACGAAAGCTACAGACTTGCGCATAGAAAACAAATCTTCAGCAATTCACTTTAGTGGTTGATTCCTATTTGCCATAACTGGTTGATTTCTGCTTGACGGTAACATACGCAGCTCATCAGGTGCTGCTGTAAAATGCAGCTTGGATCATTTATGTGAGGGCTTAAATTTATTGACATTATCCTCAAGACCGGCGCTCGCAGGAAGTCGCGGAACTGTTCCGGCGCAACGCTCGCGCGGCTCGAGTACAGGAAGGTGTATAACAGTCTCGAAATCAGAAAAAAAGAGGCAAGCTAGATGCCGGCGAATGGAACCGCCGCCGATGCCAGGGCGCTTTACCTGAAAGACCGCGCGGAACGCGGCTAGCTCGACGGCGCGGAGCTGAAGCGGTCATATTTACCGTATTGAATTATTTGGCAAAACGACTTAAAAATTGCAATTAATAGTTGTATACTGATGACATAAAGCATTTTAACATTTCAGACGGTATATACAAGACAAACTTCCGCAGAGAGAAGGAGCGCCGATGAAAAAGCTCAAAGTCCTCAAGCGCGAGCGCGTTAACCGCGCGCTGGAAAGCATCTTCGATTATCCGCTGACCATCGTGGAGGCGCCCATGGGCTACGGCAAGTCTACGGCGGTGCGTGAATTCCTCGCATTAAAAGGCATACCCGTCATATGGGCTTCCTTTTTATCCGAAGACGACACGGCGCGTGGTTTTTGGGAAAGGCTTGCTAACGAAATAGGCAAATTTGACAGGGCGGCGGAGAGCAGGCTCAAAAGTCTCGGCATTCCCGCCGACACACCGCAGACTGCAGCGATTATCTCCATCCTCGACGAGATGGATTACAAGCCAAATACCACGCTCGTAATCGACGATTTTCACCTTGCCAAAAGCATGCGGGTGACCGCGCTTTTCAGACGCTTTGTAATGGAAATGCCGGACGATTTTCACATTGTCATTTTGACCCGCGATACGACGAATCTAGACATCAGCGAGCTTTCCGCAAAAGGGCTCTGCAATGTCGTGTCTCAAAATACGCTGCGGTTTACAGAAAGTGAAATCCATGACTATTGCGGCCTTATGGGCTTTGCGGCCGGAGAGAGCGAGATAAGAAAAATAGCCGATTACACGGGCGGATGGATTTCATTGATTTACCTTATCATGCTCGGCATGGAACGAGGCGTCCCCATAGGCCGAAACAGCGCTATCAACGAGCTGGTGGAGAAGGTGCTCTATAATGCTTACGACGAACGCATAAAAAGATTCCTGCTGCGCCTTTCCGTGATGGACAGCTTTACGGCGGAGCAGGCCTTTTTCGTAACGCTAGATGAAAAATCGGAGGAAATCCTCAAAAAGCTGCGCCGTGAAAACGCGTTTGTTACCTACGACGAGGCGGAGGGCGTTTATATTATCCATAACGTACTGCTGGATTTCCTGCGGGGCAAGCTGAAGGATGAAGAAGAACGCGCCAAGCTTTATAGCAGGCTTGGCGAATGGCACCTTGCGCGAGGGGAATATAGAACCGCGTACGGCTGTCTCTGCCGCGCGGGCGAGACGGAGCGCGTCCTCGAACTGCTGGACAATGAGGAAACAGTCACCAGCGATTCAGCAGCTTTCGACGGCGTTTTAGAGCTGTTTTCTTCGTTGCCCCGCGAGCTGCTTCTTAAATATCCGCTTGCATATTTGCAGTATATCGCCATTATTCTGACAAACGGCGAGCCCGGCGCTTTTCGGGACGGCGTGACTCGCCTGAACGAGTTGCAGGAGGCTTGCGAGCGGGCTGAAGACCCCGTCCCGCACGGCAGGGACCGCGTCCTAGCGGAAGCTTATCTTACCCGTATTTTTGCTGTGTTCAACGACGCAAGGGAAATAGCCGCCTGCATGAAGAAGGCGCGGCGCCTGCTTTGCGGAGACGTTTCCTGCCTGCAAAAGCGGGAGGCAGAGTTTACCCTGGGCTCACCCCATTTTCTCTATATCTGCTACAGAGAGCCGGGCGGCCTCAAAGAGCTCACGGAGCTCATTTCATCGGATTTCCCGATTTTTGCCGAGCTGGCCGACGGCTGCGGCGCCGGCTGCGACTATGTGGCTCGGGCAGAGTACGCGCTGGAAACCGGCGACTGGCAGACTGCGGAGCTCAATGCCTTCAAAGCGCTTTACAAGGCTCAGGCAAAGGAACAGGTCGGCCTTGTGGTCTGCGCTAATCTTGTTTTGATCAGGCTGTATCTCTATCAGGGAAAGGCTGACGAAGCGCTGGAGCTTCTGCGGCAGCTCAGGCAGGATGTGATGAGGGCGAACAACCTCTATTACAACACCGGGCTCGAGCTTGCGGAAGGATACGTTTACGGCTGCCTCGCCAGGCTCGACGGCATACCTCCGTGGCTGCAAAACGGGGATATGTCACACGCGCGCTTTTTTTATCTGGGCCTGGGCTTTGACTGTATCGTCTACGGCAAGGCGCTTTTGCTCGCAAAGAATTATATCAAGCTCGAAATGCTCACTGATGAATTTGCGCGCCGTTTCGCCGTCTTCCGCAACCAGCTCGGCTTCCTGCACAACCAGATATTGCGAGCGGCGGCAAAATATCCGCTTTACGGCATGGAGGCCGGCTGCGCCGCCCTCCGCGAAGCATTAGGCATGGCGCGGGAGGACCGAATCATCCTGCCCTTCGCCGAATACGCGCCCGCCATCATAGACATGGTCAGGCGCATCGCCCACGCCGATTCGAGGGACGCATACATAAAAGAGATTCTTGAAGCCTGCGCGCAGTATACGGAGAGCCTGAAGCGCTCCGCGCAGAGCGCGGTTTCCCTGTCGATAAGGGAGCTTGAGATCCTAACCCTGGCTGCGGAGGGTCTCAAGAGGGACGAAATTGCGGGAAGGCTCCATGTTTCAGCAGGCACCGTGCAGACCCATCTGCATAACATCTACCTGAAGCTGGAGGTCGGCGGCAGGACGGCGGCAATAAAAAAGGCGCAAACGCTGAAGCTTATGTAATTTTACATTTTAAAAATACACCGTTCGGTAGATACCGGAAAAAATAGCCATCCTCTATACTTGCTTGTATAGGGGCTTTTTTTTGCCCGAAAACATCCACCAAATCCGGAGGGGGTCTTCGCTTGATGAGCAAAATACTCAAGGTCACGCCCAATGACGATTATACCTTACTTATGGAATTCGAGCACGGCAACAAGATCATCTTCAATATGCGTGAGTTTATAAAGACCATACCTTTCAGCAGCCTGGAAGACTTAAGCCGCTTCAAGGACGTCACGGTGGAGGAAAAAGCCATATGCTGGCCCGAGCCGGTCCCAGGTGAAAAGAGCATCATGCCCCTGCGCCTGACGGTGGACAACATTTTGTTCGCCATACGGGATTAGAGTATGCGGCAATCAACTGAGCACCAGAATAAGGAAGGAGACTATTCGGCGTGAAAAAGAAAATAATAGGTTATTTGCTTGCGATGTCCATGCTTCTGACGGCGCTGCCGATTAATACGCTTGCTGAAAATTCAAATTCAGAGCCTGAAAATAAGTATACAGACGTTAAAAAGACCGACTGGTTTTATGAATCCGTAATGTATTGTTTGGAAAACGGCGTTTTTAACGGTACCGGTGAAGGCGCCTTTTCGCCGGACGCGCCCTTGACGCGAGCCATGTTTGTGACTGTGCTGGGAAGAATTGCCGGAATCGACGTAAGCAAATACAGCGCATCTGCGTATAAAGATGTCGCCGCCGGCGAGTGGTATGCGCCATATGTGGCATGGGCGGCGGAAATGGGCATCACGCAAGGCACAGACAAGGATACTTTCTCGCCAAATGAAGCTATTACAAGAGAACAGATGGCGGTAATGACGGCAAGATTTTTTAAATTCTTAAATATATCATACGAAGCCGAAAAACAGACGGCTTCCGGGCCCAAAGACGAAGCCTCCATTTCATCATGGGCTCTTGATTCCGTATTAAGCCTTTGGTGCGCCGGGCTGCTTACGGGTGATGAAAACGGCTTCTTCAGCCCGGCATCCAGAGCCACCCGCGCTGAAGTCGCGGCTTTCTGCATGCGCATAAGCAGGACCGTGAAGCAGCAAGAGGAAAAAGAGAAGAAAGAAAAAGAAAAGGAAAAGGAAAAGAAAGAGCAGCCGGCGCCTATTCAGACTTCGGATTTGACGCCGACGCCGACACCGACGCAGAACCCAGGTAACAATTCCGACACTACATATACAATTGCTTTTGTTACAAACGGCGGAGAAGCGGTTGAAAGCATGGAGCTGAAGTCCGGGACCGCGCTTAGCAACCTTCCGGTTCCATATAAAATGGACGCGATTTTCCTGGGATGGTATAAGGACAGCGGCCTTACAACTCCGGTTAGCAGCACCGACGCTATTACCGGAAACATGACGCTATACGCCAAATATGCGGCCTCCAACGGTTTCACCGAGGAGCTGAATGTTCCATCTATAAGCAAGCTGGACCAGGATAAGTCGTTTACTATAACTGTTGTCGATTCGACTAAAGAAATGAGCGCAGCGGAAGTCAAAGCCGGCATAACCTTTGATTCTCCCTCAAATCCGGATTTTCCGGGCGTTGACGTGAATGAAGCCTCCGGCGGCGAATTCATCGTATCTGCAATAGGAGGCGCTTTTGACGAGGGCGGGACCTATAAGCTGACGCTTGATGACGATAGGCTATTCTTCAAGGATGAGGACAGTTCCACGAGAATCTGCACCTTCACCATTGCCAAGTCGCCGGTCATGAATCTCAGTCTGAACAAAAATATAAAGTATATATCCGCCGACCAGGTATCCAATATGACGAAAAACGGTTCTCCCGTACAGTTGCTGTCGATTCCGCTGGTACGGGTAGACGGCTACGGCACGAAACTCAGCGGCGACGATGCCGAGGAGGGCACCTTTGAATATGACGGCGGCGGCATCGATGTGGGGGATACAGTCGCCATTTATGAGGGAATCAGGCCGGACGAACGCGATCTTAACACAAGCGGCGACGATGCGGGAGCCATCGCCTATGTTGCTATCACCGCCATTAACGGCACAACCTATTCATATGTGAAAGCGGATACAAAGACTGTTTTGTTCAAGCCGGATGTGCTGCCTGTCAATACCGCGGCGGACATGGACGGCTCTTCCGATAACGGTTCCATCACCGTCCCTCAGAGCGCCATGACTTATACCGATGCCGTTTACGCCAATATCGGGCTTAGCGCCGCCACGACCGTCGACGTCGGAGACTTTATCGCCTTCCATACCGGAACCTTCGGTTCGGCGGATGCGCAGGACGCGGGCTACGCTGAAATAACATCCGTGGTTGTATCCGGAGGCAACTATATTATCGCCTACATGTCCACGACGCTGGAGGAAATGCGTAAGGCGGCCGCTCTGTACACCACAAAAGAAATCGAAGGCGATGAACTGCTCGGCAGCGTGGATATAGAAGCGTTGGAGAACAGCGTCGAGCGGCAGGCGATTCAGAGCGGATTTGCGGACGAAGCCGCCCTATATCTGACGGAGCTGGCAATGGAAACCGACAGCTTCAAAAAGCTCAATCTTACGACATTGGCTTACAAGCCCTCCGCCGTCAACATGCCCATGCTTTTGGCTGCGGGCCAAGGGCCTGAAGTGAAAAATCTCAGGGCCAACGCCAATGTCTATACCAATGTCCCGCATTTAGGCGGAAGCGGCGCTCGCATGACGCTGACCATAAGCTGCGATATTGTGTTTCAGGCGGCGGGAGAGGACAATAATATCGTCATACGTTTGTCCGGCTCGTTTGAGCAGGAGGTAAAGGTCAATTTTAATGTCAGCAGCCAAACGAAATGGGAACTGATAAACGGATGGTTTTGGTGGGCTGCAGACACGCTCGTGACCGCGAGCACCGATATCGGCGCTTATACCAGCGTCAATATCAACGCCAAAATAGGCACCTTTGAAAAAGGAGCGGAATTTGACTTAAGCAAGTTTGAGGATATTGGCAAGCAGATAAAGGACGTCATGAACAACAAAAAAGCTGGAGACCGCACTATTGCCGATACCCTTCGGGAAAGATACAAATCCTTGCTTGAGGATGAAAGCGACTGGATCAATTTGTATGAAAAAGAGATATTCTCCTATGAGCAGGCGATTGACCCACTTCACATCATAGTCTTTGGTTTGGACGTAAATTTCGTTGTGGGCGCAAACATGAACGTGTCCGTCGGCTGCAATTTCTCCTATCAGCAGGAAAAGAGATACATATTTACGATGTTAATTAACGCCCAAACCGCCACAAGCGACACTGTGGACCTTATTCCGGAGCAATATAATTTCACGTTTTACATTTTGGGAACGCTGGGCCTGCGCGCGGGCATCAGCGCTGAGATTAAGGTAGGCTTGTTTACTTTAGACGTGGCCAGTATTGGCATTGAGGGCGAGGTGGGCGCCTATGTGCAATTATGGGGGTATTTCTACTACGAGGCAAGCTATCGGGCGGCAACAGGCCTAACTTCAAAATGCGCCGGCGCGCTGTACATGGAACTTGGCATTTATCTTGAGATAAGCTTTGTCGCTCAGGCGGTCAACAACATGTTTGAATACGAGGCCACGCTGTATGAAAACCAGTGGCCGCTGCTAAGCTGCGGGTCCCAGGAAAACGTCTATGATTTTTCGTACAGTACAGACAAGGCCCCGACCGTTTTCATGGCCAAGCAGACAAAAAGCTTTGTCCTGCCGGACAGCGTCTTAAACATGAATTATATGGATATGAAAACCGGAGATGTGGAAAGCAAATATTATGATCCCGCAAATTTCGACTGTATAATTACAAACAGCCATTTTACATATAATCCGGAAACTAAAACCGTTACGGTTGCGCCGGACGGAAAGGACATCGAGGAAGGCACGCTGACTCTCATATGGAAGGGCAATTCCGTTGCCTTCACTTCCGTTCCCATTGCCCGCACCATCCCGCTGCATTGGGAAGACCTGAAAAGCGCGTATACCATAAGCTTCAATTCAAACGGGGGAAGCGCGGTGGACCCCATAGCGCTGCCTTACAATACAGCAATTACGCCGCCGGCAAATCCCGCAAAGGTCGGCTATGTATTCGGCGGCTGGTATAAGGACGCGGCCCTGACGCAAAGCTACGCCTTCCCCGCCACGATGCCGGCCGAGGACACTGTGCTCTACGCAAAGTGGAACCCGGCTCCCGACACAAGGTACAGGGTGGAGCATTATCAGCAGAACCTTGAAAACGACCTCTATACGCTTGTGGAAACGGAATATCGTACAGGCAGAACCGACACGCTGGTAGGCGGTTCATATTACATTCAGCCTAAAAGCTATGAAGGGTTTTCAGTTGAAAAATATCCGGAACGCGTCCGGATTTTGCCCGACGGCAGCACCGCGCTTGCGTTTTATTACAAGCGAAACAGCTATACAGCAACCTTCCTTCCGAGAAATAACAACAGCAGTGCGGACGTCGTATATACAGTCAAGTTTGGCGGGAAAATCAACGTACCTGTCTTTACATGGGCAAGGCATTCCTTTGCCGGCTGGTCTCAGGCTATCCCCGAGACGATGCCCGCGCAGAACATGACTTTCGAAGCTCAATGGACGACGGTCGGGCAGGTAGCCTATAAGGTCGAGCATTATAAGGAGGGCCTGGACGGCAGCTATGTCTTGGCCGAAACGGAAAACCTCTCCGACGTCGCAAATCAGACGGTAACGGCGACGGCGAAAAGCTACGAGGGATTCAGCTACAACCGCAACGCTCCGGGTACGGTCCCCTCAGGCATAGTCACAGCCAACGGAAATCTCGTACTCAGGCTGTACTATACGCGCAACAGCTATACGCTTACCTTTGACCCCAACGGCGGTACTGGAGGCATTATTACCCGCAGGGCAAAGTACGGCGAACCTATCAGCGCGCCCACGGTCACCAGGGAAGGCTGCAACCTGACCGGCTGGTCTCCCGCCGTCCCGGCCACTATGCCGTCGGCGGATGCGACCTACACGGCGCAGTGGCAGGCCGACGGGCTGATTCCGTATAGGGTGGAGCATTATTTGCAGAATATCGATGACAGTGACGGCTTTGTTCTTGCGGACGTCGAGAATCTTAGAGGCGCTGAAGGAGATACGGTAACGGCAAACGCAAAAAGCTATACCGGATATGAATTTTTAGACAATCACCCAACTATCGCTTCCGGAACGATAGCCTCCGACGGCAGCCTTGTCCTCAAGCTATACTATATGCGTAAAAAGGTTAGGATGACGTTTGCTTCAAACGGCGGCAGCATGTGGGACGTTGAGCTTGATTGCCTATACGGCGAATTTGTCTATGAATCATCCCCCGGGACACAGGAAGGCTACGCCTTTAACGGCTGGTCGCCGGCCTTTTTGGGAACCGCCCCGGTCGAAGACGCAACCTATACCGCTCAGTGGACGGCAAATATTTCGGGGGCGCTTGATTTTACTGCAGATGCATATGCCAATCAAAATTATTCGGCCGCAGGCGTGAACTGGGATTGCGCAACAAAAACCCTTACATTGACAGATGTTGCTGTTATTGCGGCTGACGGTACGGACAGCTTTTCGGACAATTTTGCCATAAGGGTTCCCGGCGGCTCCGCCATCATATTGGATGGCAGCAATTATCTGGCATCCGGCCGCATAGGAAGAAGCTGCGGCATTCTGTGCGACGGCGACTTGACGATTCGCGGGCCGGGCACGCTCACCGTTCTGGGAGCGTATGACTTCATGAGCTTGCCCGACCAAAGCGCCTGCTATGGCATTTACACAGCAGGAACCATTACAACAGAAAACGGCGCTGCCGTAATTGCGAAAAGCACGGGCGCTGATGGAAACAGCTGCGGTATTTTTGCGGAAAACATAGTTATAGCAAACAGCGCGGTTTTGGCTTCAAGCGAGAATTCGGCAAACGGCATCCGTTGCGGTATTTATGCAAGCGGCAATATAAGCATTACCGATAGTACGGTAAATACTCCAAACGGCATTTACGCATCCGGCGACGTGGCGATCAGCCAAAGCGCAGTCAACGCTCTCAACTCCAGTATCGAGTACCCCAACAACGTATTCAACTATTATGGAATATACGGCGACAATGTGACGATCGTTGGCGGAAAGGTGTATGCCGCTGTGGAGTTTTCCGACGGTTACGGTATTTACGCCGCCGACGGCGTCGCAATCACGGGCGGCGCGGCGGTGACCTCAAGGTGCGGCCGCTACGGAGTACCCGGCTCGGGCAACGGCATTTTCGCGGGGGCTGGCTCAATTTCCATATCCGGCAGCGCCGTCATAGCGGCAGGCTATGATGCGGTTGCAATGAACCAGGCTCCCGTACTCGATGGCGCCGGGGTTTGCCGTGCAAGCGCAAACGCGGACGGCTCGGACGGAGCCATCTACAATCCGGACGACATGGCGGCATACAAATATATACTAATACGGGCCGACTGATGCCGAGCGCTGAAAAAGGAGGCCTGAAATATCAACAGTCGCGGATGAATGACACAACGGGAAGGCCTCTGTGCCGCGTACTGCCCCTCAGCAAA
The DNA here is from genome assembly GCA_029265405.1 of Clostridiales bacterium. Lineage (GTDB taxonomy): Bacteria > Bacillota > Clostridia > Oscillospirales > Oscillospiraceae > JAJUJI01. Next base: position 57,239 of record JAJUJI010000012.1, on the reverse strand, counting down.
AGCCGATTGCGCCTAAGCGCTCCAAAGCTTAGATAAGCTGCGTATAGCCCGCTTTATAGGGCGCTGTGAAGCGCCTCCAGAACGGCAAACTTTTAAAACGTCCGGATACGGGGCGGATTAACTTGCCCCGCATCCGGACGAAGCGGCTCATCCTTTCGGAGGCAGACTGAGAGTCCGTGTTATTTTCATACTCTCCGTGAAAACGACGGAGCGGACCGCAATAATAAAGGCGCGGTCGAGAAAAAGCCATGATGAGGCAAAATAGGATAAAACAAGGGGGGAGCCCGACAATGAGCGCATATGATAGGCAATTCGGGGAGAAAGCGGTGCGGCTGCCTGATGAAACCGGAGTCGATAAGGCGGCGGAACGGCCGGGGGCGCCGTCCAGCTTTCGCCTCTTAGAGAGCTTCCGCATACACTATGTTATTTTAAGCTGCTCAATTTCAGGTCAGCGTTATCCCCCCCTCCCTGGCTAATTCCGAGATTAGAATTTAAGCGTTATTTGATAACGGCAATTTTATGCGAAAAACCGTTGACAGAATCATTTTATTCCGCTATAATATCAAGGCACAATAAAGCAGACGGGCATACCGTCTCACCCGGCCATAAAGCTGCGCCGCGGTCAACACCGTATAACTCCCCTTCCGGGAGGCTCCCCGTTTTGCTTGGGGGCTGCTGTTGTTGCGCGGGCGCTTGTGTCTGCGCTATTTTTATTGCTGTAAAGTATTTGGAGGTGTTTTTGCATCAGTAACGTGGCTCATCAAATCAACGAAGAAATCCAGGACAAGGAAATTCGCCTCATAGGCGAGGACGGCGCCCAGCTCGGCATTATGAAGGTTGAGGACGCACTGGATATCGCATTTGAGAAGAATCTTGATTTGGTAAAAATCGCACCCAATTCCGTTCCGCCCGTCTGCAAGATCATGGATTACGGCAAATTCCGCTTCGAGCAGTCCAAGAGGGACAAGGAAGCCAAGAAGAACCAGAAGATAGTTGAGGTCAAGGAAATACGCATGTCGCCGGGCATCGGCATAAACGACTTCAATACGAAGCTGAGAAGCGGTCAGAGATTTCTTGCCGACGGAGACAGGCTCAAGGTAACCGTCCGTTTCCGCGGCCGGGAAATGACTCATACGGAAATAGGAGAAGAGCTGCTCAACCGTTTTGCGGAGCAGTGCTCGGACATCGCGGTCGTAACCAAACCTGCCAAGCTTGAAGGACGCTTCATGGCCATGTTTCTGTCGCCCAAAAACGCCAAGTAAGTCTATTTAATGCCCGCTGAACAAATGAAAAATGCAGCCGCCATGCGGCTTTTATGGCATTTTTCATTTGTTCAAATGCAAGGTTTTTCAGCGATTTTCCTGAAAAATCTTGCATCTGAACATGACGTTTTCACAACATCATGTTCAGTGAGACATCAAGGAATGCCGCAAAAGGCATAAAAACCCGTTTTGATGCCTTTTTCGCGGCTTCCGCCGCGCGGACAAATCGCATAGCGATTTGTCCGGCAGACATTATTTATCGGAAGGAGAACCATTATGCCTAAACTTAAATCCCACAGCGGGGCAAAAAAGAGATTCAGCCTGACCAGCAGCGGCAAGGTTAAGCGCGCCCATACGAACAAGCGCCATAATCTGACCAAGAAGACCACCAAGCGCAAGAGAGGCCTCCGTCAGGGCACCTATGCGGACGTCACCAACGAATCCGCGATCAAGCGCATGATCCCCTACAAATAAGAATCTTACTGCTTTATATAGGAGGCACTTAATATGGCTAGAGTAAAAGGCGCGATGATGACGCGCAAGAGAAGAAAGAAAATATTGGGATACGCCAAAGGCTACTGGGGCTCCAAATCCAAGCATTTCAAAATGGCCAACCAAGCCGTCATGAAATCCCTTTCCTACGCTTATGTCGGCAGAAAGAGGAAAAAGAGGGATTTCCGCAAGCTTTGGATAACAAGGATAAGCGCCGCGTGCAAGCTCAACGGCATGAACTACTCCACCTTCATGCACGGCCTGAAGCTGGCCGGCGTGGACATGAACCGCAAGATGCTGTCGGAGATAGCAATAAACGAGCCCGCCGCCTTCGCCGAGCTGACGGCAAAGGCAAAGGCCGCGCTGTGACTCCATAACTCCAAGGCAAATATGGATCTAAACCCGCCGCGAGCACGGCGGGTTTTTGTTTTTCCTCATGCCCTTGTCCGGCCGTCTTTTCCGCTCATGGGCGCCTGAAGGCGCAGGGAACGCCGGCCAGGCACTTCCCGCAGACCTCGCTGCCGGACTCCTCCGCCTCTCCCCCCGCGGCCGAGGCGTAGGAATTGCCGTAGCCCCTGTGGACTTCCGCGTTTTTAAGGCATTGCGCATAGCATTTGACACGGTCGAAGCCTTCCGGTGACAGCGCCCCGGCCGGGCACCTCGCGGCGCAGACGCCGCAGCTCCCGTTCCTTTTGTAGAGGCAGGCCTCCTTGTCCCAGGGCTTGTCGTGCTCTACGTCCATAGCCGTTATGAGCGAGCCCAGCCTTCCGCAGCAGCCCCTTTCCGTAATGAGCATGTTGTTCAGGCCGAAGGAGCCCAGCCCGGCTATTTTAGCCGCATGCCTCTGAGACCAGCGGCAGGTTATGTTCACCCTGTCGAAAACCAGCGCTTCGGCCGGCGAGGCGGCGGCATAGCCCCGCTTGGCAAGCCACTCTGCAAGATGGCGGCTCAGCCTCGCGAGCATGGCGTTGGTTTCTTCATAGGCGCGGGCCCAGTCGGCGGAGGCCAGCCCGGCGCCCGCGTTGCCCCGGCCTATGCTCTCGGTGAAGGGGACAAAATACGCTATGACGGTTTTCGCGCCCTCCAGCGCCTCCCAGGGCATGACGTGCCGCGGATGCGCCGTTTCCCGCAGCCTCGGGAACTCGGTGCTCCGGGCGTCGGCAAAGCCGACAAGGGGCCGCCTCCATATTCCGCCCATGCCGCAGCGGCCGCCTTGGTCTTCGACAAAGGCCGCTATTTCGTTTTCAACAGCTTTTTTCAAATCGATTTTGCCGCCGGACATGACGCTCATTCCAGGACTTCCCTCTCCATTTTTTGCCATGACTCCTCGAGCTCGATAAGATACGGACGGCTCGAGGCGTCGCTCGGCATGCGCCAGTCGCCCCTGGGAGACAGGCAGACCGAGCCCACCTTCACCCCGTCGGGCAGGCAGGAGCGCTTGAACTGCTGCGAGAAAAACCGCCTGTAGAAGACCTCCAGCCACTTGCGGATGACCTTCGGCTCGTACGCGCCCTCAAAGGCCAGAACCGCGAGCCTCAGTATTTTCGCCGGAGAAAAGCCGTTCCTCAGCATGTTGTAGAGGAAAAAATCGTGCAGCTCATAGGGGCCGACAAGATCCTCCGTCCGCTGAGCTATGTTCCCTGCGCTGTCGGCGGGAAGAAGCTCCGGGCTGATCGGCGTATCCAGCACGTCCCTTAGGGCGGCGGCGAGCCTTAAATTTTCCGTCGTCTCCATATACCAGGACACCAGGTGCCTTACCAGCGTTTTGGGAACGCCGGAGTTGACTCCGTAATTGCTCATATGGTCCCCGTTGTAGGTGCACCAGCCCAGGGCCAGCTCGGAAAGGTCGCCTGTGCCCACAACAAGGCCTCCTATCTGGTTTGCGATATCGAACAGGATCTGATATCTCTCCCTCGCCTGCGCGTTTTCGTAGGTAACGTCGCAGACGCTCGCGTCGTGCTCTATGTCCCTGAAATGCTGCAGCACGGCGTTTTTAATCGGTATTTCCCTGACGGTTGCGCCAAGCTCGCGCATGAGCGTCATGGCGTTGTTGTAGGTGCGGTCTGTCGTGCCCATGCCCGGCATAGTCACGGCGGTTATGTTTTCAAGCGGCAGCCCCTCTGCCTTCATCGCCTCGGCGGTGACAAGGAGGGCGAGCGTGGAATCGAGACCCCCGGATATGGCTATGACGGCCTTTTTTATACCCGTCTTTCTCATCCTTTCGGCCAGCCCCGTGGCCTGCAGCTTGAAAATCTCCCTGCACCTCGAGGCCTTCTCGCCTTTTCCTTCGGGTATGAAGGGGCGGGGATTGGGCTTGAAGCTCAGGCTGAGCTCCCTGTCGTCCTTCATGGTAAACTCTACGGTCCTGTAAGTCGGCAAGCCCGCCCTGCCCATGAATGTATTGAACTTCCGCCTGTCGTTCATCAGCTTTTCTATGTCCACATCGCCGTAAATCAGCGCCGAATCGCGGCTGTAGGACATCTCGGCCTGCACGCTGTCGTTTACCGCAATGATGGCGTGGCCGCTGAAAACCACGTCGGTGGTGGACTCGCCCTGCCCCGCAGAGGCGAACACATAGCCGGCGTAGCATCTGCCGGACTGCTGCTTGACCAGCTCCCGCCTGTAGTCGGACTTAGTCACGGTTTCGTCGCTGGCAGACAGGTTCAGCAGCAGGTTCGCTCCGTTGACCGCGTGGAGGGAGCTTTGGGGTACGGGCATCCACAGGTCCTCGCACAGTTCCACACCCACGCAAAGCTGGCTTTCGGCATCCCTGAAAAGCAGGCTCTCGCCGAAGGGCGCGTCGCTTCCGAGAATACGGACGGTGTCGCTCATCCTCGAGGCGGAGGAGGCGAACCAGCGCTTTTCATAAAATTCATTGTAGTTGGGAATATAAGTTTTCGGGACCACGCCCAGAACACGGCCCTTATGGATGACTGCGGCGCAGTTGAAAAGCTGGTTGTCGGCCTCCAGAGGCAGGCCCACGGCGGCCAGTATATCCAGGTCCCCGGTCTTGTCCAGTATGCGGCCCAGAGCGTCCAGGGCCGAGACGAGCAGCGCCTTTTGATTGAAAAGGTCGGCGCAGGTATAGCCCGTTATGGAAAGCTCGGGGAAGACGACAACCCTTGCCCCGTGCTCCTCGGCCGCCGCCCTTATCATGCCGGCGATTTCCTCCGCGTTGCGTCCGGTTTCGCCGACATATACCCGAGGCACGGCTGCGGCCGCCCTCACAAAGCCGTATTCGCTAAGTATCATAAAAACGCTCCATTCCGAGGCTTGTATTCCGCCCGATTGGCTTAGCGGCAAAGCGCTCTGCCGAATGCGGCCCCTTGCTCATTTCCGCCTAAAAAAGACGGCCCTCAAAACCAGAAAAAGCGCCGCGCCCCATATAATCAGCACGGGCAGGGCACAGTACCACCGGTTCTTCCCTTTTGAGCCGCCTTGCGCTTCGGCCGCCTTAACCCGGCACTCCTCGAGCACCGCGGCCGGTATTAGCCTGACGGTCAGCGCGATCAGGGCGGGAAGGAGCAGCAGATCGTCCAGATAGCCCAGCACGGGTATGAAGTCCGGTATCAGATCCACCGGCGACAGGGCGTAAGCCACCGTAAGCGCCGCGAGAGCCTTGGCCGCCCACGGCGTTCTTTTGTGCCTGAGCGCAAGCGCCAGCGCGGGCAGATTCGTTTTCAGCCGCCTTGCCCTGTCCTTTAAATACATACGTCCCCGCCCGGTCCCAATCTTAATCCGCCATCGGCGTGCCTTGCGGACAATATAATACAATTTTACGCCTTTGTAAACACCCGGCGGACCGACTCCGGCCGGCCCCGCCGGCTCGCCTTTTTTATCAAGCTATAAGTCGCGGATCCCGCAGCGGCGCTCAGCGTAATAGCGCCATATTGCCTCCGGCGCGTTTACGCGAGACGCACCTTATATTTCCTCATCCAATAATCCATTTGCAAGAAATACGCGATCGTCTGGGGCCTAGTCATGAGCTGGCCGTACCAGGGGACCGGTCCTGCGGCCTCCCCTTGCCCGTCGAGCAGCTTTAAGAGCGCCTCTTTTTTTATTATTCCCGGCAACGGGCACGACGCGTCGCTTGCCGCCTCCCGCAATCGCTCCGAGACGGCCTCAAGATAGAGGGGGTTATGGGTTTTGGGATATGGGCTTTTTTTGCGCCTCAGTATCTCCTCCGGCAGCAGACCCTCCGCGGCCTTGCGCAGCAGCCCCTTTTCCCGCCCCTGATAGTCCTTGTATTCCCAGGGCGTGGAGTAAAGGTACTCCGCGATGCGATAGTCGCAGAAGGGCACGCGGACCTCCAGGCCGTGATGCATGGACATGCGGTCCTTGCGGTCCAACAGGGTCTGCATAAACCAGCGGAAGTTCAAATTCATCATCTCACGCATGCGCCGTTCGAGCGGAGGAAGCCCGGGCAGGAGCGACGAGGCTTCGACGGTTTCATAATAGCGCTCGTACACGTATTTTTCAGGGCTTATTTCCGACAAGAGTTCATCCTTCAAAAACGATGCCCTGTAGCGTGCGGACTGCGCCCAGGGAAAGCCCTCGGCCTCCCTGAGGCTTTCGTCCCTGTACCAGGGGTAGCCGCCGAAGATTTCGTCGGCGCATTCGCCCGAGAGGGCTACCGTTGCGTGTTTTTTCACCTCGCCGCAGAAAAGCAGCAGGGAGGAATCCACGTCGGCCATGCCGGGCAGGTCGCGGGCGTCCACCGCCGCATACAGGGCCTCCACCAGCGCCGGCGTATCGACGACTATTTTATGATGCTCCGAGCCTATGCGTCCGCTTATCAGGTCTATATAAGCGTCGTCGCTGTCGGGCTGGAATTTCGAAGCCCTGAAATACTTTTCATTATCGAGGTAATGCACCGAGAAGGTCTTGAGCCTTTCACCCCTTTTTGCGAGCGCCTTCGCGGCCACGGCGGATATTATGCTCGAATCCAGCCCTCCCGACAGGAAGGCGCAGACCGGCATATCGGAAACAAGCTGCCTTTCAATGGAATCCTCCACAAGCCGCCTGACCTTTTCCGCCGTGCTCTCAAAGCCGTCGGAGTGCTCCCTGTCCGTCAGTGTCCAATACCGACGCAGCTTCAGTCCGTTTTTGCCGTAAAAGCCGCAGCAGCCGGCCTCAAGCTCCCCGATTCCCCTGAAAACTCCGCAGCCCGGAGTCCGGCCCGGCCCGATAAGGATGAGCTCCGCGACCGACCCGGCGTCGATCACCGGCTCGACGGCGGGATGCAGCAGCAGGGCCTTGAGCTCCGAGGCGAACAAAAACGCGCCTGCTCTCAGCGCGAAGAAAAAAGGCTTCACCCCTATCCTGTCCCGGGCTATAAAAAGCTCCCTTTCCCTTTCATCCCAAACCGCGAAGGCGAAGATCCCGTTGAGCATATCCACGCAGCCGCTTCCCCATTCGGCGTAGGCCTTCAGCAGCACCTCGGTGTCGGAATGTCCCGCGAAGCGATAGCCTTTCGTCAGCAGCCTTCGGCGCAGCTCCTCCGTATTGTAAAGCTCGCCGTTGTATATAAGGCAAAGCTCGCGGCCGCCCTCTTTAAAAATCATAGGCTGCCTTCCGTTTTCCTGATCCACGACGCTAAGCCGCGTGTGGATCAGGGCCGCGTTCTCATAATATTTGATCCCGTCCTGGTCGGGCCCCCTCCTTTTAAGGGCGCTCTTCATTTTTTCAAAGCATTCCTTTTCGGCCTCCGCCGCAGTCAGATCAGCCGCAAAGTCGATAAAGCCGGCTATTCCGCACATCCCTCAACCCGCCTCCCGCCATAATAATCAATATAAGGGCGCTCATATCATGAACACCCTTATCCGTATATATTCTATGCAAAAATGCGGGGCAGAGTGCATCTGCCAAAAGCTTTTCCCAGGGACGGACTCAGGTAATGACAAAGCCGCCGTTGAGGCCGACTACCTGCCCGGTCATGAACCTTGCCCTGTCCGAGGCGAGATATGCTATCAGCTCCGCCACGTCCTCGGGCTCGCCCAGCATGCCCAGCGGGGTTTCCGCCCTCAGGGCCTCAAGCTCGTCCGTCGTAAAATCCTTCAGCATGGGCGTCAGGACGACGCCGGGGGCCACGCAGTTTACGCGTATGCCGGAAGGGGCAAGCTCCTTGGCCAGAGCCTTGGTAAGGCCTATCAGAGCCGCCTTTGAGGCGCTGTAGGCCGCCTCGCAGGAGGCGCCCACCTGTCCCCACATGGATGAAATGTTTATTATGCAGCCTTTTTTTTCGCGTATCATAGGCCCAAGCGCCGCCTTGCAGCAGAGAAAGGCGCCGTCGATGTTTACCGAAAACAGCCTGCGCCAGTCCTCGTAAGTCAGGTCCGTAATCAGGCCGAAGCGGGCAACGCCCGCGTTGTTCACCAGCAGCTCCACACCGCCCGCCTCGTCGAACATGGCCTGCACCTCCTCCGGCCTGGATATGTCCGCGTGCACCGCCCTGCCTCCAATTTCGGCGGCAAGGGCCAGCGCCTTTTCCCTTGAGGTGTTGTAGTTTACTATCACATGCCAGCCTTCGGCGGCAAGACGGCGGCAGGCGGCGCTGCCGATTCCTCCGGCTCCGCCTGTAACAAGCGCTTTTCCTTTCATTTTTCCTCCGTTTATTTTCTAGGCCTTCCCGGCGTAAATGATTATCATTCCCAACAGCATGCCCGCGACCGCGGCGAAGGCGGGCTCCTTGGTTCGCCGCAGCAGCGCGGCTTCGGGTAAAAGCTCGCCGAAAACCACGTACAGCATGGCTCCCCCGGCAAAGCTTAGGGCAAGCGAGAGCGCAAAGGGGCTCATCGCTCCCACCAGATAGCCTATCGCCCCTCCGGCGGCCGTCGGCACGCCGCTGAGCGCGGCGTAAAGCGCCGCCCTGCTCCTCTTCATGCCTCCCGCGACGAGAGGGACCGCAACCGCCATGCCCTCGGGCACGTCGTGCAGCCCTATGACCAGGGCAAGCATGAAGCCGCCGCCGCTTAACCGCGCAGCCTGCCCCGCGCCGCCGGACGCGCAGGCGGCGCCTATCGCCATCCCCTCCGGAAGGTTGTGAAGGGCTATCGCGGCCGCCATGACGGCTCCCGCCCTGAACAGCTCATGAGACATTTTTCCGCCCCGGCCCGGCCCCGTCCGCGCGCCGACTTTTCGCCGGGCGGCGGAGGCCTGCTCTATAATATCATTAAGCAGATGGATTGCAAGACAGCCCAGCAGGATTCCCGCGGAGGCGAGAAAAACGCCGCCTTGTTCGCCGCCTATCGCGTCGGCTATTAGATCGAAGCAAACCACGCCAAGCATCGCGCCGCCCGCAAAGCCGAGGAGCGAGGACGCGGTCTTGGGGGATGCCCGCCCGGTTAAGCAGGCCGCCGCACCGCCGAGGCCCGTCCCCAGCACTCCGGCGGCCAAGGTCAGCCCAATTGCCCAGGCCATCATACAGGATAAGCGCCCTCCTCCTTCTGCGTCTCAGCGAGGTTTGTCCCGTACAATTATATGCCGGAGTGCGGGCTTCATATCATTTAAAGAAGCGAAAGAAAGGGGGGCGCATAAAAAATAATTGCAAAGGCGGGCGGAGAGCTGTAAAATATCTTCCGAATTTGCGTAAAGGTTTCAGTTGAGATGCTTTCGGTAAAAAAAGAAGAACAATACCTCAATTTGCTCCGCGCCGCCGCCATCAATCTTGTCATACTGCTGCACTGCATATCCCCGTACATAACCGACGGGGCCTTGTTCGGAACAAGGACCTGGTGGGCCTGCAACATCCTCAGCGGCTTTGCCCGCATGGGCGTTCCCCTGTTTTTTGCAATCAGCGGCTATCTGCTTCTGAGCGACGACAGGACGCTGGACATTAAAAGCTTTTACAAAAGGCGCCTGCTTAAAATACTGCCCCCCTTTCTTGTCTGGGATGTCGTCTATTTCGTCGCCGGCAGGATGGCCTCGGGGCAAAGCCTCGACCTCGGCGTCTTCTTCTCCGAGCTGCTGGTGCAGGGCAGCAAATACCACCTGTGGTATGTATATGAGATAACGGGCCTGTACCTGCTGGCGCCCTTTCTGAAACGGATAACCGACGCCTGCGATTTGAAGCAGTCTTTCTGCTTCCTGCTTGTCATACTCCTCCCGACAACCCTTTTCCGCCTCGTAAACGTCGTCGCCCCCTTTTACGTATATATTTTCAATTCGCTGGTCGAGGGCTATGCCGGCTACTTCGTCATGGGCTATATTTTGGGGCATTACCCGCAAAGCAGGGCTTTTAGGAGGGCGATATATGCCTGCGGCGTCCTGGCCCTGATAGGCGGCGCGGCGGGCAACTATCTCAAATCCTCGCCCGGGGAGATAAATATGGTTTTCAACGAGGGCTACTCCGTCACAAATTATATGACCGCCGCGGCCGCCTTCACGCTGGCCAAAAACGCCCCCGCTCTTTCACGGTCGGCGGCGCGCTTTTTCGGCTCGTATTCCAGGCTGACCTACGGCATCTATCTTTCACATGTCCTCGTATTGAGCGCCTTCGGCCGCTTTGCCGCGGGACTGCCTGCGGTTCTGGCCGTCCCGCTCGGCTTTGCCGCCGCTTCCTCCGTTTCGTCCGCGGCTATGTACGCCGTTTCAAAAACCCGATACCTGCGCAGGGCGCTGATGTAGCCCGTACGCCGGACATGCCCGGAATTTTTCCGGGCATGTCCTCATATTATGGTTACGGGAACGCGTCAGTAGTTGTCGTACATGCGCGCCAGCAGCGTTTCGGCAACCTGGGGCGTTATTTTGACGGGGCAGTAGCTGCTCAGATGGTTTTCGGCCACCTCGCCCGCGCAGGCCAGAACCCGGGATCGGTCGAAGCCCTGCTCCCTGAGGGATTTTACCTCCATGGACCGCATGAGGCCGCGGATGCCGCCCGCAACGGCGGCCGCCAGCTCCTCTCCGCTCTCGCCGCCCTTCAGTGGCAGCCTCATGGCCTCGGCTATAAGGCGGAGCTTGTCCGGCGCTGCGGGAGCGGCGGCGGCGAGCGCCTCCGGCAGCGCGATGGCGCAATTGTAGCCGTGGGGCGTGTGGAAGGCGCTGGAGAGAGCGTCGGCAAGGCTGTGCCCCACATGGCACATGGCTTCGTCGAAGGCTATCCCGGCCCAGTTGCTGGCCAGCGCCATTTCAGTCCGCGCGGCCAGATTGCCCGGCTCGCTCCAGCAGGTGTAAAGGTTGTCGAATATTTTGCGTATCGCCGCAAGGGCAAGCAGATCAGAGTGCGGCGAGGAGGCTGTGCAGGTAATGCTCTCCGCAGCGTGCGACAACGCGTCGAGCCCCGTGTTTGCTGTCTCCCTTTTGGGCAGGGTCAGCGTCAGCTCCGGGTCCACAACGGCGAGAGTCGGGGTTACAAAGACGCTCCACTTCGCGTTTACGTCGGTGCGGTTGACTATGGCCACATGGGTGACCTCGGAGCCGGTGCCGGCCGTAGTCGCGACGCACACGACCGGGACTTCGGTTTTAACGGCTATGGGCCTGGCCAGGACATACCGCTTTATCGGGCCAGGATGGGTCATAAGAATGGCTATGGCCTTGGCCGAATCCAGCGAGCTGCCGCCGCCTATGCCCACTATGCAGTCCACTTTTTCCCTCAGGCCGAGCTCTCCGCCCTCGTCTATCGTTTCCATCGGCGCATCCGGCCGGACCCCGCCGAAGCGCACGCAGGCTATTCCGGCCGCCTCAAGGCTGCCAATAGCCTTCGCTACCCCGCCGGACGCCTCTCCGCCCGCGTCGTATACGCAGAGGGCCTTTTTGCAGCCAAGCGCCTTAACCCTCCCGCCGAGCGCCGAAATCGCCCCCGCTCCGAATATGACCGGGGCGTTCTGCCGGTATTCAAATGTCATGTCGGTACCTCCTTACAATATGCAGTATTACTCGCCGGTTAAAAAATATAATTGAAGCCGCCTTGAAAGGCAAAGCCTTTGTTGATATTTCATAATTCCAGTGTACATCTTTCTTGCCTTGCGGGCAAGCGGCATGTATAATAAATTCGTGGGATATATGAAAATAAAAATAAAATACATATTGCTTATCATCGCCTCATGCGCCCTGCTGCTTTGCGTATTCGCCGCGGGCTCGCTTTTTGCCGCGCCCGAGCGTGTCTGGATAGGAGATATCGAGCTGGCATCGAAAAGCGAGCTCGAAGCCGGCGGCGGCACGGTAAAATACGACGCCGACAAAAGGCTGCTGACCCTGACCGGCGCGGAGATAGACGGAGGCATACGCTCGGAGGGCAGCCTTAATATTGAGCTCAGGGGCGACAGCAGCGTAGCGGGCGGCAAATACGGCGTTTGCGTCCTCGGCGATTTATGCGTTTTCGGCGACGGACGGCTTGACGCGAGCGGAAAAAGGGCCGGCGTCTTCGCCACGGGCTGCTTTTCAGTATCTGAAAGGGCCTCGCTGTTTGCCGAGGGCGGGAAAGGCCTGAAAATATGGGGCAAGACGCACGCTTCGCCCTTTTATACCGTCGAAATAAAGCCTGGCAAGGCCAGCTTCAGGCCTCCGTATACGGCTACCTTGGAGCTAGGCTACGGCGAGCCGGAATACCTGCGCTTCAAGCTGGGGGACAGGGTGGAAAGGCCCGCCGACCCGGAGCGCTCGGGCTACTGGTTTGACGGCTGGTACGCCGACCCGGAGCTGACGCTGCCCTTCGACTTTGAGCTCGGCAGGAACGAGGACGTGACCCTCTACGCCGGCTGGATTAAGATAGTCTACGTCGCCTTCGACTCCTGGGGCGGCACGGATGTGCCCGAAGCCGAGATAGCCTTCGGAGATTCCGTGCCCGAGCCGCCCCCGCCGGAGCGGGAGGGCTACATATTCGAGGGCTGGTACTCGGACAGCCGGCTGACCGAGCGCTTTGACTTTTCTAAGAGTCTGACCGAAAACACGGCTCTGTACGCCAAATGGAAAAAAATCTGCGACGCGGAATACCGCGGCATAGACGTGGCCAGGTATCAGCTTGACATTGACTGGGAGGCCGTAAAGGCCTCGGGCATAGATTTTGCCGTCATAAGGGCCGGGTTCAGAGGCTACGGCGCTGAGGGCACGCTCAACGCCGACGACAACTTTGAAGCCAATATTTCCGGAGCCCTCCAGGCGGGGCTTGACGTCGGCGTATATTTCTTTTCACAGGCGACCTCCGTCGCCGAGGCCGAGGAGGAAGCGGCCTTCCTGCTTGGACTGATCGACGGCCGCGAGCTGACATTGCCGGTTTTCATGGACTATGAAATGGCCTCGGACCAGGACGGCAGGCTGCTGGGCCGCCTCTATGAGGCGGGGCTTTCCGGCCGGGAACATGCGGAGATATGCCTTGCCTTTTGCCGCGCCATAGAGAAGGCCGGATATACGGCCATGGTCTACACCGGCGTGGACATGCTCTCGGACGGGCTGGCGGAGGCGCTCGAGAGCGAGGGATACGGGGTATGGCTTGCCAACTGGGGCGTCCAGACACGCTACAACGGAGCCTACTCCTTCTGGCAGTACAGCAGCGCGGGCAAGGTGGAGGGCATAAGCGTTCAAGTGGATATGAACATGCGTTATGTCACATCTCCGGGCCGTGTGACGGGGCTGAAGGCCGAGGCCTTGTCCTCGCAAGCCGCGGAAAAGTCGGCCAGGCTCACATGGGACAGGGTCCCCCAGGCCTTCGGCTATATAATATACCGTTATGATCAAAAGGCGGGCGGCTACGTAGAATACGCCCGCACCAGGGGTGCCTCGGCCACCGAATTTATAGACAGCCAGCCTGCGGAGGACGGCAGATACGCGGTCTGCGCCGTCGTGCGCCAGAGCGGTACGGATTACCGGGGCGGCCTCTCCGATGCGGTCTCCCTGCCGCTGAAATAGGCCGGCATGAACCAGGGCTCCGCTCCGCGAGCCGGGCGAGGGCCGCAGGGCGCCGGACGCCTGCGCCTTCAGCTTAAACGGGCTTTGGATGCCAGCCGACGACGGCAGAAAAATGAATTGAAGAAAAATTAAATTAAAATATAAAAGGAGAACCGCATATGGACAACGGACCAAAAATGTTTTTCGATTTCATCATGGAACGCACGCAGGACGGCAAGCGGGAAGAAATGGCGGCGGCCCTGGGGGAGCTGTTCAGGCCGCCGCAAGAAGGCGGCTTCGACCCGGATTCCTTCAGGAAAGGCATGGAGGCTATAACTTCCATGCTGAAGCCTGAAGCCGTAAAAGAATTCCAAAGGATGATGAACCCCTTCGGCGGCATGGAGGAAAGCAACGAGCCGGCAGAAATCAAGAACCCGCTCAAGCAGCCAAACAAGTACAAGTGGAAAGACGAAGCCCCGTCCGTTTCAACCGAGGAGATGCGCGCGGCCTTCGCCTGCTCAAAAAAGGCGCATGAAATGAAATGCGACTGCTGGAATACGCATTGCGTATTCTACGGCGATTGCCGGAAGTGCATAGTGTTTCATTTGTGCCTGAAGCAGTTTCCGACCTGCCAAAGATCGCTGCTGGGAGACCTGGAGGAGCATTACATCATATTCAGCCGCGACAAATAGCGCGCATTTGGCAAGCGTTCCGCTAAAGCGCGGCGGGCATGAACAGGCGTTTCCGGGTTTTCTATGAAAATGATGAAAGGAGCCGACAAAATGCCGGACGAAAAAAACATATTGGCACAGCCGAACAAATTCAAATGGAGAGACAATCCGCCGAAAGTTGCTTTCGGGGAAATGCGCACGGCAATGGCGAGCGCCCGTGAAGCGGACAAGTTTGAATGCGATTGCTGGAATGCCAAATGCCCAAACTTCGGCGACTGCCGCAAGTGCGTCGTGTACGAAATGTGCCTGAAGCAGCTTCCGACCTGCGAAAGGGAGCTGTTTGAGGAGCTGAAGCAGCACCATGCCGCTTATAAGGCAAATCAATAGCATATAGTTGTTCAAAACCCCTTAAGCGGACCCGCGCCCGCCTGAAAACGCTTTGGCGTTTTCAGGCGGGCGCTGTTTGCGGCCTTAGTTTGGTTTTTATTGACAAAAGAGCAAATAAGTGCTAGCATTTTTGAAATCGTTGCGCTAATTTTGGTAAAAATCGAGGGAGATCCATGAAAAGAATAATAAGCGCCTTACTTTGTCTAGCGCTGATTTTTATTTTGCCCGCCTGCCGGAATGCCGAGCCCGTCGAGGCTAAGGCCGATTCCGCGGGCGTTTCGTCAGCGGGCACGGAGCTGCCGTCGGACGCGGGCGAGCCTTCCGCTTCCTCCGGGCCGGACTCGGAAGCCGAGGAACAGGCTCCGGACTACATAAAAGCGGCCAGCGACTTTGCGATGATGCTTGTCGGCGGCGATTACGAGGGCTGCGCAGATAAGTTCGGCCCCATGCTGGCCGCGCAGATAGACGCCCAAACTCTCGGGCAGATGTGGGAATCCACAATTGAAAATTGCGGCGCCTTTGTAAGGCTCGACGAGGCGCGGGCATATACAAGGCCCTACAGCGTCTATTCATACTCCACCGTTTTTTGCGAGTTTGAAAAAAACGGAGTCGCCGTGACGGCGCTTTTCGGAGAGGGAGAGCAGCTCGTATCGCTCCTGATGAACTATTATTCGCCCCTGAGCAAGCTCACCTATGAAACGGAAAGCTCCGCCAGGCCTATGCTTTGGAAGGTCACGCCGCCTGAGGGCGGGGCGGCCATGTATCTCATGGGCTCCATGCACGCGGCGGACGCTTCCCTTTACGGGCTGCCGAGGACGGTAACGGACGCCTTCGACAGCTGCGACGCGCTGGCGCTTGAGTATGACATCGTGGACGCTGCCCTGGACTTCAATCTCTACATGCAGGCTCAAATGGAGCTGATGTATCAGGACGGCACGAAGATTACCGACCATATCAGCCGCGAAACCTATGATAAGGCCGTGGCGTTTCTGACGGAGCAGGGTTTGTACAATTCCATGTACGATTATTTGCAGGCTTCGGGGTGGAGCAGCATTATAGACCAGGCGGTCTACAAGCTGCTGGGGCTTGATACGGCCTACGGGGTGGACATGTACTTTGCCAGCCTTGCCCACGCCACAGGCAAGGAGGTGCTTTCCATGGAAAGCCAGCAGTTCCAGCTCGACATGCTGAAAAAAGCTCCTGACGAGCTCTGGGATCTGTACATCTCGGCATCCATCGACAAATATAAGGAAGGGAGCAGCCTGGCCAAAGACCTGTACTCGGCCTATTTCAGCGGCGACGAGGCGGCGCTTTCCGGGCTGCTTTACGACGACTACGATCCCGACGACCCTGTCCTTGCCGGATATACGGAGGAGGAAAAGACGAGGCTGATAGAAATGGACAGGCAATTCAACGACATAGTGTTGACGCAGCGCAACAAAACCATGCTGGCAAAGGCCGAGGAATATCTGGCCGGGGACAAGAAGGTATTTTTCCTCGTCGGCATCGCCCACCTGCTGGGTGAGGATGGGATAATATCCGGCCTTGCCGCCGACGGATATAATGTGGAGCGGGTTTATTATTGAGCCCGATGCGTCAGGCAAGCAAGAGCTTAGCCGGCTTGCCCGTTCGTTTTTTCAATCTCAATAACCGCTCGAGTTCCTCGGAAGCAGGAGGGGAGCGGCGCTTTCCCTAATATTGACAAAAATTCCGCATAAGCGCATAAAAAAATAAAGCCGGCCTATACTAAGGCTATGAAGAAAACGGCGGAATACCTCTCCGTATTCGTCGGGGGAGGAGCGGGCTACGGCCTGCTTGAGATAATATACCGCGGGCATACCCACTGGACAATGACGCTTGCCGGAGGGCTTGCCCTGCTGCTCATCTATCTGGCCAGCAATAAAATAAAGGCCAGGCGATGGCAAAAATGGGTGATGGGAGCGTTCATAATCAGCGCCGTAGAGTTCGTGGCCGGCGGGATAGTAAACATCCTGCTGGGCTGGAACGTATGGAGCTACTCCCATCACCGCTTCAACCTTATGGGCCAGATTTGCCCGCTGTTTTTCGCCCAGTGGTTTTTGCTTTGCATTCCGGTCGTGCGGCTGTGCGAGCGAGTAAAAGAAAGATTCTTCAGGCAGCCGCCGGTCGGGCGGTAAAGGGCCTTCAGTTCGCGCTCGGCAAAGCCCGGCGCGCAGCGGCCTCTTCGACGGCGCTTCTTATCTCGGCGGAAAAGTAAAGGGAGCCTATGGCGACCACCGCGCCCTCCGGGCCGGCGGCGTTAAGCGCAGCCTCGACGCCCTCGCTGACGGTGGCGCAGGCATGCGCGGGTATCCTGTTCCCGCCGGCAGACGAAATGAGCTCGGCAAGCCTTTCGGCCTTCATCGCGCGGGTGTTCGGAGGCTCGACGGCAAAAAACCTCTCGGCCAGGGGCAGGATGGACTTCAGCATGCCGCCCACGTCCTTGTCCGCCATCACTCCGATGACAAATATCAGCTTTTTGTCCCCGAAGTGCTTTTTCAGGCTCTCGGCCGTAGCTTCCATGCCGTGGGGATTGTGCGAGCCGTCCAGTATTACGACGGGCTTTTTGCTAATAACCTCATACCTGCCCGGCCAGCGGACTGAAGCCAGCCCGTCGGCTATGTTTTCATCCGTTATATTCCAGCCCCTGTCCCGCAGCAGGCCTAGCGCGGTTATGGCCAGCGCCGCGTTTTTGGGCTGGTAGCTTCCGGCGAGCGGCAGCCTTAGGTCCTTCATGCCGCCGTAGTCGAATACGCAGCCCTCAAGGCCGGTTTCCTTGATATTGAGAAGGCTGAAGTCGGGCTTGCGGATGCGGGCTCCGGCTTCGGCGCATTTTTTTGCCACAACCTCGTCGGCCTCCGGGCCGCTGCCGTATACGGCCGCGTCGCAGCCCCTCTTAATTACTCCGGACTTCGCTTCGGCGATTTCGGCGAGTGTGCCGCCCAGCCACTGGCAGTGGTCGTAGCTTATGGCGCAAACTACGGCCACCTCGGGCGCGCCTATTATGTTGGTGGCGTCCTCGGCCCCGCCCATGCCGGCCTCCAGCACCGCTATGTCGCAGCCCTTGCGCCTGAAATGCAGCAGGGCCATCGCCGTGGTAAGCTCGAACTCCGTCGGCGGGTCGGGCATAGCCTCGGCATGGGGCTTTACCGCTTCTGCCAGCTCGTCAAGCTCGGAGTCTGAAATGTGACGCCCGTCCACCTGCATCTGCTCGTTGAAGCCGAGGACGTAAGGCGAGATGTACAGGCCGGTTCGGTAACCGGCCTTTGTCAGGCATGAGGATATGCAGGCGCAGGTGGAGCCTTTTCCGTTGGTGCCGACCACGTGCACAAATTTCATATCTTTTTCCGGGTTTCCCAGAGAGCCAAGCAGCGCGCCTATCCTCTCAAGGCCGGGCTTGCTCCCCTTCCACCTCGGGTCGCGCAAAAAAGCGGGGACGTATTCATTGCTCATTTCTCATATTCTCCATGGGCCGCCGATCGGGGCGGCTCAGATAAATTTGTCAAGCTCTTTTTTTATACCGGGATTGTCCAGAAGCAGCCTTATGGCAAAAAATTCTAGAGTTCCCACAAAAGCGGAGATGCCAAGCCCTATGAAGGCGCCCCACCAGGGCATGCCGTACCAGAGCATTTTGCCTATTGACTTTACTATGACCTGCCCTATAAGGTGCGCCATGGCCACGGAGGCAACGAGCCTCGCGGTTTCGCTTTTGAAGCTAATGTGGTGGGAAACAAGACCAGAGGTAAAGCCGACCAGAAGCGCCCCCAGCGATATGACAGGGTTGATGCTCGGATTCGAGGAGGCCAGGCAGCTTACCGCGTCCGCGCATACCCCGACAACGGCGCCGACAAAGGGCCCGAACAGGATGCCGGCAAAAATGACCGGAAGGTTTTCAAAGGTTATCCTGTAGTAGATATAGGTGAGAAAATTTTTGCAGACGATGCCGATGACGACGCTCATCGCCGCAAGCATGGCGGAAAGGGTCAGCGCGCGGGCTTTGCCGAATACTTTAATATCCTCAATAAAAGTTGTCTTGCCCTTCAAAACGAGCTCCTCCCGAAATACGAGCGCACCTCGCCCACCTGGTAAAGGGAGCCGAAGATGCAGACAACGTCGTCGCTTTCAGACTCGTTCAGCGCGGCTTGAAGAGCGGCGGGTATGCTCCCGAAGGACTTTACGGGCACGCCGCCATGGCGTTGTATTTCGTCGGCAAGGCGCTCCGAGGCCAGGGCGCGGTAGCTGGGAGGCGTCACGGCGTAGAACTTTTTCGCAAAGGGCGCGGCTATGTCTATGCTGGAGGCGTAGTCCTTGTCGGCCAGAACGCCGACTACGATGTTGAGCTTTTTGCCCGGAAACAGCAGGCCCATTGCCTCCATCAGCGCCTCCGCGCCCTGCGGATTGTGGGCCCCGTCGACTATGACGACGGGGTCGCGCCGCAGCAGCTCAAGCCTTCCGGGCCAGTGCGCCTTTTCAAGGCCCTCCCGCAGGGCCTTTTCGGTGACAGCCCAGCCCTTTCCCCGCAGAGCCTCGGCGGCCGTGACGGCGGTGCAGGCGTTGCGCGCCTGGTAGCGGCCAAGCAGCGATATCTTAAGGCCCTTGTGTGAGCCGAAATCAAACGTAGTGCCGTCCAGCCCATACTCCCTTATTACCGCCAGGGAGCTGTCGGAGCGCAGCAGGACCGCGTTTTTCTCCTCGCAGACGGCCCTGAAAACGGCTTCCACCTCCTCGCTCTGGCCGTACAGCACAACCGTGCCGCCCCGCTTTATTATGCCGGCTTTTTCGCGCGCTATCAGAGGCAGGGTATTGCCCAAAAACTCCATATGGTCGAAGCCTATGTTTGTGATTATGGAAACCTCTGCCTCGTCTATCGCGTTTGTCGCGTCCAGCCTGCCGCCCATGCCCACCTCAAGAACAACTATGTCGCACCTGCTGCGGCTGAACCAGACAAAGCCAAGGGCGGTTATCAGCTCGAATATTGTGGGCCGGCGATATCCCTGGGCCTGCACGCGCTCGGCTGCCGCCGCTATTTCGGTGGTGATTTCCGCCACGGCCTCGTCGGGTATCTCCACGCCGTTTACCTGTATGCGCTCGTTGAAGCGCTGTATATAGGGCGAGGTATACAGGCCCGTCCGGTAGCCGGCGCAGCGCAGTATAGAGGCCATGAAGGCCGAGGTGGAGCCCTTCCCGTTGGTGCCCGCTATATGGACGTACTTCATGCCCTTTTGCGGCTCTCCAAGCTCCTTCAGCAGGGTGTTTATCACGTTCCTCTCGTATACGGAGCCGGGGTTGGGTGTGCCGAGGATGTAATCGAGCGCTTCCTGATAGGTGAACATATTAGCTCCCTGCGCCGCAGAGCCAACGAGGAGGGACGCCCGGAGGGCAGACCCTCGGCTCGCTCCGCGGCTGCCGCTTTTAGGCGAGCGGCCCGCCGGATATAAATTTTTGCCTTTTTCAGGCAATTTTCGTGAAATAAAAACGCCCTCTTTTGCCAACACAAAAAGAGGGTAATATTGCCCTTTATGGGCGCCAAATCCTGATATTGTGCCAGCGGACGCGGAAACGCAACACAAACCCGAGCATATTTCGGATTTTTCGTCCGGAGGCGACTTCCCATCCTCCGGCACTTGATGCGCGTGTTCCTACTCTGACATGAATTTTATTGTCTGCGAGAATTGTACCACGGTTTCATGCTTTGTCAATAAGCAGAAGGAAAATCGGCCCGCTTATTGTAATGGCGGGAGAAGTGGAATATACTTCATTGAGGCTGTATTTTTGATAAAAATAAGAGGAAGCTAATATGACTGTATCGGATTTCTTCAACTATATGAAGCCGGGCATGAAGGGGCATCTGGTGGGCATCGGAGGGGTCTCCATGTCGGCCCTGGCCGAAACGCTAAAGGCCGCGGGCATTGAAATAAGGGGTTCGGACGAGCGGGAGAGCGCCGCGGTGGACCGCCTTAGGGATAAGGGTATACCGGTTTATCTGGGGCACTCGGCGGAGAACGTGAAAGGCGCGGACTTTGTGGTGCGCACCGCCGCCGCGAAGGACTCTAACCCCGAGGTCATGGCGGCAAGGGAGCTTGGCGTTCCCGTTTTCGAGCGCACCCAGGCCTGGGGCGCCATCATGATGAAATATAAAAACGCCGTGTGCGTGGCGGGCACCCACGGAAAGACGACGACCACCTCCATGGTTACGCATATCCTCATGGCCGCCGGGCGCGACCCCACGGTCATGATTGGCGGCTACCTGCCGCTCATCGGCTCCGGCTGCCGTACCGGGGAGGGGGAGGACATAGTGCTGGAGGCCTGCGAATACTGCAATTCCTTCCTCAGCTTTTCCCCGACCGTGGCGGTGATACTCAACGTGGACGCGGACCATCTGGACTTTTTCACCGGGATAGACGAGATAAAAAGCTCGTTCAGGAGATTCGCCGAGCTTGTGCCGGATGCCGGCTGCGTCGTGGCGAACCTTGACGACGAGAACACCATGGCCGCCCTCGAGGGGACGGCAAAAAGGGTTGTTACCTTCGGGCTTTCCGGGAAGGCCGATATTAGGGCCGTAAATGTAGACCTCGGCAGGACGGCCTCCTGCGACATGCTGCATAGGGGGGCTTTCCTGACGCATGCGGAGCTGAGGATAGGGGGAAGGCACAACATATACAACGCCCTGGCGGCGGCGGCGGCCGCACTCGAGCTGGGCGTAGGGCCGGAGCATATCCGGGCCGGCCTCGAGTCCTTCGGGGGGGCCGGAAGAAGGCTGGAATACAAGGGCCGCTGCAACGGCGCCGACGTCTACGACGACTACGCGCACCATCCGAGGGAGCTCCGCGCCCTGCTCCAGACCGCGGCGGGCATGGGCTACGCCCGCATCATCTGCGTTTTCCAGCCGCATACCTACTCGCGGACAAAGGCCCTGCTGGAGGACTTCATAAGCGAGCTGAGGCTGCCGGACAAGGTATATCTGGCGGAGATTTACGCCGCCAGGGAAAAAAACACCGTCGGGATATCCTCAAAAGAGCTGGCCGACAGGATAGAGGGTGCCGTTTACTGCCCCGATTTTGACGGGCTGGCGGCTATGCTGGAAAAGGAAGCCCGCCCGGGCGATATGATTATCACCGTGGGGGCGGGCGACATATACAAGGTGGGAGAAAAGATCATCCAAACAGGGGCGTGCTGAAGTACCTTTCCGCCGTGTCGGGCAGTATGGTGACGACGGTCTTGCCCTTCCCGAGCTTTTTGGCAAGCTGCAAGGCGGCGGCCACGTTGGTGCCGCTGGATATGCCGCACATGAGGCCCTCGTATTTGGCAAGGGCCTTAGCCGTTTTTATGGCCTCCTCGTCCGACACTATGTAGACGTCGTCATAAATGTTCACGTTCAGGTTCTCGGGTATCAGGCCGTCGCCTATGCCCATTTGGAGGTGCGTGCCTATGGTGCCGCCGGCAAGTATGGCGGCGTTTTGGGGCTCCACCGCCCAAATGAGTATGTCCGGGTTCAGAGCCTTGAGCGTCTCGCCTATGCCCGACAGCGTGCCTCCGGTGCCGACGCCCGAGCAGAAGCCGTGTATGGGCCCGGCCACCTGCTCGAGTATCTCCAGCGCCGTATGGTGCTTGTGGACCAGGGGATTGTTGGGGTTTTTAAACTGCTGGGGTATGACCACCTTCGGGTTTTCCTCGGCCATGCGGAGGGCGGCGTCCAGGCAGCGCTGTATGCAGTCGCCTATATTGCCCTCGTCGTGAATCAGCATCACCTCGGCGCCGTAGTGCTCGACAAGGAGCTTCCTCTCGCTGCTGACCGAATCGGGCATAATTATGATGGTCCTGTATCCCCTTACCGCGCCCACAAGCGCCAGGCCTATGCCCTGGTTCCCGCTTGTGGGCTCCACTATTATCGAGTCCGGAGTTATGGTTCCGTCCCTTTCTCCGGCCAATATCATGTTGTATGCCGTGCGGGTCTTTATGGAGCCGCCCACATTGAGGCCCTCGTATTTGACGAGCACCTCGGCCCCGTCGGGGTCCGGCAGCCTTTGAAGGCGTATCATGGGGGTATGGCCTACGGCCTCAAGCACATTGTTATAGATCATAAGGTTAAAGCTGTTCCTTTCGGTTATTCTAAGAAGGGGAACGGGCCGTCCCGTTCCCCGCAGTTCGTCTTGCCGTCTATTCGGCCCTTTCCTCGAGCCGGCCGGAGGGCGGCTTTATCAGCTTGCGGGGGCATTTTTCGGCGCAGACGCCGCAGTTTGTGCATTTTGAAAAGTCCTTGACGGCAACGTTGTTCTCGACATGCACGGCGTTGTGCGGGCAGTTTTTCTCGCAGATCTTGCAGCCCAGGCAGCCGGCCTGGCAGACGTTGCGCGTTAGCCCGCCCCTGTCGGTATTTGCGCAGGCTATCGTGCTGGCGGCCGAGTAAGGTATCCTGATTATCAGCTTTTTGGGGCAGGCGGCAAGACATAGCATGCAGCCCCTGCATTTTTCGCGGTCCACGAGAGCGACGCCGCCCGATATGCTTATCGCGCCATGCGGGCAAACCCTCGCGCAGTCTCCGTAGCCGAGACAGCCGTAGACGCAGGAGCGCTGGCCCCCGCTTATGGAGGACGCCGCCATGGCGCAGCTCTTTATCCCCTCGTAAGCATATTTGTCGTAGGTCTTGTCGCCGCCGCTGCAGCGCACGAAGGCGACCAGCCTTTCGACCTTCGCGGGAGCCGCGCCCATGATGTCGGCTATGCGCTTGGCGGTCTCGTCGCCGCCGGGTATGCACCTGTCTATGGGCGCGCCCGCCGCTACGGCGGCGGCGTAAGCCGCGCAGCCGGCGTAGCCGCAGGCTCCGCAGTTTGCACCGCTCAGGCAGGCGAGGATCGCCTCCAGCTTTTCATCCGTACGCACGGCGAACACCTTTGAGGCGATGGCCAGCAGCAGCCCAAAAAAGGCCCCCAGCCCGCCGAGCACGGCGACGGCGTATAAAATATTGTTCATAGCCAAAGCCTCCCTACGATATCTTGAGGCCCGAAAAGCCCATGAAGGCAAGGGCCACCAGCCCCGCCGAAATGAGGGCGATGGGGAAGCCCTCGAAAGCCTCGGGATATTCGGCCGTCAGCTCCAGCCGCTCCCGAACGCTGGCAAAAAGCACGATCGCAATCAGGAAGCCGACTCCGCCCGTTATCCCGTAGACGACGCTCTCGACAAAGCCGTAGCCGTATTGGGTGTTGAGCAGGGCGACTCCGAGCACCGCGCAGTTTGTCGTAATGAGCGGCAGATAGATGCCCAGCGCCTGATACAGGGAGGGAACGGATTTCTGGAGGAACATCTCCACAAACTGGACCAGCGCGGCGATAACGAGGATGTAGGCGACCGTCTGCATATATTCGAGGCCCAGGGGGACCAGCAGATACCTGTTGACTATCCAGCAGAATACGGAGGCCAGGCCCATAACGAATATGACCGCAAGCCCCATGCCGGTCGCCGTATCCATTTTTTTCGACACGCCCATGAAGGGGCAGATGCCGAGAAATTTGATATAGATAAAGTTCTCTATGAGTATCGCCCCGAGGGCTATGGAAAGTATGCCTGAAAAGCTCATTTTTCGGCCCCCTTGCTTCCGCCCGCCTTAGCCGCGCTTTTTTTCAGCGCCCACTGCATCAGGGCAATGAGGCAGCCGAGGGTGATGAAGCCCCCGAAGGGGAGTATCACAAGCAGGGCTGAGTAGTCGGCGGGTATTATCCTTATGCCGGCGCCGCCGGGGCCGATTAGACCGCCGCCGAAGGTGCCGTTGCCGAGCAGCTCACGGATGACGCACATTACCACCAGCACCGCGGTATATCCTATGCCCTGGGCAACGCCGTCGACAGCGGAGGCGAGCACGGAGTTTTTTGAGGCGAAGGATTCGGCCCTGGCGAGTATTATGCAGTTGACGACGATAAGCGGTATAAAGACGCCGAGCGATGCCGACAGGGCAGGGAGAAAGGCCTGAAGCAGCAGGTCCACCATCGTTACAAAGCCGGCTATTACCACTATATAGCAGGCTATGCGGATCTTGGCGGGTATCAGCTTCCTTAGCAACGCTATGACGATGTTCGAGCAGGTAAGAATAACAAGCACCGAAACGCCCATCCCTATGCCGTTGAACAGCGTCGTGGTTATCGCCATGGTCGAGCACATGCCGAGAAGCTGGACAAGGACGGGATTGTTTCCTATCAGGCCGTCTTTGAATTGCCTTTTCACGATTTCAGCCTCCCTTGCTTATGGCGGCTACGGCCTTTAAAGCCGCGTTTACGCCTTGAGTTACCGCTTCGGAGGTTATTGTGGCGCCGGTCAGGGCGTCGATGCCGCCGCCGTATTTGCTCAGAGCCACCGAGCCGCTTTTCCCCCTGTACTGGGCGCGGAAATCCTCCTTCAGCGCGTTGGCCCCAAGGCCCGAGGTTTCGGACATGGCCGTTATGGATACTCCGGTCACGGCGCCGGAGGCGTCTATGCCCACGACCATGGATATGGTTCCGCCGAAGCCGGTCGGAGCGGCCAGGACCACCCAGCCGGCGGGCGCTCCGTCAGTTTCGGCCTCATAAAGCCCGGTTACTATATCCCCGGCCTTGCCCTCGATATCGATTTCCGTGTAATCGTCGGCCGGCAGCACCTCCCTCATCGCGGCGGAGGTTTTCGCCGCCTTTCCCTCGGCGATGGCATCCTTCGTAATATGGTTGACCAGGCCGAGCAGGGCGGCCACGACGACGGTGACGCCGAAAAGGATGAGGACGAGCCGGGGCGCGCTTTTGTCCCGCGCTTTTTCGCTTTCCCTATTCATCGCTTTTTTCCTCCTTCGGGTCTGGAGCGCCGGCGGAGGCTTTTCCGGCTTCATCCGCTGCCGCCCCGGCCGAGCCGGTTTCGGGCTTTTCGGCAGGCCTCTCGGGAGGCCGGACCGGAGCTGGGGCGGAAGAAGGCGCGGGTCCTGCCTGCGCCGCCGCCGGCGCGAGCCTTTTCCTCGCCGCACCGAAACGGCCGCTGTGGAAGGCTCTGTCCAGGAGCCATACGCAGGTGTTCATCAGCAGTATCGCGTAGGAAACGCCCTCGACGTAGGCGCCGAAATAGCGTATGAATACGGTTATCGCTCCGCAGCCTATCCCGTATACGGCCTGCGCCCTGGGGTTTACCGGCGAGGTGGTATAATCCGTCGCCATAAAGACGGCGCCGAGCATCAGCCCGCCGCTGCAAAGCTGCCAGAGCATCCATTCCAGGCGGCCATTTCCGCCCAGAGGAAAAATGAAGGTCAGCGCCGCGACGGTCAGCAGGTATGAGAGCGGTATGACCGGGGTGATGACCCTTCTGACGAGCAGGTATAAGCCGCCGAGCAGCAGGGCGAAGGCGGAAATCTCGCCCATGGAGCCGCCCACCTGCCCGACGAAGGCCTGGAGCAGGCTTACGGATTCGGGGATGGCTCCGTTTGCCAGGCTGGCCAGGGGCGTGGCTGCCGTAACCGCGTCCACGGTGGGGCCTGTCGAAGCGTCGATCAGCTTAAGGGTAAAAAAGGATTTGTACGATAGGGGAGTAACCCAGGTCGTCATTATTACCGGCCACGAAAACATAAAGGCGCGGGCCGCCAGGGCCGGGTTTACGAAATTCTTGCCTATGCCTCCGAAAAGCTGCTTGACCAGCACTATCGCAAAGAAATCCCCTATTACGACGGCCCAGAAAGGAGTCGTGACGGGCAAGCAGTAGGAGAGAAGCAGGCCCGTTACCGCAGCCGACAGGTCGCCTATCGCCTGGGGCTTTTTCATGGCCTTCCTGTAGCCCCACTCGAAAAAAACGCAGGCCGCCGTGCTTGCCAGAGCCAGCAGTATCGCCCGCACGCCGAACATATAGGCCGCCACCGCCAGAGCCGGCAGAAGGGCTATTATCACATCGAGCATGATCGAACGGGTATCCTCGCCTGTCCTTATATGGGGGGAGGAGGAAACCGTTAAAATAAGCTGCCTTTCCTTATCCAAGGCCGACATCCTTTCCTCATAATATAATGCGCCATAATGCGCCGCCTTTATTTTTTGCCTCTGGCTATCGCTTTCCCGCTTCTTATGGATTGCACAAGCTCCAGCCTGCCGGGGCAGATGTAGGCGCAGGAGCCGCACTCTATGCAGTCGGAGACGTTGAGCCTGTTCAGGCCCGCGGCGTCGCCCTTGCGCTCGCAGATATAGAGATAAAGCGGCTGAAGGCGCATGGGGCAGACGGCTACGCACCTGCCGCAGCGGATGCAGGCCGGGTTTTCAACATGCCTGTCATATTCCTTTGTCATGGCAAGGACGGAGTTGGTGCCCTTTACGACGGGAACCTCCGTGCTGTATATCGCGTTTCCCATCATCGGGCCGCCCATGATTATCTTGTTGACCTCGCCCGCAAGGCCTCCGGCGGCGGAGATGAGGCGTTCTACGGGGGTACCTATACGGCACAGGAGGTTGCTCGGCGCCGCTATCCCGGGGCCGGAAACGGTAACCACCCTCTCTATGGCGGGCAGGCCCGTCTTTACCGCGCGGTTGACGGACCAGCAGGTGAAGGCGTTGAACACGACGCAGCCCACGTCGGCCGGCAGGCCGCCCAGAGGCACCTGCCGCCCGGTCACGGTCTGTATGAGCTGCTTTTCCGCGCCCTGGGGGTAGCGCGTTTTAAGCGTCAGGAGCCGTATGCCGTCCCCGCCGGGCCTCAGCTTCTCCTTTAAAGCTTTAATGGCGTCGGCTTTATTGGCTTCCACCGCCAGCACGGCCCTGTCGAGCCCCAGCGCCCTCATCAGCAGCCGAATCCCGGCCAGCACCTCGTCCGGCCGCTCCAGCAGTATGCGGTGGTCGGCCGTTATATAAGGCTCGCACTCGGCGGCGTTGACTATCATCGTATCGACCCTGCCCAGCGCGCTGGAAATCTTCGCGTGCGTCGGGAAGGCCGCGCCGCCCATGCCGACGATGCCGGCGGCCTTCACAATGCCTATTATGTCGGAGGGAGACAGCGCGTCTTCCTCATGCGGCGCCACGCCTTCATAGTACTCGTCCTTTCCGTCGTTGCTTATTACGACCGAAAGGACATTTCTGCCGTTGGGGTGCAGACGGGGCTCCACCGCCGCGACGACGCCCGACACGCTGGAGTGTATGGGCGCCGAAACAAAGGAGGGCGCCTCCCCTATGACCTGTCCCAGCAAAACCCTGTCGCCCTTTTTGACGGCGGGGACGCATTCCGCGCCTATGTGCATGGACATCGGTATCACGACCTGCTCGGGCGGCGGAAGAACCTCGATGGCGGAATTTGAGGCAAGCCTTTTGCCGTCGTCTGGATGGATGCCTCCGAAAAATGAAGGTGACAAGAGCCACACCTCGCATACATTGAGTTAATGCAGCAAACAATTGCTAATTGCCTGCTGCACAGGTAATATAGCACAGTCAATCTTTATTGTCTAT
Source organism: Clostridiales bacterium (assembly GCA_029265405.1). Classification (GTDB taxonomy): domain Bacteria; phylum Bacillota; class Clostridia; order Oscillospirales; family Oscillospiraceae; genus JAJUJI01. The sequence continues at coordinate 29,168 of JAJUJI010000012.1, read as the reverse complement.
AACAATAAAGATATAATTTATTAAACGAAACGACACGCGCCGATTTGAATCGCATTCCGGCCCGATGCGCGGGCACGGGCCGGAATGGGGTGCGGCGTTCGGAGACGGATGCGAAAAGCCGTCAGCCCTCCCGGCCTATTTTGGTTGTCCTTGCAAACAACAGCGCCGCCAATATGCCAATTAGGCCTGAGGTAAGCCGCGCGGCCACGGTGGGCAGCAGCATCTCGGGGGCGTTCATGCCTATGAAGCTCAGGTGCGCCCCCAGTATGTTGGCCGTTGACACGGTGACCGAGGCGAAGATGAGCTTGCCGCGGCTGTCCATTTTGTCATAGACTACCGCTCCGGGCAAAATGGCGCACAGGGCGTTCAGGCACATGAGCAGCGAAAGCTCGTTTATCCCGAGCCGGCGGCTGAGCGCCGCCAGCGGCCCGGCAAAGGCTTTCGAGACTATTTTTGTAAGCACCAGAATACCCGCCAGAGTCAGCCCTATGGTGCCCGCCGTAAGGAAGCCGGTCGAAATGGGGTTCATGCCCGGGATGAGGGCAAAGCCGGTCAGGCGCTCCACGGAGGCGGAAATGAGGCCGAGAATGATCAATATGCGCAGCAGCTTGCCGAAGGAAACGAAGGCCCTTATGCAAGCCTCCGGCCTGAGCGACAGGCCCAATATGACGGCAAGGGCTATAAGGATCACAGGCGCGAGATTCAGGAGTATGACGCCTATCGAAAGCCCGGCAGCCAGCCCTCCGACGACGCAGCCGAAGGGGCAGGCTATAAGGCCGGAAAGGGCCCCCAGCGAGTAGAGCCTGTGCTGGGACCTGTCTATTATCCCGAGGCTAACCGGAATATTGAAGGAAAAGGCCGCTCCCATATGGGCGGCCACGACGGTGCCCGCCCAGGCTCCGACGGCGGAGTCGGAAGCCAGAGCCGCCGCTATGGAATAGCCTCCGGAATCGGGAGCAAGAAAGGTGGGCGCGAACATGGCCGCGTCGATACCGAAAAAGCCGTAAACTGGCACCACGACCGGGCGCAGAAGCTCGGCGAGGACGGGGGCGAGACAGATCATGCCGACTATGTTCAGCATGATCTTTCCCACCATGGAAAAAGCGCCCTCAAAATCGGCGGCAAGGCCCAGCCTTCCGCCCAGCAGAAAATCTACGGCTCCGAGCGCGAAAAACAGCGAAATCAGAGCCATTAAAACGGTCTTGAATATCAATTCGTCCTACGCTCGCTTTTTGCGGTCTATATTATTGAGCCACATGTTCGCCCGGGCGCCGGTCTTAGCGCCTTCCAACGTCCCTGGCTATGTGGAACGCCGCCTGGGTGGCGGCGAGGATGTTATTCGGCGTCACGCAGTCGCCGAGCGCGTAAAACTCCGGGGCGCAGCCCATCAGGGCCTCGGCCTCCTCCCGCAGAGGCCGCTGGCCCGCAGCGTATATCACGGTATCGGCCTCAAGCTCGTAAACGCCCTCCGGCCCCTCTACGACAAGCCCCCTGTCAGTTGCCTCCAAAGCCCTGGTTGAGCATATTATGCGCATGTCCGGGAGGGTTTTGAGCTTTTCGCGCAGGGCGACGCCCTGAACTATGGGGTCGCCCGCGGCCAGGCCGGCCGCGCCGCTCATGCGCTCGGAGGTGCCGCCCTTTATTTCCGACGCCACAGTCGACGGCAGCATCTCCACGACGGTTACGCTCCGCCCTTCCATTGCGAGAAAGACGCCAAGCTCCAGGCCGACAAGTCCGCCGCCGAGTATGGCGCAGCTTTTTCCGGCCTTTTCCGGGGCGAGGTATATTTCCTCGGCTCCGAAAACATTGGGCGAATCTATGCCCCTGATTGGCGGCTTCACCGGCCGGGAGCCGAGAGCCGCGATGATGACGTCGGGCCTCAGCGACCGGGCAAGCTCCGGCGTCGCCTCGGTATTCAGCCTCACCTCTATGGGCGAGCGGTAAACGCGGCGCTCCTGAAGGTTCAGATAGTCCTCAAGCTTCTTCTTAAAGGGTATTTTGGCCTCGCAGCGCAAAACCCCGCCAAGCCTGCCCGTTTTTTCGCATAAAACCACGCTGTGTCCCATTTCGGCAAGGGTAAGGGCGGCCTGCATGCCGCCTATGCCGCCTCCGGCCACAAGGACCCTCTTGGCTTTTGCGGGCGGAGCGCCATGCGTGCAGTCCAGCTCGTTGCCTATGAGCGGGTTGGTGGCGCAGTAGAAGATGCCGCCCAGGGTGCTGCACGAAAAGCAGGTAAAGCAGCGCAGGCACTTGTTGATGTCGTCCTCGCGGCCCGTCCTCGCCTTGTTTGGAAGCTCGGGGTCGGCGAGGCTTTGGCGCCCGAGCTGGACTATGTCGGCCTGGCCGGAGGCGATTATTTCCTCCATATGGGCCGGGTCGGTCAGGGCCCCGACGGCGGCGACGGGAGTTTTGACGTGCCTCTTAATTTCCGCGGCGTATTTTACGTTGCACCCGTCCTCCATGAACATGGTGGGGTGGGTGTGCATGCTGGCCGAGTCTATCTCATGGTGCCCAACCGACACATGGATCAGATCTACCTTGCCGTCAAGCAGCTTTGCCATGCGCACTCCCTCGTCTATATCGTAGCCGTCCGGCAAAAATTCCGCGCCGCTGAGCCTGATCTCTATAGGGATGGCCGCTCCCGCGCGCCTTCTTACGGCTTCGATAACGGCCAGCGGAAAGCGCATGCGGTTTTCCAGAGAGCCGCCCCAGCGGTCGGCGCGCCTGTTTTCGCGCGGGGACATGAACTGGTGCAGCAGCCAGCCGTGGCCTCCGTGCAGGGTTATAAGGCCGAAGCCGCATTGCCTGGCAAAGGCCGCCGCATCGGCAAAGCAGCCGATCAGGCGCTCTATCCATTCCTCGTCCATGGCCCTTATCTCCACGCCGTCGGCCCGTACGCCGTCGGTAAGGCCGTAGACGAAGCCCTCCCTCGCGCCCATATTGGAATTGACGCCGGCGTGGTTGAGCTCGACGCCGGCTACGGCTCCGTGGCGGGTTATGGAGTTGGCCGTACGGAACATGGAGGCCTTGCCCAAAACGTCGTCGCCCCGAAGCTGGTAAGGGTGGCTGTGGCCGGCCCTGGAGTCCACCATAAAATCTCCGACGCATACGGAGGCAAAGCCGCCTCTGGCCTTGGTCTCGTAAAAGGCCATGGCGTCGCGCGTGAGAAACCTGTCCGCAGTAAGCTCGGGATTGTCCTGCGGAGAGGAAAATATGCGGTTTTTAAACCAGGTTTTGCCAAGCGCTATGGGCTTGAAAAGATGCGGGTATTTAAGCTCGGACAATTCGCTCGCCTCCGTTTTGCGGTCAATAGCCGCCGTGCTCCTTGAAGTAATTTATCATTTCGCCGGTCAGGCTGACGCGGCCGTCCCTTTCCGGTATGTCGCAGCGCCTGACCCACTCGGCCACGGCCAGCTCCGTTTCGTCCATTGTGATTTTATCCGGGCCGTCCAGCCTGCACCAGAAGCCCATGAGGAGGGAATCGGAAAGGGGCCAGGGCTGGCTTTTGTAAAAGCGCAGATCCTTGACCCTGAGGCCGGTCTCCTCGAACACCTCGCGCCTTACGGTATCCTCTATGGTTTCGCCTATTTCCGCAAAGCCCGCGACCAGGGCGTAGCTTCCCTCACCGCGCCCGGCGTATTTGGTAAGCAGGAGCCTGTCCCCGTCGAACACCGCAACTATGACGGCCGGGGAAATTTTGGGATATATAGCGTTCCCGCAGGCGGGGCAGAGGAGCATGCGCTCCCTCCGGCTCCTTTCAAGCCCGGCTCCGCAGCGCCCGCAAAACCTGTTGCAGGCATACCATTCCCCGAGCTGGCAGGCGACGACGGAGGCAAAGGCGAGCGGCCGGGGCTCCATCCACATGAGCTCGCGCGCCGGCACGTATCCGAAGCGGCTGTCCTCCGGCGCGCAGCTCTCCACGCAGAGGTAAAAATCCCGGCCGTCCACCGAGAAAAGGCGGATAAACTCACCCGCAGCAGCCGTAAGCTCCGAAAACAGGGGCAGCCGTATATCGCCGGCGCTCAGGTCGGCAAGCAGGGCGCGGCCGCGGACAAAGACCGCATAGCTGTCCGGTTCGGGGGGCCTCTCCTCGAAGCGGTTATCGAAAACGCTGGGGCTTATTTCCTGTATCACTTTGACATAATCTCCCGAAAGTGTCTATTGGCAAACGCGGCCTTAGGGTAAGGCTAAAGTATCGCCTTGCCTTCGGCTACAAGCCTGTCGTAGTTGCGCCTCGTGGCCTCGTAGAGCTTGGCGCGGACGTCGATGTCCTTGGGCCCGTTGCCGGGGTCGACGATGATCCTGTTGTCGCTGCCGGAGGTCGCCATGAATTCGGCTATGGCGGCGTCCACCTCCGCCTCGGTCATGTCCGGCCTGAGCTTGGGCCCGTCGGTAAAGATGAACCTGTCGCCGTACAGCCGCTTGAGCTTCCATTTGTCGTTCAGGGGCTGCCCTCCCCAGGAGTCCTCTCCGGCCTCGATGAACAGGGGCACGAAATGCTCGACAAAGCCGCAGCAGTGCAGGTCGAAGTACATGCCGAGGGAATGGGCGTAGGCCGCAAGCTCCTTTACATAGGGCAGCAGCATTTCCCTGGCGGTATCCACGGAGAAAAACTCGGCCCGCTGCGAGCCCCAGTCGTCGTTGAAGTTTATGATGTCGGCGTTGAACCATTTTTTTACGTTTCTGTAAAACTTTTTATGGACCTCGGTCACCGCGCGGAAGAAACGGTGCACGGCCTCCTTCTGCTCCTCGTCGATAAGGGCCATAGCCGCGTTCTGGAAGTCCAGTATGGCTATCAGCCTCTCGAACAGGCAGCCCGGCACGGCTATGTAGGTGCAGCGGTCGCGGCTGAGCTTTTCCCTGTTCCTCACAAAGCAGGCCTCCCAGTCCCAGGAGTCTGGGTCGGGTATCGTAACGTATTTTTCCCACTCGTTTATGTCCGGGCAGACGGGCCTTCCCGGCTTGACCATGGCTCCGCCAACGACGTCCACATAGATCCACTCCACGCCGTAGCCGTCTATTCCGCCCTTGGGGCTCCGGGCCTGGTTTTCCGGGTCGCAGTCAATCATCAGCATGGAATGCTCGCCGGTAGCGAAGGGGGCCCACATGGGCGTTTTGCCCTGGTACAGAAGGAGGGTGTTTTCCCGCGAGGTTATGGGCGTTGTGTAAGCATTCGCCGGAGGGCCGAAGAGAGCCGGAACCTGCTCCCGAACCCTCAGCTCGTCCGGAGTGAATTTGCTGTCTCTCGGCATAGAAAATAGCGTCCTTTCGCAGCATGAATATTGGAAATTTCCTTATTATGCCAATGCATGGCTTTATTGCTTCTCCGTTTTTCGCATGGATTGCAGCTATTATATTTTGTTTCCTATGTAAAGTCAAACACTTAAGATCGGCGCCGCGCCTTTCTTTACTTTAACGATTTGTTGTTGTAATATATTGCATATCCGTAAAACGAAGGGAAAATCATATGAACAGCATACTTAAATATCCCCGCCTGTTCGAGCCTATAGTGCTGGCCGGGCAGATGTTCCGCAACAGGATTTTTTCCTCGCCCCAGGGCTACTACAACGTCGGCCCGGAGTGCTTCCCGAACGCCGACTGCGTCGCCTTTTTCGAGCGAAAGGCCAGGGGAGGAGTGGCCTCCGTCTGCATGGGGGACTGCATAGTGGACGGCAAAACCGGGACGCACTACCCCTTTCTTATGAGGATAGACGATCCGAACTCGCTGCCGGGCTTTGCGGCCTACGCCGGCGCCGTATCCCGGCTGGGCGCGGTGGCCTCCGTGGAGCTTTCCCACGCGGGCATGTACGCCTCGGCGGTGGCCGAGCGGGGCGGCCCCGTTTACGGCCCGGTGGACATGGAGGGCATGTACGGGCCGGTCCTTGAGATGCCGGAGACTGAGATATTGCGGATAATCGAGTGCTACGGGAGGGCCGCCGCCTTCGCTAAGCAGGCGGGCTGCGGCATGGTCACGATACACGGAGGCCACGGGTGGCTGCTCGCCCAGTTTTGGTCGAAAAAGCTCAATACCCGCGGGGACAGATGGGGCGGGGAAAGCCTGGAGAACCGGATGCGGTTTTCGCTGGCGGTGGTGGACTGCGTGCGCCGGAACGTGGGCCCGAGGTTCCCCATAGAGTACCGCATGAGCGGCGCGGAGGGCTACGAGGGGGGCTACGACCTCGACGAGGGCATAGAATTTGCCAGGGCCCTTGACGGGAAGGTGGATCTGATACATGTATCTGCGGGCCACCATCAGACGCCGCAGGGCATGATAGTCACACATCCGAGCATGTTCATGGAGGACGGCTGCAACGCCAAATATGCCCGCGAGATAAAAAGGCATGTAAAAACGCCGGTGGCAACGGTCGGCGCGTTTACCGATCCCCGGGATATGGAGGAGACGATAGCTTCCGGCGCGGCCGACGTGGTTGAAATAGCGCGCCAGACCCTGGCCGATCCGGACCTTCCTATAAAGGCCAGGCTGGGCAGGGAGGACGAGATAACAAAGTGCATGCGCTGCATGTCCTGCTTCGGCTCCACCGGCGCGAAGCGCCATTTTTACTGCGCGCTGAACCCGGAAACCGGGCATGAGCTTGAAAACAAATGGGCGCAGCCGCCGAGGGTTCTTAAAAGGGTCCTGGTGGCCGGCGGCGGAGTGGGGGGCATGCAGGCCGCGCTGACGGCGGCAAGGCAGGGCCACAGCGTTATATTGTGCGAAAAAAACGACAGGCTCGGAGGCATACTGCTCTGCGAGGAAAAGGCGCCCTTCAAAAAGCGCCTGGGGGAGTATCTGGAGCGCCAGGCCCTGCTCTGCCGGCGCGCGGGCGTGGACATACGCCTTAATACGGAGGTGACGCCGGAGCTGGCCCTGTCGCTCAAGCCCGACGTCATCATAGCGGCCCTCGGGGCAAGGCCGGTCAGGCCCCCCATACCGGGCATAGAGGGGAAAAACGTCGTTGGGGCCGTGGAGCTTTATCGCCATCCCGAAAGGGCGGGCAGAAAGATAGCCATCCTTGGCGGCGGGCTGGTCGGGCTTGAGCTGGGTATCCATATGCGGGAAAGGGGACATGAAGTGACCGTAATTGAAGTTACGGACAGGCTCAACATGAACCGCTTTTCCATGCACACACTGGCCCTGAACGATATGCTCGCAAGGCTGGCGATCAAGGTGAGGCTCAATACGAAGGCCCTTGAGATCGACGGCGGAGGGCTGCTGGCGGAAGGCCCGGACGAAAACGGAACGGCAAAAAAATACCGCATCGAAGCCGACACCGTAGTTTACGCCACGGGGATGAAGCCCCTGATGGAGGAGGGCATGGCTCTTTCCCAGTGCGCGGGGGAGTTTTACCAGATAGGCGACTGCGTCGCGCCCGACTGCATAATGGCGGCCACCCAGCCGGCCCATGCCATAGCCCTGAATTTGGGCAGGCTGTGAAGGCGCCGAGTCAAGGCTTAACGGGGCGTTTGCCCGGCGTTTTATAGAATATTTCTATTTGAAAGAGGCGGGCCTGAGCGCGCCGGGCCGGGCTGAACATGTCGCTAATGACGGGAAAGGAAAACAGCGCAGGCAGCCTGATTATTATAAAACACAAAAAATAAATGCGAAAGGTTGATTTGCCTGTTATTTTGATATATAATAAATCGATTTGATTATCGTATTAAAATAATTACGTCATTATTTGTGCTGAAGCATACGCTTAAAAGCAAGGAGGAAAACCAAGTGAAGGAAGTATATCTGGTAAGCTGCTGCAGGACGGCCGTCGGGACCTTCGGCGGAACGCTGAAGGATACACCCGCCGTAGAGCTCGGCGCCATAGTCGCCAAGGCCGCGCTTGAAAGAGCGGGCCTCTCCCCCGACAAGCTGGACGAGGTCATGTTCGGCTGCGTCATTACCGCCGGGCTGGGGCAGAACGTCGCCCGCCAGGTCGCAATCAAGGCCGGAATACCGGTCGAGGTCCCCGCTTATTCCATCAACATGGTCTGCGGCTCGGGCATGAAGAGCGTCATAGAGGCCGCCCGCGCCATAAAGGCCGGGGATGCGGACGTCATTCTTGCCGGAGGCACGGAAAATATGTCGGCCGCCCCCTATGTGGTCAATACCGCCCGCTACGGCGCGAGGATGAACAACACCACGATGGTGGACGCCATGGTCAACGACGGGCTTTGGGAGGCGTTCAACAACTATCACATGGGAATCACGGCCGAAAACGTCGCCGAGCAGTGGAACATCTCCCGGGAGGCTCAGGATGAGTTCGCGCTGAAAACTCAGGAGAAGGCGGCCGCCGCCATAGCCGCCGGCAAGTTTGAGGACGAGATAGTGCCGGTTCCCGTAAAGGTTAAGAAGGAAACCGTCATGTTCAAGACCGACGAGCACCCCCGCGCCACCTCAAAGGACGCGCTGGCCAAGCTCAAGCCCGCCTTCAAGGGAGACGGGACTGTTACCGCCGGCAACGCCTCGGGCATAAACGACGGGGCCGCGGCGCTGCTCCTCGCTTCCGGAGAGGCTGTGGAGAAATACGGCCTTAAGCCCCTGATGCGTCTTGTCGCCTGGGGCCAGGGCGGCCTGGACCCGAAAATCATGGGCCTCGGCCCGGTGTACGCCACGCGCGACGCCATGAAGAAATCCGGCCTGACGGTGGAAGATTTCGACCTCATAGAGCTCAACGAGGCCTTCGCGGCCCAGAGCCTGGCCTGCATACGCGACCTGGGGCTTGAAAACAAGATGGACAGGATCAACGTAAACGGCGGCGCCGTTGCCCTCGGACACCCCGTGGGCGCTTCCGGAGCGAGGATCATAGTTACCCTGGTCCATGAGATGCTCAGGAGGCCGGACGCCAAGCTGGGGCTCGCCTCCCTCTGCATAGGCGGCGGCATGGGCGTAGCGACCATCTGGGAAAAGGTAAAGTAAGCAAATAAGGCACTCGGCGGTTCCGCCTCGCGCGGGGCCGCCGTTTTTGTCTTTTTTTGCAGCCGAACGATTGTTAACAATCGGTTAAAAGGGTTGTTTTATCCGTACGGCGCTGTATAATTAATAAAGAAAACCGACGCTTCGAAGGGAGAGGACTGATGATTACAAGAAACGGCCTGTTTGCGGAGGTGGCCGAAGCCAGCTGGAACGACTGGAAGTGGCAGGTCAAAAACAGGATTGAAACCGTTGAAGGATTGAGCAAGTATCTGGAGCTTACCGACTACGAGGAAAGGGGCATAGCGGAGTGCCTCGAGTCGCTGCGCATGGCCATAACCCCGTACTATCTTTCGCTGATCGATTTGGACAACGTGAACGACCCCATACGGAAGCAGGCGGTGCCCACCGTATGCGAGCTGCAGAGCAGTCCCGGGGACCTGCTGGACCCCCTGCACGAGGACGCCGACTCGCCGGTAAAGGGGCTAACGCACAGATACCCCGACAGGGTGCTGGTGCTGGTGACCGACCAGTGCTCGATGTATTGCCGCCACTGCACCCGGCGCCGCTTTGCCGGGCATACGGATTCGGCGCTCCCGCTGGAGCAGGTGAAGGGCTGCATCGAATACGTAAGGGAGCACCGGGAGGTGCGGGACGTCCTTATTTCCGGCGGCGACCCGTTCATGCTGGACGACGAGAGGCTAGAATACATAATAGCAAAGTTCAGGGAGATAGAGCACGTCGAGATAGTGCGCATCGGCACGAGGACCACAACCGTCTGCCCCCAGCGCGTTACTCCCGAGCTGTGCGCCATGCTGAAAAAATATCATCCGATATGGGTCAACACGCATTTCAACCATCCGGCCGAGATTACGCCGGAGTCGAGCAGAGCCTGCCAGATGCTGGCCGACGCGGGCATCCCGCTCGGCAACCAGACTGTGCTGCTTGCCGGGGTAAACGATTGCGTGCATGTGATGAAAAAGCTCATGCACGAGCTTGTAAAAATGCGCGTCAGGCCTTACTATATATATCAGTGCGACCTTTCCGCCGGGCTCGGCCACTTCCGCACGCCCGTTTCCAAGGGGATAGAGATTATGGAGGGGCTCAGGGGCCATACCTCCGGCTTCGCGGTGCCGACCTTTGTCGTAGACGCGCCAGGCGGCGGCGGGAAAATACCCGTCATGCCGAACTATATCGTCAGCCAGACGCCGAACAGGGTGATCATGCGGAACTTCGAGGGCGTCATCACGACCTACACTGAGCCGGAGCACTATGAGAATAAATGCAATTGCCAATATTGCAGAGGAGATATAAAAGCGGAAAATATCGGCATCATGGAGCTCTCCCAGGGGGAAAGGCTATCCATCGAGCCGAGCGGACTAAAAAGATTGGAGAGGCTGAAAAATGAACGCGACGGATAACAGACCATTGGCCGTAGAACCTTACGACAGAGAGTGGGGAGTGGGCGTTTCGGGCCTCACGGACGAGCCCTCGCCCTTTCCGCGAATCAACAGGCTGCTCAAATGGCTGAAGAACCTTGATTCTACGGCCGATTCCCAGAGGGCGCTCATATTTACCGAGTGCTACGAAAAGTACGCGGCGCAGCCGCAAAACATCAAGCTCGCCATGGCGCTCAGGGAATTGTACAGCAGGGTGGACATAAACATCTGGCCCGACGAGCTGATAGTCGGGGAGCTTGCCGCTCCCCCGAACAGCGCGCCCCTGTACCCGGAGTTCTCCATAGACTGGCTGGCCGAGGAGTTCCGCCTCCGCCCCATGGAGAACCGCACCAACGACCGCTACGTCATCAGCGACAAGGTCAAGCGGGACGTTTATGAAATGCAGCCCAAGTGGAAGAACAAGACCGTTTCCGAGGCCATAATAGCCTCGTACTCGGAAAAGGAAAAGCAGGGCAATCATCTCGGCAAGGGCCTTGTGATGGACGGCCTGTTCGTCTATGCCGGCGTGGGGCATGTCTGCGCAAATTACGAAAAGCTTTTCCGCCTCGGCTTCGGGGGCATAAGGAAGCAGATTGAGGAGAAGCTTGCCCTGCTGGACACGACGAATCCCGGCGATATCAGGAAAAGGGAGTTTTATACGGCCGAGCTGATAGCGCTTGACGGCGCTTCCACATATATCAGGCGCTACGGCGAGCTTGCCGCCCGGATGGCCGAAAGGGAAACCGACCCGGTAAGGAAGAAGGAGCTTGAGCGCGTTTCATCAAACTGCCTGCACGTGGCCGAGGGCGCTCCGAGGGATTTCTGGGAAGCCATACAGCTCTGGATGATAGCCACGAACATGATCATCATCGAGTCCAACGGCCACAGCGTCACCTACGGCCGCTTCGACGTGCTGTTCAAGCCCTTTTATGAAAACGACGTCAGGAACGGGACCTTCACCCGCGAATTTATGCAGGAGCTGATTGAGCACTCCTTCCTGAAGATACACCAGCTCAGAAAGATACGCGACACGAGCGCCATTACCTTTTCCAGCGGCACCATAATGGGCGGCACGGCGCTGGATGTCGGCGGCGTGGACGAGGCGGGCAGGGACATAACAAACGACCTGAGCTATATGGTTCTCGACGCGCACGCCCATACGAGGATCCCCAACCCGTGGATGGGAGTCCGCCTCCACGAGGGCTCCCCCAGGGAGTTCAAGATAAAGACCTTCAACGTCATCAGGATAGGAACGGGCGAGCCCAAGATTTTCAACGACTCGCAGATGATCAAGGCGCTGATGAACTACGGAAAGACCCTGCCGGAGGCGAGAAGCTATGTGGGCATAGGCTGCGTCGAGCCCTGCGTGCCGGGCAAGACCTACGGCATGCACGACTCGGGCTCCTTCAACATAGCAAAGACCCTTCAGCTTGCCATAAACGGCGGAAGATGCATAGACTGCTCCGACCGCTGCCCGTACCACTCGACCTGCACCGGCCTGGGGCCCGATACGGGCAGCCTTGAAACCTTCAAAAGCTTCGACGAGGTCAAGGCCTCCTTCCAGGCGCAAATGAAATACTGGTGCGACCTGATGATCTCCTGCATAAACAAGATGGATTTGGTTCAGCAGAGGCTCAAGCCGCTTCCCTATCTTTCCCTTTTGATAGACGACTGCATAGAGCGCGGGGTGGACGTAACGGCGGGAGGCGCGCGCTACAACCACAGCGGGCCGCAGGGCGTCGGGATAGGCACGGCGGCCGACAGCCTGGCCGCGATAAAGCAGCTTGTGTTTGACGAGAAGAGGATAAGCGGCGCGGAGCTTCTCAAGGCGCTGAAGGCCAACTGGGAGGGCTACGAGCAGCTTTACGCGCTGGTCAACAGCGACAAGGTGCACCACTACGGCAACGACGACGATTATGCCGACGAGATGGCAAGGTTTGTCATCGCGACATACTGCGCGAACATAGAGCATAGGCCGACGCCGCACGGCGGCGAGTACATGCCGGGCGTGTTCAGCGTTACGAACAACGTCATGCACGGCTCACTCACGGCGGCGACGCCCGACGGAAGAAAGGCCTACGAGCCTATCTCCGACTGCATGGGTCCCGTGCACACCAAGGCCGGCAGCCACGACAGGAACGGCCCCACGGCGGTGGCGAACTCGGTTGCGAAGCTGGATCAGGCGAGGATAGGCAACGGCGTGATTTTGAACTGGAAATTTTCACCCGGCACCGTGGCGGGCGAGGCGGGACGCGACAAGCTGATAGACCTCATGGACATCTATTTCCGCAACGGCGGCATGCAGAGCCAGTTTTCCATCGTCGGCAAGGAAATGCTCATCGACGCGCAGAAGAAGCCTGAAAAGTACACCGGCCTGCTGGTCCGCATCGCCGGCTACAGCGCCTACTATGTGGAGCTGAGCAGGGAGCTGCAAAACGACCTTATAGGCAGAACGGAGCTGAATTTTTAAGCGAGAGGGGGGCTGCACAGCCCCCCCTTCAGCTTATTTTGAGAAATCCACAAGCTCTATCCTTTCGCCGGCCGGGCCGGTGAAAAACACGTTTTTAAAGCCGTTCGGGAAAAGGGAGGGCGCCGAGGCGACGGGGCCGTCCATGCGCACTCCGGCTGCCTTGAGCTCCTCCGCAAGCGCCTCTATGCCCTGCACCTCTATGGCAATGTGGTCTACCGCGCCGCCCTCCGGCTTGTCCCCTATGCCGACAAATTCGACAACCATTCCTCCGTTTTCCACGAACACAAGCCGCACCGGCCCCATTTCGGCCTGATGATAGGGCCGGAAGCCCAGGCGCCGGCAGTAGAAATCTGCGCATTTTTGAGGGTCCCCCGCGCGTATGCCTATATGCGCCAGGCCCTTGAACAGGTAATCGCTCATGATAAAATCGTTCCTTTCCGTTTTTAGGGGCAACGCGCCGGAAGAACGGAAGCTCCGCGTTTTCGCCTCCTCCGGCCCGCTTTCCCGCTTAACGATATCATACAATAAAACGCGGCTATTTCAATCCGTTTCTATCGCTTTGCCCGGCGGAAAAATATTGACAAAGCCTGCGGCATAAGATATCATTTAAATCAAACAACGCAATTCGTTCTGACGCGCGAGGGTTCGTCCCGAGTGGGAAGGCGGAGATCGTATGCTGCTGTTCATATGAGTCTGTCCATATGCCCGCGTCCGACGACGCGGGCATTTTTGCCGCGTGCCGGACGCCGGGCCGGAGCATAGGAGGCGAGCTGGCGGTTGGATAAAAGACTGTCTGTCATAAGCATCATAATCGAGGACAACCGGGCGGCGGAAAGGGTCAACGAGCTTCTGCACTCCTACGCGGAGTACATTCAGGGGCGGCTGGGCCTTCCGTGCCGAAACAGGGACCATCCTGTGAATGTAGTTTGCGTGGTAATTGACGCGCCGGGCGACATAACCAGCGCGCTTTCAGGCAAGCTGGGCATGCTCGGCGGAGTCGCCTCAAAAACCATCACATCCAAATTTTAAAGGAGAAATGGCATTATGAAGAAAATTTTATCTTTGCTCTTGATTGCGGCGCTGGCGCTGGGCCTGCTGGCCGGCTGTTCGGGCAAAAGCTCCGAAACGGAGGAAAACGCCGGCAAGGCCGCTGATGCGGCGGCGCAGACCGCCGAGCAGACCCCGCCCCCCTCGCAGGAGCCCGCCGAAGAAACCGCCAAGCCGGACGAGCCCGAGGCGACCTTCAGGATAGGCGGGCTGACGGGGGCCACCTCGATAGGCATGGTCAAGCTGATGGAGGACGCGGCAAACGGAGCCACGAAAAATAAGTATGAGTTTACGATAGCCGGCAGCGCCGACGAGCTGACTCCCAAGCTCGTGCAGGGCGAGCTGGACATAGCGGCCATACCGGCAAATCTCGCTTCGGTGCTCTACAACAACACCCAGGGCAAGATAAAAATGCTCGCCGTCAACACTCTGGGCGTGCTTTATATAGTGGCAAAGGGCGCAGATATAGGCGGCGTCGCGGACCTGAAGGGAAAAACCATATACGCGACCGCCAAGGGCAGCGTTCCCGAATACGTTTTGAGATATATCCTTTCCTCAAACGGCATTGATCCGGACAAGGATGTTACGATAGAGTTCAAAAGCGAGCCTTCAGAGGTGGTGGCGCTGATGGCCTCCGGGGAGGCAAGCGTGGCCATGCTCCCCCAGCCCTACGTCACGGTCGCGGCCGGACAGGTGGAGGGTCTGACGGTGGCTCTGGATATGACCGAGGAGTGGAACAGGCTCGGCAACGGGAGCACGCTGATTACCGGCGCGCTTGCGGTCCGCAGCGAATTTGCGGAGCGGTATCCGGAGCAGCTTGCGGCCTTTTTGGAGGAATACAAGGCGTCGACGGAATACGTAAACGCCAATGTCGAGCAAGCGGCCCAGCTTGTGGAGAAGTACGGGATATTCAAGGCCGCCGTAGCCGCCAAGGCCATACCCTACTGCAACATAACCTATATCGCGGGAGAGGATATGAAGGCGGCGGTTTCCGGCTACCTGAAGGTTCTCTTTGACCAGAATCCCAAGGCCGTGGGCGGCAGCCTGCCCGGAGAAGATTTCTATTATGCTCCGTAGGCCCCGTCTGGGGAAGGCGCTGGCGGCGGCGCTGGCGCTGCTGGCTTGGCAGGCGGCCGCTATGGCCCTCGGACAGGAGCTTCTGCTTGTCGCTCCCTCGAAGGTTGCGCTGCGGCTGCTTGTCCTGGCGGGCGAGGCCGGGTTTTGGAAAACCGTATTGTCCAGCTTTGCGCGCATAATATCAGGCTTCCTGCTCGCGCTGGCGGCGGGCTCGCTGCTCGCCGCCGCCGCGGGGCGGCTGAAAGCCGTGGAAACGCTTTTGTGGCCCTGGGTGATCACGATAAAATCGGTGCCCGTGGCCTCTTTCATCATATTGTGCCTGATTTGGCTGTCTTCAAGGCAGCTCCCCGTATTCATAGCCTTCCTGATGGTTTTTCCCGTCGTCTACTCCAACCTGCTCGAGGGGATAAAAAGCGCGGATCCGAAGCTGCTGGAGATGGCGAAGCTTTTCAGGGTGCCCCTGCTCCGCAGGGTGAAATATATCTACCTGCCCCATTTGAGGCCGTTTATCCTGTCGGCCTGCGGGGTGGGCCTGGGGCTTGCCTGGAAGGCGGGAGTCACGGCCGAAATAATAGGCATCCCCGCCGGCTCGATAGGGGAGAGGCTGTACGAAGCCAAGGTCTATCTCGACACGGCAGACCTGTTTGCCTGGACGGTGGTGATAGTGCTGGTCAGCGTCGCCTTTGAAAAGGCCTTTGTGCGTCTGCTGACGCTGCTGATGGGAGGCAGGCGCTGAAGATGGACATAAGGATAAGAAGCCTGTATAAGTACTACGGGGATAAGCGGGTTTTGGAGGATTTTTCGGCGACGTTTCGCGAAAAAAGCTCCGTCTGCCTGATGGGCCCCTCCGGCTGCGGAAAAACCACCCTGCTCGGCATTTTGATGGGCCTTGTAAAATACGACGCGGGCCTGGTGGAAGGGGTGCCGCCGCGCAAAAGCGCCGTGTTCCAGGAGGACAGGCTTTGCGAGGATTTCACCGCCGCCGAAAACATCAGGCTGGTCACGGGAAAACGGGCGCCGGAGGCGGTCATCGCAGAGCAGCTCTCGCTTCTGGGACTGGGAGCGAGCCTTTCGATTCCCGTGAGGGAGTACAGCGGCGGCATGAAGCGGCGGGTCGCCATAGCGCGGGCGATGCTGGCCGGCGGCGACATATATTTCCTCGACGAGCCCTTCAAGGGCCTGGACGCGGAAAACAGGAGAAAGGCCGCCGAGTACATCAGGGAGCATACCGTAGGGAAAACTCTGGTCGCGGTTACCCACGACGAGGCGGAGGCCGCCCTGCTGGGCGGAGAGATAATAAAAATGGGCGGCTCCGTTTAGCGCTTGCACGCTTCCGGCCGCCGTGGTAAAATTGGCATTATGAAGGAAATCGCTTTTGTACGGGCCGATAGGAGCATGCTGCCGGGCCTCGAGGAGGTCTGGCGGGCCTGCTTTTATGACGGCGCCGAATATATAAGGTTTTTTTACGCCTGCAATTTCGACAGGATAGAAACATATGCGGCGCTGGACGGAGCCAGGGTCGCGGGCATGCTCCATCTCATTCCCGCGGAGATAGACGGGCGCGGGGCGTATTACGGCTACGCCATGGGCATGCTGCCCGAATACAGAAAAACCGGGATTTTTCCGAGGCTGCACGGCCTGGTTTTCAGCCTGATGCGCGAAAGGAACGCGGCCTATTTTTTGAAGCCGGCAAACGGGAGGCTTGCCGCCTACTATGCCGCTCAAGGCATGAAGGAGGGCTTCTATCTCAAGCGCGCCGTTTTTGCGGCGGACAAAAGCGCTCTGAAAAGAAGCGGGCTTGCTTTGAAAGACATAGGCGCGGCTGAATACGGGAGCATGAGGGCCGCCTGCTTTACCCGAAGGGGCTGCGTCAGGTGGAGCGCCGCCGCCGTGGAATACGCCGTCGTCGAAAACCTGAGAGGCGGCGGCTTTGCAAAAAAGCTGGCGGCGCCGGAGGGGGAATACGCCCTTTTCGGCCATACAGAGGATGAGACCGTCCTGATAAGGGAAACGACGCTGCCCGGGGAGCTTGCCGAAAAATACGGCGGCGCGATAGCGGCCTTTTTCGGCGCCGGGAGCGCCGAAATCGATTTGCCGGTCTATTCAAGCGCTGCGGGAACCGTCGTCCCGGTCGGGATGATCTTCAATATGGAAAAAGAAGACGAAGGCTATTTTAATTTGCCGCTCGACTGAGCGCGGTCGCGCTCCGGCGGCTTTTTTCATGAACGGGCCCCTTCCGGCGCGCCGGCCGAAGCCGCGCGGGAAGGGGCCCGCTTTTTTGCAAGGGAGAAATCAGCTCTTTCCCTTGCCCTTGATGCCGAACAGCTTCAGCAGCCTTTGCCATAGGGTGGGGTTGTCGGCACCGGAGGGCTCCGAGGCGTAGGCCTCCGCCTTCGGCTTCTCTATGGCCTCCGTTTTCATCGCAAACTGCACCGCGTCCACGTTGGTGTTTTTTTCTGAAACAAAGGATACAGGCTTGCCGCCTTTGCCGAACATGCCGTCGAGCAGCTCTCTTACCTTAGCTTCGGCCTGGCCGCCGAGATCGGAGGTGTTTGACTTCAGCTCCGAGACGCCGTTCCTGTACTCCGCGAGCCCCTCATACAGCTTCAGGACGGCCGAATCCAGCTCCGCCGCGCCCTTATACAGGTCGGAAGCGGAGGCGGCCAGCTTCGACGAGGCGGCGGCGAGCCCCGAGGCGCCTTTCTCGAGCTGCGAGGCCCCGCTACTGAGCCCGGACACTCCCTCGGTATAGGCCTTCAGGCCCTGCACAAAGCTGACCACTCCGTCGAGCCGCTCCTTGGCCGGGGCCAGCATGGGAGAGGCCGAAAGCGCCGAGGCGTAGTTTTCCGGAGTCAGTTCGGGCAGGTTCAAGTTATAGGAGGCAAGCTGGTCGTTGGCCTGGTCGAAGGCGGCCTGCTGCATCGCCAGGGCTCCGGACAGCAGGGCCTCGTTTTGGGCCGCCAGCTCCGCCAGCCCGCCGCTGAGAGCGGACACTCCGCCGGACAGCTCTGCGGCGCCGCGCTCCAGCGCCGCGACTCCGTCCCTGTATCTTTTCAGCCCTTCCGCGTAATCCCTCATGCCCTCGGACAGCCGCCGGGCGCCCTCCGTCAGCTCGCCCGCTCCCCCGTCAAGCTTGGCGACGGCGTCCGAAAGCTGCGCGAGCTCGCCGGAAATATCGCCGTAGTCAATATCGAGATCGAGCGTCAGCTTTATGCCGCTGACGGAGATTTCCTTCATTTCAAAATCGCGCACGTCGGCTCTGATTTTTATGTCGGCGCCCCGGCCGGGCAGCACGGTATAGGAAAGCTGCTTGAAGCCGCCTGCGTTTGCGATGGTGGCGTTTTCGGCAGCTATGTTTTCGCATAGGTCGGCGTCAAGCTGAAGGGATATTTGCAGCGCGTAATTGTCGTAGAACGCTGGGTCGGCCTTCGGGTTTTGCGCTATTTCGATGCGGAGCTCCAAGGCCCCGCTCGCGCCGGCCAGCTCCGAGGCCTTTATTTCCTTCCCGTCAAGCGTATAGCTTATTTTTATGCTCCACGGCAGCTCCCTGGAGTTGAGCGTGCCCTGATAGCGCAGCCTGCCGGTACCGGCCTCGGCGCTTATCATGCCGCCTTTTTGCGTGATTTTCCGGGTGTCGGTCAGATTGATTACTTTTGAGTAGTCGCCGTAGTCGGTTACCGCGCCGCCGCTGAAAATATTGACCACGTATATGTTTTTCACATTGCCGGCGGCGTCGAGGAGGGCGTAGACGGCCTCCTCCTTCCGGGAGGGCTCGCTTGCTCCAAGGGCCGGCGCGGCCAGGGCAAGGAGAGAAAAAACGGACAGCAATGCGGATATGAGCCTTTTCATGATCTACTCCTTTTAGAAAGCGTGGTTTTAGAGATGGCCTTGTCAAGCATGATCAGCAGCGCGGGCAAAACGCAGACCACCATAACGAAGGACAGCGCCGTCCCCCTGAAAAGCAGGACGCCGAGCTCGGCTATGATCCGGTTTGAGGAGGTGGCCGAAAGGGTGAAGCCCGAGAGCGAGAGTATGGCCGCCGATATCAGGATGGACGAGACGTTGCCGCCCAGCGCTTTTGCCATGGCCTCCTTTTTCGGGAAGTCTTTTCTCAGGCCCATGTAGCGGTCCGTAAGCAAAATCGCATAGTCCACGGTTGCCCCGAGCTGAACGGTGCTTATGACGAGATAGCCGATGAAGTTGTAGGTTTGGCCGGTGAAATACGCGAAGGACAGATTGACGAAAATAGCCGTTTCTATGGTGAAAAGCAGCAAGACGGGCAGCGAGAGGGATTTGAAGGTAAGCAGCAGGACTATGAAAATCCCTGCGACCGCTATATAATCGACGGTTTTGGTGTCGGCGGGGACGATGCTCCGCATGTCGTATAAAATGGCGCTCTGCCCGGCAAGGAGGCTTTCCGCGTAAAAGCCCGCCGCCGCGTTCTTGACTGCCCTGACGGTCGAAAAGGCATCCTCGCCTTCCGTCTCCGTATCCGTATACAGTATAATTCTGGCGTAGCCTTCCGAATAGAATTGGCCGGACTGCTCCTCGGACAGATACTCAGAGGGTATCTCCGAGCCCACGGCGGTCGAATATGAAACGACCGAGGTCACATGCTCCAGCCTGCCGAGGTCGCGGCAAAGCTCCGCCTCCGCGCCCGGGCTGCCCCTGGGAACAAGCAGTATGAGCTGGTTGTCCCTGCCGAATATTTCTTCTATTTCCGCCGCGTCCTTTCCGGCCCGGGATTCCTTGCCGTATATTTCCATGCCGTACTTGAAACCCAGCTTCGACTGGGCCAGGAAGCAGGGGACCGCGGCGGCGAGAGCAAGCAGCAATAACGGTATTCTGATTTTTAGGAGAAAGGCGCCCGCCTTATTGAAGTCCGGCAGGAAGCGGCGGTGCCTCGTCCCGTCTATGAGCTTGCGGCAGGCCAGCGTCAGCGCGGGCATGAACACCGTCACGGATATGAAGCTCAGCAGCACGCCCTTGACCAGATTTATGCCCAAGTCGTAGCCTATGCCGAAGCGCATGAATATGAGGGCGAAAAAGCCGACGACCGTTGTGGCGGCGCTGGCGGCTATGGCGGCGCTTGATTTTTTCATTGCTAGCTTCATCGCTTCCTCAGGCTCATGCCCCTGAAGCCTGTAATCGCCGAAGCTGTGCGTAAGGAAGATGGCGTAGTCGAGGGATACGGCAAGCTGGAGTATGGGGCTGACCGCGCTGGTTATGAACGAGATCTTGCCGAAAAAAACATTAGTGCCCATGTTTATCAGCACGGCAAGCCCTATCGTTATCAAAAAGAGCAGCGGCTCGGCCCAGGAGCCCGTAGAGATGATCAAAATCAGCAGTATGACCGGGATGAGGATGGCCATAGCCTTCATGGTTTCGGTTACCGACAGCTCCTGGGAGGACGCCGTGTTTACGGCCTCGCCGGCTATCGCGCCGCCCTCGCCTACCAGCCTGCGTATATCGCCGACCGCGTCGGCTTCCTTGCCGCTTTCGATGGAGATGTATATGAGCGCGCAGCCGTCCTTGTAGTAGGCGCCCACTACGGACTGGTCCATAAATTCCAGGGGAGTTGTGGACAAAGCGTCCGAGCCGACGATGTCGTCCAGCCAGACGGCCGAAACTACGCCGTCTATGGCCAAAAGCTCCCCCTTATAGCGCAGCGCTTCCTGCGGCGAGACGTCCTTCAGCATGACTCTCGCGTTCGGATAGCCGTTTCCGAACTCGGCCTGCATCGTATTTAAGGCGACGGTGGAAGGAGCGCTTTTCGGCAGATATTCGGCCAGCTTGTAGCTGACCGGAACAAACCCCGCCAGGAAGACGCACGCCGCACCGGCCAAAGCAAACAGCCATATGACCGCTTTTTTATGTCCGACTATCAGCTCAGAAAGCTTGCTCATTATCAAAAAAAGCCTCCGTTATTATACACGGTGTTGACAAATATTCACATATATAGTATAATTACACGATGATATTATGTCAACAAACAGATATTTAGTAAATGTCAGTTGTCAAACAGAGCGAGGGCCAATATTCGATGCGCGACAAAAAAGGGAAAAGTGGAAATTTATCGACAGGGGACCGGTTCGGACAGGCGGAAGCCCGGCGGAGTATAAAAAACGGCTGCGAGCAAGAAGCTGCGAAAGCTTGGGCCGGGTCCCGCAAATATTAAAAGGTGGAAAGGGCGAGGCTGACGCATGAAGAGCGAAAGGGACGACAGAAGGGTAAAATACACAAAAATGGTCATAAAGGAAAGCTTTATAGACCTTTTGGGACGGAAGGATATTTCAAAAATAACCATCAAGGAGATATGCGACAACGCGGACATCAACCGCGCCACTTTTTATTCGCACTACAGCGACCAGTATGACCTGATGAGAAAAATCGAAAACGAACTATTTGAAAACATACAAAAATACCTTGCCGGCTATGTCAATAACCAGTCCGATTTCAATCTGGTGAAGACCCTGGAGAAAATTTTCGATTACATCAAGGAAAACGCCAAGCTCTGCAAGCTGCTGCTCAGCGAGCGGGGGGACCTGAATTTCCAAAAGCGGGTGATGGAGCTTGTCTATGACAAGTATATAGACGACATGACCAGCGGGGGGCTGATCACTCGGGAGGACGCCGAATACATCCATTCTTTTACGATAACCGGCTGCATCGGCGTTATACAAAAGTGGTTCAACGACGGCATGAAAAAATCCGCCGCTTTTATGGCGGAAATGGTTATCAAGCTTACCATGGGTCTGCCGGGCGCCCTTGCGAAAAAAATATAGGCCATTTTCCGGCGCGCCGCGCCGCCCTGAAGAGGCTTAATATTTTCGGACAAATGGTAATTATTTATTAATAAAATGTACCGATATTTATTATGCGACTGTTAATAAGGGTGGTAGCGTATGAATAATGACATCAAAAAAAGGATTGGAAAAGAAAACGCTCCCAGAGCTTCTTCAGGCTCCGGAATAAGCATGAAAATGATCTGGGCGGTATTCCTGCCCGTATTCCTTTTCCTCCTTGCGGCAAATGTATTTCTGCTGAAATACCTTAGCGCCGCGCTGGACGGCCCCGGTGAATTCGGCCGTTTTCTCGCGGCGGATATAGCCCTTTTTGCGGCCGCCGCCGCAATCATGCTGGCCTGCATACTGGCGGCAACCCGCGGCTTAGCAAAGCCCATAAGGAAATTGATAGGCTATTCCGAGCGCCTCGCCGCGGGAGATACGGCTTTCAAAATAGACGTGACCGGGAGGAAGGACGAAATAGGGCAGCTTGCCCGCGCAATCAGGGAGGCCCAGATATCTCTCAGGAAAATCACGATGATCCTCAACACCGCTTCCAACGACATATTGAAGGGGAACCTTTCCGTAAGGGCCGACACCAGATATTTTCCCGGCGATTTTGGCCGCATAATGGACAACAACAATAAGATCGACGATTCAATATGCGGCATAATTAACTCAATCAGGGACGCGGCCTCGCATATCGCTACGGCGGCGCAGGAGATAAGCGAGGGTTCCCAGAACCTGGCCCAGGGCTCGACTATACAGAACTCGACAATAGAGGAGATATCGGCCGCAGTATCGGACATTTTGGAGCGGACAAGGCTGCATTCCAAGAACGCGGACAAGGCCAGGCATACGTCCGACGGCATAAGCGCGGAGGCGCAAAGCGGCAGCGCGAAGATGGAGAGGCTGATGGCGGCCCTGAACGATATCAACAAGTCCACCTCATATATCTCGAACGTAATAAAAACGATCGAGGATATAGCCTTTCAGACAAATTTGCTCGCGCTCAACGCCGCCGTCGAGGCGGCGCATGCCGGCGTCCACGGAAAGGGCTTCGGAGTGGTGGCCGAAGAGGTTAAGAAGCTGGCCGAAAAGAGCTCGAAGGCGGCCAGGGAGACCAGCGACTTTCTCAGCGACAGCATAAGCAAGGCCAAATACGGCCTTGAGATAGGCGAGGAAATGCGCGGCGACCTTGCCGACATAGTGAAAGGCATACTGGCGTCCGCCGAGCTGGTTGCGGAGATCAACGAGGACTGCGCAAAGCAGGTGGAGGCAATAGAGCAGCTCAACACGGGGCTGGGCCAGGTGTCAAGGGTGGCGCATGACAACATGAATACCGCCATGGAATCCGCGGCGGCAAGCGAGGAGCTGTCGGCTCAGTCGGCCAAGATGTTTGAAATGGTGTCCCATTACAAGACCAGCGTGGAGCGCGTGGTGACCAAGCCCTCCGGGTGGAACGACGACGATTATTAAGGCGCAGGGCTATTCAGTCCGAAGGGGAAACATGGCTGCGCCAAAAATGAAGGGGCGGACGGTTCGTTGGGCCGTCCGCCTCTTGTTGCCTGCGCCTTGCGGCGCAGATTGAATTTTCCGGCTTTCTTTGATACTATAAAAGCAAAAAACGAGAAGTGATGGAAAATGAAATACCGGCGCATCTTCGAGCCCATTAAGCTTGGCGATACCCTTTTTAAAAACAGGCTTTTCGCGGCCCCGACCGGAGTAAGGGATTTCACGGCCGACGGCCAGATAACGGATTCCGGGATCGCCTACTACGAAAGAAAGGCGATAGGCGGAGCGGCTGCCGTCACCGTCGGCGAATGCAACGTGGATTCGGTGCTGGGCATGCACGGAACGGTTCATTTGACGACGGACGACCCGAGGCATTCAAATTCCTATTGCCGCCTCGCCAATTCCATAGGCCGGCACGGGGCCGTCGCCTCGGCGGAGCTTATGCACGCCGGCTGGGCCGCCAACCGGACGCTGGATCCGCCCGGGCCGGCCTACGCGCCCGTGGAAAGGGAAATAATGGGCAGGATCGTCCCGGCCATGACCGAGGAGGTTATGGAGCGCACAATAGAAAGGTTCGCCAGAGGCGCGGCTTTCATGAAGCGCTGCGGCTTCGGCATGGTCACTATCCACGGGGGGCACGGCTGGCTGTTTTCACAATGGATGTCGCCGCTGACAAATACCAGGAAGGACAAGTGGGGCGGGCCGGACCCGGCAAACAGGATGCGCTTCCCCCTTGCGATAATAGACGCCGTAAGGAAGGCGGTCGGACCCGGCTTTCCCATTGAGTTCCGCATGAGCGGCTCCGAATGCTGGGACGGGGGCTACGACATCGAAACGGGCGTTGAAATAGCAAGGCTGCTTGACGGGCACGTGGACCTCATTCATGTTTCGGCCGGCGTTTACGACGTGGAGGAGGCGTTCACAATAACGCACCCGAGCATGTTCCTGCCGGACGGGGTGAACGTGAAGTATGCGGCGGAGATTAAAAAGCATGTCGCGGCGCCCGTGGCAACCGTCGGTGCGCTGGGCGAGCCGGAGCTCATGGAGGAAATACTGCGCTCCGGCCAAGCCGACGTGCTGGAGATAGCAAGGGGCCTTATAGCCGATCCCGACCTTCCGAACAAGCTGCGCGGCGGCAGGGAAGGGGAAGTCAAAAAGTGCCTGCGCTGCCTTGCCTGCTTTTCCACGCTTTTGAATACGGGACGTTTTTACTGCGCGGTCAACCCGGAGACCGGGCGCGAGGAGGAGCTGCGCTGCAAGGCTCCCGCCCCGGCGAAAAAGAAGGTGCTTGTCGTAGGCGGAGGCGTCGCGGGCATGGAGGCGGCCCTCGCCTGCGCGAGGCGCGGGCACGAGGTGGTGCTCTGCGAAAAAACGGGCAGGCTGGGCGGCGTTCTCAACTGCGAGGAAAAAGTGCCGTTCAAGGCAAGGCTGGCCGAGTATTTGAGACGGCAGGAAAAGCTCGTCAGGGAGGCGGGCGTGGACGTCCGCCTGAATACGGAGGCGACGCCCGAATACGCCGAAGCCCTCGGGGCGGAGGCGGTAATAGCCGCCCTGGGAGCAAGGCCCATAAAGCCTGACATAAAAGGCATAGAAAGGGCTATTCCCGCCGAAAAGGCCTTTGCCGAGCCCGAGCTGACCGGGGACAGGGTCTGCATAATAGGCGGCGGGCCGGCCGGGGTCGAGCTGGGGATATACCTGGCTATGCTCGGGAAAACGGTGACTATAGTAGAAAAAGCCGCCCGGCTGAGCGACGGCGGCAATTTTCTGCATATGAAGGGCGTCCGCCGGCAGATGGTCAGCCTGGGTCTGGACGCCAGATGCAACGCCAGCGTGCTTGAGATAGGGGAAAAGGGCGTCGAGTGCGAAGGCGGCTTTATCGAGGCCGATACGGTAGTTTACGCCGTGGGAACCGGGCCCCTCCATGAAGAGGCCGCGGCCTTCAGCGGCTGCGCGCCGGGGTTTTACCTCGCGGGGGACTGCATAAGGCCCGGCAACATAATGTCGGCCACGGCGACGGCCTTTGCCGCGGCCGGAGACATAGAGCTTTTTTAACGGCGGCTGAGCGCCGGGAAGAAGGCTAATCCGCTCCGACCTCGTAAAATTTGATCAGCACTCCTCCCTCCCGGGCATGGCCCTCTCCCCGGAATTTGTTTTGGTGCAGATAGGGGGCCAGGGCCTTGCTGTCGGTCAAAAAGGTGGGAACGGTGGCGAAGGGCATGGGCGAGTTTTCGGAAAACCAGCCGTTGTTTTCTATGTAGATTTTGCAGGGAGCGCCGGTATAGTCCCTGCCGTCGAGCATATAGCGGGCCGACATGTGCCTGACGCCCGCAAGGTTCACCACCTGCCTGTCCACGCCGCCCTTGCATACCGCGCCGCTGAAAATTTCACCCTCCGCCGTACCGCCGAAGGGTATCAGCACGACCTTGCCCCCCGGCCCGTCGAGAGCCGAAACGTCTCTGAAGTCAAGCTCGACTTTAATTTCAAGAATCAGCTTATCGCCCATGATTGCTCCTCCAATTAAGCAGATATGAAAATGTATGAAAACATAATATCGCAAAGGCAACGCTTGCGCAACCAAATGTTCATAAGCATATGGCAAAGGGAAAATTCCGTGCTATAATGGAATAAAAAGAAAAGGGAGACGAGCGGATGCTTGGAGTAAAGGAAAATTTAATGATTGCGCTGCGGGGCGGCTGCCCGGAATGGGTGCCGGAGTATACCTTTATGCAAAGCGGAGAAACCAAGCCGCCGAACATCATGCTCATGCCTAATTTTTTGAGCCAGCACAGAAAGATCGGCGTCGGAGGCACGGACATCTGGGGCGTGGAATATGTGCCGACAGCCTCCACCAACGGGGCCTCCCTGCCTAAGCCCGGCGCCTTCATACTTCGGGACATCAGAAAGTGGCGCGACGTGATCAAGGCGCCGGATATATCGGGCTTCGACTGGGAAAAGATCGCCAAGGACACTTTGGAGACGGCCCATGTGGACAGGGAGGCCACCGCCGTCGGCTTTTACCTGCACTTCGGATATTTCCAGCATCTCATGTCCTTTATGGGATTTGAGGAGGGACTTTGCGCCCTGCACGAGGAGCCGGAGGAATGCAAGGCGCTGCTCGAGTACCTCTGCGACTTCTACCTCACGGTAGCCGAAAAGATGATAGACTACATAAAGCCGGATATAATGGCCGTCGTGGACGATACGGCTGCGGCCAACGCGCCCTTTGTGGCTCCGGCTATGTTCAGGGAATTTTTTGTTCCCCTGTATGACAGGCAGGCGAAATTCGGACGCGACAGGGGCCTGCCGATAGCTTACCACAACTGCGGCAAGTGCGAGACACTGCTTGAGCCGATGGTAAAAATAGGCGTTTCGCTGTGGGATCCCGCCCAGCCTATAAACGATCTTGACGCGATAAAGCGCAAATACGGCAACAGGCTCGTCATAGCCGGAGGCTGGCAGCCCCGTGGCAGGCTGCTTGAAAGGGACGTGACCGACGAGGAAATAGAGGAATCCGTCAGGGAAACCATATACAGGCTTGCGCCCGGAGGCGGCTACTGCTTCTTCGGCGGCTACATGGGGCTTATAGGGGACGTTGAAAGCGAGCGCAAAAACAAGGTGGTCCGGGACGCGTACATGAAATACCGCGCCAGTGTCTACGGGAATTGACGCTGAGCAGGTTTGGCAGGCGGCGCTCCCGCTCGCTTAGAGCTCAACAGACGAACCTGCAGGAATGTCGCTTTCTCTTGCCGCGCTTCCGCGTATGCAGGCATAGCGGAGCAGCGGCTCGCCCTCGGCTGTCAGGCGGCCATCTGCGCTGAAAACAGCCATTCCGCCGCGATGTATGCCGTAACCGCGCGAGCCCTCGCCCTGAAGTCTTAAGGCGCACTTCAATTCCTTCCAGTCCTCGTCCTCGGCATGAGTGTCAAATATGGCCGGTATGAAGCCGAGGCAGTCAAAGAGGGCGGCCGTCGAGTCGTCGCTTTCGTTTTCCCAGCGCACCCATTTGCTTCCCATCATTATGGCTCCGGCGGAAACCCCGATAAACACCTTGCCGCCATCGCGCAATTTAAGCATGAAATCCGCAAGGCCGTGCCGAACGAGCCAAAGCATGCCCTCGTCCACCTCCCCGCCGGAAAGAAAGACTGCGTCGGCCTCCGCCAGAAGCTTTTTGGCGGAGGCTATGTCTGCTCCGCGTTTTGCCAGTTTTGCCATCGTGATTTCGCCCGCTCCGGCTTTATGCAGAAGAGAGCGCATAAAGCCGAAAAACATGGCGTTATCGCCGCTGGCCGTCCCTATATAGACGACTCTCGGTTTGGCGCTTTCGCATTCCTGCAGCGCCCGGGCTAGATATGCCGCCTCCGCTTCGGTATTCCGTGGGCCGCCTCCTGCCAGGAGGAACAAAGGCTTGACTCGGCTCATTGAAAAAGGCTCCTCTGGTCAAAATTGAAATTCGCTCTGGTGCGGCGGTATTTTCCCGAGGCCTCGGGATAGAGCTCGGGGACGTCCTTTATTTTATAGCTGCCGTCCCGGCCGTACAATTCTTTAAGCGCCTCATGAATTTTGCCGAGCGCGGAGCCGGAGCCGGGAGAGAGCGCAAGCAGCAATTCGTATCGCTTTTTTCCGCGCTGCATCAGCCGGTAGTCCCTTATTTCGTCGAAGGGCTCCAGCGCCCTGTCGAGAGCCATAGTCGTAACCAAGGAGCCGCCTGTGGTGAAGGTGGCGTTGGCAATGCGGCCTTCCACCGCTTCGACAAGCAGCCCTTCGCCGCGGCCGCAGGCGCATTCTTCCTTCCGGCTCAGCCGGACAAGGTCGCCCATGTCGAAACGAACGACGCAGGACCAGGGATTTCCAAAAGTGGTGACGAGAATGCGCCCCAAATCGGGGCCGCCATGCCGCTCAGCCAGAGGCTGAAAGTCTATGCGGCAATATTCCGCGTTTTGGTGGAACAATCCTTCCTCGCACTGCATAAGGACAAAGCCCGTTTCGGTGCTTCCGTAGGAACTGGCCATGGGCGCTTTGAATGCCCTGCTTATGGCTTTCAGGTGCAGAAAAGACGGATATTCAAAGGTAAGGATGATGATTTCGGGGGAATACAGCTCTTTTCCGTTGTCGACGGCCCACCAGGCCAAGCGGGCAAGGAGGGAGGGATTCGCTTCCAGCACCGCAGGCCGGTATTCCTCCAGCTCTCTTGCCATCCTTTCGAGGATTGGCGGCCGCCACGATATGGTGTTGATCTTTTCGTTGAGATACAGGACATTGCCCAATATGCGGTGCCCCATGGGCAGGTCTTCCTCGCAGTGTATGCCTACGTTCAGGGAGCTGGCCAGCTTCGCCTGCCGCTGGGGATAAGCCAGCTTGGCGGTATGGCCGTTAAGCTTCCAGGATGCCGCCTCCGAGGAGGACCACCATTTTTGATTGAAAAGGTTGATTATCTTTTCCCCGGTAGTGCCGCTGGTAAAGGTATACTCAATCTCGCCGCTCAAAAGGCCGTCTTCCGCACGGAGCCGATTGGCGACAAGACCGTCGGGGAAGCATTTGCGCATATCTTTTTTAGTAAGCTCAGGCATGGCGGCGTACCTCTCGTCAAGCGCGGCGTTTGGGCCGGGGTCAAAGCCTTGCCAATTGCGATAAAAGGGAGCGGTTTGCAGAGCGGTTTCCAAGGCCGCCAAAGACTTTTGCCGGTATCCTTCGGAATAATGGCAGTGGTATCTTCCCGCGCAGAGCATTTTATATACCTCTTTAAGCTTTATATTAAGCATTATACCGCAAGCTTGGCGTGAAAACAAATGTTTGTTCTAAGGAACCGCTGATTTAATCGTACAATGAAACCCAAGTATGGTAAAATAGAAGAAAAAGCGCAGGCGGTGGCGGAATGAGTCAGCAGAGCTTCAGCGATATGGAATACAGCCTTCGGAAACGAACAACGAAGCGGG
>JAJUJI010000004.1 GCA_029265405.1 Clostridiales bacterium | reverse complement strand
TGTGGAGGTTTCCTCCGACACCCGCAGCGAAAACTTCGCGACACTCCTTGCCTCCGACGAGCTGTGCGACATCATGGACCAGGCCTGGTTCTTCTACAAGGAAGGCACCGTGAAGGACGCCATACTTGAAGAAGGATATTTTGCAAACCTCTATCCCTACCGCGAGTACATGCCCAACTATCTCTACGAGATTTGGAGCCGCAGCCAGAAAAACGGAAAGTTCGACAAGCTGGCGGACGCTTACCAGTACGCTTTCCTTGAGGACGACATCATCCCGGCCTTCTACGGAATGCTTGTTGACCCCGCCCCAGGCTCCGGCTACTGGCTGCGCCAGGACTATCTTGACGCGCTGGGCCTCGGCAGCGCGGCCGACATCACCACCTTCGACGAGCTGCACAACGCCCTTTCCGCCATTCAGACCAAATACGGCATACATCCCTTCGCCATATTCAGCGCCATTGAGCTGACCCCGGGCGTGGGCTTCTCCGGCTACAACACCGCCGCTTACGCCACCAGCCTGGCTTATCCCCGCGTAGTGGACGGGCAGGTCATGTTCAACGGCACCGGCGAGGATGACAGGGCCCTAATGACCATGCTCAACCAGTGGTTTACGGAGGGCATCATACACCCCAACTACTCCAGCTTTACCTCCACTCAGGAAATGACCTCCGAGCTCTCCAACGGCGATGTGGCCGCCTCCATCTTCACCCCTTCCGAGGTGGCTTCCTGGCAGAGCCTGAACGTGGATCCCAACTGCAAATACGCCCCAATACCCAGGACCAAGCTGACCGACGACCAGATACTCCAGTACGGCCAGAAGCAGGGCAACTTCCACTACGGCTCCTGCGCCATCTCTGCCAAGTGCGAGAACCTGCCGCTGGTGGTTTCCTACTGGGATTACTGGTTCAGCGACGAGGGCTCGGACTTTACCAGCTGGGGCCCCGAGGGCATACTCTGGGAGTATAATGAAAAGGGCGAGCGCCAGCTTACAGACTTCTGCCTCAACCACGAGGCCGGTACAGCCTGGATCATGTGCGTGTACGGCTCCAACGGCCTTGTCGAGGCCTGCCTGCAGATCCACAAGAGAAACTACGCTTACCCCGGCGGCGAAGTCTACCTCTCCGCCTTCGATACGTGGACAGTGAAGGACTACGGCGGAGCCTACGACTGGCCCTCCTCGGTTGAATTTACCGACGAGCAGAACCAGAGGCTCAGCGAAATAAGAAACGACCTCAATACCTACTATCAGGAAAACTACATTTCCTTCCTCGACGGCTCCACTCCCATGAGCAAGTGGGACGACTTCATCGCCGGGCTCAACCAGTTCGGTCTTGATGAGTACACTTCCATATACCAGGACGCCTACGAGGCTTACATGGCCGGCTGATTTCCGGCTAGGCTTTTGCTTCAAAGCGTGTCCGCCGCTTGTTTTCGGCGGACACGCTTTGAATTTAATAATTTTTTTAATTTAACAGATTGCGCCCCTTGATTTATATAAACATTTATGTTATCATATCAATTGTTCATGCAAATCAACTTTGCTTAATTGTTTCTTTTATTCAATACCTTCCCAATACCGTTTATGCGGCGGAAGCTAAGGCTTCCGCCGCATAAATTTCTTGTAATATTTGGCTTTCTTTGATATATTGATGCAAATATTCCATACGATTGCTACAGGAGGTTTGCATGGAAGCGTATAAAAATCAAAGCCTGCCCTTTGTTCTGAGGGCGGCCGACCTTGTTTCGAGGCTTACGCGGGAGGAAAAAATAGGGCAGCTCGGCAGCTCCGCCCCCGCCGTGCCGCGGCTCGGCATACGGGCCTTCAACTACTGGAATGAAGCTTCCCACGGCGTAATACCGGTTTTCCAGCATTTTGAGGAGGCGACCAGTTTTCCCTGCTGTCTGGCCCTGAGCTCGACCTGGAATCCGGAGCTGGCGGAAAGGGTGGCTTCGGCAATATCTGATGAAATGAGGGCCCTTTACAATATAAGCGGCAAGGAGCTGTCCTACTGGTGCCCCACAGTCAACATGGGGCGCGATCCCCGCTGGGGCAGAAACGACGAGGCCTTCGGCGAGGATCCCCTCCTTGCCGGCAAGCTTGCCGCCGCCTATGTAAGGGGTATACAGGGCGGGGACGAAAAGTACCTTAAGGCCGTATCGACGCCAAAGCATTTTGCCGTCAACAATTCCGAGTACAACCGGAATACAGGCAGCTCCAATGTGGACGAGGCTACGCTGCGTGAATATTACCTGCCGGTATTTGAGCGCTGCTTCCGGGAGGGAGGTGCAAAATCGGTCATGACCGCATACAACCGCATCAACGGGGTTCCGGCCTCCGCCAACGAATTTCTTTTGCAGCGTATACTGTACGAGGAATGGGGCTTCGACGGCTACACCGTGTCCGACGCTGGAGCGGTCGGCGACGTGGGGCCAAACAAAAATCTGATGTGGGACCAGGTGAGAGGCCATTTCTACGCCAAGACCATGGCCGAAGCCTGCGCTCTTTCCCTGAATGCGGGAACAGACATATGCGCAGGCACCGAGTATAGGATGCACCTTGCCGAGGCGCTGGCCCTGGGGCTTACCGACGAGGACGCAATGGACAGGGCGCTTATACGCGCCTTTACTGCGCGCATGATGCTGGGCGAATTTGACGAGGCGGAAAAGCAGCCTTACTTCCGTCTGGGCAAGGACGACATATGCAGCGCCGCCCATGCCGGCATAGCGTTGAAGGCGGCCGAGGAATCGCTGGTGCTGCTCAAGAACGACGGCCTGCTCCCGCTTGACGGCCAAAAAATAAAAAAGCTGCTAGTGATAGGGCCCAACGCCATATACAGGCAGCTCGGCAGCTATTCCATAGGCGGAGCGGCCGATACGCGCGTCTGCGTGCCGCCGCTCAGGGGCATAAAAGAAGCCGCCGAAGGCCTGGGCATCGAGGTCGAATACGCAAAGGGCTGGCATATAACCCACAGGCCTCTCGGCGCCCTGCCGGGCAGCGAGGTGCTGCTGAGAGAGGCGCGCGACGCGGGCAAGGAGCTGGCCGAATATCTTGAGGAGCGCCTTCCCGAGGAGGTCAGGCGGCGCAACCGCGAGGCGGAAGCCGAGCGCGTGGCCCATATAAACGATATAAAGCCCCAGCCGAGACATCCCGTATACGATCCCGACCTGGGCAGGGACGGGGAGGAGCTTTTTGCCGAGGCCCTCGAAAAAGCGGCAAAGGCCGACGCCGTTATCGTAATCGCCGGCACCGATCCCAGCGTGACCAGCGAGGGACGGGACAGAGCCACGCTTGCCCTGCCCTACGCCCAGGATGAAAAGCTGCAGGCACTTGTCAAGGCCAATCCGGCCACGGCCGTCGTCCTCGTATCCGCCGGGCCCGTGACGGGCGCTTTCATAGACGCCGTTCCCGCCCTGCTTTACTCGCCTTACGCCGGAGAAAGCCAGGGTACGGCCATAGCCTCCGCTCTGTTCGGAAGGATAAATCCCGGAGGACGGACTACCGAAACCTGGTACAACGACGACAGCGAGCTTCCGCACATCAGCGAATACGGAATAAGGGTCCACGACACGATGACCCAGATGGGCAGGACTTATCTCTACTGGCTCGGAAAGCCGAAATTTGCCTTTGGACACGGCCTATCCTACACGAGCTTCGCCTATACAGGCTTCAGGCTCAATCAGGCCCTGTACGACGCCAACGACACTCTCGCCGCTTACGCCGAGGTGACAAACACCGGAAGCCGGGGTGGCTATGAAACCGTGCAGCTATACGCAAGGAAAATCAACTGCTACGACAACAAGCCTTATAAGCAGCTCATAGGCTTCAAAAAGCTTTGGCTTGAGCCCGGAGAAACAAAAACGGCCGAAATTTCGGTTCCCTTATGCGAGCTCAGATATTGGAATTACGTGCATCAGCGCTTTATGGTGGAAAACGGGGATTACCGCATATGGTTCGGTAAAAGCTGCGACGAGGAGGCCGTCATATCTTCTGCGGATATTAAAATAACGGGCAAATGGAAGGCTCCCCTTTCCGCAGTGACACTCAGGTGCGAAAAAAGATTCCTCGCTCCCGGAGAAGAGGCTCCATTCTCTCTTGCGGCTACTCTAACCGACGCCTCGCGTCCGGACGCCGCCGGGCTGCCCTTTATCGTTTCAAGCTCCGATGAGGGGGTGGCGGTTGCCGAAGGCGGCAAAATTAGGGCCGTCGGAAGCGGGCTTTGCCTGATCTCAGCCGAGCTGACCTTGGACGGCGTGACAAAAAGAACCTGCGTCCCCATCAAGGTGAGCTGAAGCAATAACGTTTGAGGCCGGAGGCAAAACGCCCCCGGCCTCAAATTTCAGCCGCCTATTTATGCTTGTAATACAGCATGCAGTGGCAGAAGCCCTCGAAATCCGGATCAGCTATCTGCTCTCGGAATTCCTTGCACATGCATTTGTTTTCTTCTATCCTCTCCCTGCGGCAGGGGCAGTAGCCGCCCGTGCGCTTAAGCCCCTCCTTGACGGCGTCGGCTATCTCCTTGTCCTCGTTGACCGTAATTTTCATATGTTCCTCCCACAGCTTGCAAGCCTATTTGTTTCTCTCTACCATTGCCCTCAGGCTTTCCTTTGGCATTACGCCGGAGGCGCCCTCGACAGTCTTCCCGTCCTTGAATACCAAGAGCGTTGGTATCACCTCGATGCCGTACCTGTCCGACAGCTCCGGTTCCTCGTCTACGTTTACCTTGCCAAATTTGACTCCCTCCAGCTCCTCGGCCAGCTCGTCTATGACCGGAGCCATCCTGCGGCAGGGGCCGCACCAGGAAGCCCAGAAGTCCACGACAGTTATGCCTTTTGCGGTTTCGGAGCTGAAATTTGCTTTTGTCAGGGTCACGGGTCCCATAGTTGCGCCTCCTTAATATTTTTGACTCTGCCGCTATTATATTGCCTTGCCTTGCGCGCCGCCGTGATTCGGTCACGTTTGCAGCGCCTTTTGCTACAGGCTCTGCTCGGTCCTTGTTATAAAATCGTCCTGCGTAGCCCTGCTGAGGGACACGAAATAAGTTGAGAAGCCCGCGATTCGCACCACGAGGTTCTTGTAGCTGTCCGGGTCGGCCTGGGCCTTGCGGAGCTGCTCGGTTCCCACAACATTGAATTGCACCTGCATGCCTCCGAGGCTGAAGTATGTCCTGATCAGGGCCTTCAGCTTCGCCGCGCCCGCGTCGCCCTGGACGCTGGAGGGCGAAAAGCGTATGTTGAGCTGGTCGCCGTTGGAAAGCTCCCTGTGCGGCAGCTTGGCCGCGCTGCGCAGGTATGCCGTGGGCCCCTTCTTGTCGAAGCCCTGCCGGGCGGAAATGGCGTCGGCCAGAGGCTCGCCCGCCCTTCTCCCGTCTGGAGTGGCCTTGGTCATGGCGCCGTTGTGCATGTGAGCGGTCATTGTGAAGGTTCCGCCGGAATAATGTCCTCTCGGCCCTTCGGCGGCCGCCATTTTTTTCGCGAACAGCCCCAACGCCCAGGCTGCCAGCCCGTCTACCTCGTCGTTGTCGTTGCCGTAGTGGGGCACCTCGTTTATAATGGTCTGGCGCAGCTCCTCATAGCCCTCCCAGTTTTTCTCCAGGGCGTCGTACATGTCCCTGAGCGAAACGGTCTTGTCGTCGAAGCAAAGCTTCTTAATCGCCATCAGGCTGTCGCCCACGTTGGCGGTGCCTATGGCTGTCAGCCCTATGCGGTTGTATTTCGCGCCGCCCTTTGTCACGTCCCTGCCCTTTTCCATGCAGCCCTCCATAAGCGCCGAGGCGGCAATGCAGGGGAAATAGTGGCTGTAAACCATCTCAAAGGTGTTGGCGTAGGACACGTTCCAGTCGATAATATACTGCATCTGCGCTTCAAAGGCCGCCTTGAATTCCTCGAAGCTCTCGTACTCGTACAGCTTCTTGCAGGGCATGGCCATTTTGCCGGTGTTCGGATTCAGGCCCCCGTTTATGGTGATAAGCACAACATTCACCATATTCCATATGGATTCGGTGCCGGTGCAGCCGCAGGCCGGCCATTCGCAGCCCGTCCCCGCGGGCTCCACGCAGCCGACAATGGAATAGTTGCGGGCATCCTCAAGGCTCAGGCCTATATCCATTAGAGACGGTATTATAACATCGTCGTTCTGGAACTGGGGTATGCCGCCGCAAAGCTTGCTGGACTCTATCCCTAGCCTCCACACCTCGTCGGGAGTGCCCTTATGTATCCTCAGCGCCACGGTGGGATCAGGAAAGCGCATCCTGCCGTAGGTTTGCAGCAGCATTATCGTCGCCGGATTCGTAGCGTCGGTCCCGTCGGCCTTCACGCCGCCCAGAGTCAGCGCTATTCCGGCGGTAGCTGTAAGCCCGTTGTAGATGGAGGAAAACAGGTTCTGGCCCTGCTCCATAAGCTCGATTATCCGGCGGTTGTTGGCAAAGCCGGGCAGAACTATGATGTCGCTTAGCTTGAGTATGAAGGCGTCGCTGTATTCCTGGGCCTGTTCCCAAGTGAGGCGTCCCTCCTCAAGCTCCTTCTTCAGCAGCCAGCCCGCGTACTGGTCCACGCGGCCCTGCGACTGCCCGTGCTGCTGTGCGTCGGTCGAGAGCATGAGCTGGTAGAGTATTATGGCCTGAAGCGCCTCCCAATACGTGCGGGCGGGATTTTCCATTATCCAGTCCAGGCTGTCCGCCATTCTTAGCAGCTCGATTTTCCTCTCTCCCGCCGCCGTCTCCGCCTTTTCGCGGCAGGCCTCGGCGTAGCGGCGGCTGAGCAGCATGGCCCCGTCGCAAACCTGGACAACCGCGTGATAAAATAAATGGCTTTCGGCGCTGTCTCCAAAGACCCTGCCCTTGGTTTCCTCTATCTTCGCCAGAGCCTCCCTTTTCACCGCGCCGAAGCCCTTGTTGACCGCCGCGTCGAAGTTGGCTATGTAGTGGCCCTGAGGCATGCCCGATACGCCGACGAAAAACGCCCCTCCCCGATGGGAGTTTATCAGGCCCCCGTTGCCCGCGTGCTCCCAGAAGTCGGCGGTCAGCGCGCCCTCCACCATCTTGTTCAGGCTGCGGTCCTTCCAAAAGTCATAAGCCTCGCGGAAAACGGCTCTCTGCTCATCCGTCATTTTAATCGCGTCGCTTGACTGCCAGGCCCTGCGGAAGTTTTCGTCGCTGTCGTCCACCACGCCGGGTATCCAGCCGCAGCTCCACTCTACATAAGGGCTGAGGCTCCTCTCGTCCGGCCCGGTGCTTCCTACGAAAATATCGTCGTCAAAAACGCTGCACTGCTTTGACGCGCACCAGGCGCAGAGCGCTCCGGCCCTCTTTAGGAGAGGCCATTGGTTTTCATGGGACTTGTAATAGTCCGTATATATCTTGGTCCGCTCAGAATTTATCGTCATGTATTTGCCGGCGGCAAAAGCGTCGCGCTTGGCGCGCATACGCTTGATCCTTTCGGAAACAGGCGCGAACTGGAACATGTTTCTAGCCCCCCATTTTTAATTTATTCCATTATATCACTGGAGCCGCGGAAAAGAAATATATAGGTTGCAACTTTTTTTGCGCTATGGTATATTCTTTTCATAATGTGAGGAAGCGCGGATGAACTATGGACGGGATTAAAGGGAAAATATACGACATCCAGGGCTTTTCCGTGCAGGACGGGCCGGGCATACGCACCACGGTGTTTTTAAAGGGCTGTCCCCTGCGCTGCCCCTGGTGCCACAGCCCGGAGTCCCAGGGCTTCAAGACCGAGCTGAACTGGATGAGGATACGCTGCCTTGGCGTCGAAGCCTGCGGCAAGTGCCTGACTGCCTGCCGAAAGGGACTGATAGCCAAGGGGCCGCCGTCGAAAAGCGCCGCCGGGGAGGACATCGCATATCCCGAGGTGGACAAGACACGCTGCGACGAATGCGGTGCCTGCGCCTCGGTCTGCAAGCCGGAGGCCCTTTATATGTGCGGCGACGATATGACGGCGGATGAGGTAATGCGCCGCCTGCTGCGCGACAAGCCCTTTTTCGACGAATCGGGCGGCGGCGTGACGATATCCGGCGGCGAGTGCCTGTGCCAGCCTCTCTTTACGCTGGAGCTCCTAAAGCGCTGCAAGTCCGAGGGCATGCATACGGCGGTGGACACCACGGGCTTTGCGCCGTGGCCAGCGGTGGAAAGCGTCCTGCCCTACGCGGATCTGTTCCTATACGATCTCAAGTGCATGGATTCCGAGCTGCACAGGCGCGTCATAGGAGTACCCAACGAGCTCATACTTGAAAACGCCCTTAAAATAGCCGCGGCGGGCGGGCGCTTTCAAATCCGCATACCGGTGATACCGCTATTCAACGATTCCGAGGAGCACTTTGAGCTCTACGCCGGCTTTCTTGATAAAATAAGGGACGCCGTTGACATCGTCCAGCTCTTGCCTTACCATAAGCTTGGGGTAAGCAAGCATGAACGGCTGCTCAAAAACGAAAAGATCTTTGTCGCCGAACCGCCCTCGGACGAGCTGATGGACCTGCGGCGCGGCCAGCTTGCCGCCCGAGGGTTTGAAGTCATAATACATTAAACGGGAGATTTGCTTATGCTGAAATATCCTCATCTTTTCGAGCCTATCGAAATCGCCGGAACTCTGTTCCGCAACCGCATCATAGCGGCCCCCACGGGCTATCAGGACATGGACAGGGAGGGCGTGCTGCCCGATGCGGCCGCCGCCTACTACGGGCGCAAGGCGCAGGGCGGCGCCTCCGCCGTTACCCTCGGCGAATGCGTGGTGGATTCCGAATTCGGACGGGGCGGAGAATTCCACGTCCGCATGGACGATCCCTTCGCCCGCCACGCCCTGGCCAAGTGCTCCTCCGCCATAGCCATGTACGGAGCCGTCGCCTCAACGGAACTCCAGCACGCCGGGATGTATGCCAACCGTTCCCTAGGCATAAAGGGGGAGGCCTTCAGAGGCATGGCCTACGGCCCGGTGGAGCTTGAGATAGACGGGCGGCCGATTCTCGCCATGACGGAAGAAATGATAGAGCGGACTATACGCAAATATGCCGAGGCAGCCGCCTTCGCCAAAAGGTGCGGCTTCGGCATGGTTACCATACACGGCGGGCACGGCTGGCTCATAAGCCAGTTTTTATCTCCCTCGCTCAATACCAGGAAGGACAAATGGGGCGGACCCGCCATAGAAAACCGCGCCCGCATAGCCGTAGCCGTCTGCGACGCGGTAAGGAAGGCCGTCGGTCCAAGGTTCCCCATAGAGGTGCGCATCAGCGGCAGCGAGTGCTATGAGGGAGGCTACGGCATAGACGAGGGCATAGCCTTCGCAAAGCAGCTTGAGGGCCATTGCGACATAATCCACGTATCGGCCGGCAGCCACGAGGTGGCCGAGGTGTTTACGGTGACGCATCCCAGCATGTTCCTGGAGGACGGCGTAAACGTCAAATACGCGGCTGAGATAAAGAAGCATGTCAGGACTCCCGTCGCGACTGTCGGCGCCCTCGGCGAGCCGGCGCTTATGGAGGATATAATAGCCTCCGGCAAGGCGGACATAGTTGAGATAGCGCGCGGCATCATCGCCGATCCGGACCTGCCCAACAAGCTCCGCTCAGGCCGCGAGGACGAGGTGAAAAAGTGCATGCGCTGCCTCGCCTGCTTCTCCAATCTGATAAACAAGGGCCAGTTCCACTGCGCTATCAACCCGGAAACGGGGCGCGAGCTGGAATACAGATACGCGCTCCCCTCACCTGAAAAAAAGACTGTGCTTATAGCCGGAGGCGGCATCGGAGGCATGCAGGCCGCGCTGACCTGCGCCGCAAGAGGCCACAAGGTGATACTTTGCGAGAAAAGCGGCGAGCTTGGCGGCGCGCTCCGCTGCGAGAGAAATGTTCCCTTTAAGAAGAAGCTGGACTACTACCTTGACCAGCAGGCCCGCTTTGTAAGAAACGCCGCCATAGACCTGAGACTGAACACCGAGGTGACGCCGGAATACGCAAAGTCGCTTAACCCCGACGTGATCATAGCGGCAACGGGAGCCCGGCCGATAAAGCCTCCGATAAAAGGCATAGACGGCATAAACGCATATCCTGCCGAAGAAATATATGTTAATCCCGAAAAAGCGGGCTCAAAAGTCGCCATACTCGGCGCTGGCCTTGTGGGCGTGGAGCTGGGCATTTACCTTTCCATGCTGGGCAGGAAGGTAACAATAGTTGAAATGCTGGACAAAATCAGCGACGGCGGCAACATGCTCCATGTTAAGGCACTCGAGGTGGAAATAAAAAAGTACGGCATAGACCTGAGGTTCAACACCAGGGCCGAGGAAATCACGGATGCCGGCGTTATAGCCGGCGGAGCGCTGATCCCGGCCGATACGGTGGTATATGCCGTCGGTCAAAGGCCCATGAGGGAAGCGGCCCTTGCCCTGAGAGACTGCGCCCCCGAATTCTGGCTGCTTGGCGACTGCGTTTCCCCCTCCAACATAATGAACGCAACCGCTTCGGCGGACGCCATAGCGCGAAGGATTTAAAGTGCCTTAATGACAGAACTGCAAAAGAAAGAGGCGTTTGAAGCCTATCCGGTGCCTAAAGCCCTTTCAGCCTTCATACTGCCCACAGTACTAAGCAATCTTATAGGCATACTATACAATCTGGCGGACACCTTTTTTGTCGGCCATACGGGCGACACCTCGCAGATAGCCGCTCTTGGCATCGTGACTCCCGTTTTCCTTGTAATGGCCGTCGTCAGCGCCGTTTTCAGCGTCGGGGCCAATGCGGGCATCTCCGCGGCTCTCGGAGCCGGCAACCGCGCCAGGGCGCGGCAGGTCGCTTCCTTCAGCATATACGCGGCCCTCGCGGTCGGATGCGTTTTCGCGGTCGCGCTCGCGCTTGTTCTCAAGCCTTTTCTTTATCTGATAGGAGCCGGCGAAACGACCATCGATCACTGCGTTTCCTACCTCGTCTGGACGGTATTCGGAGGCTTCATACCCTTCATCGCCTCACATCTGCTTTCCCAGTGCTTCCTTGCGGAGGGTGAGACAAGAATAGCGGGAATCGGGGCCTCATTAGGCGGCATCCTTAATATAATACTCGACCCTATATTCATCTTTGCCCTCGATATGGGCATAACCGGCGCGGCTATAGCAACCTGCATTTCAAATTACGCGGCTTTGCTGTTCCTTGCCGCGGTCTATGCCAAAAAGCGCGGAGAGCTGGCATTTTCACTGAACCCGAAGTACTTCTCCGGCAAGGGCGGCGTGGCCGCTTCGGTGCTGCTTATAGGCATACCCTCCGGCTTTGCCCTGTGCCTGACTATTATATGCGACTTTTTCAGGTTCCACTTCATAGGCCAGCTTGGCACGGAAACAGACCTCGCAGCCTTCGGCGTGGTTCAAAAGATCGGCAACCTGACTATACAGCTCTCCGTAGGCATGGCCCAGGGCATACGGCCGCTGGTCGCCTATAATTACAGCTCCGGCAACATGCCGCGCATGAGGGCTCTTATGAAGGGCTCGGCCGTTGCGGTACTTAGCTTCGTGGTCGTCTGCGTAGCGCTGCTGGAGCTTTTCCCGCGCGGAGCCATGACCGTATTTTTGACCGACAAGGCTACGATAGCGGTCGGAGCACTCTTCATGCGCCAATGGGTCGTCTGCCAGCTCGGCATCTGCTCCACGGACCTCATAAACGCCTTCTTCCAGGCCATGGGGAAATGGAGGCAGGCCATGTTCGTCACCTTTTTCAATAAAGGCCTGCTGCTCATACCTGTCATGCTCCTGCTGGTGCGGGTTATGGGCCTGGGCGGCGTGATATGGGTCCAGCCGATAACGGAAAACCTTACCCTGTTTGTCGCGCTTGCCATGTTCTTCTCGCTGATGAAAAAGGAAAACTCGCGGCCCGCTTAAGGGCCGCGAGGCTTTTTATATCCTCGAAGGTTCTAATTCAACATGTCCTCTCATATTTATTAGCAAACCACATTAGGAGGCATAAAGGGTGGACGAACGCAGAATTTACGAGGATATAGCCCTCCGCACCGGCGGGGACATATACATTGGGGTGGTGGGCCCCGTCAGAACGGGAAAGTCCACCTTTATCAAGCGCTTTATGGAAACCATGGTGATTCCGAGGATCGATAACGTCTACATGAGGGAGCGCGCGAAAGACGAGCTGCCCCAGAGCGGCTCGGGCCGCACCGTCATGACGGCGGAGCCGAAATTTGTGCCCGAGGAGGCCGTCACCATAACGGCGGGAGGCGCAAGCTTCTCTGTAAGGCTGATAGACTGCGTGGGGTATATGGTGGAAGGGGCGGTCGGCGCGGATGAAAACGGAGAGCCGAGGATGGTAAGCACGCCTTGGTTCGAACATGACGTATCCATGGCCGAGGCTGCCGAAACCGGCACGAGGAAGGTCATATCCGAACATTCCACTATAGGCATAGTCGTAACCACCGACGGCAGCATAACCGACATACCGCGCACGTCGTATACAGCCGCCGAAGAAAGGGTTATAGGCGAGCTAAGGAGGCTCGGCAAGCCGTTCATCATCATCGTCAACAGCGCGGAGCCGGATTCGCCCTCCGCAAGGGCGCTGAAGAAGGAGCTGGCAGAAAAATACGGCGTATCCTGCCTTGCCGTTAACTGCCTGACGCTTGACGAGGCGGGCGTTGAAGATATCCTCAAAACCGTCCTTCTGGAATTCCCAATCGCCAGGCTGGAGCTTTATCTGCCGCCCTGGGTCGAGGCTCTTCCGCCCGAGCATCCCATCAAAAGCGGCCTGTTTTCCTCGGTACGCCAGGCCTGCGCCGATATGGTGAAGCTCAGGGACGCGGAAACCGCTGTTATGAAAATAGGCAAAGCGGAAAATATCTCGCGAGCGGCTGTCCGCGATATCAAGGCGGGCAGCGGCGCGGTCCTTGCCGAGGCGGAGCTTCCCAGGGAGCTTTTCTATGCCACCCTCAGCGAGCGCTCCGGCTTCGAGGTGGCCGACGACGGAGACCTTATGAAGCTTCTGACGGATATGTCCGGTGTCAAAAGCGAATACGACAGGGTCAGAGACGCGCTCAGGGACGTGCGTGAAAAGGGCTACGGCATAGTCTATCCCGCCAGAGACGAGCTTAAGCTCCACGAGCCCGAGATAGTAAGGCACGGCGGCAAGTACGGGGTAAGGCTTAAGGCCAGCGCGCCTTCCATACACATGATCCTCGCCAACATCGAAACGGAGGTCTCCCCGGCCATAGCAAGCGAAAAGCACAGCGAGGACATCATAAATTACCTGCTTCAGGAGTTTGAGGGCGACACGGGCAGAATATGGGAATCCAACATATTCGGCAAGTCGCTTTACGATATAGCCGGCGAGGGCTTGCAGGCCAAAATCAAAAAAATGCCCGAGGACGCCCAAAGCAAGCTTCAGGAGTCCTTGCAGCGCATAGTCAACGAGGGCAGCAACGGCCTTATATGCATTATTTTTTAACAGGCTGAAAACGGGCTGCGCCAAAAAGAGCGTTTTGGCGCAGCCCGGAGCCGTCAGCGTCTTCTTCCGGGCCTAGGCTTGAGGCGCTCGGCCCGAATCAGCTCCGCGTCCTCCCTGTCGCGGGACAGCCATACCGCCAGGGCGACCGCAAACGCCGTAACAGCGTAGCTGACGGCCGCGCAAATTTTATAGCCTCCCGCTCCCGCCTGGTAGAGGGCCAGCGGGATGCCCGCCGCCAGGCGGAGCCCGAAGCCGGCGAGCAAAAGCGGCGGGCTGGCCTTCCCGCCCTTTGACCCGCCGTCAATGGAATACCACAGTATCCTTGCTACGGCGGCGGTGAGAGCAAACATCGCGGCATAGTCCACCGCGCTCATGATAAAAACATAGGGCTCAGTCTCCGCAAGGCTCCTTAGCGCCGCTTCAAACTCCGAGGCATATTTAGGCTCCACCGCGCCTAGAACCGTCTCAAGCCCTTCCTTGTTAACCGACATGGCGTAGCCCAGGCGTATGAAGCTGTTTATTCCGCCCAGGTAAATCAGGTTGAAAAGCTGGAAGCCCAGGCCCAGCCCGGTCGGAACTCTTGCGGTCCCAAATCTCCTTGAGAGCAAAAACAGCGTTACCCAAAGCCCTCCCGCTTCCGCTACGGAAATCCAAAACGCGCGTACGAGGGCATAGGGCGCAAGGCCCGCCTTTTGAGCAATCGATTCCGGAGCAAAGGCTCTCAGAAATATGCCCGAAAGCATATAGCCGAACACATAAAACGCCGCAAGCCCGGCAAGTATCGCCCAATGGTTTATGCTTCTTCTATACGCCGTCCATATATAATACAGGACAGGAAGCATAATGCAGGTAAACAGCAGTATGAAAAGGGCGCCGACAATATCGCTTGAAAAAACCAGAGTATCCATTATGCCTCCCTATCCGGCAGGGCGGGCGCCGGAAAGCCCGCATATTGGCAAGGCGGGATGAGCCATCCCGCCTTATTGCCGTCAATTGGTTTTCAGCCTTACTTACTGAAAAATTTTCAATATGTCGTCGAAGGGATCCTTATCCTCGGCGGGCTTTGCCGGGGCCTTCTCGGGCTCGGGCTTTGGCGGCTCATCCTTTTGGGGAGCCTGCTTCTTGTTCTGGCCGGGCTTAACGCCCTCGTCAAAGCCCGTGGCTATGACTATAACCCTTATTTCGTCCTCCATCGTATCGTCAAAGGCGGCGCCAAAAATAATATTTGCGTCGGGGTGGGCCGCAGCCTGAACAAGGCCGGCCGCACAATCGACCTCGTCAAGCCCCATGTCCATGGACCCCGTTATGTTGACAAGTACGCCTCTGGCTCCGTCTATCGACGTTTCCATCAGCGGGCTGGATATGGCGGCCTTGGTGGCTTCTTCCGCCTTGTTTTTGCCCGTGGCGCGCCCAACGCCCATATGGGCGTAGCCGGCATCCTTCATAATCGTCGTAACGTCGGCAAAGTCAAGGTTTATAAAGCCCGTGTTTTTTATCAGATCCGATATGCTCGTCACTGCCTGGCGCAGCACATCGTCGGCTATTTCAAAAGCGTTGTACATCGTGATCTTTTGGTCGGTGGCGTATTTGAGCCTGTCGTTGGGTATAACCAACAGCGAGTCAACCTTTCCCAGCAGCTCCTGTATGCCCGCCTCGGCTTGCAGCATGCGCCGCTTGCCCTCGAAGGTGAATGGCTTGGTGACAACGCCTACCGTA
This sequence comes from Clostridiales bacterium, assembly GCA_029265405.1. Classification (GTDB taxonomy): domain Bacteria; phylum Bacillota; class Clostridia; order Oscillospirales; family Oscillospiraceae; genus JAJUJI01. The sequence continues at coordinate 175,687 of JAJUJI010000004.1, read as the reverse complement.
AGTATTCCTGCTTCCTTAGCTATGTCCGCAACAACTGGCGCCGCTCCGGTGCCTGTTCCTCCGCCCATTCCGGCGGTTATAAACACCATGTCCGTATCCTCGAAGGCCTTGACGATATTGTTTCTGTTTTCCTCGGCGGATTTCTTCCCCACCTCCGGATCTGAACCCGCGCCCTGGCCATGGGTAAGCTTCTCGCCTATCTGCAGCTTCTGGTCGGCCTTTGATACGGACAGCACCTGCTTGTCCGTGTTGATAGCTATGAATTCCACTCCTTTGGTTCCGGAATCAACCATCCTGTTGACTACGTTGTTGCCCGCGCCGCCAACGCCGACTACTTTTATGTTAACCACATTGTCGGGTCCGGTTTCCAGGGTAAAGGGCATAGCTGCATCCTCCTATATATGCAAAATGATAGTGTAATCGTCGCTTGTTTGTTAATTCTATATCGGAATAATACCGAGGTCAATAGATTATCCGAAAAAAGTTCAGCCCGCGCCAAGCCTGCCCGGACATATTTTGTAAACCTGCCGTATTCGGCTCATCTCGTCTTTTTGTCAAACATGCGCAGCAAAGCGTCCCAGTCCTCGTCCTCGGCTTTCTGCGGCGCGGCCGGTGGGGCGGGCTGAACGGCTTTCCTTTCTGCCGCCGCCTTTGCCTCCGCAGCCGCTTTTTCCTCTGCGGTTTCAAAATCCGTCGCTATCACGATGACGCGCATGGCGTCTACGAGACGTTCGTCAAAATCCACGCCGAAGATTATATTGGCGTCAGGATGTGCCGCCTTCTGCACCCTTCCGACCACATTCTCCACATCCTCCATGCTGAGGTCCATTGAGCCGGTAACGTTTATTACAACGCGCCTGGCCCCGTCCACCGACGTACCCATAAGCTCGCTGTATATCGCTTCCTTTGCCGCTTCCTCCACCTTGCCCTTGCCGCTGGCCTCTCCCACGCCCAGATGCGCAAGGCCTGAACGCTTCATAATGGTTTTCAAGTCGGCAAAATCCAGGTTTATAAAGCCGGTATGCCTGAGTATCTCCGCGATTCCCGAAACGGCCTTGTTAAGCACGCTGTCGGCTACCTCGAAAGCGTTGGCAAAGGTTATTTTCTGCTCGGACACCTTTTTCAAATTCTCATTCGGTATGACAAAGAGAGTATCAACCTTTTTCAGCAGCTCGGCTATCCCCGCCTCCGCCCGCTTCATCTTGGTTGCTCCTTCAAAGCCGAAGGGCTTTGTCACGACGGCTATAGTCAGAACTCCGCTCTCGCGAGCTATATCGGCCACGACAGGCGTTGCTCCGGTGCCCGTGCCGCCGCCCATGCCCGCTGTCAAAAAAACGGCGTCGGTTTCTTCAAAGATTTTGGCGATATTGTTCCTGCTTTCTTCAGCGGCCAGGCGCCCGATTTCGGGGTTTGAACCGGCGCCCTGCCCGTGGGTAAGCTTTTCGCCTATCTGCACCCTGACATTCGCCCCCGATATGGCAAGGGTCGGCTTGTCCGTATTGATGTTAACAAATTCTATGCCGCTGATACCGCTCAGCATCATTCGGCTTACCACGTTGTTGCCCGCTCCGCCGACTCCGACGACCTTCAGCCTGATCACGTCGCCGACAATCGAGCCGCCTTCTGTCTTGTCCCTGTTCACAGCTTCATTTTTCGCCATATCCTTTTCCCCCGCTTATCTATAGTTGAAGTATTATTCCGGTATATAATGTCCTTCCTTATCGGATGTAAAATATACGACTCCTCCGGCCTCTTCGCCAATGCGATCCAGGATTTCTGTAAGGAATTCCAATTTATACTCTATTTTGTCATAACCACTCATCCGAACGGTCAGCTTTTGGCGATATTTAAAGGTAATATCCGTTAAATTCGATACGTCTATATCGGTCACATCGGAAATGAGCTTCTTATTTTCAAGCAGCTTCAGCAGCTGGGCAAGGCAGGCAAGCCTCGCCTCGTCTTTTTCGGCCGTTTTCAGCATGGAGCCTGCCTCCGGCTCCTCAGGCTGGAGGCCGTTAACCACAAGGCTGCCGGCTTGTTCGACAATAGCCAGCACCTTGCAACCGCTGCTTATTTCCACATATTTATCTTCGTAAGCAAGATATGCGGCGGCCTGGCTCTCGGTCACGCGAATTATCAGCGTGTCCGGGGCCTTTATGCGAACCTCCGCTACCTCTATGCGCGGCAGCGCCGAGCAAATCTTGCCGTCAGCAGCTTCAAGCGCAGCTAAAAGCAGGCTTTTGCCTTCCCTAAGCCCCGCCGCTCCAAGTATTTCTTCGTCAGAGTATATCACATTTCCTTCAACCTGTATATTGGTAATTTTAAAAAACACTCCGACTCCAAGCAGTATCGCGACAAGCGCAACGGCATATCTTATGGGCTTGAACAGCCTGCCATGCCTTCTTTTTTTTCTTCTCCTCCTGCGCCTGTCTTCGCCGGCGGCGCCATGGCTTTTTCCGTTTTTCACATTTTGTCCGCGTCCGGGCCGCTCCGCCATATGCTCACCTTTTTTCTTCAGTATGGAATTATGTAACTCGGCGGTCTACCCGCTATATCCTTTGGACCTCGGCCCCAAGCTCGGCCAAGGCGGTTTCAATGCTTTCATAACCTCTGTCAATGTGGTTCAGTCCGCGTATCTCGGATACTCCCTCGGCTCCCAGCGCGGCAACCGCCAGCGCCGCCCCTCCCCTAAGGTCGGCCGCCTTCACTACGGCTCCCTTCAGCTTTCTGACACCGCAGACTATCGCGGTCTTGCCCTCAGTCTTTATGTCGGCGCCCATCCTTTTCATTTCCTCCGCGTGGCGGTACCTGTTTTCAAAGATATTTTCAACAAAAACCGTGGTTCCTTCCGCTTTCAGCGCGGCCGCCATAAGCGGGGGCTGGGCGTCCGTCGGAAAAGCAGGATAGGGATTGGTGATGATGGGCCTTGGTGCCCTCAGCGTATCCTTTCTCTTTATGGTGACCATGCCTTCTCCCGCTTCAATGGAGCAGCCCATCTCATGCAGGCTGTGTATGACCGAAAGATAGTGCCTCGGCTCCGTATCGTAAAGCTTTACTTCCCCTCCGGCTGAGGCGCAGGCGGCAAGCCAAGTACAGGCAGCTATCCTGTCGGGTATTACCCTATGCCTGGCCCCGTGCGCCGCTCCGGTGCCACGTATCCTTATCTGCGAGGTTCCCGCTCCCGCCACAAGCGCGCCCGTTTTTTGCAGAAAGCTCTGAAGGTCCTCAATCTCAGGCTCCTTTGCCGCGTTGGTTATGACCGTCACGCCTTCGGCGCGTGTTGCGGCGAGCATGGCGTTTTCTGTGGCTCCCACGCTGGGATTCGGAAAATCTATCCTGCCCCCCACTAGCCCGGCAGTCTTGCAGACCAGCCTGCCTCCGCTGTCGTCTATTTCCGTGCCCAGCGTCCTCAGCGCGGATATGTGCAGGTCTATGGGCCTGGGGCCCAGTTCGCAGCCACCCGGAGTGCTCAGGCGAGCCTCTCCCGCTCTTGCCAGTATAGCACCCAGGAAAACCACGGAAGAACGCATTTCTCCCATCAGGGAATCGGGTATTTCGGGTATAATAGGCTTTGAAGAGTCTATGTAAAGGCAATCCCCATCCTGCCATACCTCGCACCCGATATATCTCAATATTCTTATGGTGACATCCGTGTCCGACAGCTTCGGGCAATTTTCTATAACGCTTATGCCTTCGGCCAGCACCGCTGCCGCCATGATCGGCAGAGCGCTGTTTTTTGCCCCCTGCACCCTGACGATGCCGCTAAGGGGCCTTCCGCCGGCAATTTGTAGCACGCTCATAGCCTTATTTCCTCCGCATACCGTTTTACAAACCATACTATGCGGCGGCTCGGGCCTTGTGAGTAGTCCTGTTATTTGGCATATTTTTCATCTTCGCAAGCTCTTTTGTTGATTTTTATTTTACCGCAAGCGCAAGCAGTTCCTTTACAATCGCATCCACAGCGTCCGGCCTTGCCAGCGACAGCATGGCCGAGGACATGCTCCGGAGCCTATGGGGATCCGCCAATATTTCACGGGCGGCGTCATACAGCAGCCGGGAGGTGCAATCGGGCTCGAGTATCAGGCGCGCCCCGCCGTTTTTTTCTATCGCGCGGGCGTTTGCCTCCTGGTGTATGTTTTTGATCATCGACGGTATGAGTATCGCCGGTTTGCCTGTGGCGGTCAGCTCACCCAGAGTGGAAGCTCCGGCTCGGCAGATGACAAGATCTGCAGCCGCCATCGCTTTGGGCTGATCGTAGACATACGGTCTCAAATCCGTATATTTAAGCTTGCCGACGCCCAGGGCGGCAAGCCGTTCCCTCATCCTTTTATAGCCCTCGTCGCCGCCGCCGGTGGCGTGTATATGGTAAAAGGCTCCTTCTCCTTCGTTTATAGCTATAAGCTCGGCAGTCAGCTCGTTCATATGGGAGGCTCCCAAGGAGCCCCAAAAGGACAGAACCAAAGGCTTCCCTTCAAGCCCGAGCTCCTTTTTGGCTTCATTGGAGGCCCAAAGTCTGAAGCCCGCCCGGACGGGCATGCCCGTATACACCACTTTTTCGGGCCTCCTGTAATAATACCGGCTCTCATCAAAGCCGACCATCAGTCTGTCGGTATACTTTTCCAGCATTCTTGTGGTAAGGCCGGGACGGACGTTTGCCTCATGAAGGAGCGTGGGTATTTTGAGCGCCGAGGCCGCCCTTATGACCGGATAGCAGACATAGCCGCCCGTGCCCAGGACGGCATCCGGCCCGAACTTCCTTATTATCCTTTTGGCGCTTGACGTGGCGCCGACGAGCCAAGCTGCCGCCTTGATGTTATGCAGAATATCCTCAGGCCTGGCGCTTCTGTGCAGGCTGCCGACCCTTACGGCCTTTATTTCAAAGCCTTCCTTCGGAACCAGCTCCATTTCCATGTTGCCCTGGGCGCCGATGAAAAGAACGCGCGAATCGGGCATAAGCTCCAGCAGCCGCTGCGCGGCTGAAACCGCCGGGTTGATATGGCCGCCTGTGCCGCCTCCCGTAAAAATAAACCTCATACGCTCAATCTCCGCTACTTGTCTGGTATATCCCTGGATATGCTCAGGACTATCCCCATTTCCGCCATTTGAATGCAAAGCGCTGAGCCGCCGTAGCTGAAAAAAGGCAGCGATATGCCCGTCGAAGGCATGAGATTCGTCGCAACGGCCACATTCAGGAAAACCTGAAGCGCAAGAAGCGCCATTATCCCCGTCACCACAAGGGCGCTGTACCTGTCGCGGCAGTGGAGCGCCAGCCAGAAGCCCCTGATAATCAGTATGGCAAACAGGAGCAATATGAGCGTCGCGCCTATGAAGCCCAGCTCCTCGCATACGATGGAGAATATGTAGTCGTTATGCTCCTCCGGCAGGTACATGTATTTCTGGCGGCTCTGCCCCAGGCCCAGACCCAGCAGCCCGCCCGAGCCTATTGCATACAGGGACTGCATTATCTGCCATCCGCCTTCCAGCTTCATCGATTCAGGATTCTTCCAGGCGTCTATGCGGGCGATAGCGTATTTGAAGGCTCCGGCCGCTTCGCCCAGCCATTCGCGGTTGCTCATGACAAACTGCGCGGCCAGGAAAAATGCCGCGCCGAACACGAGGAACCAAAAGTATCTTGTCCCACCGGCAAACATCATGATAAAGCCCAGCGCAACAATAATTATCGTCGCGGAAAGATGCGGCTGCATAAGGAGCAGAACGGACAAAATCCCCAGAACAGCGGCGAAGGGTAGGACGCCGTATTTGAAGGTCTTCATTCTCTCCCCGTACTTGCATATCCAGTCCGAAAAGGTTAGCACTACGGCCAGCTTCGCTACTTCCGAAGGCTGAAGCTGAGTGATGCCGAATAAGTTTATCCATCTTTCCGCGCCGCCGCCCGATATGCCCTTCAGCAGCACGAAAAGCAGCAGGCCAATTGAGGCGGCCATCAGCCAAAATGAATATTTTCTTATAACTTCGATCCTGACGCGGGTTATGACCAGCAAGCCGCCAGTGCCTAAGAGGGAAAAAATGACCTGTCTGATGAAAATATACAGCGGCCTCGGTCCTTCCTCCGAGTTGACCGTTTCATAATAGGAACGCGGAAAGCTGGCCGAAAGGAGCATAACAAGGCCGGTGATAAGGATCAGCATGACGAGAAGGAAAAACGGAAGATCCATACCGCTCCACTTCCTCAGGGCGGTTTCCTTGGTGTAGTCCTTCAGCTCGGCGCCTTCCCTGTCAGCGGCTCTCGGCCCCGGCGTTCTTTTATAAGGAAAATCGTAAAGCTCGGCCATTTTTATACTCCCTCCCCTAATGCTCCGCCCCGATTTTACAGTCCGTACCTGTTCTTTATAGCAAGCCAGGTTATAACGGCAAAGGCGGCCGAAACGGCGGTAAACACCGTAAATATCTTTTTTTCAGTCCAGCCGCATTTTTCAAAGTGATGATGGATGGGCGCCATTTTGAAAAAGCGCTTTCCTCCCGTGGCCTTGAAGTAAGCCACCTGTATTATGTCTGACAGGGCCTCGGCTATATAAACAAAGCCGAGAGGCACAAGCGTCAGAGGCATATCGAAGGCAAAGGCCAGGGCGCAGACCGCCCCGCCTATGAAGAGCGAGCCCGTATCCCCCATAAATACTTTAGCGGGATTAAAATTGAATACCAAAAAGCCGAGCAGTCCGGCCAGCAGGGCCGAGGCGAAGATACCGAGCGGAAGCTGCTTCCACAGCAGCGCCGCGGCAATAAACAGCCCCGCAACCGGCAGCGTAACCCCGGAGAGCAGTCCGTCCACTCCGTCCGTAATTTGTATGGCGTTTATGGAGCCCACGATAAAGAAGGCCATAAATATGAAATACAAGGGCTCGGGCAGGGGTATTGTGACATTGATAAAGGGTATGAAGAGGTTCGGCTTTAGATAGCCGAAATTCCGAAGCAGCAGAACAAAGGTGATAGACACCACAAGCTGCAGCAGCACCTTTTCCATTCCGCTGATGCCCTGATTTCCCTTCCTTTTCACCTTGACAAGATCATCGAAAAAGCCAATCGCCCCGTGGAACAGCGCAAACAAAAACAGCGCTATGGCCGACCAGTCGCCGCTTTTTAACGGATCGGCGGCCGTAACGGCGATGGCGGCGGCTATTCCGGCTATGAACATCAAGCCGCCCATGGTGGGAGTCCCCTCCTTGGACAGGTGCCATACCGGCCCGTTCCGCTTTATACTCTGTCCGGCCTTGAGTCTCCTTAAGGCCGGAATCAAAATCAGGCCAGCCGCCACAGTGACGGCGAAGGATATCAAAAAAGCCTCGGCAAGCTTATATGTCATTTGTCAGACTCCAATCGTATTAGGCTGCGGAGGCGCGGCGAATTTGCCTGCGCGCCCAGGCTCGGCCCGCTTCGTCATCCGGGCTCCCGGGCCGGTTTCAGCCCTCTTTTTCTTCCAGAGCTTCGGCTACTATTTCCCTTTCGTCCATGTGGTATTTCGTTTTGCCCACTATCTGGTAGGTTTCATGTCCCTTCCCGGCCAGCACTATCGTGTCTCCGCTCCGGGCGTTTCTGACGGCCCATTTTATGGCTTCCCTGCGGTCCGGAATTACTACATATGGCGTCTTCGTGTCCTTCATGCCTTCCAGTATATCGGCAATTATGGCTTCCGGCTCTTCAGTGCGCGGGTTATCCGACGTTACGATCGCGTAGTCCGCGAGGGAAGCCACCACCGCGCCCATTTTGGGCCGCTTTGTCCTGTCCCTGTCGCCTCCGCAGCCGAACAGCACGCCTACCCTGCCTGCCGCCGTATCTTTTACCGTGCGTATCATGTTGTCAAGCGCGTCGGGAGTGACGGCGTAGTCGATCAGCACCGTAAAATCCCTGCCCGTCGGCACGACCTCGAGCCGTCCCTTGACGCTCACGCAGTCCTGCATCGCTCTGGCTATATCCTTCAGCGGCAGTCCCAGCGTCAGGCAGCAAGCGGCGGCCGCGAGCGCGTTGTATACGTTGTACCGCCCCGGGATACTCAGCGCCATGCGCACCCTTTCGCCCCGGTATACGGCCGTGAATTCCACCCTGTCCGGCTTAAGGCTGATATTTTCGGCCCTCAGGTCGGCCTCGGCGTCGCAGGCGTAGGTAATAACCCGGCCTTTCGCCCTTTCCACCAGCGCTTTGGCTGCGGCCTCGTCCAGGTTTATCACCGCGTTCCGGCTGACGTCGAACAGCCGCGCCTTTGCGGCCAGGTACCTTTCCATTGTTCCATGGTAATCCAAATGATCCTGGGACAGGTTGGTAAAGCAGCCGGTTTCAAATTCAAGGCCGGCGACTCTCTCCAAATCCAGCGAGTGGGACGAAACCTCCATCACTGCATGCCCGCAGCCGGCCTCCGCCATTCTTGAAAAAAGCTCGTGCAGCTCCCGGGGTTCAGGGGTGGTATGCTCCGCGCCCAGCTCCTCAGCTCCTATCATATTGCGATTGGTTCCAATCAAACCGACCTTCCCGCCCGTACACCTGCTTATTATTTCCCATATGAGCGTCGTGGTGGTGGTCTTTCCGTTCGTACCGGTTACGCCTACCAGCTTCATTTTTCTTGAGGGCCAGCCGAAAAAATTGCCGGCGGCCAGCGCCTCTGCCTTCCAGCCTTCCTTTACGACGACATAAGGCGCGTCCAGGGCCGGAGGTTCCTCGCATATCAATACTGCCGCGCCTTTTTCAAGTGCGGTTTGGGCATATTGGGTATTCGAGCAATAGACCCGCCCGCCGGACTCATAGCCCTTGCGGACTATAAAGGCGGCGCCCGGCCCGACCTGCCTGCTGTCATAGCACACATCCGTTATATCCATATCCGGGTCGGCGCAAAAGCGCTCCGTTTCTATCCCGCTTAAAATATCGCGAAGTTTCATCAGCCCGTCGTCTCCATAATCGTTTTGTCGTTGTCCACCAGCGAAACCTCAATGACCGTTCCCCTTGCCACCTCCATGCCGGCCTCCACGCTCTGGCGCTGAACCACGACGGTATCCGCGTTTGAAGGATGAACCCCCGTGGTGCTGGCATACAGGTTGTTCAGCTCCAGATAGGCCCTTGCCGCCTTGTATGTTTTGCCTACCACATCCGGCACCGCCACCGTATCGGACGGCTTTTCCGCTCCGGCGTAAAGTATAACAGTCGAGCCGGCGGCCAGCCTGACGTTCCCCGTCGGCGTCTGGTCCGTGACCGTGTCCCCGCTTCCGACGGTCTTAACATTAAAGCCGAGGCTCCCGAGCTTCTCCGACGCTTCGGCAACCCCCATACCCTTTACGCTCGGCACCGCGACATTGTTGTCCGTTTCGGCCTCCGCATACAACCTTTTCACGCCCAGATAAGGCAGCACGTCGGAAAAAATGCTGCCGACTACGGGGGCCGCCATTACGCCGCCGGAAATATATATGCCGCTGTCCTTGCTTGGGCTGTCCAATATCACGAGCACCGCTATCTGGGGGTCGTCGGCCGGGGCAAAGCCTATAAAGGAAACCATGTATTCGTCCGAGGCCTGGCCCACCTTTTCGGAAGTGCCAGTTTTGCCCGCCACTCTGTAGCCCGAAACATAGGCGTTTTTGCCCGTGCCTTCCTTGGAGCCGACCACGCTCTCAAGTATCGCGCAAACCCGGCGCGAGGTCTCCTCGCTGATTACCTGGCGAACCGTCGTCGGCTCCACATTATCCACGACATTGCCTTCCGCGTCAAGAACCCTTGCTACGATATAAGGCTTCATCAGATAGCCTCCGTTTGCCACGGCGCTGACGGCTGTGATAAGCTGTATCGGCGTTATATTGAAGGTCTGCCCGAAGGAGGCCGAGGCAAGCTGGGAAAGATTGTCCTTTTCCTCGAATACATCCCTGCTCCACCAGATGCTGTTTCCCTCGCCTATATCTATGCCCGTCTTGTCGAACAGGCCGAAGGCCTGAATATAATCGTAAAACCTTGACGCGCCAAGCCTCATGCCTATGTTTACGAAAGCTACGTTGCAGGAGTGCTGCGCAGCCTGCGCCAGGGTCTGCGTTCCGTGGCCGGTCCTTTTCCAGCAATGCAGCGGATTGTCGCGTCCAGGCACTTCAATGCTGCCTCCGCAGTAAAAGGTGTCGTTTTCGCTTACCACGCCTTCCTCAAGTGCGGAGGCGAGCGTTATTATTTTAAAGGTGGAGCCCGGCTCGTAGGTATCCATTGTAGCCCTGCTGCGCCACTGCTCACGGAGCGCCTCGGCGTAGGCCTTGTCGTACTCCTCCCCCGTCAGTCCCAGCTCGGAAAGCTTTGCCAGGGCCGAATCGTTAAGCTTGCCGTAGCTGTTGAGATCATAGTCCGGAAGGGTGCACATGCCGAGTATCGCGCCTGTCTTTACGTTCATGGCTATTCCCATCGCGCCGTTTACAATCTCGTTGTCCTCAATGGCCTGGGCAAGATATTTTTCAAGATAGTACTGCACCGTACTGTCGATGGTAAGAACAAGGCTGCTGCCGTCCCTGGCGTCGTAGTAGTTTTCGTAGCCTGTAAAAAGCATGTCGGTGCCTTCCGAGGTGGTCGCCCTGACTATGCGCCCGTTTTGTCCCTGAAGATACTTATTGTATATGGCCTCAAGCCCCTCGAGCCCGTAGTTGTCCGTCCCGACAAAGCCTATAACCTGTGCAGCGAGGCTGCCGTAAGGATAATATCTTTTCGTATCCTCAACTATGTGGACGCTTTTAAGGTCATATTGGTTTTTAAACTCCCTGACCTTGTCCGCCAGCTCCTGCTCAATTTTCACGGCAACTGTCTTATACCATGAGCCGGTATCCGACCATTTTTTCATCACGCCGTCGTAGGTGACGCCCTGCTCGGATAAAATCTCGCTTAGCCGCGAGGCTATAAGGGAGGCGTCCTCTTTATATTTAAGCATTTCGACCGGACTTATGTAAACGGTTTCCACAGTTGCGCTCTGAGCAAGTATTTTCATATTGGCGTCGTATATGGTGCCGCGCGAGGCGTTCACCGTGGTTTCCCTGACCTGCTGCTCCACCGCCTGGCTTTCATATTTGTCATGATCTATTATCATCACTTTATATAGCCTGCCTATGAGAACTATAAAAGCAAGTATGCCGCACACTATCAAAAGAATAAGTGTACGGCTGAATATGGCTCTGCCGGGTTTCTGCGGCTTTTCTGATGCCATGAATGCTGCCATAAATTTTACCTCGGAATATGCTTGTCTTGCTTTTTCCTTTGAAGCTTATGCCCAACCTATCCCAAATATGCCAATACGCTTCCGAAAAACGCCTTTATTTTCTCCAGCATGCCCGGCCTCTTGCCGCCGAGCATTACCGTCTTGTCGTCCAGGCTGCTGTTTAGGTAGACCTTTTGCTCATTGCCCGCCTTGACCATGCCAAGCTCGGCCATTGCGTAGCGTTCTATTTCCTTAAGGTTGAAGGCGCTTTCATATTCTATCTCGAGCTTTGCCCTTTCCTCCCGCAGCTCCGCTATGGATCTTTCCAGCTCCGCCGCTTCGCTGGAAAGCTTGGTCAGGCTGACGTAGCTCACAAGGAGCCTGACCATTACCAGACTCACCAGAAGGGTTCCGGCAACCGCAAAAAGCGGCAGCGTCTGCCTGGACCTCGCCTTTGCCGCGCTTTTTGCGCAGACAGCTTCGCTTGGCCTTGGCGCCGTGCGCTCCCTCGGCGCGCCGTATTCTCTTTCATGCCGCGGAGCCTCAGTCTGGGGCATCGCGGCGCCCGCCCTGGCGGCGTCTCTATAGGCCAGACTGCCGAGCAGCACGTCCGCATATTCAGCCATCGCCTTCGCTCCTCTCTTTCTCTTGACAGCCGCGCTTAAACCTTCTCGGCCACGCGCAGCTTCGCGCTTCTCGCGCGGTGGTTTGCCGCCAGCTCCTCTATGGAGGGCGTAACCGGACCTCCCAGCGCCTTAAGCGTCTGCCTGAAGCCGCAAACGCAAACGGGAAAGTCCTTCGGACAGGTGCAGCCTCTTTCCCTTTTCCTTATCGCCTGCTTGACGAGCCTGTCCTCCAGCGAGTGGAAGCTTATCACGCACAGCCTTCCGCCCGTTTTAAGCCTCTCGGGAGCAATATCCAGCATTTTCTCAAGGCTGCCCAGCTCGTCGTTGACGGCAATCCTGAGAGCCTGAAAGCTTCTCTTTGCCGGATGCTGCTTTTCCCTGAGCGCCCGCGCGGGCAGCGCCGCCTTGATTATCTCCGCCAGCTCTAGCGTCGTCCTGATTTCTTTTTTGCGCCTCGCGGCCGCAATGGAAGCGGCTATCATCGGCGCATAGCGCTCCTCGCCGTACTCAAAGAGTATGCGCCTCAGCTCTTTCTCGTCCCAGCAATTGACTATTTCAGCCGCAGTCAGGGTTGAGCTTCTGTCCATCCTCATGTCAAGGGGCGCCTCGGCCATATAAGAAAAGCCGCGCTCGGCCTCGTCCACCTGAGGTGAGGACAGTCCGAGATCGAACAGCATTCCGTCCGCCTTGTCTATGCCCAGCCTGTCGAGGATCTCGCCAAGCTCGCTGAAATTTCCCTTGACGACCGTTACCCTCTCCCCGAAACGTGACAGCCTTTCTCCGGCTGCCCGGACGGCTTCCTCATCCCTGTCGATGCCTACCAGTCTTCCGCCCTCGCCCAGCCTGCGGGCTATCTCAGAGGCGTGTCCGCCGCGTCCGAGCGTCCCGTCCACGTAAATGCCGCCGGGCTTGACGGCAAGAGCTTCAACGCACTCGAATAAGAGAACCGGCGTATGTCCGGCGTATGATGCCTCTTCCATCTATATCCTGAATTCCTCCATTGCCGAGGAAATGCTTTCCGGATTAAGCTCGCGCCTTTCAAGCTCCAGGTAAGTCTCTCTGTCCCATATCTCGGCGCGGTTGGCAAAGCCTATTATCATTACGCTTTTGTCTATGCCCGCGTAATCGAGAAGCTCCTGCGGGATATGTATGCGCCCCTGGCTGTCCAGCTCGCAGGTGGCGGTATTGGCAAAAAGCACCCGCAGCTTTCTGGACTCCGACATCGGCAGCGAGCTTATGCGCTCCTGGAATGCGTCCCAGCTGGCCTGCGAATAGACGGACAGGCACTTGTCCAGGGATACGGAGACATAGCAGACCTCACCCAGCTCCCTTCTTAGCTGCGAGGGCACTATAAGGCGGCCCTTGCCGTCCAAGCTGTGCGGAAATTTGCCGGTCAAGCCGCTATAACCTCCATTTCGCACCACTACACGCCATTTCACTCCACCGCGTACCTATTATATGTGCGCTTGCGTTCAAATGCAAGAGGAACTTAAATATATTTTGAAACTATTTTGTAAATTTATGTCCACTTTTTGTTTTCTCCTCGATACGCGGAAATATCTCCTGTTCAAGAGCGCTTCAGTATCCGGATTTGCTTTATAATAGTTTTGGTTAACCATCCGGCACAGTTCGCCATGCTATGTTTATTGTCTTATGTCAACCTTAGGTGAATATAAAAAGCGTGAAAACCGTGCAATGATTGTTGACAACTCTGTGGAAATTGTGAAAAACTCCTGTTTTTCAAGGTTTTTGCAAGCTGAAAGCTTTTTCAGATATTCAAACCCTAATGAATAAGGAGGCGTTTTTGGTTTACATCGTATTTTATGCCCGCCGCTTGGGGAGCCTCGGCAAAATGTTAAGCATGGAACCAAACGCCGAATTCAACCGCGCCGAAACTACCCTTTTGGAACCGGATTGACCGGCGGCGCCATTTGTGATAGATTTCTTTTCGGCGGCTTGTAATAAAAAAGTGAAACGGAGCGTCGGCTGGATTGAGACTTGGAATAGGAATAGACACGGGCGGCACATATACCGACGCCGTTATTTATGATTTTACCGAAAAAAAGGTCTTATCCTCGTCAAAGGCTCTTACGACGAGGGAAGACCTTTCAATAGGAATCAGCGGCGCTCTGGAGGGGCTTGACAAAGGGCTTCTTGCTAAAGCCGAGGTTGCGGCCCTGTCAACAACGCTTGCGACAAACGCCTGCGTCGAAGGCAAGGGCGGCAGGGCGAAGCTGCTGCTGATAGGCGTTGACGATGCCACTCTTGCGAGGGTGGGCCGGAGCTACGGCTTAAGCTCTCCGGACGAGCTGCTGTGCTTCTCCGGCTCCGGCAGCTTTGACGGCAAAATTCTACCGAAGCCCGACTGGGAAAGCATCGTTTCCGAGGCAAAAGAGCGCCTGAAGGACGCCGATGGACTTGGAATAGTCGAGCTTTACGCCATGAATAACGGCGCCGTAGCCGAGAGGGAGGCTAAGCGGCGCCTTTTCGAAGCCTTGGATATTCCCATCGTATGCGGAAGCGAGCTTTTCTCCGGCCTGAACAGCCTCCAGAGAGGCTCCGGCACCCTGCTCAACGCAAGGCTCGTCCCTATTATCAGAGATTTTTTAAACGCGGTAAAACGCTCCTTTGTAAGCCTTGGAATAAAGGCCCCCATAGCGATAGTCCGAAGCGACGGAAGCCTTATGAGCGAGGAGTTTTCAAGGCTGCGCCCCGTGGAAACGGTCCTGTGCGGGCCTGCCGCCAGCATAATGGGAGGCATGGCGCTGGCGGGCCGCAAGGACAGCGTAATAGTGGATATGGGCGGAACCACTACCGACATATCTCTAGTAAAGAACGCCAGGCCGGTTAGGGCCCCCGACGGCGTCAGCATAGGCGGCTGGAAGACCTTTGTCCAGGGCGTGCTGATCGACACCTTCGGGCTTGGGGGCGACAGCGCGATAAGGCCCGAGGGCCATGGCTTCAGATTATATCCGGACAGGGTCATACCCCTGTCCCTGCTTGCAAAGCGCCATCCCTGCGTAAAGGACGAGCTTAGCGCGCTGCTGAACTCAAGTCCCGGCCACACAAAGCCGCTGCACGAGTATTACACTCTGGTCAGAGATATAGAAAACAAGCCCGGGTGGACAGACGCCGAAAAGGCGCTATGCGGGACTCTGAAGTCAAAAAATAAGCCTCTTTCCCTCAGGGAGGCGGCGGAGGCCGCCGGGACGGACATCTACAAGCTGGACTTCGGCCGCCTTGAAGCGGAGGGGGTTGTTCTAAGGGCCGGACTCACTCCCACGGATATTATGCATATCAGGGGCGACTTTACGGCCTACGACGCCGAGGCCGCAGAGCTTGGGGCAAGCTTCGTCCTGCGCTGCATGGGCAGGGACGACTCCGGGCCGGACGAGCTGCAGCGGTTTTGCGGCGAGGTCTACAATAGAATAAAAAAGACTCTTTACCAAAACATCGTGCGCATCCTGCTCCAGGACAAGTATCCGCGCCTGAGGAGGGAGGGCCTCGGAGCCCAGCTCGAAGGACTGATCGCCTCGAGCTGGGACGAGTTTGCATCCGGAAGGAGCAATATTTCAAACGGCTTCGTTTTCGACTGTTCTTTCAGAGCTTCGGCCTGCCTTGTGGGCATAGGCGCGCCCATCCATTTGTTCCTCCCCGACGTCGCAAAGGCCCTTGGCGCCGACTGCGTCATACCGGAAAACGCGGGAGTAGCCAACGCTGTCGGAGCCGTCGTCGGCAATATTGCGGCTACAGCCGTTGTGGAAGTTCGCCCCAACCATACCCCCGGCGGCATTAAGGGCTATTTTGTCAGCTCCAGCGAGGAAAACATACACGTTTCCAGCCGCGAAGCCGCAGTTTCGCTGGCACGCGAAACTGCAAGGGTTCTTGCCCGAAGGGAGGCAGAAAAACGCGGCGCGGCCGGCGAGATAACAGTAGAGCTCGAGGAGGAAAACTTTTGGGGCAGCGCCTCGCGCGGGCGGACGCTCGACTTGGGCGCGCGCGTCACCGCCACCGCAATAGGCGGGGCGGCCCTGTGACATAAGCATTTCACACAAAAGAGGGCCTCTCAGAAAAATGAATTTTCGTTTTACGAATTATTCATTATCAACCTATTTCAGCATTTACCCCCTTGCGTTTCTGCAAGTTTGCGTATATAATCTTGAATTATAAGCTACAGGGCAATTAATATCAGCAAAGGAATGAACGTTATATGAAGCCTCTTTCAAAAAAGGCCGAGGCAGTTCAGGAATCGACTACTCTGGCTATAAGCGCCCTTTCGGCCAAGCTGAAATCAGAGGGCCGCAACGTGATCAGCTTCGGTACAGGCGAGCCCGACTTCGACACGCCCGACCACATCAAGGCCGCAGGCATAAAGGCGATAAGAGACGGGCAAACCAAATATACTCCCGCAGCGGGGCTTCCGGCCCTGAGAAAGGCCGTATGCCAGAGGCTCGAGGCAGACATGGGCCTGAAATACGAGCCGAACCAGATTGTCGTCGCCAGCGGGGCCAAGCACAGCCTGTATATCGCGCTCTGCTGCCTGCTTAACGAGGGCGACGAGGTAATAGTGCCCTCTCCCTATTGGGTGACATATACGGAGGCCGCCGCAATGGCCGGAGGAGTGCCGGTCATCGCCGAAACCACCGAGTCTGAAAATTTCAAGCTGACCGGAGCAAAGCTGGAAAGCTTTATTACCGATAAAACAAAGCTTCTCATACTGAACAATCCGTCCAACCCGACGGGAATGTGCTATTCGGAGCGGGAGCTGCGGGAGCTGGCCGAGGTATGCCTGAAGCACGATCTCTATATCATTTCAGATGAGATATATTACAGCCTTTTATATGACGGAAGAAAATTCACAAGCCTGGCCTCGCTGGGAGAGGATGTCAAGAGGCATACGATAATAGTAAACGGAGTCAGCAAATCCTACGCCATGACCGGGTGGCGCATAGGCTATACCGCTTCAGAGGCAAGCATCGCCCAGGTCATGTCCAACTATTTAAGCCATTCCACAAGCGCGCCCAGCACCATTTCCCAATACGCCGCCATCGAAGCCCTTACAGCCGACCAGTCCCCGGTGGAGGATATGCGCAAGATTTTCGAGCAGCGCAGGAATTATATGGCTTCCAGGATAAATCAAATTAAGGGCGTGCATTGCCTAATTCCGGAGGGCGCCTTTTATATAATGATGAATATAGACGCCCTGATAGGCAAAACCATCGCGGGCAGACTCATTATGAACGGGGACGATTTCGCTTTGGCCTTCCTTGAGGCGCAAAACGTGGCTTTGGTTCCATGCAGCGGCTTCGGAGCTCCAAGCTTCCTCCGCTGGACCTACGCGGCTTCCATGGAAGATATCAAGGAAGGGCTCGACAGGCTCGAGGCATTCCTGAAACAATAAAAATTACGGCAAAAACCAACAGGCGGGACAGCTTCCCGCCTGAACTTTTTTGCAATATCGCTTTACATCTTAACGCAAATAGCTTAGAATACAATGGCTACCGCAAGCAAACGGAGGTTAACATAAATGGACGACAAAAAGCTGACCGGAAAGTTTTACGATATACAGGGCTTTTCGGTCCACGACGGCCCCGGCATACGCAACACGCTCTTTCTCAAGGGCTGTCCGCTCCGCTGTCCCTGGTGCCACAGCCCCGAATCCCAGGAATTCAGGACCGAGCTCAACTACATGGAGATGAAATGCGTCGGCGCGGAAAAGTGCGGCAAATGCCTGCGCGCCTGCCCCGAGGGAGCCATAAGCAGGGGCGCCGTTAAAAAATCCCTTACCGACGATTCCGAATATACCGTGATAAAGGTTGACAGGTCAAAATGCACCGAGTGCTTCAAGTGCACGGAGGTCTGCTCCCCGAAGGCCCTGTACAAATGCGGTACAGATTATACGGTCGATGAGATAATGGACAAGGTCCGCAAAGACATTCCCTTCTACAGGCGAAGCGGAGGGGGCGTGACCATATCGGGAGGCGAATGCCTCTGGCAGCCTCAGTTCACCCTTGAGGTTTTGAAGCGCTGCAAGGCCGAGGGCATACATACGGCGGTGGACACCACAGGCTATGTCGATTGGAAATTTCTTGAACCGGTTATCCCCTATACCGACCTGTTTTTATACGACTTAAAAAAGATGGACAGCGGCCTGCACAAGCGCGTCATCGGCGTGCCAAACGAGCTGATTCTTGAAAACGCGAAAAAAATAGCCGCCGCCGGCGGCAAGTTCCAGATAAGGATACCGGTCATTCCCGTTTTCAACGATACGGTCAGGGATTTTGAGGCCTTCGGCAAGTTTATTCTGGAATTGGGCGATTCGGTGGAAATCGTCCAGCTCCTTCCCTATCATAATTTGGGAACGGTAAAGTGGGAGCGCCTCGGACGCGCCGGCCCCGTGCTTGAAGCCGCTCCTCCTTCGGACGAGCTTATGCAGGCCAGAAAAAAGCAGCTTGAGGACATGGGCTTGAAGGTAATGATACATTAATAAAAATAAAATACGCCAAAATTAGGCCGCGTTTTTTCGCGGCCTTAAGCTTTTCTTAAGCCCTCAGCATATCCTCCAGTATTTGGCACGCTCCGGCCGCAAGGACCGGGCAGCGCTTAGGTATAGCCTCCGCCGCCCTGGCTCTGCCCTCCTCGGTGGAAAGGTCAGCCTCCAGCAGGTCCCTGCAATATACCGAGCCGAACCTCTCCCTGAACCTTTCAAGAAACTTCAAAGCTGTCTGGTTTATCCGGCTTTTGCCTGCGCCGTCTCCCGGCTCTGTAAAGCCGTACTTCAGGCCCAGCGCCATCAAGGCGCCGGTCGCGCAGCCGCACTCGTCGCCCAGACGCATTCCGCCCCCGAAGCCTGAGGCGAGCTTCATAGCCGTTTTCACGTCCAGCCCCAGTTCCTCGGCAAAATGCCCCAGCGTAGCCTGCGCGCAGTTGAAGCCCCGCTCAAGCATCAGGCGCGCCGCTTTTTCCTCCGTCATTTTTTCCATTGTCTCGCTCTCCTAATCGAGCGCTATTACAAGACCGTAATCGGCGTTAAGGTCGTCATAGTATATCTCGTCGAAATCCTTGGACAGCTCAAGGTCGAGCATGGTTTCCAGCGGCACCTTGTAATGGGTCTGCCCTTCTCCGGAATACAGGATCTCGCAGTCCTTTATCCTATCGGGCGCTTCACCGTAGATGATGCAGACGCTGTAGAAGCTCTCGTCGTATTTTAGATTCCTATAGATCTCATATCCCCGCGTGTTTCCCACGTCATACTCCGGCGCGGATTGAAGCCCGGCGCTTTCGGCTGTGGGCTGCGGCGCCTCATCCGGAGCGACGGCCGTCATCATCCTTGTCGCGCCTCCTTCATCGGTCTTCGCTTCATCGGCTCCGGACAGCGCCGTATTTTGCTTTAAGGCCGAGCCTCCCGCCTTGCCGGCGGCCTGAGCGTCAAAGGCTTTCGTACCCGCGTCCGCTTCCGCCGCTCCGTAGGCGTCCAGCCCCGCCTCAGCCGATACAGCGGATGAGGCTGCGTTTTCCGACTTCATGCCTGTCTGGCTGAAAAGGGGTATCAGCTTGTAAGCGGTAAAAAGCACCAGGCAAAAAACGGCGGCTATCGCCGTATAGCGCCCGAAGATAAAGAACCTGGCATGCTTGCGGGAGGCCTCAAGCCGCACCTTATACATTATTCCTTCAGCCAGCTTTTCGGGCGGCTGCGCGAGGGTCTCCCCGGCGTCCTTTCTTATAGACTGAAGCAGCTTCAGATAGGCGCGGCATTCGGAGCATACGGCCAAATGGGCGTCCAGCTCGCTTTTTTCATCCTTGTCAAGCTCTCCGTCCACAGCCATGCTTATCAAAACATCGTATTTTGCGCACTCGCTCATGCCGCTCACCTCTCTTTCGCTTTCTTTGACGCAGTTTTCGCAAAAAAGTTTCCTTCGCTCAGAAGGAAGCCGGCAAGGCGGGCGCGGGCTCTGTATATCCTTGACTTGACCGTGCCCATTTCCACATTGAGGGCCTCGGATATCTCCTGATAGCTCAGGCCGTTTACGTCCCGCATGACAAGTATGAGCCGCTGCTCGTCCGGCAGCCGCTTCAGACCGGCTTCTATGGCCTCCATAGTTTCCCTGCGCTCCAGAGCCGTCTGCGGCTCGCCGGACAGGTCGGGGATTTCCACGGGCCGCTCACCTTCGGATTCGTCGTCCAGGCAGACCGTCTTTTCCGGACGGCGTCTTGCCTCCCTGCGGATGAAATCCACGCTCAGATTGGCCGTAAGCCTGTAAAGCCAGCTTCCGAAGCTCGCCTCGCCCCTGAAGCCTCTCAGGGCCCTGTAAGCCTTGAGAAAAGCCTCCTGAGAGATGTCGAAGGCGTCGTCCTCGTTGCCCGTCATCTTCAGGGCGATGTTGTATACTCTGGTCTGGTACTCCAGTACAAGCTCCTCAAACGCGTTTGCATTGCCGCCTAGCACGGCGCTTATTATTTCAAGCTCTCTTTCTCTCGTCATGCCTTCACCTCCGCAGCCGGGCATGGGCTCTATCTTAATTCTTCCTTTATTCTCTCAGTGATCCTGTATATGTCCCGCATGGTTGAAATGGAGCTGATTTCGGCTTTTAATCGGCTTGAGTACGGGACGCCCCTCAAATACCACGCGTAGTGCTTTCTTGCCTCGAGGCAGGCTATATGCTCGCCCTTCATGCGGCAGGCAAGCTCAAACTGCCTCAGCGCCACGTCCGCTCTCCGGCTTACGGGAGGAAGGGGCGGTACCTCTGCGCCTTCCAGCGCCGCGTTTCCACGCTGGAAAATCCATGGATTGCCCATGGCTCCCCGTCCTACCAGCGCCATATCCGCGCCCGTATATCTCAGTATTCGCACCGCGTCCTCGGGCTCGAAAACGTCGCCGTTTGCCAGCACCGGGATAGACAGCGCGCGCTTAACCTCCCTGATGATATCCCAATCGGCCGAGCCGGAATATAGCTGCGCCCGTGTCCGACCATGCACCGCCACCGCCGAAGCTCCCGCCGCCTCCGCCATTTGCGCAAACTCCACCGCGTTCACGCTGCCCTTGTCCCAGCCCTTGCGTATTTTCACTGTGACGGGAACGTCGCAGGCCTTCGCAACCGCTTTGATGATCCGCTCGGACAGCGGCATGTCCTTCATCAGGGCGCAGCCCTCGTTGTTGCCAACTATCTTTCCTGTCGGACAGCCCATGTTGATGTCTATCAGCTCGCAGCCCGTCAATGCGCGGGCCTTGGCCGCGGCCTCCGCCATGACGTCCGGCTCGCTTCCGAAAAGCTGGACGGCCAGCGGAAAGTCGTTTATCCCGCGCTCCAGGAGCCGCCTCGTCTTGCCGTCCTGATATACCAGCGCCTTGGCGCTGACCATTTCGGTATAAGCCAGAGCCGCGCCCAACTCACGGCAAACCGTTCTGAAAGGGGCGTCCGCCACTCCCGCCATCGGAGCCAGGCCCAGCCTCCCCTTGATTTCAACGTTTCCTATCAGCATTCTTCTCAATAATCCAATTCCAGCTCCAGCCCCACAGGGCAATGGTCGGAGCCGTATATGTCGTCCCGGATAAAGGCGCTTCTTATTCTGTCCTTAAGCCTTTCTGAGGTTAAAAAGTAGTCTATTCTCCATCCCACATTTTTATCTCTTGCCCGGCTTCTGTATGACCACCAGGTGTAGGCCCCCTCCCGGTCCGGGTGCAGGTATCTGAAAGTGTCGATAAAGCCCGCCTCCAGCAGCATGGTGAACCTGCCGCGCTCCTCGTCCGTAAAGCCCGGGTTTCTTCTGTTGGCGTCGGGGTTTTTCAGATCTATTTCCTTGTGGGCCACGTTCATATCCCCGCAGACTATTACGGGCTTGGCCTTGTCCAGCTCGATAAGATAGGCTCTGAAGCTGTCCTCCCAATCCATGCGGTAATCCAGGCGCCGCAGCTCGTCCTGCGCGTTCGGCGTATACACGTTGACCAAATAAAAGCCGCCGTACTCAAGAGTTATTACTCTGCCCTCGGAGTCGTGCCGGGCCAAGCCCATGCCGCAGGCTGCGCCAATGGGCTCTTTTTTGGCAAATACGGCGGTGCCTGAATAGCCCTTCTTCTCGGCGCTGTTCCAGTACTGGAAGTAGCCGGGGGCGCTTACTTCAGCCTGCCCGCTCTGCATTTTAGTTTCCTGAACGCAGAAAAAATCCGCGTCCGCCTGGGCGAAGAATTCCGCCCAGCCCTTGCCCATACAGGCCCGCAGGCCGTTAACGTTCCATGATATAAGCTTCATTTTTCATCCCGCCCGTCAGCTTCAATCCGCCATGCACAGCCACCGCCCTGCATATAGGCTTGCCCTCGGAGTAAAACTTTAACTCATAATCCGTCATTACGCCCACCGGGCCGTTTTGATGCAGGTTCTCGGTTACCTCCGCCAGCTCCAGCCCGGCCTCCCTGAAGGTTTCCAGCGAATAGCGGAACAGCTCGGCGTTGTCGGTCTTGAAGTGTATCTCCCCGCCCGGCTTCAGGATCCTCTTGTATTTTTCAAGAAAAGCCGGGGCGGTGAGCCGCCTTTTCGCCTGCTTGCTTTTCGGCCAGGGGTCGCAGAAATTTATATAAATCCTGTCGGCCTCGTTCTCCGCAAAAGCCTCGCAAAGCCGCTCTGCGTCCATATCAATAAAACGGACGTTATCCAAGCCTGCGTCGATTATTTTTTCCATCGCCATAACCATGGCGTCCGGCACCCTCTCAACGGCGGCGAAAAGCACGCCCGGCATAGTTTTCGCCATATCGCGCGTAAAGGTCCCCTTGCCGCAGCCAAGCTCTATATGCAGCCTCTCGTATCCCGAAAAAACCTCAAGCCAGCGTCCCTTCAGCTTCTCGGGCTCCGCTGTCAGCGCGGAAGAAGCCCTCTCCATGCGCGAGGCCAGGTTCTTCTTTTTATGCATCCTCATAGCCTGTTATCCAGTCAGTACAGTCTCTTTTTCAGGCCGGTCCAGGTCATGGCAAAGATAACCATCGCCATTAAAATAGGCGCTATTCCCGTTATAAGATACATCGCAGAATAGCCGATGTACTTGATTATAAAGCCGCCTATAACCGGCCCCAGGAAAAAGCCCAAATCTATGCCGAAGTAGTTGGTATTGCTGGCTACGCCCCGTTTTGCCGGCAGCACAGTGCGTATGCAGGTCGCCTGTATCGCTGGGCTAAGGGAGCCGTAGCCCAGGGCCGCAAAAACCGCTCCCGCGAGCATGGCCCAGAGCGTGTTCCCCAGCGCTACAATAATAAACGAAATAATAAACAGAACGCAGGCGGGATAAAATACCTTGGGCATGCCCAGCTTGTCGGCAAGCCTGCCGGAAAACGGCCTGCTGAACAGCAAGACCAGAGCGTATACGGTAAAAAATAGGCTTATGTTCCCTATTCCTTTTTCTTCGGCGTAGGGCAGCATGTAAGTATTGAAAAGCACTCCGGAAACGGAAATGCAGCATATTATCAAGGCTGTGACCAGCGATTCTTTGGCGATTATATTTTTATACCAGGCTCCGAGAGAGTTTATGGTTTCCTTGGATTGCTTCTGTATAGGTATGATGAAGCACGGGATAAGACCTATCAGCATGAATGCGGCGGCGACTGCGAATACCAGCCTGTAGCCCGCTCCGGCTCCCCAGACCGCATCGCCCCAGTCGCGTATGACGATGCCCATGGCCGGCCCTATAATCATCGCTATGGCGCCGCCTATACCGTAAAAGCCTATGCCGGAGGCAAGCTTTTCTTTCGGAAGGCTGTCGCTCGCGACCGTCAGGCCCAGCGAGCCTATAAAGGCGAACTCTATCCCGTGCAGCACGCGCGCGGCCACAAAAAGCGGTATATTGCCGCAGAAGGCGTACGCCGCGTTTGTAACGACGCCCAGCGTATATGTCAGTATCATAATAAGCTTTTTGTTGAGCTTCGTAATAGCCGGACCGGATACGGGGCGCACCGCAAAGGAAACCCCGAAGTAAAGGCCGGAAATCACGCCGACTGCCACGGTTCCCGCGCCTAAAAAGGCGGCGTATTTGGATATCAGCGGGCTTACGGTGTTTTGCGCAAAGCAAAGCATGATGTTTGCGATAAAAGCGCAGGTAAAGCCTTTTGTCCATATGGTGACTTTTTTTGACTCGTTCATTTTAGTTGCTTCAACTCCAATAACTTAATTTATCACGCTGCCCCGCGCCTGTCAATCTTGTTGCCTTTTGAGCGCGTTGATGATAAACTACAGCGGCGGACGAAACGCCGCAGCCTTATCGAACGAACTTGTTTTGAAGGAGCTTGCTATGGAATGGCTGGAAGTAAGCATAGAGGCCGGGGCGAGGGGCACCGAAAGCCTCTGCTGCACGCTTGATGAGCTTGGCGTATCAGGACTTGTCATTGAGGACGGCTCCGATCTGGAGGATTTTATAGCAAACTACAGGCAATATTGGGATTATATAGACGAGGAGCTTACGGAAAAGCTAAGGGATCGGCGTCTGGTAAAATTCTATCTGTCTGACGATGAGTCCGGCCGGGCGGAGCTTGACAGGCTCAGGCCGCTCTTGGAAAAAGAGGGCTACTCCGCCGCAATCGTCCCGCTCCGAGACGAGGATTGGGAAAACAACTGGAAGCTGTATTACAAGCCTATGAAGATCGGGAAAAGGCTGCTCGTCGTTCCCGAATGGGAAGCCGCACCTGAGCCCGAGGAGCGCACGGTGCTGCGTCTCAATCCAGGCCTCAGCTTCGGCACCGGCTCCCATCCCAGCACACGCATGTGCCTGGAGGCCCTGGAGGATAGGGCCGAAGGCGCCGGAAACGCGCTGGATCTGGGCTGCGGAAGCGGCATACTTGCTATTGCAGCCCTAAAGCTTGGTACTAAAACGGCCTTAGGTTGCGACATAGACGAAAAAGCCGCGTCCTCGGCCCTTGAAAACGCCGCCCTCAACGGCATCGGCGGCGGAGCTTTCGAGGTGTACAACGGCGACGCGCTGGCGGATGAAAAGCTAAGGGCCAGGATAGGCGCGGAAAAGTGGGAGCTTGTTTTCGCCAACATAGTCGCCGACGTGATCATCGCCCTATGTCCCGACGTTTCCCGCTGGCTGTCGGACGGGGGCTTCTTCATATGCTCCGGCATAATAGACGGCCGCGAAAACGAAGTCCTGAAAACGCTTGACGCGGCCGGCCTGACCGTAATCGAGAGCAGGCGCGAAGAAAACTGGCGCTGCTTTACGGCCCGCAAAGCCTGACAGGAGGCTAACAAAAATGACGCTGTGCGCAACCTGCCTGTTCGGCGTGGAAAGCCTGGTCGCCGACGAGCTGAGATATATGGGCTTTAACAATGTAAGGATAGAAACCGGCCGCGTCCTTTTTGACGGGGACGAGCGGGACTTGGTGCGGGCCAACCTGCTGCTGCGGACTGCCGAGCGGGTGTATATATTGATGGGCGAGTTTGCCGCCCGCACCTTCGACGAGCTTTTCGAGGGTGTAAAGGCTCTTCCCTGGGAAACGGTCATAGACAGGAACGGGCAGTTCCCCGTCAAGGGCTCCACCCTCGACAGCGCGCTGCGCTCTATTCCCGACTGCCAGAGCATAGTAAAAAAGGCCGCAGCCGTGCGCCTTTCCTCAAAATACGGCCTTAACCGCCTGCCCGAAACGGGCTCCGTGTATCAGATACGCTTTTTTATAATGAAGGACAGGGCCTCGCTCTATCTTGACAGCAGCGGCGTTTCACTCCATAAGCGAGGCTACCGTCCCGCCTCCGTGGACGCCCCCCTAAGGGAGACGCTTGCCGCGGCAATGGTGAAGGTCAGCCGCTTCAAGGGCCGAGAGGTTTTCCTCGACCCCTTCTGCGGCTCGGGCACCATCGCAATAGAAGCAGCCTTTGCCGCTGTCAACAGGGCGCCCGGACTTGGACGCGGCTTTGCGGCCGAAGGCTGGCAGACAGTCCGCCGCGAGCTATGGACAGAGGAGCGCGAGGCGGCTCGGGCGGCCGAATACAGAGGCGAGTACAGGATATGCGCCTCGGACATAGACCCGGCGGCGGTGAAGCTGGCCAGAGAAAACGCCGCCCGCGCCGGTGTTGCCGAGCTTATAGAGTTTTCGGTGGCCGACGCGCTCAAGACCGAGCTGGCCGATAAGCTTATGCCCCCCTTCAAGCGCGGCGTGGTTATAACCAATCCGCCATACGGAATGAGGCTTCTGGACGCCCGCGAGGCTGAGAGGATCTACAGGGAGCTGGGCCGCAGATGGCGTGCCAGGGAGGACTGGAGCTTCTATATTTTGTCCTCAAGCATGGATTTTGAAAAAAATTTCGGCAAAACTGCGAAAAAAAGGAGAAAATTATATAACGGTATGATACAATGCCAATTATATATGTACTTTTAACCTGGGGCGGCCTGACATATGAAGCATCTGTTCGTGATCAACCCGGCCTCCGGCAAGCGCCAGGATGTGAGCGGCCTGGCAAGGCGAATAAGGGAATACTGCCTTTCCCGCAAGCTTGAATTCGAAATATACGTAACCAGGGCCCCTTTGGACGCGACTGAGACGCTTCGGAAAACGGCTGCCGGCTGCGCCCCTATGCGCGTCTACGCCTGCGGCGGCGACGGGACGCTAAACGAGGTCGTCAACGGAGTTGCGGGTTTTCCCGGCCTTGAAGTGGCGCATTATCCCTGCGGCACCGGCAACGATTTTATCCGCACCTTCGGCGCCCGCGATATGGAGCTGTTTCGGGATCTTGACGCGCTGGCGAGGGGCCGCGCCCTCCCCCTCGACCTCATTGATTGCGGCGGTCGCTACGGAATAAATATATGCTCGGTCGGCATTGACGCCAGAGTAAACGCCGGAGTAAAGCGCTTCAGCGGAAAGCCGCTGCTGAGCGCCAGAGGCGCGTACAACCTTTCCCTTGCGGTCAATCTGATAAAAGGCATAAACAGCACTCTTACCGTCCGCTATGGGGGCAAGGAGCTTACCGGAAGCTTTGCCATGGTGACGGCGTGCAACGGCAGGTATTACGGCGGCGGCTTCAATCCCGTGCCTCACGCCGAGCCCGACGACGGGACGCTCGATTTTCTCATCGTCAAGGGTGTCGGCAGGCTGAAGGCCTCCTCGATGGTCGGCGCCTATTCCAAGGGCAGATACGCCCAGCTGCCGGAGCAGATAACCTATTATCCCGGAGAGATTCTTGAAATCAGCTCCCCTTCGCCCATTGCAGTCAACATAGACGGCGAGGTCGCCCAGGCCGGCAGCCTCAGCTTTAAAATTGCAAAACGTGCGATAAGCTTTGTTTTTCCGGCCGGAAGCGAGTTTTATGCTTCCAGGGCAGGCAATATTTGAAGCAATTGCGCGAAAATAAGCGCGGCAAGAAGATTTTTTGAGCTGTTTTTTATTTTTTTATAATTGCGCTTGTTTTTTCTGCCTTTTTGGGTAAAATTAAGCTTGCAGATTGGTGAGGCTTAGATTATTATAATAGTCGTGTTAGCACTCTGCCCGGTTGAGTGCTAACTAAATTAGATTATAAAAAGCATATTTTTAGGAGGTATAAATTATGAAGCTTATTCCTTTGGCCGACAGAGTCATTCTTAAGCAGGTCGAAGCCGAGGAGACTACCAAGGCGGGCATTATTCTTACCAGTGCCGCCCAGGAAAAGCCCCAGATTTTTGAAGTCATCGCCGTAGGGCCCGGCGGTATGGTCGACGGCCACGAGATAGAAATGACCGTCGAACCCGGCAACAAGATCATAACCGGCAAATACAGCGGCACCCAGGTCAAGGTTGACGGCGAAGAATATACCATAGTCCGCCAGGGCGACATACTCGCCATAGTTGAATAATCAGGAGGTAGTTGAATATGGCAAAGCAGCTTAAGTATAATGAAGACGCCAGGCGCGCTCTGGAGCGCGGCGTAAACCACCTTGCCGACACCGTGAAGATCACTCTCGGCCCGAAGGGACGCAATGTCGTTCTTGAGAAGAAATACGGTTCTCCCCTTATCACAAACGACGGCGTTACGATAGCCAAGGAAATAGAGCTTTCCGATCCTTTTGAAAATATGGGCGCATATCTCGTGCGCGAGGTCGCAACTAAGACAAACGACGTGGCCGGCGACGGAACCACCACCGCCACCCTGCTGGCTCAGGAAATAGTCCGCGAGGGTCTGAAAAATATAGCCGCCGGTGCCAACCCCATGGTCATGAAGCGCGGCATCCAGAAGGCCGTCAAGGTCGCCGTAGATGCCATCAAGGGCGTTGCCCAGCCAGTCAACGGCACCGCCGACATCACCCGCGTTGGCACCGTTTCGTCCGGCGACGAGTTTATCGGCAAGCTTATAGCCGAGGCCATGGAAAAGGTTTCCCAGAACGGAGTCATTACCATAGAGGAGTCCAAGACGGCCGAAACCTACAGCGAGGTAGTCGAGGGCATGCAGTTTGACCGCGGCTACATCACTCCCTATATGATTACCGACGCGGACAAGATGGAGTCGGTTCTGGAGAATCCCTATATCCTCATTACCGACAAGAAGATAAGCAATATACAGGAGATGCTGCCCCTGCTCGAGCAGGTAGTCAAGGAAGGCAGAAAGCTCCTCGTCATAGCCGAGGACGTGGAGGGCGAGGCTCTTGCCACACTTATCCTCAACAAGCTGCGCGGCACCTTCACCGCGGTATGCGTCAAGGCCCCCGGCTTCGGCGACAGGCGCAAGGAGATGCTCATAGACATAGCCACGCTAACCGGCGGCCAGGTCGTTTCCAGCGACGTGGGCATTGAGCTCAAGGAGTGCGGAACAGAGGTGCTCGGCACAGCCCGCCAGGTAAAGGTCACCAAGGAAAACACCATCATAGTAGACGGCGGCGGCAATCCCGAGGACATCAAGGGCCGCATAAAGCAGATCAACGCCCAGATGGAGATCACCACCTCCGATTATGACCGCGAGAAGCTTCAGGAGCGCCTTGCCAAGCTCGCCGGCGGCGTAGCCGTCATCAAGGTCGGCGCGGCTACGGAAGCCGAAATGAAGGAAAAGAAGCTCCGCATTGAGGACGCCCTGAACGCCACCCGCGCCGCCGTTGAGGAAGGCATAGTGGCCGGCGGAGGCTCGGTATACGTTACCGCCAGCGCCGCCGTCGACAAGCTGGTCAAGACTTTGACCGGAGACGAGAAGACCGGAGCCCAGATCATAGCCAAGGCTCTCTGCGCGCCCGTAAAGCAGATTGCCGCCAACGCGGGTCTCGAAGGCTCCGTCATCCTTGAGAAGATCCAAAATTCAAGAACCCCCAACTTCGGCTTCGACGCGGCCAACGAAAAGTACTGCGACATGATAGAGGCCGGCATAGTGGATCCCGCAAAGGTCTGCCGCAGCGCCCTTGAGAACGCCGCCTCCGTGGCCTCCATGCTGCTTACCACGGAAGCTCTCGTTGCGGATAAGCCCGAGCCTCCCGCCACACCCGCCGCCAACCCAGCCGCCGGAGCGGACATGGGAATGTATTGATAAAAAATATAGAAAAAACGGACAGTCCTCTACGGCCTGTCCGTTTTTTTTGCAAAGCCGGGACTGCCGCAAGCGGCCAGCCTACTCCCGTTCAGCTCAGCGGTATGTATTTCATGATGCCGTTTGCTATCCCTTCAGCCAGCAGGGCCTGGTATTCCTCGGACATGAGCTTCTCGGCTTCCTCCTTGTTGCTGATAAAGCCAAGCTCAACCAGCCCGGCGGTGGACTCGGCGTATCTAAGCACATTGTAGGCGTTGTCGTCGGTCTTTTCAATTATTTTCGGCTCAATGCCGGTCGTCTCCTGAAAACCCGCGGCTATGGCGCTCACCCATTCGTAAGGCTTGCCCGCCCCGTTGTTGTAATAGTAAAAACGTGTCCCGGAAACAGATTCGTCGGCGGGATAGGAATCGCAATGGATGGAAAAGAAGTATTCGCAGCCCGTTTCGTTGGCAAACCGCGCTATTTCCTCGGTTTTCCTGTAATAGAAACCGTCGCCGTCGGCATCCGCGCCCTCGGGTATCTCATCGCTGTCTCGCGTCATAATAACATTGTAGCCGTTTTGAACCAAAATGTCCCTCACCTTCAATGCCACCGGCAGGTTGATATCCTTTTCCGTCATGCCATACTCGTCAAGATATTGCGATTCAGAGCCGCCGTCGCTGTAGCCATGCCCAGGGTCTATGCAAATAAGAGGGCCGGCAGGCGGAGTCGGAGTTGGCGCCGCCGATGGCGTCGGCGCCGTGGCGGGAGATAGAACCGCCTTAGCCTCGCCGCCGTCCGCGGATTTCTGCTGCCTGTCGCCTTTTCCGCCTCCAAAAATGACAAGCGTCAATATCACAAGCAGTATGAAACCGAGCGATACTCCAAATACAAGCCGCCTTTTTTTCCGCTTTGCCGATATGGGATGCTTTCTTTTCGCTGTAACCTGTGGCACTATCTTTGATACCTCCGGTTCAATATCAAACTGAGTGTATTATAGCATCCTTTTTAAAAAACGCAAAAAATATTCGCTTTGCCTCTTTACAAATTTCTATGGATGTGCTAATATCTAATCAGTAATAAGAATTATTATTATTTGAGGCGATGATATGGACAACGGCTCCGAGCGGGCCAGGGCCCGGCGCAGCGTCAAGCGGGACGCAATTTTAAAAGCTCTGCTCCAAAGCAAAAGCCATCCCTCGGCTGAGCATATATACAATCTGCTGAAGCAGGAATTGCCCGATCTAAGCCTGGGGACAGTATACAGGAACCTAAGCCTTTTCAGGGAAGAGGGCTTGTCCATATCGGTCGGCGTCGTGAAGGGGCAGGAACGTTTTGACGGCAACGTCAGCCCCCACAGCCACCTCTTTTGCTCCTGCGGAGCCGTGGTGGACATAGACGGCATAGGGATAGACGAGGAGCTGGATATCAAGGCTTCCCTGCTCAGCGGCTGTGAAATCACAGGCCATGAAATAGTTTTCCACGGGCTTTGTCCCGAATGCAAAAATAAGAAAGAACGTTCAGGAGGTAATTGAAATGAGAAAATGGATATGCACGGTCTGCGGTTATGTACACTACGGCGATACGCCTCCCGAGAAGTGCCCGCAATGCAAGGCTCCGGCTTCCAAATTCAAAGAGGTAATAGATGAAGGAACCAAAGCGGCCGAGGCGGCTACGGCCGAGCCTGAGAAGGAATATGTTTCCGAGCATGCGGTAGGAATCGGAGCCAAGGGAACCATAGACGAGGAGGTTTATGAGGGGCTGGTGGCTAATTTCAACGGCGAATGCACCGAGGTAGGCATGTATCTGGCCATGGCCAGAGTTGCCGACAGGGAGGGCTATCCCGAAATAGCCGAGGCATACAAGAGATATGCCTTCGAGGAGGCGGACCACGCGGCAAGATTTGCCGAGCTGTTGGGCGAGGTGGTGACGTCCAGCACCGAAAAAAACCTCAGGATGCGCGCGGAAGCCGAATGCGGGGCCTGCGGGGGCAAATTTGACCTTGCCAAAAGGGCCAAGGAGCTAGGCTACGACGCTATACATGACACCGTACACGAAATGGCAAAGGACGAAGCCAGGCACGGCCGCGGCTTCGACGGGCTGCTCAAAAGATATTTCGGCAAATAATAATTTTGTAATAAAGCAAAATCATCTGCGCAAAGGCCTAATGCTTTTGCGCAGATGATTTTGCTTTTGAAATGAAAACATATCCCAAATTATTACGTGAGCATTTGATAACCATGGCATAATGCAGCAAAACCGCACAGACCCGCTTTACAACGCATAGTAGTAGATATTATCAAAAGAACAATATGTGCTTTGTCTAAATAGTAAAAAATGCCGAAACAGCTTTGTGGAAATTGCATTTTTATTGCTATTGTGTTAATTATTGATTGCTTATTTAGCTGCGTCATGATAATATTATATAAAATTAAAGCTCGGCTATTGCTCGGTCTTGCCGAAGCTTGCACAAGCCCGGTACGCCGCTTTTCGGGCGGCGGCAAGGCTAAATTCCGTCAATATGAAAGGAGCAGTTATGAAAAGAGCACTAATACTTCTACTGGCGCTGATGTTCGTTCTGGCCCTGTTTGCCGGCTGCGGCGGCAATAAAGCTGAAAAAACCGGTTCTGCCGCTGCGGAATCCGGCGGAGCAGTCTCAGCCACCGATTCCGGGGCAAGCGCTTCCGCCGAGCCCGAGGAGAACTCGCCCTACAGGTTTGCGGCGGGAAAATATGAAAAGGACGCGGAGGGCTGGCCGCTCGAAAAATACGTCTACGAGCTGCCTATCTGCACCACCGACGAAGTCCTGACCAACATGACCACTAATTTTACCCCACAGTATCTGCCTGAGGACAATTACAAAGGCATACCCACCTATGCCGACGCCATCAAGATGACGGGAGTGAATGTGGAGTACAACATTATTTCTCTCTCCACATACTCCGATACCCTTTCCGTCAACGAAGCGGCCGGCAATCTGGACGATATTATCGCCGGATACAGGGCCTTCCACAAGGGCTCTACTTTGTCGCAGGCCGTAGAGGATGAGATCGTAGTCAACCTCTACGATTACAGGGAATACCTTCCAAACTACTGCTGGTATGTGCGCCACTATTCCTATGACGACAACATGATGGCGGCGGTAAACAACCCGTCAGAAACCGTATGGGCCGGCTTTTCCGATTTCTACAGCGAGCCGGTATCAGCCACCGGCTATTTCATACGCGAGGACTTTCTGGAAAAGCTGGGCCTCGGAAAGGCGACCGATTTCTGGACCTTCGATGAATTCCACGACATACTTACCGCAATAAAAACCAATATCGAAGGCACATTCCCGCTGCTTCTCTTCGCCAATATCGACGGCCAGCCCTACAACTGGAACGCCTACAACACCTCCCCCTACAGCGGCGGAATAATCTACAACCGCGTTATCGACGGCAAGGTGTATTTCAATGGCACCACGCAGGACGACCTTGAGCTCATGACGCTGCTCCACAACTGGTACGCAGAGGGCCTTGTGGACCCTAATTTCGGCTCCTATACCGACACCAATTCCGAGTCGGAGGCTCTTACCAACGACAGGGTGGCCACCGCCATGTTCAACCCCTCCGAGGTATCGGGCTGGGAGGCGGCTTCCGTCAATCCGAACTGCCGCTGGCAGCCCATCAACCGCCTGCGCAAGAGCACCAACGATATAATCCATTGGAACCTTAACCGCGACCTCAACGGCGGAGCCGGCTCCTCGATAATGGCAAGCTGCGAAAATATTGAGCTGGCCTGCACCTGGATAGACTGGTGCTATTCCGATTTCGGCGCGGAATGGATGAACTGGGGTCCCGAAGGCTGGGGCTGGGAGTATGACGAAAACGGCAGGAAAGTATGGAAGGACATGGTTCTCAATTCCGAAGCCGGAGTCGGCTGGATCACCATGTGCTGGTTCTTCAATCCCATGGACGCCGGCATAAACGACTGGACGCGCAACTACTACTATCCCGGCGGCGAGCGCTTCCTTGCCATGTTTGACGTCTGGAACTACGCGACAGAGAACTACTACGACGGCGCCTACAATTATCCGGCGAAAATCAAGCTTTCAGACGAGGACAACGCCGAGGTATCGTCCATACGCACCGACCTCAACACATACTTCTCGGAAAACTACGTCATGTTTGTGGACGGCAGCAAGCCGCTCTCCGATTGGGACAGCTTCCAGGCCGACCTGAACAATCTCGGCTACACCCGCATCCAGGAAATTTACCAGCAGTATTACGACGATTATATGGCAGGAAAAGCTTAAAAGAACAAGCCGCCTTCCGTGGGGATGCAGACTTTGGCCTGCATCCTCGCGGAGTTTTATGTCCAATCCGTCCCATTCTTCCAGAACATAAATACATCTGGTTATGAAACAAACTCGGTGAAAAAGCATGCTCTTTCGCCGAGTTTGTTATTTGGAAATCTTGGTGCCGGCGACCGGGCTCGAACCGGTACGGTGTCGCCACCGAGGGATTTTAAGTCCCTTGCGTCTGCCTGTTCCGCCACGCCGGCTCAAACAAAACGGGAAGCCGCCTGACAAGCGCCTGTTTGCGCTCAAACTGAACCCTATCTTGCCGCTCCCCGAGAGCAGTCTTCATAAGTTCAGCCGACCAGCAGCATTCCCCCGTCGTGCACATAAACGGCGCCGGTTATCTGGCAGCCTGCCGGCGAAGCAAGAAAGACGCAAAGCGCTCCTATCTCGATAGGCTCTCCGAAGCGGTGCATAGGCATGTTGTTTTCTATGGCCGCGAGGGCGCTGGGCGGCAGGTCCTTATCCAAATCCGAATGCGTGGGGCCCGGAGCAACCGCGTTGACGCGTATGCCGTAGTCTCCCAATTCAATTGCAAGATACCGAGTCAATTGGTTAAGCGCCGCTTTTGAGCAGTTGTAGGGAGCCATAGGCTGCGCCTTCGAGTTGCCGACGGTCTGGCCGCCGATGGAGGATATGTTTATTATGGAGCCTCCCTTGCCGGCCTTGACCATATGGGGCGCAAGGGCATAAACCATATTGGCGGGACCGTGCAGGTTCGTGCCAATCACTCTATGCCATTCGGCCAGGTCCCTGTCCTCCAAGAATTTGGTGACGGTGGATACTCCGGCGTTGTTGACAAGAACGTCAACCGCTCCAAAGGCCTCGATAACCTTTGAGGCTGCCGCCTTGGCGCTGTCCAAGCTCGAAGCGTCGCACTGCACGCAAAGGCAAATTCCGCCGTATTCCTTCAGCTCATCCGCCGCTTTCTTTCCGCTTTCCTCATTTCGGCATAATATGGCGACATTGGCCCCGCTTTGGGCAAAAGCCTTTGAAATCCCAAGGCCTATTCCCCTGTTGCCGCCCGTTACAACCACATTCAGCCCCTTTACGCTGAACGCGCCGGCCATATCCTTAATCGGAGGTATCATAAAGAAGCTTCCTTTACTAATTTTCAAATGATAATTGCGTGCCGGGGATTTGCAGCTAATCGCTTATATAGCCCGCGGCTATTTGCACAAATCTTTAGGCGAATATAACCTAAGGTCAGTCTATCATATCGCGCATATAAAAGCAACTTGAAGTTGCATCAAGGCGTCATGCGCGCTATACTGAGCTTGCGCGGCATCAAACCCTTGCCAAACGGGAGGAGCAAGGCCAATGAAAATACTTGTCATAACCTCATGGCTGACCGACATACTCGGGGAAAACGGCGAAAAAGGCAAGGAGCTTAGGGAAAAATACCCCGGCTTTGAGATACGCAGCGTCGGGATGCTCCAAGCCACTCAGGAGGACGTCTGCTGGGCGGATATAATAACCGGCCATCCGCGGCCTGAGCATTTAAAGGCCGCAACCGGGCTGAAATGGCTGCACCTCCAGTCAGCCGGCGTCAACGGCTATGAAAGGCGCGAAATATACGGTAATCCCGATACCATAGTAACGCGGGCAGCCGGTGTTCATGCCGTTTCCATAGCCGAGCATGCCGTCTGCATGGCCCTAAGCCTGAACAGGCTCATGCCTATCCACTATGATAAGCAAAGAAAGCATGAATGGAGCCAAACCGTCGCCCGTCACGAGCTTTTCGGCTCTACGGCGCTTCTTCTCGGCACAGGCTGTCTTGCCTCGGAAATAGCGAAACGCCTGAAAGGTTTCAATTGCCGGATAATAGGCCTCAGGCGGGATATTTCAAAGCCCTCTCCTCTTTTAGAGCGCGTATACCCTCCCGAACAGCTTCATGAAGCCATAGCCGAGGCGGACTACATATTCAACACTCTGCCCTTGACCGAAGCCACAAAGGGAATTATAGGAAAGGCCGAGCTTGAGCTTATGAAGCCGCGCGCCATAATAATAAACGTAGGCCGGGGCGGCACCATGGATTACGAGGCTTTGGCCGAGGCGCTGAAGAGCAAAAGGATATACGGCGCGGGCTTGGATGTCACAAGTCCCGAGCCGCTTCCTCCCGGCAGCCCGCTATGGGACATGGATAACGTTATCATTACGCCGCATTGCTCGGCCTGGTCCGAAAACACCGACAGGCGCAGGGGAGACTTCTTTTTGGAGCAACTTGACAGGTTTTTGCGCGGCCTGCCTCTTGAAGGAAGGATTGATTTTGAGGCCGGATATTAGCTGCCGGCAAAATATAAAAACACGGCGCTTTTTCGCTTTCAAAGCGGAAAAAGCGCCGTGTTTGCCAAGTCAGTCTATGACCTTTATAGAGTTTATCACAGGCTGGTCTTGAGGTAAAACCGTTCCGTTATTGTCCTGCACCGGGGTATCCTTGCATATGGCGTCCACTATATCCATTCCGTCCGTAACCTTGCCGAAGGCGGCGTAATCGCCGTCAAGATAGGTGCTGTCGCTCTGCACTATAAAAAACTGCGAGCTGGCGCTGTTGTAGGAAGCAGGAGAGCGAGCCATTGAGATGGTGCCCCTGACATGGGATATCTTGTTCTCGACCCCGTTGTTTGAAAATTCTCCTTTAATGGCAGAATCCGAGCCTCCTGTGCCGTCCCCCTTTGGATCCCCGCCCTGTATCATGAAGCCGTCTATTATCCTGTGGAAGGTAAGCCCGTCATAAAAGCCGGATTTGGCCAGGTCTATGAAATTTGTCACCGTAATGGGCGCTGTGTCGGCATCCAGCTCAACGGATATTATGCCGTAATCCTTGACGTCTATTTCCACGTGATGAAGGCCGGTCAGGTATTCCGAGCCGTTGTCCCCGGCTTTATTCTCCTTCTTGTTGCAGCCGCAGAGCAGCGAAAGGCAAAGGCACAAGCAAAGCGCCAATAGCGATTTGTGTTTCATTTGCATCTCCTCAAAAAAGTTTGGCTTATTATAGCATGAAACTGGCTTCATTTCCATATCCGTTCTTGACATTCTCAGATTTCCTTGCATTGTGAATACAAGGAAGCATATAGAATGGACACGCTACTATAGGCAGCTATATATCCAAAAGGCGCAGATCTTTGGGACTGACTAAACGTCCGCTTTCATGGCAGCTATCAGCAATACGCCAGGTTGTCTCAAGGCGGCAATAAGGCCTTGCCCAGCCGGACATACAAGCGCTTTAGCCTTTGCCGAAGGTTCTTTGCTCTCTTACGCCGAAAGACATTGATGATATAGTATTCATTAGGCTGTTTAGCCAAACCGAGTCAATACGCTATTTAATTAAATCGTTAAATTTTTCTGTTGACAACGCCGAGATTATATAATATTATTATCACAAGTATAAAATATCATAAGATTAAACGCTATGACGAAGGAAAGTAAGCGGCGCTATCTTGGCAGGGAGGGCTCGCCATGGACTGGGAGCGGGCCCAAAGAGAAAACCGTTGAAGTTCCCTTCCGAGCGCTTCCTCTGAACTAATACTCTGCAAGCCGTCGCCTGCGGAGCAAACAAGTAGGAGGAGGCGGCATTCCGCCGTTATACGGAAAGGATATGATAGTATCCTGTATTAAGAGCGCATGGCATATCAGTCTATGCCTGTGAATTAGGGTGGTACCGCGGAAGCTTAGCCTTTCGTCCCTGCAGATAGGGGCGAAAGGCTTTTTTGTATGCAATGCGGAGCCGCAAGCGCTGCGGGCCGCTTTCATAAAAAAATTGAAAGGAAAAGGCTTGTATGTTTGGACTGAACAATATCTCAGTATTGACGGCTTACCTGCTGTCAATACTCAGCGCGCTGCTATGTGTCATTTACGGCATAGTCAACTGGAACAGAGAAACAGAAACCGGCAATAACTCCGAAAAGGGAGGTAAAAGCAAATGACATCCGTCTTTATAAGCCTTGCGGCGTATGCGGCCTTCATGATGCTTTTCGCCTATATCGGTTTCAAGAAAACCAAAAGCACCAGCGATTACCTGCTGGCCGGCAAGCAAATGCATCCTCTCGTCATGGCTCTTTCCTATGGCGCGACGTTTATAAGTACCTCCGCTATAGTAGGCTTTGGAGGCGCCGCTGGGCAATACGGCATGGGCATGCTCTGGCTGACTGTATTCAATATTTTTGTTGGTGTATTTATAGCCTTTGTCGTATTCGGAAAAAAAACGAGGGAGATTGGCCATAGTCTGGGCACGCACACCATGCCGGAATTCCTAGGCGTACGCTATGGCAGCAAGTTTATTCAGGGCTATTCCGGCATACTGATCTTTCTGTTTATGCCCTTCTACGCTTCGGCCGTACTTAAAGGTATTGTGGATTACATTTCAAAATACACCGGGGCGAGCTTTGAGTTGATATTGTTTATCGTCGGGGCTTTGGCGGCTGTTTTTGTCGTGACTGGCGGGTTAAAAGGCATTATGTATTCAGACGCCTTCCAAGGCGCCATAATGTTTGCGGGCATGTTGTTTTTAATCATTTATACATACAATATGCTGGGAGGCATAACCAAGGCTCATGAAGCACTTGGTGCCCTGCCGCAGGCCGCCGGAGTAGCTGAGCAAACTGAAAACCTTGTGAAAGGCGGTTTTACCGGGTGGACTTCCATGCCAGCGGTCGGGACCCCTGTCTGGTGGAACCTTGTGACTACTCTCATAGCAGGCGTTGGCATAGGAGTCTTGGCCCAGCCCCAGCTTTCAGTCAAGTTCATGACTGTCAGGAGCAGCAAGGAACTAAACCGTGCGGTGCTCTCCGGCGGCATATTCATTCTTTTCATGACCGGCGTCGCCTTTACGGTCGGCGCGCTTTCCAATGTAGCCTTCTACAACGCTACCGGCCAAATAGCTATTAAGGCCGCCGGCGCCAACGACAGCATAATCCCCTCCTTTATCAAGACCTTTCTTCCCGGGTGGTTCGGCGGAGTCTTTCTTGTGGTCTTAACGGGCGCCGCCGTATCCACAATGAACGCGCTTATCCATACCATAGGCACCGCTCTGGGGCGCGACTTCCTAAAGCAGTCTCTAAAGCTTAAGGCCGACACGATAACCCTGACTCGCGTCGCCATGCTTATAGGCTTGCTCGTCAGCATACTGCTGGCCTGGCTTTCCAGCAAGCTGGACGTCAGCATGGCGATTATAGCCGTAAGCACCTCCCTTTTTTACGGCTTATGCGCGGCCACATTTCTTCCCTCATATTTTGCGGCTCTCTATATAAAGAGCTTTACAAAAACAGCGGCTCTGGCCAGCATGCTTGCAGGCTCCTGCGCCAGCCTTTTCTGGCTGTTCTTTATTCAGGAAAAGACCGCATCCAGCCTTCAGATATGCAAGCTTCTTTTCAATACCACTTCTTTAGTAAAGGGTACGCCTCTGGCCTCTCTTTCCATGGTGGACGCTGTGGTGATTTCCCTGCCCCTTTCTATCATTGTCGCCGCCGCAGCCAGTTTAGCGGTAAGAGGCAGGAATACCGAAGCTCAAGCTCAAGCGGCGCCGGTTCCCGCCGATTAGTCATAATTCAGGCATAAGCGACAGTTCAAGATGCGGCCATATGAAACGCCGGGCGAAGGAGCTTCCTCCGCCCGGCGTTTCTATGTGCGCGTCAATCAATTGACCATATGTTTTTCGCTCTGCGCCAAAGGTTTCCATCCCTTGTCAAGGCAGAAAAACCTGCATTCCGCCGCACTTGCGGGAAGCTCAGTCTCCGGCAGCACGCCGTCGTCCGGCGCCGTGAATTTCAGCATGCGGCCGGAGACGTCGTAAACGGCTGCGTAGATCGTTCCTCCTATACCCACGAGAGAATCGGGGCTGTAGCCCTGCCTTACCTTTCTGGCCGCAACCGTCGCGCTTGCGCCGATTTCGGAGAGCAGCTCGATGTAGTATGTTGCACCGGCCGAATAGGTGTATTGCAGTGCTATCACGCCCGTTCCGTCGGCTGTCCGGCTTGCCAGCAGGCTCCCCGTCGTATCATAAAGCTTGAGAGTACCGCCGTTGCAAGCCGCCGAAACGCGGTATTTTCCACCGCCGCTGGTCCTGAAGGAGAATAGGCTGCTCAAGCCCGCCCCTATGTTAACGGCTTCGATCTTATCCGGCTCCAGAGCTACGGGGCTGCCATCACTGACTGTTACGGTAAGCCTCGGGCAAGCTCCGACCGCGCTGTACTCGCCGGCCGCGTCCTTCATTATAAATGTCAGTTCATAGCTGCCTAAATCGAGCGTTTTGAGATATGCCCCGGATATTGTCACCGTCGTACCGTCCAGAATTGCCTTGTCAGTAATGTCAGCCGAGCCGTTTTTCAAAGCCGCAAAGCTGTTTCCGTTTAAATTCAGCCGTACCGCCACGTCGCCCTGCGCCGAGCCGTACTTAATAAAGATTGCCTGCTCAGGTTCTATCGTCGAAATGGGCTGGACGACGGTAAGGGTGCCGGGAACGAGAGTAAGCTCGTAATTAACGCCTCCGCTTCCGCCGGCAAGGTTGATGGCATATGCGCCGGCTCTTGAATTTCTAAGCGCCGTATGCGTCAGCTCCGGCTGTGTTATTCCTGAATTTTCTGTGTTTTCGCCTGCCGCGAAGCCTTCGTAAATTACCCCGGAGGCCGGGTTTTCCTCGCCCACCTTTTTCTCCGCGTCAAGTGCCCTGCAAGTCAAAACAGCCTTGAAAATATCCGCTGCTGCGCTTGCGGCAGTCGGCGCGCTGTAGTTTAGGGCATCTTCGCCGCCGAGGGTTATGCCGGTCACGCAGATCGTCTTATTTGCCCCGGCGTTCTTGTTGTCAAAGGCAAAGGTTCCCGAAGCGGAAACATCATCCGCCCCGATTATGCCGATAAGTTTTATAGTCCCGTAGGCATTGGCAGTCCCATCGTATTGCTTGCTCTCTGCGCAGGCCTCAAGCGTGAGCGCCCTTGGCGTTATATCCGCCTTTAATCCGGAAGGTTGCCTGAGCTCATAGTTTGCGCTGTTTTCTCCCGCCAGCTCATAGCCGCAGGCTGTGACAATCTTGCCGCTGCCGACATTTTTATCGGCAAATTTGAAGACTGGCGTTCCCGCAAGACCAACCTTGTCCACATCCTGCGGCAGAAGCCCGCTTAGCATGGCCGTTCCCGAAACAGTCGCCGCGTCCGTACCGTCGTAAACCTTGCCATTTGCCATGAGCCCGGTCACCTCAAGCTCGGCCCTTGTTATATCTGCTTTCAGCCCTGAAGGCTGTGCGAGATCGTAGTTGCCCTTATCGGCTCCGATAAGAGCAAAGCCGCCTGCTTCAACCGGTTTGCCATACCCGGCTTGGGTGTCTGCAAAGACCGCCCAAGCTCCTGTGGAATCCAGCGCAATGTTGTCTCCGTTTATTGCACCGATAAGGCTTGCCGAGCTCGAATCCATCTCCGCCTCAGTGGTCGCGTCATAGCGCTTGCTCTTCACAACCGCTCCTGTTACCGACAGCTCTTTTGCCGTTATTGAAGCAGCGCTCACCGGCTGCGTAAGGAAGTAGTTGCCCGCATCGTTGCCGCTCAGGACATAGCCTGCGGCTGTTACCCGCTTGTTCGTTCCGACATTTTTGCTGTCAAAGGCGAAGCTTGGCGTACCGGAAAGAACTACCTCGTCTCCGCCGAGCACTCCGTTCAAAACCGCCGTACCCGCAACCGACGCAACCGACGTGCCGTCGTAAACCTTA
Source organism: Clostridiales bacterium (assembly GCA_029265405.1). GTDB lineage: Bacteria > Bacillota > Clostridia > Oscillospirales > Oscillospiraceae > JAJUJI01. The sequence goes on along the minus strand of JAJUJI010000004.1, from coordinate 134,443 downwards.
TCTATAGCGGTTATTCCGGCCACGGTAAGCTCCGCTTTTAATATGTCCGCAGTCAGACCCGAGGGCTGGAGCAGCCTGTAGCATTCAGCGTTTGTACCGCTGAGCTTATATCCGCTAACTGCAACGGGTTTGTTGGTTTCGGCCTTCTTATCTGCGAAAAACGCAGCGACCGAGCTTTCGTCGAGCGTTACGCCGACTCCGTCGACTACCCCCACAAGCACTGGCGTGCCCTCTATTTGCGCCCCCGCCAATCCGTTGTAGGTTCTGCTCCTGGCGGATATCCCGGTAATGGCGATAATCTTTACCAGCTCCGCCCTTATATTCAAACCGCTGCCGGCTACCGCGAAGGTTCCTTCCGCTGCGCCGTCATAGCCCGCCGCCCGGACTGCATAACTGTAGTCGCCGTCCAGAAGGCTGAAGTATGCCCTGCCATCCGCTCCGGCGGTCGCCAAAACGGGGGGTTCTCCAGACTGGGTCGCCGTAACCACCGCTCCGGGAACAGGCGTCGCTCCGTCTCTCATGGTAACAGTGAATGCAACAGTCATGTATTCCGCCAGAGTAATCTCAGCGGCCGTATCTCCCATAACTGAAACCGTCCCGCTTTTTTCAACAAAGCCGCTCCTGCTGATCCTGTAGCTGTAGACGCCGTTTTTAAGCCCCACAGACGCCAAGCCGTTGACCGTAGACGCCGCCTTGCCAGTGCCAATTATTTCCACTTGCGCTCCGTCGACAGGCAGGCCTGTCGAGGATTTTACCGAGAAGCTTACCTTCGGCTGACCGGAGGATGTGAAGGATACCGTTTTTTTTGCGCTGTTGAAGCTGTCGTCCCAGGCGGTGATTTCAAGGTTATGGAGCCCATCGTCTAGACCTCCCAATATTGCAGCCGAGTAAACGCCGTTTCCGGCCGAAATGGCCGTCAAACCGACGCCGTCAAGCTTTACGGATACCGAATTGATCTTTCCTCCTATGTCCGAAGCCTTGAAGGTAATTTGTTTTATATCGTTGTCTATCGCTGCTCCCTCGGCGGGCGCTACGTCCGATATCACCGGAGCCACATCATCGGAAAGGAGAGCGATCGTCACCGACTGCTCTGCGGTCTTTTCGCTGTAGTTGGCCTTGTAATCGGCCGCTTTCAAGGCCAGCGTGTATGCCGCATCCCTCGGCGCCAGGGTATATGTGCCCGCAAAGAAGCCCGAGGCATCCGGAACGGCGATGCTCACCGCGTTTCCGTCCGCAAACAGGACGGCAACGTTGTTCCTGGCCACCTTGCCGGTATAGTACACCGTATCGCCGCTTATCTGGTATATTGCGGCTTCCGTGGGCGTAGTTATGACGGGGGTTGTCTTGATGCTTAGCGTCACAGTCTTCTTCAAAGTGGCGCTCCCGTCGCCATTGTCTGTCCAAACGGCATTCCTGTCGTTCTGGGCCAGCAGGCTGTCAAGGTTCGGGTTAAGCCCCGCTCCCGCGACGGTTATCGAGAGGTCAAAGATATATGTCCCGTCGGCAAGCCCGCCCGGTATGGTTATCTCCGCTTTGAAGGACTTCCCGTCGCCCGGGGCTACCGAGGTATCCGCTACAGGCTGCGCGCCGCTGGTTTTTTCGCAAACGCTCAGTGCCAGCGGCAACGATTCCAGACCGAGAGCCGAGCCGTCAGCCCTTCTCAGTCCGCCGGCCGAAGCCGTAACGCCGGTTATCATGCCTCCGCTCACATTGTAGACGGTAAACTCGTCCGCCGCATTTATATCCTCGGAGCCGCTTTCGGCGTTAAGAACAGTCATTACAGCAGCGTCAAATACCGTACCTACGTCCGGAAGCTGCACGGTCTCAAGGGTGTAGAATTCTTCAGTTCCGCTCCCCGTTATTGTAATCGTATAGATGCCGGAAGGATTTCTGATTATAAGGTAGTCCTCGTCGTTGGTTATTGTTCTTATCTCTGCAATGTCCGCATTGTCTCCGGATACGTTCATCTTCAATCCGCTGCCGGCCAATGCGGCAAGGTATATCCTCAGCTCGCCCATGCCGGGCTTGGCCGCAACCTTTGCAGCAACCGTGTCAGCGTTTTCCTCTCCTCCGATAAAGCCGCTTGAGGCCACGCCAAACTCATATTTATCCCTCATAGCCGCAATTTGGGCTTCGGAGCCGGCGAAGAAACGCTTGACGTATGGTCCGTGCATGCCCGCTATAGACATAGTTTCGGGCTCCGCCAGTTCAAAGCTTACTGCCACATTGAAGCCCGCAGGATCTCTGAGCGTTGCTCGGGGGGCGTAGATTTGGGCTGTGAAGGTCTTGCTGTCTCCGGCAGCCACGAGAGCGCCGCCCGCCGAGGCATTCATTATTATGCCGTATCCGTCGGCCACCGTAACCACCGGCGCTATGGACACCGTTCCGGAATGGTCGTTTCTTACCGTAATAACCGCCGTTCCGGTTCCGTACTCCTCACCTTCGCTTATCCTTATGTCGGTAACATCGATGCCAAGCACCGTTACTGGTATAGCCGGGTCAATCTTTCTCCACTCGTCCACCGTGGCAAACACTGAATTTACAGACTTCGCCGCCTCAAGCTCCTTGGTTGCCGAAAGGGCGGTATTTACATATACGTCTGCCACTGCGCGGCCAAGCCGTGTCGATACCGTTTCATCAGCCGTGTTGAGCGACTTCTGCCAGTCGCCGGTAACTTCCTCTCCTAAAGCTCCGGCAAGATCCAACACCAATCCGGCTCCCGCCATTGCAAGGCCGCTGCCGAAGGATACAGCCGCGCTCATAACAGTGCTTGCGGCGACATAGGTCTTTACCGTGTTGAGGTTCCACCTTGAGGCGACGTTTTCGTAGCCTTCGGCCAGAGTGCTGTTGAGCGTTATAAGCGACCTGTAGAAATCGCCGAAATCCAGTAGCATAGGCTTCAGACTATCGCCGTCTCCCTTATAGACCCATATATCGCGGTAGCTTCCAACCCTGCCGTCCGGGTAAGACACCTTTTCTCCTGCGGCGTTCCTGTAGCTGTAGGAGGCCTCAATCTGGCTATTCAGGGTTTTCAAATATTTAAGCAGCACCTCTCCTGGGTAGTAGGACGTCGGCGGCATTTCGGAGGCAAGATAGGAATTGAGCAAAGCCTCGGTTTCGCCGATAACCTCCCGCGCTCTCTCGGCAATCTTGTTCAGCTCAACATAGCTCATTGCCGCGGCTTTGGCGGCCTTGGCGGCCGAGCCTTCGGACGCGCCCTTATCCGCCATGGCCTTTAGCGTTGCGTAGTACCTGTCGCTGTCTATAAGCGGCACATTCATCGCGCTGACGGCTGTAAAGACAAGCAAATCAGTCTTTTCCGCTGTCGTGCGGCACAAGGCGAGGTTCTCCGTGAACTTCCTTATAAGCTCGTCGGGATTTCCGTCCGCCATATGTCTGTTGTGAGTGACCTCGTTCAGCAGGTCCACCAGCGCCTGGTCGGTAAGCTTTCCATGCTGCTCAAGATTTTTAACCCTGAAGGGCAGCATTCCGATCTCTCTTACCCAGAGCGGAGCGTAGTTTGCTATTTCGCTCACCTGGATGCCTTCTCCGAGCTTTATTAGGTTGTCGGCAAACTCTCCGAAATTGAATGTAGCCTCGTCCAGCTTCTTCAGAGCGTAGGTCGCAGTTTGATAGCTGAATATGCCGTGCCTTCCCACCATATCGAGCACCGAAATTAACTCCTCGGTATCTATGCCCAGCAAGGTCTCAAAGGTTGCGTCGGCTCCGTACTTTGCAAGCAGGGCATCGGTGGAATTATTGTTCAGGTAGGTTTTCAGCGACATTGCGGCCATGCTCAGCGCGGAATAGTTTTGGGCGTTTTTAGTCGCCGCCGCCGCGTATTTGCTGGCATTTTTCACCGTTTTTTCGCTAATAAGATTAAGCGATTTAAGCATGCTTGTGACATTTTCGAACTTTTCGTCGTCCGCCTTTTTCATCAGCTTCTCGTATTCGAGGCAGGCTGCCTTCCAGTCTTCAAGCGCCTTCTTTCGGTACGTCTCGGCAAGGGCCAAGTGCCTCTCCTTATCGTCCGGCAGCACGGAATTAACAGAGAGCTTAGCCTCCTCGGCAGCCTTCAGCGCGTTCTCCTTCGAGCTGATAACCAGCTTCTGATACTGTTCAAGCTCCGGGGCATTTATACAGGCCTTTCCTATCTCGTAGACCTTTTTTCCGGTTTCCTTGATGGCATCGACTTCCTTATCCCAGTCTATCTCGTCCATCAATGAAGACACCTTATCGAATATGCGCTGCGAGGCGCTGGTATCCTTCAGCATGACATCCACATAGGCCAGCTTATCCTTTGCAACGGCGGTATCGTTGCTGATTTTTAGGAATTCTTCCGGAGTCAGGCCTTTCAATATATCCTGGTCTTTTTTCGTCAGCCGCTTGCCAAGCGCCTCAACAGCTTCCTTCATGGTGTCGTAGGCTTCCTTCCAGCCTGCAACCGCCGCAACCATTGAGGCTATGTTCGCTATGGAGTCGATGCCGTAGGTAATGCTTTCGGCCACCTGGACGTTTACAAAATAGTCGTTCGTGTTCACAACCGAATTTGCAAGCTCGCCGGTTATCTTGTCTACCGCGCCTTCAATGTTCTCGCTCAGCTTGCTTAGCTCCTTCTTAAGCTCGCCGACAAGCGCCTTAAACTGCGCCCCGTCGTACTTTTGTATCGACAGAGGCGTTACCACCGTCGTATCGCTCTTGGCGGTTCTGACTGCCACTCCCGGCAGCTTAGTCCAGTCGCTGATGCCGGGCATGTAGATCCAAAATTCGCCGTAAGTGCTTTCTCCGGGCTTAAGATCGCCCAGATACAGCGGCTGAGTGCCGTCGCCCATGCCTTTTATACGCGAATATGTACGGCAGACGTTTGCCACTCCCCCGACAGAAGGTATGTCCGGAGGAGAAACCAGGACGCCGTAGGCTGGGCCGCTGCCAATATTGGTGACATTGACCCTGAATACATAGTAATCGTCGCTCAGCTTTGAGCTCATGTCATAGCTGATGTAGAGCTTTGGCGGCGGCGTCACCTTCTGGGCTTTTACGGAGGATCTGCCCTCCGTCGTCTCGCTTCCGCTTCCTCCCGTTGAATCCAGCTTTGAAACTGTACCTATGCTGTAGCTGTAGTCAAGCCAGGAGTATATTTCTGCCGTCCCGTTCTCCCTTTCTCCGAAAAGCTCGGCGAAGTCGTCGTAATATGAAGCAATCTGATTTGTTATTTCGGTTATGCCTTCAGGCGTCGTGATGGCAAATACCGACTCCAGTTCCTCTCCCGGCCCAAGCTCGCCGACTGTCAGCACGCCTGTCTTTGGGTCGAAGGACGCGTCTCCGGCCAAGCCCTGCTTCAGTATTAGGGCCTTCGGTTCTGTTAAAGAGGTAATAAGCCTTGAGCCCTCTGGCAAAACTCCGTTTGCATCCGGCTTTCCGTCGGCAATCTTAAGCGTTATCTTAAGATTCTGTATGAAGTCCGATTCGGACGGGTTCTGAAGCCTGAACCTGAGTTCAGTGCTCTGCCGCTCTATTGAGACCTCCTGCGCAAAGCCAAAATCGCTTAGAGCCTTTCCAAGCTTTTCGGGCTGGCCGCTCATTGCTGTAAATTTGGAGATGAAGGCTCTGCTGAAGCTCTTTGTGTCGCGTATTGCAGTTCCGGCAAACAGGCCTTCGTACTTGGTCGTAAGCTTGCTTATTTCGCCGGAGCCTAGCATGTCGGAGTTGGGCATATACCTTACTCTAACGGGTATGGCAAGCGTCAGCGGCTCGGCGGAGCCGATTGCGCTGCCCATAAACCTGAGGACAAAGTCGAATTCTGTAGTTTCCGTAAATTTCGGCACACGGTTGTCAGGCAGCACATAGGCGCCGTCGCCGTTCTTCTTGGACGTCATGAAAACGCCGGTCAGCGCCTGGCTGTCGAAGGATACCTTGCTGAGATACCCGTCGCCAAAATAATCCACTTCGCTTATCCACGCGTCTATGTTGGCTTCCGTAACTCCCTCGGGGAATGAGGCCTCGAACTTCCCGCTTGCGTCCGGCGACCCAAGAACGGCTTCATAATAGAAGCTGTCGGTATTCGCCGTCCATATTATATCCCTTATGTCGCCTGGACTCAGGCTTCCGAGCTCCCTTGAGGAAACCGTTCCGGCGGGTGAAGAAAGCTTGAATGTACCCTGCGGCATGCCGCTGCCTGTTTCGTCAACTTCAACTCTTACACTGTATATCGTTTCGGCTTCGGATGGGTTGGTTATTGCTACGCCTCCGCCGATGATTCCGTTTATATAGCCGAATTCAACCTCATCGCCCGGGAAGCTTGAAACAAGTGCGGTTTCCCTGTTGGCGTATGTAGCGTTCTTCATGCTGTAGAGAGCGCTTTCGTAGTTGCCGCCCAAGATGGAAGACGTTTCGGCCTTCGTGACCGTTCCGGCATTGATTTCAACCTTAAACGGCGTTTTTTCCAGCGTTATTATTTGCTCCTTCAGGTTGACGGCAGCCGGTATATCCACCGTCGCCGTATATGGCTTGTAATTGGCCGCGTTGACCCTGATTTCATACAAGCCGGCGGGTATGTTTTCAAACCGTGCCTGGCCTTTCAGCCTTCCCTGCCTGTCGCTCTCGCTGAGGCCTTCGAGTCCGGAGCCGTCGGCAGAATTTATCGCATAGACCGCCGAAGCAGCCTGCCGGCCATCCTCCGCTGCCGGACCGATAAGCTCCACCGTTGCGCCAGACAGGGCCGCTTGCTTTTCACCTCTGATCTCGAACACAACCGTGGCCTGATGCTCCGCTCCGACGTAAACCGTAAGCGGCAGCCTGATGCTTTCCACTCCTTCGGCCGAGAGTATGATCTCATCCTCATAAACGCCCTCCTGCACATAGGATGTAGGCGCGATATGAACAGATACGATGGCCTTTGCGCCCTTGTCCCTTATGGAGAGGCCGTCCGATAGGGGGCGGATGCTGACGGTTCCGTTTTCCATATCTCCGCCGACCGTAAGGCTCATCCACGGCAGCTTTTCACGCGTTGACGCGGTAAAGCCGGTCAGCGTCTTGGTTCCTGTATTTGTTACGCGCACTACCTGGCTGACCTCTTCTCCCGGCCTCACAGCAGCTACAAGCTCCCTCCTTACGGGGGAGTTTTCTCCCTCCCTGTTTGAAACGGCCATAGCCTCCATAGCGGCATAGGCTTCGATTACGGTTACCTTTACAATCTGATTGCGCGCCATGCTCCGCTGATTCGCGGACCATGCCGCCGTCACCGTATAATCGTATGTTCCCGGAACCGCCGTCGCAGCGGCGCTGATGGCCAGCTTTGCTGGCACGCTTTCCCCTATTTCAAGGCTTCCGCCCGCAAGAGAGTGGCTTAGCAAGCCATAGACGCCGGCGCTCTGCATCGAGCCTGAAACCGCGACGTCCTCGACGGCCATTGTACCAACATTTCCGATTAAACCGGCTATTTCAACGGTTCGTCCCTGAACTACCGTGACTGACGCAGGCAGGCTCACGCATACGCCTTCGACGGTAAATGTCTTTGCTTCGCTGGTCCGCTCTATTCCGTCTACGGTAGCGGAGGCTTTTACGCTGTAGCTGCCCCCAAAATCGGCCGGCAGCTCAAACCCGCTGCGGAAAGCGCCTTCGGAGTCGCAATCGGCATAGGCTTTCCATTCCTCCTCGCCTACAATTGTAATAAGCACCTTCCCTGTTGCGGCTCCGCTCACACTGCCGCCGACATATATCTTTTCCCCGGCGGCAAACTGCGTCTTGGGCTGGCCGCTTTCGTCCATGGGATATGCCGTTATCTTGAAGTCGCTTGTGCATTTCAGCTGAGTCGAGGCCTGCGTCAGACTGTTCTGGCCGTCTTTCGACATAGCCGAAACAAAGACCGTATAGTCGCCCGCAGCCAGCCCCTCGAAGGTCGCTGCTCCGACGTACCTTCCTTTTGCCGGGACGTATGTCATGCTGCCGGCAGCCACCGCGCCCGCATCCGGCTTTTCGCTTAGCTGCGCGCCTTCGTATATTTCAAATGACAGCGAGGCGTCTTCGGCCGGCAGCCAGCTGAAGTCGGTATTTCTCAGCTCAGCCGTTATCACTGCGGTTCCGTTTGGCGTCACGGCGCCGGAGGGCATAAGAGACAGCTCGTACCTTCCGCCGACCTTGAGCCTTGCCGAGCCCTTTGCGCTGGCGCGGTCGGCAAGCCTCATCTTCTGCTCGCTGTCGGCATAAACCGTTAGGTTGTAATACCCGGTCGGCAGAAGCTCGGCTTTCCAGGCGGGCAGCGTAATTTCTGCGGTTTTGCCCGGACTGAGCGTTGAATTGTAGCTCACCTCGGAGACCAGTATGCCGTTGGCGTAGAGTGATATTTCGAAGGGTGCAGATGTCGCCGCAGTGCCGTTATTTTTAATCGTCACTTTTGTTACCACAGTGTCGTCCAGGTTCACATATGGCGACCCGCCGAAAGCGGCAGAGCTGATGTCCACTACGCTCAGACCCGGCAGCGATTTGCTAAGGGTTGCGCCGAAAGCTTTTGAGGCGGAGTTGTTTGCGGTGTTGCTTTCTATCACCGTGTTCCTCTCGTTGACGTATGCGTTTATTGCTTCATAGCCGGAGGACGGACTGCTCCAGATGAAGGATACCGGTATAGTTTCGCCAGCACCTATCGCTGATTTTTCAACCCTTCCAAGATAAGTCCTGTCGGCGTAGAAGGTTATTTCCACGTTGTCGTCCGTGAGGCCCGAGAGCGCGCTGCCTTTGTTTACGAGATTCAGGGTGACCGCCACAGGCTCGTTGTTGATAATTACCCCGGACGCGGGCGTCACAACCATGCCTTCCAGGGCAAGATCGGGATAAACCATGTTGACCGTCTTTTTTAAGTAAGCCCTGTTGTTGGCTTCATTGGACTCGAGCACGTAGCTTGTCGGCCCGTCCGCCATTACAGTAAAGCTGTAGTCGCCTCCCGAAGAGGGCTTAAACCCGCTGACGACATGCACAGTTGCGCCTGCGGCCAAGCCGGCGGCCACGTATTCGGAAGCCACAAGCCTTTCGTTTGCAAAGAAACTGACGGTAAACGGCCCAGCAGCCGCGCTGCCCGCGTTCTTTATATCGGCTGCGAGCGGCACCATGCTCTTATACGGCGTCTTCTCACCGATGTCTGCCGAAAAGCCCTCCTGAACCTCAAGATCCGGGAAATTGACCTGCCCCGCGCCGACCTGAACGTCGAGCCGGTTGTTGTCGCGGTTCCTTTCATCCACCATCTTGCCGATGTCGTTAGCCACAACGGATACAATGTGTTTTCCGGCCGGCACCGTCCAGTCGAACTCGACCGTCCCAGTACCGCCTCGCTGGATTGCAGCTCCGGGCACGGAAGCGTCGTACATGGTATATCCTTTATACTTGTAGTCCACATAGAAGCCCACATAGAACTTCTCCGTCACTGCCTCGCTGTCGCCGCCGCTGTTGGGCTCGTTGTAAAGCGTCGCCCTAACCTTAACCTGGTCGCCCTCGCTGAGCGCGTCGCGGGCAACGGGCTGTCCGTTTTTGTAGAATTTAATGCCCGAGAACTGGTCGCCTGCCTCGTTGCCCGTGATTTTTAGGTCGGGCCTGGTGTCCTCCACGGTAGCCATTATTTCCAGGCTGGAGGAGGTGAGATTGTTGTCCGTAACCGTCAGCCTTACCTTGCGCGAACCGCCGGAAAGGAAGGTGTGGGAAACGGTCAGGCCGTTTGCCGAGCTGCCGTCGCCAAACTCCCACAGGTAGTTTACAATGTAGCCGTCCTTGTCAAAGGACTTGGATGCGTCAAAGAATACAGGCCTTCCCGCATATGCTCCCGCAATGTCTGCGGCCATCGCCACAGGCGGGGAGTTTATTATCAGCTTAGCCGAATTTCGTATCTTGATATTTGTTACATCATTTTCTATGAGATAAGCGCTGAGGAGCCAAGCTCCGCTCAAGTCGTCAACCGGCTTTCCTTCCGTATCCTTGACCTCGCCCTGAGTAATGAACTCGCCGTAGAAATACTTCGCCTGTCCCGGCATCAGCGTCGCAGTTGCGGAGGCTCTTCCGATTTCCACAGTCCTTCCGCCTTTGCTTGCCTTAAAATAGACAGAAGCGTTCTCAATGTTGTACTTGCCCTTGTTTTCAACCTGGGCTCTTACGCTTATCGTATCGCCCGGATTGGGCTCGACGCCTATGTCGTAATAAGCTACGCCCTTTTCGTCCGGCTCTCCTGTGTCGTAGGTCCTTCCATACTCCACGGCGGTAATAGCGGCCCCCGATCCGTACTCTATCGTATACCAGGCGTTGTCGGCAAAAGCCTGAGCGTCCGCCGTCTTTGGAATTTCATCAAATATGTATATGTAGCCGTAATCTCTCCAGTAATTGTTAACTGAAAGCGTAACTAAAGATTCATCTCCGGAGATATGGCGCTTGACGGAACCCAGGGAGCTTCCGGGCCTTTCGTCCGGCAGCATTATCACCTGGTATCTTATGCTGCTTTCGCCAAGGCTGAAGGCTGGTTTCGGCACCCTTATCTTGACGAAGCTGCTCTCATCTGTCAGCGGGACTTCAACCGACGCATTGTCGGGCACATGGATGGCAGTTTTTTGGCCGGTCCTAAGATTTACTAAATAGTTGGGGAAGCCGGTGTAGCCCTGGTTGACAAGCGCCAGGCTATCGCCTGTCGCTGCGTCGGGCAGCAGTCCGTCCTTGCCTATTATTTGTGTATTTACGGAAACGATCAGGGAATCCAGCTCCACCTCCTCGTAGGTTTTATGGGTCATGCTGGCCGTGAACTTTCTGAACTCGCCCTCGTAAGGCTTTGCATCGGCGCCGGCCTCATACATCTTCCAGCGCACAAGCCAATAGCCGCTGACCGAGTTGGAAAGCGGGTTGCCCTCTCCATCTTTTGCGCCCGCAGGAGGTATGTCTCCCAAAGAAAGCTTGAAGCTTCCGCTTGAGGCCGCAGAACCCCACGAGCCGCCGATTATTTCAAATTCGGTCAGCAGCCCGGACTGGTTGGTTGTTATTTCAAGCTTGCCTGAATCTATGGACAGGTTGCGGGCCCAGCCCTTGCCGTTGTTCGTAGCCGTCACTCCGAGCTTGAAGGGCACGCCGGAAAGCACCTTGTGCGGCACGTAATAGGTAAGAGACACCTGAGGCTGCGGGTATATTGTTATCGGAACGCCTTCGGTGCTGGTTTCGACAAATTTGCCGTTAACATAATATGTGATCAATGCTTTAGCGTAATACCTAGCACCGTTTACCGGGTCATCTCCGCCCAATCCGTTCATTGGTATGATTTGCCATTTGCCGACCAGGGAGGACGACGAAGGCAGAGAAGCCGTACCGTCAAGCCTGTCTATTCCGGTTACGCCCTGCGATTTCAAAACATATTTTGACGTCGGCACTACCGCGCCGCTGGCGTCGGTCAACACCACCTGCACGTTGACGTTTTGCAGGGCGTAGGAGGGATAACCGTTGGATATGCGCAAAGTAGCGTCAAAGGCCTGTCTTTCTATCGTCGCAGTCTGGTTAAGCGTCAGCTTGACTATTTCATAGACGCTGCCACCTGTGTTCTCTTCTTCGCCTCCGGTTTTTTCCGGCGGGAGCAGATAATCAAGCTCGCTGAGCTGCCCCTCGGGCATGGAGTATTCCTCAACCTTAGTCGCTCCGCCATCCACCGGCTTGACCGACACGCTGACCTTGGTTCCGCTTGGATTGTAAAGGGGCAGCTTGCCTGTTATGGTTTTCGGCGGATTCTCCGGCAAACCCGTATCCGGATCAAAGCTGACATAATTAGCCTTAAGGCTTACGAAGTTTGGCGCCCCCTCATACGGCAGGATATAGGAGCCCTTCTGAACCTCGAGCTGCAGCCTCACGCTGCCGTGAGCAGGTATTTCGCCTATGTAGCCACCGCCGACTATGCTTATGCCCGTATCTTTTGCGTTCTGCCTAACCACCTGAGCAGTCACATCCGCAAGGGCAACGAGACCGGTATTGACTATCTCGGCCTCCACTATCATCGTGGACTGAACCTCTTTCGGTATAGTTATCCATGGCGGAATATAACCGAAGGATGGAGTGGGTATGTTCGTGCCGAATTCAAGATTAAGCTTGATTTCGTATTCATCCTGGATGGTGGTAGGCACAACCGTCCACTCTATCTGGACGGGCAGGCTTTCCATTACGACTTCCACCGGCAGCAACGAGCTTCCGGGCATTATGGCGCAGCTTCCGGCATACTTTTTTCTGGCGCTGGCAGTAACGGTATATCCGTATTCTCCCAGCGGCTTATCGGCAAACGTGACGGTACCCTCGCTGTCGGTAAGCCCCGAGAATGTCTGGTAATAGGTCTGTATCTGGCCGTTTTCCATGAAGGTGTACGGCTCCCTGCCAATTAATGTGACCTCAGCGTTTGGCACCCTTGCTCCCGTGTCGTCGGACACGACAAAGGATATTCCTCCAACGCTGGCAGACGATACCTCCGCCGCCACGGTAACTACCGCGCTGTAGCTGCCGTTGGTGACAATCACCTTGTCCTGGTACTGTCCGAGGGCTGTAGCTTCTCCCGGACTGAATATCACGTCGAAGGTGGCGCTTTCCGAAGGCAGCAGGTTGAGCTTCGACAGGTTTTCAGCCCTTATCCAGGGTATGGATGCCGGCTGCTGCAAATACAGACCGTTCAGCGCGCCGAGGCCCTTATTGGTTATCTTTATAGTCTTTGTGATCTCGGAGCCGGGGTTGATGCCGACCTTCACGCCTTTCGGATCGGTAATCGGTATGGGCGTCGCCGGGCGCAGGTTCAGCTTGATGCTGCTGACGGCCTTAGTTCCGTCGGCCGCGGTGACCTCGAGCCTGAACGAGGCTGTGTCCGTTGCGTTCAGCGGAACAGTAAAATTGATTATTATCGGAGTAGAGCCTCCCGGCGTCAGGGTCGATGACATATGCGTGGTGTCAAGCGTCGCGACGACGTTGTTATCTCCGACCTTTGTGAGCGACGCCGTAAGGCCGCTTAGCTCGTTGCTGCCGTAAAACGCCGCATTTTTAACAGAAATGGTTTTTGAGAAGGATGTATTCTTTATTGCCGTAATTTCCAGGCTGGTCGGATCCGTAGCCATGCCCTTTACGTCGAACGACGTCGTAGCGGCATTTCCGAGCAGGCGCTGGAAGGCATAGACAGCCACATCCCATTGTCCCGCCTCGCCGAAGCGCGGATAGAAGGTATAGCTGTAATTGCCATACTGGTCAGTCTTGAGGAATCTTATATGCTCGCCCTGATAGCGATACAATACCTGGTTGCCCCGCTCGTCATAGCCATATCTGGGCTCCCTCAGCTGCGGGAGCAGCATGAGATCAAGTACCACAGTCTCGTTGGCCATTGGGGTACCGTCGGCAAAGGTGAAGTTTCCGGTGATCAGCACGGCCTCGCCTATTTGGTAGGCTGCTCTATCGGTAGTTACCGTGGCAACTGTGGTTTGTATAATTTTAATATTGACGGTTTCGCTCAGGTTCGTTCCATTGTCGCCGCCTTCCACGGTAAGCGTATAGGCGCCGCTGGCCAATACCGTTATAGGTATATTTGCCGTAAAAATCCCGCCGGACGCCTGATACTCCATAGCTCCCTGCCGCTTTACCTCGGAGCCGAGCTTCAGGGTATAGCGCGCCGAAATGCCGTCGTCCGGACCGAGGGCCTGCGACATATCCCCGGAGCGTCGGAATGAGGCTTCAACCGGAATCCAGTCGTCCGTAGAGGCATAGAGAACTGCAAGAGCGTCGTCGTCCTCCATTTCCTTGTTGGGCTTTACCGACATTACCAGAGACTCCGATATCTCAATTGGGTCGGTCGTCCATCTTCTGACCCTGGGTTGGTCCTCCGAAACCGGTTGCTGGCGCACTTCATTGTATATGTCCAAGGCTATTCTGAACTCAAAGCTGCCAGCAGCCTTTGGCGTATACGACAGAGGTACAAAGGCGGTCCCGTAGCCCTTTATGCCCTGCACGCGATAGCCTGCAACCTGTTGCCAATTTTCGCTTCCCACCCTGCGGGCATAAAGACCTACCGTAAAGGGAGTAAAGACCGTAGCCAGACTTTCGTTGCCTACCGCCGCGATAAAGGTCATTTCCCTGCCGTAGGTGCAGGACGTCGGAAGCGTAACGTTTGTTATGTTGAGATCGGGATATATGAGAGTATAAATAGGCAGCTGCTTTGTCGCCGTGGCCGCCTGCTTAAGCACAGCCCCGGCTCCATCCACCGTAACGCTTATGCTGTATGGCTGTTTTGAGCCGTCAGCATTGACTTTCGGATCCAGCACCGTCCAGCGGCCGGTTATAGTCCTGGTTTCGCCGGCCGACAACCCCTCCAGCGTAGCGGTCTTGATGACGGCGCCGCCCACTGAAAGCTCTGTTTTAAAAGAGCTGTTAATGCCGAAGGATGAAGCGTTTGTGATTTTAACGCTGAAGGTAAGAGAAGTGCCCGCCGCAAAGCTGGTCTCCTGGGGCTCCCAGGTAACGCCGCCGATTTCTATAACCGGGTATTCTATTTCAAAGTTGCAGGTCTGCGCTTCCAGAACATTGTCTTCTTTTTCCAGTTCAAGATTGGCTGGATTTATAACGTCCGCTTCGGCTCTGAGGGTATGGATGCCGGGCTGGGGCTTAATGGGAAAGCTCACGCTGGCTTCGGCTCCCTTTGCCAGGCTTGTGACCTGCTTCTGAGCCGCCGCTGCGCCATCGATATAAAGCGTTACAAAGAAGGGCTTATCCACATCTCTAACGGCGCTAGTGTTGGCAATTTTTACTGTATACTGGAATTCTTCTTCGCTGTTGAAGGCCGACCTGCCCTCGTCCTTGCCGGTCCACGATATAGCGGATATTTCTATATCCGCAAAGCTGGCCTGCGAAGAAGACAGGCTCATGGTTAAGCTGTTGTTTGTCTTATCCGTCTCCTTCAAGACATCCAGTATATCGTTAGCCTTGGCTGTGACCACATGCGTCCCCGGTGATGCCACCCATGAATATGTTACCTCGGCCGAACCGCCTACGGGTATTACCGTGTTGTCCGGCACCTTTACATAGCCCATGTAGCTGTTGTCTATATAGAAGCCGACGATGAAGCCGAGGTTGGACGCGCCCTTGCCCTTGTTTCCTATGACGGCGCGGATTGCCACAACGTCGTTTTCCTTAGGATCTTCAGGCAGCCAGGTGAGGCTTTCTACATAAAGGTCTGGTCTGTTGTCAGTAATTATGATGGTTTGAGACGTCTCCGTCTTGACGCCGAGGTTGTCGGTCACCGAAAGCGTAACGGTATAGGTTCCGGGGCTCGAATAGCCGTAGCTTGCCGTTTTGCCGGCCAGCGTCTTGCCGTCGCCGAAGGACCACCTGTACTCGCTTATATAGCCGGAGCCGAAATCCGCCGAGCCTTCCGCAGAGAAGTCCAATATAGCTCCCGTGGGCGCGCTCTGCCCATCGGCTACGACGGCCGCGCCATTTTTTACGCTCATCGCAGCGACAGGGGCCTTGTTTATTATAAACTCCTGCGTTTGTGATTTTGCGCGCTCGCCGGCCAGCTCCGTAGTTCCCGCAGCAGTGGAAACGGCCGCTTTTATCAGAACCCTTGCGCCCGCCGCGTATGACGCATCGGGCTTCCATATGATTTTAACGTCGGTTCCGGTATTTCCGGACAAGCCGGTAAAGGCGGCCGAGCCTAAATCCGTCCAAGTCGAGCCGTTGTCCGTAGAGGCCGAAAACAAGACGGAGCCGTCCGCAGTCGCGTATCCCGCGTTGAATACTCTTGCGGTCAAGGTGTTGTCGCGCCCCGCGACCGGATAGTCTGGACTTGCCAGCACATCCGCGGCGCTCCTTATCGTGAGCCCGCTTTCGGCGGTTGGCGTTCCGGAAACCTGAGAGGAGCACAGGCTGCTCACATTCCCAGCCAGGTCAGTTACAGTGACGATGTAATAGTATGCAACGCCGTTGGTCAGCCCAGTATCCGTAAAGTTTCCTCGCACCTGGTCGGCTATCTTTGTCGCTTCGCCGACAGCAAACCCGCTTTGAGTGCTGCGGTAGACGGTGAAATAATCCATAGGCGTGGGCTTTTCCGCAGTAGCCGCGGGAAGGGTCATATGCAAAACCAGCCGGCCGCCGGTCTGAGGATTGACGACCGCCGAAATTGCGGGCTCAACGTTGTTGCTCTTCACCAGGCTGAATGTTCTGACTTGCGAGGCCGCGGTCGCGTCGCCGCCCATATTTTTAACGGTTACTTTGACATCGTACTCGCCTTCCGGCAAGGCGGATGCATCCCATACACAGGAGGCGCTCCAAAGCGCTTCCTCGAAGCCGGCATAATCGGGAGTAAGATTTACATTCTTTTCAATTATCTCCGCCTGTCCGACTGTGGCTATATCCTGCCATGGCGCCGATTCCGAAGCTCCGGCCGGCCTGTACTGGAACAGGACTCCGCTCAAGCCTATATCGTCCTTAGCCAGGATCTCCAGCGGCAGAAGGCCGTTGAAATAGCGCTTAGCCGGCGTTATCGCTTTAATAAGAGCCCTTGTGGTTTGGTTTTTGGATCTGTGGGCAACCTTGTCGCTGATTATGCCTGTGGTTTCCGCGCCTTCGCTCTCCCGCCCAAGATCGTTTACAACGGTAACCTTATAATCGTAGCTGTCGGCCGGATTGAGTCTTTTATCCACATATACGTTGGAGGTGGTGCTTGCAATCAGGCTCCAGTCGCTTGAGGACGAAAGCTTTCTGTATATATTGTAGTGCTTGAAATCCGACCCGCCGACGGCATTAAAGCTTACTACGAGCTGCCACTGCCCGGAATAGACCTCAAGACCCGTAGGCGGGGCGGGAGGATCGTTCGAGATTGTATATGAGCCGCCAAGATAGCCTTTGTTCCCAGCCTTATCTACCGCCACAGCTCTGACGGTATAGTCGCCGTCGGGCGAAAGCTGAATTCCTCCGTTTTCGGCAACGGTATTCCATTTGTAAGTATATTCCGCCGTTGAGGTCTCGGCAAAGTCTTTGGATGAAATAACTATCCAGGCATCGGACCCGCTTGCCTTCATCTCAAAGCTGATGCCGGTTACACCCACATTATCCGCAGCCTTGGCGTAAAGCGTCACCGTCCCGCGCAACGGGCTGCCGGAAGCGGGCGTCATTATCGCAATCGAAGGCGCCGTTGCGTCTCCCCCGGGCTTCATCATCCTCCTGGGGCTCGCCGCGCTCTCGTTTCCGATATTGTCTACTGAGGTTGCGCAATACCAAGCGCCCGCCGGCGGAGCCGACTTATGGAGGTAGGTTCCGGCCTTCATCGAAACCATAAGCGTATATGTCCCGTTTTCGGAATTAGAGGAATAGATGTTGTAGCCGGCCAAATCGTCAGCCGCGCCTCCCGGGGCGACCGTCAGCTTGACGGCCAGCTCAGCTGCTTCGGCAGCCAGCGAGGGCACCGGAGGCGCAGTATTGTCGATTATATAATTTGCGGTTTTAACGGTTGTATTGCCGCTTCCGTCGCTGGCTCTCGCCAGCAGGCTTATGCCGCCGTCCGGTATCGCCAAGCCGGTCGTGTCGAGCCTGAATGTGCCAAACCCGGACGAACCGGCGAGGCTTTCCCCTATTTTACTGTATTTTACTCCGTCTATCGTATAAGTCCCGGCTGAGCTGGAATAAAACAACTCGATTTTTGATACGGCAACATTGTCTGTTGCAAGCACGCTGACATTCACGCTGCCCTTGACGGTTCCGCCTGCAGCCGGCGCAAAACCGTTTATAACAGGCTTTTCCGTATCGTACAGCGGCTTAAGCGATGAAGCCATATCCACCCTGCCGCTTATATTGCCGTACCTGTCTAATACAGCTACTCCATACTGATAATATGACGCCGCGTCCAGACCCGTGTCCGTATATGTCAGCAGGCTTGTAGCAGCAATCTTCGTCCAGTCAGACCAGGCCGCATTGTCGCTGCTGCTCCTTCTGTAAAGGTAATATGAGCTTAGCTCGCTGTCGTCCGAGGCGGTCCAGCTTAACGTCAGCCTCAATGCGCCGGGTACGGCGCTTATCGTTCCATTATACGGCAACGCCGAGCTCCGCTTGACAGTCGCCATTTCTTTTACTGCCGTATTGCCGTTTATATCTTTCACCGCAACTGAAACTATATAAGTGCCGTCCGCGAGAGAAGCGGTATTCCAGACGCGGGATACAGTTACCCTCTTGTCCCGCGGCGAATTAATCCCTGCGGCTGTGTCAATAGGCGTATAGGCTTCGCTCCCCTGCGCTTTGTAGGCAAAGGACACTTCCGATACTCCTATATTGTCCGACACCAGCGCATAAAGCGTCACCAAATCGCCGCTGCGGCTGCTTGTCAGCGTTACTGACGGCGCCGCGGCATCCTGCTCGGGGATTATGGGTGCGCTTGATGTCTGGCCGCCTTCGTTTCCGTATGCGTCGACGCTCTTAACCGTATATGTATATGATTTCCCGTTTTTAACCGTCAGGTCGGCATAGGTTTCCGTTTTTACTCCGGAAGCGATCAGCGTTTCAGGTTCGTCATCGCCGGTTTCAAGCGTACGCGTTGCGCTGCGGTAAATGTTGAATGAAGCCGCGTCGGCCGTCTTATAGTCTGAAAGCACAACCCAAAGCGTTCCGCCGTTGGATGCGTTCACGCTTGGCGGAGCGGACGGAAGCGTTTCCGGCAGCTCGGTGGTATAAGCTTTGTCGGCCTTTGCCGCGCTGCCCATGCCCTTTAATGTCAGCGTATGGCTTCCCGAATTGGTTTTGACGACATATTTCCACACAGCCTGGACATTCCCGTCGAAATCTGCCCGGAGGGACAATATATGCGCGCCCGTACCCTGCAAATCGTCTATATACATTCTGACTTCCTCGTAGGGCTTGAAGCCGGCGCCTTTTATGGTCAGGGTATCTCCAGCGTAAATCTTATCCGGATCCTTGCTTCCGGAAAGCTGTGTGACCTCAGGCGCGTAATTTGCGGCCGTCACCTGCGCGCTGTAGTTTTTACCGCTTTCGTTGTACAGATCGTCGCGGGATGTCACGGCATATACATAGACGCCGCCGGCCTCCACCGTATAGTCGGTAAAGCTTCTGCTCTCGCTCTTAGCCCTGCTTCCGATGTAAACGAAGCCGCCGTCATTGAGCTTCCTGTAGATATAGTAACCCCAAAGATCGCCGTCGCTGTCGGCCGAGGCGTCCCATGTCACGGTTATTTTGCCGGCCGAGGTTGCTGCCGAGATACTGGCCGGAGCCGCAGGGGCCGTCTTGTCGAGTCGGTAAATTGCCGTTATGGGGTTTGAAGCGTTGCCTCCAAAATCAACGGCCCTTACCCTTATGTCATAGCTGCCGCTGAGCCCGACTGTATCCCAGTAAAAATAGGCATACTGCTCCTGCCCCGCCAGGGCCGGACTGAAGTCAGTCCCGGAGGTCAGAGTTTTTAAGGTTGAATAGCTCGAGCTCCCGCTCTCCGCCAGTTCTATGACAAAGTCCTTTATCTTGTAGTTGTCCAGGCCCCTAAGCGTTATATACACATAGCGGCTGCTGGCAGCAAAGCCTGTTGCGGGATCCAGGTATGTAAGCGAAGGCGCCTCTGTATCCGCCGAAGCGGTGGCCGACACTATGTCCGTAAAGCCGCTCCTGTTGCCGGCGCTGTCGAAGGCCCTCAGCCTGTAATACCTCGTGGCGTTCATCTCAACGTCAAAGCTTGCGGTATTTACAAGATTTACCGTTTTGGATGGGGCGATCATGCTCTCCAGCGCTTCGGCGCTTTCAGCCTGGTAAATTTCATAGCCTACTGCGTCTGTGCTTAAGCTGCCTGCCCAGGTAAGGGTTACGGCAGCAGCGGAGCCTCCGGCGGCCAGTGCTGCTGGCGGCAGCGGCGCCGCGGTGTCCACATAATATATGGAGGAGTAAGTAAAAATGCATCCGGCAAAATCTGTAATTTTAAGCGTAAGCTGGTATTCCCCGTCTAGACTTCCGTCCGACGGGATCTGCCAATTGAACGATGCATAAAGATATGTTTGTGTTTTAGCTGCATAGGACTGGTTGTACAGGCTTATGCCAGGACCTCCGTATATCTTTGCGCCGCTTGAGTTCGTCATCGTATATTTGTTTGCCGTCACCTCGACCGAGGCAATGGCTTGATTATCGCTGGCGTACAAGCTGTAGGCGTAATTACCGGCCTTAAGCCAGCTTCCCTGCCCGTAGAAATAGCCGTAAGGCTTGACGGCGTCCGGCGCCAGCGCCTTGCTGACAAGCGTCTTTTCGCTCTCGTTGCCCAGCCTGTCGAAGGACGAAACGCCGTAGGTGTAGTCTATTCCGGTTTCAATCCCGTTGCCCAGTGATTGGGAATAGGCAGTGCCGGACTTTGAAAGCACGCCAATCTCCTGCCAGATTTCGTTTTGTCCAATTCTTCTGTAGACTTTGAAGCCGTCCAGGTCGCTTTCGGAGGGGGCGATCCAGCTCAGGGTAATGTCGCGCACGGTGGAGAAAGCCGTGGCGGCGGGCGCCGAGGGCGGCGTATTGTCTACCTTGAAGCCTGCGCCGGCCTCCTCCTGCTGGCTGGTAACGGCCTTCAGCGTATAGTTTCCGTCCGGCAGGTCGGAAGGCACGGTGTACTCGAAGGAAAAGCTGCCGTTGGACAAGGCCAGGGCTTCCGCTATTACCCTTGTAATGCTGCCGTTTTCTATCGTGAGCCTGACGGTTGTCGCTCCGTTTTCGGCCATCATATAGTTGCTGCCGCTAAGCGTAATCTTATGTCCCGCCCTGCCCTCAGAGGCCGAAAGCTTCAGGACGCTGGTCTGGGCTTCCGATTCAAAGGCGCATGAAGCCGACGCGCCGGCGCCGGCAACAGTCAGGGTGTGGGAACCGCCCGCCATTGCCGCAGGAAGGCGATAGCTTACTGAGGCAGTACCGTCGGCTCCCGTTTTCGCGCTTCCCTCTATTGCTATTTGCACCGAATCAAGCGCAAATATCAAATTGGCCGAGGCCGCATAGCCCGACACGGATATGGTTATATACTCGCCCGCCCGTATGGCGTCTCCGACGGGCGCCACAGCCGCCTGCGGCGCCAAAGCCGCCACATCAACGGAAGCTGAAGCCGTTTTTCCCGAGAGCAGTCCCACCGCGGTCAGCGCGAAGGTTCCGCCCGGATGTTTTGCTGGCACTGAAATCTCGGCAGTCGCCCCGCCGCCGCTGTCGGCAACAACTCCCTGTGTAGGTGTAACGTCAATTTCACCGAGATAGAGCTTTATTTTTTCGTTCTGTGAAAAAGCGGAAAGAGCCACATTTATTACCGCGCCCGGTCTTGTCGCATTCGTATCGGCGTAAAGAACAGCCTCCGCTTTTTCAACGTTTAGGGTAGCCGAAGCAGAATAACGGCTAACCGAACCGACGGCGGTAATAAAGTATTCGCCCGGTCCGTATAGTGTCTGCGGCGTATATGCAGCCTCTCCTCCGGCATTTGTCTGCAGTGCGGATATTGCTGTCCCGTTGACGCGCAGCTCAATAATTTCATTCGGCGCAAAGCCGCTGATAATCACTGTCTGAGAGGACGAGTCAACCGCCAACCTCGGCTCGGGAGCCGAGACGGTTATCGGAACTGTGGCGCCCTTGCCGTCCGAGGTGGTCAACAGCAGGCTGTGTGAGCCCGGAACCGTCGAATAAGGCAAGCTGTAGGCAAGCGGTGTCGTTTCTCCGGCTTCACCGAAGGTTACGGCGGAGCCGATGTACTTTCCGTCAAAATAAGCCTTGCAGCTGGAATCCGAGTAGGACCCCGTCAACGTGACCGTGATGGTTTCGCCCGGCTTCGGCAGGCCGGAATACTCGTACATGAGCTGTCCCGTCACCCCGCTTACAAACGAGGCGGCGGTAAGGCCCGATGTCTGCCCGGTGGCCGTGAAAACCAGCTTGGCTCCCGCCGGCGTTTCCGCCGCCAGGACATGTTCCGTACCGCAGCTCCCGGCCGCGTCAGCCATGGCGGACGCTATCTCCGTGTTGTTCATACAGAACTTTACGGTTTCGCCCGCTTTAAAGCCCGTCGCATTCAAACTGACGCTTTCTCCCGCTGCAAATGCCTCGGCCAGCGCAGCCAGCGACGGATTCAGAGCGGACGGCTTTTTAACCTCAACGGTTTTCAATGCCGTAAGGCCGGAACTGACTCCCGTAATGGCAATAAGCGCCGCCCCAGCTTCTCCAAAGGTAAGGCTGATATTTGTGGCGGAGCCTGGATATCCGTAGTATGACCAGTCGCTGCCTTGCTGGATTCCGTTGATATAGACCCTGAAATACTCGCTCCTGTCAAAGCCCGAGACTGCAAATGCCGCCGCAGTACCCGCGTTTGCGGCCGAAGGCCCGGAAATGGAAAGCCTAGCGGGCAGTATGGAGGCAAAGGCCCCCCTTCTCAAGCCGCTGGCATCACCTCTTGCCTCAAAGTAAAGACCGCCTTCGTCTCCTGGCTGCGTTCTGTAAGTGATTGAATAGCCGCCCGAAGCGTCGGCATAACCCCCGGTATAATTGCTGTCGAGGTTCTTGTAATTGGACTTGTATATGTATATGTATTCACCGGGAGCAAATCCGGCTGCCGATATAGTGACCGCTTCCCCGCATCTGGCGCTTTGCGGCGTTACCGTCAGCGAAGCAAAAGAAGGCTCTACCTCAACGGTTGTCTCCGCATAGTATCCGTCGCTGCTTCTTACCCCGACAAGCACGGTTCCAGAGGCGCCATAGGGTATTTTTATGGACTTTGTGCCTGTTACCACTGAGTAATCATATCTGTAGAAGTTTTCCTCCGCTACGGAGGCTCCGTCTATATAGAAAGTCAGCGCAACTGATTTATACCAGGGCCAGCTCCAGTTTACCCAGCCCAAATCGGCATATGAAACCGTTATTTCCCCGCCGGCCTTCGCAGTAGCCGGAGCCGCAAGTGTGGGAGTGTAATCGCCAAAGGTGTAGGCTTTGACAAGCTTGCTCTGCGATTCCTGGGCCTCCACTCTTAGCCTGTGAGTTCCAGTGAAGCCGGCCTGCACGCTGTAAGTCAATACCGCCCTGCCCTCTCCGTCGGCCTGGGCATAACCGGCATAGCTTGCGGAATCGTCTATATACAGATATACGTATTCGTTTGCGTAAATTCCCGTAACCGTTATGTTCAGCACTATGCCCGGTTTGGTTTGCTCGGGTACTATCGTAAGCGAGGGGCTGGCGGGAAGGACTTCCGCCGAAACAACCGCAGATTCCGCTCCCGCGTTGCCCGCAGCGTCATAAGCCACAGCCTTGTATTCATAGGTCTTGCCTATGCCGGAAGCATGCCGGCTTATGTATGTGCTGGCATCGCCGTCGCAATATATATTGGTCAGGTATTCAAAGCTTGACGCGCCGCTTTCCCTGAAATATATATAGTAATACTGCGTATCCTGCGAGGGCTTGGTCAGATTAAGCTTAACCGAGCCCGCTAGGCCAACCGCAGATATAGCCGGCGCAGGCGGAGGCGTTGTGTCTAATACGATGGATGCCGTCTCTGTATCTGCTAGCCCGGAGTAGTCATATGCCGTTATTCTGAGGTCGTACTCGCCGTCCGGCCCGGATATCGCTGAGAGATAGAAATAAGCATAGGTGAGGTTTGACCCTGTGTATTCATAAACCGTCTGCCAATTGCCGCTTCCTTTAGGTGCGGCCTCTGCCCTTACAGTTTTAACTCCGGCATTGTCCGAGACGTATACGGCTACGTAGTCCTCGGCGTTTGACAGGCTTTCGCAATAAAGGCCGGTTATTTCCGGAGGATCTGTGTCGGCCTCAGCCGCCGCAGACACTATGTTGGAATATCCGCTCGGCCTGACGGTCCCGGCGGTATCCAGAGCGGCCTTCACCGCATAATAATAAAGACTCGTCTGCCCCTCGGTCATCGTATCGGTATAAACGGCCCCGCTATCCGAATGGATATAGCCAATATATTCCAACGATTCCGGTGAGCTTCCTCTGTAGACAATGTAATACATGGAGCCGGAGCCGGTATATTCAGATGCCGTCCAGCTCAGCTTTACCGAACCGGCTTGTGGAACGGCATTCAAGCCGGTGGGGGCTGTCGGCGGTGCCATGGAAAGATTTATCTGAACAGTATACGGAGTCCCAATGTTTCCGGCCGAGTCGGCGGCAGTCGCCCTAAGCACCGCCGCTCCGTTGTACGGAGTCAGAGCGTCGGTCCAGCTTTCGCAGGCCTTGTCGTATGCTCTTCCCGAAGAATCGGTATATACCGTGCCAAGCTCCGTCCAGTTTTGACCGGAATCAATTGACAGCTCATACTTGACCGAGGCAGCCGCATAGCCTGTATATGGGTAGGTGTCCGAAACCGCTATTTTAAGCTTATTGGCGTCTGAACTGAAGATCTGTCCGTCTGACACCTCCGAGTAGTAGTCGTAGCCATACCATGTCGAGTAGCAATACCTAATGCCGGTAATATCCAGCCCCGAGGGAATAATCACATAAGTAAAGGTTTTGACTTCGCTTGAAATGGGGTTAGCTTCAAAGTCGCGCACCGCTATCGCTTTCACCGTCACCGTTGCGTATGAGTATTCGGTTGAAAGCTGAATGGGGGAGCCGGTAAACTCCATTGTCGAGCCGTTAGCGAACCCTGCCGAAACGGAAGGCACGCTCCCGTCGGTGGTATAAAATATTCTGCATCCTGTTTCCGATGTGCTAAGTGAAAGACTACCTTGCTTTATATAAGCATAGCCGACGGCATCTACGGGTATGCTCGGAACGGGGGCTTGAACGCCTCTTTCTATTTTCAGCTTATAGAAGTCGGATACGTACCAGGACGAGCTTACTCTAAGCTTATAGGTGCCCGCGCCGTTAAAGGAGTATGTCGCCGGAGAGCTGACGGAGCTGAAGGAGGCCAGCAGCACCCCTTCTTCTGTGTAAAGCTGCAAAGGATATTTATACTCAGCCTCACTATAATCATAATAGCTGTAAAATCCGTGTGAGGACGCGTTATTCGGGCTAAGCCGCAGTTCATATGCGCCCGGCTCAGCTATCGTAAAGCTGTACCACTGGGGATAGCCGTTTTGGGCGACTCCGCTGTATTCTTCACCTGCGCCAATTTGCCGCGGTGCGGAAACCGGAATGAATTTTGAGTATTCCGTGGACTGCGCTCCGCTCTGTAAGGCTATCGCCCTTATTTGCGTGTTGCAATCGATAGGTATAGGCGCGGTGTAGAGAGCGCTGCCAAGCGTCGGCTGAGAGCCGTCTGTTGTGTAATAGATGCTGCCCCCGCCTTGTACGGCCAAAATGGCGCTGAAAGCGTCTCCAATTGTCCCCGGGTTACCCCCCTCTCCCGGGATATTTGCGATATACGGCGCAGCGGCTCCTTTTTCCACATCAAGCCAGCCCACGGAGCCATAGACTCCCTCGCTGTTTTTGATTATCGCCCTAAGCGACAACCCGTTTTCGCCAACCGTTATCACTGAGGAGGCTGTATAAACCTGTCTTGTGGGGCTGTCATAAGGGCTGGACTTGTCCGTAGTATAATAAACGGTATCTTCGGAAGCGGCTCCGTTTATGAATATTCTTGTGCCTAAAGGCAGAACGCTGCCGCTCGGGCTGAATTGCGGAGACTTTGTTCCGCTAAAGCTGTAATACCCCTCGGAGCATACGCTGTAAATGCCGTCCTTTACTGCATATGCCATAAGGCCGGTGCCGACGTCTACTGTTACCGGGCCGGCGTAAAGGCGGGGTGTTTGGTCAATATAATTATATATATAGTATATACCGGCTCCGGACTCTGCACTTATTGTTACTGATGCGGGCGCCGCGGTTCCTTCCGGGAGGCTTATCGGCGATATTGACGGTGGAGCCGGAGTGTTGTCGTATATCTTTATGTTAATTGTTCCGGCTTCCCAAGACCAATAGCTCAAACTGAGGTAATAGGTGCCGCTGCTTTCCGGGACAAATTCGGCTACGGGCAGCCCTTCCACATCCGGTCCCGGAGGCCCCCCCCACATTTGCACATCCCCGGCGCCGTAGGCGTCGGAGAAAGCGCAGTTGACCTGGGCAAATTTATCCCCGGAGCCGTAATAGACGACGGCGCTGTATCTCTTGCCCGCCACTGCCTCAAAGGAATATATTTTAGTCGCCGAATTCCAGGGATTGAGCGCCAGCTCGACGCCGCCGGAGCTTCCAGGCGTCTGAGATGGCGTAATCGAGCCGTCGGCAGCAACGTCGGGCGGCTCCGTCATTTTTCTTATTTTAAACGTTAGGTTGCCGGCGCTTCCCGAGTTGTATACGGTAAGGGCATAGGCATAGCCGGGCGGCAGGTCGCCTTCCTTGAAAACGCAGTACAGGCTACCGTTTTTATCATGCTTCAATTCGCTGCTGCTCACATACCCGTTTTCATTTTCATATTCGATGAAGGACAGCTCAAGCGCCATCCCGTCGTCGGCCTGATATTCCACGCAGTACGGGCCGTATTCGGTTATGGCAAAAGTAAAGCATTGCTGCGAAGAGCCGCTGAACCCGGCTACTATGTATTCATTCCCGATCTGCACCGCCGCAGGCTCGTAAAAAGTCCCGCTTATTGGCGTCGGCGAATCTCCGTCCTGTAGCTCAACGGCCGCGTCCTCCTCCCCGTCAGCTCCGGATATCCTGACGACCGAGAGCACCGCAGCGCCTGCCGCTCCGGTATTGGTAAGCCTGAGCCAATATTCTCCCCCCTCGTCAAGCCCGCACTCCAGGGCCGGCGCGGGTCCGTAAAGGACTTCAAATCCCGGCGATCCGGCTGCTCCGGATACCGTGCCTAGCTCTATAGATACCGCCGACGTATCCGGCGCCAGCTCGTAAGAGGATTGAGCCGCAGCCAGCGAGCAGGAGACAGCGTATGTCCCCGGCTCACTGATCTCAAAACGGAGATAGTTTTCCTGGGAAGCTTGAAAATTCTCAATCATTAAGGGCTGGCCTGGAATAAGCGTTCCCGGGTTTTCCAGCGTGTACTCGGGCAAGGCTCCCGCCTGAGCAGGCTGTTCCGCCACCTCCGCCGTGTCTGCGGCTCCGCCGTATCCCTCCTGAGTGTTGATTGAATACTCCTCCGGAACCTCGGTCGCGAAAGCCGAAACTGGAAGGACGCCCGCCAGCATCTGTAGTGCCAAAAGCGCCGCCAAGGCTTTCTTCAGGCTTTTCACACTCTTTGACGCAAATTTCATAATTCTTCTCTCTTTCCTCTATCCAGGCCGCCCGGCGGACTTCGTTTACGATTAATTTACATATTGTTCATGAAAGCGACACTTTTCCACTATCCTTATTATACATGTGATAAAAATAAGAAACATCACCCGAATGGGTGATGTTTACTCTTTTTTTAAATTTTAAATAAAGAGCCGCTCAGCGCTTCACTGCTGTTTTATTTTATTCTGGTTTCTGTCCAGCATCAGCAAATATGCAAGCTCGTTCCTTGAAGAAACGCCCGTTTTGTTGAATATCCGCTGAAGATGCGTTTTTACAGTATTCATCGACAGGTTGAGCATATCCGATATCTGCTGATTGCTTTTGCCCTGAATGATGCCGTCGATTATTTCGCTCTCGCGCTTGGTGAACTTAAATCTGTATTCCGAGATGACGCGATTTTCGTCAAGAGGATATAAAACCACATAAAAATAGCTATCACTTTTGGAATAGCCTTTTGTCTTCATAATTATTTCGGAATAAAGCTCTCCGCCGGCCGTCTTGATAAAGGTCTCGCTGGACATGCAGGATGCGTTCTTGCTGCTGGCATCGTCCCGCATATCGCTTATTGCTTCCTTCAGATGGTATAATACGCTTGAGCCGAAGACTGTGACGCCGTTGAGCATTGCAAGACCAGCAACGTTACCGGCCGTTAGGTTCAGATCCTTGTCAAACAGGCACAGCCCTTTTTTGTCAAGCCCCTTCTTGTCGGTTTCTAGCAGCACTACGGCGTTGAAGGTATGTATCAAGTGGAAAACGTTCGAGATATGAGGCTGGAGCAGCCTGAGCATGAACATATCCCTCTCGTCAAAATCCGGCTTGTCCTTGCTCCGTTGCAGGTATATCTCGCCCAGAAATTGGCCTCTGTATATAACTCGTACGCAGGCCACATGGAAGCATTCCTGCTCCGAAAGGAAACCGCTGCGCGGTTCTTCGGGCACCGTTACCGTTCCCTTCTGATAATCGGAGGCCTTGTATACCACCGCCTCGCTCCCTGCAAAGCCGTATTCAAGATAGTACTGGCGCTCTGTAAAACGCTCCTTTTTATAGTAGCCGTCTATGTTGCCGCTTATGTAGGGCTGAAAAAAAGAGCTGTCTCTGCTTATAGCGCAATAAAACATGCCGCTGTCGTACATGACGAGATTATGCAGGCTCGTAATCGCAAGCTTCAAAAAATCCATAAAGCTTGTGCATTCGTAAGCTTTCTGCACCATATTGTTGAAAGCAATCAGCAGGCTCTCTTCCATCTTCGGGGATCCTCCTTATACATTTAAAGATGCAAACGCCGGCGCGCCAAGCCCGGAGCCGGTCAGGCAAAGGCCGAAAGGGCAAGGCTGCCTGCCGGGTCAATGGGCCTGCCATGCCCGACGTAGATTTGCTTGGCCCCGCTGCTTTTAATGACCTCAAGGCTTCGCTTCATCTGTTCGAAATCCTCATAGAGCCTTGCGCCAGTTGCTTTGAAAATATTGAACATAGCGTCCCCAACCATGAATTCCTTCTCGCTCGTCAATACGCCAACGGAGCCCTTCGTGTGGCCCGGCAGTGCGACGACCCTCGCGTCCACTCCGAATTCCGACAGGCTCTGCCCGTCGCGCAGCCAGACGGAGGGTATAAAGGGTGGAAACGCCCTTTTGTTCATGGTTAGGCACGCCGACGCGGCAAGCAGACTGC
Organism: Clostridiales bacterium; assembly: GCA_029265405.1. Lineage (GTDB taxonomy): Bacteria > Bacillota > Clostridia > Oscillospirales > Oscillospiraceae > JAJUJI01. The sequence goes on along the minus strand of JAJUJI010000004.1, from coordinate 105,580 downwards.
CTAGAACCGTGCTTCCGTGCAGCCTTCCTAACGAAGGGTCGGTAAGCAAGGGAAAGTCCTCGCGGCTCATTGCCACCGGTATTCTCAAATCTTCGGACAGCCGCGCTGCGGCCCCTATATGGTCGAAATGGCCATGAGTCAGAAGAATCAGGCGAACATTTTCAGCTTTCAGCCTTTTTTTGAGTCTGCCTAAATCGGCGCTTAGGCCGGCATCCACCAGTATGCCGGCGCTGCGGGAATCATTCTTAAGCAAATAACAGTTCGAGGCCGCGCATTTAATCGTTATAACCAAGTCCGACATCTCCCCTAAGCGAGCCGCTAACTACCCTAAGGGCATTATAATTGGCCAGTTTGCATAAAGCAACTTTATTAATTAATATATTAATATGTATTTAAAGTGATATTCCGTTATATTGCTTTTTCATTATAATTTGATTGACTTTTCATGGCAATTGCCGTATACTTTGCACAATAATAATAAACAAATCGGAGGAATGCTATGAATCTGGTTGAAAAATACGGGCCTAAGGCGGCGGGGCTGTCCATAGGCCAATACTGCCCTCCCCGTTGCTTTGAGCTGGCAGGCAAGCGCTTCGACTTTGTGCTCGACAGCGGCGAGGATACGGGCGACGCGGTTTTGAACTTCATCGACGAAACTACCGTAGAGTGGAGCATCAAGGGCGGGCAAACGCTGAAGGCGGAGCGCTACGAATGCCGCAAGGCGGACGACTGGACCTACCTTGTCACCTATTGCCTGTCAAACACCGTCCCCCGCGAAAACCATACCTGGGTAATAGACCGCGAGCAGGAGCTTGTCACCTTCCTTCGCTGTACGCTGGGTGAGAATCCCTACTGGCCCTATCTTATCGACAGCCATTTTGCCTTCGGCTACATAAAGGTCGAGGGCAAGGAGCACACAGACCGCAGACGGCACGGCTTTACAGACGACGTAGCCGGAACCGGCGTAAAGTGGACCTACGGGCATGAGCTTGCCACCGTTCATGTCTACTACAGCACCAACTGGTACAGGATCACATACCCAAAGAGCAGCAAGCCGAAGGCGGAGGTCAGCTTCAACGACTCGATGAACGAAACCATGAAGGCCCTCCCCGGCTCCGACGAACCGGCCTATTACGTAAAAATCAAGGAAGGCATGTATCTTGTAAGCGTGACCGAACAGAACATGGAGAAGATACTCGGCGACAAGGTAGGCTTCAGGAGCGACACCTTGTGCTTCCTTGACAACTGGAACCGCATGTACAGCGTAGGGCGCGGCTTCGGCACCTCTACCATGGGCGGCAGGGAAGGCGAAATTTTCGTGATGATTGGGAAGTACGGCTCTCCGGAAGAGGTAGACGAGCATTTTTTTACGGATCCAAACCCCTACCTGGTGTAGAGGTTGAATAAGCCAAGCGGCGCGATATCGCGCCGCTTGCTTTTTTCATATCCTGGCCGCGCCGGTATCCCGCGCGGCTTTCGCCACCGCGGCGGCCACGGTTTTTCCTATCCTGGCGTCGAAGGCGTCGGGTATGATGTAGTCCGCCCTCAGCTCTCCGTCTGCAACCAGAGAGGCTATTGCCCTTGCGGCGGCGATCTTCATTTCGTCGTTTATATCTGAGGCGCGCACATCCAAAGCCCCCCTGAAGATGCCCGGAAAGGCCAGCACATTGTTGATCTGATTGGGATAATCCGAACGGCCGGTGCCTACGACCGCCGCTCCGGCGGCCTTGGCAAGCTCCGGCATGATTTCTGGCACGGGGTTTGCCATAGCAAACACGATGGGGTTTTTATTCATGGACCGGACCATGTCCTCGGTGACTAGGCCGGGGCTTGACAGGCCGATAAATATGTCCGCGCCCTTCAGCACCTCGCCTATCGGGCCTTTTTTCCCTTCGGGGTTTGAAATAAGCGCCATCTCCTCTTTTATGGGGTTAAGGTCTCCCCTCCCATTGTATATCGCGCCATGCCTGTCGCACAATATCACGTCCTTCAGGCCCATCTTCATAAGCAGGCGCGTTACGGATACCCCGGCCGCCCCCGCTCCGCTGACGACGACCTTTTGCCTGCCCAGGTCGCGCCCGGTAAGCTTCATGGCGTTAAGCATCGCCGCAGCCACAACCACGGCCGTTCCGTGCTGGTCGTCGTGGAATACCGGTATATCGCAGCGCTCCTTCAGGCGGCGCTCTATCTCAAAGCAGCGCGGCGCGGAGATATCCTCCAGATTTATGCCCCCGAAGGAGCCGGAAAGCAGATATACTGTTTCCACGATGGTATCCACGTCCTTTGACCTGATGCAAAGCGGGAAGGCGTCCACCCCGCCGAATTCCTTGAAAAGGACGCATTTTCCTTCCATGACCGGCATGCCCGCCTCAGGCCCTATATCTCCGAGTCCCAGCACCGCGGTGCCGTCTGTAACGACGGCGACCAGGTTCCAGCGCCGTGTAAGCTCATAGGACTTGCTTATGTCCTTTTGTATGGCCAAGCAGGGCTCCGCCACTCCCGGCGTATAGGCCAGCGACAGCTTCTCGCGCGTATCCGCCTTGGCTCTTGCGGTTATTTCGATCTTCCCGGCCCATTTGTAATGCTCCTGCATGGCTCTTTCTTTTATGTCCATATTTCCTCCGGTCCGTTCATTTTTCTTCAAAAGGAAACCTGTACGCTTCCAGCCCCAGTTCGTCGCGTACGGCTACCAGCTCCCTCTGGACGCTCTCGTTTACGGGGACGCCCTTGTCCTTCCGTTCAAGCCAGGCCAAATATTCCTTTTCTCCCGCGGTGTATATGCGCGGGGAGCCCGGCGCCTTTTTCGAGGCCCTAAGCTCGCGCAGTATTTCGCCGGCGGTCTTCCTGAAGGCTTCCAGCCCCATGAAGGCCTCTGTGTCAATTGCCAAGAAGAAATGCCCAAGACGGTAAGGGACCGCCTTCCCTTCCCGCAGGCCGGAAAGCTGCTTCAGATAGCTGCCCGCCTGCAGCGCCGAGGACAGTATCTCGACAACCGTCGCGTAGCCGTAGCCCTTGTAGCCCGCAAGCTCCTCCCCTATCCCGCCGAGCGGAGCAAGAGCGGCCGAACCGTCCACCAGCCTTTTGAGGATATCCTCCGAATCCGTCAGGGCGCTGCCGTCGTCGCCTATGACCATGCCGGCCGGGGTAGGCTGGCCGAGCCTGGCATACTGCTCTATTTTCCCCCGCTGGGTGATGGATGTGGCGCAGTCTATTATGAACGGGAAATCCTCGTCGGTCGGCAGGCCGAAGGTAAGGGGGTTCGTCCCCAGCATGTTTTCAACCCCGAAGGTTGGCGCTATCGAAGGACGGGCGTTGGTGCCGGTCATGCCTACGCAGCCGGCCTCAGCGGCCATTGAGGCGTAATAGCCCGCGATTCCGTAATGCGTGGAATTGCGCACGGCGACCATGCCCATGCCGTATTCCTTCGCTTTCCTAATGGCAAGCTCCATGCATCTGTAGCCTATCACCTGCCCCATGCCGTCGTGTCCGTCCGCAACCGCAGTGGCAGCCGTTTCCCGCACAATCTCAAGCTCCGTAACGGGCTTTTGTATCCCCGCCTTGATGCGGTCAAGATATATGGGCTTGAAGCGGTTTACGCCGTGGGACTCTATGCCGCGCCTGTCGGCCTCCAGAAGCACGTCCGCGCAGATGCGCGCGTCTTCTTCGGGAACGCCGTATCTTTGGAAAACCTCGCGTACAAAGCTCTCCATCGTCTTCCAGTCCACATAGGCATATTTCATCTTATCCCTCCCGCGCGTCAGGCCTTAGCTCTTCCCGCTTGCCGCTTATGCAAATCAACCGGGCAGGCCAGCTACCCGGTTAATATATCATGTTTGCGCCTAATTTTAAACATCAAAAGGCGGCTTTTTCCGTTATATACAAAACGACGCGCAAATATGCCGCTTCAGTTGATTACGGCGACGACGCCGTAGAGATCATTTTGGCAGATCCGTTCCCTTGTAAACGTAAGCGGCGCTCCCGTCTTCCCGCGTCTCGCGGACTATCCTTCCGTAGCTGCCGGAGGGATAGAAGGGCATAAAGCGCACCGGCGCGCCCACGCGCCTGAAAACCACTGGCCCGTGCCACGTTCCGGCCGGGACCCGGATTACCGTCGGCTCCGTAATGACATAGCTTTCCATATGCTCGGGGTCCTCGCCCAGCTTAACCTCTATTTCCGCGTCGAAATCAAAGAAATTTGTGATATCGGCGCCGGTGAAGAACAGGTATTCCTCCACGGAGTGGTGCATATGCGGCTCCGCGACTGAGCATTCCTTCAGCACTATGTCGTCAAGATAATATAGCCTCGACTCGGCCATCTCTGCCGCGCCCCTGAAGCCCGACCTCGGGCTGAGGAACCTGGGATCGTCGTGGTATTCCGGCTTGTAGGCGTAAACATACCTGTCGAATTTGCCGGTGCGCGGCAGCTTGGCCATCTCGTAATAAGGGGCCAGCAAGTCCGCCTGCGGCGGCTTTTGGTCCTTTTTGGCGTTCTCGGCAAAATCCTTCATGGCCTTGGAGAAGCATTTTCCGCAATATACGCATTCCTTCGAGCGGTCATATACGCAGCGGCGTATTCCCGCCCCGTCGTAGGAAAACTCCTCGCGCCCCTCGGCGTTTACGCGCCTGTTGATTTTCGACCAGTCCCCGTCCAAATACACAGCCGAAAAGACTATGGGCTTGGATATGCGCCTGAAGTTTATCGGACAGTGGTAGAGCTTCGGCGGGACGCGGATTATCGTGGGCTGAGTCAGCGTGAACAGCTCCAGCCTTTCCGGGTCGTCTCCCAGCCACACATCCACCTCCGCGTCAAAATCGAAAAAATTGTTCAAATCCGCCCCGGTAAAGACCAGATACTCGTCCACAGCGTGGTGGGTATGGGGCACCTCCATGACCAGCTCCTTTGTAATCGAGGTAAAGTCCATGTACAGATGCGCTTTTTCCATCATCGTCGTCCCGCGGAAAAAGCCGCGCGGCGAGGCAAAGCCGTACCACTCGTGAAACTCCTTTGGTATTGTGAAAACAAGCCCGTCAAATTTGCCCATTTGCAGCTCTCCTTCCATTTGTTTCGGATAAACATATGATACTATTTTTCTTTGTCGGTTTGAAGGGGCAGGGCCAAATATTTCATTGTTTTTTTCGCAATATGCTGATAAAATATCCATAATAAAGCAAAAAGGAGCTGCGCAAGATTTGGATAGCAACAATACCACAATTGAATTCGAGCCGGTGGACCGCTCGCTTTTTGCCGGCGCGGTTAACGACCCGGACGGAGTGAAGGCAAAGCCTCGCTACGCCTGGGAAACGCCTCCGCCTCCAATTCCGGAGGAAAAAATAGTTGAAACGCTGGAAGCGGACGTGGTGATAATCGGCGCGGGCATAGCGGGCCTGGCCGCCGGGGCAAGATGCACGGAGCTGGGCCTTAGCGTGATAATCGCAGACAAGTTTACGGGCCTTGTCGCCCACGGGGCACATATAGCCTGCCTCGACTCGCCCGTCATGCGCTCGCTGGGCGTAAGGGTGGACAAGCAGGAGTTTGCGCGCAGGTGGATGCATACCTGCGGCAGCCGAGTCAACGAGGACCTGCTCTGGCTCTATATAAACAAGAGCGAGGAGGCCGTGCAGTGGCTTGTGGATCTGGCCGGCGGAGAGGTGGAGCTGCGCCTTTACGGAGGCCAATACAAGGGCCCGGAATTTACCGAATACGCCGCCACGCATTATCTCAGGCTGAAGCCCGGCAGCAAGAAGTATAAAAATTTCGGCGCTTTTCTGATGTGCGAGATACTTCAGGGCGTAGTGCTCGAGGGCGGCAACCGCATTATCCGCCGCACCCGCGCCGAGCAGCTTGAAAGGAGGGACGGGCGCGTCACTTCCTTCATAGCGAAAGGCGAGGACGGCCTGTACCGCCGCTTCAAGGGCAACAAGGCCGTAATCCTCGCCACCGGCGACATAGGCGGAGACCCGGAAATGCTGGCCAAATACTGCCCCCTGGCCCTCAAGCCCAAGAAGAACGGCTATTTCCCCGCCGGCCTCAATACGGGCGACGGGCATAAGATGGCTTATTGGATCGGGGCGCAGATGGAGGACGCCTCGTGGGCGCTGTCCCTGCATTTGATATCCTATGCAATGTACAGCTTCTTTTTCCTCCATGTCAACCGGCTGGGCAAGCGCTTCATGAACGAGGACACCTGGTCGCAGGCCAAGGCCATACGCATCCTCATGCAGCCCCAGTGGGGCGACGGGGACTGGGCCTTTTCAGTCTTTGACAGCAAGTGGTTTGAGGACATAGGCGAGCGGATACACCTGTCCGGCGGCCAGTTCTGCGAGCCGCTTCTTGCGGAATACGGCCAGCCCTGGGACGAAAACAACGGCGTCAGGGAGGCCATAGACAGCTATATAAAAAAAGGCGCGTGCCATGTGGCCGACACGCTGGAGGAGCTGGCGGTCAAAATGGACGTGCCTGTGGACACCTTCGTCAAGACGGTCGAGCGCTACAACGAGCTTTACAGGCTGGGCGTCGATCTGGACTACGGCAAGCGGAGCGAAATGCTCACCAGCATAGACAAGCCCCCGTACTATGCCCTCAAGTTCGGCCCTGCCATACTCAACGTTTTCGGCGGCGCGGTTACGGACACGAAAATGCGCGTGCTGGACAGGGACTTCAACCCCATACCGGGCCTATACGCGGTGGGGAACGTGGCCGGCGGCCTGCACGGCGTGGACTACCCCCTGCTGCTGAACGGGAACAGCCATTCCCGCGCCCTGGTCTGGGCCCGCGAGGCCGCCGCCGACATTGCGGGCATCTAGTTTGTCATGGTATTGCGCATTATTGAAATGCCAGGAGGTTTTTTCAAATCATGGCAAAGAAGGTAGTCAAAATTCCTTTAATATCCATAATTGAGAAACTAGACTATCCTGCCGTTTGCAAGGAGCTCTGGAAAATTCAAAATGATATCAGAAATATCAAAAATAAAACTATCCAACTGTGCTGGGAATGGCAGAACTTTAAACATGATTACAGCCGTGAAAAAGGCATTTTGCCGAATGTATCCGATGTGCTCCGCACAAAACGTCTTGACGGCGATATTTACAGCTTTCTAAGAATAAAATATCCTTCGATTTATTCCGCCAATCTTTCAACTTCAATTAAAAATGCATACATGGACTTTAACAACGCTTTTATTAAAATTAAAAACGGGGAGCGCTCCATTATTGAATATAAGCGTAATCCTCCTATAGAGCTGCATGCCCAATCTATTTTGCTTGATTATGCAGATGATTCGTATGTTATATCGCTGAAGCTTTTTTCCGATTCATATGGAAAAGAGCTTGGTTTAGCGAATACTATGTTAAAGTTCAAGGCGTTTCATCTTGAAAACTCGCAAAAATCAATACTATCACGTTGTATCAGCGGCGAGTATAGAATAGCGGAGAGCAAACTTTTATATATGCAAAGGAAAAAGCAATGGTTTCTCAATCTGTGCTATGATTTTAAGCCAGAGCAAAACAAAAACGCAGACATCAACAAGATAATGGGCGTCGACTTGGGGATCGCTTGCGTCGCTTATATGAGCTTCAACTTTTGCGAAGACCGGTACATGATTGACGGAGGTGAAGTAATAAATTTTAGGCATTCTATTGAGAGAAGAAGACGCGAGCTGCTTCGTCAAGGCAAGTATTGCGCCGACGGACGCATAGGGCACGGAGTTAAAACGAGAATCGCTCCAACAGATAAAATAGGTAATAGCATTTCAAATTTCAGAAACACTGCAAATCATAAATATTCCAGATTTATAGTTGATACTGCAGCCAAGCATGGATGTGGTGTTATACAAATGGAATTAATAAAAGATTTGCCGCCCGATGATATTTTTTTAAAGAATTGGGACTACTTCGACCTGCGCACTAAAATTGCATATAAAGCAAAAGAAAAAGGCATTTCTGTGGTTTTTGTTAACCCGGCATATACGAGTCAAAGATGCAGCAAATGCGGCTGCATAGATGAAAGAAATCGGCCAAAAAAGAGTAAGGGTCAGGCGTATTTTAAGTGTATAAGCTGCGGGTTTGAGGCGAATGCCGATTATAATGCGAGTCAGAATCTGGCAACCGAGAACATTGAGAATATAATAAGCAGTTATAAAACTGCAAAGTGCGAACCTTAAGTGAACATCACTATACATATATGTTCGCACTATAGGCGGGGCGACTCTACGTCCGTAAATCGAGATAAGTACATATAAGACCTTTTATTAAAAGGCCATGGATACACTCGATAAGGTTAATTGCATACATAGTAATCCGTATGCACGGCTCACTTTGTTGCTTTTTGCCAAAGCAATCCGCGCACGGGTGTGAGTTGAGAGCTGTATGCTCTTATGGCATGATCGTAATATTGTTAAAGCAATCCGCGCGCGGGTGCAGCTTGAAACAAATATGCGTATTTTGCTAAGTATGCAGCCTAAGGCAATTTGTTTATGGCCTTCAAGAAGCCGAGCCTGTTTCAAACGACAAAATGCTGCATACTACATTTTTTTAATATTGAAATTATCCTCCAGCAGAACCCAGTTTTGCGGGAAGGGATAGCCGAGCGCCCAGTAGCTGATGCCCGCCAGTCCATAGTCCCTGGCGGCGTCGAATTTTGCCTGGGCGCTTCTTGCGTCCTCGAACCAGACCTCGTGCCGGCTTCCCTGAGAATCGTAATATCTGAAATAGGGTGACTCGGCGGCATAATCATATAGAATCTCCGCTCCGTACTCTACGGCCAGCGCCACGGCCTCCTGAGGGCTGAATGTGGCCGCCTCATCCCCGGCCTTAAAGGGCAGCTTCCAGTCCCTGGCGTATATTTGAAAGCCCAGGTATATTTTTGCCGGCGGAATGACCGAAACGGCGTAATCCAGCACCTCGCGGATGCGGTTTATAGGCGATATGGCCTGCGGAGGACCCTTTCTGTAGCCCCATTCATAGGTCATGAGTATGACAAAGTCCGCAAGCCTCCCGTGAGCGGCATAGTCATGGGCTTCGTACAGCAGCCCCGCCTGGGCGGGACCGGTTTTGGGCGCCACCGCGGTGGAAAAAAAATAACCGTTTTTATGCATGAGCGCAGCCGCACGCTCAAGAAAAGCGTTGTATGCCTCCCTGTCCTTCGGCAGGACGTTTTCAAAGTCAACGTTCAGTCCCTTATATCCCTTTCTTTTCATAACATCAAGGCAGTTGGACAATAGGGCTTCCATACGCTCCGGCGAATTGAGCACGAGCGAAGCCAGGTTTTCCCCTCTCGATGTCGCGGTAAAGTTGGTGACCGCCATCATGGGCGCGGCGTTCTTTTCCTTCGCGGCCCGTATGGCCGGGCCGTCGCTTATTTGCTGAAGGCTCCCGTCCTCCTTTATCAGATAGGCGAAGGGGCTCAGGTATGTCAGATGCCTGCCGACTTCATCGATTATGGGAACAGCCGCCTCGCCCAGCATGTATATGTAGCCGTTTACCCCTAATACCGGCCTCGGCCTGCGCGGTATGACAAGCTCGGCGCCGGCGCTTATCATATTCGGGTCGCTTATGCCGTTGGCACGCGCCAGCTCGGCCGGGGCGACGCCGTAGCGCCAGCCTATCAGGTACAGGGTTTCCCCCGGCATGACCCTATGCCTTGCCGCCGGAACGTTTAGCCGCAGGCCTGGAGCTATATTGTCCGGCTCGGCTATATCGTTGGCCTTCAGCAGAGCCTCCGGCGTCGTCCCATGCTTTTGCGCGATTTTCCACAGCGTATCTCCGGACTTTACCGTATAGGCTCCCCATTCGACCGGAATGACAAGCGCTTCGCCCACAGCCAGCCGGTCCGGATCTGCCAGCCCGTTGGCCGCAATTACGGACTCCATTGATACTCCGTATATTTCCGATATCTGCCACAGCGTTTGGCCGGCCTTGACGACATGAATGACCATACGACCCCTCCTCCCAATAAATATATGACGCAAAGGCTGATTTAAGCCGTAATATCATCCCGAGCCCGTACGTGATGCCGCCGCTTGATTTTCGGGCGGCATTTTTCGTATAATCTTAGTCAAATACAGTCAAGCACAGGAGGCTTAAGAAATGAAGTGCGCCAAATGCGGCATAGAACTGCCCGCTTGCTCGGATAGGTGCGGAAGCTGCGGAACCTCCTACGCCCGCATATGCCCCGGCTGCGGTCCTGCCGAATCAGAAGAAGCCAAAACCTGCGCCATGTGCGGCGGCCCTCTGGTATCGGTATGGAACCCGACAATAGCAGAGCTTCAGGCGCTCGGCATACATTGCTTCATGCCCTATACCGACGACCGGATATACGATATCTATCTGGGCGGCAACCGCGACGGGGGCGGCTACGTGTTCCACAATACCGCCGGCTATACCGGCCCTTCCGTCGAGACCCTCGTGCTTCCTTCCATGGCGGAGGGCAGGCCCATAGTGGGGATATGGAACGAATTTTTTTGCGTCGGGGAAGATTTCGCACCCGACGCCTATGAAAAGACCTTCGAGAGGATGTATCCGATAAAAAACATAATCGTATCGGAGGGCATAAAAGAGGCCGGCATCTACGCCTTTTTCGGCTGCTGCGGCCTTGAGACGCTCAAGCTGCCCTTGAGCATGAAGAAAATGATGTACGACTTTGCCGATTTGTTTTCCAACGGTCTGGCCAGCTTTCCCAACGGCAGGCCTAGAGGCCCCGTAACCGTCCTCTACGCCGGAAGCGAGAGGGATTGGTCCGGAGTCGCCGTGCCCAACCTTTTCAACGACTTCGTGCAAAAGGGCTGCATAAGGCTGGTTTTCGGCAGCGGCGGCTGACTAGCCTTGCGCAAACGCCTTGACGCGCCTCGCAGTTTGCGGCCGGCTTTCCCGGATGAAAAAGCCCCCATATCGGCGCAAGAGAGAAGCGCCGATATGGAGTATAGCATTTTGTATAATCAACAAATCCTGCTATCACAAATTGTGATAGCAGGATTTGTTGATATTCCGTAATTATGTTTTAAAGATTGAATTCGCTCCGGTAAATAACATCGTCCTGGATTTCGGGAGAGAGCTGAACGAAATAAGCCGAGAAGCCGCCTATTCTGACAATCAGATCCTTGTAGCTGTCGGGGTGCTTTTTGGCGTCCTTAAGCTGCTCGGTATCCAAAATATTGTATTGGATATGGGAGCCGTTGCTGTTCATATAGGCGTTGGTGTATGCAATCAGCTTTTCTATGCTTTCCTCGCTGGCAATAATAGATGAGGAAAACTTCTGGTTGAGCACGGCGACATAGGAAACCGCGTCGAAGCAGGCATGACAGGCGGAGCGAAGGACAGCCGTCGGCCCGTTCTTGTCAACGCCGCGCATGGGGGACAGAGAGCCGTCGTTAAGAGGCTCCAGGGCCTTTCTTCCGTTAGGAAGCGCGCCCACGCCGAGTCCTCCGTAATAGTGCCACGCGAGGCCCTCGCGTGATATGATGAATTTTCTGAAGGGCGAGTTGTCGTAGGAATTGATGATTGCGGCGGAATCTGCGCTTACCTTTTTGACAAGCTCGTCGGCTTCAGGCAAATCGTTTCCGTATTTGGGCTGGCGCAGGCAAAGCTGGCGTATTTCCTCTCCGCGTTCGCCGGCAAAGTTGCTGTCAAGCGCCTCCATCATCTCGGCCATGGATAGAGCTTTGCTCTCAAACACCAGCTTTTTCAATGCCGTCATGGAATCGGCCACATCTATTATGGCCCTGTCGGAGATGCCGAACATTGAATAATCCGGGTGCGGCTTAAGAAGGTCCTGTCCAAGCTCCATGCTCGCCTCTATACCGAGTATGGAAAGCAGCGGAAGGCGCAGATATTTGTGGCCCATGTCCCTTGCCACCCCGCCAAGCCAAAAAACGCGGTGGCACAAGTATTTATATTGAGTCAGGAAAGCCTCATACAGCTCGTCAAAGCTCTTGAAATTTCTAGGGTCGCCGGTTTTCAGGCCGCTCTGCTTTCCGTTGATATCAATCCCGTTGTGCAGGGTCAAATGCAATATGCCCGCGAGGTTGATTGCCGCGACTCCCTCGGCGCCGTAGTGCTCGGCACGGGTGGGCAGGCAGGGATAAACGCAGCCAAGGCCGACCCATTCCACGGCTTCCTCAAAGGGGATTCCGTCGCGCATAAAGCTCGCTATGAGAACCTCGTCGTTTTCAAACAGGGGGATGCCGCCCCGTGTCGCCAGATTGGTGCGTATGGCCTTGCGCATTATCCAGTCCGGAGTCTTCCTGTTCCAGCGCAGGCCCACGGTGGGCGAGGAAAGCTGGAGCAGAGCGATAAGGTGGAGGAACAGGTAGCTGAGCTCGTTCGAACAATCCTCCCGGTTTTTATCTAGCCCGCCGATCATCACATTGTTTATGCCGAAATTTATCTGATGGGATTCCTTTTGCGTGCTGGAGGCGATGAAGGTCTGTGTTCCCCAGCGTCCTATAAGATCGGCCAGCATGGAGGCTATTTCTTCCAGCGGAACTCCGTTTTTAAGGTCGTTTACGAAGTAGTCATAGAGGTACTGGTCGGCGCGGCCCCAATGGCAGTTGTTCTGGATTGGGTTTTCAAGCATTTTTGCAAGATTGCAGAACTGCATCGACTGCAGGGCCTCTCTGAGGTTCCTTGCCGGGTTCTCAGGTACATAACGGCATACCTCGGCTATTTTCAAGAGATGGGCCTTCTGCTCTGCGTCGGCTTCCTTCGCCGCCATGTCCTCGGCAAGGGCCGCGTAACGGTGCGCATGGTCTATTACCGCCTGCAGCACGATCACTGCGGACTGCCAAAAGTAAATCTTATCTATATCCGTGCCTTTTGCGGCTATGTATTCGTCTATATGCCTTTTGCATTCGTCTATATAGCCTCTGAGCCCAACCCGCAGTATCTTCTTCCATGACAGAACCGAGGTCGACTGCCCCGTAATGACGGAGTCAAGAGACGGATCCTTAAGCTTTGCAGCCTCGACGTCCTTGGCCCAACCTCCCACAAGCTCTTCCCACGCCTTATACGTCATCGCGGGCAGCGATTGTTCCCCGAAAAGCTTCGCGCTTTCTCTTAAAACATTCAGCCCCTCGCTGCTTATGCTGACGGTGGCGTCGAGCGTCGCGGCAAAGCTGCCGGAATCATCCCAGATGCCCGGAATATAGTCGCCGCAGCAGTCTATGGCGGTCTGGCAGCCGATGACCCAGGGTGTGGGCCTTCCCACGATTTCATCAAAGGGATGTATGTTTATCTCAATATTGTCCAGAACGCATTTTAGCAGCTTGGCGCGGCGGAGCTGAAGATCCTCGCCCTCGGTTTCCTTCCATGACTTGACCGTCCAGCGTTCCCTGTCTGTGCTTACCTTCCAGCCCGAAGCCTTCATGGCCTCTCTCCAGCGCTTGTTCCGCCGGCTGAGTTCAATGGAATCTATTTTTTCGAGCAATTGAAAGTCGATCGTCCCTGGCATTTTATTTTCCTCCCGTTTACTTTGATATGCTGCAATCAACTCCGTAAGCGATGTAGCGTTCACGCACCGCCTCTATCCGTTCGGCGGTATCGGGCTTAAGCCCCTCAGCAATAAAAGTCATTTCAAGCGCGTCATATTTAGTCTTGCCCGCCCTGTGAAAAGGCATAAGCTGGATGCGGCTCGCGCCCGGGCCGAGACTGAGCATAAATTCCGCCGTACGGCGGATATTGTCGTCCGTGTCGTTTACTCCGGGTATCAAAGGCTGGCGAAACAGGATATCCGCGCCATGCTCCGCGAGATAGCGGGCGTTGCCGAGAATGCGTTCATTATCGCAGCCCGTATATTTGCGGTGCAGGACCGGGTCCATTAGCTTCAGGTCATAGTAGAAATGATCCGTGACATGCAGCGCCTTTTCAACGGCCTCCCGCGGCGCCCAGCCGCAGGTTTCAATGCAGGTGTCTATCGCCGCGTTCCTGCAAAGGCGGAAAAGCTCGCATACAAAATCCGCATAAAGCAGCGGCTCTCCGCCGGAAGCCGTTACTCCCCCGCCCGACGAGTCGTAAAACATCTTATCCTTAAGGACCTGCTCGAAGGTTTCCTCCGCCGTTTTTTCCTCCCCGTACCGGACCAGAGCGCCGTAATAGCAGGCTTCCGCGCATTCGCCGCAGGAAACGCATTTATCGCGCGCGATTCTGTATCCGTCTCCGGGCATGATTGCGGCGTAACGGCAGGCCTTCATGCAGCGCCCGCAGCCGTGGCAGAGATTTTTCAAGTAGCCTATCTGCTTATCGGCGCTCAGGTTTTCAGGATTCGCGCACCACTGGCAGCGAAGCGGGCAGCCTTTGAAAAAAACGACCGTGCGTATGCCGGGCCCGTCGTGTATGGAATAGCCCTGTATGTTGGTAATCATAGCCTTCAGCGTTTGGACATCACCTCAGCTTATTCTACCGATATTATGTAATTCCTCCTTACGGAAGTCAACTCATTTGCGGCGCTTCCGCTATAGCGTTTTCTGATAGCAGCAAGATGCGCTGTGAGTATTTACAGGCGTTCCGGATTTATTGACATCAGGCTTTATTTATGAAATAATGCGGACAACCTGGCATACGGGAGCTGTTGTATTGTTGGGATAGAAAAGGAGAAGGAAGGGCGCTTCCTCAGAGGTCTTACGCTTCATCAAATAGAGATATTTCTTACGGCCGCCAAGCATTTGAACTATTCCCTGGCAGCTAAGGAGCTGTATCTGAGCCAGCCTGCCATCAGCGCCTGGATTATGTCCATGGAGGATGCTCTGGGTGTAAAGCTTTTCATTCGCAGGAACAGAGGAGTTGAGTTGACTCCGGAAGGCACCGAGCTGTACACCAGGCTGGAGCACGTTTATCAGCGTTTCCGCGTATCTGTGAATATGATTATCCGGGACATAACAAACATCTCCAATTTTAACGTCGGCTGCCTCAATTCAGGCGATATCATATCGCTGACAGCGGGCATCGTCGAGCGGTTCCGCAGCCTATATCAAAACGTAGACATAGATTTCGAGATGTTTGCATACCACGAGCTGCGCGAAAAGCTGATATGCGGCGATCTTGACGCGATAATAACTATGCATTTCGATGTTATTGACCAGCCGGGCATACAATCAAGGGTAATCGGCTCGGTTCCCTATTTTTTTGTGTATCCCAAGCGCTGGGACGACGGCGCATCCGAAACGGCCGGCATCGGCTCCATATTGAACAATAAAGCCATGGCGCTCGAAATCAACAACGGGGATGAGCACGTCCTGGATATTTGTCATAATTACGGCTTCGTGCCTTCTGCAATAAAGCATGTTGATTCATATTTGAAGCTCTCAAAAATAATAGCCGAGGGCGATTGCTTTACAATCGGCAGCCGGGACATAGCGAAGGAAAGCCATTTCCTGCCGTACCTTAATTTTTTGCCCATAGATTGCCAGGAGCCGATTGCCGTAGCCTGGCATAGCGCCACTCCTTGGCTTGAGCGGTTTTTAGAGCTGTTTTAATCGGCTTGGAGGCTTGAGGCTTTCCATGCTTCCTGATTCTCGAAAAAAGCCGTTTCTTCCTTCAACCAGCGTGCACGGCCTTTCTTGCTGCATCATATGGCGGACAGCACAACCAAACCTGCGCTGTCCGCCGTATTTTTGTCGCTATTTTTTATCGTTTCCCCGCTTTACTTTTTACAATAAGCTGATATAATCTATATATCTGTCATGACACCTGTATGTATGTGGAGGAGTACTTATGAATCGAAATCTCAGCGTTTACCGCCTGGTCATTGCCGCCCTGCTTGTTGCCGTAGGCATAGTTATCCCGATGACCATGCCGATCAAGGTCTACATCCCGCCCATGTCCTTTACGCTGGCCTCGCATGTCGCCATTTTTCTTGCCATGTTCATTTCACCCGGCACAGCCGCGCTGGTAGCTTTGGGAACCACGGTCGGTTTTGTATTCAGCGGCCTGCCAATAGACGTATGGTTCCGGGCCTTCAGCCATCTGATATGGGCTTTAGGAGGGGCGCTTTGGCTTCAAAAACATCCCGATACCCTCGGCAGCCCGGTAAAAAGCGCCATTTTTTGCGCTTTGATAGCCGCAGTTCACGGCGCGCTGGAAATGCTCGTCATTATCATCCTTTATTTCACAGGCATGAGCGTAATGGTCCAAAAAATCACGGACGCGGGCTTCCTTTTTGTATTTTTCCTTGTCTTTATCGGCTCCTTCGTCCACAGCTGCGCGGACTATGTCATCGCCAACGCCATCTGGCTGCCGTTGCGCAAAATCAAGGGAGTCTCCCGAATAACTGCGGCAAAATGAACGGTGCGCGCAGGAAAGACCCGCGGAAAACGCTTCCGCGGGTCTATTTTTTATATTATTACAGCCTCAGCAGAGCTTGACAGGCAAAACGCCCTTCGGCAGATATTTTTCCGGATCCGCCGGCTTGCCCCCGGCGGGCCTTATTTCAAAATGCACATGATTGGCCGTAGCCGAGCCCGTCCTTCCCATTTCCGCTATCTGCTGGCCCTGCTGAACCACGTCTCCAACGCTGACCAAATTTTTCGAGTTATGCGAATAATAGGTAACGTCTCCGTTTTCATGGCGTATCTTGATCAGATTGCCATATCCTCCGTAATAGCCGGAATATATGACCACTCCGCCGTCGGCCGCCCAAACCGGGTCTCCTTTCGACCCGACTATATCGACGCCCGTATGGTAATCCGAGCCTACGGAACCGGAGCGGGAACCGAATTTGCTAGATATATAGCCCTTGCAGGGCCAAATATAGGTACCTGTGGATATGCGTATTTGCGTCCCCGTCTTGATGACAGCCTTAACCGGCTTGACCTCGACCACGCTGTCCGATTTTTTATATTCCGTCAGTTCGCCATTTACACGTGTAATATAATAATCCGTGCTTAAAACGCCGTATTGTCCTTCGGTCAGCGTTATATACTCGTCTGAATACATGCTGTCGTCAAGCACATAATCCGTTTCATACATTATCGGCTCCTTAGTGGTATTTTTTTCCACTGTGATGACATTAAGAAGGCCGCCCTTCGCCAGTTCGTCCTGACAGGCCAGCAACTGCTTATTGCCGTATCCCTCTACTACAGAAACCGTCTCGGCAAATTCGGCGGATACCGTGTTCTCATTTACATATTTGCCTTTAAGTGTCTCAATGGCTTCAAGAGCCTCCGCTTTTGTTTCATACGCGCAGACAGCCTTGCCTCCGACGCACACGAGGGCCAAGTTGGCGATATCTTCTATGCTTCCGTAAAGCTTGTCCTCAATAGTCTTTTCTATGTTTTCCTGCGCCGTTCCCACCGCGACCTTGTAGCTGATCTCGGAGCTAAGGTCGCATTGATATCCAAGAACGCCGGAGGCCGTCCTGTTGACGTCCGTCAGTATGGACTGCAGCTCTTCAACGCTGGATACATAGCCTACAAATTCGCCTTCTACGCTTACCGCCAGCGCAAAGTTCAGGTTCGACGCCATGGCTACGCAAACCGCGCATACCAGAAGCAGCGATATCAGCCTGTCGGCTCTGGCCCTTGCAATAGAGCCATCCAAAGGCTTAAAAGCCGAAATGCGATGCATAATGCCTGCGGCAAAGCGTTTTATCTCTGTATATTTTGCAATTAAGCGTCTCATTTTACCTCAAAAACGTTATAAATTGTTATTATTTATTACACATGGGCCTTTTAGGAAGCAACTTGCTACAACAGGTAACAATTCGGTAACAGCACATATAATACAGCGGCTTATTCGTTAAGTCAAGACTTAACCTTCAAAATCATCTTAAAATTTACTTTTTTTTAATACGTTCCAATCAGCCCCAAATTTGGTCATAGCCTCCTAAAAGCCCACATAGGATTGCATATGGGATTTCTTTAACGTCCGGCGAACGTAAGCCTGTCCGGACATGCGTTCAATTTCCCGAAAGGAATGAGAAGAATGGCAATGGCTTATGAGGAAAAAAGCAGGAAGCAGGCCGGCCCCCATAATCTCAGCCTGGCTGAAAGACGCAGGCTTACGCTGAGCGGAGTGGAGGATGTCGAAAGCTTTGACGAGGCCTCCATCACGCTGTATACCTCGTCGGGGCTGCTGATGATAAGGGGCAGCGGCCTCAAAATAGAAAAGCTCAGCATAGAGGGCGGCGAGCTTTCCGTCGAAGGCAGAATTGACAGCCTGGAATACGAGGATTCTTCCCCAGAACGCGGAGGCTTCTGGTCGCGCGTTTTCGGCTAATGGAAATTTCCGTCCTTCTCCAAGAGGTGCAGGCCTTGTCTTCCTTTGGCTGCGGCGCGGCTATCGGCCTGCTTTACGATGTTTTGGCGGCCTTAAGGTCCAGGCTAAAGCATGAAGCCTTTATATACATATTTGATCTTATTTTTTGCTTTGCCGCCGCCTGCGCACTGTTTATGCTCGGCAGCGTTGCCGGGCTAGGCAGGCTTCGCCTTTTCATGCCGCTGTTTATGGGGCTGGGCGCTTTATTCTACTTCGTATTATTGAGAAGCGCCGGCCGCTGCCTTTCCCGGCTGCTGGCGGAGCTTTTGGCGCTCGCGTTCATGCTGGCTGCGGCGCCTCCCCTCCTGCTTATGCTTGCCATAAAAAAAACGGTTGTTTTTTTAAAAAACATCTTTTCATATTTGCAGAAGTGGTATAAAATACGCATTAAGGATTTTATGCCTATTCATGCCGAGGCATACTTTGCCGGCAAAGCACCGGAGGTAAAAAATGAAAAGCAGACGGGCAAGCATATTTACCATACTGGTCATATCAGCGCTTCTTATATACGCGCTGGTATCCTTAATCGGAATGCAGGGCCGTCTCGAAGATGCCGAAGCGGCAAGAAAAGCTCTCGAACTGAAAAAGCAGGAGCTGACGGCGACAAATGAAAGCCTTAAGTATGAGATAGCGCACAGCGACGATCCAAAAACCATCGAGGAAGTGGCAAGAGAAAAACTAGGGCTTGTACTTCCCGGTGAGATGATTTTTTACGATATGAGTAACTGACAAAGGGAGGAAACACTTTTTGATGGAGCTGGTCGTGGGAGCCATTGTCGATGGCAAAGTAACCGGCATAATGAAATTCGGCGCCTTCGTCGCCCTGCCCAACGGCAAGTCCGGCCTGGTACATATCTCCGAGATAGCCCATACCTACGTAAACGAGGTTGGGGAGCATCTGCGCGAGGGCCAGGAAGTCAAGGTAAAGGTAATAGGCATCGACGAAGCGGGAAGAATAAACCTTTCGATTAAGAAGGCGACCGAGCCTCCGGCTCCGGATGCCGCTCAGAAAAGGCGCCCACAGCAGCCAGCGCAGCGGTATGCCTCCCCACAATATCAGCGTCAGCCTGCCGACCCTTCGTTTGAGGACAAGCTCAAGCAGTTTATGCAGGATTCCGACAGCAGGATATCCGGCAGCAAAATCTACTCCGACAGAAGAAGCAGCCGCCGGGGCGGCCGGAGGAACAATTACGATTAAAGGGGCCTTCCGGCCCCTTTATTTATTTCCGATGGCGTCTTGGCTGAAGCATCCGCCGCTTTTTTATTGCCGCCTGCAGCCGCAATAAAAAAGCGGCGGGCCGGTCGGCCCGCCAAAAAGGGTTGTGGGATAAAGATATGAACTTTCGGCTCGAGATCAAGCCATCGCCATTGGATAAGCTGTGGCATTATACTAGCACGAATGGTTATTATTGTAAATAGCGATTAATCCAATCTTTTGTCGATTGTGTTTTCAATTGCGTTAGACAATTTATACAGTTTGCTGTATCTTTTCAGCTGTGAATATGGTATTATTATAACGCAACCGGCAAGAGATTCCCCGAAAGGAGAGACACAGATGAATTTTGTCTTTACCGAAAGAAGGCTTCAGGTATCCGACACCCTGAAGGCCTACGCTGAAAAGAAGATAGGCAAGCTTGACCGCCTTTTCAAGGGCGAATCAACTGCCTATATCACCTTTTCAATTGAGCGCAACCGCAACATAGCCGAAGTAACCGTCAAAAACAACGGGATGTACTACAGGGTCACCGAAAGCACAAACGACATGTACGTAACCATCGACGCGGCCGTAGCCTCGATTGAGCGGCAGGTCCGGAAGAACAAGACCCGCCTTGAAAAGCGCCTGCGTGAAGGCGCTCTTGAACAGGAGTTCGCTCCCCCCATCAAGCCCGCCGAGGAGGAGGAGCGCGAATTCAAGGTCGTACGCACAAAGCGCTTTTCCATCAAGCCCATGTCGGTTGACGAAGCGATACTGCAAATGAACCTGCTGGGGCACGAATTTTTCGTATTCAAAAATCAGGACGACGGAGACAATTTCGCGGTCGTCTACAAGCGCAGGGCCGGCGATTACGGCCTGATTGAAAGCTCCGAGGTCAACGCATAAGCTTCAGCCTTCAAGCTGCAAATAGCTGCCGCGGAGCCTGCGCTCCGCGGCTTTTTAATAAGCGCCTTTCACTTGCGTTTTGGTCCTTACGCTCCCGAGCAATTACTATAAGCGCACCGAATCCGTGCGCTACTAATTTGAAAGGGAAGTGATGCAGGATGAACACTATGCAGATACTTTGCTTTCTGAAGGCGGCTCAATCCCTGAATTTTACCGAGAGCGCGGCGGAGCTTTTTATATCGCAACCCGCTTTCAGCCACAACATCTCCGCGCTGGAGGAGGAGTGGGGCATAGAGCTGTTCATGCGCACAAACAAGCGCAAGGATACGCAGCTTACGCCAGCGGGAGTCGTCATGTACGAGGGGATAAAAAACCTTCGGGAGCAGTTTGAAGTCCTTCTGGAAAACGCCAAAAGCATACATCAGGGAAAATCCGGCGCGCTGCGCGTCGGGCTGATAGGGGCAGACAGGATAGACGAAAGGACTCTCATAATGTTCGACCGTTTCCAGGAAAAGCACCCCGGAGTGGAGCTTCTGCTGCGAAGGGGCAGCCACAGGGAGCTGCTCCAATGGCTCTACGAGCAGAAAATCGACCTTTCCTTTTCACTCAAGATCGATGTTGAAAACAAGGAGTGGATCGACTATATCGAAGCCTTCTATGTAGACTCAGTACTGATACTTAGCGCAAACCATCCGCTGGCCGGAAAGGAAGGCTTGTCGCTCATTGACTTCAAGAACGATGTTTTCATCAACATTTCGGCAAACGAGTCTCCCGTCGTAAACGCCATGCTGAAGAGGGAATTTGAAAAAGCCGGCATCATGCCAAAAATGCTTGACGCTCCGGACGTTAATTCTCAGATGCTTTACCTTGAGTCCGGGCGTGGCGTGGCGGTGGGCAGCGTCAATAATCTGGCAGGCTTCAATCCGCGCGTGGCAATGCTGAACCTTCGCGATCTTAAGCCTTTGAAGCTGGCGGTGGCCTGGAACCGGTACAACATTAATCCCTGTATCACCCTGTTCAAGGCCGTTATAAACCCTTAGATGTTCAGACCGTAAGGAGAGCCTCCCCGGCCGAGCTTAAAACGCCCCCCTATTCTCCTCACAGCCTGCGCCATCCTTCCCGGCGGAAGGCCTTGGCTTCCCTGATCGCCTCAAGCTCCCGCAGCATCGCCGGTATGTCGGCGTTGAGCGTGCCCTTAAGCGTCAGGTAGTTGGAGGCGTGGTTGGCCCTGAAAACCGTACCCTCGGAATCCACATTTTCAAGAAACAGAGACATTTCCTCTACGGTTTCCTCCGGGCTGAGCAGCGTAAATTCGCCACGGCGCATATCCTCCAGCACGGGCGCGCCGTCCTCCAGCAGAAGTGTTAAAAAGCCCAGATAATCGGGCTTCATGCGGCTGATAAGCTTTGCCGAGCCAAGCGCGTGCTCCCTCAGCCTTTCAGAGCCCCCAAGCCCCGATATCAGGGTTACGGAGGACTTCAGGCCGGCTTCCTTCAGCTTAAGTCCGGCGGCGGCGATTTCCCCGGCGGTCGCGCCCTTGTCCATTTTCAGCAAAACCCGGTCGTCTCCCGACTCCGCTCCCATATAAACCATGGCAAGCCCGGCCTCGCGCAGCATCCTCAGCTCGCCGTCCGAACGCCTCAGGATATCCATTGGCGAGCCGTATGCGCTTATGCTCTTTAAACCGGGAAAAAGCCCAGCGACATATTCCAGCAGCTCCTCCAGCCTCTCCGGCGGCAGGGCCAGCGCGTCTCCGTCGGCAAGGAACACCTTCTCGATTGCCGGCCCATATCTGGAGCGAGCCTCCCGAAAATCACGCTTTACCTCCTCAAAATCGCGTATCCTGAATCGCTTGTCCTTATACATGGTGCAGAACCGGCAACGGTTATGCGCGCAGCCTATCGTCGCCTGCACTATAAGGCTGCCCGCCTCGCTGGGCGGCCTGTAAACGGTTCCTTCATATCTCATCGTCTCGACACCTCGGCAGCCGAATGTCCTAAAATAACGGCATATAGCTTCAGGAACGGCTCCGGCCGTTCCCTTTCTTTTTCTTGATTATCATAAACGCCGCCGCCGCTCCCAGAAAAACGCCGATGCAGTCTATCCCCACATCCCTTAGCTGCGAGCCCCGGTGCGAAAAAAGCTGTATCGTTTCGTCGGCCGCCGCCGCCGCGGCGCCAAGCGCCCCATAAAGCCAATAAAACCGCTTCCCGCGCATTCTGAAAACGAGAGCCGCCGCAAGCAGCGCAAACTCCGTAACGTGAGCCGCTTTTCTCAGCAGATGGTTTCCGGCGTCAAAACCCGGCGCTCCGCTGCCGACCCCGAACACATGCTCCAGCACCCAGCGGCTCAGCGCGTCCGATTTATCAACGGAAAGCATGGAGTTGCCCCATATGAAGGCCAGCAGCAGCGCTATCGCGACGCTCAGCGCCAGATCCAGCCTTTTCTCCCTCAGTCTGCAAAATTCCAAATGCTTTTACCTCTCATAACCCCTCCGCTCCGCTCGGCCCAAGCCTTGCGCGGCTCCGGCTTGACCGATAGCTTCAACCCGGCCTATTGTTCAAGCCTGGTTTCGGTCGGTTCGTTTATCCTTCCGACGGTGTAGTTGTATTCCGCCAGAGTGTCAAGCAGCTTTTCGACGGCGGCTCCGCCGGGCGGCTCCTCCCCGTTCAGTATTATGTCGCAGCGCCTTTTTGCTTTTTCAAGCCTTGCGTATATGTAGGAGGAATACCCTTCGGCCGGCTGGGCGCTCCATACGATCAGGCCCTTCCCCTTTAGCTTTTCAAGCTCGCCATCTGACAGCTCCCTGTCGGCGGCGGTCAGAAAAACCGCCGTTCTCGCCGCTGAAAGCAGAGCCTCCGACGCCTCGGCATAATCCCGTTCCGGGTCCTCGCCCAGGAGTATGCCCAGGGTGTGTCCGGTTCCTAATATGCGCCTTGCCAGATCCGGATATGCCTTTAACTGCCCGGCCGAAGCAAAAAAGCAGGCCTTATAGCCGTGCCTGTCCAGGCGGTCAAGCACATCCCCGGTTCTTTCCCCAAGGCCGAGAAAAGCAAGGTACACCGAAACGACGCTTCTGTCCTGCTCGGCGGCCGCGCCTCCGCCGGATGGCTTGCTGGGGCTGGGCGCATATGTATTTTCCGCCGTCGGTGCCGCAGTTTCCGCCGGCGGCGCGGTCGGCTCCGGGGTTGCCGCGCTCTTATTGTATTGCGCCAGCTGTGTTTTTATCAGCATTACGGCCGCTTCGATAAAATCCTCCACGCTGAGGGCATCCCCTCTGGTCAGCCTGACGAGATGGAATTCCTCGTACCTGTTGTATGTGTATTCTATATCGGTAAAAACCTCTTTAACGACATAGTAAACCGGAAGATAGGCCGTATTGTTGACATAGGCGGCGGTAAATTTATAGTATTTTCCGTTGTTGTCGTAGGTTTCGCCGGTGCTCAGGTTGAAATACAGCCTGATCGTTTCGTTGGCTACTATCGCAAGCTGGGAATCCGGAAAATACTGCGCCCGGGTTCCCAGCTCGCTGGCATTGAACACCGAGCAGGGCACATATATCTGGCTCTTTATCTTTACCGGCATGGTTTCCGCCTTCAATTCAAGCAGCCTGTTGTTCACCGCCGTGAAGTAGACCACGTTGTCCGCGCCGGCATCCGCGGCAGCCGGAAATGCGATCAGCCCCGCCAGCAGCGAGGCTATCGCAATGAATATTATTAAACGGCTGCGCTCCCTCATTTTTACTGACCCAGTATTTTTACTGACTCCCTGACCCTCTCGTTTCTGAATTGGTTCATGTACAGCTCGTAGTACCGGCCCTTCCTCGCCATCAGCTCCCTGTGGCTTCCCTGCTCGGCTATCTCTCCCCCGTCGATTACCAGAATCCTGTCGGCGTTCCTGATTGTAGAAAGCCTGTGCGCGATTATGAAGCTGGTTCTGTTCCGTAGAAGTTTCTCGGACGCGGCCTGTATTTTCAGCTCGGCCTCCGTATCTATTGAGCTTGTCGCTTCGTCCAGCACGAATATTTTCGGATCTGCCAAGATGGCGCGGGCAAAGGAGATAAGCTGCTTCTGCCCGGTGGACATATTGCTTCCGCCTTCTCCGGCCTCCGTGTCGTAGCCTTTTTCCAGCTTTGTTATGAACTCGTGCGCTCCAACAAGCTTCGCGGCCTCTACGACCTCCTCGTCGGTGGCTTCGAGCCGCCCGTAGCGTATGTTTTCCCTGATGCTGCCGGAAAAAAGGTGCGGGGTCTGCAGGACATAGCCCAAAGCGGACTGGAGCCATAGCTGGCTTCTGTCCCTCACGTCTTTACCGTCTATCAGCACGCGCCCCTCCTGGGGCTCGTAGAAGCGGCAGACGGTATTTACTATGGTGGACTTGCCTCCCCCGGTTTCTCCCACAAGGGCTATATTCTCCCCCGCCCTTACCTTCAGGCTGAAATTTTTAAGGACGTCTTCCCCTTCCTTATAGCGGAGCGTGACGTTTTCAAACTCCACCTCGCCCTTTATAGGCTCCCAGTTTTCCTTTTTAGGATTGAAGAAGTCCCCGTACTTTTCAACCACCTCGGGCCTGTCCTCTATGTCGCTGACGGCCCCCAAAAGGTCAGAAACCCTCTCGGCCGCTGCCTGGCAGGACTGGAACTCGGCAAAAATCCCGGCAAAATTCCTGATTGGCTCGAACATCATGTTGCCGATATTTATAAAAAAGTTTAGCTGTCCAACCGTCAGCAAGCCGCCCAGCACGTCGCGGCCGCCCTTAATTATCAGCAGGCCCGTTACGGCGCTGATGACTATGGACGCCAGCGGCATGTAGACCGCCGATATAACCGCCGAGCGCATGGAGGCCGAGTACATTTTTTCAGTAATCTCCGTAAAGTCCAGGCAATTGAGCTCCTCGCGCACGAGGGTCTTGCTGGTTTTCGCGCCCATGATGCCCTCGTTGACGGATGAGGTTATCATGCTGTTTATGCGGCGCGTCTCACGCTGATACTTGAGTATTTTTTTCTGGAAGTAGACTGACAGCAACGCTATCAAGGGCACTGCGGTCACGGTTATCAGCGCCAGCTTGAAATTTACGGCGAACATGGCTATCAGGCTGGCTACGACGGCCATCAGGCTCCACCCCAGGTCAATGCAGACCCAGGACACCATCTCCATGATCCGCGATATATCGTTTGTAAGCCTTGAAAGCAGATAACCAACCGAGGTGTTGTCGAAAAAGCTGAAGCTCATGGTTTGGAGCTTGAGGTAGGCGGCCCTGCGTATATCCGTGGTCATGTGAGCCTCAATTTGCCCCGCGGACCTTACGAACAGCAGCGTCAGCGAGGCCGTCAGAATCTGGAGGCCAAACGCGGCCGCAGCGAAAAGGCCTATGTTTTCGGTGGTTTTGCGGTACATGAACCCGTCTATTGCCCACATGGACATGAAGGACATTATCAGGTCTATTATACCAGCGGCCATGCTTCCTGTCAAAAGGATTGCATATTTCTTCCTGTACGGCCTGGCGTAGCCGAGCAGTCTTTTCCATGTCTGCGGATTGATCCTGCGGTTTTGATAGTTTTTTTCCTCAAGCATGCTCCTCGCCTCCCTCCTCGGCGGAGCTTTGCATTTCGAAGGTTCTGCGGTATATGCCTCCGGGAAGCCCCATAAGCTCCTCATGAGTCCCCTTCTCAGCCACTCGGCCGTTTTTGATGACAAATATCTCGTCGGCCTCCATGAGCGTAGCGACGCGGTGCGATATTATTATGGTAGTCGCATCTTTTCGGCGCTTTCTAAGGGCATCGCGTATTGAAGCGTCGGTCTTTGTGTCCACGGCGGAAAGGGAATCGTCAAAAATCAAAATGTCGCTTTCGCCCGTCAGGGCCCTTGCAATTGCGACCCTCTGCTTCTGCCCGCCCGACAGCGTCACTCCCCGCTCGCCGACCAGAGTATCGTAGCCCTTTTCAAAGCTCATGATGTCCTCATGCACGCAGGCGTCCTTAGCCGCCTCCTCGCAGGCCTCCCTGTCCGGCTCGCTGAATTTGATCCCTATATTTTGCAGTATGCTTTTTGAATAAAGAAAAGGCTCCTGCATCACCATGGCTATCCGGCTGCGGAGGTAGGTCTTTTTTATCCCGGCTATGTCCACTCCGCCGACCGTTATTGCGCCGCTTTGAGGTTCATATAGCCTTTGCAGCAGCATCGTTATAGTTGATTTGCCCGCTCCCGTGCCGCCCAGCAGGGCCGCCGTGGCGCCGCCCCTGATTTTCATATTTAAATGGTCAAGCACAGGAACGGCGCCGTAGCTGAAGCAAACGTCCTTAAACTCAATGTCGCCGTTTAGGGGCGGAGTTATGCCCTCGTCAAGCGCCCTTTCCTCTTCGGCATCGAATATTTCCTCAAGGCGCCCCGCGGCCACCATGGTCTTGCCCAGCTGGCTCAGAATCCTTCCGAAGCCCCTGAGCGGCCAAAAAAAGGCGAACACATAGGATGTAAAGGCGGTAAACAGCCCTACGGTAAGGCTGTCCCTCACCACCAGCACTATTCCTACCACCATTATGACGGCAATCTCTATGCCGCACAGGAGGTCAAGCAGCGCCCAAAGCGAGGCAAAATTGTTCGTTACCTTAATTATCCGCCGGCAAGTCTCGTCATTTTTAGCGTTGAACTTGCTCATTTCATAAGCCGAACGCCCAAAGGCTCGCACCACCCTGATTCCTGTAAGGTTCTCCTGCATGACAGTAAACAGCTCTCCCTCAGCCTGCTCCATTTCGCTGTCGTATCTTGTGATGCGGCGGAAAAACAGTATTGAGGTCAGAACCACCGGCGCCACCATGGCGACCGTTATGCCGGCAAGCACGGCGTTTATTGTGAACATAATAAAGGAGCCGACTGCGAGCATGAGCACCGTGCGCGCAAATTCCACCAAAATTCCCGTATTGAAGCGCCGGATGGTATCGACGTCGTTAGTAGCCCTCTGTATAATGTCGCCGGTCTGGGTGGAGGCGTGCCACGAGAAGGGCAGGCGCTGGATGTGGGCATATAGCCTGTTCCTAAGCTCCCTTACGGAGCCTTCCCCCGCATGGGTATTGAGCTTTGTGCGGAGAAAGCGTATCAGACCGGCGAGCGCCTGCATGCCGATCATAGTAGCCGCCATAAGCCATAAATGCAGGCGTATGTAATCCACGCCCCCTATGGCGAGTATGTACCATTTGAAATACCAGCCCACATTCAGCGGTTTTGTGCCTAAAACGGAGTCTATAGTCACCGACATTATCAGAGGCGATATGAATGAAATCGCCAGCTCCGCCCCGATGAGCAGGAAGCTTGCCGCGATTGAAAGGCGGAAGCCCCTGGTGTAGCGAAGCACGGCCCGGAGCGCGCTCCCTTTTTTATTGACCATGTCAACCCCCATATTTTACTCGAGCATGGAAAACACTATAGCACATATGTACCGGGCATTCAACAGCCTGCTGACAAAATGCAACCAACGGTTGAGCGAAATTTAACTATTTATTTAGCGTTTTATAGCGTCCTATGCTTTTGCCTTGCTTTTTATACTTTCTGCTTGCAAAAGCGGCAAGCTATGCTATAATAGCTGCCTGCTTGAAAAGCGGCGAGCCGCTTTTCAAGCAGGCAGCTGTTGAAAGCCGCAGAGTCGGGGCGGCTCGGGCTGAAGGCAAGGATTTATATTTCAGGGTGTGAGCATTCCTCCGGCGAGCACCATGTATTCCGGAATCCTGTCCTTGCTCATCCACTGAAGCTCCAGGCCGAGAAGCTCCTTCAGGGAATTCACGACATCCGCCCCAAGCGACTCCATGGAATATCTCATCATGTCCGGATGGCGGCAGGGCTTCCCCTCGGGCCTTGAGCAGGACGGGCACAGGCCGCAGCAGCCGGCGGCGAGGCGCAGGCCGCCCGGCAGCTGCGTTTCCTCCCGCTCCAGCTCACCGTCAAGCCTTTTTCGGGCCGCCTCCATAGACAGACGCATTTTTTCGCCGTTATCATCCGATATTATCTTGTAGGCGACCAATTTCAGCTTCTTATACCTTTTCCAGAAGCCCATAACGTCAAAATCATATGGCGGACAGGACCAAAGCTTGCCGTAGTTGGGGCAGGCCTTGCACTGAAGTATGAATTCCTCGGGCCTGACATATTTGGATATAAAGCTTTCCATGTCCGTCTCCGCAGCCAGCCTTTCAAAATCGCCAATCATAATATACATTCCTTTCCGCCGCCCGCTTGTCGCCCGCGGCAGCAAACGCTATTAAATAAACTACAGACAGGAGAGCATCCTATGGGCTTGCCAGTAAAAACATTATCGCGGCGCGAATGGAGGGGGGAGCTGCAGAAGGAAAGCCGAAGAATTGAAGTCAGCGACGGTTTCTTTGAAGGCCATGTTGGCCTCATCAGGTTCAGCGGAGTCAAAAAACCCATGTCGGCGTCTTTGGACGGGAAAACATACGACATTATCGCCGAGGGGGTATACTGGCTCCAGCTCGCGCCTTCGCATGAAAATTGGTGGCTTACGGCCCTTTACGGGCCGGACAAGTCCCTGAAGCAGTTCTACTTCGACATTACGGACGGAAATTTCATTGATGAAACGGGAGAGCCTTCGTTTTACGACCTTATGCTGGACGTAGTGGCCCTGCCCGACGGCAGCATCCATCTGCTCGACATGGACGAGCTTGACAAGGCTCTCGAGGACGGCTTCATCACCCCCGAGCAGCATGCCCGCTCCGTAAGGGACGCCGAAAAGCTTATGAAGTGGCTGGAAAGCGGCTTTGACAGCCTTTCGGCCTTCTGCGGAAGGTATTTGGCGCTCCTGTCCGGAGATCTCACATAATGTCGTCGAGCCGTTCAAAGAGTTTTTTGTACCCGCCCAGTATTGCGGCGTCTTCGACCTTGACGCCCGAGCTGTAAAAGACCACGTCGCCGGAACCGCCGTTCAGCAGCGACTTTTCCGTCAGGATTCGCTTCAGGTTTCTGACGGTGCCAAGATTGCCGTCGATGATTTCCGTTTCGGGAGGAAAAAGCCTCCTGAACATATCCTTATAAAAAATAAAATGCGTGCAGCCGAGAACGACGGCCTCATAATCGGCGCCGTTGTAAGCCGAAAGCCGCTCCTTCAGATACGGCAGCACCTCGTTTTCGTCGAAGCAATAGCGCTCGGCAAACCGAACCAGGCCGGGCAGCGGCAGCAAATCCACAATTTCCTCGCTGTCGGATCTTGCGATTAGGTTGTGCAGCTTTTCTTCCTTAATAGTCATTGGCGTCGCCGTCACCAGAACCCTTTTATGCGCCCCGTTCCTGCTCCTTTCAACGGCGGGCTTTACGGCGGGCTCCATGCCGACGACGGGTATGGAATACTTCGCCCTTATGCTCTCTATCGCAGCGTATGTAGCGGTATTGCAGGCTACCAGCACGGCCTTGACACCCTGCCCGACGATGAAATCCACCGCCTCGCAGACCAGCCTCATGACCTCCGGCTTAGTTTTCTCCCCATAGGGCACGTTCTCAGTGTCGGCAAAATAAAGATAATCCTCGTTGGGCAGCAGCTTAAGCGCTTCCCTGAGGACCGTTATGCCGCCGATGCCGGAATCCATTATACCTATACGCATAAAGCATCCACCTTATTGTCAGCCCCGTTTGCGCGCCCCGGGGCGCGGACGTCGGTTCTTGCCCCGGGTATGCCAGCCGACATTATAACTCAACCTTCCGCCGGGCGCAAGCGCGGAAGGCGCGCAAAAGCCGCCGAAGGGGCGCCTTTTTATGCGTCCTTGCCAAGCTCATAATCCGTTGACTATGTTCGACGGCCTCTTGCCCTCGGAAACGAGCCGTATGTTATTCCATATGTTCCTGTACGTCCGCTCAAAGCTCCCCGAGGTTATGCCCGCCACGTGCGGCGTCAGGGCGACCCTTTTTGCCGTCTCGGGCGGCAGCTTCAGCAAGGGATTGTCAAGCGTGACCGGCTCCGGCGAAAGGGTGTCCGCTCCGAAGCCGCCCAGGCGCCCGGATATCAGCGCGCGGCAGACAGCCTCCTGATCTACAAGCTCGCCCCGAGCCGTATTTATGAGCAGGGTCCCCGGGTTAAAGCGCGAGAGGGCGTCGTCGTCGATCATATTGATCGTTTCCGGCGTCACCGGCGCGTGAAGGCTGATAATATCGCAGGAAGCGTAAAGCTCCTCCTTCGCCATAAACTCAGCTCCGCAGCTCTCCGCCGCCGGCCTGCGGCTGTTATAGCTCAGGCGGCAGCCGAAGGCCGAGAGCCTCTTGGCAAGCTCCCTGCCGATAGCGCCCATGCCTATAAGCCCGACATGCTTTCCGGCAAGCTCCGGAAGTCCGTTTTCAAAGCACAGATTTTTGAATTCCATCTGGCGCCCCGCATATACATATGCCTGGGATTCCGCAAACCGCCTCAGCAGCGCCAGCATCAGCATGACGGCGTGCTCCGCCACCGCTCCGGCGTTTACTCCGGCGTTGTTGCAGACGTATACGCCCCGCTCGGCCGCAGCCCTGCAGTCTATAAGATTGTATGCGACCCCCTGAGAGTGTATCAGCTTAAGCCGCGGCATTGCCTTAATCACGGCTTCGCTTACCGGCCTCACGGCGTCGGCCACTATCGCTTCGGCGTCCGTGGCAATCAGCTCGCTGTCCGGCACCTCTCCGTTGCCGAGCCGTATCAGCTCCCAGGCGCAGCTTATGTCCTCCTTTGCGGAATACCGCTCCATATTCTTCTCGTTTATCATAAGCGCAATCTTCATCTATTTTCCGTCCTCTCGGCTTTTAAAGGCCCCGGCGCGCAAGCGCCGGGGCCCGCTTCATTACCATTGCCTGTAGGCTTTTATGGACTCGGCCTCGGCCCGGGCCTTTTTTGCCAGCTCCGTATACAGGCCGTATTCATGCTCCTGGCAGCATTGCGTATAGGAGGGGTCGACACCGGGATGCCTCGGAAGGGGCACGTCCTGCTCGACCAGTATATCCTGTACCTTCCTTATATTTACATTTCTTACGTTCGTACCGTCCGAAACGGCAACCGCCGCGGCGACGCCGGCCGCCTGCCCGGTTCCGACGCACTGAGGTATCAGGGTCAGCCAGTCTATAGCCACATCGTCGGCCGAAATGTGCCGCCCGGGGCAGAGCAGGTTTTCAACCTTTTTCGGGAGCATGGCCCTGTATGGTATTTCAATCGGGGCGCAATCGTTGATCATGCATATGGTGGAGTGCCAGGCTATCACGTCGTCGAATTTTGGGGCCAGCGCGAAATCGGCGGGCGTCATGACATATTCGCCCTGCAGCCTGCGGCTGCAGCGGCAGCCGAGCTGGGGCGCAATATCGTATATGTAGGCGTCGCGGAAGGCGACCGGACAGGCCTCCTTAAGATAGTCCAGCACCTCGCGCATCGTGCTGCGGGTATTGATTTCCGTTTCAGTCATATCCTTGATTTTAGAGCAATCCCTGTCGGCATGCCAGTTGTTTATCCATGCCCAGTCGTATTTGCTTCCCGGAATCGGTGCGCAGCGGAAGCCGGCTATTCTGCAAATGCCCGCGTACAAGGCTCCAGAGGCTTCGGGATTTGCCTTCTGCCACTCGTAGTAGAGATTCCAGTCTATGCCGCCGACACGCCAAACCAGAGCCGTGGTGCTTGAGCGCGTATTGCTGTCGGCAAGCTCCTTGTACGGGGCTCCGGTCTGCCATAAAATATCGCCGTCGCCTGTCGCGTCGATCACGGTCTTTGCGTAAATGGCCTTTCTCCCCTCCTTGCTTTCGAAAACAACGCCCTTTATTTCGTTTCCTTCCATGATGGGCTTTGTGCACCAGCAGTGGTATTGTACGCGTATCGCATCCTTATGCTCAAGCAGCATCTTGTCCAGCTCGATTTTTAACTGATTTGGTTCGTAATAAACGGCGCGAACGAGCCTCTTGGGCTCGCTTTCGCTGACGCAGCCGTGTATGGAGCGCCACGCGTTCAGCAGGGCTGGGTCGGAGGTCCCGATTTGCGCAAGGCTCGGCCCCAGCACGGCCCCGGGTATTTTTTCCAGCCTTGCAAACCATTCCTCCTGAAGTCCCCGGACAAAGGATTTGTCGTACCATGAAAGCTTGGGCACCATAAGCACATAGCCTCCGGTGACGTCGCCGCCCATATAGCCGTAGCGCTCCATCAGTATAACGTTCTTCGCGCCAGCCCGCGCCGCCGCAACCGCTGCGCTGTGCCCGGCGCTGCCGCCGCCCACCACGAGTATGTCGCACTCGTCGTAGACAGGTATTTCCCTCGCTGGCTCCTTATACACTCTGCCTGTCATTATAAAACCGCCCTTTCCATATAATATTCGCTACATATTGGCCGCCGCGTAAATACTGCGTATATCCGCGTAATCAAGCGTCATGAAGCTGCCTATGGTGCGCGTCCTGCCGTACGTGCAGCCGAGGGCCAGCCTGTCCAACTCCCGGTCCGTCAGAAACCCTATCCCCAGATCCGAAAGGCATGTCGGCATCTCCAATTCCCTGAAGAAGCCGACCGTCCGCTCTATACCGGCCCCGGCCCCCTCAAGGCCCCAGACATTTTTAGCGTATTTGGCAAATCTGGCGGGATTTTTCCCCATAACGTAGGACGCCCAGCTTCCCCATACCGACGAAAGCGCCGCTCCGTGAGCAACGTCGAATACGGCCCCGAGCTCATGGGCAAGCTGGTGGCTGGCAAAGTCCTTGGTTCCGCCAAGACCGGTAAACCCGTTGTGCGATACGCTGCCGCACCACATCAGCTCGCTCATGGCCTCGTAGTCGGCGGGATCCTCCACCGCCCTTTTTCCGAACCTCACGACGGTTCTCATCAGCGCCTCGGCAACCTCGTCGGTGAAGGCGTTGCCCGTTTCCGGGCAGAAGTACCTTTCAAGCGTATGCATCAGTATATCGGTAACCCCGCAGGCCGCCTGAAACCTTGATATCGTGGCGGCAAGGGCGGGATTCATAATCGCAAAGGCGGGCCGGTTGAAATGTGTGCTCAGGCCTCTTTTCTCGCCCTCCGTCTCGTTGGTTATGACCGCGGAATCGCTGGTTTCGCTGCCGGCCGCCGGAACCGTAAGCACGGCCCCGACTGGAAGGCTTTTTTCGACCGTTTTAACCCTCAGCCAGAAATCCCAAACATCCGTCTCAGGGTTGGCCGCGCCGTGGGCTATCGCCTTGGCCGTGTCGATGGCGCTGCCGCCGCCGACGCCAATTATCATATCGGCTCCCATGGCAAGCGCGTTTTTTACGCCCTCGCGCACAAAGCCGAGCCGCGGATTCGGGCGCACGCCTCCGAGCAGCTCATAATGAAGCCCCTTATCCTTAAAGCCGCCGCAGAGCCTGTCCAGCAGCCCCGACCTGACGGCGCTTTGTCCGCCGTATACCACAAGGAGCCTGCTTCCCCCGTGCCTCGCGGCCGCTTCGGCCGTCTTCAGCTCCGCATCCCTTCCGAATATGACCTCCGTAGGGCACCAATAGGTAAAATCTCTCATTTTATCAAGACCAGCTCGGTACCCGTCAGCTTTGCAAAGAGCTCTATGTCCCCGGAAGCCAGCGCCGTCGAAACCACGGTGTGATGCCCGCCCCCGGCCTCCAGCCAGGCTTTTATGCCCGTTTTGAAATCCGGCCTGGGCTTCCACATCAGCCTGGCCACGGGTAGCCTGGGCGTGGCCTCGGGCTGCCCGACCAGCTCTATCTCGGCGCATATAAGCCTGAACCTGTCGCCCATGTCCGTCATGCACACGGCGACTCCGCTTCCGGTCACGCCGTCGAAAACCAGCCTCGCCGGCGGCCGCTTTCCGCCTATGCCCAACGGATGGACCTCCACTCTGGGCCTTTCCGCCGCAAACGCGGGCGATACCTCCAGCATATGGGCGCCCAGCACCAGCCCGCGGGCGAAATCATAGGTGTAGTCCTCCATAAAGCCGGTGGCGCCCTTTCTGCCTTCCGCCAGCTTCCACAGGACGGCGCTAAGCGCCGCCGTTTTGTAGTCGCCCTCGGCCGCAAAGCCTACGCCTTCAGCCATCAGCCGCTGCACCGCCAGCCCCGGAAGCTGCTCCAGTCCGTGCAGGTCCTGGAACGTGTCGGTAAAGGCGCCGAAGCCGCCCTCGCTCAAAAAGCGCCGCAGCGCGATCTCGTAAGCGGCCTGGGTCCTTACGGCCTCAATATCCTCCGTTTTTATATCATAAAGCCTTCCGTACTCGGCAAGCTTGGCCTCCGCTTCGTCCTTGCCGACGCCGCTTGCGATAGCCGCAAGGTCGCCGACGCCGTAGTAGTTAACCTCCCAGCCGTACCTTATCTGGCTCTCGACCCTGTCCCCGTCCGTAACGGCGACCTCCCGCATGTTGCCGCCGAGCATTGCGACCCTGAGCTTCCGTGAATAATCCACGGCCTTTGCCGTTTCCGCAAAGCGCCTGACCTCGGCCACCGTGTCCGCGTCTTTGTAATATCCCACCGCGGTATGATGCCTTATGCCCAGCCTTGAAAGGATGAAGGCGTATTCCCTGTCTCCGTGTGCGGACTGGTTGAGATTCATAAAATCCATATCTATCGAGTCATAGGGGAGCTTCTCATTGTACTGGGTATGAAGATGAAGCAGCGGCTTGCTCAGGCACTGCAGGCCCTTAATCCACATCTTCGCAGGACTGAAGGTATGCATCCATGCGATGACCCCGACGCAGTCGTCGTCGCACGAGGCCTTCCTGCACGCGGCCGTTATGTCCTCCGAGCTTGCCACGATAGGCAGCGCTTCAATCCTTGCCGCTTCGCCCATTTGCGAGTCAAGATAGCGTGCAATTTCGCGCCCGTGCTCGGCCGCCTGCCTAAGGGCATCCTCCCCGTACAAGCTTTGGCTGCCCGTTAAAAAGTAAAGCTTTGCCATCCTTTTAATCCTCCCTCTGTCCGTAATAAGCGTTTTTGCCGTGCTTTCTGTAATAATGCCTGTCCAAAAGATAGCGGGGCGCTCCCTCGCCTGCGCCGAGCGCTTCTGTTATCGCCGCCATCTGAGCGCAATACTCCAGCACCGCCGCGTGGTATACCGCTTCCGCGCAGTCCCTGCCCCACGAAAAGGGCCCATGGCTTTTTACGAGGCAGGCGGGCAGCTCAAGCGGGTCGATTCCGCAAAACAGCTCCGCTATGATAAGGCCGGTATTTTTTTCATACTCGCCGGCCACCTCAGCCTCCGTAAGCGCCCTGGCGCAGGGAACGGGCCCGTGAAAATAATCCGCGTGCGTCGTGCCGCAGGCGGGTATTGCTCTGCCGCTCTGGGCAAAGGCTGTGGCGTATATGCTGTGCGTGTGCGCTACGCCGCCTATCTTGGGGAAAGCCTTGTACAGCTCAATATGCGTCGGCGTGTCGCTGGAGGGCCTCAGGCTTCCCTCAACCGTCCTTCCGTCCAGATCCACCACCGCCATATCCTCCGGCCGCAATTTGCCGTAATCCACTCCGCTGGGCTTGATGACTATCAGCCCCGCTTCCCTGTCTATCCCGCTGGCGTTGCCCCAGGTGTATATGGCCAGACCTCGCCTGGCAAGCTCAAGATTGGCCTCATATACCTCTTTTTTCAAAGCTTCAAGCATGGCCGTTCTCCGTTCTTATCGCCCTGAGTCTTTTCATGACGTCGTTGCCCCCGCGCCCGAAGAAGTCGTGCAGCTTACTGTATTCGGCGTAGAGCGCGTTATATACCCTGACGTTTTCAGGTATCGGATAATAGGTCTCGCTTACCCCGCCCATAACCTTTGCGCAGTCCGTTATGCTGTCGTAGCCGCCCCTTGCTTTACCGGCTGCCACAGCCCCGAACATGGCCGCACCCAGCGCCGGAGTCTGGCTGCTTGCCGATATGCGTATAGGCCTGTTCATTACATCCGCATATATCTGCATCATCAGGCGGTTTTTCCAGGATATGCCGCCGCAGGCGTAAAGCTCCTCTACGGGGACCCCGGAGGCTTCGAAGGCCTCTATTATCATTCTCTGTCCGTAGGCCGTGGCTTCTATCAGCGCCCGGTATAGCTCCTCGGGCCTGGTCCTGAGCGTCATGCCTAACATAAGGCCCGAAAGATCCGCGTCAACAAGAACCGAGCGGTTGCCGTTGAACCAGTCCAGAGCCAAAAGCCCGCTCTCTCCAGGCAAATAGCGGGCCGCCTTGTCCGTCAGGCAAGCTTGAATATCCATGCCCGCCCGTTCGGCTTCCTCATGCATATGCCCGGGTACGCAGTTTGCCGCAAACCAATCGAAGTGGTCGCCGACGCAGCTCTGGCCGGCTTCGTAGCCGTAGAAACCCTCTATCACCCCGTCCTCAACCACGCCGCACATGCCTTCGACGGACTTTTCCTCCGTACCCAGCAGTATGTCGCAGGTGGAGGTGCCGATGATCATGAGCAGCTTGCCCGGCTCCGTTATGCCCACGGCCGGAAGGGACACATGCGCGTCCACATTGGCCACGGCCACCGCCACATCGGAGCCCAGCCCCAGCCTCCCGGCCATTTCCCGGGAAAGGAAGCCCGCCCTTCTGCCCGTCGGCTCTATCCGTCCGCCAAGCTTCTCCTCGACCAGGTTTTCCAGCCTCGCGTCGAGAGCCTTGAAAAAGGATTTGGAGGGATAGCCTTCCCGCTTGCTCCACAGGGCCTTGTAGCCCGCGGTGCAGGCGTTGCGGATAAAGGAGCCGCAGAGCATGAAGGTCACCCAGTCCGCCGCCTCGGCAAAAACCGCGCTCTTTTCATACACCTCCGGAGCTTCCTCAAGTATCTGCATTATTTTGGGGACGAGCCATTCCGAGGATATCCTGCCTCCGTATCGGTCAAGGAAGGCTTCGCCCCTGCTCCGGGCCGTTTCGTTGAGGCGGTTGGCCTGTTCCTGGGCGGCGTGATGCTTCCACAATTTAACATATGCGTGCGGCTCGTTTTTAAATTCCTCCAAAAAGCAAAGGGGCATATGGTTTTTGTCCAGCGGCAGCATGGTGCAGGCCGTAAAATCAACCGATACGCCTATAACGTCGCGTCCGTCTATCCCGCTCATCTTCAGCGCTTCAGGAATAGCCTCGTAAAAAACCTCAAGATAGTCCATGGGATGCTGGAGCGCCCAGTCCCGTCCCAATTTCGCGCCTCCCGGCAGCTCTTTATCCATAACTCCATGGGTATAATTTTTAACGGCTTGGGCCGCTATTTTTCCGCTTGATACGTCAACAACCACCGCCCTGCCGGACAGAGTCCCGAAATCCACTCCTATGCTGTACTTGCCCATAGCTCTTCACCTCCCGGCTATCCTGTAACGCAGCACGTTCCAGGAATGCTTTTCCAGCGACGGGGCCGTCCCTGCCGTTTTTCCCGCCGAGGGAACTACGGCGTCCGGCTTTTCGGCAGTGTTTACGGCCTTAAGATCCTCGCTGGTCAGCGCTATATGCTCAATAAGCTCGAGCCTCCCGAAGCCTGAAATATCCAGCTCAAGCTCCATGTCCTCGTCTAGGCTGCGGTTTACGGCAAATACCGTAAGCTCGCCGCTGTCAACGGCCGCGATCGCCTCGAGATACGGAACCTCGCCATAACGGGCTGTTCTGTAGCTCCCGCACTCAACTACGCACCTCAGCGCTTTTCCCCTGCCGTATCTTGAGGCGTGCATGAACGGCCAGTAAATGGTCTGGGCCCAGGCTTTTCCCCCGTTTTCCGTCATTATGGGGGCAATAACGTTCACAAGCTGGGCAAGGCAGGCTATTTTTACCCTGTCGGCATGCTTCAGCAGGGTAATAAGCAGGCAGCCCACTGCAAGAGCGTCCTCAAAGGTGTACGCGTCCTCAAGCAGCGGCGGCGCAACAAGCCACTTTTCCGCCTGCTTGTCCTTCTCGTTGCTGTGGTACCATACATTCCACTCGTCGAAGGACAGGCGCATGGTTTTATCGGAGCGCTTGATCGCCTTGATATAGTCGCAGATGGCTGCTACGCTTTCAATAAACCTGTCCATATCAAGGGAGCACCCTAGGAACTCCGCCGTATCGCCGCTCCTGTTCCCATAATAGCTGTGCAGGGACAGGTAGTCCACCTGCTCCCAGCACTGCCTGAGCACCTCCGTTTCCCAGAGGCCGAAGGTAGGCATTCCGGAATGAGAGCTGCCGCAGGCCACCAGCTCGATGGAAGGATCCGTCAGCTTCATTACCTTTGCCGCCTCGCAGGCCAGGCGGCCGTATTCCTCGGCGGTCTTGTGCCCTATCTGCCATGGACCGTCCATTTCGTTGCCCAGGCACCAGGTTTTAATGCCGAAGGGCTTTTCAAAGCCGTTTGCACGCCTTAGGTCGCTGTATTTGGTGCCGCCGGGAAAATTGCAGTATTCCACAAGGTTTTTTGCATCCTCGACCGTACCCGTTCCAAGATTTACAGCCATCATTACCTCGCAGCCGGCGCGGGACGCCCACTCCTGGAATTCGTCTATGCCCACCTGGTTTGTTTCTATGCTGGACCAGGCCAGCTCCGCCCTGCGCGGACGTTTGGATTTGTCGCCCGTTCCGTCCTCCCAGTTGTAGCCCGATACAAAGTTGCCGCCGGGATAGCGCACTATGGGCACGTTTAGTTGCCTTACAAGCTCCAGCACGTCCTTCCTGAAGCCCATGTCGTCCGCCAATGGGTGGTCGGGCTCATAGATGCCGCCATATACGGCCCTTCCCAAGTGCTCGATGAAGGAGCCGTAAAGCCTCGGAGATATTTCGCCTATGACATAGCTTTTATTCGCCGTAAGTTTTGCCTTCAACCTGAGTCACTCCTTAAAATCCATCATCGGCAGCAGTCTTGTCAGCAGAACCCTGTGCCGCATATACGGATGATATTTAAGCCCGGATTCCAGCAGCTCTGCGTCGATATTGGCCTCGTGCGGCTCCACGGCCGCTCCCGCTCTTCTCAGCAGCCTGCGCAGAGCTTTCTCCTCAGGCAGCGTTTCCATAATGATGCGCCTGAGCTCAGGCCATTTTTCTTTTAGGACGGCGGGATCGATTTCATCCGTCACCGTCGGCCTGTTCATTTTCATCATCTCATCGGCCAGCCCGCCGCCATAGGCTCTGCGGACCGCCTCCCAATCCGTCCTGTCTTCATGCGTCTCCACATCCGGAAACAAAGCCAGCCTCCTGTATAATCCGGCAATTATTACCGACGCTATACCCGTCTTTTTCCCGTGGAATTCAACCCACCTGCCCTGCTGAAGCTTTTTGCATTCCCAGAAGTGGGACAGCACATGCTCCGCGCCCGAAGCAGGGCGCGAGCTGCCGGCCAGGGCCATGGCCAGCCCGCTCATTACCAGGCCCTCCATTACGCAGCCGGCGGCCTCAGCGTCGTTTTGCCTAAGCCTGTCGGCCATGGACATGACCTTATCGAGGCCCTGAAGGACAAGCTCCGCTATTTTGGGGCAGTAATACTCCCCAGTCAGCGCGCAGGCCATGCGCCAGTCCGCCAAAGCGGTGTATTTTGCCGCCATATCTCCGAAGCCGGCCGCCTTCAGCTCCGCCGGAGCGGAGGCGAGCACCTCGGTATCGGCAAGGATGAGCTCCGGCTGCTTGGCGGGAAGGGTAAGCTTGAAGCCGTTGGCAATTACAGGCGACGAATCCGAGGCAAACCCGTCCATCGACGGGGCCGTCGCGTAAATCGCAAACGCCTTGTTTTCCCTGTGCGCGGCTAGCCTGCACAAATCGCAGATTGAGCCGGAACCAACGGCAAGCACCCCGCCTGCGTCCCGGCACAAGACCCGGAGCTCCTCCGCGTCCTCGATTCGGGCATAGAGCAAATTTGGGTATATCCTTTCCCTGACCTCAAAGCCAAAAGCGGCGAGGCTCTGCCGCAGCCCTCCGGAAGCCCTGAGCGTATTTTCGTCCGCAACCAGCAATATTTTGCTCGGAAAGCCGGCGCTTTTCAGCAGCCGGCCTGCAGACGCGGTCAGTCCCCGCCCTATTTCGACGGTTTCCACGCAAAATTTATGCTCCCTCCCGCAGGGGCAGTCCTTTAAAGACAGCAAAAGCTCGCTTAAATTCATGTTTTGTCCTTCAATAGTCCTTCCTTGAAGCACCTTCCGCAGTAAACGCAGGTCAGCTCCGGATTGTAGACGCACTTTTTCAGGCTGGCGCCCTCGAAAAGATACTCATAATCGCCCTTTTCATCTTTTTTGCGCGTTATCTTCGCCCAGTCCCCGTCGAGATACATGGCCATAAAATTCACGGGCTTCCCTATGCGCTTGAACACATAGGGGCAGTGCCAGAGCCTGGGCGGGATTCGTATCACCGTAGGCTCCGTAACGGTCACGGTTTCCATATGGTCGGGGTCACAGCCTAAGGATACCTCGATTTCGGCATCGAAATCAAATATGTCCTCAAGATTTGCCCCGGTGAACCACAGGTATTCCTCCGTCCCGTTGTGGATATGCGGAACCTCCGCCGGGTGCGGCTTCATGGCTACGCTGAAGCCGAAATAAAGCCTTGCCCCGGGCATGAACCCAGTCCCGTTGAAACGGCCCCTGGGATTTGCGTACAGCTCCCCCCAATTGTGGTAGCCCTTAGGTATCGTAAACACATATTTGTCGTATTTGCCGCTCCTTGGCTCCGGCTCGGCGCTCAGCAGTTTAGCCGCCCATTCCGCGCCGTATGCATCCGCGGAATCTCTCTCCGTCTTGCATCCAATTTTTTCTTCCAATTTATCGGTGCGGAAGGAGGGCGCCTCCGGCCTGCGCTTTTCGCCGCGCCTAAGGCTTGGGCTTATAAATGGGTAATCGGTCTTTCCGTCAGGCCTTATCCGGCGCGTCACCTTCGACCAGTCCCCGTCCATATAGACGGCTGAAAACGCCACAGGCCTGCCTATGCGCCTGTACCTGACAGGGCAATGCCAGAGGCCGGGCGGTATGCGCACTATGGTCGGCTCGGTAATCACGTACTTTTCAAGCCTGTCGGGCTCCTCACCCAGCCACAGCTCTATCTCCGCGTCGAAATCGAAAAAATTCACCAAATCGGAGCCGACGAACATAAGGTATTCCTCGACGGCATTGTGAAAATGCGGATAATCCACGACGCCTTCGCAAGGGACCGCGACGAAGCCCATATCCAGCCGCGCTCCCGGCAGGCTGGAGCTTCCATGCAGCCAGCCCGCCGGCACGCTATAGCCGGGCCTCCAATAGTGGTAATCCTTGGGTATCCTGTAAATCAATTTTTCAATATCGTTCATTCAACCTGTCCTTTAATTCGGCCCAAATGCGTCGCCTGCCTTCTGCCGGCCGGGCCTTTGTTGGGTTTAATAATTCATTCTTAAACTGCCGTCTGTTTTGGAGGCAGCGGCCGCCGCTGCCCACCCAGCAGTCCGCGCAGGATCCGGGCCGTATACCGGCCCAGCTGGCTGTGCGTCGCGCTTATCAGCATGCAGTCGTCGGCTTCGCTTACGTGCAGCCCCATCAGATCCCCGCAAAACTCGCCGACGGGCACGTAGAATATTCCGCAAAGCAGCAGGCTTGGCTTTTTCATGGAG
This sequence comes from Clostridiales bacterium, assembly GCA_029265405.1. Taxonomy (GTDB): domain Bacteria; phylum Bacillota; class Clostridia; order Oscillospirales; family Oscillospiraceae; genus JAJUJI01. The sequence continues at coordinate 63,782 of JAJUJI010000004.1, read as the reverse complement.
CAGTACTCGCCCCTGTAGCGCACCAGCGTCGTTTCGGCGTAGAAAAGCGCCGTGTTACCGTCGGCAAACGCAACCGAAGCCTTGTCGCCGCCTTCGAGATACTCGACTTTTGCGCCGAAGGCGGCGGCAAAGAAATCGGCGGGAGCGTAGAGCGCGCCGGTTTCAAACATTTCGTTCAGCCCCGCCGAGCCGAAGCCGCCTACTGAGGCCGGCGCGAAATAGCGGACTATTGCGTTTTTGTTCCCGTCCCGGCTTATGGGCAGCGCCTTATTTTTCTTATACAGCAGGCCGCTTCCGAGAGAAAGGACCACGGCATCCTCCTGTCCTTCCAGGGAGCGGAGCACGCCGGTATCCGTTATTTTGCCGTCTATCCTTGCGCGGCCGGAATACAGGCAGCTCCAGAAAACCTGGGCCTCGCAGGGCGGGTGCCTGTGCCCCATGTCGCGCACCTCCCAGTTTATAAGGTCTGCTTTTTCCCCCTTATAGAACAGGAAATTGTCCTTGCCGACGACCGTAAGGGCCGGGAGCTCGGTCAGGCCGTTTACCTCCTTCCATATCTCCCTGTTGAGGTCGTTCATGGAGTAGCGGTCCTCATAGACATCGTCGTACCGTTTTTCGTGCATGTATAAGACGTCCTTTTCGCCTCTCATCTGTATGACCGGCAGCGGGGCGAGAGGCTTTTCCCCTTCGTCGAACAGCTCGATTGCCGTCGGCCCCGTGGAGAAGCCGGCTGCGGCAAGCACCTCCGGATGCTTCATTGAAAAGGCCAGCGTCATCTGGTCCCCGTTGGACATGCCCTGCATGTAAATTCGGCTGCGGTCTATGGAATATTCCATACAGACACGCTCAATCAGGTCGTACAGATACTGCACGTCCCTGTCGCCCAGCATCCAGGCCTGGTAGTCCGGACTGTTGGGGTAGACGGCGATAAGGCCGTAGTCCTCGGCCATCATGTGCCACATGCTCATTGCGGCCCAGCGCTTTCCGTCCATTCCGCCACCGTGCAGCTCTACAACGAGCGGATATTTTTTCTCGGGATCATAATGCGACGGGATGTACTCATACCAGATGTTCACCATGCCGCTAACCAGCTCCGCGCGTTTTTCCTTAAGCCCGGATACCGGCGGGCATGCCTGCTTGGACTCGAAATTGCACGTACCCGCCGCGCCATGGAAAAAGTTAAGCTGCTTCATATTACCATCCTTTCCTTTCCGCCGTATAATTCAAGGCCGCCTCTTGCGGCGCTCGGTCGCGCCGGTATAAACGCCGGGTTTGCGCAGGGCTCTTTCTCCGCCAGTGGAGAGGGTTAGCATGACTCCTCACGCTAACCCTCTCTTTGCATGGCATTCTCCTTTACGCCATATAGGCGTCATAGGCTTCCTGATAAATATCTATTACTTTTTGTACGCCTATCGCGTACAGGCCTTCTACATAGCTGTCCCACTCGCTGAGCGGCTTGGAGCCGTCCACAAAGGCTATGTAATTCTCCTCAACATAGGTGCCTATGTCGCCTCCATATTGAGCAAGCTCGCTGCTCTGCTCGCTTGTATAGGAGATGCTGGCAGGATATACATACTCGTTGTCATGCGGGGTGCTCATCCAATAGGCCAGATAGCCGGGAACGTCCTTGTTGATTTTCATATTCATTGAAAAGTCTATCTTCAATCCGCCGTCGGTTACATGGTTGAGACTGTACATGCACATTATCATGCCCCAATAAGCGGGGTGGTTGACGATGTAGTCGGTTATCCAAAGCTGGCCGTTTTCATCGTACTCATAGGTCAGCCCTTCTATGCCGTAGCCGTAAAGGAAGGAGCCTTCCTCGCTGTAGCGCCAGTCAAGCCAGGTGCAGCATAGCGGGATATTCTCGCAGGACGAGGCTATCCATGTGCTTCCCCAGGACAGCCTTGAGAGATTGAAGCCCAAGTGCAGAGTCTGACCCTTATATCTCAGCGGCTTCGATACCGGCACCCAGCCCACCTTCGCGTCTGCCGGTATCACGTCGTTATGGGCCGCGATGCTGATGCCTCCTCCTATTATATAGCCTATCTGGCTCGCCTTAATTTTGTCGTTCAAATCGGCGCAGCCCGAGCAGGAGGACCAGTTTGGGTCGATTATGCCGTCGTTGTACCAGCTGTTGAGCATGGTCATCAGATCGTAGTCGTTCTGGTTCATGTTGGCCAGCCTTACCTTTCCGTCAACGACCAGCGCCTGCGGAATGCCGGAGCAGAAGCAATAGGTGTCGTAGCCCACCCATTCGTTGCAGCCTACAACCTCAAGAGTCTTATATATTGAGGTTGGATGCTCTATGCCAAGCTGAGACTTGAAAAACATAAGCGCCTCGTGCAGATCGTCAAACGTTACGATGTCGGTATAGGTCTTGCCCATTTTATCGAGCCAGTCGCCCCGCATGAAGGGCCCGGACGGCAACTGGCCCTCCTTTTTAAGGCAGTATGCCGCCAGTATCAGATTGTCCTCGGTAAAAACGGCCTTAATCGTGTCTCTGTCGTTCGGGTCTTTGGTTGCCTCATAAATATAATTGGGCATATACTGGCGGTAATCATAAAAATTAATGAAATAATTATCGGTAACCACCGCGTCCCTAACGTTTCCGCTGTAGAAAAAATGCACGTTGCACATCATGTCGCAAAGGTCGTCGGAAGCCAGAAGAACCGCAAAGTTTTCGGCCCTCGACTCGGACGCCACCACCTGATAATCTACATGCACGCCCGTGCGCTTCTCTACCTCGAGCGGAAGCTCGGATTCGTTCATGCCGCCCTCGGGCAGATATTGGGGCGTAAAGCAGGTTGTCCAATAGGTAAAAACCTCGTCCGTGGTGCTCAGCGGCAACTCATACGTGTATTTTTCCAAGGCCAGTCCGTTTTCGTCGGCCTTGAATTTGCCGGCGGCAAATTTATATGGCGAGCTTGTTTCCTCCGCCGCATTACCCGCGGAAGAAGCCGCGGCGTCGGAGCCCGCTTCGGCGGCCGCGCCGGTTACTTCGCCTTCTCCGTTTCTGCCGGCCTCCGCGCTATTGCCGCCGCAACCGACAAAAAGCGCCGCCGCAAACAGCAGCGCCGCAAGCAGAGCCAGCATTCTTTTCTTAAGCATTCGCCGATTTCCCTCCTAAGCTTTATCCTGTGGCAGTTCGATTCAGCTTAATGCCTGAAAAAACATATGTCTACTGGCGCAATATATAATATCTGGCCTTAAATTATGTCATATATATTAATCGTTCACGTAACGCAATTAATATCTTTCAGTTTTGCAATATATGAAACGCTTTCATCCTCCGCAGTTCTCCCGCGTTATTCCATGCTTCATCATCCTTCTCCAGAGGGTCGTCGTGCTGATTCCAAGCTCCTTCGCGGTCAGGCTGCGGCTGCCGCCATTTCTTTTCAGCGCCTCAATCAGCCGCTGCGCTTCCGCATCCTTGGCCTGCTGGGGAGGGCATGGCGCTTCAGGCCTGGAGCAGGGTTCCATTTCCGCAAGCTGGCTTCTGACGAAGGCCTCGTCTACGCTTCTCCTAGTCGTCTGCAGCACCAGCCTGTGGCAGAAATTATCAAGCTGTCTGATATTGCCCGGCCAATCATAGGCTTTCATAAAGCCCAAGGCGTCCTTGGTCAGCCTTACGGGCTTTGAGTACATACCTCCATAATAGCCGAGGAAATAGTCGGCCAGGCCTTCGATGTCCTCGCTTCGCCGCCGGAGCGGGGGAATCTCAAGCGTTTGAACGCTAAACGTATAAAAAAAGTCGCTCCCGATCCTGCCGTCATCCTTCAAAGCCCTCAGGTCCGTCGCAGCGCCCGCTATCACCCTTACGTTCGCGGGCATCTGGCGGTTTTCGCCGTTGAGATGCAAAGTGCCGCGCACCAGCTTGCATATCTTATATTGCAATTCGGCGCTCAGAGCCTCGACGCCGTTGAGAAACAGCGTTCCGTCCTCAGCCTTGTCTATCAGGCTTCTGTCGTAGTATTCGCCTGCAATCCTCCGCTTTACTCCAAAAAGCATCTCGTCAAGATAATCCGGCTCCCACGCGTTGCAATCGACCTCGACAAACCCGCAGGAGGAGCGGGAGCCGGCGTTATGGATGCATTGGGCTACGGCAAGCAGCTCCGTTCCCTCCTCGCCGAAAATCAGCACCGGCGCGCTGTTTTCCGAGGCTTTTTTAGCCTTCGCTATCATGCCGGCGTAAGCCGGATTCCCGCCGGCAGGGAGCTTTTCAAAGCGCATTGCGGCAACAAAGCCGTGGGCGTACAGTTCCTTTCTCAGCTCCTCGGCTATTTCATGTATTTTTCTGCCCTCCTGGATCGTAACAACCGCGCCGATAATTTCCTTTTCAAGCGCAATCGGCTCTATGTTGGTCACCACGTCCCTGTCTTTAAGCTTTATTATCAGGGAAAGGACCTGCTGTCCCTCGTGAAGCACCGCGTCTAAAACGCTTTTTCCGAGATGAGGAAAGCTTTCCAGCAACGGGCGCCCGATCACGCCGCGGTCCCGGTAGCCGAGCAGATTTGCGGCGCGCTCGTTTATGCGACGTATCTCGCCGTTTTTATTAACCTCGATAACGCCGTGGAATATTCCGTTCAAATAGGCCGTGTTTTCCGCTTCGTTTCTTTTTTCAAGGTCTATGGATCGGGAAAGCAGCTCGGCTTTGAGCAGGGCGTTTTCTATTCCTTCCCTTCCGGCAAAGGCGCGCATCGAGGGCAGCCTGAGCTGCTCCGCACAGTCGCAGACCGCCCTTCCGCCAATGATCACGCCGCAGCCGTCCCTTAAGGCCTGTTCGACGGCTGGCATCGCTCCCGAATATCCGTCAAGCCTGTAGATCCTGACCCCCGCGCCAAGCGCCGGGCCGGCTTGCATCGAGACGCTTAGCATGCAGTCGTAAACTATCAGCGCGACCTGCGGCGCTGACGGGGCGCCGGCAAGTCCGGCTATAGCCCTGTCCGCCAGCATAGCGACGTCCTGCCCCGTCAAGCTTATGTCTATGACGGGCAGATTTGCGGCCTTTGCGGCTCTTTCGGTTTGCAGGCCGTATGCGATTATGATATCGGCTCCGGCTTCGGCCGCCTTTCTGAAGGCATGCTCCGCCTCGCCCGTTTCCACGGCCTCTATGTACAAAAAATCAAGCCTGTATCTGTCTTTAACCTCCATAATCAGGCTGACTGCGTCGCTTTCGGACGCAAGAAGAACAGCTTTGGCCATAGGGTTTTTCCTTTCGCACAGAATCGCCCGCCGCGCTTTGGCATATCGTTATTCAATAATTATATATCATATCAAATGAAACACAACTGCAAATTGCGCATGCAAACAGTTTTACCGCGTCTTTAACCGCATGCGGCAAACCTGTCGGGCCCCTGGCGCTAAGCGCCGTTGGCATATATCGGCTTTATATGCGGCGGCGGGAGGCGGGAGCCATACGTTCAGGCTCCAGGCCTCTCCGGCTGCGATATGATGCCTTCACCGCTTTTTTCGGCTATGCGGTCATACAGCGCGTAGAGCCTAAGCAGCTCGTTTTCCAGGCCGTAATAATAAAAGACATACGGCACAAGCAGGACGAGAACGGCAAGGCCGAAGGCGCAGACGGACGGCGAACGGCTGTTAAGATAAAGCGCCGCCGCCAGCACCTCTATCAGGCCGAACAAGCCCGTAACGGCCAGATGCATCGCCCGCTCATGCTGAAAAAAGGAAATCCGGACAAGGTGTTCTTCCCTCAGCTTTTCCCAATCCGCCGGACCCCCGCCCGAGAGCGCGGCTTCGACCTTTCTGCGGTAATTGACCATCCGCTTTTTCATTTGCGTCGACCTCCGCTCATATTTAGTAATGATTAATATTTATTGTTTTATGTTATCATCAATTTAAAATTTTCTCAACATAATCTCAATTTTTCATTTGCTAAATTGTTATGCGCGGCTCATGCCCGAGCCTTTGCAAACGGGCTTTGCGGCACGAAAAGGAGAGCATCTATTGCGGATAGATGCTCTCCTTTTCCGGTATCAGATAATTGGAAAGAGCTTTAGATCTGACAAAGGAGGCTTTATTTTTTTGACTAACGCAATCTTTATACAGTAAAGGAGCGTTTTATGTAATTGCAACCAATTAGGGATTTTTCATTGGTTTTCATTGCTTTTTATTGGTTTTTCGCCGCAAACATGATATATAAGTATTAAAAAAATAATGTATCATTGTGAGGTTTGGATGCCGTGAACGAAATGCTGAGCCTTCTGCTGGTGGAAGACGACGAGGAGCTTTGCGCCAAAATAAGGCGCTACGTCGACGAGCTCGACGACGTGTATCTTGGAAAAATTACAAACAGCTCCGAGGCGGCTCTTGATTATGTCAAGAGTTCCCTGCCGGACGCGGTTATTTTGGATCTTGAGCTGCACCGGGGGGCAGGAAACGGCCTGCGCTTTCTGCAGGAGCTCAACGGAGCAGCCCTCCCGTATAGGCCGTATATCTTGGTTTCCACCAACAATACGAGCGGCGTAACCTACGAATACGCCAGGAAGCTGGGCGCGGACTTCATAATGTCCAAGCATCAGGCCGATTTCTCCCCGAAAGCCGTCATCGATTTGCTCAGGCTGATGAAGGAAGCCATACAAAGCAGGAACGGCGGAAGGCAGCAAAGCCTGCGCGCGAGCGAGGCGCCGACGCAAGCGGAAAAACGTCTCGCCAGGCTGCTTTCGGCGGAGCTTGACCGCGTCGGCATCAGCCCAAAGCACATTGGGCGCGCCTATCTTCTCGACGCCATAATAATGATACTTCAGAAGCAGGAAACCGGCATCTGCTCCGCCTTGGGCAGAAAGTACGGCAAGACGGACGTAAGCGTGGAGCGGGCGATGCAGAACGCCATAAACAAAGCCTGGCATACCGCCGATATCGACGATCTGGCCAGGTATTACACCGCAAAAATCAGCTCCGAAAAGGGAGTGCCCACGCTGACGGAGTTTATTTATTATTACGTAAACAAGCTGAAAAACGAGCTTTAACGCAAGCGCGAAATTACTCCGTTTCAGCGGGCATTTGCGCAAATTTTCAGGGCTGCGGATTTGGCTCAGCCTCCCTGGGGAAGCCGGGTCTTACGCAGCCCCGATGCAGTCAGTACGGAGTTTTTTGGAAGAAATGCGCTAAAATACGTTCAACCTTGCGCAGCGCCTGGCCATGGAGAAACAATATCGTTTACGCCGACTGAAAGAACCGGCAAAACCAATACCACCATTCTTTCCACCACATATTTTTCACCTCCGCTGTCGATTTTATAAATGCAGTGTAGGTAAAATATGCGTATATTTCAGTTTGTATTCGTTATGCATTTTTTGTTGTATTTTTGTTATTAATTGTTATACGGAGTACGCCTAATGCTTCCAAATTTCGTCAGACTATTTTCAATCATGTTATGCGTTTTATATACCTTTTCAAAGCTGCTGGGTCTAAACAAGCCGGCGCACCTGGCCGCGCTTGCCGATATTTGCTTTTGCTTACTGGTATCGTTTGCAGCTTCAATCATTTGGAAGCGTTTCCCCGCCCTGGTGGTTCCTTTTATGGCAGCGCCAACCGTCGCCTATATTGTTTTATTAAAAAGGACTTCGCTTGAAATAACTGTTTCAGCGGTTATATTGTCGTATGGAATCAGCTATGCAACATATACGGTGTCCGCGTTATGTGTTTCCTCAGCAATAATGCTGATCAAACCGGATCGCAAGCTGGATTTCATCTATCCTTCGTTTATATCCTCTGCTCTGCAGCTTGCGGTCATGCGGCTTCCTTATAAAATCAAGCGTTTAAAAAAAGGAATGCCCTTTTTGATCAACAAAGGCGGGACCAACGCCGGGGTTATAATCAGCGTAATACTGTTGTGCGGGGCAATCATGCTTTTCACAAATAACACTGAGTATTTTTATGTAATTCCCGCCGCATCCATATTGATATGCGCGACGCTGGTTCTGCTCTGGTGGCGCAACGGCATAAAGAAGCTGTATCTGAGCAGGCTGAAGGAAAACGAGCTGCAGAGGCTCTACGAGCTGCTGAAGGAAAAGGATAAGCGCATTGAATATCTTGAGCGGCAAAACGCGGAGCTTTCCAAAATCATACATAAGGACAACAAGCTCATACCGGCTATGGAGCTGGCGGTCAGAGCCTATCTCGGCGGCGCCGGCGACGAGACGCTTAGAGAAAAGGGGCTTGAGCTGGCCGGGCGGCTGGAGGAAATGTCCCGCGAGCGTTTTGAGGTTTTAAACGCATATCAGGCGGAAAACAAAGCGCTGCCCTTGACAAATGTGGCCTCCATAGACGCCCTATTTGCCTATATGCTCGGCAGGGCGGCCGCTGGCGGCGTCTCTTTTGACTTGAGCCTTACCGGAAGCGTAAGATATATGCTGGAAAGCGTCGTCTCCGAATCGGATTTGAACACCCTTCTCGCCGACCTTATAGAAAACGCGCTTATAGCTGTGAAAAACAGCGCGGCAAAAAAAGTGCTGGTCGGCATCGGGGCCGCCGACGATATTTACTTTGTCAGCGTTTACGACAGCGGCGAGCCCTTTCCGGCCGAGGTCCTGGAGAGCATAGGCAAAAAAAGAATAACCACCCACGCAGGCGAGGGCGGCAGCGGTATAGGGCTTATGACTCTGCATGAAATAATCTCTGCGCATAAGGCCAGCCTGCTTATCGAACAGCTTGACGATAACGCGGCCGGCTACGCTAAGCGCGTCTGCATCCTCTTCGACGGGCTCGGAAGGCTGGAAATCGATACTCCATGCCTTAATAAAAAAGAACAGATAAATAGCCCTTGACCGCGGCATGGCAATCAAGGGTTCATTATTTATTTGCCTCTCCCTAAGGAAGCTTTGCTAAAATGATAAATGCTTCTCAAGCAGCTCGAAAGCTGCGGGCAGCACCCTGTCAAGCGCGTACCTCTCAACAGAGCTTTTTGCGCCTGTTCCCAGCCTGCGTCTCAGCTCCTCATCACCGGCAAGCCTCTCGATATGTTCGATGAAGCCGTTTTTATCTCCATATGCATACAGATAGCCGTTCCGGCCCTCGTCTATTAGGTCGATATGCCCCTTTACCCGCGAGGCAACCGCCGGCAGCGCAAAATACATGGATTCCATCACATTAAAGGGCAGGCCCTCCGAGCGGCTCGAGGAAACGCAGATATCCGCGGCGGAATAATAAGGGCTCAAATCCGAGATATGCCCGGCAAATACCACCCTGCCGGACACCCCCGCCCTTTCCGCCAGCGCCCTGCATCCCCCTTCCAGAGCGCCCCGACCGGCAAGGAGCAGCAGGACCTTGTCCGGAAGCGCGCTCATGCACTCTATCAGGAAGCTTTGGTTCTTTCGCTTTGAAAATTCGGCTGCGTAAATCATTATAATAGCGTTTTCGGGCAGGCCGAGGGCTTTCCGGGCCGTTTTTTTGTCCGTTACCGAAAATTTGTCAAAATTCACGCCCGCCCCGTCTACGCTTGCCACGGTTTTAGCCAGCCTTTTCCTTGCGGCCAGCTCGTAGTCATAGCGGTTCATCGTAACGGCAAGATCTGTCACTCCGGCAGTCAGCCTTTCGGCGGCGAGCAGCACCGCCCTTTTTAGGGGAGGCGTATCGTCGTCAAACAGGTAGCCGTGTACGGTATTCACAACCTTCGACTTTCCCTTGCCGGCCAAGATAACGGCAAGGCGGACAAAAAAAGCCGCCAGCGAGGTATGCGCCCAAATAAGGTCGAAGTTCTCCGTCCTGAGGACGCCCGCAATCCTGATGGCCGTAATGAAATTAGCCGGAGACAAAAGGCTTTTTTTGAAGCCAAGCTCGATATTCCCGCTAATGCCTTCAAGCCTCGGCCTTCCGCCGCAGAGCGAATATACCTGGCAGCCGTTTTCGGCCAGGCGGCGTATGTAGGGCCCGTGAAAGCTCTCCAAATGCGCTGCGCTGGAGGCTGCGTAAAGTACCTTCAAGTTTCTTATCATGGAATCAGCTCCGGCACCATCTTAGCATATCAAGACAGCAAATCAATATGTCCTCATAATTTGTTACTTTAATTAATTTACTTTTCGTCGAAATCTGCTAATATAATGATGCAGTTTTTTATAGGAGAGTAAAATTTGATAAAGGAAAATCAAAAAATACTGAACGCGCTGAACATATTGGCCGACGCCCCGCTCGTGGTATTTTCCATGCTGCTAGCCTATATCACAAGGTTCTATATCATGCGCGGGGCCGAAGCCGTTCCATTAGGCTTTTACATCGCCTCGGCGCTTGCGGTATCCCCTCTGATAATTTTGCTTTTCGGGGCGGCGGGCCTTTACGAGTCGCAGCGCTCGTCGGATTTTTTGCGCACGGCGGAAAAGGTGGCGGGGATCTGCCTGATTGGCACGATAGCTCTGGCCACAGTATTTTTCATAATACGGAGCGTCGACGCATCCCGCTGGCTGCTTACCTTTTTCTACATTTATACGACGCTGCTCCTTACGGCAAAGCGCTACGCCGTCGTCGCAGCCTTGCGAAGCGCCCGCGCAAAGGGCCGCAACCTCAAATATGTGCTGCTCATCGGCTCCGGCGAATCCGCCGCAAGCTATTTCGGCGAGGTCGACGCCAACCGTCATTTGGGACTTCGCGTAATAGGCAGCGTCGGGTCAAGGCCTGTGTGCGACGGGCTCGCAAGGCTGGGCGGTATGGAGGCTTTGGAACGCGCTCTTGAAACCGCCGGCGCCGACGAAGCGGTAGCCGCGCTTTCCGCAGACGAAATCGGATGCATCGGCGAGGTAATAGCCGCCTGCGAAAAGCATGGGGTAAAGCTGTCCGTCATACCCTTTTGCGCGCCGTACCTGCCGTCGCACCCGCGCATGGACGCGGTAGGCGGCGTGCCGCTGATCAACATACGCTACATACCTCTCGACAATATCGTTTACAACGGAATAAAGCGCTTGTGCGATATTGTGCTGTCCATGATCATGATGGCGCTGCTCAGTCCGCTTTTCGCAATCGCGGCCGTCGGGACGGCGCTTTCAGTCGGAAGGCCGATAATATTCAAGCAGACCCGCGTCGGCTTGAACAAAAAACATTTCACAATGTACAAATTCCGCTCCATGAAGGGGTCCGAAGGCGGAAACGACGCATGGTCCGCCTCCGACAGCGCGAGGCTGACTCCCTTCAGCGCCTTCATGAGAAAATATTCCATCGACGAGCTTCCGCAGCTTTTCAACGTATTCAAGGGCGACATGAGCATAATCGGGCCGAGGCCGGAGCTTCCGCGCTTCGTGGAGCAGTTTAAAGAGAGCGTGCCCCTTTATATGGTCAAGCACCAGGTGCGGCCGGGAATGACGGGCTGGGCCCAGGTCAACGGCTACAGGGGAGACACCTCCATCGTCGAGCGGATACGCTGCGACCTCTATTACATAGAAAACTGGTCTCTTTTTCTCGACCTGAAGATACTTATCATGACGCTGCTCAGAATAACCAACAACGAAGAGGTCATCAATAATGGCGCAAAGAAAGAAAAACGAAAAATTCCCGGCAAAGACCGCGCAAAAAACGACAACGAAAACGAATCCTCAGCCCAGCCCGGCTCCGGGACGGCTTCAGAAAACAGGGAGCATCAGACGGTTTCCTGACGGAAGGCAGGATTTATTTGCGATCGCCGCAGCCATAATATACACCGCCCTGAGCCTCACGGCCTTTGCCGGAAGCTTCAAGCTTATAACGATTGTTTTTTGTCTTGCCGGAGCGGCAATATTGCTGCTGAAATCCGGCGGGGGCAGGCTGAAGGAACGCTTTTCCTTCCCGGTGGCGGCGATGGCCGCCTATATGCTTTTCGTGGCGGTCTCGGCGGCCTGGGCCTCTGCAGGCAAATTCTTCCTGCGCGAATATTCAAAGCTGCTTATCGCTTTCGCCGTCTACCTGTTCGCTCTGCTCTGCGTAGAAAAGACGAAAAAATCAATTGACGCCTTTCTAACCTTTCTTACCGCCGGCTCGGCTGTATACGCCCTTCTGAGCGTAGATATGGCAACGCTCAAGCTTTTCAAGCCGCTTTTATACTTGATACCGGGCTATGACGGCATAGACACCGGCTTCGAGACGGGCACAAGGCTGACGGGCATCTTCGGCAGCGCCAATACGCTCGGCGGCCTTCTGGCCGTCGGCATACTGCTCAATTTTTACCTTATCGACGCGGCGGAGAGCCGGGCAAAAAGGCTTTTTTATTCCGTCCTGATATCCTTCAGCGCCTACGCCTTCATTCTGTCCTTCAGCATGGGCGCGACCGGCTTTTTTGCCCTGTCCGCAATAGCGTATCTGGCGCTGGCCGGGCGCAGGCGCGGCGTGGCGCTGCTGCACATGCTTTTCACTCTTGTTCCCGCCTTTGCCTTCGTGTTCGTTTCCTTCGGCTTCTTTGAAGCCGAGGGCGCCGCTCTGGCCATCCCCCCCCTCTGCATGCTGGCAAACGCGGCGGCGACCGCCTTTCTGGAGGCCTTTCTTTATCCAAGGCTTGAAGCCTCTTTGAACGGCAATTCAAGGGCGGTTTTACGGCTGTTGCTTGCAGTTGCGCTTCTTGCGGCCGCATACGGCTGCGCCGCTTTTCTTTTCACCGGCCCGTACGAGCTGGAAGCCGGAAAAAGCTTCAGGCGCTCGATCTATCCCGCGGCCGGGACATACGGCCTCAGCGCGGACTATACCGGCGACCTGACCGTGTCCGTCGTCAGCCAGGACGACTACGACGTAATGAAGCACACCGAAACCTCCCTGTACAGCGGCCCGGCGGACGGCGCTTCCTTTACGGTGCCAGAGGGCAGCAGGGTCGTCTATATCAGCTTTAATACCGGCGGCGGCGCTGAAATAAAAAAAGCCGTCCTTTCCGACGGTTCCTCCATCAAGCTGAAGTATATCCTCTTGCCCGATTTCATAGCCAACCGGCTCCAGGGACTTCTTGCCAATGAAAACATGATACAAAGAACGGTATTCTTTTCCGACGGCATGAAGCTTTTCAGGCGCAGCCCGGTTTTGGGAAACGGCATGGGCTCGTTTGAATCCTTAGTCTGCGGCTATCAGGACTTCCATTACGAAACCAAGTACGTCCACAACAACTACATCCAGGTGCTGCTGGACAGCGGCATAGCAGGCTTTGCGGCGTATATGTCGCTTCTAATAGGCACGCTGCTTCTCCTGATCAAAGGCAGAAAGAAGGAAGGCGAGCCGGCCGCCCTCCGTCCCGCCCTGGGCTCGGCCTTCGTAATGATATGCACCCACAGCTATATGGAGGTGGTCATGTCCGCCCTTGTCTATCTGCCCTTCGCCTTTTCGGTTTTCGCGCTGGCAGTCCTATGCTACGGAGGCGGACCGTCCAAAAAATCAAGGCCAGCGGGCAGGGCTGCGGCGGCCGCCTCGCGCTGGGGCTCACTTGCGCTGACGACGGTGTATCCGCTATTGATAATCATGAATCTTTGCGCCAGTACAATGGTCGCCTCCAGCACTGACAGTCTTCCGGCCCTTTACAAGGCCCTTTCCGCAGCCGTCAGGCTCGACTGCTTTGAATACAACGATTACGCGCTTTCGGCGGTGACGAATTACCCGTTCTATCGTTCGCCTCTTTATAAGGGCTTCGTTGACAAGTGCTCGGCGAGGCTGCTTGACACGCCCTCCAACTCTCTCCATCAGGGGCTGATCGAGTACTACATGGAAATGGGGCAGCCTGACAAGGCCATTGAAGCCGCTAAAAAGGGCGTCGGCTACAATTATTCAAACCCCGAAATCTGGAACGGATATTTCGAGCTTTTCTACTCCTACGCCTCGCGAGAGGGAACCGACAATCCCTTCCTCGGGGAAAGCGGGTCCGCCCTGACGAACGGTATAAATGAGCTTTACGATCTAATGCTGGAATACAACAAAAAGCTCTGGGAACCTATTACTTTGAGCTCCGACTCCCAGGCTCTGATAGATTATGTAAATTCCTTGCACAGCGACGGCTAAACAACGCTCGCCTCGCCGAAGCGGAGGGTAAAAAGCGAGCCGTTTACAAGCCTTATGAGCAGCGCTCCCTCCTCGTCTATCGCCTCGGCCAGGCCCCTGCGCTTTTGGCCGTCAAGCATGAATTCCACGCCTTTGCCAAGTGTGACGCAGTTTTGCCTGTATTCGTCCATGTAGGACGCGCGCTTGCTTCCAAGCTCCCGGTAAGCCTCCAGTATGCCGCCCGCGATAGCCTCCGCTATCGGGCGGCAGTCTCTTTTCATTCCGGTCTCCAGAAAAAGCGAGGTGGCCTTATCCCTCAGGGCTTCCGAAAAATCACCCCTTTCCTGATTGACATTCAGCCCGGCTCCCACTACCGCATAACCGCTCCCTCCGCCGGAGCAGACCGATTCGGCAAGTATGCCGCAAAGCTTTTTGCCGTTCAGCACAAGGTCGTTGGTCCATTTAATTTTCGGCCCGCAATCGCAAGTCAGGCCGGCGGCGCGTATTACAGCGCGCCTTACCGCCACAGCGGCGGCGCAGGTTAGCCCGGCCAAGGCCTCCGCTCCGTCCGGGCGGAGCAGGACGCTGACCCAGGCGCCCATTCCCGCCGGCGACTCGAAGCTCCTGCCCAGGCGGCCTCGGCCGGCGGTCTGCCTGCCGGCGATAAATACCGTACCCTCCTCCGCCCCCTCTTGAGCCATTTTTTTCAACTCGTCATTGGTGGAGCCCACTGATTCGGCATAAATAATCTTCATATTTCGTTCAATTCCCTTACCGCGCTTTCAAACCAGCAGATGCGCTGTATCTCTATCAGGGGCGGCGTCTCGCCGCTTTCTATCCTCAGCTCCCCCTTGTCGTCCCAAACCGGACCTTCGAATATGCTTAGCTTGTCCTTCCATACCAGGCTTCTGAAGATATTGAGGAGACGGGCGGTGCGCTCTCCGACGGCCGCGTTGACGGGATAAATATCCATGATGCCCGTGGAAAGGCCCCAGCCGAAATGTATAGGATTTCCGCCTATATGCCTGCTCTCAAGCAGGGCTGTCCGCCCCATCAGGGCGTCTGAAATCACCTTGTCGTAAAAAGGCTCCCAGTCGAAGGTGGCGGCGGCCAGGCTTTCAAGCAGGTACCCCTTGCCGGAGATTGTATAAAGCTGGGCGTACACCTCGGGAAAGGCCTTTCTCTCGATAGGGTTGTCCGGAGAATGACGGCAGAAAACCACGTCGGCCCCTTCCGAGGCAAAAGCCCGCCTCGCCCTCTCATGCTCCTCCCATTCGTTTATCCCCTTCAGCGTATAATCCAGCACACTTGCGCGCGGGTTGATAAGCCGCGCCCCCAGCGCGAAGGCGTTTACCTCGTAGGTGGTCCTGGTTTTGCCGAAGCCGGAAGTGCTCATATATCCGGCGATCCCGCTGCGGCTCATTGCCCCCGCCAGTATCCCGCACAGGAAGGTAAGATCATACATCTTGCTGAAATAAGTGTTCAGGCTCTTGCCCTCCTTCGGCGTATCGCAGTTTAAAACGATCATATCCGGGTTTTCAAGCGCCACGCGCAGGCTGGCGTCGGACAGGTTGGGGTTGGTTGTAAACAATATCGCCGGTCTGTCCGCTGCAAGCTCCGAGAGGGCGGCGTAAGCGCCGCCCGGATGCTTTTCCGCGTCGTAAAGGCGGCTGACAAGCAGGCTGCCCTTATACTTCCGCTCTATCCTGTCTATCGCTATTGCGTGAAAGCCCGTGAAAAGGTTGTTTTCCGGGTTTCCCTCAAAGGCAAAAGCGACCTTCAGCCGGGAGGCCCTCGCTCTTATCTGCCTTGGCTTAGTTTCCGTGTCGCGGGCTGAAACCTCAACGGTATCCCTCCGCTTTTTGCCCTCGGCAACCAGGAACTGCGAACGCGCCTTGCGTATGTTGCGCACCAGTTCCCGCTGGCCGGCAAAGTAGCAATATCCGAAAATTTTGTTATATTCGACCAGAGCGTCCCCGGAGGTCAGATTTACCCCTTCGATCCTTGCGATTTTATACGCTTCGTGGAAGCGCCTGTGCACGGAATTGATGAGGCTCTCAACGTCCTCCTTTATCTCGGGATGCTCTTTTTTGAATTCCTCCGTCTGCCTGACCAGACGAGTAAAATTGCCGCGGCGGCTGAACCACAGGTTGTCAAAAAAGAGCTTTTTATCGTAATCCAAAAATTCATAATAGATCGAGATTTCGTCGTTTTTTTCGTCGCGCTCCGGTAAAAGCCTTATAACGTCCCCAAATATCGAGGCCGCTCCGACATACTTGAGTATGCTTACGCGCTTGTTGCCCTCTAGCACGTAATATTTGTTGATGTACTCGTATACCTTGACGGGCTCGCGTATGCCCTCTACAAGCTGGCTTGCGTACACCTTCTGCCATTTAAGCGCAAATTCCGTGTCCTCAGCCAAAAGGGGCATAAAATTGCCGGCAAAGGAGTTGCTTCTGGCAGCCGTCCTGGTGCCGACCACCCTGTCCAGCGGTATCTCGTGCCCGCCTATGTTGATCTCGCCCATAATGGCGACGTCCCTTAGCTTGTCTTCCAATACCGGCAGAAGCCCCTTATTTTCACCGTCCCCGTGTTCGGACAAGTATTTCCGAGCTAATCTGCGGGCCGCAAGGTAAGCGGCTCTGCTGTCGCTTTCCGGCATTAAGGCTTCATCCCTTTCCGCTCAAGATGGGGTCGAGCCAAAGTCTATCCATGAACAGTTTAGCACCGAAGCAAGGCCCAATCAATATATGTTGTAAAAAAGCAGAAGCATGTGCTACAATCCACAGGTAAGCATTCCATATGCAAAAGAGGATATCAAAGTGGGAAGGATTCGTTTTTACATCGCTTTATGGGCTGCCAAGCTGGCCCAGGGTCTGCTCAGGCTGCTCGGCAGGAAGGCCACGTATTTTTCAGGCAAGCTGGCGCTTAAGATCTGTCCGGATTTCTTGGGGCGTATAGGAAGGCCTGAGCTTTTGATAGGCGTGACCGGCACAAACGGCAAAACCACGGTCAGCAATTTGCTTACCGACGTGCTGGAGGGCTGGGGGGAGGATATAGTCCATAACCGCTACGGCTCGAATATTGACGCGGGAGCCGCCACCTCCCTGATTGACGCGGCAACCCTCGGCGGCAGGTGCAAAAAGCGCATCGGCGTGCTTGAAATGGACGAGCGCAGCGCGGGACGGATACTGCCTCGGCTCAAGCCGGATTGGCTTCTGATAACGAACCTCTTCAGGGACTCCATGCGCAGAAACGCGCACCCCGAGTATATAGCCGCCCTTCTTGAAAAATACATACCTGAAAGCACTCGCCTAGTGCTCAATGCCGACGATATCATCAGCTCCTCGATTGCGCCCAAAAACAAGAGGGCCTATTTCGGCATCGATCCGCTGCCTATCGAGCCGCCGGAACGCGGCAACATAGTAATAGACGCAAGGCTTTGCCCCGCTTGCGGAGCCAAGCTGGAATATCTTTTCAGGCGCTACAACCACATAGGCTCCGTCCGCTGTCCGGCCTGCGGGCTGAAATCGCCCGAGCCGGATTACCGCCTGGTTTCGGTTGACGGCGAAGGCGGCATGATGACCGTGCTTGAAAGCAACGGCTGGTATGACTATAAGATAAACAACATGGCTATTTATAATATATATAACTATTTGGCCGTTTCCGCACTGCTGCGCGAAATGGGATATCAAAAAGCCAAAATCGCCGAAGCCTTTGAGACTCTTAAAATCGTGGAATCCCGTTTCCTGAGGGAAGAAATCAACGGAAAGGAGCTCACGGTTATAATGGCCAAGGGCCTGAACGCCGTCGCCTGCACCCGCAGCTTTGATTATGTTGCAAACCAGCCGGGAAATAAGGCCGTCGTGCTTATGCTGGACGATGTGTTCGACGAGAAGGAAAGCTCCGAAAACATAGCCTGGCTTTACGACGCCGATTTTGAGTTTCTCAATTCTCCGGATATAGCGCAGGTGGTTGCCGTCGGCGTCCGCTGCCTGGACACCAGGCTTCGGCTGCTCATAGCCGGAGTTGAGGAGGCAAAGATAATAGCCGTCCCTGAGGCCAGCAATGCCGCCGAGGCTGTAGACTTGTCCTCTCCGGATAAAATCTATGTGCTGTACGAGCTCTACCGCCGCGATTCGGCCATGCGCGTGAGAGACGAGCTTGCCGAAAGGCTTAAAACGATATGACGCCCGGCTGAACCCGGCTCACTTCATTCAATGCGAAAGGATCGAATATCGATATGAAAATAGAAGTCCTTTTTCCGGAGGCCGGCAATCTTTTCGGCGATACGGCCAATATTAAATATCTCAGGCTTTGCCTTCCGGAAGCCGAGTTTGTTTATACCGGCTTCGGGGATGTTCCGGCCTTTGCCGAAGGCGGCGTCGATCTTATCTACTCCGGTCCGATGACGGAAAGCAAGCAGGAGGCCGCAGCCGCGGCGCTGCTGCCCTACTCGGGGCGCATCAGGGAGCTGGTTGAGGCCGGAATCCACTTTCTTTTTACCGGAAACAGCCTCGAGCTGCTCGGTCATTATATAGAGGCCGAAGACGGCGGGAGGATAAGCGCGCTGGGAATCGCAGATTTTTACTCCAGGCGTTTTATGGACAAGCGCTATAACGGCTTTTTCCTTGGCGCCTCCGGCGATGTCGAGATAACCGGCTTTAACAGCCGCTTCAGCCACAGCTATCCGGCCGCCGGCGTCGAGGGCTTCGCCTCGGTTAAGCGCGGGATAGGGCTCAACGAAACCTGCGCATTTGAGGGCGTTCGCGTCAACAACTGCATAGGCACTTACCTGCTGGGCCCTCTGCTTCCGCTTAATCCCCCCTTTGCGGCGCGCCTTCTTGCCTCGCTGGGCGCGCCGGACGCGAGGCCGGCGTTTTACGACGCGGCAATGGAAGCCTACTCCAAACGTCTGGGCGAGTTCCGCGACCGCAGGCTGAAGCTCGACTGAGCGTGAAATAAAGGGACGGCGCGCCGCGCCGTCCCTTTATTTCACGCTCAATGCTGACCGTCTTTATTTTGCGTATTCTACCGCCCTGGTTTCTCTTAGAAGGTTTACCTTGATCTGGCCCGGATACTCCAGGTCGCTTTCGATCTTTTTGGCTATCTCGCGGGCCAGCAGCACCATCTCGTCCTCGCTGACCTCCTCGGGCTTAATCATTATGCGTATCTCGCGGCCGGCCTGAATGGCAAAGGAGCTTGCGACGCCCGGGAAGGAGCTGGTCAGCTCCTCAAGCTTCTCCAGCCTCTTTATATAATTCTCCACGTTCTCGCGCCTTGCGCCGGGCCGCACGGCCGATATCGCGTCGGCCGCCTGAACCAGGCAGGCTACAAGACTTGTCGGCTCCACATCGCCGTGGTGGGCCTGAATGGCGTTTACGACTATTTCATTTTCTTTATATTTTCTCGCCAGATCGACGCCTATGGAAACATGCGTGCCTTCAACCTCGTGGTCAATGGCTTTGCCTATGTCATGCAGCAGGCCGGCCCTCTTGGCCAGCGCCACGTCAATCCCGAGCTCGGACGCAAGCAGGCCCGCTATATGCGAAACCTCTATGGAGTGGTTCAATACGTTCTGCCCGTAGCTTGTTCTGAATTTTTGGCGTCCGAGAAGCTTGATAAGCTCCGGATGCAGCCCGTGCACGCCGGTTTCGAAAACCGCCCGCTCTCCCTCGGCCTTTATGGCTGCGTCCACTTCTTTTCTGGCTTTTTCCACCATTTCCTCGATGCGCGCCGGATGTATGCGACCGTCAAGTATGAGCTTTTCAAGGGACACCCTGGCTATCTCCCTGCGGTATGGGTCAAAGCTGGACAGGGTTATCGCTTCAGGCGTATCGTCTATTATCAGGTCAACGCCGGTGAGAGTTTCTATAGTCCTAATGTTTCGTCCTTCGCGGCCTATCACGCGCCCTTTCATCTCGTCGTTTGGCAGGGGGACCACACTGACGGTGGCTTCGGCTACGTGGTCGGCGGCGCAGCGCTGTATGGCCAAGGTAATATACTCTCTCGCCTTCTGATCCGCTTCTTCCTTAAACCGAGCTTCAACTTCCTTTATCTTCATGGCCGCCTCGTGGGTCACCTCGGACTCGATGCTCTTGAGCAGATAGTCCTTGGCTTCCTCCACGGTATAGCCCGATATCTTTTCCAGCATTTCAAGCTGGCTTCTTTTTATGAGCTTTATTTCCTCGCGCATCTGTTCGGCTTCCGCCAGCTTCTTGTTCAGCTGCTCCGTCTTTTTTTCAAGGCCGTCGGTCTTTTTATCCAGGTTTTCTTCCTTCTGCTGCAGCCTTCTCTCCTGCTTTTGCAGCTCGGCCCGCCTTTCCTTTACCTCCCTTTCATACTCAAGCCTGTTCTTGTGGATTTCTTCTTTCGCTTCCAGCAGGGCCTCCCGCTGCTTATTTTCCGCGGACTTTATCGCCTCATTGATTATTCTGCGGGCTTCTTCCTCCGCGCTGGATATCTCTCTCTCCGCCACTCTCTTGCGGTATGTCTGTCCCAGGAAAAAACCCGCGGCTAACGCTGCTATCGCAATAGCAGCGGAAATCACGTAATACCAAAACATATCTAATGGCATGCCTCTCCTTTCGTAAAGATGAAATATGGTAATCAGATGAAATATTTTATTGAACTTCCCCAAAGCTCTTAAATATTATCTGAATTATTGTAAACCAAATTTGTACATAATGTCAAGCTCTTTACCGGCGTAAATTTCCCTTGCCATAGCAAGGGGAAGCAATTAAAATAAAGATAAGCTAAAAACTATATGCCGGAGGTACCATGAATTCCTTATATAGCCAGGCCGCGTCGCTGTGCGCGGCTAATACGCCCTTTGTATGGGCTTCTATAATATCCCAGGACGGTTCGACACCCCGCTCGGCCGGTGCCCAGATGATAATCAGGGAGGACGCCATAATCGCCACCATAGGCGGCGGCGCGATGGAAGGCGGCGTAATAAAAGCGGCCCGGGAAAGTGTAATGAAGGACCGCAGGCCGATGATACTCGACTACGATCTCAGTCCTTCCGAAGCCGCCGCTTCCGACTTTATCTGCGGCGGCCGCTGCCGCATCCTTTTGGCATACATGGAGCCGGGGTTCAGGCCTGTATTCGAGGCCGCCGCCGAGGCCGAGAGCCGAGGGATACCCGCCTGGCTTTACTATATCCTCGACGACAGGGAGAACGCCATCAAGCCCTTCAGCCTGGCGATAAACGTAAATTCCGAAAGGCTTGTGGGCGATTTTGAGGGCGCTCCGGGCCTATCCCGCGACATGCTCCTTTCGCCCGTTCGCGCCTCAATACACGGAGACTCGGCGGAAGGCATACGCTGCTTTGCCGACGACGTAGGCAGCGCGCCAAAGCTGTATCTCCTCGGGGGCGGGCATGTGTCGCAGGAGGTGGCCAAGCTTGCCGTCGGGACCGGCTTCAGCGTAACGGTGGTGGACGACAGGGCCGAATACGCCAGCGCCGCCCGCTTCCCAGACTGCCGCTGCATAGTGGTAGAGGACTTTGCCAGGCTTCCGGATCTGCCTGTGGACGAAAACAGCTACGTCATTATCATGACCCGCGGCCATGCCTATGACAGGGACGCGCTGCGCTGGGCTTTGGGCAAAAACCCACGTTATCTTGGGATGATAGGCAGCCGCTCAAAGCGCGACGCGACATATAAGGCTCTGGAAAAAGAGGGCTTTCCCATGGAAAGGATGCTCGCTGTGAAGTGTCCCATAGGCCTTCCCATCAACGCCGAAACTCCGGCCGAGATAGCCGTCAGCATCATGGCCGAGGTGATTGCGGAAAGGAGAAAAACCTGAAAGCTCCCTTGAGGTGCAATAGCGGCGCAAGGCTCGACAGCGGCGCCAGTTTCGACGCCGGAACGCCCCGCCCGAGGCTGAGATTTTATAGCGCGGCCGCAAAATTAAAAGAAACGCTTGCAATATGCCCGGATTGTGCTATAATACCTCTTGCGCCATTTGCCGTCCAACCCTTAAGGCGTCAAACCGGCCAGGCTTTTTGTGTCCCCGTAGCTCAGCAGGATAGAGCGATCGCCTCCTAAGCGATAGGTCGGACGTTCGAATCGTCTCGGGGATGCCACGAATAACGCCGCAGCTTAAGCTGCGGCGTTTCTTTATCTTTAATTATTGACATATGTCATTAACGAGCTATAATAAGCGTAAAATCGGCATATGCCGTAACATTACAGGCGGTGGAAATATGGCAAGACCGAGAAAATGGAGAAAGGTGTGCTGCCTTCCTGACAGCAGCCGTTTCGGGCCGCTGGACAACCCGGCGGAAGAAAGCCAGAGCATAGCCATGACGGTGGACGAATACGAGGCGGTCAGGCTCATCGATCTTGAAGGCTTCACTCAAGAGGAATGTGCGAGCCAAATGAACATAGCGCGCACCACCGTGCAGGGCATATATAACGAGGCCAGGAGGAAGCTTGCGGAAGCCCTCGTAAATGGAAAGGTGCTTGTTATCGGCGGCGGGGATTACCGGCTCTGCGACGGCGCAGGCGTCGGTTGCGGCAAGGGCGGCTGCCGCAGGCGCGGCTGCGCGAACTGGAAAAACAGCGGTCAATAGCGTATCCGGCTTTTATTATGTTTGTTTATCAAAACGTCCGGCGGGATATCCAGCCTTTGCTTATAGTGTATTTTAAGCAAACTACACTAACGAGCGGAAGAAAACTGCGCGTTTTTTCGCTTTAAGCCCAAAGCGTCCATGCTCTTTTGTTGACAAAGCCCAATTAAAAATATACAATGACATCATAATAATTTATCGTTACCTTTATAGGTAAGAGGGATGAAAGATGAGGTGAAGCTTTTCCCGACAGATCCGGAGCGGTTCCGGCTTACCCGCAGCTATTGCTTATCTTTTAGGAGGAGTATCAATGTCAAACGACAACGGAGTGAGAGTCACTCACGCCGCCGCCCAGGCGCAGGCGGCGGAAACCATAGCTTCCATACCCTCTGTGCTTTCCGAGTATTCCTGCACCTTATGCAAAAAAGTATTCATGAGCTACAGCGATCTTAAATACCACTACGAAACCGAGCACGCAGACGCCGTATTGCCTGTAACGGTCAAGCTGCATGTCAACGGCAGGGACTGCGAGGTCCTCGTGGAGCCCCAGTCCACGCTTAAGCAGACGCTCCAATTCAAGCTCGGCCTGACGGGCGCGAAGGAGATGTGCAACGAAGGCGCCTGCGGCTCCTGCACCGTAATTATGGACGGGCGCGCGGTCCTCTCCTGCACGCTGCTGACGGTGGAATGCGAGGGCAAGGACATACAGACCGTGGAGGGCATAGCGGCGGATCCCAAGTGGAAGCCGCTTGTGGACGCATACTGCAAGTGGGACGCTATGCAGTGCGGCTTCTGCACTCCCGGTTTCCTTGTGACGGCCAAGGCTCTGCTCGACAGGAACCCCCACCCCACGGAGGAAGAAATCAAGGACGCGCTGGCGGGCAACATATGCATTTGCGGCACATATCCCCGCCATTCCACGGCCATACTTGAAGCGGCCGCAATAATGGCGAAGGGAGGCTTAGTCAATGGCTGACTTAGTCGGAGTAAACGGCCAGAGGGAGCATTTCCGTGTGGTCGGAAAGCCAAACCTGCCCGGCGTTCTGTCATACGCGCTCGCAACGGGCATAGCTAAGTTTGGCATAGACTATACCGCTCCGGACATGCTGCACGCCAAGTTTCTCCGCAGCCCCTACGCGCACGCCAGAATTGTCAGCATAGATACGACGCGCGCAAGGGCGCTGCCCGGCGTGGTGGATATAGTCCTGTGGGACGATCCGGACCTTATGAAGCTTGGCGCAAGCCCCTTCGGCCCTCCGAAATCCTATCTCGGCAACGTGGCCCATCAGGAGCTTCAGGAGGTTGGCGCCATCGTCGTGGCGGAAACCGAGGACATCTGCAACGAAGCTCTCAGGCTGCTGGACGTGAAATGGGAGGTGCTGCCTCATGTGGTGGACCTTAAAAAGGGCATGCAGCCGGACTTCCCCGCCATCCGCACCCCCGAGGACGAGGGCCCTCCCGACATGTTCTCGGCCCGCAATCCCAACGATCCGCCCAAGCGCGGCAATGTTTCCTATGTCAGCAAGATAGAGGGCAACATCGAGGAGGGCTACAGGCAGGCCGACTACATAATAGAGTACGACACGAATCTTCCGGCCTTCGCTTCACATATACCCAACCCGCCGGCTTCCATCGCCTGGTGGTTTGACGACCCGTACCACGGCCCCGGCAAAAGCCTGAGAATAGAAGGCGCCGTCCAGAGGAGGGAAAATATCGCCCGCATGTACGGCATGCCTCCGGAAAAAACGGTGCAGGAGGGCCTGTTCCAGGGCGGAAAATACTGCGACTGGGGCATGCGCATGTCGCAGGAGATAACTCCCCTGCTGGCAAAGCGCACCGGGCGGCCCGTCCGCTGCGCCAACACCCGGGAGGAAACCTTCGACTTCCTTATGAACCAGCGCTTCATGCACATTAAGGTTGGCTTTACCAAGGACGGGCTCATCACGGTGGTTGACGACAACTCCATCGCGGACAACGGCAGGCCCGGCAACTCAAGCTTCGGCGTCGCCAACGATCAGGGCTACGGGCCCTATTATACCTTCAAGTGCGAAAACATAAGCCAGAAATATACCGTGGTGGATTCCAACCGCGGCAAGATGTATCTCTCCGGACAGCACTGCCCCTTCAACTGGGACGCGGGCACCATGGCCATCGCGCTGATCGCCGAGAAATTGGGCAAGGATCCTGTGGAAATAGCCAAGCTAAACCTGCACGGGCCCACCTCCCAGAAGGATCCGAACCCCGTTCCAAGCTTCGAGGCCTGTCTTGAAACCGGCAAAAAGCTTATGAATTGGAACTGGCATCCCTCCCGCGCCAAGAGATTGCCCGACGGAAGGCTCCACGGCTCCAGCTTCCGCTACCAGATCTGTCCCCGCCACGCCTTTTCAGGCTACGACTGCAAGCTTGAGCTGCGCGACGGTAAAGTCCACCTGCCCACCCAGGGCCCCTGCACCGGCATTTACGCCGTTGAGGCAAACGCAATGGTCGTGGCGGAGGAGCTCGGACTGCAATATGAGGATATAGTCGTCGATTTCGACTACAGGGAGAAATTTACCCCGGTGGGCGGCGGCTCCGACGGAACCACGGCCTCCTCCTGGGCCACCAAGGAATGCGCCAACATATTAAAGCGCAAGATACTTGAGGCGGCAATCGAGGAAGCGGAGAATCCGCCTCCCCCCTCGATGTTCGGCTTCGGAGCCCCCAGGCAGCCCAGCCCATTCAAGGGGCGCAAGCCGGAGGAGCTCGACATGGCCGACGGCAAGGTAGTCCTGAAGGACGACCACAGCGTGGGCGTGCCCCTGGCTCAGGCGACCGCCAAGAATATTTTCGCCACCTATTCCGGCAGGCCTCCCGCCGCTATTTGGAGCCTGGGCATGGGAAAGATGCTCGACACCATGAACACCGCCTGGTGCGAGGTTGCCGTGGACGAGGAAACCGGCGTCGTCGAGATACTCAAGCTCGGCGTAGTAGCCGACCCGGGCAAGGTCATGCGCCTCACATCTTTGGAGAGCCAGATAGACCAGGTCATGTTTTTCAGCCAGGGCTGCCAGCTTCTCGAGGACTATTTCTACGACGAGAGGACGGGCGTCAGACTGAACAACAACATGATAGAATACAAGAAGCCGACCATGGTGGACGTGCCCGACGTTACCCGCAAGTTCCTTGAAACCCGCGCGGGCAACGCCGCTTACGGAGCCAGCGGAATCAGCCACTCTTTGGCAAATACCCACCTTATCATCATCGCCATATACAACGCTATCGGGGTATGGGTGGATCCGCCGGCGACGCCGGACAAGGTGCTCAAGGCGCTTGGCAAGGCATAAGGGAACGGAGGATTATTAACTAATGAGACCTTTCAATCATATAAACGCCAAAACGGTCGAGGAAGCCGCGGCCGCCCTCGCCGGCGGCAAAAATAAGGCCATAGCCGGAGGCACGGACCTGCTCGGCACCCTCAAGGCCAATATACTTCCCACATATCCCGCCGCAGTGGTCAATCTGAAAACCATCCCCGGCCTGGAGTATATCAAGGAAGAGGACGGGATGCTGAAAATCGGTTCCCTCACGAAGCTGGCCGACATAGCCGCGGACAAGACCGTCGGGAGCAAATACACGGCTCTGGCCCAGGCCGCCAAGGCCGTCGCCACCCCGAACATCCGCAACATGGGCACCATCGGCGGCAACATTGCGCAGCTCAACCGCTGCTGGTACTTCAGAAAGGCCGAAAACCGCTTCAACTGCATACGCAAGGACGGCAGCGAGTGCTTCGCCGCCCTGGGCGACAACCGCTACCACTCCATCTTCGGCGGCGTAAAGATACACGCCTCCCCCTGCACCCAGGAATGCCCCGCCGGAACCGACATCCCGGCATATTTCGCGCAGATCCGCGCCGGCAACTGGGACGAGGCCGCCCGCATAATAATGAAGGTCAATCCCATGCCCTTCATAACCGGCCGCGTCTGCGCCCACTTCTGCCAGGACAAGTGCAACCGCCGCGGCACGGACGAGAGCGTCGGCATCAACAGCGTCGAGCGCACCCTGGGCGACTACATACTTGAAAACAGCGACAGGTTCTATCCCGCTCCCTCCGTGGAGACCGGCAAATCCGTGGCCATTATCGGCTCCGGCCCCTCCGGCCTCTCCGCGGCCTACTATTTGCGCAAGGCCGGCAACAAGGTCACCGTCTACGACACCAAGGAGGAGGCCGGCGGCATGCTGATGTACGCCATACCGGCCTACAGGCTGCCTAAGGACATTGTTCGCAGGTTTGTCAAGGTCCTGGAAAAAATGGGAATCGTTTTCAAGCTGAATACCAGGGTCGGCGTGGACATTAAGCCCGAGGAGCTTGAAAAGCAATACGACAGCGTCAGCTACGACACCGGCACCTGGAAGCGCCCCGTAGCCGGAATATCGGGCGAGGAGCTGACAATATTCGGCCTTGATTTTCTTGTCGATGTCAACAAGTGGATGCAGGGAAAGATAGGCTCCGAGGTGTTTGTCATGGGCGGCGGCAACGTGGCGATGGACGTGGCAGTCACAGCCAAGCGGCTCGGCGCGAAAAAGGTCACGCTCGCCTGCCTGGAGCCGAGGGACCGCATGCCCGCCAGCAGCGAGGAAATAGCCCGCGCCGAGGATGAAGGCGTCGTCGTTATGCCGTCCTGGGGTCTTTCCAGAGTCGTTGAGGAAAACGGCAAGGTCAAGGGCATGGAGCTTAAGCGCTGCGTCAGCCCCTGGGACGAAACCGGCAGGTTCAACCCCCAGTACGACGAGTGCGAAAAAACTGTCGTCGAGGCCGAGAATATACTGATGGCCATAGGCCAGGGCGTGGATCTCAGCTTTCTTGACGAAAAATATCAAATCCAGCTCACGCGCCGCGGCCTCATAGACGTTTCCGAGGAGCAGATGACCTCAAGAACCGGAGTGTTCGCCGGCGGCGACGTTACGCTTGGCCCCGGCACCGTCATCAGGGCCATAGCCAACGGGCATAAGGTCGCAAACGGCATGAACCGCTATCTTGGCGTGAACGCCGACGAGACAGAAAGCGAAGCCAAGAACACAAGCTTCAGCGCCGAGGGCATCAAGGTAAAGACAGCCATACGGCTCAGGGAGATAGACGCCGACAAGCGCAGCCTGACTGTGGAGGACTCCTTTACCCCCACCATGGAGGAAGCCGCAGTTGAGGCCGCGCGCTGCCTCAACTGCAGCTGCTACTCCGTGCATCCCTCCGACGTGGCGCCCGCCCTGATAGCGCTTGACGCCAGGATAGTCACCGACAGGCGCGTCATCGCGGCGGAGGACTTCTTCGATGTGAAGGTTCCCTCCAGCACCGTTCTCGAAGCCGGCGAGATAGTCCGGGAGATACAAATCCCGGCCCTGCCGGAAGGGGCCGAGAGCGCCTTTATTAAGTTCGCCTACAGGAAGTCCATAGACTTCCCGATAGTCAACTGCGCGGTCAGGACCGGGAAAGAGCCGCGCGTCTGCCTCAACGCCGTTGCCCCGAAGCCCTACCGCGCCGTCAAGGCCGAGAAGGTGCTGGCGGGCAAGGCAATAACCGAGGAGCTGGCCGAGGCGGCCGGCCTTGCCGCGGTAGAGGACGCGCAGCCCTTCGAGGCCAACAGATACAAGGTCCAGATTGCCAAAACCATGGTCAAGCGCGCGCTGCTTTCAATAGCCAAATAACCCCGCCGCATTAATCGCGGCGGTACAGCCTTCATCGAAGCGGCGGACTCGTACGGAGCGGGAAAAGCTAATCTTTCTCACCTGCGGGCCTGCCGCTTTGCGGTTGTTGTTGCGCTTGACATAATATATGGATTAGGATAATATAAATGCATATTTGGATATATCCTACCTTAAGTCGTAATTTTGACCGAAAGCGCCTTAGCAGATTTTGAAACAAGGCGGTTGAAATCACAATGGACAGGAAACGCGTCAACAAAAGGCTGGGCGACATACTCCTTTCCGCCGGCAGGATAACCCAGAGCCAGCTTGATTTGGCTCTGAAAAAACAGGCGGAAACGCATAAGCGCCTCGGCGAGCTGATGATCGAAATGGGGTTCGTGACGGAGGACGCGCTCCAGGAAAGCCTTGCTTCACAGCTTGGGATCAGGAGGGTCAACCTCAGCCAAACAAACATCGTACCGGAAATCGCGCGCTCCATTCCCCGCGAGGTGGCCGAGCGCCATACGCTCATACCCCTGTACGAGGAAAACAGGCGCCTTGTGGTGGCCATGAGCGATCCGCTGAACATCTACGCCATAGACGACGTGCATTTTATCACTCAGCGCCAGGTGGAGCCGGTTATAGCCAGCTCGGCCTCCATCAAGCAGGCTATCGCCGTCTATTACAGCCAGCAGACGACAGACAAGGCCATTGAGGACCTTAAAAAGGAATACAGCGAGCTTCTCAATTCAAAATCCGACCAGCTCAGCGACGAAGTCCAAAGCGCGCCCGCGGTCCGCTTAACCAACTCAATTATTACGCAAGCGATAACCATAGGCGCCAGCGATATACATATCGAGCCTTTTGAAGCCCAGATAATCGTCCGCTACCGCGTGGACGGCGCGCTTCAGCAGGGGCCGAAGATTCCGCCCAACCTTTATTCGGCCGTTTCCACCCGCATAAAGATCATGTCCGGCATGAACATAGCCGAAAAGCGGCTTCCTCAGGACGGCCGAATAGAGATGGAGCACAACGGCAAGCCCTACGACTTCCGCGTTTCCTCGCTGCCAACGGTTTTCGGCGAAAAAATAGTCATACGCATACTCGACAGGGGCGGCTCCATTTTCAAAAGGTCCGCCATGAACTTTTCCGACGAGGAAAACGAAAAAATAGACCGCCTGATCAAGATGCCGTACGGCCTCGTGCTTGTGACGGGCCCTACCGGAAGCGGCAAAACCAGCACCCTATACAGCTTTCTCAGCGAGCTGAACACGCCCGAGAAAAACATAATAACCGTCGAGGATCCCGTCGAATTCATGCTTGAGGGCATCAACCAGGTCCAGGTAAACGTAAAAGCCGGCCTTACCTTCGCTACCGGATTGCGCTCCATATTGCGGCAGGACCCGGACATCATAATGGTCGGCGAGATCAGGGACGAGGATACGGCTGAAATCGCGGTCCGCTCGGCCATTACCGGGCATCTCGTGCTCTCCACCCTCCACACAAACGACGCGCCCGGCGCCGTAATCAGGCTTGTGGACATGGGCGTCCAGCCTTATCTGGTGGCCGACGCGCTGATAGCCGTCATGGCGCAGCGCCTTGTAAGGAAGCTTTGCCCCATATGCAAAAAAATGCATGTTACGGACGAGTATGAGCAGCGCGTTTTGTCGCTCAGCGAGCCTGCCGAGATATTCCACGCCGTCGGCTGCCCGGCCTGCAACAACACCGGCTACAAGGGGAGGCTTGCGATACACGAAATAATGACGATAGACAATTCCATCAAGCTTCTCATCGAAAAAGGCGGCAATTCCGAGCTGCTGCGCGAACAGGCCCGCAAAAGCGGCATGGTGGATCTTTACGAAAGCTGCAAATCCGTGGTTCTGCGCGGGATTACTACTACACAGGAGCTAATAAAGACAGTATATGCCAAGCTTTAATCTTGATAACATAGACGCGCTTCTGGAATACGTTTGCGAGCGCAGGGCAACCGACCTGCACATAAACGTCGGAACAAAGCCTCACATACGGCTGAATTCCGCATTGCGCACCGTGGAGGAGGGGGAAACCGTCCATCCCGCCGCAACCTACGGCCTTGCGAGGAAGCTGCTAGACGACAGGCGTTTCCTCCAGCTTGAGGAAAACGGAGACGTGGACTTTTCGTTTTCAAGACCCGGCCTCGGCCGCTTCCGCGTCAACATCTACCGCCAGAGGGGTACTTATTCCATTGCCATAAGAAGCCTGCCTTTCCAGGTGCCCGCCTTTGAAAGCCTGGGCCTGCCGTATTCCGTCAAGTCCTTTGCCGCCGGGACCAAGGGCCTCATCCTTGCCACCGGGCCTACCGGCAGCGGCAAGTCCACGACGCTTGCCTCCCTCATAGATATGATCAACAGCGAGAGGCATGTGCATATCATTACGATAGAAGATCCCATCGAGTATCTCCACAGGCACCGAAAGGCGCTCATAGACCAGCGCGAGATAGGAACCGACGCGCGCTCCTTTGCCTTGGCACTTCGCGCCGCCCTGCGGGAGGACCCGGACGTCATACTTGTCGGAGAAATGCGCGACCCCGAGACTATCTCCATAGCACTGACGGCGGCGGAAACCGGCCATTTGGTGTTCTCCACCCTCCATACCGTTGGGGCGGCTAAAACGGTGGACAGGATAATCGATACCTTCCCCTCTACGCAGCAGGCGCAGGTGCGCAGCCAGCTCGCCTCCGTGCTTGAGGGCGTGGTATCCCAGCAGCTCCTGCCCAGAGCCGACGGCGGCGGCATAGTCCCGGCGGCGGAGGTCCTGCTAATGAACGCCGCCACCCGCAACCTTATCCGCGAGGGCAAGCCTCATCTTATAACGAACATACTCCAGACCGGCGCCGAGGCCGGCATGCAGTCCATGGACGCTAGCCTTGCCTCTCTCTATGTAAACGGCGTAGTATCCTACGAGGAGGCCTTCATACGCGCGCAGGACGCGCCGACCTTCCAGCATCTGGCCAGCAGAAAAAAGGCTTGATTTCATGCTTTTACTAGCGCGGAAATCCAAGTCGGGCCGCGGGGGCGGCGCCCAGCGCCAGGCCGGCTTATAATAAAGGAAGTGAAAGCATGCCGTTGTACCAGTATAAAGCGAAAAACCTCAAGGGCGAGGAGCTTGCGGGCGAATTCGAGGGAGCCTCGCAGGAGGCTCTCGAGTACATGCTCCGTGAAAAGGGCTATTTTCTCGTAGACTCGGCCCGGATCGGCTCGGATATCAAGAAAACGCTGTTCAAGAAAAAGCTATCGGCCAAGGAGCTCTCCGTTTTTTCGCGCCAGTTTGCCGTTCTTATAAACGCGGGCGTTACGCTGATACAGGCCGTAAGCATTTTGCAGGAGCAGGTGTCGAACCCCCGCTTAAGGGACGCGCTGGCGGAAATATATGAGGATATGCAGAAGGGCCGCGTGCTCTCCGCCGCCATGGCCAATTTTCCCGACGTTTTCCCGGATTTCATGATGAACATGATACGAATCGGCGAGGCCAGCGGCGCGCTGGACATGGTCCTCAACCGCATAGCCGGCTATTACGAGAACGACTCGCGAATAAGGCGCAAGGTCAGGAGCGCGCTTACCTACCCGGCTATACTTCTGCTGCTAACCATAGGCGTCGTAGTGCTGCTGATGGTGAAAATAGTGCCGATGTTTTCCGACATACTCAGCGGCATGGGCGCCGAGATGCCGGCGATTACAAAAGCGCTTGTGGCCGTCAGCACCTTCACACAGCACAATTTCCTATATATTGCCGCGGTGGTCGCCGCCGCCGTGTTCATCTTCACGCAGTGGAAAAAGTCTGAGGCCGGAAGGCTTAGCTACGACGCCTTCATGCTGCGCGTCCCCATGATAGGCAAGGTGCTGACAAAGACGATTACTGCCCGCTTTGCGCGCAGTCTCTCGATACTATTGAAAAGCGGCATACCCGTCATACGCTCGATAGAGATCATAGGCGACCTGCTCGGCAACCGCGATGTGGAGCGCCGCTTCGCCGCCGCTCGGGACGAGATAAGCCAGGGCAAGGGCATAGCCGGCCCGCTGAAAAAGTTGGACATCTTCCCTCCCCTGCTTATACATATGATATCCGTGGGTGAATCCACCGGCGAGCTTGACGATATGCTCGACAGGACCGCCGGCTTTTTCGACGACGAGGTGGACGACGCGATCGCCCGCATGACCATGATGATAGAGCCGCTGCTTATCATCATTCTTGCCGGAATTGTCGCGCTCGTAATACTTTCCGTCATGCTTCCCATGATTTCGCTGTACAGCTCCATATCGTGACTTTATTTTTTTGTTAAAAATATAAGTAATCAAAACCTAAAAAAGCTATTGCTTTTGCTGTAAATATATGCTATAAAGAAGACAGAGAAAAATGAATAGCAAAACAGGCGAAAGCCTGCGACGCAAAGCTATAGGGCCTGAAATCTGCGGCAACTGGCGGCTTGAACGGGAAAGCTTACTGCGATTACCGCCGCTCACAGTGTTGTCCGAGTGGATATGGCTGCCAGTTGCCGCTGTGACTTGATTGCACGCGGCTTTTTTTTACCCCTTGACATGTCGGGGATATATTACAATAATATTAAATATAATATTTCTATGGGTCTTGCGCCTTACCCTTTCCTCGCCGCCTTTGCCCAAACGGCGCGCCGAAGGGAAGAGCTTTGCGCGAAGCCGGCCTTGAATGGCGCATCGGCACTTATTGCCAAGCATTATATTTGCGTCTGAGAACGGCTTAAGCGTGACCGGGTTACATAACAAATTTGAAATAAACGTTATGCTTATTCTGCAAGCGTCAAGCGTCGATAGAGCGAAGGGCATTAAATTTACAATGAAGGCGAGTGTTCTGTCATGGTTTTATCAAGCAAGGAAAAAAAACTTCTGCGAGGGAAGGATGGCTTCACGCTAATTGAGCTTATCGTGGTGATAGCGGTCATAGCGATTTTGGCCTCAGTCATGCTGCCCAGGTTTACGGGTTTTACGGACAGCGCGAGGGAAAGCGCGATGACCTCGGACATAAGAAACTACGCTACGGGCGTGGCCGCGCTGATAGCCGAAGGCGATGCGGTTACTCGTGCAAATGTGGAGGCTATGGTGGGAAATCTCGGCGGGACGTTTGACGCAACCGACGTTAAAAGCACCGGAGATACGGCAGCCGACACCCTCGACAGCGCCAGCCCCACAGACAATCCGTCCGGCGGCGATTTTAAATATACAAAAACAATAAGCGGCAAGCTGTGCGTCGGCACTTATGATTACGAGCAAAACCGCATTAAGGTGGACGTAGGCTAGTAAAAGTATATTTCCGAACAGGCAAATATCTTTTATCTATAGAGGAAAATAATTTTTTTTGAAAGCGAGTGTTGAAGATGCTGAGGAAAAAACTTAACAAAAAAGGCTTTACCCTGATCGAGCTTATCGTCGTCATCGCGGTCATAGCGATCCTGGCCGCCGTCCTGCTTCCCAGGTTTACCGGGTTTTCAAGAAGCGCAAGAGAGTCAAACGTTAGATCTTATATTAAAACATATAGCGATGCGGTTGTCGCGATGTTGGTTCAAGACTCTACAACCGCCCCTGCGCCTTTAACAGTAAAAGATTATGCAGGTCTAAGAGAAGGCACTTTGCATTTTCAACAAGTTGGCGTCAATAACTCTACTGGTGATTTTTATCTTACCGTAGGCGACATAACCGGTTCATATGATTATGATACCGGTATAATTACAGTTCCCGTTACTGTGCCTACATGGACTGTTTCAGGTGGTTGATTGTTGATTGTTGATTGTTGATTAATAAACTTTATATTTTTATTTTTCTTCATTGTTATCCCCTCTGCCGGAGGCTGTCATGCTCAAAGGGAAAAAAGGCTTTACGCTTATTGAGCTGGTAATCGTAATAGCCGTTATCGCGATCGTCATAGGCGCGGCTCTGCCGCGCCTATCCGGTTACAGGGCCAGGCAGCTCGAGGCCGGCCGCGAAAAGCAGGAATATGTTATAAACAAGGCCATAAAGCAGTACTATGCCCTTACGGGCGCCTATCCCGACGCGGAAAACCCCAAGTACTACACCGACGGCGAGTTCGACGACGTGAAATTTGCCGAGGACATCAAAAAAAAGACCGGAGCCATGATTGACGCGGCCGCCTATGAAATAACCTATTACGAAACCGAGCATGACGGCAAGCCGCCATATACGGCGGACGTGGCCTTGCCCTAGCCGAAAGGAGCCGTACCATGAGGCGCAGATACTCACCCCGCGGCGGCTTCACGCTGCTGGAAATGGTGGTTGCGATAGGCGTCGTGGCCATACTGGGAACGGCGCTGCTATCCTTCATTGCGGCGTCCGGCAATCTGTTCGGCAATATTAGCAGCGAATACTACGCGGAAAACGAAGCCCGTATCGCGCTTTCATATATTACCGTAAAGGTTCGGCAAAACGACTTTACATATTTCGTGTCCGGCTCGACCAAACCCGTCAACAGCGTAAAGCTTATAGGCGAAGACGGGCAGGTATTGCAAAGCACGGACGGGCATTCGGAAATTGAAAGCAAATATATTAAAATCATAAGCTCTTATTTTATTGAAAACGGCATGCGCGACGAAGATATAGCCGGCGCACCCATATGGAAAATAGGGTTCGACGAAACCGAGGGCAGGCTTTACGAGGTGTACTATTCAAACCAGGCCGACTTTGAAGGCGACTACAACTCCGACCCCGGCGACGACAACCCCGAGGGCGACATAGCGGTGAATCTTGACGATGTCGATTTTACATACGACCCTAACGAAAAGCTGCTCTCTGTTTTCATTAAATACACTCCCGAGGGCGGCTCGCAAAAAACGCTGGAAGGCAAGGTTTATCTGCGCTCGGAGTAGCGTTGCACCCTTCAGGCGCTTCGCGCCGGCTCCCCTCAAGGGGAGCCTGTCCTTCAGGCGCTCCGCTTATGCTTCCCCGCATGTCCTTGCCTCACCTTGAGGGGAGGTGGTTTCGAGCGGCACAGCCGCGAGAAACCGGAAGGGTGAAAATCCGGCTTTTAACGCAAGCCTATACAATTCCCGGAGGTTATACAAATGAGCATACTCGGCCTTGACATCGGCTCAAGATACATAAAGGCGGTCGTGGCCAACGGCCTTACGCGCTCCGTCAAGCGCGCCTATATAATCGAAACCCCCCAGCACGCTGTGAAGGACGGAGAGCTGAAGGACGTCCAGGCGGTCGCCGGAGCCGTAAGAGAACTTATCACGTCAAAAAGGCTCCATATTAAGGAATTGTATATCGCCTTAAAATCGCCGCAGCTTACAAACCGCGAGATAAAGCTGCCGAAGCTCAAGCGGGAGGAAATAAACTCCGCAATAGAATTTGATTTGTCGCAGATATTTCCCAATATACAGCAATCCAACACGATAAGCCATATACAATATACAAAGCCGGGCGCGCCCTTTGCCGGCCTCGCCGTATTCTGCCCCACTAGGATACTGGACGGCTATATGAAGCTGGCTGAAGCGCTGAACGTGCCTTTGTTCCGCATAGACACCGGCTTCAATGCGGCGGTGCGGGCCGCCGAGTTTTACGGGCTCATAAAGCATACCCCCGACACCACGATATTTCTGGACGTCGGCATAGAGAACTCGCAGGTAACGATAGTTACCGGCGGCCGAATTGTCCTCAGCCGCCATATAGCCTTCGGAGCGGGCGCCGGGGCAGCCAGCCTGACGGAACCTTTTCCTGACGATAACGACATAACCAGCGGCATACAGGTTGATTTTTCTCCGCTCATAGAGCAGCTTAACCAGACTTTGGATTATTTTAAATACACCCGTACGGAGGAGCCGCGCATAACGCGCATTTTCCTCACCGGCACGGGCAGCAGAAGCGAGGAGCTTGTGGCCCTGCTTGAGGAAAGGCTGGCCCTGCCTGTAAAGCACCCCGAGCTAAAGCTGAAGGGCTTCGACAGGGAAAACAGCGCAGTATTGTATCTTGCCGCCATAGGAGTCCTGCTGAGAAAGCCAAAGCGCTTTGCCGATGTGAACCTGCTGCCCGACTTCAGGATACTGACCAGTGAAAAGGCGTATAAGAAGAGACAGACCGTGGCGGTTTCATTAGTGGCCCTTTTGGCGATATTGTTCGCCGTGGCCTTCGGAATGCTGCAATATCAGGAGCTTCTGGTTCAGCAGGACACCGAATCGCTGGCGCAGCGCATGGCCGTTTATTCGGAGGTCAACTCGGTAAAGCGGGATATTGCGGCTGCGCAGAGCAGCATCGACAACATCGGCGCGATACTCGACACCGCCGAGAAAAGCGCCGCCAAAAACACCGCGATATTGGACGGCATAATGTCGGCGATGCCGAGTGGCGTTTTCATCCAGAGCTACAGCGCCTCTTCAGGCACCGTTTCAATAGCCGGAATAGCCAAAACAAGGCCCGACATAGCCGAGTACATTTACAGGCTCCGCTCGTCGGGAGTCTTCAGCAGCGTCGCCGCAGGCAGCATTTCCGCAAGGCTGGATAAGGATGGCAGGGAAACGGACTACAGCTTCAACCTTACCTTAACCCTAGCTGAAAATTGAGGTACGCGAGATGAAAGCTTTAGGAACCAGGAAAAAAACTCGTTTGTCGCGGCGCGACAGCATAATGCTGACGTTGCTGGTAATACTCGCCGAATTGTATTTCATGTTCTACAGGGTGCTTTGGACGAGGTACGACGCCCTTTTGGAAAACAGGGCGGCCAACAGCCTGAAGGAGCGGCAGATTGCCATACTCAAGGCAGATTACGATAAAACCGCCGAATACAAAGCCCAGCTCGAGGAGCTGCTGGCTTCTGAAGCGGAAGCGCGGCGCAGCCTGCCGGCCTACGTTTCTCAGGAGGAGCTTATTCTGCTGGTAGACAGCCTGTCCAAGGACACCGGATTGACGGTCATGGTCGGCTCCTTCCAGAGCCTTGCCACCACCCGCGAAAGCGATTATTTGGCCGGAAGCCAATCCTCAAGCCAGGACGGCGCTTCGGACGCCTCCGCCTCGGGTCTGCTGGTGGCCGACCAGGGCATGAGCCTCAGCTTCAGCGGAACCTTCGATATGGTTTACAATTTTCTGGACCGTTTGGAAAGCAACGAAAGAAAGGCCTATGTGCGCAGCCTCTCGCTGACCACCGACAACAAGGGAAAGGTCAGCGGCAGCATGCAGGTTTCTTTCCTCAGCCTCATCAATCCCGCAAATCCGGCCGAATATGAAATGCGGCTTGACCCCATAGCCGGCAAGGCCTCCCCCTTTACGCCTTACGCAGGCTACTGGGCCACCGCCGGCGGGGAGGACGCCGCGGAGCCGGCCGTGCTCACGCCGGACTTCGCCCTTTATATAAACAGCTATCTCGACAACGCCCCCGGCGTCATATTAACGGACTATAAGGACGCCTCCTCCCGCCTCTCCGCCGAGGTCAACAGGGTGGCCTCTTGCAAAATAACCTTTGAGCCGGCCGCAAACGGCTACAACTACACCTTTGAGCTGGAAGGCAAGGCTCTTGAGTCCTCCGCGCCGGTGGCGGCAAAGAACAACGAAATAGTCATAGAGGTCATATCTCAAAACCGCAGGGACAACGAGGATCTTACGGCGGCTACTCTGGACGTCGCAAACGATACCCCGCTCCCCGTGCGCGTTGTGGTTTCCAAGGACGACAAGACAAATCCCCGCTTCATGATGGGTGAAACCAGCGGGAAAGTCAGCGCGGAGTAGGAGGACCAGTGCCGTTTCCCTTCAACGGCGGCCTTGCAAAGCTTGAAAGGCGGAGCATTATGAGATCAAACAAAGGCTTTACTTTGATAGAAATACTGGTCGCCTTCGTGGTGCTTATAATAGTGTCTGTTTCGCTGATGCAGGCCTTTGCCGTTTCAGCGCGTCTGAACCGGCGCGCATACGACACCGACAAGGCGACGGCTCTTGCCACCAAGATACAGGAAGTATTCAGGCGCGACAGCTCGCGTTTCCGCGGGGGGAGCGTGGCTTATCTTGAAGCAAACGTGGAGGAAATGGCAGGCTGCACATCGGCCTTGTCCTCCGGCGGCACGGAAAATTGCATCACACAATATTTGAATAAAAACTGGCTTCCCGCGGCTTCCGAAAGCGAAAGGTCATATGAGGTCAGGGCTGTGATCGCCTACTCGTCAAGCGGAACGGCGGAAAACAGCTACTACCCCGATTATTACGCCAGATGGGATTTGGATTCCTCCGATACCTCGGCCCCGGCGTATGACTCCGACGGAAACATTATCCCGCTCTACTGCGACCTGACTGTCGAGGAAAACGGCGCCAATCCGACTCTGACCCTTATCAAGCGCGGGGCGGCCGGTTCCCTCCACTATGCGCTGAATGCGTCATATACCAGCGGCGGCGACCTGGTGCTGGTCATTGGAAATAATGGCAGGGTAATCAATACAAAGCTCATCGTAACCGTATATAATAATACGACGACATACAATGATTGCCTGTCGTCCCCCCCCGTAGGAATTGCCCTATATCTGCTCGACGCGCCCGACGGCAACTGCGTGTACAACAGCAAAAAAGGAGAAAATGAAACTGCGGTAACTTTCGTCAGCGCCGAAGGCTACACAAAGACTTCCATTCTCGCTTCACGAGACGATGACTATCTTACAGACACGATGACGATTACGATAACCCGCCTCTCCGACGGCGCGGTGCTCGCCGACAGCAAGGCAACGGGCTATTATAAATACAGCGAAACCTCTGGCGCCTCATAACGGAAGGAGGAAAGAAGGATGAAAGCATCGAAGCAAGACCGCCGCCGGTTACCGGCGTTTGCACGCTCAAGGAAGGGCAGCGCCTTAGTTCTGGTAATAAGCGTCATACTGCTTCTGACCATGCTCGGGACAGTTTCACTTTTCGCTTCCCTGGCCAATATGCGCATGAGCAGCCGCTACAGCGACTGGTCCAGGGATTATTTTGCCTCGGACTCCAGCCTGGAGGAGGCTCTCTCCAGGATAGACGCGCT
Source organism: Clostridiales bacterium (assembly GCA_029265405.1). Classification (GTDB taxonomy): domain Bacteria; phylum Bacillota; class Clostridia; order Oscillospirales; family Oscillospiraceae; genus JAJUJI01. The sequence continues at coordinate 24,607 of JAJUJI010000004.1, read as the reverse complement.
GCTTAAAACCGCCGAAGCCTATGCCGGGGATTACATGGAGCAAAAATACTACCGCCTTTCGCTCACCGAGCTTGGAACCCTGAGCGTTTCCTCTCCTGAAGCGCTGAACGTCCAGGAAATATACGACATACTTGACGACGACTCGCAGGCCCAGGCTTTCTTCAAGGCCCACGGCTTTCCGTGGGACAGCTACGCCGAGTATTACGAAAGCCTGCCCAAGGACGAGAAGGGCGAACCGACAGCATCCTATCTAAGCGAGCGGGAATACCTTGACCGGCTTTCTTCGGTCAACGAGGATATGTACGAAAGGCTTTACTTCTATTTTTCCCACAAGCTCCTGACCGGGGCTCTTGAGCCGGGCGGCGCGCTTTACGACCTGACAAGCGGAAGCGTAACCGTTTCATTGGATTCAGTAATTGACGACGTATTTGCAGAAAGCTTCAATTACGACAAGAACCACTGGAAAATAAATTTAAAAAGCGCAACCGTCGACGGCGACGACAAGCATACAATATCGGCGGTTATATCCATCAAGCTGCCCGGAGCCGAAACTGTAATATCCTACAACAATAATCCAATTTATGGCAACCCGCTCTGGGGCTACGCCCTGGCCGCCGAGGGCGACATCAATTTTACATCCGGCGCGGCGGTGTACGGCGACATATTCGCCGCCTCCAGCCGCGATAAAAACTACGCTGGCGCCGTCGGCATACAGGGCGGCGCGAATGTGACCGTAAGCGGCAACATCTACGCCAACGGCGACGTAGAAGCCTTCGGCGACGGGGCGAAGCTTACCGTAAAAACAGCGGCCTCCGGCGGCGCAAGCTACGGCAAAAAGCTGAAGATCTACGGGGACTCCCCCCTGCTCATGAAGCAATCGGATCCGAACCTCTACGACGGCAGTTCAAATGAATACAGGGAGGGCTCCGCTGAAGAAGGCGTGGTTCCGCTTCTTTACGACGACTACAACTGGGGCAACGTATACTGCCACGACCTGAAGGTGGATGAAGGGGCAACCAACGCCGAAATAGAGCTCAACGGAAACCTTATAGCCGCCGACGACATAGAGATGAACGGCTCCGAATCGGCGATAACCCTGGAGGGCAACTTCGTCGGAATCAATTCCGAAGCCGAAAAGGCCGGCGAGGCTGTCGATCCAAACGCCTCGAGCGCCATAATAAACAATCAGGCCATAGACGGCGGCAGCTCCATCAACCTCAACGGCAACCTGATAGTTCCCGGCATCGCCTACGCCGAGTACGCCAAGGGGCCCGAAACGGACATAGCGGGCAAGGAGGACTACTATTTCACCGACGGAGATAAGGTCTATTATCCGACCGTCGAATCCGTCGCGGCCCGAAACCAGGCCTCCTTCGAATACTATCTCTACACCGACAACGGCGCCTTTATCGTCTTTTACATCAACGGCACCAAATATTACCTTAAGGAGCTGTCCTCCGAAAGCTTTGAAAACAAGCTGAACGACTTTGCCAGCGCCGGGGCGGCCTTTGAGCCGATAGGCAGCAGGATATTCATCAGGGGCTTCGACGAGCTCAAGGGCTATTCCCTGGGCGTCGTCATAGGCGACGCCGCCTCAGCCGGGGCGGGCCGGCCTGTGGATTTGAAAAACGCCATAGCAAGCTACAGTGTTAACGAGAACAAATACAGGGCCGCCTCCTCAAAAGGACAGCTTAAAAACGTCCAGGAGGCAAAAACCAAGCATTTCGGCTATTACGATCAAAGCCTTACGATGGGGGGCCTGGTCGGCTCCAAGGAGCCCAATACCGTTTATTATTTCAGCGGGTACACAGTATCCAAACGCTCCTCGGGAACGCTCAGCATTGACGGTGAAATGAGCGGCATAGTCTACAGCACCGGCGACCTTACCGTCGCCGGCAGCGGTACCTTCAAGGGCGTTATCCTCTGCGAGGGCAACGTCACAATCGCCGGAAACGTAACGCTGAAATATGACGAGGATGTCGTATCGGGCATTGTGTCCGATTCCAAGAGCCTGTCCGCGCGCGCCTTTTTCAAGCCGGGCTGCGTCTACGCAAAAAAGAACGGCGGAAAGACCTACGCCTACTACGAGGATTACGATTCCACCAGCGGAATAAAGACCGAAACAAAGCGCTACCGCATAGAAAGCTGGCTGGAGGGCGCGGAATGAAAGTGCGGCCGGCAAAAAGCGGAGGATAGGCCACACACTGGAAAGGAGCGGGAATGATCATGATAAAGAGCAAAGCAAAAAAGCTTTCGTGTTTTCTTTTGGCGCTGGCGATAGCAATGTCGCTTTTCCCAGCTATGAACGCCAGGGGGGCTGACGGCACAAAGGTTACCTTTTACTTTAAGACGACCTCCGGATCAACCTTGTCAAACGCCAGGCTGGACGTACAAATATACTCGTGGCTCTTTGGCTACTACGACTACTACAACAACATAAAGGACGGCGGCTCAAAATCTCTCGACAACGGCAGCACCTGGAGGCTGGTAGCCGGGGACGTTTCAAATTACGAATTCGCCTACTGGTCCGCTTCCGGCGGCATATCCTTCGATTCCGGCTCCACGACAAGTCAAACATCTCCATCCTTGAATCTAAACGGCGCATCCAGCGGAACCGTAACCGCCTATTACAGGCCGAAGTACACGCTTACGGTCAACCAGACGACGGGAGGAACCGTCACACCCGGCAGCGGCTCCTACGGAGAAGGGACAACCATCACTTTCTCAGCCGAGCCGAGCTCCGGCTACGACATGGGGACCTGGAGCGGCGTCGATTCCTACAACGGCGCCTCCGCGACCGTAACGATGAACTCAAACAGGACCGTTTCCGCCACCTTCGTCAGGCTCTATACCCTCGCCACCAGCGCTGGCACGGGCGGCGCCGTTACAGAGGGCGGCACATATAAGCGCGGGACAACCGTAACCGTCTCCGCGCAGCCCAACAACGGCTATGTTTTCAGCAAGTGGCAATATTTGTCCGGCTCGTTATGGCTGGATTACGGAACCCAGACCAACCCCCTGTCCGTCACGCTGACCTCCAATCTTTCACTGAAGGCGCTTTTCTCGGTCGCGCCCGTGCAGCTTTCCTACAGCGGCGCAGCTTTTTATGAGGCCGGGGCAAACGACGGCTCCATCGGCAACACGATAACCGCGACCTCCGATTCCATCGATTTTAAAGGCTCGATTTCCTCCGGCGATTATACCGTGACCGGAACGCTGCCCAGCGGCCTTACGCTGAGCGTCGCCAGAAACCCCTCCAACTTTAAGCAGGCGGTCATATCGCTGTCGGGCAAGGCGGCTTACCATAAGGCCTCAAACAGCGCGGACGGAATAAAGATAACCTTCAACGCCTCGGCTTTTTCCGTCGCCGTCCCTTCGGTAACCAACAAAGACCTGACTTTCTCCATACAGTTCAACGACCCGCTGAGCGTAACGGCGGACGGCAGCACATTCTGCGAATCCGACATGAACGACGGCAGCGTTGCCGGAACCCGGGCGCTGCTGCTGACCGGCAGCGCCGCCTTTGCAGACGCTGAATTTTCCGAGGGGACCCATTATTCGATCTCCGGAGTTCCGTCGGGTCTTACCGCCGTCGTAAAGCGCGAGTCCGGAAGCAGGCTGCAGCTCTATTTCAAGGGCGCCGCCTCCTCGCATACCGGAACCGCCTCCGTAACGCTCAAGCTCAACGCCGCCGCCTTTACCGGAGGCTCATCAGCCGGAATAGCCGGCCTCACTCAAACCTTTACCATTGCCTTCTATAATGACAAGCCGATAAGGGTGCTGGAGATTTACCCCAACGCCATTTTAAGCACGGAAACCGAGCGCAAGACGGACGCGTATACATACCTGACGCAGGCCGATCCCCGCTATATCGTGACGACCATGTCCCTCAACGAATTCATTTCCAAGACGGACGACGTCAACGGCAACTATGACGCGGTTTATTTCGGCTTCGGGCGCTATGCCCTTGCGGGTGTTTCCAGCATTAAATACGGCAACGATTTGACCAGCCTGGCGGCAGGCAAGGTGCTGGAATTTATAAACGCCGGGCAAGCCTGCATATTCAGCGGCGACGCTCTCAAGCGCGACTCGCTGGACAGCTCCGATACGATAATCAAAACCCAGCTTGGCGCTTATGCGACTGACAGCAATAAAATAACCTCCGCATCTCAGCTGAAAGCCAAGCTCGACGCGGTCTACGCCTCCTCCAACAAGCGCCCTGTGCTCGATATGATTGCTTACCCCTACTCCTACAGGGACAACGATACTCCCTACGACAGCAATCTGCTCACCTTCACATACCGCGCCTCTGACCCCGACGGCGCGGAGGACAAAAAGCTTACAGCGACGCTCTACATAGACAAAAACAACGACAGCAAGTTTGACGGGCCCAACGAGGCTGTCGCCACCCATACGGTTTCCAACGGCAAGTACGATACATTTACATACAGCATGCCCGACGGGCTTACCGGCGTCTTTTTCTGGAAGCTGGCGCTTGAGGACGAGGCAAAGGCTCAGGACGAATTCGGAGGCGTGTTCCGTCTCAAGGGCGAGGAGCTTGAGATCAACGTCCTCCAGGTCTGCCCGACGGGGAACGAGCTGGATCTGGCCTCGGCGCTCAATACCGCCGTTCCGGGCACTAGCGATACCCTCGGCTGCCGAAAGGGCGAATACAAGATTAATATTTCAAAGGTCAGTATAGGAGAATTCAACAATCCTTCAGTGGGCGACCCGTACAAGATGTACAATCTCAACGGAACCTACGACATGATAGTCTTCGGCTTTGACGACGAGTACAGCCTCAACGACCTTGACAGCGATTCTGTGGCGCGCCTTGAAAGCTTCATAGCCACAGGGCAGAGCGTGATGTTTACGCATGACACCATAGAGTGGAGCGGCTACAGGAGCTCCAACCTTTTGACTTACCTGAGGGACGACGTCGGCCAGACTACGGCCGAAACCGCCACCCAAATAGTCAGGCAGTACGCAAACGGCTCCACAATAGCAAGCAATTACGGTTTGAGCACAAGCGGCTACGACAAGCTCAGGCCTAACGTGACCGACGCCAGCGGAGCTACGGGCACAACCCACGTAAGGCTTGTCAACTCAACTCCCCTTTCGCTCTATCCTTTCAACCTTGAGGGAATTGCTCCTGCCGACACCAGCGTGGCAAACACCCACTACCAGTATTACAAGCTTGATCTGGAAAATCCGAAAATGATCCCTGTTTACAACTACTACCGCAACGACGTTGCCGGCCGCGTGCTGGACGACGCAATGAATTCCTACTACACATACTCCTTCGGCACCGTCACATATTCTGGCACGGGTCATAGCGCGGTAAGTCCTTCCGCAAACTTTTTTGAGCTCAAGCTCTTTGCCAACACTATGCTGAAGGCCTATACAGGCGCGAACCACGCCCCCTCCATAGAGGTCTATTATCCGCAAAACAACGCTATTCTCGACAACAGCCAGCCCGGTTTTGACCTCTCCTTCAAGGGCAGCGACTTCGATTTTGGGGACGATACTCTGAATTACGCTGTATATATCAGCACAGACGGCGGAAAAACTTATAAGACCGTAGAAACCGGAGCTATGAACAGCGGCGCGACTAAAACCATTTCCGGCATAAGCAAGGCCGACTACGGCATAGGAAGCGAAGCCCAGTTTAAGGCAAAGATTGAGGTGTGGGACAACGCCAGCGCGAAAGCCGTATCCGAACTGAATCTCAGCAACTCCACCCTGCCCAAGCTGACGCCTTCCATATCCGTTTCGCCAAGCAATTTCGTATATCTTGTCGGCGACACAATAAGCTTTGACATAGGCGTATCAGCCAGCGGCAAGGGCGAAACAACAATTGTCCCATCGCTTACGCTTGAGATTCCCGCGGGACTCGCCGGCGGCTCAGCCCTGTACTACAATTACAACGATTTTACCTTCGTATTCACCTCTTCCGGGCCGGCAACTCCTTCGCATCTCTACGATACAAAGCAGATAACTCTGGCCAATGCCGGCTCCTATAACGTGTCCGCCAAATGCGAGTACCCAAGCGGCTCGGGCTCCGTCTCGCAGACGGCCTCAGCCGGGCTCACCGTAAGGAGCGGCAAGGTTTCCGTAGCCGTCAAGGACGATAAGGGCAACGCCATGGAAAATGTGTCAGTAACCAAGGTCAGGAACGGGGTATCGGCCGTTCTTAAAACGGGGCCGGGCGGAAGCTGCGCTTTTGCAAACGTAGAACGTGGAGAAAATACCTTTGCGTTTTCGGCGCCCGACGGCTACAAGCTTAAGAGCGTCACCGCCGTATCAAAGAGCGGCATGTCTGTAAGCGGAGCGGGCGACGGTACGATAAATATACCGCTCAGCGGCGAGGACTGCGACTGGGATATTTCCTGCGAGTTCGAGCCCGACAGCGGCAGCGTTTCGGTCATAATAAGAGACTCGCAGGGCAATCCTCTGAAGGACGTCGCCATCTCGCAAAACGGTTCCTCGTCCTCGTCGGGCTTGTCCGGTACGGACGGAAAGTATGTTTTCGCGAAGGTTCCCATAGGCTCAAACACCTTTGCCTTCTCCGTTCCCTCGGGCTACGAGCTTTCAAAAATAACCGCTGCCCCCAAGGGCGGCGAGCCGGTAGTCTCGACGGCGGGCTCCGCCATCGGAATCAGCATAGGCGGCGGCAAAAACGAATGGAGCATAGACTGCCAGTTCAGGCTCGCGATACAGCCTCAGATTGTTTACTACAAGCTTGAGCCCAACGGGACCCTTACCGCGCTGAAGAAGGACTCCAACGGCGAATATAGCCTGGAAGCCGCTAAGGATAGGGCGGCAAACGTCGTCGCGATATTCAAGCTGCCGAAGATTGAGGGCTCCGATGTCGGCACCCTCAACCTCTCGCTCAGCTTGGACGGCAGCTCTGGCATAAGCATTCTTTCGGCCGAGCCCTCAGGCGCCGTCAAGGATTGGAGCGCAACAGCGGAGGGAGCGAAGCCTTTGTTTATAACGGCAAGCAACACCGTTCCAAGCGGTTCCTTTGCCAAGGACGACACCTGGTATTATACGGTCATTGAAGCAAGCAATTCCTCCGTCGGCAAATTTGCAATAGGCTCCATATACCTCAAAATGGGCAACGGCTCCGAGTATACGTTTGACTCCGGCTCCGGCGGCATGATCAAAGTCCGCGAGTATATACCGCCTGTTTTGCGCTGAAATTTCCGTTATTAGCATTATTTACGCCACAAGGCGGCCCGGGGAGCGCACAACGCGCTCTCCGGGCCGCTTTTAGCTTTTCTGTTGTATTCCTTGCTTGCAATAAATGACGGCGTATGCTAGGATGTTTAGGGCTTTAATCAACTAATCAATTAATATGCTAAATTGTGAGGTAAAGCAAATGAGCGCATCTGTGGAAACCCTGGTTTCAATGCTTGCGTATCTGGCCGCAATGGTCGTCATCGGTCTCTATTTTGCCAAGCTCGCCAATTCCAGCTCCGAGCATTTTTTTATTGGAGGAAGGAGGCTGGGCCCCTGGGTAGCGGCGATGAGCGCCGAAGCCTCCGATATGAGCGGCTGGCTGCTCATGGGGCTGCCTGGCGTCGCCTACTGGTGCGGCCTGGCCGACGCCGCTTGGACTGCCATAGGGCTGGCCATAGGCACCTATCTGAACTGGCTGCTGGTTTCAAAGAGGCTTCGCCGCTATTCCATCGCGGCCGGCAACGCGATAACCATACCGGAATTCATAAGCAATCGTTTTAAGGAAAACAAAAAGGTCTTGATGACCATAGCGGCCCTATTCATTCTCGTTTTCTTCGCGGTTTATACGGGGAGCTGCTTTGTTACCTGCGGCAAGCTGTTCAACCAGCTTTTCGGCATCGACTATGTATTGATGATGCTGGTCGGCGCGGCTATAGTCCTTACTTATACCTTTCTCGGCGGCTTTCTTGCCGAAAGCACCACCGACTTTGTCCAGGGCATAGTGATGATAGTATCCCTGGTAGCCGTCCTGGCGGTAGGTACGGCGGCGGCTGGCGGCATCGGCGCAGTCATTGACAACGCCCGCGCTATTCCAGGCTTCTTGGAGTTTTTCGGCATAGCGAATCCCGTTACAAACGATGCCGGAGTCCAGCGGATAGCGGCCGACGGAAGCGCCATGTTCGGAGCGAAGAGCTCATACGGCCTGCTTACAATAATATCGACTATGGCCTGGGGGCTCGGCTACTTCGGCATGCCTCAGGTATTGCTCCGCTTCATGGGCATACGCTCCACCAGGGAGCTTACGAAATCGCGCCGCATCGCCGTAATTTGGGTGCTCATATCCCTGGCAGCCGCCGTCGCGATAGGCATCATAGGCCGCGCAGTTTATCCCGGCAAGCTTACAACCTCATCCGAGGCGGAAAGCATATTTATAATCATAGCCTCCTCATTGATGAATCCTTTCGCCGCCGGAATAATGATGTCCGGCATACTGGCGGCGACCATGAGCTCCTCCGACTCTTACCTGCTGATAGCCTCCTCAGCTTTCTCGCGCAATATATATCAGGGGCTTATTAATAAAAACGCAACGGAAAAGCAGATCATGACTGTAAGCCGCATAACCCTCCTTGCGGTGGCTCTGGTGGGGATATTGATAGCCCTGGACAGCAACAGCGTCATTTTCAAGGTCGTCAGCTTCGCCTGGGCGGGATTTGGAGCCACCTTCGGACCCGTCATACTGTTCTCCCTGTTCTGGAAAAGAATTAACCGCGCCGGGGCCATGGCCGGCATGCTCGGCGGAGGCGGAATGGTTTTTCTATGGAAGCTTGCCATCAGACCGAACGGCGGCATTTGGGGCATATACGAGCTGCTGCCCGCTTTTATATTTGCATGCGTGATGATAATTGCCGTATCCCTGCTTACAAAAAAGCCCTCCGAGGAAATCGAGGCGGAATTTGACGCCGTCAGGGCCATGGCCGATTAGAAGGCGCTTTTTCATATTTAGTATCGCACTCCGCAATATGAAATTTAAGTACCGTGCCAGGCTCAAAGCTTGGCACGGTACTTTTGCATTAAGCCAGCCTTAGCTTCTTAAAAGGCTGTATAAAACCTGGGCCATTTGAGCTCTAGTGGAAGCCGCCAGCGGCTCCAGCCTTCCTCCGCTGCCGCTTGCTATTCCGCCTTTCACAAGAGCGTTAAGCGGCGCCATGGCGTAATCCGAAACGTCTGCGGCGTCGAGGAAATCGGATACGTCCGCCTCCCTCACCGGCTCCGGCAGCTCGTCCAGCGCCGCCAGGGAGCGGTAAAGCAGGGTAAACATATCCTGCCTGGTTATTTCACGCTCCGGCGCAAATCGGTTGCCGCCTACGCCTTTAGCTATGCCCATCCTTTTGGCGGCCGACAGATAGCCGGTATAATATGTGTTTCCCGCGTCGCTGAAGCTGTCTTTGGGTTCCTCATCAGGCTCTATGCAGTAGGCCCTCATTAGCATGACTAAAAACTGCGCTCTGGTTACGGCTTTGTCCGGCTCGAATCTGCCGCTGCCGGTACCCGAGGTAATTCCCCTGGCCGCAATGAATGTCACCGCGTCGGAATACCACCCGCCGCTCGCGTCCTCAAAAACTATTTTTCTATATCCCACATAGTAGAGCGACAGGTGCTTAACAACAAATTCTACCATGCCTGTCTTTTCGTCGTATGCCCCCCTCATCAATTGAGGCGCGCCTTTTTCGTCGAGAAAGAAGGCTACGATTGCGTTTTTGTCCTCGCCTTCCTTCGGCGCATAGGGCACGTTTATTCTTGCCCGCCCTCCGCCCAGCTCCGAAATCCGTTTTCCTCCTGCAAAAATGGAGAAATCATAGACCTGACGATCCCCGACGGCAAGGCTTTGCTCCTCATTCAAGGATGACGCTTCCACTTTCGCTATCCTTAGGCTGATATCGCCGCCGTTTGCCAGTGCGCCTATCCCCAAGACGGCCTTTGGGTCAAATGAGATGCTTCCTATTCCCGTTTCAACCGCCAGTTCTGTGTCGGTTTCTGCGGCAAGCTTGGCGTAAGCGCTGCCGCTTATCTGAACCTCTGCGCTTAGCGTTTCGTCTTCGCTTTCAAGCTTTAGCTCCGCAACGGCTTTTTTACCCGCCGCTTCGGCGCTTTTCAGGCTGCTTATAAGGCTTGAGGCAATTTCATCGCTTAAGTACGCTTTAATTGCCCCTTTTCCGTCGGAGCCGCCCTTCAAAACGGCTCTCACCGTCGTCTTTTCGCTTGAGCCGGATACCGTCACCTTTTCACCCGACGCAGAGCCCGCCCCGGCGCCGCCGCTCGAAACGCCGCTTAAACGTGAAAAAGTTATCGTGCGGCTCCAGACCGGCGTCTCTTTTATTAGCTTCGGTATCCCGTTGCTCTCTCCGTCATATCTCCATATTTGCAGGTTGCCGAAGGCGACGGTCATAGGCTCATTTCCCGTATAAGAAAAGGTCACCGTACATATTTTCGTCTCGCTGCGATAATTATTGTCGGTTGACAGAAAGCCTGCCCGATATATCGTCCGGCTTCCGCTCGCTTCGCCTCCCGCTTCCAGCGTGCTTACGGTTCCGCTGGACTTGCGCAAGATACCTTCGTCAAACGCTATGTCCGTAACGCTCAGCCCGCTGTTGTTCTCCAGCGTTATTTCAAACTGGGCGGAAGAATAGGCTTTATCAATCGGGTCAAGCTCCAGGGTATACGAATATGTGTAGCTGCCCGAAGGCAGCGCTATTTCCGCGCTTTTTTCCGCGGCCAGCGCCGCCTCGCCGCCGGCCGCCGGCAAAAGCGCCAGCGCTCCCATCGCAAGGAGCAGAAGGCCGCCAAAGCTCTTTACTAATTTTTTCATTGCAAAACCTCGGTTCGTATTATATCGGTACGGGATGGCCGATGCCGCAGCCATCCCGCCGCATTGACAGACTTCCTTGCTATGGCCCGCTTCAGCCGAGCCTGGCTATAAGCATGGCTGTTTTTGTAAGATCACCCACGTCTATGCTGCCGTTGCAGTCATAGTCAGTTCGCCATGCTCCCTTATCCTTCCATATTTGCTCGCTGTCGGCGCGCTTGAGAGCAAAATACGTCAGCGCCTGCGATAGGTCCGCTCCGTTAAGGACCGTATCCCCGTTGATATCTCCGGCCAGGGCGCTTACCAGGCTTTCAGCCGTACCTCCGCCTTCAATCTCGCTGTAGACCAGCTTTGAAGTATTGCCGGTGTTGTCGCCCTTGTACATGTCCAGGGCTTGCAGGTTCATGTTAAGGCTGCAGATGCTGCTGCCGGTCTTTTCTCCAACCAGCTTGACTGTTATATCGGCCAAGGGCAGGCTTTCGGCCTGGCCCAGACCCCCGACTTTTGCAAGGCTGAAGTAAGCCTTTTTATGCGAGCCGTCGTTCGCGTAATCACAGTTTGCCGTGAAAATCGAATTGCTGTCCGTATAGAGCGGCTGTATGTCGGTGATTTGAAATTTTGCGTCGTCTATACTAACTATGCCCTCTATAACGTCCGCATCCTTGAGGTTGTTTACAGTCACCCGATATTTAAGGCTCCTGCCGCTGTCAAGTATGGCATAGGGTGCAAGCGCCTTCAGCGCAGCCGTTGCAAAATCTTCGTTCTTGTATATCGTATAGGTATCTATTACTTCGTTGCTGTCAGACCGGTAGGTTGTAATAGTAAAGGTCTCGTCTGTAACCGTAACCTTGGAATATGACGGGGTATAGCCCTGCCATCTTACGGCCATATACGCCGTGTCTGCGGCTTTGAAATCATAGTACTTGCTGCCGCTTGCGGAGTTGGAGGTTATGTAGAGAGTTCCAGTAGGATTGACGACCCTGCTCTGGGTGTCATATTTTTGGTTCTGTTGGGCGACGCCTCCAAGCATTTGGTATGTTCTGGTGTAGCAGTGGTCGTGTCCGGCAAGGACTACGTCTATATCGTATTTGTCAAATACCGGATAGAGGCCGCTCCTTCTTGCCGCTATGTCGCTGTCTGTGGAGTGGCTTGCGGAGCTGTAAATTGAGTGGTGCATTACGACAATTTTCCATTTTATGCCGCTTCCGGCCGCCGCTATAGCCTCGCCTATGAAAGCCTCGTGTGACGCCGAGCTTTGGTTGTTGGTGTTGAGCACCATATAAAGCGAGCTTCCGTAGGTAAACCAGTAGTCGCCCCCCGCGTTTGTCGTTCCGTATGAGGCAGACTCGTTGGGCGAATTGTAGTGGTACTTGTACAGCGCGCTGTTGTCATGGTTCCCGACAACAGGGACCAGCGGATAGGAGCGCAGGGCAGCGGGCGTAAAAAAGCCGTCGTATTGCGTTTCGTTGGTAGAGGTTTCCACTTGGTCTCCAGCGCTGATTATAAAGCTTGCCTCGGGGAAACTTCCCAGCGCTTTAGTCAGAGTATTTTGCCAGCCCGCCGCATCCGTCGTGGTGTTCGAGCAGCCTATTTGCGGGTCGCCGACAAAGATGGCGGTATAGCCGTCGTCAAGATCGTCGGTCCTGAAGCTGTAGACGCCGCTGAAATTTGTCCCGTCTCCAAGGCGGTAGACATACTCGGTATTCTGCTGCAGCCCGCTTACCGTAACCTTGTTTGAATTAAAGCTTCCTCCGCCGGAACGCGTGACCGTTCCCGTAAAGCTTGAGGCAGCGGCGGCCGGAAACTCGCTGCCGGTCATGGCCGCTTTCTGTGCGATCTGCACGCAGCAGGCGGTTGTCGCAGAGGGGGAATACCAGCAGAAGTTCATTTTTGTTTCGTCAGAGCCCGGCTGCAAGGTTATATCCTTGGCGTCGTAGCCGGCATAGGGAGGTACGGTGACATTGGTGGAGGGGCTCGCGTTGTAGCCCGTCCTGGCTGCGTATCTGACCTCGTATATTCCGGCGGCAAGCCCGTTAATAGCGGTTCCGGTGCAGGCTGTCCAACTGGCGGCCGCCATGGGCTTGTACTCCATAGCGGATGTAACGCCGGTTATGGAACCGTCGTTGTTTGCCGCCGATGTGGGAGCAGTCCCGCTTAAGCCGGTCGGCGCTGCCTGGTCAAGATTTCCGGCATATTCAAAGGTAACGCAAAGCGACGGGCCCGTGCTCCTGTCGGGAGCGTCCTCGGAGGATGCGGCCGTCCTGTTCCAGCTTCCCGAAAGCAAAAAGCATACCGCGTTTCCAGAAGCCCATCCGTCCTTATCTATAATATATTGCAGCAAAGGGGCGATGTCAGGCGTCCTTTGTATTGCCTCGCGCTGATACGGCGTCGTCCACCTGCTCGCGCCGTCGTTCAGATACCATGAAACGTACGCCGTCGTTTTGGTTCTGGAGGAAATGTTGTATTGCACGTTTTGAATGGGGGCCGAATCTGCAGTATCCTCGGCGCAAATGTAAATATCAAAGGGATTGGCGCTCTTTGAGGACGCCCCTGCGTCCTTGTCGATATCGGCGGTGAACTGTATGTATGCGCCGGTTATCCTTGCCCCCTTCGGTATGTTGAGCTCCGCAAACCTGACGGCTATTATTTGCGCAAGCGGGTCGGCTTCCGCCGGCTTTTCCCAGCCGATCTCAAGATCGGAGCTGTTGTAGTCGATCAATCCCGTGTTTGCGCCGCTCAGCCATTCCTCGCTGTCGTCCGCGTTTTCCTTGATCCCGGCCGTCAGAGTGAAAGTATTTACGGTGTCTTCGGCTCTGGCGGCGCCGAAGGAGGGCATATAGCCCATCAGCAGGACAAACGCCAGCAAAATAGAGGTCAGCTTGCCCATTAATTTAGCTTTCATTTTTTCGCCTCCAATTTCAAAATGTTGCTTCAAGCAAAGCTTATGGATTTAATTTTCTCCGTGCTATCTTTTTTCTGTAAAGCAAAGCTTAAATAAATGTAAAAGCCGCTTCTAGGCGCGGCTTTTTTTCAGGACGCTCGCGGTTATCGCTGCCGTCAGGGGGACTGTAAGGATTATGCCAAGGCTTCCTGAAAGCGCCTGAGCTATTTCGATAGCAAGCATATTCATGCTGAGCAATTGATTAAGCTGCACCGAATAAGAATATAAGATAATAAGCGTGTTTACTGCCGAGCCGGTAAAGGCCAGTATCAAGGTATTTGACATGCTTCCTATAATATCCCTTCCCACATTAATGCCCGCCCTTATCAAAGCGGGGCTCTTTATTTCGGGCATGCCTGACTTCAGTTCAAACATAGTCGATACCATTGATACCGAGGTATCCATAACGGCTCCAAGAGAAGCTATCAGTATTCCCGAATACAACAGCTCCCTTACTTTCAGACCGGTAGTTTGGCTAATTAGAAGAAGGCTTTCGGCCTCCTCGGTATTGAAGCCCGATATATGCGCCGCATGGCTGAATATTGCCAGTATGGCGCCTGAAACGAGCACTCCGGACAGAGTTCCCAGTACCGCGCATAAGCTTTTGCGGCCGGGGCCGTTGAGCAGTACCATAGTGGCGAATGTAACCATGAACACGAGAACAGACACAGACAGCAAAGGCGAGCAGCCTCGAAGCACAAGCGGCAGAAATACCAAAAATACGCAAATAAACGTATACGCAAGTCCGAAACCCGACATCAGGCCTTTTTTACCGCCTACCGACACCAGCGCCGCTAAAAACGCAAGGGCCAGGATAAAAATAACCGGCGCGCGGAAATAATTATACGCTCTTACCTGGAAAACACCGTTGTCCAGTTCGTCAACGCTGAACACAAGATATTTGCCGGTCCTTGCCAAGACGCTGCTGTATGCGCTGAGGTAATTGCCGGCCTCAACCATCTCGCCCTTATGTTTGCCTGTCAGCAGGCGCACGCGGAGCGTCTGCTCCCCCGTCATCAACCCTTTTTGGTATGCGCTGTCCTCAAGCCTTTCGGAAAGCACCTCCTCTACCCTTCCAACTTCGTAGCTTATAGCCGCGCCCGCCATCCCGCTGGAATACCTTTCATACGGCAGCCTGTTTATCAATAGTACGATTAGCAGGGTGCCGAAGGCTATTGAAGCAAACACGATTATATCGCGCTTTTTTGCTTTTCCTTTTGCTTGCGTCTTTGGCAAGCGCGCTGCAAGGCGGCTTGACCTGTCTTTCACGAGCTTATTATCCATAAAGCTTTCCGCCTTCAAGCCTTTTTTATCCGATCTAATCTTAACGGCGCCGCAAAAGCGGCGCCAGCATCCTTTAGTTAGGCTTTTGTTAAATTCTCCATATAGGGCAGAATAAAGGCGCCGCAGGCTTATTATGCCTGCGGCGCCTTTAATCATTATTAATCCCTGTCTCTCGCGGGTTGTACCGGTATTATCAGCTTAAAAGCGGTGTCGTCCCTTGAATCTGTAAGGAACGCATATATATCGTATTCGTAAATATTGTCGTAAGCCTCCAGCTTTTGCGACTTTATGAACTGGAACGCCGTATCCAGCGTCGTTTTTATATTATCATATCTTCCCTTATGGCATATCGCCACAGCGCTGCCGCCCGGACGTCTGATTACGGGATGCCCGCTTTCGCCGTCTGTGTCAAAAAAATAATAGAGCTGCTCTATGTTGCCTTTTTTATATCCCTCCAGGGAAAGGATAACTCCCAGCGGGTAATTATGTACGCTCTCGTCCCTTTTGCAAAGCTTCCGCAGCCTTGAGTAGTTCCTTGCAAACTCGGCAAAGCCCTCCTCCGGACAGCTATTCCCCGCCTTATCCAGCTTAACCGCCACCATAAGCCCCGGTTCAAGCGCCGTCAGCTCGGGCTTGCCGTATTCGCAGGTTTCAGACATGTATATGCCGCTTTTAATATCGGATGTAAACATTTTCATCATCGACAGCCGCTTGATCTGCTCCGTCAATACCTTAATCCGAGTTTCAAAAAATTCAGAGCCAATGCCCTTGGAAAGGTCGGAAAGCAGCGCCCTTATCTCAGTCAGGCTGCTGCCCGTTTGCTTCATCATTTGAATTATATCATACCTTATATATTGCGTTATATGATAATACCTGTAGCCGTTCTCCCCTATCCTGCCCGGCTTGAGCAGGTTCATTTTATCATACCATAGCAGCGTATCTCTTGTGGTTCCGCAAAACTTGGCAAATTCGGCTGCGGTAAGCATGTCTTCGTTTCTCATTCCGGCTCCGCTTCTTTCGCTCAGGCAGCACAATATAATAATAATATAGTTAAATTGATATCTTGACATTGGTGTTGCACCATAGTTTATACTTATTTACATAAACAGTCAATACATCACAGGCTTGTTTGTATAAGTTCAATAAAGCCGAAATAGCACTGCATGCAATAATGGCATACCGCTATTATCGTTTATCGCGATTCCGGCGATATGCCGATATTAATAAAGCCAACCGTAACCGGAGCCAAATGCCCTTCGATGCGGAAGCAGTCGGATAAAACATGCGCCGCTTGCTTCCGGAATTCCCCGCGCGCAGGTTCGACGGCCCCTTGCCTTAACGGCGATACGAGTTTTAGCCGCTCTTTAAGGGCCTTTGCCGCTATTTCCCCTTGTGGCAGGCGTGGTGGCTTGATTTGCTTATGCTCCTTTTTAATACCTCCTCACGCGACACCTGAAAACGGAACGGCTATCCAGCCGTTCCGTTTTCAGTATTCTAGAGTTTACCGCTTAGGTATTATCTCTATCCAATATCCGTCGGGGTCTTGGATAAAATATATCCCCATCGCGGTGTTCTCATAACATATAACTCCCATTTCCTTGTGCCTGGCATATGCCGCCTGATAATCCTCGGCAAGCATGGCCAGGTGGTATTCGCACTCGCCCAAATCATAGGCAGCCTCGCGGCCGGCAAGATACGTCAGCTCAAGCATGAAGCCGGTCATTTTATCCCCCAGAAAAACAATCGTAAACGAGCCGTCCGGCGCCTCCATGCGCCTGACGGGCTCAAGACCCAAAGCTTCCTTATAAAAGGCTAGGCTCCGGTCCAAGTCCATAACATTAAAATTGAAATGATTGAAGCTGAACACTTATATGCCTCCTTTTTTACGTTGTATCTCAAATTATAAAGGATTCCTTATTAATCGCAATAATTGCAAAAATCGGCCTCACTAAAAAAGCCCCGTAAGCGTAAGCGCTTGCGGGGCTTTTTTTGTTTTTGAAATCAGCGCTTGCTGAACTGGGGCGCTCTGCGGGCCGCCTTGAGGCCGTATTTCTTGCGCTCCTTCATCCTCGGGTCGCGGGTAAGGAAGCCTGCCGCCTTCAGAGCGGGCCGGTAGTTTTCGTCCACCTCAAGCAAGGCGCGGGCTATGCCGTGGCGTATCGCGCCGGCCTGGCCGGTGACGCCGCCGCCGGTTACGGTGGCTTCAATGTCTACCTTGCCGACGGTACCTGTAGTTACCAGCGGCTGGCGGACTATCAGCTTCAGTGTCTCAAGTCCAAAATAATCGTCTATATCCCTGCCGTTAATAGTAATGGTTCCCGTCCCGCCGGGGTAGAGATGTACTCTGGCCACAGAGGATTTTCTCCTGCCGGTACCATACATATACGCCTTCTTGCTCTTATACATGCTCGTTTCCCTCCCTTAAGCCCAATTCTCAGGTTTTTGTGCCGCGTGATTGTGCTGGCTGCCCTTAAACACCTTAAGGCGCTTGAGTTGAGCTCTGCCAAGCGAATTCTTCCCCAGCATGCCTTTTACCGCAAGCTCCATTGCCAATTCAGGGCGCTCGGCCATAATCTTTTTATACTGGGTTTCCTTAAGGTGGCCCACATAGCCGGAGTGGGTGTAGCGGTATTTTTGCTCGGCCTTTTTCCCGGTGAGCACCGCTTTTTCGGCGTTGAGAACTATCACAAAATCGCCGCAATCGACGTGCGGAGTGTAGACAGGCTTGTGCTTGCCGCGAAGCAAAACAGCGGCGGTGGCCGCAGTCCTGCCCAAGGGCTTTCCCGCGGCGTCAAGGACGTACCATTTTCTCTCAATGGTATTCCTATTTGCCATGTAAGTGGACATTGAGATAACCTCCAGTTAATTATGTCGGCGGATTGACTTTTATCGTCGTTCCTATAAAATACAGATGCATAAGCTATATTTTTATACCACAGGCTTTGCGGCTTGTCAACACTGTTTTGCATTTATTTTTATTTATGCTTTTTATACTTTTGATTTCTCTTGTTTTCTCAATATTGCTTCGTTTTTCTCGTTTTCATTTTTATTATTTCAGGAGATTGGCATGGAACGCTTAACAGGCTTGGTAAGGCGATGTGTGGAAGATTACGACATGATACAGGAGGGCGACAGGATAGCCGTCGGTCTTTCCGGGGGCAAGGATTCTCTTGCTCTTTTATGCGCCCTCAGCTCTTTGAAACGATACTATCCGAAACGCTTTGAATTATACGGCGTTACCATAGGCCTCGGCTTTGAAGGGATGGATTTTACGGCGGTAGCCGATCTTTGCGGTCGATTGGATGTTCCCTATTGCTATGTTGAAACGGACATTAAATCGGTTGTATTTGATTTGAGGCAGGAGAAGAACCCCTGCTCGCTTTGCGTGAGGATGCGCAAGGGCGCTTTTAACGACAAGCTTAAGGAGCTGGGTGTGAGCAAGGCGGCGCTGGGGCATCATATGGACGATGCGGTGGATACCTTTTTTATGTCGCTTATTTATGAAGGGCGTATAAGCTGTTTTGAGCCGGTAACTTATATGGACCGCTCCGGCATAACTCAGATACGCCCGATGCTGTATGCCGAGGAAAGCTACATCAAGAGGGTAGCTTCAAAATACAAGCTTCCTGTCGTGGACAGCCCTTGTCCGATGAACGGGAACAGCAAGCGGGAGTATGTAAAAAGGTTTTTAAGCGATTTGCGTCGCGAAAGGCCCGATTTGCGTGTGAAGACCTTTCGTGCAATGCAAAGGCTGCCGTTGCCTGGGTGGAAAAAGCTTGAGCTCGACGGCCTTGACAGCGGCTTCCTATTGGACAATAACACTGAGAAATGACGGTTTTCGGAATGATAGAAAAAAACGACATACTTACAGTAAAGATTGACGGCTGCTCCAGCGAGGGGGCAGGAGTAGCTCATCATGAAGGCCAAGCCATTTTTATTAGAGGCGCCCTCCCTTCGGAGGTTTGCAGGATAAAAATAATCAAGGTGACTGAAGCTAGCGCCTACGGCCGCCTGGAAGAGGTAGTGGAGGCCTCTCCCGGCCGTGTCGTTCCGGACTGCCCATATTTCGGCAAATGCGGCGGCTGCGACTTCAGACACGCAAGCTATGGTGACGAATTGGATATCAAGCTTAGGAGGGTAAACGACGCTTTGGAGCGCATAGGCGGCCTTGAACTCCGCGCCAGCGAGATTATAGGAGCCGAGGAGATAGACCGCTACAGAAACAAGGCAATCTATGCCGTTTCGCGCGGAGCGGATGGCAAAGCGGTTACCGGCTTTTACCGCAGCCGCAGCCATGATGTGATTGCGGTCAAAAGCTGCCTGCTACAAAGCAAAGTAGCCGACGACGCCGCTTCTGTCCTGCGCCGATGGATGGATGAATATCGGATACAGCAATACAATGAGGCCGATGGAGGCGGACTCATACGGCATTTATTCGTACGTGAAGGAATGGTCTGCATCGTGTCGGCGGGAAGGCCTCCTCATATTAAGGATCTTGCGCTTATGCTCAGGGAAAGCTGCGAAGGATTGAAGTCGATCATTTTAAATATAAACAGGACTAAGGGCAATACTGTTTTATACGGCAGCTTTGAAACGATATGGGGCTCCGATTATGTGGAAACGTCGATATGCGGGCTGCGTTTCCGATTATCACCTCTATCCTTCTGTCAAATAAACTTAAGGCAGACTGAAAAGCTGTATGGAAAGGCCGTAGAGCTTGCCGCTTTGAGCGGGAACGAAACTGTTTTGGATTTATACTGCGGCGCCGGAGCGATAGGACTTATCGCTTCACGGCATGCCCGTCGCGTCATAGGCGCCGAAATTGTGGAGTCTGCCGTAAGAGACGCCAATATCAACGCCAAGCTCAACGGCATATGCAATGCGGAATTCATCTGCGCCGACGCGTCGGAAGCGTCGGAATGGCTAAAAGGGGCAGAGGTGGATCCGGACGTGATTTTCTTGGATCCGCCAAGAAAGGGCCTCTCTCCTGACGTCATTAAAGCCGCAGTTGATATGTCGCCCAATAGAATAATCTATGTGTCCTGCGACCCCGCCACACTTGCAAGAGATTTGAGATTATTTAATAATTCGGGCTATATAGCCACCAACGCAACCGCAATAGACATGTTCCCAAGAACAAGGCACGTGGAGTGCGTGGTATTGATGTCACGAAATGTAGTATATGAAAAAGATAAATCGGAA
Source organism: Clostridiales bacterium (assembly GCA_029265405.1). Classification (GTDB taxonomy): domain Bacteria; phylum Bacillota; class Clostridia; order Oscillospirales; family Oscillospiraceae; genus JAJUJI01. The sequence goes on along the minus strand of JAJUJI010000004.1, from coordinate 4,352 downwards.
TAGAAACACAATATATAGAAGTAGTCGATATGTTTCCACGAACGCATAGGTTGAGACAGTGGTATTGATAAACCCCTAAAAAGCACACAAAAAGATATACACTTTGCCTCATTATACCAGCCTGTAGCACCTGTTTTATGTGGAAAATTACGGGTGACATCCATATCGACCACTCATGTGGAGTGTGTTGTATTGATAACAAGGGTAAAAGAGTGAGTGTGAAAGAAAGCCTTGTAAATCAAGGCTTTTCGCACATATGGGTATGAAACACATTAATTGAAAACGATATTTTTTCACTTCGCGGGAACAAGTCCATAATAGCAGTATTTGATAGTTAAGTGGTCAGGTTAGATGTCAGTGCTCGATGAGTGTACAGGTTAGATGTCAGCCTTCGTGAGTGGACGATTTAGATGTTTTTTCGGAATTTTTTGAGGTTGTGTGGTCAGGTTGGATGTTGATAAATCATTAAAAGTGCGTAAGTATCTGTTAATTTATGATGTAGAATATTATTATAGATAAAATGGAACGAAAAATAGTAAAGAATTGGGGATATTTTTGAGTAAAGAAATAAAGAAATTTTTTATTATTTTTTTAAAAAATGCTTGACGGGGATAAAGTCCCCACTTGTTAGAATGAGTCCTGAAAGGAGGTCGAAGTTCAATGAGACCAAAAGAAATTCAAGAAAAACTTGGTATCGATGCAGACAGAATCAAGCTATTTAAGAGAGAGGGCATCTTCTTTCCGGAAAATCCACCATCTGGAAACAGAAGTACAGACTACACGGAAACAGATTTTGAAAATCTAAGACTTATCGTTGTACTGACCAAATCAGGACTTACCTGCAGTGACATAAGAAAAATGCAGGACGGTGAGTGTACTTTGGAGGAAGCGATTCTTTCTCGCAAGAATAATATTGAGGCAGAAATTGCAAGAAAGCGTAATTCGTTAGAATTGCTTTCAGAACTGCTTGATGATAAAGCAGAATTCGAGACATTCGAAACCGAACGTTACTGGAATGTGATTACTAAGAAAGAGGCTGCAGGAGAAGAATTTATCGATATCGAAGATATGTATGGTTACCGACCTGTGTCGCTTATTCGTAGTATATGTTGCCCTCACTGTGGTGCAGAATATGAAGTTGATTTGGAAGACTACATGTATGACCAGAGTAGCGATGAAAAGGAAAATGGTATGGGGCCAGATACAGTGTATAGCTTCAATTCTGAAGATAGCTATGAGTGTCCAGATTGCGGTACGGTGATTCGAATCGAAGGCTGGATTCGAGAATATCCAATGGGTGCTTACGATTCAGAGGATATTAGCGTTGACGAGTGGGAGGACTAAATATGGCATTTACAAGTGAAGAAAAGAACTTATTGAAAAAATTAGCATCAGGAGCGTTAGACGGATTTGTTGGTGATGACCTGACTACTACAGGAGGATCAACAGTCTGGAAGGCTATTAAAAATGGTGTACCAGCAATGTTTAAGCAAGGCCCCGGAGGTAAGTTTTTTAACGGTAAAGAGAATGAGCGCTTTGAAGGAGTACTACACACATTACAGGAATGGGCCACAGATGAACAGAAGTTGGAGTTTCTAAGAAAGTTTGGATGGCTTATGAAGGATGAGGCGGTTAAAGCCTATAGTGCCATGTTCAAACCAAAGAAATAGTTGAAAATCAAACAAGACTCCCCATCACCGGATTTGTTCCAGTTCTGAGGAGTCTTTACTTTGGTGCGATTATTCGTCCACATCCACCGTCACACCAGACTTAAATTCCACAGTGAATTTGTCCTCGTAGACAGTGATTTTTTCAATCAATCGTCGGACAAGATGCTCATCATATTCGGCAAGAGCGGTGGACTGCTTCTTTAGGAATGTGCTCATGTCAGCTATACGCTTTTTGAGCTCATCGCGGTTGGCGTTTTCAAGGAGCAGCTTTTGCTTCTGGTCACGCAGGCGGTGAATCTCGTCACCAACTTTTTCGTAATCCGCGTTGGATGTGGCCAGCTTCAGAAGTTCTGTTTGCAGTTCCTCCAGCCGTTTGTCGATATCCGCCATAGTCTTGTCGCTTTCACGGCTTATGACAGCAGCAATGTTGTCACGTAGAGTAATGAGAAAGCTGTCCTTGTCGCATAGCGCCTGATTAATAGCGGTTATAAGCACTTGCTCGATTTGGCTTTCCGGCATCGTACGGGCATCGCAGAAAACACCGGTGTTCTCAAGCCTGCTGGCGCAGCGCCAGACGATAGACTTTTTACCGCGATTATTCCAATGCACCCTGCGAAAAACCTCGCCGCATTTGCCGCAGATAACTATCTGAGAAAAAGCGTGGTTGCTGCTGAAGGTCCTTTTCTTGCCGCTCGGACTGGTGTGGACAATCCGGCGGCGGATAAGTTCCTCCTGCACCTGCATGAAAACTTCACGCGGGATGATGGCTTCATGGCTGTTTTCTACATAGTACTGCGGAACGATGCCGTTGTTCTTTACTCTCTTCTTTGTAAGAAAATCGACTGTGTAAGTTTTCTGCAGGAGGGCATCTCCGGTATACTTTTCATTTCGCAGAATATTGTTAATGTTGCTGGTGTGCCAGCGTTCATTGCCTGCTCCGTTCAAAATACCGTCGGCTTCTAACCCACGGACAATCTTTAACATGCTGGCACCTTCAAGATATTCCCGGTAAATGCGTTTTACGATTTCTGCCTCTTCCGGCACAACCACCAACCGCTTATTCTCATCCTTGGTATAACCGAGGAATCGTGCGCAGTTGACTTGGATTTCGCCCTGCTGGTAGCGATACTGCAGGCCAAGTTTCACGTTCTGACTTAAGGACTGGCTTTCCTGCTGAGCAAGGGACGCCATAATCGTGAGCATAACCTCGCCCTTTGAATCCATGGTGTTTATGTTTTCCTTTTCAAAATAAACTGGAATGTTCTTGTCCTTCAACTGACGGATATATTTCAAGCAGTCCAGCGTGTTCCGAGCAAATCGGCTGATGGACTTGGTGATGATCATATCGATATTTCCTGCCATGCACTCGTCAATCATGCGGTTGAACTCTTCACGCTTTTTGGTGTTGGTGCCGGAAATACCATCATCCGCAAAAATCCCCGCCAGCACCCAGTCGGGGTGTCCTTGTATGTAGGCGGTGTAGTGTTCAATCTGTGTTTCATAACTGGTGGCCTGCTCGTCGCTGTCCGTGGATACACGGCAGTAAGCTGCAACGCGGAGCTTTGGCTTTTCTTCGTCTTGGCTTTTTAGCGCGTGCTTCCTTGCTGGAATCACAGTGACGCTTTTACTTGCTGCCATTCTTGATCACCTCCGTTTCAATTAAACTGTAGGCGTATTCCGCCTGCGCGAACGGGTCGTCGAATTCCTCTGTTCCTTCTTTCATTCGGAAGGCAGTAGGATAGACGACCTCTTTTTCTTGCTTTGGCTTTCGATTACGGCCGAGCCTTTCAGCCCGTATAATTCGTTCTGCTTCGGCAGTGTTAAAAGTGTCTTTGTCAATTATAGCCGGATAAAACTCATCACCGAGGTATCGTTTGTTGCGGAGAATCCTGCCGATGCCAGAATGGAAGCCGTTAATACCAGCTTTCTTGGCGGCTGTTGCCAATGAATCGCCGCTCAGGTAGGATTGAAATAATACTTTTATCTGCTCTGCGGCTGTTTCATCAATTATGGCTTTTCCATTCTCAATCCGGTAGCCAAATGGTGTATGACTCATTTATCTCACCAGCCTTTCTTTCAGCGTGATTCCGCATTTTAACTCAAAGCCGAGTTCAGTCCGCGAATATACATGAATCCGCTCTACAAAGCGGGTAAACAGCTCACTGTCAAAGCTTGTCAGCATCGAAGCCTTGGAAGCATACTGCAGCAGAGCGCTGACCTCGCTTAGGTTCTGAAAGTCGTTATTCAGGAATCGCGTTATGGATTCCTTTTGACGGCGCAGCCGTTCTGCCTCCTGTAGCAGCTCATTGTTGCTCTTATTGTAAACAGCAGGCTCAAGATAACCTTTGGTCATCAGACCCACAAGTACATTCCGCTGTTTTTCGTTTTCTTCAAGCTTCTTGTCAATCGCTCGAATGTTTTCCAGAGTATCATCGGAATTCATTCCGCGCAGACTGATGAGCAGCGGTTTCAGGACAATTTCATGCCCGAATATGAGCTTGTTCATCATGGTGACAAACGCATATTCAAAATCGCACTCCGGAACGTATTTCAATGAGCATTTTTTGATGTCTGCTATATGAGTGGAGCAGCACCATGCGTATGGATGCTTCCCACTCGTATGAGTCCTTCTTTTAAATGTTCCGCCGCACTGACCGCAGATTATTTTGCCTGAAAAGGGAT
>JAJUJI010000018.1 GCA_029265405.1 Clostridiales bacterium | reverse complement strand
GTAGTTCTGGCCCGAGCCGGACGACGCCTGCGGCGGGCATAGGGGTTATTGCGCCCTTTTTGAGGAAAAGCAGGGGAAACGGGAGCTTGAAACCTCTCAACAACAGTCATTTCCGATGTATTAGGACGCTTCAGCTTCGCAATTCGGTATGTGCTTAAATAAGCGCGCTGTTAATCAGCGGTTCCCTAAAGTTTTAGACGCGGCTGCGGTTCCCGGAATTGGTTTCGCCGTAGCCGCGCGCTTTGCTTTGTAATTGTGTTTTTTCTGTATCTAAGTAGGCTTCGGACTAAAAAATTACCGGGCCGTATAATTTTTATATAAACGCTTTGATATAAATGAACGCTAAAAACAACCGATAATAATATAAGGCGCATTAAATAAAATTGAAAGAGAATGATGCTGCATGAAAAAACCAAGAGTTGTGATTGTAGACGATTCGGCTTTCTCGGTTATGTATATCAGGAACATCCTTGAAGGCAGCGAATGCGAGGTGGTGGGCGAAGCCGGAAGCCTTGACGAGGTGATTTCCGTCGTCAAGGAGGAAAGACCGGACATCGTCACAATGGATATGACTATGCCGGGCACCGACGGGCTGGAATGCACCCGGGCAGTGCATGCCATAGACGATGGCATAAAGGTTATAGTTATAAGCTCGATGATGGACGACGAGATAGTCAGAAACGCGAGAAAAAATAGGGTTTCCGCCTATATTCAAAAGCCCTTTGAGGCCGACGAGCTGATAACGGCGATAAAAAGGCTTACCGCAGCCGACGAGCTCTACCGAGAGCTTCAAAGCGAATATTTTACTGTTTTCAAGGATTCGCTTCTCAACGGCCTGAATAGGATGACCAAAACTATCCTGACCTATAATGAAGAATATGAATCCGCTTCCGATTGCCGCTCGGCCGGGATAACCGTCCTGATTGGGATAATCGGCACCTTTTCCGGCAGGATGCTTATCGACGTTTCAAAGGAAACCGCGGAGAATATAGCCGCCGCAGTTTATAAGAGGAAGCCGCGCGACAATGAGGAGCTCCTGGCTGTTCTCGGCGAGTTTGCGAATATTATCGCCGGAAACGCCTGCTCCAACCTTAATAAAATAAACAAGGCCTTCGGCCTGCGCGTGGCGCCGCCGTCCATACTGACGGGCGACGACGTGCTAATAATGGCTCCCGGCTTCAATACCAAAACCGCCGTCGGCCTGTCCGACCTGGGCTCGCTTTTGATAAATGCCGGCTTTTCAAAGGAGGTTTCCGCTTCGGAATGGATGCAAAATATGTAAGCCCATTTATTCAATCATTTAATACGGTTATGCCTCAGCTAGGATTTAATGAAGTTAAAATCGGCAACCTTTGCGCTAAATCAAAGGAGATAATCTGCTCCGGAGTAGTAATTGTGCTGGGCTTCGTCGGGAGCATAAAGGGTAACGTAGTTTTCAGGCTTGACCTGGACGACGCCAAAACCATAGCCTCCGCCATGATGATGGGCATGGACATAGAAGAATTCGACGATATAGCAAAGAGTGCGCTTTCAGAGCTCGCAAACATGCTTACGGCTAACGCCGCCACCTTTTTTTCAGAAATCGGAGTGATAATTGAAATATCCACGCCGACTATGCTCGAAGGCGTCAACATGTCGGTTAAAATGAATTCCCAAGAGATACTCTCCGTAGAACTGCTTGCCGACGGCATACCCTTTGAGGTCAACCTTTCCTTTGAATAACCGTTTTTAAACTCACCGCCTTTATTTATTTCATAGGATTCCTGAATAGGCATATTTTAGCCCCATGTCCGCAGCGCTAGCGGCAGCATGGGGCTTTTATGTTTCCGGATTGCGATAACGAAAAGACAAATATTATGCAATAAGCAAATTATAGCTATTGAAATTTAAATATGTGCGTTATATAATATCCAATATTTAGAGATGGCTGAAGGAGTATTGTATGAATAAGGGCAAGTCCGAGTGCGCCAATGAAAAAAAAGCGGCGCCTCGCGAAGAACCGGACAACGGTGAAAATTCGCGCGGGCCGCAGGCGCGGGCCAAAGGTCTGGCAAGGCTCAAATACATACTGTTTTTGCTCAAACCCTGCTGGAAATACGGCAAGATGTTCACCCTCTTAACGCTCGTCAACTCCGCCGTACTGGGGCCTCTGGGTTCGGTGGCGGGCGCCCTCCTGCCTAAGGCTGCAATTGACTCAGTGACCCAGCAAAAAAACGCCCAACAAATACTGGCGACCGTCGGACTGTACGCGTTTGTCCTTCTGGCGGTCAACGTCGTTCAGCTTATTATTTCACAATCTTATACCTCGATAGCGCAGAACCGGTTGTATTACAGCATACTTTTCGAGGTAAACGAAAAGGCTCTCAATACGGACTTTGTATACTATGACAATCCGGAATTTTTCACGCAATTTTCCTACGCGCAGCAGTACTATCCTTCCCAGTCGTATACGGCTATCTCCTTAATACCCTTTATGATAAGCAGTCTGGTAACCTCCCTTGCCATGGGGGCCATTATAGCCACGGCTGGTCCGGTTCTATTGCTTGTGACGCTTTCCTTTATAATAATACAAACCCTGCTTCAGCTGCCGCTGGTGAAAAAAAACGCCGACTTGTCGCTTCAGCTCACAGAATGGTCACGCAAGATAAACTATGTTTTCCGCAATCTCCAAACAAAGGAAAACACCGCCGATATGCGCACCTCCAAAGCCGGCGAAAAGCTGCTGAAATCCTTCCGCAGCGCAATAAAGGGGATGAACGACGCAAACGTAAAATACATGCGCTCCACGCTCAAATACGTCATACCGCAGAGCGCGATAGGGCCGCTTCAGACATCGTTAATACTTCTTTACATCGTCTTGTTCGTCATCGACGGCGACATGTCTAAAATCGGCCTTTACGCCAGCCTTACGGCCGCTACCTCCACGCTGTCCTCCACGCTGTCCAACCTTTTCGGAAATGTGAGCAGCGTATTCAGGAGTATGGTCTACGGCGAGCGCATCGCCAAGTTTTTTGAAACGGTATCGGTAATCGAGCCTCCCCGCATAGGGGCACTTCCCGCTCCGGGAGGCGTGTATTCCGTTGAGCTGCTAAATGTTTCCTTTTCTTATGCAAATTCGGATTTTTGCATAAAGAATTTTAATCTCAGCATTGCGCCCGGGAGCCGCGTTGCGATTGTCGGCGAAAACGGGGCCGGCAAATCCACCCTGACAAAGCTGCTTCTGAGGCTTTACGATCCGGATGAAGGCAAAATACTCATTAACGGGAGGGATATCCGCGAGTATGATATCCACGCTCTGCGGCTGCATATCGGCATTGCATATCAGGATGTTAGAATCCTAGCTATGAGCCTCAGGGATAATCTTACTGTTTACAGGGACGCCTCCGACGAGGAGCTGCATGCGGCTATGGACAGGCTGGGACTCAGTCCCGTGCTTGAAAGGAGCGGAGGCAGCCTTGACGTACAAATATCAAGGGAGTTCTCCGAGGATGGAATAGTGCTCTCCGGAGGCGAGGCGCAGCGGCTGGCCCTGGCACGCCTTTTCGTCGGCTCTTTCGGACTTCTGCTGCTGGACGAGCCAAGCTCCGCCCTTGATCCGCTGGCCGAATACAGGCTGATGCAGGAAATACTCGATAAGTCCAACACGGCGACGACTATAATGATTGCACACCGCCTCAGCACAGTGCGGAGCTTCGATATAATCTACCATATTGAAAACGGCGCTATAATCGAGTCAGGCACCCATGACGAGCTAATGGCCGCCCGTGGCAAATATTTTGAGATGTTCACAAAGCAAGCCGAAAACTACAGCAAACCGTGATTTAAGGCGCGTAAGCCGCCGCACGCAAATCGAAGCATGCAAGTTCAAAAAGCGCGCTTCTTCCACGGTTGCTATATTAGCAGCAAAGGAGGAAACGCCCCCTTTTGAAATTTTGCACCAATCATGCCCCCTGCCGCTTGCTTATGCGTTCTGCCGCATGAAAAATGCCCGAAAACCGGCCAGTTCCGATTTTCGGGCTTCCTTATTGAATTGGCGGAGAAGTCGGGATTTGAACCCGAGCTGCGTTCAACACGCACTACTCCCTTAGCAGGGGAGCCCCTTCGGCCTCTTGGGTACTTCTCCAAAGCTCAAAGCCATGTAAATATAGCACAGGCAGACGCCTTTGTCAATATTTTAATCCGTATTTAAAGCCTTCCAAGAGAAATCGCCCGCAGCGGCATATAATTAAAAACGCGCTATTACTCCGATTATAGCTGAAGCGGCTATCAGCAGAACCGGATGTGCGCCTTTTATAGGCTTTGCAAGATTGGTCAGAGCGAACAAGACCGCCGCCAGAGCCAGGGGCTTCAGGTTGAAGAAAGCCAAGCCGGCTTTGCCCGGGTTTACAAGCGTAATAAGCGCGAGAGCATAAAGCGCCGCGCTGATCAGCCCCGCCGACGCTGGCCGTAGCCCATAGAATGTCCGCTCGGCTATTCCGCTTGTGCGAAACCTGTCGTAAAGCCTCGCTATTGTCAGAATGCAAGCAATGCCGGGCGCTACCACTGAGAGCGTGGCGCAAATTGAGCCGAGAACGCCCGCCGCACTAAATCCTGCATAAGTCGCTATATTGATGCCTATAGGGCCGGGAGTGGATTCCGATACCGCTATCATATCGGCAAGCTGTTCCTGCGTAAACCAGCCTGTCCGTTCGGCCAGATCCTGCAGAAAGGGTATGGTCGCCATGCCGCCGCCGAAGGCAAAGGCTCCTATTTTTATAAATTCCCATATCAGTTTTAGATAAATCACGCCTTTCTCCCCCTCTCCTTCAATATTTTGAGGAATATCCCCGCCGCAACCGCCAATATCACCAGCAATACGGGCGAGAGGTCGAGAAAAGCCGAGCCCGCAAATACAAGCGCGTACAGGGCCAGGGTATATGGGTCAACTACGGCTCGCTTTACCAGGCCGACGGCCGCGTTGAGCACCAGCACGCAGACGCAGGCGCGTATACCCGCAAAAGCGCTTTGCACCCAGGCCAGATGCGAAAAGCTCGTTATGAACGCAGCGATAGCTACTATTACAGCAAAGGACGGAAAAACCATGCCGAAAGCCGCAGCCAGCGCGCCCTTCCAGCCGGCCACATGGCGGCCTATAAAGGTTGAAACATTTACGGCTATTATGCCGGGGGTGCATTGGGAAACGGCAAACCAGTCCAGCAGCTCATCCTCCTTTACCCAGCCGCGCTTAAATTCAGTTTCGCGGCGGAGCATAGGCAGCATTGACATGCCGCCCCCGAAGGTCAGCACACCGATTTTGCAAAATGATGAGAATAATTTAAGGTAAATATTCATAGGAATATGCTAAGCCATTGCGGCCGCATTGTCAACCGCAATGGCTTTGATATAAGCTTTATTTGAGTTTCCTGCCGCGCGCTCCCCTTGTTTGCGCTATATGCCCTCCCATTTCCACTCTCTTATTTCGGGCATGTCCTCGCCGTAGCGTCTGATATACTGCTTGTGCTGTACGAGCTTGTCCTTCATGTTTTGCACCAGATAAGCGCCCCGGTTCCCAAGCTGGGGCAGGTAATTAACCACGGTCTGAACGAGATGGAAACGGTCGATATCGTTCTGCACACGCATATCGAAGGGCGTAGTGATGGTGCCCTCTTCCTTGTAGCCTCTCACATGGATATTTTTGTTGTGCCTCCGGTAGGTAAGCTCATGGACGAGCGTATGGTAGCCATGGAAGGCGAATATGATGGGCTTGTCTTTCGTAAACAGGTTGTCATAGTCGGTGTCTGTAAGCCCATGGGGATGCTCACCCGCCGGCTGGAGCCTGAACAGGTCAACCACGTTCACTACGCGTATCTTAAGCTCCGGCAGCTCCCGGCGCAGTATGGTAACCGCCGCCAAAGTTTCCAGTGTCGGTGTGTCGCCGCAGCAGGCCATTACCACGTCTGGCTCCTCTCCTCTGTCGTTTGAGGCCCACTGCCATATGCCTATCCCCTGCGTGCAATGCTTTACCGCCTGCTCCATGTTGAGCCACTGCGGGCGAGGATGCTTGGAGGTAACTATCACGTTCACATAATCCCGGCTCCTGATGCAGTGATCGAATACGCTCAGCAGGCAGTTCGTATCCGGTGGCAGGTAAAGGCGCACAACGTCCGCCTTTTTGTTGGCTATATGGTCGAGAAAGCCGGGGTCCTGATGGGTAAAGCCGTTGTGGTCCTGCTGCCATACGTTGGACGACAGCACAAAATTCAGCGAGGCTATCTTCTGCCGCCAGGGTATCTCCTTGCAGACCTTCAGCCATTTGGCGTGCTGCGCTGCCATGCTGTCCACAATGCGGATAAAAGCCTCGTAGCTGTTGAAAAAGCCGTGCCGCCCAGTCAGAATATAGCCTTCCAGCCAGCCCTCGCAGAGGTGCTCGGACAGCAGCGAGTCCATGACGCGCCCTTCCGGCGAAAGAAATTCGTCCTTAGGGTTCGGCTCAAGCTGCCAATCCCGCTTTGTCTCCTCAAATACATAGCCAAGGCGGTTGGACATGGTTTCGTCCGGACCGAATACGCGGAAATTGCGGCCTTCCTTATTGAGCTTTATTATATCGCGGACAAAGGCTCCCAAATTCATCATGTCGCTGGCCTCCGCCGCGCCAGGCCGAGGTACTTCTATAGCGTAGTTTCTGAAATCCGGAAGCCTCAAATCCCTAAGCAAGAGGCCGCCGTTGGCATGTGGATTTGAGCCCATGCGCCTATTCCCGGCGGGAGCAAGCGCCTGAAGCTCCGGTATGAGAGTTCCGTTTTCGTCGAACAGTTCCTCCGGCCTGTAGCTTCTCAGCCAGTCCTCAAGCTTTTTGATATTTTTCTCGTCCGCGTGCACATCCAGCGGCACCTGGTGCGCCCTGAAGCTGCCCTCGGCCTCCTTCGGCCCGGTCCAGCCCTTGGGAGAAGTCAGGATTATTACCGGATATACCGGATCGCTGCGCTTTAGGTCACGCAGACATGCATCGAGTGTTTTCATCATAGCCGCATGAGCCGCCGCGTATGGCACCTCCGCATTGCTGTCCGGTTCTCCCGCGTCCACGAAATAAGGCTTCCAGCCCATCCCCTCAAAATACTTGCGAAGCTGCTCCCTCGGTATGCGCGAAAAAACGGTCGGATTGCTAATCTTCCAGCCGTTTAAATGCAGTATGGGAAGCACTCTTCCGTCCGTCTTAGGGTTAAGGAAGCGTATGGACTGCCATGAGGCCGCAAGAGGGCCCGTCTCGGCTTCCCCATCTCCCACGACGCAGGCGGCTATGAGGTCTGGGTTATCAAACACCGCTCCAAAGGCATGCGCAAGGCTGTAGCCCAGCTCTCCGCCCTCGTTTATCGAGCCGGGGGTTTCAGGCGCGGCGTGGCTGGCTATGCCGCCGGGAAATGAAAACTGCTTGAACAGGCGCTTCAGGCCCTCCTCGTCCCGGCTGACGTTTGGATAATACTCGCTGTAGCTGCCTTCCAGGTACACATTTGCCACCACGGCGTTGCCGCCGTGCCCCGGGCCTGAAATATAGATCATGTTCAGGTCGTTTTTCTTAATCAAGCGGTTCAAATGAGCGTAAATGAAGTTCTGGCCGGGACAGGTGCCCCAGTGCCCTACTATCTTCTTTTTTATGTGCTCCTTTGCCAGCGGCTGCCTAAGCAGCGGATTGTCAAGCAGATATAGCTGCCCTACGGTAAGGTAATTGGCCGCCCTCCAGTATGCATCAATAAGCCGTATTTCCGACATTTTCACGCCCTCCTTTTTATTAAATTCGGAGCCTTGCTTCGGTAAGGTTTGCTGTAAACGTGATTATTATATCAAAAGCTCGTTGAACAATACAGTTTTTTTTGGTATAATGCTACAAAATATAAAATATATGGAGGAAATCAAATGTCAGCCAATATTCGGCGACGCACGATTTCTCATGCGCTGCTTTTTACCGCTATTTCGTTCGCTTTTATATTATCCGCCACACGCTCAAGAGCCGCTGCAGGAAGCGGCGATCTGAGCATGACGGTCCAGCCCAATTCCGGAGTCATCTTTTTCAACAATTCTTCCTCCGCCGCCTTTATACATATCTCGCCCGCTTCCGGCTCTTCTGAATGCAAGGCCGACTGGGCGGTCTACAACGCGGACGGAAGCGTTAAGGCCAGCGGCACGGGTTCCCGCGGCCTGCAAAGCGTGCCGGCCGGCGGCAAGACGGTTGTCACGAATTCCGGCTCTGCGGCTATTTCCGTTTATGGCGAAAGCTCGGCCTTTTCGGCCGGCATTTCTAAAACTCCCGCCCTGTTGAAGGCTAAGCTCGCGCCCGGAAAATCCGTTGTTTTTACAAATCTGAGCCCCTCGCTTGCGATGGTATCCTCAGGTGCGGCTGATTTTGCAGCATATGAAAGTAATGGTTCTGCATACGGCTGCGGAGCGGCGTCCGCTTCTCTCCACCCGGTGCCTGCGGGAGGGCGAATTGTAGTTACCAACAATACCAGCGCAGCAATAACCGCATTTTGCGCCTATGAAGCCTTCGCTTATATGGAGAGCGATTCGCCTGCTTTGCTAAAGACCTCTCTCGGAGCCGGTTCTACTGTTGCATTTTTAAATAAGACATCTGAAGAGTGCACGGTAAAATCAAGCGGCAGGTACGATTATGCGTCATACGGCAGCTCAGGCGCGGTACAGGAATATGGGGCCGAATCGTCCGGTGATAGAACCGTACCGGCCGGCGGGAGAATTGTTATCACAAATCCCGGCCCTTCCGCTGTCGATGTATACGGAGCTTACGAGCTTTTTTCTGCAGAAGCTGGTAAGTCTCCCGCGCTAAAAAAAGATACGCTAAGCGGCGGAGCGACGGCTGTTTTTTCTAACCTCACCTCGGAAAAGCTCTCCGTCTGCACAGGAAGCGCCGACTATGCCTCCTACGGCGGCGACGGCGTTGCAATTGATTTTGCGGCTTCCTCATCCGGAAAGCATGATGTCGAAGCCTATGGAAGGATAGTCGTCACCAATTCGGGCAATACCGCCGTCTCCGCCTATGCCCCGTACGAGGCCTTCGCGCTGGAAGATACGCCTGCCGGCTCGCCGCCGGCCCTTTTGAAGCATACCTTGGCTAAGGGCGAAACAGTGGCATATGAAAACCTATGCTCGGCACCCGTCCTCGTTCACATCTATAAAGCCGACTTCGCCTGCTACGACGGCTCGGGAGCCTATAATTCCTGCGGCGCGGAAGCGTCCGGTCTTTATACGGTTCCCGCCTACGGCAAAATCATAATAAGCAATCCTGGCACTTCCCTGGCCTCCGCCTATGCGCCTTACAACACTTTTTCCGCAAAGGAGCAGACTTCACCCGCGCTGTTGAAAACGACCCTCTCATCCGGCTCCACGGTGGTCTACTTCAATATGTCTTCCGACAACGCGCCTGTCACAGCCGGCAAGGTTGATTTTTGCCTCAGCCAGCCGGATTGCTCCGTCAGCTCCTTCGGCTCAGGAGGCAGCGGAGAGTTTATAATTCCTTCCGACGGCTTCATAACCTTAACAAATTCAGGCACCTATCCGGTTTCCGTGAGAGCGCCCGAAATGGTCTTTACGTCCTGGGAAGCGCCAGAACCGGCGCTCTATATGACGGAAATAGCTCCCGGAGGCAGGGCCGTTTATTACAGCACGGCGGATTACGAGCAAAGCGTATATATAGGCAAATGCTCATATGCGGTCTATAAGCGCAACGGGGCGCTGTACGATTCCCGCAGCTACTTCGGCGGGGGGACGGTCGCCGTTCCGGCAGGCGGACGCATAGAGGTCTTGAACAACGGTACCGCCTTTATCACCCTGTACGGCCCTCGTTCCTGCTTCGCCGCCGAAAACGGCTGGATGTATAAATATGACGTTAAGGATGCGGGACTTGAGCTCAAGCTTCCTATAAGCGACCTTGCGTCCGTCGATACGCCAAGCCGCGCGCTTTCAGCTGTCGCTAACGCGCTTGACAGCTTCACGGACGAGCAGCTTGCATCCGTTGCCGCGCTTGAGAGGCTTTCGCTGTTTATCGAAGAAGCCGCTTCCCGCGCCTCGGCTCTAAAAAAGTCCGGCGCTAGGCTTGAAATCGAATCTGCTGCACTTGAAGCAGCAGCGCAAAACTGCTCTTCTGTCCTGGGCTCTCTTTCATCTGCCGCAGGCGAGCGCGGAATTGCGCTAAAGCGTTCCTTGAAGCTCCTTCCTCGCTTCATATGCGATTCCGACAGCATCGAAATAAGCTTTTCCGGCGATTTTACCGAAATTACTGCGGACAGGATTATAATATGCTCGCCTTCTTCCGCCCTTTATATAGAGAAAGACGCTGTTAAGCCCGGCAGCGTGATAAAAGCTTCATACAAAAACGGCTCCGTAACCCTGGAAGCCTCGGTTCCCGTCATTTTGGGACTGGCTCCCTCATCCGGAAACTCAGCCGAACAAGTGATTGAAGAAACGGCTTCGACCGCCATAATATCTTCCAAGTACAATCCGGTGACCGGACTTATAGAGGGCAAAACCGGCAAAAGCGGGACTTATTTGCTTAAATCAGCCGTAAAGCGCTTTGCCGACATGTCCGGCAGACCGGAGGAAATGCAAAGAGCCGTCAGCTTTCTTGCCGCAAGGGGCATAGTCAACGGCGTTTCCTCCGACAGCTTCTCGCCGAACGCAAAAATAACGAGGGCCGAAATCGCAGCCATGCTTGTACGCATGCTGGGCGATTCAGGAGATGCGGCGGCGGGTGAAACGCAGGCTTTTTCCGATGTCGCAGATAGCGACTGGTTTGCCTCGGCCGCGCTTGCCTCGTCTAAATTGGGGCTTATCGGAGGCTATGAGGACGGCTCCTTCAGAGGGCAAAGAGAGGTCACAAAAAATGAGCTCCTTTCCGCGGCGGCAAGATTGCTGCGAGCAAGGGCGGGCTGGTATGAAGCCGACAGCGCGAGTCTTTCAAAATACAAGGACGGCGTCGCGGACTGGGCAAGGAAAGACGCGGCTCTGGCGCTCTCTGCCAACCTTATTCCCGAACGCGTAGACGGCAGCTTCTCAGGAGGCTCAAGCATATCAAGAGGGGACGCTGCGATAGTCCTTTACAGACTCTTTATGCTGCTGTGGTAGCCAGGTTGCATTGAAATATAACGCTCGCAATGCTATAATTATAACAGCCCTCCCTAAGGTCGGGCATATTTAGCCGGTTTTATTGCCGCCTGAGCGGCCGCCAGGGAAGGAACTACAAAATCGGAGGTCTTTATCAAAAGATGAACTACTACAGCATGACCATTGCCGGCTGCAAACGCGACCTGCCCATATGTCCGCTTAACGACAGACTGTCCATAGGAGCCTTCGTCATAATAGGCGACAGCGAGCTTTCCAACGCCTGCGCCGCCGAGCTGCTGAAAAAGGCGCCGGACTATGATTATATGATAACCGCCGAGGCCAAGGGCATGCCCCTTGTCCACGATATGGCCAGGCTGCGCGGAGACAGGAAATATTTCGTAGCCCGCAAGGGTCCCAAGCTTTATATGACGGGAGTCTTTGAGGTTTCCGTCCGTTCCATAACCACGGCCAAGGAGCAGAAGCTTTACCTGGACACCGCAGATGCGGAGCTGATGAAGGGAAAGCGCATACTGATAGTCGACGATGTGGTATCCACCGGCGAGAGCCTCGAGGCCCTCGAGCGCCTTGTGAGCATGGCCGGAGGCATCGTCGCCGGGCGTATGTTCATACTTGCCGAGGGCGAAGCCATAAACAGGGACGATATCATTTATCTTGAAAAGCTGCCCCTTTTTACTCCCGAAGGGAAGCCAATAGTATAATATATTAAAAATTAGCTTACGGCGTAATACTCGCTTTCATATGCCGCGGCAAAGCTGACGACCATTTAAGCAGGCTCTTGCTTTAGAAAACGAACAGCCGAAACCATATATATTAGGAGGCAGGCCCGTATGTTTAAAGCAGGCAAAAAGCGGGAATTGAGGCCGATATCGCCCGGCTTCGGGTCCGATGAGTCGCTAACCGTCTGGGGTGAAAATTTGGACAGGAATATGCCGTTGAGCGAATACCCCCGGCCTCAGCTTATGCGCAGGGACTGGCTATGCCTTAATGGCCCCTGGCAATACGCGGTCTGCCCCGAGGGCGAGGAGCCGGACTCCTATCATGGCGAGATAATCGTTCCTTTTACACCGGAAACGATTCTTTCCGGTTTAAGAAGGCGCATAAGACCCGGCGAAAAGCTCTGGTACAAGCGCTCTTTTTCCATCCCCAAGGGCTTTATGAAGGACAGACTGCTTTTGCACTTCGGAGCCGTTGACCAATGGTGTGAGGTTTACATAAACAACCGCATGGCGGGCTCGCACGAGGGAGGCTATCTGCCATTTACCTTTGATATTACGGACCTGATAAAGCCGGGTAAAAACGCTATTGTCGTAGGCGTCACGGATGCCTGGAACGCCGGCTGCCACGCCTACGGCAAGCAAAGCGAGCGTCCCGGCGGAATATGGCATACGGGCCAGTGCGGCATCTGGCAAACGGTATGGCTTGAAAGCGTGCCCAAGCGGCATATAAAAACGCTGTTTCTTACGCCCGACGTCGACGGCTCAAGGATACTCATAGAAGCGCCCGGCTGCGGCGGAGCCTGGTTTGCGGTATTAGCCGAGGGAAGGCGCGTCTTTGTCGGCGAGCTTGACTCAAGAGGAAAGGCCTCTGCGCCCTTGCCCGGCTTCATACCCTGGACGCCGGAAAATCCCTTTCTGTACGATTTGCTGATAAAGCTGGGGGACGACGTAGTCAAGAGCTATTTCGCGATGCGAAAGGTGTCCGCGCTAGACGGCAAGATAGCCCTTAACGGCAGACCCCTCTTTCTCACCGGGCTTCTCGACCAGGGCTATTGGAGCGACGGCCTTTATACCGCGCCCTCCGATGAAGCCATGATTTACGACATCCAAACGGCTAAGAGCCTAGGCTTCAACCTGTTGCGCAAGCACGTCAAAATAGAACCCCTGCGCTGGTACTACCACTGCGACAGGCTGGGCATGCTGGTCATGCAGGACTTTCCCAACGGCGGCGAGCCATATAAAAGGCTATGGACCCGGCTTATCCCCATATTTACTGGCATCCAGGCCGGCGACCATGTCTACTCCCGCTTCGGACGCAAATACGACAGCGGACGCAGGCAATTTGAGCAGGACATGGAAGAAGCCGTGCTGCTGCTCTACAACGCCCCTTCCGTCATTTGCTGGGTGCTGTTCAACGAGGGCTGGGGCCAGTTTGACTCGGCAAGGCTTGCAAGGCGCCTGCGTGAGCTTGACCCGACAAGGCTCATAGACGCCGCAAGCGGCTGGCACGACAGGGGCTGCGGCGATTTCAAGAGCCGCCACGCGTATTTGGGAAAAATCAACCTTAAGGGCGACGGCCGTATACTCGCCCTGACTCAATTTGGCGGCTATATTCTCGATATCGGCGGCGGTTCTTTTCCCCGCCGCTCCTTAGGCTCAAAAAGATTTAAAACCGCAGAGGAATACAACGCCGCCCTTGAGCGGCTTTATAGAGAACATGTGCTTTATAGCAAAAAACGCGGGCTTGCCTTGTGCGTATACACTCAACTGTCCGATGTTGAGGACGAGCTGAACGGACTTATGACCTTCGACAGATGCATACTGAAAGCAGACCCGGAAATGCTGCTGTCCATAAACAATGAAATGAAAGAAGGCTGATTTTATGCTTCTCACATGGTACGGACATTCCTGCTTCAAGCTTGATTTTGGCTCAGGAGGCTCGGCTGTGTTCGATCCCTATGAAAAAGGGAGCGTACCGGGAATTGAGCTGCCCGCCCTTTTGGAAGCGGACTCCGTTTTGATTTCCCACCAGCATCACGACCATAACGCCGCCGCCAGGGTAAGGCTGACCGGAAAAAAGCCCGCTTTTGCTGTGGAAAAGGTTGACTGCTACCACGACGATGAAAAAGGCGCAAAAAGAGGAAGGAACACCATTCACATAGTGTCCTTCGGCGGTTTAAGGGCCGCGCATTTGGGCGACCTGGGCTGCCTCCCTTCCCCGTCTGAAAAAGGGTTTGACGGCCTCATGAATCTGGATCTGATGCTCGTCCCGGTCGGCGGCACATTCACCATCGACGCGGCGCAGGCCAAAGAGCTGCTTGACAAATTCAAGCCGCGCGTTGCGGTGCCCATGCACTACCGCGAAGGCCGCATGGGCTTTCCCGTACTAGGCACGCTCGACGCTTTTTTAAGCCTGCTTGAGCCCGAGCTTATACATCGCTGCGAAGCGCCGCTTGAGTTGACCGGGAGCGAAAGCGGGATATATATCATGCCCTCCCCCGCCGAACGGTAAGCCGCGCTTGCAGGCAAAGCTTTATTTTGCCTCCCCGGCTGCTCCCGCCTCGCCTTCACCTTTTTGTTCCGGCTCCGGTTGCCCTATTACCTTAGCGTATGTCAGCATGCCGGAGCATTCCTCATATTGCTCAATATCCCACCAATAGGTGCCCCACATCTCGCTGTCCCTTTTCAGAAAACCGCTTTCCATGCCGTATCTGTCGCAGGCGCAGGCGTCTATGTGGTAGTGCTCGCCTCCGAGCTCCACAATATTCCAATAATACTGCTCGCCGTTCCTCTTGCCCTCCACCACGACGCAGTTAAGGCCGTAACGCTTGCATAGCAGCTTCAGAGCCATCGCATAGCCCTCGGAGTTCGCGGCTCCCTCTACAAGCGCGCTGTATGCCGTCGCGCCCATGCGGGAATATTTGGCGGCCTCACCCAGCCTTTGTACGCATCTGAGGGCGGTCTCGGCTTCGCTTTCGTTTTTGCCTATATCGGCAAAGAGCGTTTCGGCCTTTTTGCCCAGCTCTTCCTTCCTCCGCAGCAGCTCCTCGGCGCTTTGGCTGTAGGATAATTGTACGGTTATTATTTTTTCCACATAATCCTCCGGCGGAGACGGGTAAAACATCACAGACACCGAGGGGCGCTCCACAATCAAATCCGGATTTTCATAGTAATATGTTCGGATATAATTCTTAATGCTTTCGGCGTTCACCGAAAGATTGGCTATTTGAACCGTCAGCATAGTCCTGCAATTATCAAGGGCATCGTTTAAATAATTATAGTAGTCATAGGTTGACTTTACGTTTATTACGTCGTTTATTTCCTCCCTGCTGAGCTTATATGTTATAAAGACCTCAATTTCGGTATATGAAAGGATGGGGGTTGTTTTATGCGAAATATAGTCTACCGCATAGACCCCCATGGGGTAATCGCGGGTAAGGTCGCGGCAGGCTTTTGAAAAATCGTCCTCCAGGGATCCGGAATAGTTTACTGCCTTTATTACGCCGTATTCAGTCCCCGAATCTATATAGGCTTTAAGAGCATTTGTAAGACCGGCAAAGCTTGCCACCTCGCGGACGGAGCCGTCTTCCTCCGTTTCATTCCCGCTTTCCGCGTGGTCTGCAACGACCTCATATTCTCCCTCATAGAATGCTTTGCAGCCCGAAAGCAGCGCCAGCAAGGCAAATATTAAAACGATTCCAATTTTATTCATTTTCATAGCAACGAAAGCTGCTGCTCTTCCGAATCCTCCGGCTTCAAAATGGAGCCTGCGGCGGGTATATTCCGGCAGGAATATCTGGCCTTGTTCTTTATGGAGGTGTCGGACAGAAAAGCGGCGCATTTCAGCTTGTATTTCGGCTTCAGCGTCAGCAGGCTGACGCCCTGGCTGTCTCTCGTGGTTTTTTCGGGGATCTGCGCGGTGTTGAAAACGAGCGCCCGTCCCTCCGTAGAATAGGCAACGGCCTCGGTTTCTTTTTTAATTTGCAATACCGTTTTCAAAGGCGCTTTATCAGAATAGGCTCCAGTCAGCTTTTTTCTGTTCGTCTTGGTGGCGTAGGATGAAAGCGGCACCCTAGCGGCCTTCCCGTTTTCAAAGAAGAAAATAAGGCTTCCGGAATAATCGCCGGCATCGGCCGCGAAAACCATGTTTTCTCCCTCGTCCATACCGAGGTGCGAAGGCAAATAGGCGCCGAGCGAGGAGACCTTCCCATCCTCGAAGTCGGCCAGGCGCGCCTTATAGACCTGGCGCCTGTCGGTGAAAACCAGCAGTTCCGAGCGGTTTGTGGTTTCAAAGCTCAGGAAGGGCCCGTCGTCCTCCTTATATTTCTGCTTGGCATCCCCGCTCATCCTCAGCGACAGCGGCGTTATCTTTTTCAGATAACCGTGCTTTGATATGAATACGTTGACGGGGTAGTCCTCCGCATCTTCCTCCGGCTCCATCTCGCTTATCTCGTTTTCATATACTATAAGCGTCTTTCTCGGCTGTCCGTATTTTTTTATGACATCCTCAAGCTCAGATACTATTATCTTCTTTATCCTGGCGCGGTCTTTTTCCGTAGCCTCCAAATCGGCTATTTCGCGCTCAAGCTCGCCCGTTTCCTCAATGCGCTTTAAAATATACTCTCTGTTTATATTTCTCAGCTTGATTTCAGCCACATACTCGGCCTGAGGCTCGTCTATGCCGAAGCCTATCATCAGGTTCGGCACCACCTCGGCTTCGGATTCCGTATTTCGGATTATCGCTATCGCCTTATCTATATCCAGCAGTATTCTGCCAAGGCCCTTGAGCAGATGCAGCTTATCCCTTTTTTTCACCAGCTCAAAGTGCACCCTGCGCCGCACGCACTCAACGCGCCAAGCCGTCCACTCCTCCAGTATGCCTCTGACTCCCATAACCTTCGGCAGTCCGGCTATGAGTATATTGAAATTGCAGGAAAAAGTGTCCATAAGCGGAGTGGTTTTGAAAAGCTTCTGCATGAGCTTGTCCGGGTCCGCCCCTCGCTTAAGGTCTATTGCCAACTTCAGGCCGCCCAGATCAGTTTCGTCGCGCATATCCGATATCTCTTTTATTTTGCCGGCCTTTACCAGCTCCGAAACCTTGTCTATTATGGCTTCCGCCGTGGTTGTATAGGGGATTTCGAATATTTCTATAAGGTTGTTTTCCTTGTCATATCTCCAGCGGGCACGGAGCCTGAAGCTGCCTTCTCCGGTTTCGTATATGGTTTCCATAGCCTTTCTGCTGTAAATCAGCTCTCCCCCTGTCGGGAAATCAGGAGCCTTCAGCGTGTCCAGAAGACAGCAGGAGGAATTTTTGATATACTCTATAGCCGCCCGGCAGACCTCCTCAAGGTTGAAACCGCATATCCGGCTCGCCATAGCGACGGCTATGCCTTGGTTCGAGGATACCAGCACATTTGGAAAGGTCGTAGGCAGCAGGACGGGCTCCTTCATGCTCCCGTCATAATTGTCGATAAAATCTACGGTATCCCTGTCTATATCCCTGAACAGCTCGGCGGCAATCGGCGCAAGCTTTGCCTCTGTATAGCGCGAGGCCGCATAAGCCATATCCCTCGAGTATACCTTTCCGAAGCTCCCCTTTGAATCCACAAAAGGAGTCAGCAGAGCTTCGTAGCCCTTTGAAAGCCTGACCATTGTTTCGTATATGGTTTGGTCTCCGTGAGGGTTCAAGCGCATAGTCTGGCCGACAATATTGGCCGATTTCGTCCTGGCTCCGGTCAGCAGTCCCATTTTGTACATGGTATACAGCAGCTTCCTTTGCGAGGGCTTGAAGCCGTCTATTTCCGGTATGGCCCGCGACACGATTACGCTCATGGCGTAGGGCATGTAGTTGACCTCAAGCGTGTCGGTTATCGGCTGCTCCACCACCTCGGCCCTCAGCCCCATAACATTCTCAGCCGCTCCGCTGCGTGCCTTGTTTTCCTCATTATGCTTCTTGCGCGCCATTTCTACCTCTTCATGCAATAATAAAGCTCAGGAAATATCATGATATATCAGCCAAATCAAGATACTTCCAGCCGTTTTCAGCAATATGCTCCTTGCGCCCGTTAAGATTGTCGCCCAGCAGCAGCTCAAATGCTTCCCGCGTTTTAGCCACATCGTCATGCATAACCTTAATCAGGCGGCGGGTCGCGGGGTTCATCGTGGTCATCCACATCATCTCCGGGTCGTTTTCGCCAAGGCCCTTGCTCCTATTTACCGTATATTTAGCGTCGCCTATTTTTTTGAGTATCTCGGCCTTCTCCCTGTCGTTGTAGGCAAACCAGGTTTTGCCCCTGCTTTCTATCTCGTACAGAGGCGACTCGGCGATGTAAACATAGCCCTTGTCGATAAGCGTCGGGGTCAGGCGGTACAGCATAGTCAGTATCAAAGTCCTTATCTGGTAGCCGTCAACATCGGCATCGGTGCAGATAATCACCTTGCTCCATCTCAGACTTTCCAGGTCGAAGGTGTTCAGCTCCCTGGCATGCCTGCTGTGCACCTCGATGCCGCAGCCTAAAACCTTTATAAGGTTGGTTATGATCTCGTTTTTGAATATTTTGTCGTAATCCGACTTCAGGCAGTTGAGCGTTTTACCTCTCACTGGCATAATGGCCTGGAATTCAGCGTCGCGGCTGAGCTTGCAGGAGCCCAGCGCCGAATCGCCCTCAACTATATAAAGCTCCCGCCTGCTCACGTCCTTGGTGCGGCAATCAACAAACTTGTCTATCCTGCTTGTTATGTCGAGGCTGCCCGAAAGCTTCTTTTTTATGTTAAGCCTGGTTTTTTCGGCCGTCTCCCTGCTGCGCTTGTTGACAAGGATCTGCTCGGCTATTTTTTCCGCCTCCAGCCTGTTCTCGATGAAATACACCTCAAGGCGGCTCTTGAGAAATTCGGTCATAGCCTCCTGTATGAACCTGTTGGTAATTGCCTTCTTAGTCTGGTTTTCATACGAGGTGCGGGTCGAGAAGCAGTTGGTTACCAGTATAAGGCAGTCCTGAATGTCGGCGAAGGTTATTTTCGCTTCGTTTTTCTGATATTTGTTCTGTTTTTTTATATAAGCGTCCACAGCCGAAACGAAAGCGCTTTTTACGGCCTTTTCAGGCGCTCCGCCGTGCTCCAGCCATGAGGAATTGTGGTAGTATTCTATAAGGTTGACTCTGTTTGAAAAGCACAGGGCGGCGGACAGCTTCACCTTGTATTCCGGCATGTCTTCCCTGTCGCGCCCCTTGCGCTCGGCCTCAAAATACACCGGCTGCGTCAGCGCGTCATCTCCCGCTATTTCGGCCACATAATCGATTATGCCGTTGGGATACAGGTAATCCTTTTCCTCAAGCTTGCCGTTTACCTCGTTCCTGAAGCGGAAGGTTATGCCCTTATTCACGACGGCCTGCTTTTTCAGCGTTTCCTCGAAATATTCGGCCGGTATGTCTATATCCGTGAACACCTCAATATCGGGCTTCCAGCGATGTATTGTTCCCGTCCGCTTAACCGCAGTCGGCTCGGCTTTCAACCCGCCTATGTTTTCGCCCTTCTCAAAATGCAGGCTGTACTTTTTCCCGTCCCTCCATACGGTCACATCCATATACTCCGAGGAATATTGGGTGGCGCAGGAGCCCAGTCCGTTCAGCCCAAGTGAAAACTCGTAATTTTCTCCCTCGTCGTTTGAGTATTTGCCACCGGCGTACAGCTCGCAATAAACCAGCTCCCAGTTGTAGCGCTGCTCCTTTGGATTGTAGTCTACCGGGCAGCCCCGTCCGAAGTCCTCCACCTCAACGGACTTGTCCTCATAGCGTGTGACTATTATAAGGTTCCCGTAGCCTTCCTTCGCCTCGTCTATGGAGTTGGAAAGTATCTCAAAAACGGCGTGCTCGCAGCCCTCCAGCCCGTCGGAGCCAAAAATGACGCCCGGACGCTTGCGCACCCTTTCCGCGCCCTTAAGCGCTGATATGCTTTCGTTCCCGTATTCCTGCTTCACCGTTTTTTTTGCCATCGGCTGCTCTCCCATGGGGCCGCTAACGTAATTCATCGGGCCGTGATATGGTATATATTGTATTTTAAATTATAGCACATACAACATATGTTTGCAACACTTCCCTGCTCTCCCTCTCAATTTAGCAGGCTGATTAACGCAAAAAGCCGCGCTCCGTATACATTCTCATCGTACACGGAGCGCTTCGAGATACCCAAAAAAGTCTATTCGATTCATCCACAGCACAAACGTCCGTGGCCATTCGCCTCAAGCTATCGCTTGCTGTATCTCACAAGCCGCTTTTGGTTCCGGCCTGATTTCGGACCGTCTTGGGTATCCGCTCTTATTATGGCCTTAAGCTCATTTTATAATCATGCTTTTGCCGTGTAATTTTTTCCTCGTCTTAAAAACACTGGAAGCATGGGCTTTGGGGCATAAAAAAGAACGACAATACCGACGCTTGCCGCTTCGATATACCGTTCTCGCTTAGGGCTTGCCGAAAAACTCGAAAACTCACGTAAAAATGGGTCAAATTTAAAATAAGGAGTTTGCGCAAGTTTTCCGGTATTCCAAAAAAGCGTTTTCTGACTCGTCCAGTTAAACCGCCTGTTTTCCGCCGACGATAAAAGAGCCTGAAAGGCTCAAATATACGGATTTTGAGCCTTTTTACAGCAGACCCCGCTTATGGTCCGAGTGACAGGATTCGAACCTGCGGCCTGATGGTCCCAAACCACCCGCGCTACCAGCTGCGCCACACCCGGAAATATGAGATTTGCTTGGAAACAGCCGCCCTTCCCGCTTCGCATCAGCTTTTATGCAATCCCGTTTGCGGCGGCGCAAAATGAATTATATAATAAGCTTTGATAAAATGCAATGCCATAATCTCAGGCAGCGGCTTAATTTTACTCGCATCGTTAGCTAGCCGGCTGGTTCCGCCTCCATTCATTAGGCAGCAAAAGGTAAAGTAATTTGCTGGGCCCGGTAAATTTAGCTTCTGTCAATGGGAAAGGCTCCAGGCAGAATAGCTAGTTATATTGCCCTTACCAATTCCCGCTTTGGACGTTCGGCACAGAATCAGTTTGAAACCGTAAAGTCCCTAAAAATCCTCAAATTACTGGTTCTGATATTGCCCGGCATTATCGCTGAATAAGCGTAAACTTCTTTTGTTTTTATTGACAATCTCGCATTTTATGCTATAATAACACCTGCTTTACTTTGCACGACGGCGGACAAAGCAAGCTAATCAGCTATAATTTCAATTATTTCATCATGCGGCTAAATCCGTACTATTGCCGTGCTTATTATGCTGGTGTGGCTCAGTCGGCAGAGCAGCTGATTCGTAATCAGCAGGTCGCCGGTTCAAGTCCGGCCACCAGCTCCATAGAAAGCGCTAAATTCTGCGGAATTTAGCGCTTTTTTTAAAGCTTCTCTTATAGCCTGAATCGCAGATTGCTTTGAGGAGGAATGCCGGCATGAAAAAGCATATTTTGCTGATATGCAACCTGGTTATCATTATCACCATAGTGACATGTTTTGTGTGGATGCTCTACAAAGACACGCGCGCCTATCAGGAGCTTGCGGAAAAACACCTTGAAAACATCCTGAGTCTTGCCGACACCGATATTTCAAAGCACATAGAAAACTCCATGACCAAACCCGTCATGGTTTCAAAAACCATGGCAAACGACCGATTTCTTAAGGAATGGATTCTTAAGGAGCCTGAAAATCTGCAAAACTCCGAATACCTGGAGCAGCTTTACGCTTATCTTAAGGCGTATCAGGAAAAATACGGATACAACACCGTGTTTTGCGTATCCGCCAATACGGGAAATTACTATTATCAGGAAGGTCTGAATAAAACGGTATCAAGGGACGACGCGCATGACGTTTGGTTTTATAATTTTATTGATTCCGGGCGTGAGTATGACATACAAATCGACACAAACGAATACGGCGGCGGCGGAATTACCATGTTTGTAAATTTCCGCATGGTGGGCGACGACGGAAGCCTGCTAGCCGTTATAGGCGTAGGGCTTCTGGTGGATTCATTGGAGAGCACCCTCAGCTCCTATGAGAAAGATTACGGACTTTCGGTATACATAATCAACGCCGGCGGAGCCGAAAACTCTTTTAAGGGCAGCACCGCCGTTTTTATCGCCGAGGACGAGCTTGCCTCGCGCGTCGCCGTAACGGATGAAATAAAGCTCAACAAATCGCCCGAACCCGAAATGCAATGGTTCACCTCCGGCGGAGAGCGCAAATGCCTAATAATGAAATATAACGATACCCTCGGCTGGTATCAGATAATAGAAAAGGATACAAGTTCGATAAGCCGCTCATTTCAGTCCCGTATAAAAAGCAGCATCATTTTCATGCTGATATCCCTCGCTGTATGTCTTCTTGTCACCACCTGCGTATTCAATTTATACAACAGGCAAATTATCATCATGGCCAATACCGACGAGCTGACCGGCCTTCCCAACAGGACCCTATTCAACAGGCTGTATCCCTCTTTTTTGCGCAAGCGTAAAAGTATGAAAAATACCTTGTTTATATTGGATATAGACCATTTTAAAAGCCTAAACGATACCTGGGGCCACCTTTTTGGCAACGCCATTCTGGCTATGGTCGGCAAGAACCTTTCAGAAGCCATAAAGGGCTGCGGCATAGCCTCCCGCTGGGGCGGGGACGAATTTTTAGGGATACTGGCAGTCGAGGCTGCGGAGGCCGAACGCATTTTGAGCGGCTTTATGGATTCTCTTACTTACGCGCAGAAGGACGAGCTTTACCGCGTATCGGTCAGTGTGGGCCTGGCGGAGTTCGGCGGAAAGCTGGGCGCTGACGTTATAAAGCAGGCTGACAAACGCTTGTACGCCGCCAAGGCCAACGGGCGCGGCGGGATAGCCTAATAGGCGCGTTAGTTTCTGAGAAAAACCGTCGATGTGCCTTCAGGGAGGACAGGCAAATGGCAAGAGCTTTGTTATGGACAGCCGCAGGAACAGGTTTTACCTTTCTTATGACCTCGCTCGGTTCTGGCATGGTATTTTTCTTCCGCAAAAATATGAGCGGAAGGGTCCAAAAAGTTTTATTAGGCTTTGCCGCGGGCGTTATGATAGCCGCCTCGGTATGGAGCCTTCTCCTCCCTGCAATAGAGGAGGCCGAGGCCTCCGGGCAGCCCGGCTGGCTGCCGGCAGCGGGCGGAATAATTCTTGGCATAGCCTTTCTTTACGCGCTTGACAGGCTGATCCCTCATCTTCACCCAGGGACGGATAAAACGGAGGGCCTGGCCAGCTCAATGAAGCGCACCTCCTTGCTTGTCATGGCGGTAACGCTGCATAACATACCCGAGGGCATGGCCGTAGGCCTTTCCTTCGCCATAGCCGCCCGTCAGGGCGGCGATGCGGCGTCGTATGCTTCCGCGATGGCGCTGGCTCTAGGCATAGGCATACAAAACTTTCCTGAAGGCGCGGCTATCTCCCTTCCGCTAAGGAAGGAGGGCTTCGGAGCGGGCAAAGCCTTTTTGCTTGGCGGAGCATCAGGCATTGTGGAGCCCGTTTTCGGCCTGCTTACCGTCTTGGTTGCCGGAGCGATAATGCCCTTTATGCCGTGGCTTTTATCCTTTGCGGCCGGCGCCATGCTGTATGTCGTCGTTGAGGAGCTGATACCCGAGGCTCATTTGGGCGAGCATTCAAACTCCGGAACCCTGGGCGTAATGGCCGGCTTCATATTGATGATGGTCCTCGACGTGGCGCTGGGCTGAGGACCCGGCCTGAAACGAAAGCTCTCTTCCGTCCGGCTGTGCTTCTTTTCACGCAACTATCTTTTTTTTCATTTAGCCGCTTTTTTTGCGTTTTGCCTCTTGCATTTATGGTTTTAAATGAATATACTGTGTACTGTTTTTCAGGCAATAATATTAAACATACACCGAAAGGGGTTAAAAATGAAGAGAAGAACAAATGTCGTTGTTTTCTCCGCTCTGGCGGCGCTGCTAGCGCTTGCTTTTGCCGGCTGCGACGGAAAAACCTCCGGCGCCCAGGATAAGGCTTCAAACGGCTCCGAAAAGACTTATACAGTCGGCATATGCCAGCTTGTTCAGCATGCCGCCCTTGACGCGGCCACTCAGGGCTTCAGGGACGCGCTGACCGAAAAGCTCGGCGACAAGGTCGTTTTCGACGAGCAGAACGCCGCCGGGGATACGGCCACCTGCGCCACCATCTGCAATCAGTTCGTTTCCTCAAAGGTAGATCTGATAATGGCCAACGCAACCCCGGCCCTTCAGGCCGCGCAGGCTTCAACCAACACCATACCTATCCTCGGCACCTCCGTCACCGATTACGGCACCGCCCTTGGCATAAGCGACTGGACCGGCGTAACTGGAACGAATATTTCAGGCACCTCAGACCTTGCCCCGCTGGACGGGCAGGCCGCGATGCTCAACGAGCTTTTCCCAAACGCGAAGAACGTCGGAATACTCTACTGCTCTGCCGAACCGAACTCAAAGTATCAGGCGCAGGTCATAACCGGCTATTTAACTGAAATGGGCTATACCTGCAAGGAATATACCTTCTCCGACTCAAATGACGTCCAGGCTGTGGCTGCTACGGCGGCGGGAGAGAGCGACGTTCTCTATCTGCCCACCGACAATACGGTTGCCTCCAACACTCAGATAATCAACAACGTCTGCCTGCCCGCCAAGGTGCCGGTAATAGCTGGCGAAGAAGGCATTTGTGCCGGCTGCGGCGTCGCTACCCTTTCAATAAGCTACTATGACCTCGGCTACGCCACCGGCGAAATGGCCTACGAAATACTTGTCAACGGAGCGGACCCGGCCTCCATGCCCATCAAATACGCTCCCCAGTTCACGAAGAAATACAACGCCGAAATATGCGACGCCCTCGGCATAACCATTCCCGAAGGCTACACAGCCATAGCTGCCCAATAGCTCGCGCATAAGCCCATGTACAGCCTTAGCCGAGGCGAAAGACCGGTTAGAATTTCATATTTATATAGCTAATACGCTATTGTAAGTCGGCGTCTTTTTGTGCTAAAATCCAATGCGGAGCTTTCATCCGGCTCCGCGTTGGTTTTTTTGCGCCGAGCATCTAACGATAATAAAGGAATATGAGCACTATGGATATCTTGTCTTATTTTTCATCGCTGAACCCGATGAACTTCATATCGTCGCTGCCCGGAAATGCGGCCCAGGGGCTTATCTGGGGCATTATGGCTCTCGGCGTATTTATCACGTTCAGGCTGCTGGATTTTGCCGACCTGACGGTTGACGGCTCATTTGCCGCCGGCGGCGCCGTAACCGTCGTTATGATACTCGCCGGAGTCCCGGCTCCGCTGGCTCTGCTTGCGGCCGCCGCGGCGGGGCTTGCGGCGGGGCTTGCAACCGGGCTGCTTCATACCATACTGGGCATTCCAGGCATACTTTCGGGCATCTTGACCCAGATTTCACTCTGGTCCGTCAACCTTCTGATACTGGATGGCGCCAATAAGGCCGTAAATGTCGATAAATATTCTCTGCTTGTTTCCCTCCGCAACGTATACGGCTCAATCCTGACGGTATTTCTGCTTGTCGCGGTGCTGATTTGCCTTCTTTACTGGTATTTCGGTACAGAGCAGGGCAGCGCCATCCGAGCGACCGGCAGCAATCCCGGCATGTCCAAGGCTCAGGGCATAAACATAGACAAAATGAAGGTCCTTGCGCTCTGTCTCTCCAACGGCCTTGTCGCCCTGTCCGGAGGGCTCATGTCCCAGTATCAGGGCTTTGCCGACATAAAAATGGGACAGGGCTCAATAGTGATAGGCCTTGCCGCCGTCATTATAGGCGAGGTGCTTGGAGAAGCTCTTATCGGCAAGCGCATGAATTTTATGCTGAGGCTCATTTTCGTAACGGTCGGCGGAGTAATATATTATCTGGTTATCGGCCTTGTAATGTGGCTGAAGATGCCTACAGGTCTATTGAAGCTGCTTACCGCGGCGATAGTGGCTGTCTTCCTAGCCGTTCCCTATCTGAAATCCAGAGCCAAGAATTCTTTCTCTATGGCCGGTAAAAGAGGTGCTCCCAAAAATGCTTGAGCTCAGGAATGTACAAAAGACCTTCAACAAGGGCACAATAAATGAAAAGAAGGCCCTGTGCGGCATAAGTCTGACGCTGAAGGAGGGCGATTTTGTCACCGTTATCGGCGGCAACGGAGCCGGAAAATCCACACTTCTCAACGCAATAGCCGGAGTTTGGCCCATAGACGAGGGCTCCATCTCCATAGGAGGAATAAGCGTCGCCGCCCTGCCGGAGCATAAGCGAGCGCCATACATAGGCCGGGTTTTTCAGGACCCCATGCTTGGCACCGCGGCCAACATGAGCCTTGAGGAAAATCTCGCCCTGGCATACAGGCGCGGTCAAAGGCGCACCCTTCGCTGGGGAGTTACAAGAGAAGAGCGCGAATTATACAGGCATGAGCTGAAAAAGCTTGGCCTCGGCCTGGAGGATAGGATGAGCGCCAAGGTCGGCTTGCTGTCCGGCGGCCAGCGGCAGGCCGTAACGCTGCTAATGGCCACTCTGCGCCGTCCAAAGCTCCTTTTGCTTGACGAGCACACCGCAGCGCTCGACCCCGCAACCAGCGCCAAGGTGCTTGAGCTGACCGACGCGGCAGTATCCGATAACGGCCTTACGGCCCTGATGATTACGCACAACATGACCGACGCGATCCGTCACGGAAACCGGCTCTTGATGATGAACGCGGGAAAGATTATATTGGATATTTCCGGCGAGGAAAAGAAAAGCCTCAGCAAGGACTATCTGATCAAAAAATTTGCCGAAGCTTCCGGCGTCCAGGAGGAAACCGACGCCGTGCTGCTGTCGTAAAAAATAAAACAAAGGCCGCCAAAAGGCACGGTTTAATAGGGAAACTTACTGAACCATACCACAAACCGATACGGAAAAGTGAAAGAGAGGCTGTCGCACTAACAGAGCCGACAAGAAAACAAAAGGCGGCGACTGGCAGTAGCCAGAAGCCGACTTTTGTTGTAAAATATTGTTTGTGAAAGCAATAAAATTACAGCCAGATTATACATCGAACGGGAATGTATATCAACTGGCAATTCCGATGGACATAGGAGAAATGATCCCGGCAGATGATTCGGTACGGTTGCTCGACGCGGTGTTTGAAAGGATGGATTATACAAAATTGTACGCCGCGTACTCCAGATACGGGAGAATAGAGACGTCACCGAAAAATCTGTTCAAAGTAGTGATATACGGCGGTATGAATGGACGCCATTCGAGTAGGCAGATCGAACAATCCTGCCGTCGGGACGTGAACTTCATGTACTTGCTTGGCCGGGAACCCGCGCCGGACCACGCGACGATTGCGCGATTTCGGAGTGAACGGCTGGCAGGTGTGATAGACGACCTGTTTGACCAACTCATAGGGCTGCTGGCTGAGATGGGCGAGCTGTCACTGGAGAGTGTGTTCATCGACGGGACAAAGCTTGAGGCCAACGCGAACCGGTACAGCTTCGTGTGGAAGAAAACGACACAGAAGAACGAAGTGAAAATGCAGGAGAAGATGAAAATTGAGCTGCGAAGCTGGCGTCGGAATTTGGCCTGCGGTTTCATGTCGGCGAGAAGATCAAAGCCAAGGACTTAAAGAAGCTCCGGAAAAGGCTGAAAGCCCGGCAGACAGAGCAGGGTATTGTATTTGTCCACGGTAAGGGACAGCACAAGCATCCCTTGCAGCGGGCGATTGAGACAGTAGACGAGTATCTTAAGCGCCAGAAGCAGTACGACGACTACAACCACAGCTTTGGGGACAGGAACAGCTTTTCGAAGACAGACAGAGATGCGACCTTCATGCGGATGAAGGAAGACCACATGAAAAACGGTCAGCTGAAGCCGGGATACAATGTGACAGCAGCAGTGGATTCGGAGTATATTGTAACTGCAATGCTTTCACCAGAGCGGAGCGACAGCCAGACGCTTATCCCGATGCTAGAAAAGCTGAAATGGCTCGGCTATACGAAGCCTGTAGCGGATGCCGGCTTCGAGAGTGAAGAGAATTACACCTACTGCGAGGAAAACGGGCAGCTTGCTTTCATTAAGCCCGCAAATCACGAGAAGTCTCAGACTGTCAACGCCGATATAAAAATGTTGTTTTTCGCCGGTTAAAAAATGCAGGAAAACAGCGGTGAGGGAATGTCCTAAAATTAGTTATGTCCCTGCTCGAAAAGGGTATTGACGACGTGCTGCTTCTGCTTCATGTACTCTTT
>JAJUJI010000007.1 GCA_029265405.1 Clostridiales bacterium | reverse complement strand
CCTTGCGGGAGACGTGTTTCCCACAGAGCCAATTCACCCCCGCACCCGCAGGGGCATTTCCTGTCCTTTCCTGAGAAATACAGCAGCATGGAAATATCTGGTTCACGATAAATATTCGAAATTGTGTCTTGACAATGGGGGCCACTTTACTCGCTGATGATGGTTTTACGGTTATAGCCGTTGCGGGAGTTGCCGCTGTTGTCGCCCGCGTTGCTGTGCTTTTCGTAGCCTAAATGCTCATCCATCTCGGCCTCAAGCATTTGCTCGATTGTTCCCGCAAATAGACGCTTAAGCTTTGCTTGAATGTCGTTTGTGCTCTTGCAGTCCTGCATCAGCAGGCTGACTAATTCCATTTCCTTGTCCGTGAGAATGTTCTTTGACTTTTTCATTTCGTAACCTCCAATTCATTTTATGGAGATTATACCCATTTACACGAACCCTTAGTCATCCTCTGTGCTTTAAATAAGCGCGCTGTTAATCAGCGGTTGCTTAAGCCAGGCAACCTCATATGAGAGTTGACCAATTTGCTTAAGCAGTTCGTCCTTCTCCTTTTCATACGACTGTTTAACCTTCTCTACTTCATCGGTTTCCTTGCTGAATACTCTGCCTGCATTGCTTATGAATTCTGCCTTCCAGCGGCTTAGCTGATTCGGATGAATTTCATATTCTGCAGCGATCTCATTCAGCGTTTTTTCTTCCCTCAAGACCTCAATCACTATTTTTGCTTTTTCTTCCGGTGTAAAATTTCTTCTCTTTCCCTTAGTTCCATTCTAACTTATTTTGGCCGTTTTGTCTGTCTTAATTTTTGGTATCATTATAATCGTCAGCGACTCCGCCGCGCTAATCAATAAGCGTTCCTCCGCTAAGAGGCCAGCATGCGCCCGAGTATGGCATAGGCGCAGCGGGGCCAGCTGCCCCCGAAGTAGCCGCTGCCCGCTCCGTTTTTTGGATTGATGAGGAAGGGAAAGCCTCCCTTTTTCAGAGCGTTCAGATAGTTTTCCGCAAAAAGCCTGGCCGTGTCCCGGCGGTGGGTCTCCCAGAGGCCGGTGCATATGTATATCATGGCCGGCGGAACTATGCAGCCCCGCCCTATCGAGGCCGGCGAGGGTCGGAACCAGTCGCTGCTCATGTCCTCAGAGGCCAGGCCCCAGGGGCTGTTGAACCTTTTCTCGTCCGACAGGTCGTCCGCCATTTTGTCTATAATTTCCTTCGGCAGCCGGGCGCCAAGTATTGCTGGCATGTAATGCACAATTGAGCCCGAGCGGAGGCGCTGTCCCGTGCCCGGAACAAGGCCCGCAAATATCTCCCCGTCCCACAACCTGTCTATCATGAGCCGCAGCAGATCCGAAGACTTTTTATGCCAGACGTCCGCTTCCTCGGGCTTGCCGAGAAGCCCCGCCAGATCCCCCGCCGCCTCGAATAGGAGCACGAGATAGGCGCTCAGGTCCGGAGACGTGACTTGCAGGCGGTCTTTAAAAAGCGTTGAGTCGTCAAGGCCGGTTTCGTCCCCGTGGTCTAGGGTGGGAAGGCCGTCCCCGTCCTCGTCCCGGTAGTTCATGAACCAGTCGCCCCAGGCGCCCATGCCTTTATAAAGAGCCTCAAGCTTTTCGCGCGGGCACTCCTTTGCCAAATCATGATTTTTCATTATCTGCTTCACCGCCCAGCCGTGTATGGGCGGCTTTATTATCTGGGTTTCGCAGCCCGCGTCGTCATAGCCGTCCGGGAGCTGGCCCTCCCCGCTGGCCCGGTCTATCGGGCCCAGCAGCAGATCTGCGGCCAGCCCCAAGTGCTCCTGCAGCGCCACCGCGTTCTGGCACATCTGCCATTGGGAGGCCATGATGCCGGCAAACATCTGTATCATCGGGTAGCGGGCCGTACCGTACGGCGAAGTGAGATAGGACCAGGTGACATACTCGCACTCGGCCCGGCTCTCCTCAAAGGGCTGCGCAAGCTCAGGCATTGCCGAGTAAAAGCTGTCCCACTCCGCCTGCATGGAGGCCCTGGCCTCGGAATATGAAGGGTAGGCGTTCCTTACTATGCCGCCGTAGGGAAATTCCTCCATAACAAGGACAAAGCGGCCCTCCCTGTTCGGATATGTGCGGCCCAGCACCCTGCCGCTGGAAAGCCGTTCCCAGTCCCAGTAATCCCTGCCGCCGTTGAAGTCAAAGGAAGAGCCCTCCAGCCCCTTGAATATGAACGAGGAAGAGAGCCTGAAAACCGCCTCCCAGGCCCCATCCTTCCTCGGATGGACCGTTTCGTGCTGAGCCATCGTCTTTTCAAACAGCAGACCCATTCCGGGATCGCCCTCGGCCATGAGCTTGGTTTTGTCCGCAAAGGTGAAACGGACGTTCCCGCGGCTTGTGGCCAGCGTCAGCTCGGCGGGCCGGGCCTCAACTGTGAACGGTACCTTGCGGCCCTCAAAGGTGGGGAAAACGTCGATAAGCCGGTTTTTGTCCGGAGCCCTTGCGGCCAGGCCGTGGCAGGTGCCCAGATAAAGCGAAATGTCGCCGTAATGGCTCCCCTTCTGGAAAAGCCCGAACCACGCGCCGGAACGCTTGAACATAGAACCATCGAGACTGACAAGCGGGTTTGCCGATTTTGCCATATTTCGTCCTTCCCTTCCGCGGCGAGCGCCGCGCGTTTATTGTTTCAACCATTATATTCCTAAAAAGCCGCATATACAAGCCCGCGCCGGCCGGACCCTGAGCCTCCGGCCGAAAAAGACCGGACACGCTCCAAAAAAACGCTTGACAAAAGCAGCGCGATAAGATATTCTTTTGCAAATCAATATCGTTCCAAACCGTTGACGCGGAGATAAAGGTGACGATGCTCTTACAGAGAGCCCGCGGTGCTGAGAGTCGGGCAGAAAACAGGTCATCAAATGGGCCGCCGAGGGCGCAGTCAAAGGCGAAAGCCGAGTATTCTGCGACGTGATGGCATACGTAAGTTGCCGGGGATATGACTGTATCCCGCAAAGCGCACGGAATAAAGCTTTTCC
Source organism: Clostridiales bacterium (assembly GCA_029265405.1). Lineage (GTDB taxonomy): Bacteria > Bacillota > Clostridia > Oscillospirales > Oscillospiraceae > JAJUJI01. The sequence continues at coordinate 148,101 of JAJUJI010000007.1, read as the reverse complement.
GTGAATCAAGGTGGCACCGCGAGCGCAGCTCGTCCTTGACTAAAGTCAGGGACGGGCTTTTTTGTTTTCCCGGACAGCTCCCCTCGAAAAATCAACTGGAAAGGTGTGATACTTTTGGCTTTTCCCCCGCTTGAGGAGGCGAAGCGCATCGCCGCCTCCGGCCCGTACAAAAGGATGCCAGTCTGCATCGAGCTGTACTCCGACGCGGTTACCCCCATAGAGGCGCTGCGCAGGCTGAAGAACATAAGCGGCCACGTTTTTCTGCTGGAATCGGTTGAGGACTGCGAGAAATGGGGCAGATATACCTTTCTCGGCTTCGACCCGAAAATGGAGCTGACCTGCTCCGACGGCAGGATGACCGTAAGCGCCGGCTCGTCTATAACCCTGGATGTATCGCACCCGGCGGACGTCATCCGCCAGGTGCTGGCGGACAACCTAAGCCCCAGGCTGGACGGCCTTCCGCCCTTTTCCGGCGGTCTGGTCGGCTATTTTTCGTACGATTATATAAAATACAGCGAGCCCTCCCTCCGGCTTGACGCCGAGGACCGGGAAGGCTTCAAGGACGCGGACCTTATGCTCTTCGACAAGGTCATCGCCTTCGACAACCTGAGGCAAAAAATCATACTCATAGCAAACGCCCGTTGCGAGGACCTGGAAACGGAATACCGGCGGGCCGAGCTGGAGCTGAAAGGCATGAAGGAGCTTATTTTGAGAGGCGCGCCGAAAACTGAAAAGCCCGGAAGGATGTCCTCTCCGATGCGCGCGCTCTTTGGCAGGGACGAGTTTTGCGGCATGGTTGAAAAAGCCAAGGAGCGCATAAGGGAGGGGGACATTTTCCAGGTGGTGCTCTCCAACCGCCTCGACGCGGATTTTGAAGGCAGCCTTCTGGACGCCTACCGCGTGCTTCGCACCCTCAATCCCTCGCCGTACATGTTCTATTTTTCGAGCGAAGGCATCGAGATTGCCGGCGCCTCGCCGGAAACGCTTGTCAGGCTTGAGGACGGCACGCTTTATACCTTCCCTCTGGCGGGCACGCGCCCCCGGGGCCTGACGCCCGAGGAGGACAGGCGGCTGGAGGCCGAGCTGCTGGCGGACGAAAAGGAGCTTGCGGAGCACAATATGCTGGTGGATCTGGGGCGCAACGACCTGGGCAGGGTGAGCCGGTTCGGCAGCGTATGCGTCGAAAATTATCTTAGCGTCGAGAGGTTTTCGCATGTCATGCACCTTGGCTCCACCGTCAGGGGGCGCATCAGGGAGGACAGGGACGCTTTGGACGCCCTGGGGGCCGTGCTGCCGGCGGGCACGCTTTCCGGAGCGCCGAAGATACGGGCCTGCCAAATAATAAACGAGCTTGAAAAAAGCAGGCGCGGCATCTACGGCGGCGCGATAGGCTACATCGACTTTTCCGGAAATATGGACACCTGCATATCCATACGCATAGCCTTCAAAAAAAACGGGAAGGTGTTCATACGCTCCGGGGCCGGCATAGTCGCCGACAGCGTCCCGGAAAGGGAGTTCGAGGAATGCGCCAACAAGGCCAGGGCCGTCGTAAGGGCCCTGGAGCTTGCCCAGGAGGGGCTAGACCTATGATAATTCTCATAGACAATTACGACAGCTTTTCCTACAACCTCTGGCAGTATATAGGCGCGGTAAACCCCGACATCCTTGTCATCCGCAACGACGCGGCGACTGCGGAGGAGCTCCTGGCCCTGCGCCCTTCCCACATAGTCTTGTCCCCCGGCCCCGGCCGTCCGGCCGACGCCGGAATATGCGAGGAAGCCGTGCTGAAAGCCGGCAAAACCATACCCCTGCTGGGCGTCTGCCTGGGGCACCAGGCCATATGCGAGGCCTTCGGGGCAAGAATCGTCCACGCTGCGCGCCTGATGCACGGCAAGCGCTCCGAAGTAAAAATAGACTCCTCCTGCCCCATTTTTGAGGGCTTGCCGCCGTGCATACAGGCGGGGCGCTACCATTCCCTCGCGGCGGAGCCGCAAAGCCTGCCGCGCTGCCTTAAGGTAACCGCGGAAACCGGCGACGGCGAAATAATGGCGGTCGCGCACCTCGAGTACCCCATATTCGGGGTCCAGTTCCACCCCGAATCCATACTCACCCCGGACGGACCGGCTATAATCACTAATTTTCTGTCCATAGGAAAGGAGCGTTTCAATGATCAGGGAAGCCACGGCAAAGCTCATTAGCGGAGAGCATCTTACCTATCCGGAGGCCTCCGCCGTCATGGACGAGATAATGAGGGGGGAGGCCTCTCAGGTGCAGACGGCCGCCTTCCTGGCCGCACTGTCGGCAAAGGGCGAAACCATAGAGGAGATTACCGCCTTCGCCGCCGCCATGCGCTCACACTCGGAGCGCGTGCGGCACGGGCTGGAGCTGCTGGAGATAGTCGGCACCGGAGGGGACGGCTCCGGCTCCTTCAACATTTCCACCGTCTCGGCCATAGTCGCGGCCTCCGGGGGCGCGAGGGTCGCAAAGCACGGCAACAGGGCCGCGTCCTCAAAATGCGGCTCGGCGGACTGTCTGGAGGCGCTGGGAGTCAAAATAAGCCTGCCGCCGGAAAGATGCCTCGAGCTTCTGGAGGAGATAGGCATCTGCTTCTTCTTCGCCCCCTTATTCCACCCTTCGATGAAGCACGTGGCTCCGGTGCGAAGGGAGCTTGGCTTACGCACGGTATTCAACATCCTCGGCCCCCTGACGAATCCAGCCTCGGCGCAGACGGAGCTGCTCGGCGTCTTTTCCGAGAGCCTTGTCGAGCCTCTGGCGCGCGTGATGGCTAATTTAGGCGTAAAGAGGGGCATGGTGGTCTGCGGCAGGGATAAGCTGGACGAAATCTCCCTGTCCTCGCCTACGTTCGTATGCGAGTTTGAAGAGGAGCGCTTCACAAGCTATACCCTGCGTCCGGAGGACCTCGGCTTCGGGACCTGCGAAAAGGCCGACCTGGCCGGGGGCGGCCCGGAGGAAAACGCGCGTATCGCGCTGGAGATACTTGAGGGGAAAAAAGGCCCCAGGCGCGACGCGGTCCTGCTCAACGCGGGGGCGGGGCTGTACCTTGCCGGCAAGGCCGCAACGCCGGCGGCCGGCGCCGCGCTTGCCGCCGAGCTGATAGACTGCGGGGCCGCAAGGGCAAAGCTCGACGAATTTATAGCGAAATCCAACTCATGAGGGGGTTCGAGGCATGATTCTCAGAGAATTGGCCGAGCTGTCCATGAAGCGGGCGGCGGAGGCAAAAGCGCGCGTAAGCCTTGAGGAGCTCAGGGAGCGGGCCCTTGCGCTTCCCGGAGGCGATTTCCGTTTCGAGCGCGCGCTTAAAGGGCCGGAGCTTGCCTTCATATGCGAGATAAAGAAGGCCTCCCCTTCCAAGGGAATAATATCGGAGTCCTTCCCCTACCTCGACATAGCCAGGGATTACGAGGCGGCGGGCGCCGAATGCGTATCCTGCCTCACGGAGCCGTCGCGCTTCATGGGCTCCGACGGCATATTCCGCGAAATACGCTCCGAGATAACGCTGCCCATGCTTCGCAAGGATTTTACTGTGGACGAATACCAGCTCTACGAGGCAAAGTGCCTGGGGGCCGACGCAGTCCTTCTCATCTGCGCCCTGCTGGAGACTCAAACCATAGCCAAGTTTCTGTCAATCTGCGACAGGCTGGGACTGAGCGCGCTCGTTGAGGCGCACGACGAGGCTGAGCTGCGCTCAGCCTCGTCGGCGGGCGCCAGGCTCATAGGCGTCAACAACAGGAACCTTAAGGACTTTACCGTGGATTTGTCCAACGCCGCAAGACTCAGGGAAAAGCTGCCGCCCGGGGCGCTTTTCGTGGCCGAGTCAGGCATAAGCTCGCCAGCGGACGCGGCCGTCATGAAGGCCGCCGGGGCCGACGCCGTTTTGCTAGGGGAGGCTCTCATGCGGGCTTCCGACAGAAGGGCCCTGCTTTCGGCCTTCAGGAGCGCCTGCCGATGAGGGCCGCGCAAACGAAAATCAAGATCTGCGGGCTTTCCGCAACCGCCGACGCGTGCCTTGTCAACGCCGCCCTGCCGGACTACGCGGGCTTCGTGTTTTATGAAAAAAGCCGCAGGAATGTGTCGCCCGAGCTTGCCCGCCGGCTTCGGGAGGCGCTGCGCCCCTCCATTATTACGGTGGGGGTATTTGTGGACTCGCCGCCGGACTTTATATTAAGGCTCTGCCGGGAGCAGATCATCGACATAGTGCAGCTGCACGGCGGGCAGGACGAGGCTTTCATCGCCGGGCTGCGAAAAAGGCTGCCGGGCGTCCCCATATGGGCCGCTTTCAGGATAAGCGCGGAAGGCGACGTGCGCGCCGCCGCAAAAAGCTCCGCGGATATGGTGCTTCTTGACGGCGGGGCGGGCTCAGGGCTTGCCTTCGACTGGTCTTTTGCAGGCGGCCTGGAGAGGCCCTTCATATTGGCCGGCGGGCTGACGCCCGAGAGCATACCCGAGGCGGTCGCGCGCCTTCATCCCTATGCCGTTGATATAAGCTCGGGAGTGGAATCCTGCGGACGCAAGGACGGAAGAAAAATCATTGCCGCGGTAGCGGCAGCCAGAGGAATAAAAAGCGAAAAAGGAGGACTGGGCATTGTCTAAGGGAAGATTCGGCGTGCACGGCGGGCAATACATACCCGAAACGCTGATGAACGCCGTCATTGAGCTGGAGGCGGCCTACGAGCATTACAAAAACGACCCGCAGTTCAACGCGGAGCTTAACGACCTTCTGAAAAATTACGCCGGAAGGCCGTCCCTGCTGTATTATGCAAGGAGGCTGACGGAGAAGCTTGGGGGAGCGAAAATATACCTCAAGCGCGAGGATTTGAACCATACCGGCTCGCACAAGATAAACAACGTGCTGGGTCAGGCCCTGCTCGCCCGCAAAATGGGCAAGACGCGCCTGATAGCGGAGACGGGGGCCGGGCAGCACGGCGTAGCCACGGCCACAGCCGCCGCCCTCATGGGCATGGATTGCGAAATATATATGGGCCGGGAGGACATGAAGCGCCAGGCGCTGAACGTGTACAAAATGAGGCTGCTGGGAGCGAGTGTGCATCCCGTCGCGACCGGTACGGCCACACTGAAGGACGCCGTTTCCGAAGCCATGCGCCAGTGGTGCAGCCGAATGGAGGATACGCATTACCTTCTCGGCTCAGTGATGGGCCCCCACCCCTTTCCAACCATAGTCGGGGATTTCCAGGCCGTCATTTCAAAGGAAATCAAGGCGCAGCTTCTCGAAATTGAAAACCGCCTGCCCGACGCGGTGATAGCCTGCGTGGGCGGCGGCTCCAACGCAATAGGCGCCTTCCGCCACTTCATTAGCGAAGGCTCTGTCCGCCTTATAGGCTGCGAGGCCGCCGGCAAGGGCGCGGACACCCCGGAAACGGCCGCCACCATAACCACCGGGAGGCTCGGCATATTCCACGGCATGAAGTCCTATTTCTGCCAGGACGAATACGGCCAGATAGCGCCGGTTTACTCAATATCCGCGGGCCTGGATTATCCCGGCGTGGGGCCTGAGCACGCCTACCTGCACGACATAGGCAGGGCCGAATACGTCGCCGTCCGCGACGACGAGGCGGTGGAGGCCTTCGAGCTCCTGTCCCGCACCGAGGGCATAATACCGGCAATCGAAAGCGCGCACGCCGTAGCCTATGCCGTGAAGCTGGCGCCTGCGCTGGACAAAAGCCGGATAATAGTTGTTAACATCTCCGGCCGGGGCGACAAGGACTGCGCCTCCATAGCCCGATACAGGGGGGAGGAGGTTTCGGAATGAGCGACATCGCAAAAGCCTTTGACCACGGCAAGGCCTTCATAGCCTTTCTCACCTGCGGAGACCCCGATCTTGATACAACCGAAAGGCTGATCCACGCAATCGCCGATGCCGGCGCAGACCTGATTGAGCTTGGCATACCCTTTTCGGATCCGACGGCGGAGGGCGTCGTCATACAGGAGGCGAGCCTCAGGGCCTTGTCCGGCGGCGCGACCGCCGGCAAAATACTCGACATGGCGCGCAGGGCGCGCGCCGGGGCGGGCGTGCCCATGGCTGTAATGACCTACGCCAACGTGGTGTTTTCATACGGAACCGAGCGCTTCCTCGATAAGGCCGCAGAAGCGGGCATAGGCGGGCTGATACTGCCCGACGTGCCCTTCGAGGAAAAGGCGGACTTTGCCCCTTTTTGCCGGGCCCGGGGGCTGGATTTCATTTCCCTCGTCGCCCCCACCTCGAGGGAGCGTATAGCCAGGATAGCAGGGGAAGCCGAGGGCTTTGTCTACTGCGTCTCGTCGCTCGGCGTCACCGGCGTGAGGGACAGCATAGACGGCGACCTGGACGCGATGCTGGGTCTTGTCCGGCGCGCCGCCAAGGTTCCGGCGGCGGTGGGCTTCGGCATATCCACCCCGGCGCAGGCGGCCAAAATAGCGAAAAAAGCCGACGGAGTCATCGTCGGCTCGGCTATCGTAAAGCTTATAGAAAGATACGGGAAGGAGGCGGCCGCGCCGGTTTCCGCCTTTATCAGGGCGATGAAGGAAGCCATGCGCTGAGCCGCTGCGAGACGGGATGGGCGCGCCGGCAGACAAGCCGGCGCGCCCATCTCCATAATGGCGCAGCGCCTTTATTTTCCGAACACAGCCAGCAGGAAGCCTGCGGCGACGGCCGAGCCTATGACTCCCGCCACGTTGGGGCCCATGGCGTGCATGAGCAGGAAATTCCTGGGGTTGGCCTTCTGGCCCTCAACCTGGGAAACGCGGGCCGCCATGGGAACGGCGGACACGCCGGCGGAGCCTATGAGCGGATTGACCTTGCCGCCGGTTACCAGATACATCAGCTTGCCGAACAATATTCCGCCCACGGTGCTGAATATGAAGGCGAACAGGCCCAGCGCTATTATCTCCAGCGTCTGCAGCCGCAGGAAGGTTTCGGCCTTCGCCGTCGCGCCGACGGTGATTCCAAGGAAGATGGTGACAATGTTGATAAGCTCGTTTTGCGCCGTCTTGGAAATCCTTTCAACCACTCCTGATTCCTTGAACAGGTTGCCCAGCATAAGCATGCCGATCAGGGGCGCTACGGAGGGCAGCAGCAGTATCGTAATTATCGTCACTATAATGGGAAAGAGTATCTTTTCCAGCTTGGAAACCTGACGAAGCTGCTTCATCTCGGTTTCCCGCTCCTTTTTGGTGGTCAGCGCCCTCATAATGGGCGGCTGGATAAGGGGGATGAGCGCCATATACGAATAGGCGGCTATCGCGATGGCGGGAAGCAGGTGCTTTGCCAGCTTGGTCGTAAGGTAAATGGCCGTGGGCCCGTCCGCTCCGCCTATAATGCCGATGGAGGCAGCCTCCTGCGGCGTAAAGCCCAGGGCCCCTGCCAGAATAAAGGCGCAGTATATGCCGAGCTGCGCCGCGGCGCCCAGCAGCAGGCTGGAGGGATTTGCTATCATGGGTCCGAAATCAGTCATGGCGCCTATGCCAAGGAAAATAAGCGAAGGATATATGCCCAGCTTTACGCCCTGATACAGGTAGTAGAGCAGCCCGCCCGGAGTATCCAAATGACCGTCAACATAAACAGGCTCGCTCATAAGCCCGCTGAAGGGCAGATTCGCCAGCAGCACGCCGAAGGCTATGGGCAGCAGCAGCAGCGGCTCGAATTTTTTGCGTATAGCCAAATATATCAGCGCCAGAGCTACCGCTATCATGATAAAATGGGGCAAATCGAGGCCCAGAAAGCCCGAATCGTCCATCAGATTTTTCAAAGTATCCGCAAAATTCATAACGTATCACCCCTCACCTTATCACGACCAGCGGAGTTCCCATGGAGACGGAAGCGCCCTTGGCGACCAATATTTGTTCTACGGTGCCGTCCCTGGCGGCGACTATCTCGTTTTCCATCTTCATCGCCTCTATAAGCAGCAGGACCTCCCCGCGCTTTACCCCGGCGCCCGCCGCTGTTTTAATATCCAGCACCACGCCGGGAACGGGGGCCTTAACAGTTTCTCCCGTTCCGCCCTCGGCCGCGGCCGGCTCGGGCTCGGGCTTGTCCGCCTGAACCGGCTTCGGCGCGGGCGCCTGCTTTGCGGGGGCTTCAGCCGCCTTAAAGGACGCCGGGACTGCCGTTCTCGGCCCGCTTCCTCCAAGCTCCTCGACTTCCAGCTCAAATTTCTTTCCGTTTATGACGGCATTATATTTCCGGCTACCTGAAGCTCTCAGCGTCGGCTCCGCCGCGGCAGGTTTTTCCGGCCGTACGGCGGCGGCCTCCCCGGACCCGGCAGGCTCCGCGGCCGCAGTTGCCGCGCCCGCTGCCCCGGCAGGCTCCGAGACCGGTTCCTCAGCGGCTGCGGCTTCGCCCTCTTTCCTGCCTGAGAAGGCGCTTATCAGCGCCGACTGGAGGCGTATGAGCAGGCTCAGAACGAACAGCACCGCAAAAACAACCGCTATGCCAAAAAGGCTTACCAAAAGACTGTCTGTAATCGACATCGCTTGCACCTCGATTTATTTTTTGCCGACGCTAATTATGCGCGGCATTTTTACCTTTCCAGTCCAAAACCGCCTCGACGGAATCGCCTTGCCACCCTCGGCGCCGGAAGCGGTTCGAATAAAAACGGTTTTTTCCCTTAAAAAGCTAAAAACGTGTACAGTGTACAATAATAACACAATATTAATAAAACGCAATAGTATTACTTCAATAATTAGGGTTTCCGGCGCGTCGGCTTTAAATGCAAAATTATACAAAACGGCCGCGGGGCCGCCTTTAGGGCGGCCCCGCGGCTCCCGCGGCGGACTCGGGCTTCAGCCGGACCCAAGCCGCCGCTCAGCCTTTTTTCTTTTTTTCCGCGAGGCGGGCAAGCTGCGGAAACCTCTCTACTATTTTCCCGTAGTTTTCCCTCCTGTGCGGGAAGGAGCAGCCTGTGCAGTTTTTCACGCCCGACTCCGTGTAGGTAAAATTTCCGCCGCAGGCCTCGCCCAGCGCGTAAAGCGGGCAGTAGCAGAAAAGGCAGTTGAAGCCCTCGATATCGTCGGTTTTATGGCAGGGAAAGCTCTCGCACTCCCTGTGCTGGAAAAAAGAGTATTTTTTGCCGCGCCACTCCTCGCCGCTCATGGCACCCTCCTATTCTCTGGCGTCGCCCGAGGCTAAATAAATCAGGGCGTTGCAGACGGCTGCTGCAACGTTGCTGCCTCCCTTTCTGCCCCTGGCCACTATATGCGGAATATCCGTTTTTATTATCAGCTCCTTGGCCTCCGCCACGTTAACAAAGCCCACCGGCACGCCTATCACCAGCTCCGGACGCGCTAGCCTTCCCGAAGCGTAAAGCTCGTACAGCGTGAGGAGCGCGGTCGGCGCGTTGCCTATGGCGTATATGAGCGGAAGCCCCAAAGCGCCCGCCCGCTCCATAGACACCATGGCGCGGGTGCAGCCGCGGCGCTTTGCCTCCTCGGCCACGGCCTCGTCCGACATGAAATTATAGACCCTGCCGCCGAAGCGCGCCAGCACTTTTTTGTTGACGCCCGCCATTATCATGGCCGTATCGGTCACTATAGAGCAGCCCCTTTTTATAGCGCTTACCCCAATCTCCACCGCGTTTTCCGAAAAAACCAGATTCTCCGCATAGTCGAAATCCGCCGTCGCGTGTATGACCCTCTTGACCACGGCCTCGTTTTCCCTCGCCACCGGAGCTTTGAGCTCCAGGCCGATGAGCTCCATGCTTCTGCGCTCGATATCCATGGGCCTTGTAAATTCAATGCCTTCCATGTCCTAAACGCCCCCCTCCAAAACTCTGTAAACAAAGCCCATATCCAGCGCGGCCCTCACCCCGTCTGCCAGCAGGTCGTACTGCCGCTGCTTGTACTCGTCCCAGTCCACCGCTCCGCAGCCCTCCTCAAGTCCCTTGGCTCTCAGCAGACAGTTTACGAAGCGCTCGGCAAAGCCGGCCTTGTCGAAGATGCCGTGGACATAGCTGCCCCAGACGTTCCCTTTTGACAGGCCGTCGCATTTTTCCCGGCCGTTCTCAATCAGGACGGAGTAGGGCTTGCTTACAGGCCCCGTTCTGCCCATGTGTATCTCGTAGCCCTCGAACTCCGCGCCGGTCAGGGCTTCAAACAGCCCTTCGGCGCTTTCCACCCTGCCCCTGACTCGGGTCCGGCTTTTTTCCTTTTCAAACACGGTATCGGCCTCCAGCAGGCCCAGACCCCTGACTTCGCCGCCTCCCTCGACTCCTGAGGGGTCGGATATGCACCGGCCCAGCATCTGGTAGCCCCCGCAGATGCCGACGACGGCCCCTCCCCCCGAGGCGTGCCTCAGTATCGCCGCCTCAAGGCCGCTTTCCCTGAGCCATTTCAGGTCGCTTATGGTGCTTTTGGTGCCAGGTATTATGACAAGGTCTGGCTTCCCCAGCTCCGAAACCTTCTGCACATAGCGCAGGGAGACGGCCTCCATCCGCTGCAGGGGATTGAAGTCCGTAAAATTGGAAAGCCTGGGCAGCCTTATCACGGCTATGTCTACGAGCCCGGCCTTTTGCCTTCTCGTAAGGCGCTCGCTGAGGGAATCCTCGTCGTCCAGGTCGAGGTGCAGGTACGGCACCACGCCGGCCACCGGCTTGCCGGTCAGCTCCTCGAGCATCCTCAGGCCCGGCTCCAGTATTGAAATATCGCCTCTGAACTTGTTGATGATGAGGCCCTTAACGCGCTCGCGCTCGTCCGGCTCCAGCAGCGCCACCGTCCCGTACAGGGAGGCGAATACCCCGCCCGGGTCTATGTCCCCGCACAGCAGCACAGGAGCGCCCGCCATCTTAGCCATGCCCATATTTACAATGTCGTCCTTTTTCAGGTTTATTTCGGCCGGGCTGCCCGCCCCCTCCAGCACGATTACGTCGTATTCTTCGGCAAGAGACCGGTAAGCCTCCATGATCTCCGGTATCAGCTCCTTTTTCATCGCGTAATAGCCCCTGGCGGTCAGGTCGGCTCTTACCCTGCCGTTGACTATTACCTGGGAGGAGCTGTTGCCCGTGGGTTTGAGCAGGACAGGGTTCATCCTGACGGAAGGCTCTATGCCCGCCGCCTCAGCCTGCATGACCTGCGCCCTGCCCATTTCCAGCCCTTCCTTGGTAATGAAGGAGTTCAGCGCCATATTCTGTGACTTGAAGGGAGCCGCCCTCAGCCCGTCCTGCCTGAAGATCCTGCAAAGGGCGGCCACGAGAAAGCTTTTTCCGGCGTTCGAGGTGGCGCCCTGTATCATTATAGACTTTGCCATATTGCTCTCCTTAGTCCCCGTTTTCCAATTCTTCCGCAAGCGCTCCGACCAGCGCGCCGTTTTCCGCTTCCGTGCGTACGGCGACGCGGTAGTATTCGCCGCTCAGGCCGCAAAAGCCGGAACTCGAACGGATGAGGACGCCCCGCCTGAGCATTTTTTCCTTCAAGCGGGTCTCGCCCGGAGCCCGAAAAAGGATGAAGTTGGCGTGGCTCTCCACCGTTTCAAGGCCGAGCCCGGACAGGGCCCGCGCCAGCCTTTCCCGCTCCCGCCTTATATATTCCCTGCTTATATCCAAGTGCCCGGGCTCCCGGCAGGCCGCGATGCCCGCCGCCTGCGCAGGCAGGGACACGCCCCAGGGCTGGCCCAGGCTCCTCATTTTGTCCAGCAGCCCCCTGTCCGAGCAGAAGCCGCAGCCCAGGCGCAGTCCGGGCATGGCGTAATCCTTGGTAAAGGCCCGAAGGATAAACAGCCTCTCATTGCCGGCGACGCGTTTTATCAGGCTGTCGGCATGCCCCTCCGACAGCTCGAGGAAGCATTCGTCCACGGCGAGAAAAATCCCCCGCCGCAGGCATTCCTCCGTTATCCGCGCCAGCAGCGCGGGGCTTATCAGCCTGCCCGTGGGGTTGTTGGGGTTGCAGAGAAACACCAGCCCGACGTCCCCGTCAAGCTCTCCGGCAATATCTTCTCCCAGGTCAAAGGAGGCCGCGGCGTCGAGCCTGTGCCGCCTTACCGCTCCGCCGGCGCTCAGCGCCGCTTTCTCGTATTCCGAAAATGTCGGCGCGGCAAGCAGCGTCACAGCGGGCCTAAGGGCTGCAAGCAGCCTGTATATCAGGTCCGAGGCGCCGTTGCCGCAGATTATCGTCTCCGGCTCGGCTCCGAAGCGCGCGGAGATGGCCTCCCGTAGCCCCCTGCAATCGTGGTCTGGGTAGGCCGCGCAGTCGTCTACGGCTTCTTTGGCAGCTCGCTTCACGCTTTCCGGCATGCCGAGCGGATTTACGTTGATTGAAAAATCGATTATCCTTCCGCTTTCGGCGTATATGTCTCCGCCGTGGTCATAAAAATACACCGCTAAATACCTCACAGGCTTGTTAAAATTGGCAGGACGCAAAAGACGAGCAGTCCGAGCAGCGCCGTAAACAGTGCCAGCCTGTTGGCGCGCCTAATGTCCTCGGGCTCAACGGACCGCAGCGGGTCGCCAATATAGGGCTTTTCTACGAGCTTGCCGAAATACCGGCTGGGCCCGCCAAGCCTAAGGCCCAGCGCTCCCGCGCAGGCGGCCTCGGTATGCGCCGAGTTCGGGGACTTATGCTTTTTCCTGTCCCTGAAAAATATCCTTAAAGCGTTTTTCCCGTCGAAACCGGCGGCATAGGCCGCAAGGCACATAAGTAGCCCCGCTATGCGGGCGGGTATGAAATTCAGGACGTCGTCGGTTTTGGCGGCCGCCCTGCCGAAATAAAGATACCTGTCGTTTTTGTAGCCCACCATCGAGTCCATTGTGTTTACGGCCTTGTAAAGCATGCCCAGCGGAGCTCCGCCCAGCGCCATGAAAAGCAGCGGCGCAATTATCCCGTCGGAGGCGCTTTCGGCAACCGTCTCCACGGCGGCCCTAGCCACTCCGGCCTCGTCCAAAGCCTCCGTATCTCGGCCCACAATCATCGAAACCGCCCTCCGCGCCCCCGCTATGTCGCCCTCCGCCAGGGCCGCGCGCACCTTCATGCTCTCCGTTCTCAGGCTTTTTACGGCCAGGAGCTGCCAGCACAAAACCGTTTCCGCCGCAAGGCGCGCCAGAGGCGAAACAAGCCCCAGCAGCCGCAGAAGCAGCAGCGCCGAGCCCAGGGACGCGCCGGCGACTATTATCGCCATCGCGGCGCCGGCCCAAAGCTCGCCCTCCGGGGTCTTCGGAAAGACGGCGCGGAGCCTTTTTTCCGAGGCCTCGATAAGCCTGCCAATGAGGCGCACAGGATGCGGCAGCCGGGGCGGGTCGCCGGCAAGCAGATCTATCATGAAGCCTAAAAAAAGCGCGTATAAATGGCTGTACGTCACCTTGCGGCCTCCCTCCGCGCATAGCCGGCGCAGGCTTTTACAAAGCGCAGCGCAGCTTTCGGGTTTCCCGGCAGATATATATGCGGGTATCCGGCGTACAGGGTCTTGCCCGTGTGCGCGCAGCTCCAGCTTCCCTCCGAGCGCGGCCTGACTGCTTGCAGGGAAGCGCCGGGATCCTCGCTGTCCCAGTAATGGAACTCGTGCGCCGGCAGGCTCTCTACACCCCCGTCCGGGTCAAAGAGCAGGCTCTTCCCGCCCGCCCTCAGCGTCACATAGCCGAATCTGACAAGCCTGCCGGTTTTGAAGGTTCTGTGCGGAAAAACTCCGGCCATCGGGTAAAATACTCCGTCCTCCGCCTCCATTTCGGCGTGCAGGTACATGAAGCCCCCGCACTCGGCTATCGTGGGCATACCGCCGCTTACCGCCGCCCTGACGGAAGCCAGCATGCCCCGGTTTTCTGACAGCCTCCCGGCGTAAAGCTCGGGATAGCCTCCGCCAAGATACAGTCCGGCCGCGCCCTCCGGCAGCGCCGCGTCCTTCAGAGGCGAAAAAAAGACCAGCTCGGCCCCCAGCCTTTCAAGCAGCCTCAGCGCGTCCCCGTAATAGAAGCAAAAGGCACTGTCACGGGCGACGGCGATTTTCGGCCTGCCCTCCGGGGCATCCAAAGCGGCGGCGGGCCCGGCCTCCATGGGCGGGGCCTCGGAAGCCAGCCTGATGAGCCCCTCGATATCCACAGTCTTTTCCGCTTCGGCGGCCAGCATGTCCAGCTTGTCCCTCAGGCCGGCTATCTCGCCGGCCGTCACAAGGCCCAGATGCCTGCTTTCTATAGCGCAGTCCCGTAATTGGGGAAGATAACCGTAGACCTTCAGCCCGGTTTCCCGCTCCACGGCTCTTTTAAGGCCCTCGTACAGGCCCGGCTTGAGCCTGTTGAAAACCACACCCTTTATGTTAGAGCGGCTCCTGAAGCCCGCAAAGCCCGCCAGAACAGCCGCAGCCGACAGGGCCTGCCCGCCTGCGTCCAGCGCCAGCACGGCGGGAGTATCGGTGGCCTCCGCCACTTTGAAGGCCGAGGCCTCGTCGGTCATTGCTATGCCGTCGTAATAGCCCATAGCCCCTTCGATCACCGCTATGCCGCAGCCTTCGGAATTCTCCGACAGCAGCCGCCGTACGGTTTCGGCATCGGACAAAAACAAGTCCAGGTTTGAGGCGGCGGCCCCGGTGACCTTTTCATGGAACATCGGGTCTATATAGTCCGGGCCGCACTTGAAGGCGGCCGGACGCAGGCCCCTCGAGACAAAGGCCCGCAGCAGGGCGCAGGCCAGAGTCGTTTTCCCGTTGCCGCTGGACGGGGCGGTTATCATCAGCCTGCTTATTCTACGCATCTTCATCCCCGCCTCGGCAGGATATCAGCCAGACCGGGTTGTTCGCCGCCATCAGGCTGTGCCCGCCCAGCCTTTTGGCCCTTGCCGAGCTTATCTGGACTACCTCCGGCTCCCTCAGGCCCAGCTCTGAAACGCATTTCAGGGCCTCCGTGAGCGTCTCCAGCGTGACTGCCGCAATCACAAATCCGGCCTTTGGATTTTTGCCCAGGGTCTCCCTCATAACGCCGGCAATCCTACCCGAAGCTCCGCCTATGAAGACCCTGTCTGGCGCGGGCAGAGCGCTCAGCGCCTCAGGCGCCTCGCCGTATACAAGCTCCAGGTTGGCGACGCCGAATTTTGCCTTGTTGAGCCTCAAAGCCTCCACGGCCTCCCCGTCCTTCTCCACGGCGAACACGCGTCCCTTCGACAGGGCGAGGGCGCATTCTACGGACACCGAGCCGGTGCCCGCCCCCACGTCCCAGAGGACATGGCCGGCCCTCAGCCTGAGCTTGGATACGCAGAGCATCCTGGTCTCCTCCTTGGTCATGGGCGCGCCCGACCGGATAAATTCCTCGTCGCGCAGATAAGGCGCCTCATAGGCGCGGCTTATGGGGCTGGGGTTTATGATCAGCAGCGCCGTCAGCCCGCCGAAGCTCATTTTCGCAAGCTCCTCCGCGCTGCCGCATATTATTCTCTCATCGGGATAGGACAGCCTCTCCCCGGCGTAAACCGTCGTTCCGCCGAGGCCCCTGGCCGCAAGCTCGGCGCAGATGTCCTCGGCTCTGGCGCTGCCGCCGGTAAGCACAAAGGTCTTGCGGCTGCTCTGCACCTGCCCGGCGCAGTCGCAGCTCCTGCCGTGGGCCGACAGGCAGACCGCGTCCTGCCAGGGCAGGTTGGCCTTCGCCGCAAGGTACGACAGGCTCGATATGCCCGGAATCGTTGCGATGTCATAGTCGCCCAGCAGCCCGTACAGCCTTTCCGCGCCGCTGTAAAAACCGATGTCGCCGGAAAATAAAAGCACCGTCCTTTTATCCTCGTTGGCGCGGACCGCTTCGCTTATTTCCTCGGCAAGCGTCAGGCCCAGCTTCCGGCAGCCGAGATAGGCAAAGGCCTCCAGGAGCCTGGGCGCGCCGATCAGCAGCTCCGCGCTCTGTATCGCCCTGAGACCCTCGGCGGTAACGGTGCCGGGCGTGCCCATACCCGCGCCCACAAAGTATATCTTTTTTTTCTCCAAGCGGAACCTTCATCCTTTCAAACAAGTCTGTCAATGCCGCCGCTCCGCTTCACGGCCGAGCCTCGCGTATCAGCAAATCCATCAGCTCGGCCATTTTCAGGCCCGCTCCGGCGGAGCGCCGCCTGACCACCAGCAGCGCCGACCCGGCCTCGGCGGCGGCTTCGGCCTTTTCCGCAAAGCCGCCCTCCGCCCCCGTGTCTTTAGTGACCATGACGCCTATGTGGAGCTGCCTGAGCAGAGCGGCGTTGAGCTCCTTCGTAAACGGCCCCTGCATGCATATGACGTGCGGCGGCGGAAAGCCCAGCTCCAGGCACTTGGCCAGCGAGTCTAGGCTGGGCAGCACGCGGACCCAAACCCGCTCTTTGAAGTCCGGCATCCTGGCGTAAGCCTCAAGGTCCTTGCTCCCGGTTGTAAGCAGTATGTTGCCAGCCCTGCCTTCCAGAAGCTGAGCGGCTTCCTCCGGCGAGTCGGCGAACACGGTTTCCGCTCCTCGGAAATCGGAGAGCGCGGGCCTTTCCAGCCGAAGGTATCTCACGCCCGCCTTGGCTGACGCGCGCCTTATGTTCTCTCCGGCCTCAAACGCGTATGGATGTGTGGCGTCTATCACGGCGCCGAAGCCTCCGGAGGACATCAGCGCCGCCATCTCCGGCTCCGTGAGCCTTCCGACGCGGCATTTGATATTTCCTATGCCCTCCAGCAGCCGCTCCCCGTACTCCGTGGCCACCGACACGGTTACGTCAAAGCCCAGCCCGGCCAGCGCCGAGGCCAGCTCCCTGCCCTCGGTCGTTCCGCCGAAAACCAGCGCCTTCTTCATTTTCCTTCCGCCCTCCGCAGGTATCCCCTCGGAGTGACCATGCGCCCATCCAGGTTCAGCGTGGCGGAGCTGCCTACGAACACCGTCGTGAACATGTCCGCCTCGCTCCCGCCCAACTTTTCGAGCGTGGTCAGCTCGAAGCTCTCGCCCTCCCTTCCCAGGCGGCGCACAAGCCCGCAGACCGTTTCCGGCGCCTTCGTTTCAAGCAGGACGGCGCAGGCGCGGCTCAGGTATCCCCTTCTGCCATGGCTCTGCGGATTGTAGATGCAAATGGCGAAGTCGCCCTCCGCGGCGGCCCTTAGCCGTTTTTCTATAGTTTCCCAGGGCGTCAGCAGGTCCGAGAGGGAAATAACGGCAAAATCGTGGGATAAGGGCGCGCCGAGCAGGGCCGCCCCGCCGCAGGCAGCCGTTACGCCGGGTATCACCTCGAGCCTGACGCCGCCTCCCCTCCGCCGGTTCATTTCAAAGCATAGGCCGGCCATTCCGTATACGCCGGGGTCCCCCGAGCAGACCATCGCAACTTTTTTCCCCTTCTCGGCCTCCTCGAGGGCCATCTCGCAGCGCTTTTCCTCGCTGCGCATCCCTGTCGCCAAAAATTCCTTGCCGGGAAAATCCTTCCTCACCAAATCCACATATCCGGAGTAGCCGGCTATGACTTCGCAGTCTTTCAGGGCCTCGGCGGCCCGGAGGGTCATATCCGCGCCGCCGCCCGGCCCGATTCCAACCACAAACATTCTTTTTTCCATTAGGCTAAAACCTCAAAATATAATTGTCCGCCGCCGCGGCCACGGCAACGCCGTCCAAAACGCTCTTTCTGAGCACAAGGGCGCCCCCGCCCATGGCGGCAGCCCGCTCGCAGACGTTGTCCACGCCGGCCTTGTCTAAAACGAAGTCCGAGGGGGTAAACTCGCCCCTCAGCGAGGCCAGCTCGCATTTGGAATAAAAGCTGATGGGGAGGCCGGCCCGCCCGGCGTACTCCAAAAGGCCCGGCTCGTCCGCCTTCAGGTCTATGGACGCGAGAGCCCTTACGGCCGAGGGGGAAAGCCCGTTTTCCGCCAAAAGCCTTTCGACCGCGTTTTTTATGGTTTCCCATCCTGTCTGCCTGCGGCAGCCTATGCCGACGGTAAGTATGCGCGGCGCGAGGCGCAGGGTCTTCCCGAAGGGTCTTTTGCTTTCGTCTAAGGACACGCTTATCCCTATTTCCAGGCCCTCGGCCGCAACGAGGCCCTCCGGCGGCTCCCCTTCATAAGGGAAGTCGGAGGCAAAGCCAACGCAGCCGCCCTCCAGCAGGGCGGCGGAAACGTCCCTGGCGGCGGCCCTGTCGAGCAGGGCCAGCCTGTTGTCCCCGGCCCATACGTCCACGGAAAATTGGCCGTTTATATCCGTGGCGGTGGATATTACCGCCGTCGCCGATATCAGGGAGGCTATCCTTGCCGCGAGCCTGTTTGCCCCGCCCACGTGCCCTGAAAGCAGCGGTATCACGTATTTTCCGCTTTCGTCGGCGGAGATAACCGCCGGATCCGAAAGCTTGTCCCTTACATGCGGCGCCACGGCCCTAACGGCTATTCCGGCGGCGGAAACGAACACAAGGGCTTCCGAATCCGAAAAACGGGCCTCGGTCCAGCGGGCAAGGCTCCCGCAGGCGAGCGCGCCCTCCGCCGCGGCCAGCCGCTCGGGGGCGTATACGGCGCAGTCCTCGCCGGCAAGCAGCTCCCGTATCCTGCCGGCCAGCCGGCAGCCCTTTGCCGTGAAGGCTATAATGGCGATTTTCATTCCGTTACCGCCCTGAAGCCGTGGGTAAAGCCGGGGTCATAAAGCCTGGAGCGCTCGTACCCGTTTCCCAAAAAGCCGCCGACGACTATCAGCGCCGTTTTTTCTATTCCGTTTGCCTCCGCCGTCTCCCTAAGCGTACCCACCGTGCAGCGGCATACCTTCTCGTCCGGCCAGCTGGCCTTGTAGACTATGGCCGCCGGAGTCCCGGCGTCATAGCCTCCCGCCAGCAGCTCCTCGGCCACCCTCGCGGTCATGCCTGCGGAAAGGTAGATAGCCATGCTTGCCCCGTGCCGCGCAAGGCTGCGCAGCTTTTCGGCCTCCGGCACCGGAGTGCGCCCCTCCAGCCTTGTTATGATTAGCGTCTGCGACACGCCGGGCAGGGTATATTCCGCCTTCAGCGCCGCCGCCGCCCCGCTGAAGGCGGACACTCCCGGGCAGACGTCGTACTTTATCCCGCGCCTGTCGAGCTCGTCCATCTGCTCCCTTACGGCCCCGTAAAGCGAAGGGTCGCCCGTATGGAGCCTCACGGTTTCAAGCCCGTTTTTCTCGGCCTCAAGCATTACGGCCGTCACTTCCTCCAGCGTCATGGAGGCCGAGTTGTGGACGGCGCAGTCCTTTCTTGCGTAATTGAGCAGCTCCTGGCTGACCAGCGAGCCGGCGTATATTATCACGTCCGCCGCGGCGAGCAGCCCCGCCCCCCTGACCGTAATCAAATCCGCCGCGCCGCAGCCGGCCCCGACAAAATGAATCATATGCTTCCCCCTTTGCGCTATGACCTTCAAGCCTCCGCATGAAGCCTCAGCAGCTTCTCGGCCCCGCTCGTCATGCCGAGAATGCCGCGGCCAGGCGAAAACATGACGGCCTCCGCCTTAAGCTCCCGCCCGGCCCTCCTGCGCAGGTTTTCCTCGATTTTTGACATTATGGATTTTATAACTTCTTCCAAAAGCCCCGCTTCCTCCAGAGCGGCCAGCGCCTCGTCAGTCGTCAGGCTGCCCATCAGCCTCGCGGACAGCTCTCGCGCCGCGCCGCAAAGGGCGGCGTGGGCCGTCAAAACCTCGGCCCTCCCGTCGGCCCAGCGGGAATGGGTGTTCATAATGCCGGCGGCAAGCTTTACAAGCTTTCCCGCGTGCCCCACAAGCAGCAGGGATTTAAAGCCCAGGTCCGCCGCGCAGTCTATGGCCTCGCCGATGAAATTAGAGCATTGGACCAGGCCGTCGGCCTTCAGCCTCAGGGCTTCGCCGGCAAAGGCCTCCCCAATGTTGCCCGGGACGACCGCAATGTCGCTGGCGCCCTCGGCGCGCCTTATCTTCATTTCCGCCCTGATCGTATCCGCCAGCGCCTGCTCGCTCATGGGCCTGACTATCCCGGTGGTGCCGAGTATGGACAGCCCCCCCGCTATGCCCAGCCTGGGGTTGAAGGTTTTTTGCGCCTTTTCGGCTCCCTCCGGCGCGCTTATCGTGACCTCGAAGCCGCCCTCGTAGCCGTACCGCCCGGCAGCCTTCATAAGCTGCTCCGCTATCATCCTGCGCGGAACGCTGTTGATGGCAGCGCAGCCCACCGGCTGGTCCAGGCCGGGACGGGTCACCCGGCCTATTCCTTCTCCCCCATCTATGACGATGCCCGGAGAGGCGGTTTGGCGCACCGCGGCGTAAACGAGCAGCCCGTCGGTCACGTCGCGGTCGTCGCCAGCGTCCTTGCGCACGGCGCAGGAGGCTCGGCCGGGTCCGGCGCTGCAATCCTCCGGCTCAACTATCACCCTTATCCCCGCCGGAGTGTCCACCTCTGCCGCCGCAGGCCACAGGCCTCCCAGCAGGCGCTCGGCGGCAAGACCGGCTGCGGCTGCGGCACAGGTGCCGGTAGTATAGCCGCAGCGGAGCCTTTTGCCTCCCGTAAAAATGTAATGCTCCAGCTTCACCTAATATCCACCCCCTCCGGCCTCTTCGCCCATTGCGCCTGATAAAAACGGCCGGCTCAGGCGCGGCGGCCGCGTCAAGCAAAACCGCCGCAGCCAAAAGGCTGCGGCGGCCGTTTTCCACGCGCATTCATATGCCGCCCTCCCCGGCAAGCGGGAATACGCGCAAGCTCCCGTGCGCGCAAATAAGGCGGCTTCTGTTCAAGCAGGTCTTCTGACTCGCGCTTGCGGAGCAATGCTCCGCCCTTCCTCTGCCTTCTCGGTTTCCCAATGACCGGCTTTCGCCGACGAGGTTCGGTTTCAGCGCATACAGCGGCGGCACCGTTCGGGGTTCTCACCCGCTTCCCTATTCTTCCCCGTGGGCTGCCCCGCCCGCGAGGACACTTGAACAGATATTGATTTACATCATATTAGCACAGGTTCCCGGCGTTGTAAACAGAAAATCCCGCCCTGGCGCTCTTTTTGTACTTTGCTTCGGCGCGTGCGGCGGCTCACATGAAATCGGCCGCGGGCCTTTTTGCCTGCGCCCTGCTCCAGCGCTGGTACAGGAGCCCGGCGAGGAGGCTTGGCGGAACGATTCTGGCGGCTATGCTGAAGGCCCTGTTCAAAGCGCCGGGAACGTAGAGCTTTCTGCCCCTGAGCGCCCGTGATACGGTCTTGCGGGCCACCTTTTCAAGCCTGTTTGTGGTGGCCTCACCCCAGAAGCCCTGGGCCTCTATGCCGTTGAGCGCCTCCCTCGTTGTTGGAAGCCCGCCCGGGCAAAGGGCCAGCACTGTTGCGTCCTCGCTTTTCAGCTCCCGCCCCAGTGCATAGGAAAAGTCCAGCAAAAAACGCTTCGAGGCGGCGTATGACGCCTTGAGCGGCATGGGATACAGAGACGCCAGGCTCGATACGAAAACGATGCGGAAGGTGCCCGTCTTGCGCCTGAAGGCTAGGGCTTTGTGCGTCACGCGCAGCGTAGCCTCTATGTTCAGCCTCAATATTTCCGCTATTTTATCGAAGCCGCGGCCCGCAAAGGCGCCCTCGTGGTCTATCCCCGCCACGTTCAGCAGCATGTCGAGCTTAAGCCCGTTCTCCCCGGCATATTGGAGCAGCCGTTCTACCTGGCCGTCGTCCCTTATGTCGCAGGCCACGGGGTATATGTTCACGTCGTATTGGCGCGCGAGCCCCCGCGCGGCCCTTTCAAGGCCTTCGGCATTGATGTCGGTCAGCAGCAAATCCCAGCCTCTCGACGCGCACTCCAGCGCAAAAGCCCTGCCGAGCCCGCCGGCGGCTCCTGTAATAAGTACCGTCATTTTTCATCAGCTCCAAGCTTCATTCCGCACAGGCGCTCGGACAGCTCCCACAGCCTGTCTGCGTTGCGCTTGTTTACCTGCCTGCTGTATTTTTCTTCTCCGCTCATGCCGTAGTACAGGCCTTTCGGCGCCTCCGCCTCAAGGCATACGCGGGCGTATATTTTGGCCGGCAGTTCCGGCGGAACGCCGCGCCTATGCCTCAGCTTCCAAACCAGCGCGACTATGCCGCCCGCGTTCTTGAACCCTATGTCAGTCTTGACCAGGCCGGGATCTATGCCGTAAGCCGATATGCCGAGCTTTCCGAAGCGCTCGTTGAGCCCGTAGGCGAAAAGCAGGTTGCACAGCTTCGACTGCTTGTAGGCAAAAAGCGGATTGTAGCCCCGCTTGAGCATCATATCGCTCCAGCGCGGCCTCGTCCCTTTATGCGAACCGCTGGAGGTCATCAGTATCCTTCCTTTTGCGCTGATCAGGCAGGGCATGAGCATGCCGCTCAGCATGAAGCCGGCCAGATGGTTGACGGCAAATACGGTCTCGTAGCCGTCCTCGGTGGTGGTATAGCGGCCCCTGACGCAGCCGGCGTTATTAATCAAAGCCTCGAGCCGCCCGAAGCGCCTGTCCTCAAGGTACTCCCTTATTTCTCCGCCGACGCGCGCAACCTCGGCCTGCCTGGACAGGTCTGCACGGAAAAATAAGATCGGTACGTCCGGATAAGCTGCGGCAAGCCCTGAGGCGGCGCTTGCGCACCTTTCCTCGCTTTGCCCGACTCCGACGACGGCAAACCCAAGGGCGGCCAGCTCGGCGCAGACGGCCAACCCGATTCCTGAGGTGGCTCCCGTAACGACGGCGGTTTTCATTGGACGAACCACCTCCACGCATGCCAGAAGCCCAGCGCTCCCGCCGATACGGCGCAGGCCGCAAAGCCTGCCGCGAAGCAAACCGCAAATACCGTCAGCGAAATAAGGGCTATGCTTCTCAGCCTTCTGCCGAGCCTCGCGCCAAGCCTCGGATGCGAGGCAGCCGGGGGCAGCGGGGCCTTTCCGGAAGCGGATGCCAGCAGGTTGCGGCGGCAGCGCCCATAGGCTTTGACGAGCTGACGCACGAAAAGCAGGTAATAAACCAGGCCCGTACCCGCCAAAACCGCCAGAGCCATTACGGAAAGCGCCATTATCGCCCCGCACCAGTAAGGCATGGGCGGCAGGAGCGAGTACGGGTTGAAGCCGCACAGCAGGCAGATCCCCGCGGCTGCCGACGCCGCCGCAAAGGCCGCCAGCGCCGCCGAGAAGGCATACAGCAGCGCAAAAAAGCAGCCGGCGAATATATCCATAAAAGCAAGGCCCGCAATTGCCAGCGCCTTAGCCCCTTTCGGTCCCTTTTCCCTCGCCTCCTCGGCAAATTGAAGCGCCAGCGCCTCCGGAGCCCCAAGCCTTGCGGCTATCTCCTCCTCCGAATAGCCGTCCGCCAGCTTGCAGACGAAATGCTCCTCGTATTCGGATATGATTTCATCCAAATCCGCAACGTCAAATTCCTTCAGCTTTTTTGACAACCTCTCGATAAATTCAGCTCTCTTCATTATTATTATCCTCCAGCATTTTTTCCACCGTTCTGATAAAGCCCAGCCATTCGCCTTTTTCCTTAAAATACGCCTGCCTTCCCAGCTCGGTGAGCTTGTAGTACTTTCGCGGCGGTCCTCCGCTTTCCTCCGAAAGATAAGTCGTTACCAGCCCGTCGCTTTTCAGCTTGCGCAATATCGGGTATACCGTGCCGTCCGAGATGTCGATTTTTCTTGAGATGCTTTCCGATATGACGTAACCGTAGCAGTCTTCACGGTACAGCATGGCAAGGACGCACAGCTCCAGCACCCCTTTTTTATATTGTATATTCAATTTTTCCGCCTCCCGCATTATCCGGTCTATTTATAATACTATATTAATCATTCTAGTGAATAATATATAGTAGTAATTTATGTTTGTCAATAGCCTGTCGATAAAAAAGCGTCGCAAATTTGCGGCGCATCCGAAGCCGACCCTTCCCGGGCGCGGGGCCGGAAAGGTCTAGTCCAGCAGCTCGAGTATCTGGCAAAGATTCGAAACGCATATATCGGCGGCCGCGGCCACATCCTCCGCCCGCCAGTAGCCAGCGCCGTCCAGCATACCCACGACCGTAAAGCCCGCCTCTTTTGCCGTTTTTATGGCGTAGGGGGCGTCCTCGATCACCACGGTGGACTCTATGCGCGTGCCCAGGCGGCCAAGCGCCGCCATATAGATATCCGGCCTGTCCTTTCCGGCCCCCGCTTCGGCGCAGGTCAATACGGCCCTGAAGCGGCGCAGCAGGCCGCAGCGCCGCAGCGCGGCCTCGGCCAGGGCCCTGTCGGTGGCGGTGGCCACGCACATGGGGACGCCGCGCCTTTCAAGCTCCGCGAGCAGGCGCTCCGCTCCGGGCATAGGCCCAACCGTTTCATAATAAAAGCGCTCGACCATGCGCTTTACGCCCGCCTCTATCTCCTCGACCGCATCCGTCAGCCCGTATTCTCTTATATAATACTCGGCCGCCTGCCTGAGGCTGAGCGGCTTGAAGACCTCCCCTATATCCCCGCGCGGCCTGACTCCCCTGCTTATGAGATAGTCCGCACCCAAGCTGCTCCAGACCCGCATAGAGTCCAGCAGCGTGCCGTCAAGGTCGAATATCGCGCCTTCCATCCTCATTTCTCATCCACTCCAAATCAAAAAACGGAGGGCGCCTCCGGCGCTCTCCATGCAATCGGCCTGTAAAATTGGCCGCCCGCAGCGTCACGGCCAGTCTGGCAGGACGGGGGAGGTCCACAATACGACGAGCTTTCCTTCGGTGACGCCGACTTCTGCCTCCCTGCCGGTAAACTCGTTGCTGACGCCAAGCGGGAAATCCGGCGTCAGCACGGCGTCCTCGAGCGGGTACAAAAGGCCCCTCAAATAAACGCCTCTGGCTTCCCCTCCCATGGCGAACACGGATATAATTCCGCTCAGGCGCGCGGGAAAAAGAAGCCGGCCGTTTTTAATCACGGTCACGGTCTCTCCCCTGCCGAAAAGATAGCCCCTGCCCCCGTTTTCGGCGGCAAAGCCCAGAGTCTGGATGTTGGCCAGCGTATGATCCGTCCTGCCTCCCATGCCCCCGTAGATGCAAAACCGTCTGAAGCCGCGCTCAAGCCCCAGCCTGACGGCAAGCAGCATGTCCGTCTCATCCTTTTTTGCCGGATAGCGCAGCACGTTGTCCCCGGCCGGCGCGCCTCCGGCTATCGAATCGAAGTCGCCTATTATCAGGTCGGGCCTTAATCCGAGCGAGGCCAGCCTGTCGTACCCCGCGTCGGCGGCTATCAGCAGATCGCCCTCGCCCGGCTTTATCTCGCCGTATACTTCCGCCGCGCCGACTATATGGCAGACGCTCATGACTCACGCGTCCCGGCCGCTGGCCTCGGAGCCGGCCCCGCAGCCCTCAGGTGCGGCCTCCGCCTGGGCCGCCTTAAGCATTATCGCGCATTCCAGGCGCTTTTTAAAAAGCCTGCAGCCGTACTCGTATACGCCCGAAACCGAACCGGCGGCGTGATAGGCGTTGGCAGCGCAGCCCCCGCTGCAATAGAGCCTTGCCCAGCATGAGCGGCACTCGGGCCGCGAATAGGCGCTGCAGGCCCTGAACTCCTCCATGGCCGCCGCATTGGTCACGCCGCTCCAAACGTCGCCCATTAGGTACTTTGGATCGCCCACAAACTGGTGGCAGGGGTACAGCTTTCCCTCCGGAGTCACAGCCAGATATTCCGTTCCGGAGCCGCAGCCTGAAATGCGCTTGCGTATGCAGGGTCCGTTTTCAAGGTCCAGCATATAGTGGTAGAAGGTGTAGCCCCTTCCCTCCCGGCTCCGCCTGAGCATATCGGCTGCCAGCAGCTCGTACTGCTCGAAAAGCTTGGGCAGGTCTTCCTCCGTGAGCGCGTAGGGCTCGCCCGGCGGGCAGACCACCGGCTCCATGGAAAGCTCGGTGAAGCCCAGCTCCAGCATATGGAATATATCGTTGGTGAAGTCCGTATTGTAATGAGTAAAGGTGCCTCGGATATAGCAGCCCCGCTCGCCGCGCGTCCTGACAAAACGCTGAAATTTCGGTACGACGAGATCATAGCTGCCCCCGCCGCCCAAGGTCTTTCTCAGCCTGTCGTGGGTCTCCCTTCTGCCGTCAAGGCTCAGCACCACGTTGTGGCATTCGCGGTTTGCAAACTCAATCGCTTCGTCGTCCAGCAGCACGCCGTTTGTCGTTAAAGTAAGCCTGAAATTTTTGTTTTTTTCCTTTTCTATACTCCTGGCATAGGCCGTTATCCGCTTTACCGTCTCAAAATTCAGGAGCGGCTCCCCGCCGAAAAAATCGACCTCAAGGTTGCGCCGCGTTCCCGAATTTTCCACCAGGAAGTCTATGGCCCGCTTCCCCACCTCAAAGGGCATAAGGGCCCTCTCGCCGCTGTACCTGCCCTGACCGGCAAAGCAGTAGGAGCAGTTGAGATTGCAGGCGTGCGCCGCGTGGAGGCAGAGCGCCTTCACGCAAGCGTCCCGGTTCTTGTAATCGGAGGCGTTTTCGCCGAAAAGGTCCGGTGAAAACAGCTTTCCCTCGGCCTTCAGCGCCTCTATGTCGGCCAGCAGCTCCTCAAGCTCCGCCCGGTCCACGTCCGGCCTGTGCCCGTAGCTTTCGAGCGCCCTGCGGATAACGGAGTCCCTGTCCATGCCTGCGTCCAGCATGGCTATTACGTCGTAGGCCACCTCGTCCACGCTGTGTATGGAGCCGGAGTTGGCGTCCAAAACTATATTGTAGCCGTTTAGTTTGTATTGATGAAGCATTTTATCTCCCGCTAAAGCCTTCGCAGGCATTAAAAATAAAGCGGGCCGTTTATTTCCGGCAAGGAGACAAACGGCCTATGCTTTTTCCGGCGCTTCAGTCGCCCTTCCGCTTTTTCTCGCAGGCCTGGTTGGCAACGCCGCAGGAGGTTTTGCAGGCCGACTGGCAGGAGGTTTGGCACTCGCCGCAGCCGCCCTCGGCGGCGCTCCTTGCCAAATCGCGCGTGTTTAAGGTTGTAATTCTTTTCATGGAACCGTCTCCTCGGATAAGCATATTATAGCGTTTAATTATATCATCCCCGCCCGCCTGATGTCAAAAAAATCTTCGGTACGGGCGGGAAAGAAGCGGCGAAAGGCGCTCAGTGCATATTTATGAAGCTTACGGCGGCCAAAATGAAGCATACTACGGTAATTGCGAGCATAAGCAGGCGTATGGCCCTCCTCTGCTGAGGAGTCCTGTCGTTTTTTATATCCCCGTACGCGATTGTCGTGCATAGAAAGGCCGTGCCGAACATTAGGCACACCCAGGGCTTGAGATCCCGCATAAACCTGTTGATATCCACGGTCAGGCCCATTATTACAAAGGCCAGTATGATGGCCCCGGCCGTGAGCATAAGTACCTGCGTCGATTTTTTCACAGCTTTCCACTCCAATATAATAAATAAATATTATGCTATTCCTTCTTGCAATAGAGCCTAAGGGGAAAGCCGCCGCGGGTGCTGTGCAGGCTCCTCGTTTCAAGGCCGGGGGCTCCCTTGGCAAGCCAGTCCGGCACTATTTCGCCTGGAGCTATCAGCGGAACGCCCGGCGGATATGCCCAAACGTATTCCATCGATACGCGCCCCGCGCAGCGGCAAAGCTCCACAGGCTCCCCCTCCTCGCCCGCAAGCTCATACGGAAACGCAGCTCTTTGCGGCAGGGCGGGCCGCTCAGGCATTGAGCGCGCGCTCCCCTCCTTCAGCCCGGCGTCTATTTTGAGCAGGGCCTCCGAGAGCAGCTCAAAGCCCTCGTCGGTGTCGCAAAGGCTGGTCATGGCCAGCGCATATTCCGGCGCCGCCATCTCCGTTTCGATCTTGTATTCGCCGCGCAAAAGCTCCGCCAGCTCCGGCCCGGTAATATCGGCCGCATTTGTCGCTATCGCCAGCTTTCCGGGGTCGAGGCCGTAGTACGGGCGCGGGCCATCGCCTTTAAGGCCGTACAGCCTCAGCCGCCTGAGCCTGCCCATCTTATCCCGGAATCTTTTAAGTCTCCGCTCGTAATCGGCAAAGAGCCTGCCTCCCTGCGTCTCAAGCAGCCTCAGGCAGGCGTCTATGGAGGCCAGAAGCACGTAGGAGGGGCTGCTGGTCTGGAAGGCGTTGACCGCGTTGTGCAGCGCAGCTTCGTCCGTCAGCCCGCCGCGCGAAAGCAGCAAGGCGCTCTGCGTCAGGGCCGGAAGCGTTTTATGCAGGCTGACTACGGTCAGGTCCGCGCCCGCCTGTACGGCGCTCTCGCCGAAAAAGGGTGAAAAGCCAAGATGCGCCCCGTGCGCGGAATCCACAAGCAGGGGTATTCCGCTCTCGTGCGCCGCCTCGGCGATGCCGCGTATATCGCTGAGCACTCCCTCGTAGGTCGGCGAGGTCACTACCACCAGCTTCGCGCCGGGATTGGCCTTCAGCGCCTCCCTCACCTGGGCCGGCTCCACGCTGCGGGCTATCCCGGTATCAGGGTCCACATCCGGCGCAATAAACGACGGCTTCAGCAGTCCAATTTCCATGGCGCTGTATACGGACTTGTGGCAGTTTCGGGCTACTATCACCTGGTCATAGGGCTTTGCGCAGGCCCTTACGGCGGCAAGTATAGCCCCTGTGCTCCCGTTGACCGACAGGTAGGCCCTTTCCGCCCCGTACAGGCGCGCCGCCAGCTCGGCCGTGCTTTTCAGCACGCCCTCCGGGCTTTGCAGATTATCGAAGCCGGGTATTTCCGTAATGTCCAGCCTGTAGGGCAGCTCCGCGCCCAGCAGGGAGCCGTTCCTCTTATGGCCGGGCATGTGCATGGGATATGCGCCGGACAAGGAGTATGCGTTCAGCAGCTCGTTCAGCGACAGGCCGTCCATTCCTTTTCTTTCCCGCCCTTCGATGCTATGATAATGGCATAATACAGCATATCTGCGCCTTTTACAACACATCCGCCCGCAGCTCTCTTAAATTTTGCAAAAGGGACTTGCGGAAAGCCGCAAAGGTAATATTATATATATGTCATATATGCATCATGCTGCGGGGCATGCCCGGCCTCAAAGGCTCCATCCCGACCATTGGGGCCGTCCGAGGGCCGCCCTTCATCTTATGCGGGGCGATTGCGAATGCGGAGGAATATTCAGTGAAAACGGTGCTCGAAACAAAAAAGCTCACAAAGTTCTACGGCAAGTCCCGCGGAATAATAGACGTCGATATGGAAATAGGCGAGGGCGAAATCTTCGGCTTTATTGGCCCCAACGGGGCGGGCAAGTCCACCACCATCCGGACGCTGCTGGGCCTCATACGCAAGACCGGCGGCGAGGCGCGCATTTTCGGCCTGGACTGCGAAAAGGACAAGGTCAGGATACTGGCCGAGGTCGGCTATCTTCCGAGCGAGGTGTTTTACTACGAGGGCATGCGCGCAATAGACCTGCTCAGGTATTCGGCCAGCTTTTACAGGAAGGACTGCTCGGCGCGCATTAGGGAGCTTGCCGGAATCCTGGAGCTGGACCTGAACAAAAAAATAGAGGATATGAGCCTTGGCAACAAGAAGAAGGTCGGCATTATCCAGGGCCTGCTGCATTCTCCGAGGCTTATCATACTCGACGAGCCCACCAGCGGCCTGGACCCGCTTATGCAGCGAACCTTCTTCGAGCTTATCGGCAGGGAAAACGAAAGAGGCGCCTCGGTCCTGTTTTCGTCGCATATACTCAGCGAGGTGCAGCGCATCTGCCACAGAGTTGCCATTATAAAGGACGGCCGCATTATAAGCGTACAAAAAATGGCGGAGCTGCGCCAAACCTCGTACAAAAAGGTCGGCTTCACGGCGAGGAAGCCGCTTGAGCGCTTCGAGCTTGAGGGCGCTTCCGACATCAAAACGGACGGCCCCCACGTGAGCTTCATATACAGGGGCGACATAAACGCCCTTATAGCGAGGCTGGCAGGGCTTTCACTGGAGAATTTGGATATTTCCGAGCCTGAGCTGGAGGAGATATTCATGAGCTTCTATTCCGGCGTGGAGGCGGCGCAATGAACGTCTATCTGTTTGAGCTGAGGCGCGCGTGGAAGGGCGCCCTGGTTTGGGCCGCCGTGCTTCTGGCTTTTCTCATAGCGATGGTGGTGGGAATCTACCCCATGTTTTTGGACAGCCGCGCCTCAATGGAAGCCGTGATCGACGGCTTTCCGAAGGAGTTCAAGGCGGCCTTCGGCGTGTTTATGGACGACATTTTCAGCTTCGGCGGCTTTTACTCCTTCTGCTTCCTATATGCCGCCGTTATGGGCGCCGCCATGGCCTCAAGCCTGGGACTCGGCCTTTTCTCGCGCGAGAAGCGCGCCAAATGCATGGATTTTTTGATGACCAAGCCGGCATCCCGCGGCAGGCTGTTTTTTGCCAAGCTTCTTGCCGCTCTTACCCTGCTTGCGGCTGCAAATGCCGCTTACACAGCCGTTTTTACCGCCATGAGCCTCCCCCGCTCAGGGGGCGCGCCGGCCGGCTGGGCGGTTTTGGCCGGGAGCGCGCTGCTTTTCACGCAGCTTATTATTCTTGCTGCGTCCGTTTTCTTTGGAGTTTTCCTAAAAAAGGTGCGTTCGGTGGCGGCCGGCGCGGTGGCCATAACGATGGCCGGCTTCGTGCTGACGGCCCTTGGCAACCTGCTTGAGGACAGGGCTTCCCGCTTTTTGGCGGTATATGGATATTTCGACGTCAATTTGGCCCTTAAGGAGGGCCGCTTCGACGCGCCTTTGGCTTTGACCGCCGCTGCGGCGTCCGCCGTGCTGCTTGCGGCGGCTTATGTCGGATATTGCCGCGGCGAGATACGCTCGGTTTAAGGGGGGGCGCGGATGAATATACTTATGCGCGAGCTGAAGGCGGGACTCAAGCCCTTTCTTTTCTGGTCCTTAGGCCTCCTTTTCTTCATTTTTATGGGCATGACGAAGGCGACCGGCCTGTCCGGCGGCGGAGGCTTTTCCGAGCTTGCGGCCGCCTTTCCCAAAATCGTCACAGCCATGCTGCTTATGTCAAATGCCGACATAGACACCTTTGGGGGCTTCTATTCCGTACTGGCCCAGTATGCGGCCCTGCTTTCGGCGGTATACGCGGTCTGGTTGGGCGGCGGCGCCGTCGCTAGGGAAAGCATTGACAAAACCTACGAGTTTCTTTTCACAAAGCCCCGCTCCCGCTCCGGCATATTGTCGCTTAAGCTGCTGGCGGCGCTGATTTATCTTACGGCGTACGCCGTTTTGAACGGTTTGCTTTCGGCGGCCTCCGCTGCCGCCCTGAGGCTTGAGGGCGGCGCGGGCGTGCCGTTTTGGGCTTTTTCGGCTTCCGCCTGGCTGACGGGCCTTGCTTTTTTCAGCCTTGCGGCCTTCTTTGCCGCCTTCCGCTCAAGCGCCGAGCGCGGCCTTAAGCTGGCCAACGCCGCAGTTTTGGTTTCCTACGCGCTCGGCGTATTATACGACATGCTGGAAAAGGGAGGCGCCCTGAGGTTTTTTGCGCTTTTCAAATATTTCCTGCCGACCGAGCTTCTTGAGGGCCGTCTTGAACCGCTGTTTGCGGCCCTTTCCCTGTGCGTTTCCGCGGCGGCCCTGGCCGGGGCCTTCCTGAGCTTTGAAAGGCGCGACCTGAAAGCGGCGCAGTAGGGCGGGACCGGAGCGTTTAAAGCGCGGACGCAGCGCGGCGGATTGGCCGCAAAAGCCGCATTGCCGCGCCGCGCGCCGGCTTATCCGAAGGTTATGGATGCAATATGAGCAAGCTCATATACTTCCGAAAAAAAGCGGGCAAACTGTTGACACGCAGAATTTGTTTGAGGTACAATGTTTCGCGCTCTATACGCCCCTGCTTAATCCCCGGGCCGGCGGCGAGCATTTCAAGTTGACTGCGGAGCATAGCGCCACGTTTGTTTATGCTCTGTTGAGTAATAATAAAGCAGCGCAGGAGGTGTATATCGCATGCTTAGGACTTATCAGCCCAAGAAGCGCCAGAGAGCCAAGGTTCACGGCTTCCGCAAAAGAATGTCCACAAAAAACGGCCGCAAGGTGCTTGCCAGGCGCAGAGCTAAGGGCCGCGCAGAGCTGACCGTCTGAGCGGTATGAAAGCCACCCTGTCCCTGAATAAGAACTACGAGTTCAGGCGGTTGTATTCAAGAGGCAAAAGCTACGCCTCGCCTCTGGTGGTTGTTTACTGCGGCAGAAACCATAAGGCCGAAAACAGGCTGGGGATTACCGTAGGTTCAAAAATAGGCAAGGCGGTGCACAGGAACCGAGTGCGCCGCCGCATCAGGGAAATCTACAGGCTCAACGAGGCAAGGTTCAGGACGGGCTGGGACATTGTGGTAGTTGCCAGGGCAAAAGCTGCCGAAGCCTCTTATTGGGACATCGAGCGCAGCTTGCTCGGCGCCGCGGAAAAATTAGGGATATTGAAGGGCTGCAAATAAATGAAGGCTTTTCTCATAGCTCTCATTAAGCTTTACAGGAGGTTTGTGTCCCCGGCCAAACCTCCCTGTTGCCGCTATATTCCCACATGCTCGCAGTACGCCCTCGAAGCCATCGAAAAGTACGGAGCGCCAAAAGGCGTCTGGCTAGCCTTCAGGCGTTTTATGCGATGCCACCCTTTCCACAAGGGAGGCTACGACCCCGTACCCTGAGGGTCGCTAATATTCCGGGCAGTATGTTAAGGAGTTGTTAGATGGATTATATTGCTAAACCCTTTGGCTGGCTGCTTCTTGTCCTATACAACCTCACCCACAGCTACGGCATAGCCATATTTCTTTTCGCGCTTCTGGTCAGGCTGATCCTCCTTTACTTCTCCATGAAGAGCAAAAAGGGAATGATGCGGCAGGCCAGGTTCACTCCCTATCTTAAGGAGCTCGAAAAGAAATACGAGGGCAACAAGCAGAAATACCAGGAAGAGCTGCAGAAGTTTTATAAAGAGGAAAAGATCAACCCCATGAGCGGCTGCCTGTGGTCCCTGATCCCCTTTCCTATTCTGCTGGCGCTGTACAGGGCCATACGCTATCCCATAACCATAATGATGGGCGTTTCAGCGGACGCCTACAAGACCATACGGGAGCTGCTGACGACCCTGGGCTATGTGGCCCCAGCCACCGGCCAGGGCAAGGCATACGAGCAGATATTCGAATCCCAATTCATAACCGCGCATTTTGAGAGGTTTGCCGGAATCAGCGACAAGCTCCAGAAGCTGGACTATAATTTTCTGGGCCTTGACCTGGGCAGCCAGCCGTCCTGGCAATTTTGGACCTTTTTTTCCAACGGCAAGCCCGTCTGGCCCCAGCTCGGACTTTTCCTCATACCCGTCGTTTCGGCCCTGCTGGCCTACGTTTCCAGCAAGATCAGCATGGCCTCCTCCGGCGGGACGGTGGCTCCGGAGGCCGCCAGCACCAACAAAACCATGATGCTCATGATGCCCCTGGTCTCCCTCTGGATAGGCTTCGCCATGCCCGGCGCCCTGGGCCTTTACTGGATAGCCTCATCGGTTTTCCAGGCAATACAGGACTTTATACTTGGCAAGGTCTTTACCCGCGAGCTTGACGCCGAGGACGCCGAGAGGCGCGCCCGGATAAAGGCCCGCGAGGAGGAGCTGGAGCGCAAGCGCCTTGAAACCGCGAGGCTTCGCGAGGAGGGCGCCACAGCGGTCAACCCCAACACGAGCAAGCGCAAATTACAGAAGAATGAGAAAATAAAGGCCGAGCAGCGCGCGGCCGAGTGGCAGGCCCAGCACGGTCCGGCGGATAAGCGCAAGGAAAACGCAAATCCCTCTCAGGTCGGCGACCGGCCCTACGCCCGCGGCAGGGCCTACGATCCGGACCGCTTTTCAAGAGGAACGGCAGCTTCAGCGCAGGATAACAGCGCCGGCAGGGCTGAGGCCTATAACCAGGCCGACGCGGAGGCCGAGCTCCAGGGCGGCGCCGCGTCGGAAAGCGAGGAAATTCCCGCCATCCCCGAAATAGATTTCAGAGAAGACGGAACAAAGTAAACCATGACTCTGTGCGGAGCCTCAGGCCCGCCGTGAATGGAGGATAAGATGCTTAAATCGATTGAAGCGGTCGCAAAAACCGAAGAGGATGCCATCGCCTCCGCTCTTGCCACGCTGGGGAAAAGGCGTGACGAGGTATCCGTTGAAATCATTGAAAGATCCAAGGCCGGCTTTCTCGGCATCGGCGCGGTTCCCGCCAAGGTGCGCGTGAGCTACGAATATACCGAGTCCGTCGCCGAAAAGGCGGAGGCCTTTTTGAAGGGTCTGCTGGAGAGGCTGGGCTCCGACGCGGTGCCCGTAGTCGAGGATCGGGGCGAGGCCGGCATTTTCATCAACCTGACCGGCGACAAGCTCGGCATGCTCATAGGCAGGCGCGGCGAAACGCTCGACGCAATACAGCACATAACCAGCTTTGCCGTCAACCGCGGCTCGGACAGCCGCATCCATGTCAGCGTGGACGCGGAAAATTACCGCAAAAAACGCGAGGAATCCCTCAGCAGTTTAGCTTATAAAGTGGCCGCCAAGGTCATAAAATATCGTAAGAATATGACTCTTGAGCCCATGAATTCCTATGAGCGCCATGTAATCCATACCGCTCTTCAGGATTATAAGGATGTCAGCACTTTTTCCACCGGAAGCGAGCCGAACCGCCGCGTCGTGATAGCTTACGGCAAGAGCAGGCGCACCGAAAGGAAATAATTGGAGGTAAATATGGTACTTGATAAATTAAAGGAAATTCTTTCCGCCCAATTCGGCATAGACGAGGACAGCATCACCGAAAACACCGACATTGCGGGCGATCTTGGAGCCGACTCTCTGGATGTCGTTGAAATGATAATGACGCTGGAGGATGAATTTGCCGTAACCATAACCGACGAGGCTGTCGCCGAGCTTAAGACCGTGGGGGACGTGGTGCGCTACATCGAAGGCATGCTCGAATAGCCTGTCGCTCCAACGCTTCCGAAAAGCGGCCTGAACGGACACGCCGCCGCCTTACCCGCAGGCGGATGTCGGCGGCCGTTCTTTTTTATGCGGGCAAATGAGCGGCGACAATCCCACCGGCCGGTTCACAGGCCGATGGGATTGTGCTATACTATAATAAAAAGCGGCGACGGGAGCGTCTTGTATGGACAGATTTGCGGTAATATCGGACATACACGGAAACATACCTGCTCTTGAGGCGGTATTTGCCGACATCGAGGCCAGAGGCCTTAAGCGCGTTATATGCCTCGGCGATCTTGCCGGAAAGGGCCCCGGCTCGGCGGAGGCGGTGGACCTTATAAAATCGCGCTGCGAGAGCGTGGTCAAGGGCAACTGGGACCTGATGCTCTGCGAGGGCCGGCATGAGCTGCTGTCCTGGCACCAAAGGCTTTTGGGCGCCGAGCGTCTGGCCTATCTGAGCTCCCTGCCCATGTATCTGGAGTTCTATATGAGCGGCAGGCTTGTCCGCCTTTTCCACGCCGCCCCCTTCGACGCCTTCTACAGGACCTTTCTTTTTACCGAAAAGGCTAAAAGACTGCGCCTCTTCGAGCCCACCCCGACGCTGGACAGGTATTCGGATGTGGTGGGCTACGGCGACATACACGGCGCGCATGTCGAAAATTTCGAAGGCAAAACCGTCTTCAACGCCGGCAGCGTCGGCAATCCCCTCGATATCGCCCAGGCGTCATACGCGGTAATCGAGGGCGAATACGGCTCGGGGGAAGCCTCGCCCTTTTCGATCTCAATAATAAGAATCCCCTACGATATTGAAAGGGCGGTAGAGCTGGCTCTGGCTTCGGATATGCCGGAAAAGGACAAGGAGGACTACGTAAGGGAGCTGAGGACGGCCGTTTACAGAAGGCCCGAGTTTACTCGGCCCTGAAGCGCGGTCATTTCTTTTTTTTCAGCAGCCTGATGTCGGAGCCGTGGAACTTCAGGTTTACATATTCGCCCTCAAGCCGGGAGGCTATTTGGGGCGAATATTTTTTTCTTATCTCCTCTATGCCGAGATTTGAGCTGATAACCGTGTTCTTTTTGTTGACAAGGCGGCTGTTTATCACGGTGTATATGACGCTGACGGAAAAGCTGTTTGCCGCTTCCGTGCCCAGATCGTCTATTATCAGCAGATCGCAGCTTAAATAGCGCCTGACCTCGTTATCCGAGTCCTCCGAATCGCCGTAGCGCGAAAACCTGGCGGCCTCAAAGGCCGCGACTATGTTTGAGGCCGTATCGTACACCACGGAATAGCCTCTTTTTGAAACCTCCCCGGCTATGCATGAGGATAAAAAGGTCTTGCCCAGGCCCGTGCCCCCGTTGAGGAACAGGTTGCCCTCGCTTCCGTCGAATTTTTCGGCGTACGCCCGGCAGGTTTCCAGCACCAGCTCCATATGTCTTCGCGGCGATATGCCGTTTACGGTCGGCGCCGCGTCGTCGTAGTAATCCAGCCTGAAGGCTTTGAAGTTTTCCTCGCCCAGCTTAAGGAAATACGAAAGCTCCTTCCGCTGCTCCTCGGCGTATAGCTTCATAAGGCAAGAGCAGGGCGTCCTGCCCCTAAAGCCCGCATCCCCGCATTTTTTGCACCTGGGCAGCTCGTCTATGCAGCCCATGGGATAGCCGGCCTCCGTTATTAGCTCCGCCCGCTCGGCCTGAAGCTCCAGATTCCGCTTTTGAGCGTCGGCTATGGCCTTTTCCGGGTCGCCGCCGCCGCCCAGGGCCGCCAGCGCCGCCCGGGCCACGGTATCAACGAGCAGCGCGTCTATTTCCTTTACTCTCGGCTTAATTTCGTATATTTCCCGGCGAAGCTCCTCCGCTTCGGCGGCGCGCTTCCTTTTTTCGGCCTCGTACCTTTCTATCGCTCTGGCGAGTATCTTTCCGTCAAGCGCCATTTTTACCACTTCTTTCGTTCAGCTTTTCAAGGTACCTTTTCATGCGCTCGTAATCGGCCGGGTCCGGCGCCGAGGCGGGCTCCCTCCTGCCTTCCCTCTGCTCAGGCTTCATGTCTCCGCTTTTTATTTCCTGCAGGGTGTGCAGTCCTTTTTTATGCCAGCTCTCCATGATCCGGTTGATATAAGGCCAGATGAGCTCTTTCTTATTCATTATGGTCCGGTCGTAGGCCTCCTCTATGGCCTCGGCGTCGAAGCCCATATCCAGCCACGCGGTTATGTATTTCTCCTCCGTCGGAGAGAGCGGCCGGCCCTTTATCCCGAGGCAGCCCTTTATTTCCTCGCTTTTTTTCTTGCTCTGGCTTTTCTTTCTCAGGTAAGCCTCGGCGGCCTCCAGGGTGAAAAGCTCCCTGTGGGCCCATATGTAGGCCTCCTTTTCTATTATCCTCAGGGTGGGGCGCTTGCCCTCGCCGTATTTCCGCTCCTGCTCCTCTATGCACCAGCCGACCAGCAGCAGGATAACCTCAGCCGGCAGCCCGAGATAATCGTAGATGCCGAATAGTATTATCAGATCGCCTCCGGACAGAACCCTGCCCAGGCGCTGCTGGACCTCCT
The DNA here is from genome assembly GCA_029265405.1 of Clostridiales bacterium. Lineage (GTDB taxonomy): Bacteria > Bacillota > Clostridia > Oscillospirales > Oscillospiraceae > JAJUJI01. The sequence continues at coordinate 110,889 of JAJUJI010000007.1, read as the reverse complement.
CGACTATGGTTTTGAAATCCGAGCCCCCGTCTATGTTCCGCTTGATGTCGGCGGCGCTGTATTCCGGCGGCGCGTCAAGACGCTTAAGAGGCGCGGCCCTGTCAGAGCCGACTTCCTCCCGCCCGGCCGGCTCGCTCCGCGCGGCTATGGCGTCTCCGGGGCGTTCGTAAGCCGCCGATACCAGTCCCAGCCGGGCAAGCTCCGCCATGGCGGAGGAAATGGAGGATTTGATGGGCAGCTCGCGCTCCGCTTCCTCCGCGGAAAAACGGCCGTTGTTTCTGAGTATGTAAATATATAGCAGCGCCGCGTCGCCCATGCCTGAGGCTATCAGCCTTTCCGCGGCGGCAAGGCTCATGGAAACCGTTTCCGGCTTTGGCAGTATGTATTCGCTTTTAGCCATTTTTCGGCCTCCCACTGGTTTGTTCGGGCTTCAATTTTATCAAATGGCCGAGGCGCAGGCAAGCGAAAATGAAAACAAAAAATCTTTGAAAATTCCGCGCCGTATGATATACTACGGGATGCGGTAAATTACGTAAACCTTACCACGCCGACATATGCATAAGGAGGGGAGCGGACTCTTGGAGCTGGTTGCGTACGCCGGTTCGGCCGAGGCTATACGGGCCGCCGTCGCAAACGGGGCCGACGCGGTGCGCGTCGGCTTTGCGGGGTTCTGCGGCTTCGCCTCCTCTTTTGAGCCCGGCGCCTGGTCCGCCTTTGACGCGGCCGCGGAATACTGCCGCATACGCGGCGCAAGGGTATATCTCTCGCTCAGCCGCCCGATTTCCGACGGCGGCTTCGCGCAGTCGGCCGAGCTTGCGCTCAGGGCCTGCCGCGCCGGAGCCGACGCCGTAAGCGCGGACGACCTCGGCCTTCTCAGGGCTCTCCGCCAGCTTCTTCCCGGCGTCCCCCTGCACGCCGAGGCGTCGGCCGGCGTGCAGGACTCCAGCGGAGCGAGCCTGCTGGCTTCCATAGGCGTATCCCGCATAATACTGCCCCACCAGCTTCCGCGCGCCCTTATCGGCCTGATTATCCAGCGGAGCGGCGGAAGCGGCTTAGAATTTGAAGCCTGCTGCTACGGCCCGCAATGCATCGCTTACGGCGGCACCTGCCGCATGGAGCCTTTTGCTGCGGGAAAAGCGGGCGCTTCGGGCGTCTGCTCCGGGCCCTGCTCCGAGAGCTGCTTGCATAACGCCGCTTCAAAGGAAAGCGGCTCCGGCTTGAGGCTGAAGGATTTGTCGCTGGCGCCTCATTTAGGCGAGCTTGCCGCTCTCGGCATAACCGCCGTATCCGTCGCCGGGGCGGAGAGGCGCCCCGAATATGCCGCCATGGCCGCCGGCATTTTCCGCCGCGCGCTGGATAGCGGCAAGCCTCCCTCCGAGCACGATATGGAGCTCCTGCGCGAAGCCTTTTCGCCTGCCGGCGCCACCGCCGCCTTTTTTGAAGGAAAGCCGGGCGGGGACATGCTCGCGGGCAAAATCGCACCGAAAAAAGCGAAGGGTAAAATAAAGACCGTCCTTTCCACGGTAAGAAACGACTATATGGGCGGCGATTCCCAGCGTGTGCCGGTGCTCATGTACGGCGAGCTGCGCAGAGGCGCCGAAGTGCGTATCGCGGTTTCCGACGACAGGGGCAATACGGCGGCGGCCTCCGGCCCCGTTCCGGAGTCCGCCGGCCCCGGCAAGCGAGAGCTTACCCCGGCGATATTCAAAACGCAGCTTTTCAACACCCTCGGGACGCCGTATCATTGCGCGGGCGCCAAAGCGAGCATCGAGCCCGGCCTGTATCTCCCTTCGGCCGACATTTCGCGCGTTCGCAGGGAAGCCCTGTCGCGCCTGTCCGCCCTGAGGAGGGCCGCTCCCTCCGTATCCGTAGGCAAGCTTCCGGAAATAATAAAATATGAGGGCAGCGGGGAAAAGCCCGACCTGACCTTTTCAGTTTTGAAGGCTTCCCAGCTTTCGGCGCAGCTTGCCGGAACAAAGCCCAAGGTATTGTATATCCCCCTGAGCGAGCTGAAGGCTTCCCCGGCGTCCGTTACCCCCTTCTGGGAAAACGGGGTAACCTCCATCTGCGCGGTGCTGCCTCCCGTGGTGTCCGACGCCAACGCCATAGACGTCTACAGGGATCTGCACAGCCTCAGGGATATGCACATAGACGAGGTTATGGTCAACAGCGTCAGCCAGATAACTCCCGCCCGGGTCCTTGGCTTCAAGCTCAGGGGCGGCCTTAATCTCAACGTCGGCAATTCCTACACCCTCAAGGCTCTTAAGGAGCAGGGCCTGATTTCCGCCCTTCTTTCTCCCGAGCTGAAGCTCGAACACATCAGGGAGCTTTCAAAATATATAGACACGGAGCTTCCGGCCTATGGCAGGCTGCCTCTGATGGTCACGGAAAACTGCATTATAAGATGCTCCGCGGGCATATGCGCCTGCGAGGCGGCGCAGCATCTCCGCGACAGGCAGGGCAGACTTTACCCGGTAATAAGGGCCGAGGGCTGCCGCAGCGTCGTTTATAGCCCGGACAAGCTTTTCATTGCCGGGCGGCTGAAGGATTTCGAGGAGCTGGGGCTGTGGTGCCTGCACCTTGCCTTCACCACCGAAAATGCCAAGGAATGCGCCTCGATCGCCGGCAGATATCTGCTGCTCAACAAATATGAACCAAACTCCAAATCAAAGGGCTTATACTATGCTTGACAAATACGACGGCATCATCTTAGCCTCCGCCTCGCCCCGCCGCCGCGAGCTGCTGGGGCTGATAGGGATAAAGGATTTTAAAATCATACCCGCCGATTCGGAGGCCGGCTATCCTTCCGGCCTGGAGCCGGGAAAGGCGGTGGAGCATATCGCTTTGAAAAAGGCCGAAAGCGTGCTGGAAAAAATCGGCGGCGACCCCTCGGGCTCCCTCATCATCGCGGCGGATACGATAGTCTGGCTGGACGGGTCCGCGCTGGGCAAGCCGGCGGACGCTGAGGACGCGAGGCGCATGCTCCGCGCCCTGTCCGGCAGAAAGCATACGGTTTATTCCGGCATAGCGCTTTTGGACAGGGACGGCGTCCTTACCGGCGGCGCGGCGACGGACGTCTGGTTTAAAAGCTTGAGCGAAAGTGAAATAGACGCCTACGTCGCAACCGGCCAGCCGCTGGACAAGGCGGGAGCCTACGGCGCTCAGGATCTGGCGGCCCTGTTTGTCAGCCGGATAGAGGGCGAGTATTTCAATGTGATAGGGCTGCCCTTATATACGCTGGGAGCCATGCTCTCAAGGCTTGGCGTGAGCCCGCTGCGGCAAGAAAAATGAAGGCATTTTTCAAAAAAGCGGGCGTTCCCGTATTGGCGGCGCTGGCGCTGGCGGTGCTGATAACCGCGGTTTCCTATCTCGCCGGCGGCGCGGGCTTGTTTTCCAGCCTTATCGGCGGCCTGCTGTCCCCCGTTGAAAAGCTGGCCGGAAACGCTGTCTCCTCCCTCGAGAGGGTATACGGCTATATGCACAACTACGACGAGCTCGTCAGGGAAAACGCCGAGCTCAAGTCTCGCATCGCCTCCATGGAAAAGGAAGCGCGCCTTTCTGCCGACGCGCTCAGGGAAAACGAAAGGCTCAGGAAGCTGCTCAGGCTTAGCGAAAAAAAGCCGGATTATCGTTATGTGGACGCCTCCGTCGTATCCTGGGACGCTTCAAGCTGGGCATCCTCCTTTGTCATAGACAAGGGCTCCCGCGCCGGGCTGAAGGAGGGCGACTGCGTGATAACCGAGGACGGTTACGTCGTGGGCCTAATACGCGAGGTCGGGGCAAATACCTCCGACGTCCGCACAGTCATAGATTCGGGTACAGCCATAGGGGCTCTTCTGCAGGACGCGTCCATAACCGCCGTAGCCGAAGGCGACTTTGCCCTTATGACAAAGGGCTGCCTTAAGCTTACATATGTTTTCGACAACTCTGGCGTTTTGATAGGCGATACGGTCCTAACCTCCGGTACCTGCGGCGTCTATCCGGCGGGTCTTGTCATAGGCAAGGTTACGGACCTAAAGGAGGACCGCTCCGGGTACGGAGCCTATGGCGTGATCACCCCCTCCGCGGATTTGAAGGCCCTGACACAGGTGTTTATCATCAAATACTACGAGGCGGACAATGAAAGCTGAACGTCTGGCTTCTCTCATCAAAAACACCGCGCTGCTGCTGGCGCTGTTTCTGCTGCAAACGGGCGTCTTTTCCCGCGTCAGGCTGATGGGCGCCGCTCCCCTGCTCCTGCCCCTTTTTGCGGTCGGCGCCGGTCTTTTCAATGGCGGTCTGCACGGCGGCCTGTGGGGGCTCGCAGCGGGCGTCTTGTGCGACGCCTCAATGGGCGGCACGGGCCTTCTTTTTACCGTGCTGTTGACCGTCTGCGGCTTTTTTGCCGGTTTCCTCAGCCAGTTCATATTGGCAAGGGGCTTTCCGTCCTTTTGCGTGATGTCGGTGGCAGTCCTTGTGATTTCGGCCCTCCTGCAGCTTTTCCGCTTTCTGGCATTTTACGGAGCCGACCCGCTTTCGCTGCTGCTGACCGGATTGCGGCAGACCTTATACTCCTTTATTTTTATACTTCCCGTATACCTATGCGTCCGGCGGGCTTCGCGCCCGAGAATTAAAGGCAGATAACCGACTATGAAAGAAAAATACGTTCGTCCGGCAAGAATAGCGCTTATAGTGTTCATGCCCCTGCTGCTGGCCACAATAGCCGTCCTCTCTCTCTACAATCTTCAGGTGGTCAAAAAAGACTACTATTACGAGGAGTCCATGAATACCATCTTGGATACGGAAACCGTACCCGCGTCCAGAGGCAGCATATTGGACAGATACGGCAGGCTTTTGGTATCCAACCGTGTAAGCTACAACATCGTCATAGACCGCCTCAAGCTGGTCAGGGACGAGGACCCGAACGGGGCGCTGCTCCGGCTCATAGCCTGCGTCTCCGATTACGGCCAGACCTACAGGGACACCCTTCCGATAAGCTCAGAAGCGCCCTTTGCCTATACCGCAATGAGCGACGGGCAGCGCAAAAGGCTCGACGACTATCTCAAGCACTTCAAGCTTGACGCAAGCATTGACGCCGCCGGCCTTATGGCCTATTTCCGCGAGCATTATTCCATACCCGATAGCTTTACCGACAGGGAGGCGCGGCTTGCAGCGGGCGTGCGCTACGAGCTTGAGGTGCGCGAGCTCTTCCGCCTGCCGGACTATGTATTCGCCGAGGACATAGACAGCGGTCTGATAGCTCTGGTTCTGGAAAAATCCTTTCCGGGAGTCTCGGTCAAAACCTCCTCCGTGCGCGAGTACCATACCACCTACGCGGCCCATCTGCTGGGCAGGACCGGCCTGATGGACGAGGATGAGTATAAGTATTACAGCGCTCTCGGCTACCCTATGAACGCGATAGTCGGCAAGGACGGGGCCGAAAAGGCCTTCGAGCAATACCTGCACGGCACAGACGGAACCATTGCCACGGTCAGCACGGCCTCCGGCGATGTCGTCAACACCTACTACAAGACCGAGCCAAAGGCGGGCGGCGACGTTACCCTTACCATAGATCTTTTCTGCCAGCAGGCCGCCGAGGACGCCCTGGCCTCCAGGATAGACGAAATAAACCGAGAGCGCGCGGCCAAGGCAAAGGACGGCGAAAAGGTCACCCTAGCAGAAGGCGGCGCGGTTGCCGTCGTTAAGGTCGGCTCGGGCGACGTGCTCGCCCTGGCCTCCTACCCAACCTTCAACCTGAAAACCTTTTCCGACGATTATGCCGCGCTGCTGAGCGACCCCCTGGCTCCGCTATACAACAGGGCCACCCAGGGCGCCTATACTCCGGGCTCCACCTTCAAGCCGGTAACCGCGATAGCCGGCCTTCAGGAGGGCGCTATAGACATAGACACTAAGATATATGACAAGGGTATAATAGACGAGTACGAGGGCTATACATATAAATGCTGGATATACCCCGGCTCTCACGGGAACATAAACGTCAAGGAAGCGCTCCAGGTCTCCTGCAACTACTTTTTCTACGTGGTCGGCCAGAAGGTTGGGATAAACAAGCTCTCCTCCTACGCCGCGGCCTTCGGCCTGGGCCAGCCTACCGGCATAGAGCTATACGAGGAAAAGGGTGTTCTGGCCTCCCGCCCGTACAAGGAGCAGACGGTCGGGGAGCAATGGTATGTGGGCGACACGCTGCAGGCCTCCATAGGCCAGTCCTACAATCTTTTCACTCCTCTCCAGCTTGCCTCCTACGCCGCGACTATAGCCTCCGGCGGCTCCAGATACGCCGTCCATTTGCTGAAATCCGTCAGGAGCTTCGACGGCTCGGCGTCCGTCGCTGAATACCAGCCGGCCATAATCAGCCGGGTGGAGGCTAAGCCGGAATACTTCGGCGCGGTACAGGAAGGCATGCTTATGGCCTCCCTTTACGGCTCTTCTTCCTATGTTTTCGGCAACTATTCCGTAAAGGTCGCCTGCAAGACGGGAACCGCGCAGATCCGCGAGGATGTGGAAAACAACGCTGTTTTCATAGCCTTCGCTCCCTATGAAAATCCCGAGATAGCTGTGGCGGTGGTTGTGGAAAAGGGGGCGGCGGGCTGGAGGCTCGCGGAGATAGCCAAGGAGATATTCGATTGCTATTTCAAGGAAAAAGGCAAAAAGGCGTACCAAGAGGAAAATATCCTGCTGCCTTAACTTGTATATTTTTGCTTATTATTATATAATATTTAATTAAGCTGGGAGGCTCTTATGCTCGACGGATCCGCAGGCGGCGCTATAGTCATAACCTCCGGAAAGGGCGGCACCGGGAAAACCACCGCGGCGGCAGCCCTCGGCTCCTGCCTGGCCCTATTGGGCAGGCGCACGCTCTGCGTGGACGGCGACGCCGTGCTGAAAAATCTCGACCTCTGTCTGGGCATGGCGGACGCCTCCATATATGACTACAACGATATTCTGTCCGGCCGCTGCTCGCCGGACGACGCGATAGCGGCGCACCGCGAGATACCAAACCTTTATTTTCTCACCGCCCCCGTGGAGGCGGCAAGGCCCGGCCTTCCCGAACTGATTAAGGATTTGAAAAAAAAGTACGATTATGTTATTATAGACAGCCCCGCCGGTCTTGGCGCGGGCTTTCACGAGGCCTCCGCCGGAGCCGACAAGGCGATTATTGTGTCTTCTGTCGAGCCCTCAAGCTGCCGCGACGCGGCCAGAACCGTTCAGGAGCTTGAAGCTCTTGGTATATCCGACGTGCGCCTGATCCTGAACCGTATCCGCCCTTCGGTGCTGCGCAGCGTGAAAATGAATCTTGACGACGCCATAGACCGCATAGGCGCGAGGCTCCTTGGCTATATACCGGAAGACAAGGCGGTGATCATCGCCGCGGCCATAGGAAAGCCCCTTATGCTCCATACAGGGAAGGGGGCCGCAGCCGCAGCCATGCGTATAGCCCGGCGTCTGGACGGCCAGAAGGTGCCGATAGCATGACCTGCGCCGACGGGCGTACAGTACCAATATATAAGGAGGAAAAGCCTGTGAACATAGCACTGATAGCGCACGACAACAAGCGGGAACTGATGGTGCAATTTTGCATCGCTTATTGCGGAATCTTCGCCTCCCACACTCTCTGCTCCACCAACGACACAGGCCGCCTCGTCACCGAAGCGACGGGTCTGAAGGTCACCGCCTACATGTCCCGCAGGCAGGGGGGCATAGAGCAGATAGGCGCGCGCATAGCCTACAACGAGATAGACCTTGTATTGTTTTTTGCCGATCCGCAGTCGCCCGAATATATGGAGGATATGGGGCTTATAGCCCGCCTGTGCGACCAGTACAGCATACCCTTCGCCTCCAACGTCGCTACGGCGGAGGTGCTCATACTAGGCCTGCAGCGCGGGGACCTGGACTGGCGCGACGTCGTAAACCCAAAGAAAAAATGATGCGGCTCCGGCGTAAGGAACAACATCGTCGGCGGGATTTGCCGGTTCAGGCTTTCCCGCCTTAAGCTTATATATTTCGGCCGGTCTACCGGCCCATTTCGTCTTGAAAGGACAGTATTTTATGCCCGTTTTGATAAACGCCCCGAGAGGCACCAAGGATGTGCTCCCTTCGGAGGTTTACAAGTGGCAGCATCTGGAAGGCGTGGCCAGAGGAACCGCCCAAGATTTCGGCTTTGCGGAGCTGCGCTTCCCCACCTTTGAGCATACGGAGCTGTTTGTGCGCGGCGTCGGGGATACCACCGACGTAGTCCAGAAGGAGATGTACACCTTCAGCGACAAGGGCGGCCGCTCCATATCGCTGAGGCCGGAGGGAACAGCCTCCGTCGTCAGGAGCTGCCTGGAAAACTCGCTCTTCGCTTCTGGCCTGCCCGTAAAAGCCTATTATATCGTGCCGAATTTCCGCTACGAAAAGCCCCAGGCCGGCAGGCTGAGGGAGCACCACCAGTTCGGAGTCGAATGCTTCGGCGCCGAAGGGCCGGAGGCCGACGCCGAAATAATTGCCCTCGGGGCGGAGTATCTGCGCCGTTTGGGGCTGAAGGAGTTCAGGCTGGAAATAAACTCCATAGGCTGTCCAAGCTGCCGCCCCGCCTTCCACGAGGCTCTTAAGGCTTATTTCCGCGGCAGGCGCGGCGAGCTTTGCGGCACCTGCCTTGACCGCCTGGAGCGCAATCCCATGCGCATACTGGACTGCAAGAACGAGTCCTGCAGGGAGCTTTCAAAAGGCGCTCCGTCGGTTCTGGATTACCTTTGCGATGCCTGCCGAGAGCATTTTAACGGCGTCCAGGCATATCTAAAAGCCGTCGGCATAGACTTCGCCGTCAATCCCCGCATAGTAAGGGGACTGGACTACTACACGCGCACCGTCTTTGAATTCATTTCGCTTCCGATAGGAGGCCTGACGGTTATAGGCGGCGGAAGGTACGACGGGCTGGTTTCTGAGCTTGGCGGCCCTCCCATTCCCGCTTTGGGCTTCGGCAGCGGAATAGAGCGCATGCTGCTGGCCATGGAGGCGGAGGGCTCCGAGATTCCCAAGCCCGACCCCATCCGCATTTTTGCGGCCTGCCAGGCTCCGGAGGCTGCCGGGACGGTTATAGCCCTGGTAAACGGCCTGCGCAGGCTCCGCGTGTCCGCGGAAAGCGACCTTATGGGCCGGAGCCTGAAGGCACAGATGAAATACGCCGGGAAAAGCGGCGCGCAATATACGGTAGTTGTAGGGGGCGGCGAGCTTGAAAGCGGGCGCGTCAGGGTGAAAAATATGGCCACCGGCGAGGAAACCGAATGCGCGCTGGAACCGGAGGCCATAGCGGCCATAGTCAAACGTTAGGAAAGGAACAGGAATAGAGCATATGACGCAGTCGCGAACGCATACCTGCGGCGCTCTTAGGCTTGAAAACGCCGGAGAGCGAGTGAAAATAGCGGGCTGGATGGAAAACGTCCGGGAGGTTGGCAGCAATTTTGCCTTTGTGATAGTTAGAGACTTCTACGGCACAACCCAGGTCGTAGTTGAAACGGAAGAAATGATGAGGCTCGTAAGGAGCATAAACAAGGAGTCCGTCATATCCGTCGAGGGCACAGTCCGCGAGCGGGCGAGCAAGAACCCCAGGCTGCCCACGGGAGATATAGAGGTCGTTCCGGACAAAATAGAGGTGCTGGGCCGCTGCAGGCACAACGAGCTGCCCTTTGAAATAAACCGCAGCCGAGAGGCCGACGAGGCCGCGCGCCTGAAGCACCGCTATCTGGATCTGCGCAATCCCGAGGTAAAGAGCAACATAGTCCTGCGCTGCAGCGTGGTGGCCGCCCTGCGCCAGGCCATGGCCGAGCACGGCTTCCTTGAAATCACCACTCCCATACTCACGGCCTCCTCTCCCGAGGGCGCCCGCGATTACCTCGTGCCCGCCCGGAAGCACCCCGGCAAGTTCTACGCCCTTCCCCAGGCCCCGCAGCAGTTCAAGCAGCTTCTCATGGTTTCCGGCTTCGACCGCTATTTCCAGATAGCCCCCTGCTTCAGGGATGAGGACGCAAGAGGCGACCGTTCTCCGGGCGAGTTCTACCAGCTCGACATGGAAATGGCCTTTGCCACGCAGGAGGATGTTTTCTCGGTTCTTGAGGACGTATTGCCGCCGATATTCGCCCGATACGGCGCGTTTCATGCGGCCTCCTCGGCCCCCTTCCGCCGCATCGCCTACAACGACGCCATGGAAACCTACGGCACGGACAAGCCCGACCTCCGAATCGACCTTACGGTGCGGGACATAAGCTCCCTTGTCCAGGACACGGGCTTCGAGCCCTTTGCCGGAAGGACCGTCAAGGCCGTTCCCGTCTCCGGCTGCGGGCTTACGCGCAAGGAGATAGAAAAGCTCTGCGACGACGCGGGCGTCCAGTCCGGCAAAAAGCCCTACTGGTTCCGCGTGGACGAAAGCGGCGCATTTGCCGGCGGCGTAGCCAAGTTCATGGCGGGCAGGGAGGACGCCCTAAAGGCTGCCCTTGACCTTGCCCCCGGAGCCCTCGTCCTCATTTCCGCCGGTACGGCGGACGAGGCTCGCAAGACCGCAGGCGTAATGCTGAAAATGGCTGGCGCCGCCGTACCCGGGCACATGGCGTCCAAGCGCTACGAGTTCTGCTGGATAGTCGATTTTCCCATGTACGAGATAGGCGAGGAATCGGGCAAGCTGGAATTTTGCCACAACCCCTTCTCGATGCCGAAGGGCGGCCTGGAGATATTGCTTAAGGCCGAGCGCGGCGAGATAAGCCCGCTCGACATCTTCGCCTTCCAGTATGACCTTGTCTGCAACGGCGTGGAGCTGTCCTCGGGCGCGGTGCGCAACCACGACCCGGACATTATGGTCAAGGCCTTCGAGCTTGTAGGCCTCGGCGAGGAGGACGTCAAGGCCAAATTTCCCGCCATGTACAACGCCTTCTGCTACGGGGCCCCGCCCCACGCCGGCATCGCCCCGGGGATAGACCGGATGGTCATGCTGCTGGCGGGCGAAAGCTCCATTAGGGAGATAATTCCCTTCCCGATGAATAAAAACGCCCAGGACTTGATGATGGGCGCCCCCTCCGAGGTTGAGCAGAGGCAGCTCGACGAGCTGGGGATTATTATCAAAAAGCAATAAATTGCCTAAAGGCAAGGCGGCTTCCTGTACCGGGGCGCGGCCTTGCTTTTTGCTTCCGGCGGCGGGCGCAGGATTTTACGAAGGCTTTTCTTGCCTTTTTCCCGCGGCGATAAATATAATCAGGGTCTGCCGAAAAAGTGTTATAACACTTTTTCGGCAGACCCTGATTACAGGCAACCTGTCCGCTTATCCTCGATATGGCGCTTTAAAACTTGTGGGGTAAAATGTTCAGCATCTACGGTTTTAATCTCAAGCCGTATTTGGTCTTTTGTCAGTCGTTGCACCGCCTTTAAGAGTTCTTCCTCCAACCGCTTGGCGGCGCTTTCGCGCGTATCGGCAGCCTGAACGGTAATTACAAGACAATCGTATCCGCTTCTGGTTTCCAAGGCTGCGTTATAGGATACGACGGAGGGATTCGCCAGCACGATTTCATCCAGCTCCGTTATAGAAAATACTTTACCGTCCTTAAGCTTAGCGTTATCGCGAATGCGACCAGCGATGTGGTCAAGCCGGCGAAGCACTGTTCCGCATGGGCAGGGTTCAGTAAAAAATTTCGCCTTGTCGCCGGTGCGGTACCTGATAAGCGGCATAGCTTTTCTGTTAAGCGTTGTAAATACGATCTCGCCGTAACATCCGTCCGGAACTCTACAACCGTCCGAAGGTTCGACGATTTCAAAATAAAGATCTGATTCGCGCAGATGGTATCCATGACGGGCCTGGCATTCTACACCGCCGCCAAAACCGGTTTCGGTCATTCCATAATGGCCATACACCTCGGCGCCCCAGGCCGCTGTTATTGCCGAAACCGCAGCCGACGAAATATAATCGGCACTGAGTAGCACTTTTCTGACGGCAATATCATCCCTTGCGGGATGCGTCCTCACCAAGGCTAATATTTGCGAAGGGATGCCTACAATTACGGTAATTTTCTCTTTAACCAGAGCTTTATAAGCGGCTTCATAATCATAAATCGGACCATAAACAATACCGGTACAAGAAAAACGGTCAAGTCCCTTGACAAGCAAATCTCCGACGCTGCCTTGCTTCGAGCCCGACATGAATATCATAACCCGATCGCTCCCGTCGGAAAGCGTGGTCATGCCATGATGGAAAAAATCCACTGTCAACTCCAAATCGTCATCGGTAAAAAAGACGCGTTTTGGCTTGCCGGTCGTACCTGAGGTAGGGAGTGTCACAATGCGCCATATATCCTGCGGAGATACGCATATAAAATCATTTGGGTAGCCCGCAATATCCTCGGGATAAGTAAAAGGAAGGCGCGATATGTCTTCAACAGAGCGTATATCATCAGGATCGAAATCCGCCAGCAGCCTCCCGTAAAACCTGCTCTTTGCGCGTGCATAAGCCACGGTTTCTCTTAGCTTTTCAAGTTGATAGGCCTTAATAGCCTGCAAATTGCATTTCTGCCCGGCAGGCAGAGCAATTTTCGAGGCAATCCAAGCCTCCAGCGGTGTTACTCTCATATATAGGCGAATTAAATCATTATTCCGTTTTCCGCCAGCAGCTCGCGGCACTTAAAATAGGTTTGGCATATTATTTCAGGGCAGCGTTCTATACGGTTCATAGGGTCGCCTCCCAAAATTACATTGCATTCAATGCCGCTATAAGCCTCTGCAAACGTCGCGTTAAACCACTCCACAAGACGGGGGATCATTTCGCTCTCGGCCTTTTCGGGGGCGAGCATGGCGAGCAGGCATGCGCCGGCCGGCAGCGTCCCGCATATGCCGCCCGTATGCAAGCCTCCGCAAAGCCCCCGCATGGCGCTAATAAGCATGTTATTTTCTTCTCCAATAGCCTCGAGTGCAAGCTCAATGATTATCTGGCTGCAGCAATAGTTTTGCGCGCGCATGCGCGCATATTCTTTTCTTATTTCGTTCACAATAAGCCTCTTTTCCGGCAAACGCGATAAGCGCGCCTTAAAATGTGATTTTCGGCCTCAATCGCCGAAATATCTTTATGGTTTATTTTTGACCGCGATAAATAGGGCATATTCTAAATCTCGCAGGTTAATATTTCCCATGCCTTGGCAAATCGCCTCTATTGAAGCCGCATCGGCGTTTGAAAACAGCTCCGCCGCGTATGTTTTCAGAGCAGGCGTATGATTCTCAAGCGTCCTTACGGCAAAGCCGCCGGCTGAAAGAAACTTAATAAGCCCCTCTTCCGAAAGATAACCGAGCTCCATATTGCCTGCCTGACTTTTTATTGTGATGTCAGACAAAATCAGCCTTCCACCCGGCTTTAAAACTCGGGCACATTCAGAAATAACGTCGCCGTGGTGTCCGATGACCGAAAGCGAGCATTCCATAAACGCTGCGTCGAGACTGCCGTTTTCAAAAGGTAGAGATATGCAATCGTGGCATAGAAGCTTCAATCCGGGATGCAAAAGGCGACCCTTACCGATTAAAACTTCAGATTTATCAAGACCTAACATATCCAGATCATATTTCTTCGAGAGATATGCGCACGTCGCGCCAATGCCGCAACCGATATCCGCGCATCGAAGTTCCTTTGCTAGCCCGGCGAGGCGGAAAGCTCTATCGGTCAGCCGCAGGCCGCCAGGATGCATGGTTTCGAGAGAAAAACAATTGTTAATTATATTATAGATATCGTCATCCATATTTATCTGCCGCCCAAGATATCTGTAAGATAATAAGCGCAGAACGGAATGGTTTTTCCTCCCTTGTATACGTGCAGGCTGCATCGTTGCAAGCGCTCCAGATCAATGGTATAAGCGTCCTGAAAAGCCATGGCTGTAATCGTGAAACCGTGAGATTTGATACGCCTTAAGATAAAATCGAGATTGGTGTAATCGCCGTCGCGAGGAGCCCGCTCCGCCGTTTCATCCTCCGTTCTTTTCCAGCGCCGCGCCACAAAATTCCTGTTTTTAATATGAGCGGCCTCGTCGAGCGTCGTTAAGCCTTTTTTTTCGCAGCATGCGCTTTTGCGTTTCACGGTCAAGCTAAGCAAGGCACCGTCAGGCAAAACGACAAAGTCGCCGTGAAAGCCGCATCTCGGATGGTCGCAGGAGGAAGGCAAAAAATCGGCGATTCTTATTTTGCCTCCGGTTTGCTCCTCAATTGCCCGCAGAATCTCCGGTAATGTAATGCGATCAAGATCAGACGGCGCTTTTGGATACCTCCCAAAATAGCTTACGGGCTGAAAATGGACGCCGCGCACCATAGGCGAACGCTCCAGCCCAAAGCTTATTATGCCGCCGATATCCCTATCGTTTACTCCGGGTACCACCGTCGGTACAAGAGTCAACCCAAGCAGATTCTCCGCACAGCAATCGATTGCGGCCTCTTTACATTTCAGCAGCGGCCGGCCCCTTAGCTTGAGGTAAATGTCGTCTTTTGTGCCGTCAAACTGCATAAAAACGAATGAAAGCCCCGCTTCTTTCAGCGTTCTTGTATAGGAAGGATCTTGTCCCAGGCGGATACCGTTTGTATTGAGCTGTATGGTTTCGCAGCCGGCCGCCTTAGCTGCCGCTATTATATCCGGAAGATCGTCCCTAACGGTGGGTTCGCCGCCTGAGAGCTGGACAAAGGTATTGCCGTTATTAACAAGCGCTTTAAACTGTTTGGACAGATTTTCAACCGTCGGTTCGTCGGCGATGTTTTCACCCGAAGACGCAAAGCATACGGCGCAGGACAGATTGCAGCGCGAGGTGACCTCCACAAGCGCGCAGCACGTCTTGCGCAGATGATGACTGCAGAGCCCGCATGATTTGGGACACCCGGAATAAGCCTCATCCGGTTCGACGCCTTCCTGCCACTCTTCCAGCGAGGGCTGCTCTCCTCGCCACACAACGGCAGAAAAAAAACCGTGTTCCGGGCATTCTTTTCTTAATAAATACTCCGTTCCCGTTTTCACTATATCCGCCTGAAGGCGTCGGAAGCAAATGGGACACAGACTGTAAGTGTGGCGAACATACTCTATCTTTTCCAGCATAACCACCGTATCTCCTCATCGTATTAGTGCGGCTCGCATATTTATGGCGCGCTCACTTGTCTTCCAGCTGCGCTTCAACCTCTGCCATTTTGCCCTCAGCAAGCTCCTTAGGTATAAAAACGCTTCCGCACTTGGGGCATCTGCTCACTTCGTAAGTAATATTATGGCCCAAATAAGTAAACAGCGTCTTTTTTTTCACAAGCGGCATATCACATTTTGCGCATTTCCAATTATTGTCATTGCTATTCAATAATCAATCCTCCTTAATGAATTTAATGCGATGGCAATAAGCGTTCCTAACCTCATAAAGCAGCGGCCCATTTTTTTTATACTGTACCCAATAGGTTAGGGCCGGCTTTACCATGCTGCACTGGCAGACGCCCTCCGCATCGTTGATGAATTTATCGCCTGACGCTTCAGCCATCCATATTGCTTCTTTTAGATCATCCTCGATAATTAATTGGCGGTCCAACTCTTCCCTCAATAGTCTAGGCATTGAAAGCGACAACTCGTCCCATGGGGGCTTTTGCGGGGTAAAATCTTCGCCGGAAAGCTTTTTCATCATTATTCTTTTAACCTCCAGACTGTTAGCTTTCTTTTCCTGCAGGGTGGTCGCCCGCTGCTCAATCCCAAAAATTAAGGCGAGAATATGGGCGGAAGACTTGTTTTTTTGAAAAAAAACATCTCGGCAGTTTGCACAGTAGACAATATACGGTTTGTCGCTGGCTTCCGCACGGTTAGCCGTAATAATATCATACAAATCGGGATTAGCTAAGCTGATATGCCCGCCAAAACCGCAGCAGCGGTTCGGCTGCTCCAGTTCCTCTATTTTTACACCCGCCCTGCCCGCTATCCTGCGCACCCCGGCCTGCATTTTGATATCGTTCCTGGCGGCGCACGGATCAAAAACGGCCGCTTCATCAAAATATGAAACCGGCCTTACCGAGCCGTCTTCACCCATAATTTCATATATCGAAACACAGGGTATTTCCGGCATAAACAGTGAAAAAATATATTTGCAATAGGCGCAGGCAAGCACCATTACCGGCCGGCCGAGCTTTTCCCAGCTTTGGCGCAAAAGCGAAATATTCGAGTCAAGACGATTATTGTCACCCGCCCAATAGGCCGGCGCGCCGCAGCATCCCAGAATCAAGCCTGCGTCGAATTTTTCCGCCAAATAATCATAAGACTTAACAACATATCCAGGTTCGCCGGCCCCGAGGCGGCAACCCGGAAAAAAGGCGTGGGTACAAGTGCGCTTGCCTCTTGGAGGCGCGGCAAAAAAACCCTCGCCGCTGTAAAAATCCAACTCCCTCAGCCAATAATCATGATAAGCAGGTATATTTTTATTTTGATTGAAACGGTCTGCCCTGGAAAATTGAAGAAGTGCGCCAATATCCACGCCTTCGGGACAAACAGATTTGCAATACCCGCAAATATTGCACGAATACGTTTCGCGCGTTATGGTTTTAGGGGAAACGGTCGATGCGGCCATGGAGTCCGTATGGACCTCAAGTCCTATCTTTTTGGGCTTTTTCTTATAATAATTGAGCATTTCGCAACCCGCTTCGCAATAGTCGCAGTCGCATAGTAGGCATCGCGAAGCCTCGGCGCGAGCTTCTTCTTCAGAATAGACGTCTCCCGATTTAAGCACCAGAGGTTTTTTCTCGAGGTCTTTGCGGCGCAGAAAGCGAAGACGCTTAGAACGGTCCGGTTCAGGCTGTTTTTTTATGCTCCCGGACAAAAAATAACCTTCAATGATTTTTGACGCAACGCCGCCCTGAGCGATCGCTTCAATAAGCGTTTTGCCGACGAGCTCACCGCCCAAGAAAACCCCCGATACAGATGTTGAATACAATTCGGCGTTCCAGTCGGGTAAAAGCCCGAAGGAATCCCCATTTTTCCCTGTCGCCACATAAACGGCATCGTAGCTGGAGAGCGCTTCAAGCTCCTTTATTTCATTATTATATCGAAATTCGATGTCAACGTCCGACAATTGTATTGCAAATTCCTCGTCAAACTCGGGAAATTTGGGATGCCTTCTGAGGCTTCCACCCCAGACGGCTTCTTTTTCAAAAATTGTGACAGCAAACTTTTTCTGGGCCAGGAGCAAAGCGCAGGAGAGAGCCGCAGGACCGGCACCGACAACTGCGACGCGCCCACTTTTTGCCGGTATAAAATAATTTTCAGGCTTGCGGCTCTTTGTCAACCGGATTACGGCTTCCTCTAAATCGCGTACGGCCAAAGCTTCGTCGCCCACGTCGGCCCGCTGGCAATAGCTGCGGCACGGCTGATCGCACAGGGCGCTGACGATAGCGGGAAAGATCACCGCGTTCCGGAGCTCCCTGTAGGCCGCCAACCATCGCCCCCGCGCCGCTTTTTCCATAAACGAGCGAATGTCCATATTGAAAGGGCAGGCGTATGTGCATGAAGCGGGTTCTCCGTTGAAGCATTTGTTTACGTACGCAGCCGCCTCTTCAGGAAGCATTTTTTGCTCTCATCCTTTCAATAAAGCCTGCGGCGTCTCAAAGCTTTAAGCGCACGCAACCTAGCGCGTCCTTCGTGCTGTCACCAGGCGCGCATCCGTCAATATGCGCCTTTTAAACGGCGCAAATCCGAACATATTCCATGAGGACATAAAGCTCATATGGGATTGGCCTTAATAAACTCTAGCTCTTCTTCAAAATCGGAGCCCAAGTAGTATTTGGCGGGAGTCAAGTCCTCGCCGCGCAGCTTTTTCTCATACGCCGCCTTAACCTTGTCAGGTGTGGCCGGAAGGGCGTATATGCGCACGCCGCAGGCGTTGTTAATGGCGTTTATTACCGCCATATGCCCCGAGCACTGGAAGTTTTCCGAGCAGCCGGACGAACCATGGGGACCGAGCGGGCGCGGCGTTTCGTTATAAATAACGTTGAAGTCGTCCGGAATCATATCGATGGTGGGAATTCCGCAGCCTGCAATGTTTCCGTGCTTTTTCTCGGCGTTGTAATCTTCGCTGAGAGCAAAGCCGATGCAATGGGAAAGCCCTCCGTAGCCTTGTCCATCCACAGCCAAGCGGTTGCCTATTGCTCCGACGTCTGCAGCTGTCGTATAGCGGAGAACCTTGGTTTTTCCGCTTTCAACATCGACCTCTACCAGACAGACGTTAACTGCGTACATGAATTCTGAGTTTTTCTCCCCCTCCCCGGTGTTTGGATTGAGGCCGGGGTCGATCTCGTGGCTCAAATGATCGGAATGGCCGACATACCTGGTCGGTATACCCTCCTTTACCATCTCATCGTAAGTGCGATAGGTTCCATCCGCCTTGCGCATGGCGTTCAGCAGCTTATTAGCGCCGTCAATAATAGCGTTGCCCGTTACAAAGTGCTGCCGGCTTGCGGCGGAAATGCCCGAATTTTTGCATCTACAAGTATCGTTCATCACAAGCTTCACTTGGTCGGGCCTCAGCCCAAGAGGAGCAAGCGCCTTTAGCGTATGCGTCAGCGCGCCTATATCGCCGCCTTGGCCGACGTCCTGCCAGGTGTTATAATTGGTTACCGTTCCGTCCGGATTTAGCTCCAGCTCGATGTCCGAAGAGTCAAACTTGCCGGTGGTGCACAGAAATCCGCCTAAGCTTATGCCGACGCCCAGATGACGACCCCGCTTTTTCCCTTCCTCCGCCTCAGCCTTATAAGAATCGTATACGGGCTTGATCTTTTCCATAAGTCCCGGGTAAATGCTGTAATCTTTATAAGGACGGCTGTTTATGGTAGTGTCTCCGGGCCGTGCGAGGTTTTTATAACGGAATTCCCATGGATCGATGCCGGTTTTTTCAGCGGCCATATCAATCAGCGCTTCAGACATTGTGTACGCTTGAGGAGCCCCGAAGCCGCGATAAGCCGTCTGAAAGCCGTTGTTGGAGAAACCTGCGCGCGCCAAAGCCTTTACGTTCGGTATGTTGTAGCCATGGAACGGAATAGATATAAAGTTGCCAAAAATAATGCTGGCAACGTTTGTGTATGCTCCGTGATCAAGTGCAATATCAAATTCCGCGGCAGTAATTTTGCCGTCTTTGGTGCAAGAAAGTCGGCCGTTGGAATAGGACGCCCCGCGCTTGCCGCTCGTATGGTTGAATTCCTCATAGCTCAGCGTCAACGTACATGGGATCCCAAGGTTTTGCACAGCGGTTGCAACAAGCGAATAGGTGTTTGAAGCCATGGTATAGCCAAAGGATCCGCCGGTAGGATTCATAATAATCCGTAACTTCTCCAGGGGCTGGCCTGTGGCCGCGGCGACCTCGGAGCGGGCATCATAAATCGCCTGAGCCTTGCATTGAATCGTCAGCGTTCCGTCGGCTTCGTAGTACCCCTGCACGGTATCCGGCTCAATGGGAAGATGAGGTTCGCGCGAAGAGTAAAAGCTGCCTTCCACAACGATATCCGCGTCCTCTATTACGTCGGCCGTATCCTGACCCTTATACAGCGGCTGTTCCATATAAAAGTTCGGAAGCTGCTCCTGAAGCTGGAGCGCGTTGGGCAAGACAGCTTCAAGGTATGACATGTAAGCCGGCAAAATCTCAAGGTTTTGCTTGACTTTCTTGGCAGCCTCGCGGGCATGCCTCTCGGTGTCGGCCGCAACCAGCGCGACCACGTCGCCGCGTCTGTTGATTTTTTTACCGCAAATCACCGGAAATTCCAAAAGGCCATGCGCTTTCATTCTGGGATGTATCTGCGGAACAGGCAGCGTATTGGAACCCTTAACGTCCTTCGCGGTCATTACCTTAATGACGCCAGGCATTTTTTCTGCTTCAGACGTATCAATGCTGATGATTCTGGCATGATGCACTTCGGAAAGGACAACGGCAAGGAAAGCGGTACCTTCCGGCATCTTAAGCTTCAAGTCGTCGCCATAATCGGCAAGACCGGTGACCTTCGGAAGGGCCGACGGTCTTGGCAGGCACGAACCATAATAATCTGCGCAGGAATCAGCATCAAAGGTAATGTCGGCCATTGTGGCCTCTCCGCGCATAACCTTGGCCGCCGCCATGACGGCATCCACAAGGGGCTTATAGCCGGTGCAACGGCAGACATTGTGATGCTCTTTGAACCACTCGCGAACTTCCTCGCGCGTAGGCAAAGGGTTTTTAAGCAAAAGCCCATATGCCGAAACGATAAAGCCCGGAGAACAAAAGCCGCATTGCACTGCTCCGTAAGTTATCCAGGCCTGCTGAAGCGGATGCAAATGCTGAGGCGTCCCAATTCCTTCAATAGTCAAAATTTCGCTGTTTTCGGCGACGCTTTTCATTTTTTTGGTACATGAGCGTATAACATCTCCGTTGAGCAGTACGGAACATGCGCCGCAAAGCCCCGTGCCGCAGCCGATTTTTGTCCCCGTAAGTCCCATCCGCCTAAGAACAACAGCCAAACTGTCTTTTTCCGGGTCGCAGACGACAGGCCTCGGCACACCGTTGATTATAAGATTAACTCGAGTTGCCATAAAAATCCCTTTCCATAAAAATTATAGCTTTCAGCCGCTCAACAGCCTGGTTGGTTGCCATTCAGCGGTTATAAACGCTTTCCACAAGAAAAACACGCTATTGTTTATCTATGCACCCAGTCTCTCTGCGCCGCCGCGGTATCCTAAAATGTCGCTTCTGGTAATGATATGGCTCAGAAACTCATGCTTGCAATAACAGCAGCCGGATAAGTAATGCTTTATTGCCCAATACCTTCCCATTCGTTTTCGCGATTTCATATTTTTTGAATGCAAACGCAGCCGCTTAAGCTCGTCCTTGCCTGCCAATATGCAAATTCCGGCCAACATATCAAGCAGCCTCTGCTTCATGGAAGCCATATAGAATTTTTTATTTTATTCCTGCTTGCGCAGCCCTTTGCAAAATATTTTCCTAATCGATTACATCTTTAACTGATTGCATTAAACCAGTTCTAACTATACCAAACTTATTCTAACTTATTGCTACTAAATACGAATATATCATATAAGATTTAGTTTGTCAAATGCATTGCCTTGTATTCAAACCTCAGGCGTAGTCACGCGCTCCGCTCACCGTACTCTGCCCCCTCCGAGGTTGAGCAGAGGCAGCTCGACGAGCTGGGGATTATTATCAAAAAGCAATAAATTGCCTAAAAGCAAGGCGGCTTCCTGTACCGGGGCGCGGCCTTGCTTTTTGCTTCCGGCGGCGGGCGCAGGATTTTACGAAGGCTTTTCTTGCCTTTTTCCCGCGGCGATAATATATTAAAATATGAAGGATCAAAATAAAGCGGAGAAGGAGCCGAATATGGACAAAAGAACGTCTATTACGATGAGCCAGACAATGATGCCGACCGAGGCGAACTACGCCGGCAACGTGCACGGCGGCGAAATAATGAAGCTCATGGACAGGGCCGCCGGGGCCGCAGCCAGAAGGTATGCCAGGTCGAACGTCGTCACCGCGCGCGTGGACGAGATGCAGTTCCTCTATCCAATTTTCGTGGGCGCCTTTGTAATCTGCACGGCGACGGTAGCCTATGTAGGCAACACGTCCATGGAGGTCATCGTTACTGTGGACGTCGAGGACCTGGAATCCGAGGACCCTCCGGTCAGAGCGCTGTCGGCCTTTTTCACCATGGTCGCCCTGGACAAGATGGGAAAGCCCAAAAAGCTTCCTCCTCTCAGCCCCGAAACGGAGGAGGAAAAAAGGCTGTTCGAGGAGGGACGACAGAGGCGCCTGGCAAGGCAGGCCAAATAGCGTCTTTACGTCCGCAGGCCGCCCCGCTTTTTAGCGGCGGCCCGGGCATTCGGCTTTAATTGCGAGGAGGTTGCAATTTGAAGGTCAGGGATTTAATGCAGGCCATATTCCGGGCTTCCGCTCCGGCTTTTCCCGACGCCGGCTCCTGCGACGTGCTGCACGCCGGCGATCCGGAAGCCGAAGTGAGGGCCATAGCCGTTTGCTTCATGGCCGATATGGGCGTGCTGCGCAAGGCCGCCGAAATTGGCGCAAATCTGGTAATCACCCACGAGCCCACCTTCTTCAGCTCGCGGGAGGACACCTCGTGGCTTCGGGGAAACCCCGTTTACGAGCTGAAGAAAAAGTTTATAGAGGAAAACGGCATAACCGTCTGGCGTTTTCACGACCACATGCACGCCGCGCGGCCCGACCTCATCTACGCCGGCTGGGAAAGGCTGCTCGGCTGGGAGTCCTATGCCCGGTCCGGCGGTCATGCGCGCCTCTACCGCCTGCCCGAAACGACCGTCGCCGAGCTCTGCGAAGCCTTCAAGCGGAAGCTGGGCATGCCCTGCGTAAGGCTTATAGGCGACCCCGGCATGAAATGCCGGGATATAGGCGTGCTGGTAGGCGGCGGCAGCCTGGGCCTTGGCGACGAGCTGATGCCGGCGAAAACAATGGCGGAGGAAAGCTTGGACGTGCTTGTCTGCGGCGAGATAGTGGAATGGACAACCTGCGCCTTTGTCAGGGACGCCGCTTTTCTGGGCCTAAACAAGGCCATGATAATACTCGGCCACAACCGCACCGAGGAGTGCGGCATGCAATATCTGCCCGAATGGCTGTCCCCTCTCGTGGGAGACATACCTGTAGAGCACATATCTTCGGGAGAGCCGGTGAGTTACATATGATAAGGATAGAAGCAAACGCTTTGAACAAATCGGTAAAGTTCACGGGCAGGACCATACGGGAGCCAGGCGGCGGGGCTGTCTGGTTCAACTGGTCATGCTCGGGCTTTACCGTTTGCTTTAGGGGCTCCGTTTTGAGGGCGCGCCTTGTCTCGCTTCCAAACCGCATGGGCCCGCCCCTGCTTCCTTCGGAGACGCTGGAACACCCCTGCATAGGCGTCAGGGACGAATCCTCCGGCAAAGAAGGTTTTCTTGCGCGGCTCAAGCTGACGGAGCCGGATTCGTGGCTGACCCTGTTTGAAGGCTCAACGGGCGAGCATACGATAAGCGTTGTAAAGCTTTCGGAAAATGCCAGGGGCAAGGCGGGCTTATTGGCGCTTGAGACGGACGGGGAATTTTTGCTCCCAGTTGGGGGCAAACCCTCGCTCAGGTTAGAGGTCGTTGGCGACTCCATATCCTGCGGCTACGGCAACGAATCCTCGGAGCCGGGCTTCCGCACCGAGGAGGAAAACGGGGAAAGGGCCTACGGCGCGCTGGCGGCGAAAGCGCTGGGGGCCGAATACTCCTGCATAGCGGTTTCCGGCTGCTCCGTCGCCGCCCCCACCTGGCTGCCCCTTCCGGTTGAGGTTCTGGGCATGGAAAGCATCTACCGCTATACCGACCGCCTGCTGGAAAAGGAGCGTGGACTGGACGCTTTCACGCCCTGGGACTTTGCCTTAAACCCGAACGACGCCGTTGTGATCAATCTTGGCACCAACGACGCCAACGAGATAAAAATGCTTGGCTTTGCAAGGGAAGCTATAGAAAAATTCCGGCGCCGCTATGAGGCCTTCATAGAAGACGTGCGCGCGCTCAACGGGCCCGACACGCTCATACTGTGCACCCTCGGCCCGATGGACTACTACCTGTATGACGACATCAGGGATACGGTCGATTCCTACATAAGGAGGACGGGCGACAAGCGCGTCAAATGCCGCAAGTTTGGCGGCATCATACCCTTTACCGAAGGCATCGGAGCCGACACCCACCCGTCCGCGGCCACCCACGAGCGCATGGGCCGCGAGCTGGCGGAAATGCTGCGCGAATATTTGGACGTCAAATAATGTCAGTACAATAAAATGAAGCCGGAGGAAGGATAAGATGGATAGGATAACCATGCTGTTCCCGGGCGGAAAAACCAAAGCTTTCACCCTCAGCTACGACGACGGGGCCGAGGCGGACCGGAAGCTGGCGGAGCTTTGCCGCAGCCGCAAAGTCAAATGCACCTTTAATTTAAACAGCTTCAGACTCGGCGAGGAAAAATACCTCAAGGCGGAGGAAATAAGGGAGCTTTTTGCCCCCGACATGGCGGAAGTCGCGACCCATGGCTTCAACCATCCTTTTTTAAATCTGATCCCTAGCCACGCCGCTTTCCGCGAGCTACTGGACGACCGCCTCAGGCTTGAGGAGCTGACCGGCGGCATAGTCCGCGGGCACGCCTATCCCTTCGGCACATACAACACCGAGGTCATAGGCATTCTCAAGGCCGCCGGCATAGCCTATGCCAGGACGATAAAGTCTACGCACGATTTCAGGCTGCCGGAAAACTGGTACGAATGGAACCCAACCTGCCACCATGACGAGCCGGAGCTCATGGAGCTTGCCGACAGGTTCCTTCAGCTCCCCGATTTTATGGGCCCCTCCCTGTTCTACGTCTGGGGACACAGCTATGAATTTGCCTTCAAGCAAAACTGGGAAACGATGGAGCGCCTGCTGGAGAGGCTTGCCGGCAGGGACGACATCTGGTTTGCCACCAACATGGAGATTCACGACTGCGTCGAGGCCTTCAACAGCCTGATTTGGTCCGCCGGCTGCGGGCAGGTCTGCAATCCCAGCGCCCGCGAGGTCTGGTTTTCTCTGGGCAGAGGCATGGAGAGGACGGTTCGGCCCCTCCTTGTCCGCCCAGGTGAAACGATATATACCGGTCTTTAGCAAGAGGACGCCGGACGGCAAGCGTCATGCCCGCCGTCCGGCGCAATCTTTTCAAGCCTGAAACCCGCGCCGTCCGCCGCCTTTAAAAGGAGGGCAGCGCGCCGAGCCTGACCGGGGTAAGGCCCGGCTTATCCAGCATCTTGCCGAGGAAATACGAGTATTTTGCAAGCCTGTCTGGTTCGGTTATCATGTGCGCCTCATTGCCCAGCTCCATGATGTCAAAATCCCGCTTGTACTCGTTCCATTGAGGAAGCCCGCCGCCGTTCGGGTCTCCTTTTTTGGCGAAATTGTACCAGTAGCTCTGGATGAGGTCCATGAAATCATAGTCCTTTCCGACCCACCTGTAATCCGCGAAGGGATGGCGGCCTCCCTTGTCAACGCGGCCGAAAAGATATGGCATCTCGGCGCAATGGGGACAGCCCGTCGCCGCGCCCTCCTCGTTTTCGGTTTCCTTGACCGCCAGCCATATGTATGCCCTCCTGCCGTACCTTGCGCAAAGCTGGCCTACGCGTATCGCGCCTATAAGCATGATGTCCGAAGCGATTGTGGCAGCCTGCTTCGCCGCCTCCGCCGGCGTCCGGGCGGGATACCATTTCTTCATGTCCTCAGCCCTGTCGGGGTATGCGCCGTCGATGTAGGCGTTGAATTTTTCCGCGGTCATGCCCTCCGGACCCGCGACGGGAAATTCCTGCGAGCAGTTGCCCATCATGACGTCGAAAGCGTTGAATTCGCCGCGCTCCATCATGGCCGGTATCTCGTCGGGAACAAATTCCCCGTCCACGCAGAAGTTGAAGCTGTTGACAAGCTTGTTTTTCTCCACAAGCCCGAAAAGCTCCCATGCGTCCATCCCGCGCAGCTCGGCTATGCTTTTGCAGCCTATGAGCTCCATAAACTCCTCGCCGCGCTTTTCCATAACCTCGCGTTTCGGCGGCTGCATGAAACCCCACAGGATGGGACCGCTCTCTATGCCCACGCGCCTGACTATTCCGGCCATCATTGGCGAAACCAATATGGTCCCTACGGCCGCCGCTCCTCCCGACTGCCCGGCAATTGTGATATTGTCCGGATCACCCCCGAAGGCGGCTATATTCTCCTTGACCCACAGGGCCGCCTTGCGCATATCGAGCAGCGCCCAGTTGCCCGAGGTACGGCCTCCGTTTTCCGCGGTAAGCTCCGGATGCGCAAAAAAACCGAAGAAGCCCAGCCTGTAATTTATAGTGACGACCACCATATCCTTTCTAGAAGCAAGCCCCTTCCCATCGCAAACGGATTCCACGCCGGAGCCCGCCACCAGCCCGCCGCCGTGTATCCAAATGAAAACGGGCAGCCTGTCATCCGGCGTTTTTGCCGGAGTCCAGACGTTGAGATAAAGGCAGTCCTCCTCATACTGCGAGCGCGGCTCCTCGGGCATGAATTCTCCAACATGCTGTATGGAAGCCGCTCCGTATCTGGTGGCGTCCCGAACGCCGCGCCAGACGCCCGGGTCTTCGGGAGCCCGGAACCTGCGCTCTCCTAACGGCGGGGCCGCATAGGGGATGCCCTTGAAAATTTTCAGGCCTCCGTCGACATAGCCGCGCAGCCAGCCCTGCTTCACCTTGATCTTCGCTTCGCTGAAATCAGACATAACCCAGCCTCTCCTTTGCTTTAATAATAATGGTTATATCCATTATAGAGCCTCCGCTGAAAACGGCATCAGCTAATGTAAGCTTGATTTTCGATAATGTACGCTGAACCCCGGGCCGCCGTCTGCTCAAATGCCCGTATCTCGCAGCCGCCGCTGAATCCCATATGATACAAAAAAACAAAACCTGCTTACAAAATCATTTGAAAACGCAAGCGCCATATCTTAACATATTTTAATGCGATATAATCGAAACGCGATATGGAAAGGGGCATGCGGCATGAACGGTTTTAAACGCAAAGAATTTGAAAGAGTGACCCCGGAAGCGGTAGGGGTGCCCAGCGCGGCTGTCGATTGGCTGCTGGACCGCCTTGAGGAGGGCTGGACGGAGCCGCACGGCCTTATGCTCATGCGGCATGGCAAGGTTTTCGCCGAGGGCTGGTGGAACCCTTACGCGCCGGGCATAAGGCACGGCCTGCAATCTCACACAAAGACCTACGCGGCCACTGCGGTCGGCATAGCCTACACCGAGGGCCTGCTCAGCCTCGACGAGCGCATAATAGACATTTTTCCGGACAAGGCGCCTGCCGAGCCGTCGGAGAACCTGAAAATGCTGAAGGTGCGCGACGTGCTGTGCATGGGCTGCGGAATGGACGAAATGCCGAGGCCCAGCCTCGATTGGATAAGAGACTTCCTCGCCGTACCGGTAAAGCACGTGCCCGGCACGACTTACATGTACAACAGCACGGGCTCGACGCTGCTGGGGGCCATAGTCCGCGAAAAGACAGGCCTCGGCCTGCACGACTACCTTAAGCCCAGGCTCTTCGACAAGATAGGCATATGCGCCGAAAACCTGCGCTGGATGCGCATGCCCGACGGCATGGAGGTTGGAGGCGGCGGACTGCTGGCGACAACGGAGGACAACCTCCGGCTCATGAAGCTGTACGCCGACGGCGGCGTTTGGGACGGGGAGCGCATACTGGCGGAGGACTACGTGGCGCTGGCAACCACGCTCCAAAACGAATCGGCCACCGAGGAAGCCGTCAATCCCCCGGCGAAGGACAATTTCGTCGGCTACGGATACCAAATATGGATGTGCAGGCCTAAGGGCGTTTACCGCGCAGACGGGGCCATGGGCCAGTTCACAATCGTCGTTCCCGACAGGGACATGATCATAGCCATAACGGAGAACGCCTCGGGCGCGCACTGGGCGCAAAAGACGCTGGACATCATGTGGGAATTTTTAGAGCGGTTGCCCGGCGCCGACGCTCTTCCTGAAAACGCCGAGGCTTCGGGGCGCCTTGCCCGCAGGCTGCGCTCCCTCTCCCTGCCCAACGAGCCTTTTGCACCCTTCGGCACCCGACGCGAGCTCGTAGACGGAGCTCGCTGGAACGTAGCGCGCGGCACCCTGCTGCTGGGCGATATGATGCGCTTCTTTATGAGCGGAGGCATGCCGCCGGCGGGCATATCCCAATTCAGCTTCCGCTTTACGGAAGACGCCTGCGACTTTTCGTATGCGCTCGGCGGCGCCGAATACACGCTTACCGCGGCAATGGACGGGAGCCGCCGCCGGAACCTGATCGACGGCACGCAGCTCCTGGCAAGCGCCTACTGGCGCTCAGACGATACTCTCAGGCTCGTATGCCGCAATGTAGAGGGCTGCCACAAAAAGTTGCTTGATTTCCGCTTTTGCGGCACCTCCTGCCTCATTACGGAGGAGGGCGGCCACTTTTTCGGAAACGCCGCGCCGGAGCCCGTCCTTGCGGTCCTGGCCTAGTCCGCCGGCCCGTCTTTGCCGAATACCGAAAGAGCATGCGGATCCAACCGGGCCGGATGCTCTTTCGTCATGCCGGCGAATCATTCCCATAATTTTTATTGGACGTTGCCGGATAAAACTCGGCCCTTTGATGCTATAATGGACTTGGGCCCCGCTCAGGGCGGATGCCCGTTTTTCGGCCGCAAGCCCTAAATATGCGCTTTAAGGAGGCGGACAGAGTTGAAGGTGCGGTCATGGAGGGTTACGGTTTTTGCGACCATGGCCCTAACCTTTTCGGTCTTCGTGCTGTTTTTGCTTTTTACATATGCATATTTCTTCAGGCAGACCAGGGCCGCGGTAACCCAGTCCTACACCCAGACGCTTGAAATATGCGGGGAAACCATAGAGTCGAAGCTGGCCGCCATGGACACCCATATCAAGGATCTGATGAGAACGGTCTACTCCGAGAAGGATATGGAAAGCGAATCGGGCATAGCCAGATATAAGGCCTATTCCAACTGCATAGACGCCATGAGCTCGAAAATCAGCTTTTGTCCGGATATCGACGAGCTTTTCATACTGGATGCCAAGAGCGGAACGCTTCTGATGCAGGCAAACGAGCAGAAGGGCAATACGGTCGGCAGCCTCAAAGCCTTGCAGGGCTATCTGCGCGGCGACGCTGCCTACAGCACAAGCATAGGCGACAAGAACTGGATCGTCGCCGAGCTGAACGAAACGCCCTATTTCTACAAGGCTTACAGGATGGGAAGCTACATCATAGGGGGAATTTCAAAGCTTTCCAATTACGACTCCATTCTGCTGAGGGACGACGGCGGCAAAAGCGGAATTATCATATATTATGACGGCAAGGCGGTGCACGCAGCCGGAAGAGACTGGAGCGGCGAGTCCGGCCCTAACGCCGGCCTGAAAAGCGCCTGGAAGGGCAACGTCATATCTTCCTCCTACGCTTTCAAGCTCCTGGACGGCGAAATACAAATGCTTGCGACGGAAAACGTCCTGAACGTGATGGACAAATCTGTGGCTTTAGCTCTGCTGGCCATGACCGTTCTCGGCCTGCTTTTGTTCCTCCTGGTTTCGCTCCGCTTCAGAAATATGGTATACAAGCCCACTGGCGAGCTGATGCTGGCCATGAAAAAAATAGAAGGCGGCAATTACGAGTACCGCATCCGGGCTAAGCCGACCAGCGCGGAATTTTTATCCCTTCAAAACAGCTTCAACAAAATGGCCGACGATTTGGTAAACCTGAAGATTGAAAGCTATGAAAAGCAGCTTCAGATGAAGGAAAACCAGCTTATGATGCTCCGCGCCCAGATCAGGCCTCATTTCTATGTCAACGCGCTTGCTACCGTTGTAAATATGACATATCAAAACCGCAACGAGGACATACGCCAGTATCTGAAGGCCCTGGCCGATTTCATGCGATACATGCTCAAGCTCCACAGCCGCACGGTGAAGGTCAGCGAGGAGCTCGGCAACATAAGAAACTATTTGAAAATGCAGGAAATAAAGTTTCCGGACAGCGTCGAGGCCTATATCGGCTGCGAGGCATCCGTGGAGGACAGGCAGATACCCTACCTTATACTTTTTACGGTTATAGAAAACGCCTTCAAGCACGCCATGGACCTTTACGAAACGCTGAACATAATCATCCAGTGCGAAACCGTCAGGACTGGGGATTTTGACGGCTTCCGCATAGTAGTCGAGGATAACGGCGCCGGCTTCCCTCAGGAGGTGCTGGACAGATTCAGCGGCGGCGGCGCCGCTGATGAAAAAGGGCAAATAGGCCTGAGCAACGCCTACAGAACGCTCCAGCTCATGTACGGCAGGAACGACCTCCTGCGTCTTTCCAGGGCGATACCCAGGGGAGCGCATGTGGAAATATGGATACCCGGCAGCGGAAAGGAGACGAGCTGATATGAAAATGCTGGTTGCCGACGACGACCGCTCCACAATCGACATGATAGAGTCGGTAATCGACTGGTCTGAGCTGGGAATAGACAAGGTGCTTCGCGCCTATAACGGAGCGGCGGCCAAGCAGCTCATACGGCAGGAACAACCGGAGATCGTGCTTTGCGATAT
Source organism: Clostridiales bacterium (assembly GCA_029265405.1). Taxonomy (GTDB): domain Bacteria; phylum Bacillota; class Clostridia; order Oscillospirales; family Oscillospiraceae; genus JAJUJI01. The sequence continues at coordinate 80,763 of JAJUJI010000007.1, read as the reverse complement.
TGGCATGCCCCTATGCGACGGAATACAGGTGTTGAAATGGCTGCGTTCGGAGGGTGTAGCTACTGAGTTCATTTTCTTAACATGTTATTCCGACTTTGAATACGCCAGAGAGGCGCTCAGGTACGGAGCCAGCAACTATCTGACAAAGCCCTTTGAAACTGAGGAGCTTAAGACGGTTGTAAACGCGGCTGTCCAAAAAGCGCTGAAGGAGAAGAACTTAAGGCTCGGCTCGCAGGATTCAAGCGGCAGGCTCTATATAGTCAACAGCATGCTCAACTCGCTTTCGGCGGGAAATTACGGGACGGACAGGGCCGCGATTGCCAGTCTTTTTGCGGCAGTTGAGCCGCGCTTGAAGCCGGACACGCAAATCAGGCTTATATATATACAGGCCAACGCCAGCCAAGCCTTAAACGCCGGCTGGAAGGAAAGCCAGCTTAAATACGCCTTCGGGCAGATCTGCATCGAGGCGCTCACGGGCAAGCTGAAGCTCGAATACGCGACCTTGGCCGGCGAAAACTCTTATATAACCATGATAGTGTTTCTTACCGAGCAGTATTCGGCGGAGGCCTTGCGCAAAAAATGCGAGGATTTGATAGCTCTGTGCCGCCGCTACCTTTCCTGCGATCCCGTATGCCTTATCGGTGAGCCCTGCGCTCTTTGCAGGCTTCCCGAAGTAAGGCCGGAAATGGACAGGGCCATCGAGAAGCTCAGATTCCATGCCGGAAAAATCGTTTTTTGGACGGAATATGACTGGAACGCAAGCGGTACGCCGGGCAATATAGACCATAGGCTCGTGCTTGAGCATCTCCAGCAGCATAATAAGGCGGCGCTTATGAGCCTTGTCGCCAAAACCGCCGAGGAGCTTGCTTCGAGAAACAGCGCCGATATAGATATGCATATGCTGCATCAGGACCTTCTTCAGGTATTCTACAGCTACATGCAGGACAACAATATTCAGGCCCACGCGGTTTTCAAGGACCCGGCTGCCAGAGAAATGAACGAGAAGGCGGAGCAATCCGTATTCAATATGGTCAAGTTCACCAGCTACATGTACGACTGCGTAGAGGAAATGCTTTTAAAGCTTAGGGAGGCCTCCGGCATAGCGGAAAAGATTAAGGCCTACATAGAGGAGCATTACAAGGAGGACATATCGCGCGGCGACATAGCGGCGTATGTCTACGTAACACCCAACTACCTTTCAAAGCTCTTCCGCCAGGAAACCGGCTTCACGCTGAGGGAGTATATAAACCAATGCCGCATACGCGAGGCAAAGCGCCTGATGGCGACGACAAGCATGTCGGTGGGAGACGTGGCTTTGGAGGTCGGCTTCGACAATCTGTCCTATTTTTCCACCGTCTTCAAAAAAGCCTGCGGCATAAGCCCGGCCGCATGGCGGGGCTGATTCCAGGATGGGAGCTCGGTCGGTATAGATGAACAAAATAAAAGCGTTTTTCAGGCGGGAAGCCTCCACTATAAAAAGGCTGGAGCCGAGGCAGAGGCGGCAGTATATCTGGGATTACTACAAGGCCCCCATGCTTGCGGCCGTCCTTATTCTGGCGCTGGCCGCATATCTTGTCCTTAACACGTCAAGGCACGAAAAAACCGCTCTGTATGTAGTCATGGTCAATTCAAGCGGGGCCGAAGGCCGGGACGCCGCAGGCGAAGACCGGCTTTTCGGAGATTTGCTTGAGCGGGAGGGATACGATAAGAAGCTGTTCCGCATAGACATAGACGCCGGCTTCAGGTACAGCCGGAACGACATGACGGAGGAAAGCGCCTTTACGGTGCAGGCGCTGGCCGCGCTTTTCAGCGTGGGGAATCTGGATCTGTTCATATCCGACAGGGAGGTATTCGACAGCTACGCCGGCTACGGCTGCTTTGAGGATCTTGAAGCCTTGCTTCCGCAAGAGGTTTTGGGAAGCAACGCCGGACGCATATACCGGTGCGCTGGCGGCAGCGGCAAAACGGCGGCTTACGGCATTATTCTTGACAGGGAATCTCCGGTAATTAAGGAAGGCTTTTACCCGGAAAGCGCCATAGCCGGGATAGCCGCCGGAGCGGCCAACAGGGAGCTGGCAATCAAGGCCCTTATAAGGCTTATCGGCTGATTTTGCCAGTACATAATGAAAAGTGTTTATTACAAATCTAAAAGTTTTTGCTTGCAGCAAATGATATTATTATCGTACAGCTTGCATTATGGGAAGGAGTGTGCATGCCGCCCGCGGCGTCACGCTCTTATACGTTTAACGGTATGACAGAAAGGATTGAGCTAAAAAATGAAAAAAGCACTTGCACTACTGCTGGCGATGCTCCTGATCTTTTCCTTCACCGCCTGCGGCGGTAGCGGCGGCGAGAACAGCGGCGCGGCGAAGGAGGGCTCCGGCGCTGCAAACGGCGGCGCCGCTTCTGACGGCAGTTCCGCCTCTGGCAGCAGCGCCTCCAGCGAAACCCCTCCCTACACTGTAAAAATATATTATGTCAACTGGTGGACTACGCCCAGCGAAGAGGGCACAAAGCAGGTTGAGGACGCCATAAACGATTACCTGAAAAACGACAAAGGCCTCAATCTGGCGTTGGACATCGAATTTATTACACTTTTTGACTATCAAACTCAAATCGACTTGATCCTTTCCAGCGGCGAGCCCTGCGACATAGTTATGGCTCTCGACTACCCCACCATGGTGGACAACGGCTATCTGGTAAACCTCAACCCTTATCTGGACAACGTTATGAAGGAAACCAAGGCGCTGCTCGGCGACTGGCTTGAGATCGGCTCCACAAACGGCAACGTATACGCCATTCCCTGCCACAAATGCCTGGTTCTCTCCTATAAATACCTCTACCATAAATCCTATGTGGACGCCATAGGCTACGACATGAGCAAGATACACGACTTCTTCGACCTTGAGGACCTGTTTGCCGCCCTGAAGGCCGCCTACCCCGACATGGTGATAGACGCCGACTCCAGCCGCTACTACGACATTTTCAACAACATCTACGATACGGCGATCGTCGGCCTGGTCGGCGCTACGGTAGGCGACGACCCCACCATAGTCAACTATTTTGAAACCGAGGCGTGGAACGAGGCCGTGAAATGCGCCTACAAGTACCGCCAGCTCGGCTACACCAGCCCGGAGGGCTCCGCAAACTCCCTGACGGCCGATATTATGCTGCAAAACGGCGTTTCCATCGGAACCGTCATGGCCCACAGCAATGACGAGGCCACTATGGCCAACGGTCTTACCCAGTCCTACGGCGATGAAATAGGCGCGAAAGAGGTGCTTGTCCAGGATCTCAGCTCCTCCAACAGCATCATGTGGGGCGTTTCCTACACCTCCAAGAACCCCGAGGCCGCCGCCACCCTCCTGAACCTGATGTGGACCGACGAGTTCGTGCTCAATACCATGATGTACGGCATTGAAGGCGTTGACTTCGTATTCAACGAGGACGGGACCATCAACTATCCCGAAGGCCAGACTGGGGACACGGTGCCTTACCAGGTCGCCCTCAACAGCGGCATCTTCGGCGACGAATTTTTGATGTACAGGTTCGAGGGAACTACCGAGGAATCAAGGGACTATATGAAGAAAAATCTTGAAACAGCCCGCAAGGTTCCGCTCTTCGGCTTTACCCCCAGCACGGAAAAGGTTTCCACCCAGTACGCGGCCGTGAACAACGTATACAACCAGTATTTCAAGGCGCTCATTTACGGCGACGTGGATCCCGAGGTTTACATGCCCGAGTTCCTCAGCGCGCTGAAAGCGGCGGGGATTGACGATATTTTGGCCGACTACCAGGCTCAGGTCGACGCCTGGCTGGCAAGCAAGAGCAAGTAAGGCCTGATTCGGGGAAAAACGGCGCGGCTCAAACCGCCACCAAGGCAAAAAGCTCCTTCTAACTCGACGCCCGCGCCGCATCAGTGCGGCGCGGGCTGTTGGAACAGTCTGAAAAAGAGGGGATCCGATTGACGGAAACACGACCGGCGGCGGAGGAAAACGATATCCGCCAATACGAAAACCTGCTGAAAAAACGCAGGAAAAACCGCTGGACGGACATCAGGCACCAGATACCGCTCTATCTGATGATATTGCCGGGAATGATTTATCTGACCTGCAACAACTACCTGCCGCTTTTCGGCATACTTATAGCGTTTAAAAAGGTTAACTTTTCCATAGGAATTTTCAAAAGCCCCTGGGTCGGCTTTGACAATTTCAAGTACCTGTTTGCCACCAAGGACGCCTGGATCATGATTCGCAATACCCTGCTGTACAACCTGACCTGGATAGCGCTAGGGTTGGTTATAGCGCTGGCGATAGCGCTTTTCATGTCCGAGATAGCCGACAGAAAAATAGCCAAAATAATACAGCCGGTCATTTGCTTCCCGTTTATGATATCGGCGGTCATACTCTCGTATATAGTTTACGGCTTTCTCAGCGTGACAAACGGATACCTGAACAGCGTAATACTCGACAAGCCCATAAACTGGTACATGTCCGCGAAATATTGGCCTCTGATACTGACCATAGTCCATTTCTGGCAGGTATCCGGGCAAAGCTCAATCGTTTACATGGCCTCCATAGGCGGAATAGACAAGTCCCTATATGAGGTGGCAAGGATAGACGGCGCAAGGAAGCTCCAGCAAATATGGCACATCACCCTGCCCCTGCTCCGGCATATGATAATACTTATGCTGCTTTTGAGCATAGGCAGCATATTCAATTCGGATTTCGGCCTCTTTTATCAGGTCACGCTGAATTCCGGCATGCTCTATTCAACGACGCAAACTATAGACACCTACGTATACAGGGCGCTGCTTGAAATGAACAACGTCGGGATGTCCTCGGCGGCCAGCGTATTCCAGGCTATAATCGGCTTCCTGCTCGTGCTGCTTTCCAACGCGGTAGTCAGGAAGTTCGACAAAGACAGCGCGCTGTTCTGAGCGGGAGGCTGCGGCTTATGAATACGACAAGAATGGGCAGCGAAAAGGTCTTCCATTACGTTGCCTTGACGGTCATGATATTGATCGCCATATACTGCATCACGCCGTTCATACTTATGCTTAGCGTATCCTTTTCCAGCGAGGAGGCCATCTCAAAATTCGGCTATCGGTTTTGGCCTTCCAAGTTCAGCACCGCCGCGTATTCCTTCCTGTGGGCAAAGAGGCTCACCATCGGAAGATGCTATCTGCTCACTATCTTAGTGACAACCGCGGGAACGCTGACGAACCTGGTACTCACCTCGCTGTTTGCCTATCCTCTCAGCAGAAAGGACTTCAAGGCGAGAAACGTGCTTGCCTTTGTGGTCTTTTTCACCTGCATGTTCAACGGCGGCCTTACGGCCTCTTATATAGTCTGGACAAGGATCTTCCACGTAAAGGACACCATCTGGGCGCTTATACTGCCCGGCGGCCTTATGGGCGCGATGAACGTGCTGCTGGTCAGAAACTATTACAGCGCCAGCATACCCTACGCCATTATCGAGGCCGCCAGAATGGACGGGGCCGGCGAGCTGCGAATATACTCAAAAATCATGGTGCCCCTGTCCAAGCCCGTGCTGGCCACCGTGGGGCTTTTTGCGGCGGTTGGCTACTGGAACAACTGGACCAACGGCCTTTACTACATCACCAATTCCAAGCTTTACACTATACAGGTGTATCTGCAAAAGCTAATGAACAACATCACTTTCCTTAAAACAAGCTCCAATATGGCCGAGCAGGCTATGCTTGCAAACCTTGACCTGCCTACCGAGGGAGCGCGCATGGCCATCGCGATTATAGCCATTTTGCCGATACTTATGGTCTACCCCTTCATCCAGAAGGAGCTTATAAAGGGCCTTGTCGTGGGAAGCGTCAAGGGCTGACCGGGGAGGTTTAGCGCAGCCATGAAAAAATACGAATCCAACCGCGAGACGCTGGAAAAAATAGTCGCTGAAAAGGCTGTAATCCGGCATGTTTCCAGGCACCGCAAGCCGGACGGTTCATTTGACATCGAAGGGAACCTTAAAATTTGGAACGATGCGATAAACCGCTTCGACCTTATTCCGCTCTGGGAAAAGGGCGCGCCGGGCTATGACGCGGCCAAAACGCCTCTGCAGCCGGAGCCCTCGATAGCCTTTATCCCTTCGCCCGACAGGGTAAGGCCAAGGGGCACCGTCATCGTGGCCCACGGGGGCGGCTTTGAAACCCGCACCGGCTGCGAGGGCATGAATGTGGCCGCTTATTTTGCAAACGCGGGCTTCAACGCCGCTATACTGACCTACCGCATCAAGCCCTATACAAGGCATGACGCTATAGCCGACATGCAGCGAGCCATCCGCCTTCTAAGATGCAAAAGGGACGAGCTGCAAATAACCGAGAAGGTGGCGGCGATGGGCTTTTCGGCGGGCGGCATGCTTTCGGGCAACTGCGCGACGCATTACGACGCCGGAACTCCGGACGCGGAGGATCCCGTAGAGCGTTTTTCCTGCCGGCCGGACGCCGCCGTCATCTGCTACGGGGCCTTTTCCATGTGCGCCTTTCCCGGCATGTTCATGGCCCAGGACAAAACCTCCGCGGCCGAAAAATTCTACCTTTCCCCTGAGCAGAACGTAACCCCGGACACGCCGCCCATGTTCGTATGGACAACAATAAGCGACGACGCCCGCCACTCCTTCGCGCTGTGCTCGGCTCTCCAGGCTGCGGGGGTGCCTTACGAGCTTCACTGCTATTCCGAGGGCGTTCACGGTCTGGCCCTGGCCGACGGAAACAACGACCTTTCCTCCAGCGTACCCCAGGTGGCAAGCTGGAGCGGCCTGTGCGCCTCCTGGCTTGAGGGGCTGGGCTTTTGAGCGCGAGCTGTCAAATTTATTCATAAGGCGGGGCTGATAATTGGGAGGACTATTTCATCACGACGGCCCGCTGATGTCGGCGCTCTCCGCCATCGGCGGCATGATGATGCTGAGCCTGCTCTGGTGCGCCGCCTCCGTTCCGGCGGTAACGCTGATTCCCGCCTCGGCTGCCATGTATCACGCCATAGTCAAAACCGTGCGCGGCGGCGGAACGGGAGCGGCGAGGGCTTTTTTCAGCTCTTTTAAAAGCAATCTGAAGCAAGGCATACCCCTTTCGCTCCTTTGCGTCGCGGCGGCCCTTATCCTTTATACCTGCCTTGATTTCGGCGCGCAAATGAGCGCTCGCCCCTTCGGGCTTGCTTATCTGGCAATAGGGCTGGTCCTCAGCCTTATTGCCGCCTGCGTCTTTATGCTTATCGCGCCAGTTCTCTCCAGGTTCGACTGCGGCGTCGTAGCCGTGCTGCGCCTTTCGGCCTGGTTTGCCCTCGGCAGCCTTCCCAGGCTGTTGCCCCTGCTTATTTTGGGGCTTATTTTTGCCGCCGCCGCCTGGTTTTGGCCTCCCCTTCTGCTGTTTCTGCCCGGGCTTCACATGTGGACGCTCAGCCAGGTCACGGAAAAGCTTTTCCTGAAGTACATGAGGGCGAACGGCCTTTTAGGCGGCGAGGTGCAGGCTCCGGCCCCTGAGGCGCAGGCCGAGGCCCATTCGGCAATAAAAGAGGCGGAGCGCTTCGATCTGGATGAAGATAAGAATGACTAAAAGGATGGCGTTATGGCTGCAATAAGGCTTGAGGGGGCCGTCAAAATTTATCCCTTCACCAGCTTGAAGGGTAGAATATTCGGGCGAAAAAAAGCAAGGGAAGCTCTTGAACGGGAAAAAAGGCAGCCGTACGCCACCAGCGAGGGCGTTATAGCCCTCAGGCGCACATGGCTGGACATACCGGACGGCTCCTTCACGGTTCTGACCGGCCCCTCCGGCTGCGGCAAAACGACGCTCCTGCGCCTGATAGCCGGGCTGGAGAGCCTTACCGACGGCGAGCTTTACCTTGACGGAAGGCCCGCCTCCTCCATCCCGCCCAATGAGCGCAACATTGCTTTGGTAAGCCAGAACCTGGCCCTCTATCCGCACCTTACGGTCTACGACAACCTCGCTTTTTCCCTTAGGATCCGGCGCCTGCCCCGCCATGAGATAGACGAGAAGGTCCGGCTTGCCGCCGAAACGCTGGGGCTGGAAGGCAAGCTTGACAAAAGGCCCGGGGAGCTGTCCGGCGGAGAACGGCAGAGGGTGGCAATCGGCCGGACTCTGATAAGGGATCCGTCTGTATTTTTATATGACGAGCCCTTCAGCAATCTGGACCCTAAAACGCGGGCTCAGATAAGAAGCGAGCTGCGGCGCCTGCACGGCAGTCTGGGCAAGACCTTCGTCTACGCCACCCACGACCAGACGGAGGCGCTATCCCTCGGCGACAGGCTTGTCGTCATGGAAAACGGGCTGATAAGGCAGGCGGGAACGCCCGCCGAGGTATACGGCAGGCCGGCAAACCGCTTTACCGCCGGCTTCATCGGAACGCCCCGCATGAATTTTTTTGACGACGCCGTTTTGACTGCGGAAGGCGGGGAATACTGGGTCCGGTGCCGCGGCTTGAAGGTACGGCTTTCTGAAGAGCGAAGCCGCATATTGGCCTCAAAAGGAGTGAAGCCCGGAAGGGTCGTTTTGGGCATACGCCCCGTTTACCTTCGCCCTTCTCCCGCCGGCCTGGAGGCCAGGATCCTAAGCCTCAGCGTTAACTGGGACGAAACGCATATTTTTTTTGACTCCGGCGGTACGGAGCTTATTTCTGTAGTACCCTCGGGCGAGGTCCAGGCCGGCTGGCTGCCGGGAACAAGTCTGCTCCTTGGCGCGGAGGGCCGCAGAGTGCACCTGTTCGACCCGGAAACCGGAGCAAGCCTGTTTTCAAGCTGAAGCTTAACGGAGCCGGCTGCAAGCCGGCCCCGTCTTTTTTATTGAACATACTCGAAAATTTTTTTCCCGGCGGCGTCGAAACCCGTCACGGAAAAGCCGCAGGTGCGCAGATCCGCCGCAAGCAGGGCCCTGCAGCCCTCCTTTTCCCAGCTTATTTCAAGCCTATGCTCCGGCCCGGCGGCGGCGCGCATCGCACCGTCGAAGCCGAAGGCGGGAAATATGTTTCTGAATCTCAGCAGCTCAAGCTGGTCCCTCACCACGCTTTTTCCCAGCGCCGCTTCGGCCGTCTCGTAGGACAGGTTGGTGCGGTTGATCTCCTTATGGCCGCCGGCGCCGGCCCTGGCAACGGCCTCATAGTCGTTTTTGCCTGCAAACAGGTCAAGATACCAAATCTGCGGCTTTCCTGGCGTGAAAAGCTGGATGGCGCGTGCCAGCAGCAGCCTGCGGTCGTCCTCCCCCAGCGCGCTGTAATAAGTGGCGTTGACCTGGTAGTAAATATTCGTCTTGCCGTGCAAATCCTTCACATAGCCCCCGCGCCCGACTACCGTATCGATAAGGCTCCGGATTCGCTCCTCCTCAAGCAGCCCCTTCAGGTCCAGAAGCGGTATGCCGTCATGGCAGCCGAGCATGTTGACCGTGCGTATCCCGCCGCGATGCAGCTCGTTGGCCCAACCTGCAAGGACCTCGGCCGTCTGCCGCTCGAAGGCGTCTATAATAAGGCCGGGCAGGAAGAAATCATAGGTGGGATAGCCGCGGGCGGCTATCTCTTTATATACCTTTTCCCCATAGGAGGCGTGTATTTCCGGAAGCAGGGTCAAGCCGTACCTGTCGGCCAGCCCTCTTATCCTCTCCAGCAGCTCCCACGTTTCCGGCTCGTTCAAGAAGTTCCTTCTGCCCGGCTCCTTGTGCGCGTAGGCGAAGGCATCCAGCCTGACTATCCCCGCCCCGTAGCCGGCGAGGGTGCGCAGCGTCCGGTCGTAATGCTCCCAGACCAGAGGGGATTTGATATTCAGGTCCATCTGGCCTAGATACCTGCGCCCGGACTCCAGCATTTCCACAACAGCGTCACGGCAGTCCCCAAAACGCCCGAAGTTGATCTCGGCCGGCCTTTTGCCCGCGTCTATAGCGGCGTTTACAACGCCGGCCAGCATGACGGCGGCGTTGTATTGAAGGTCCAGCCTTGAAACCAGCTCCAGCGGGTCGATTTTCGCGTACCTTACCTCCTGATAAAAGGTGTTCCAGTAAGGAACGTCCCTCCCGTCGGGAAAACGCACCATAAGCACGGGCAGGCCGGGCTTCCTGAAAAACATATCCTTAATAAGCTCCGGGTCGGGCTGGATATAGCCCTCCTCCGTCATAACTCCGCGCCCTTCCCAAAACCGGTTCCAATCTATAAAAAAATCCCTGTATTCGGATCTGCCGCCTTTTTCGACAATGTCACGAAAGGGCTTTGACAGGACCGAGGCGTGATTCAAAATGAAGTCCAGCTTCAGGTCTATCCCCAGCCCCCGCAGGTCCTCCAGATCCTTTTCCGAGCCGAGCAGCCTGTTTATATTGTAATCTATGACCGAAAAGCCCCTGTCAAGGTCTGTGTTGAATATGCTCGGCAGTATATAGAACGATCCGAAGACGTCCTTCAGCTCCGGCCTTTGCAGAAGCCTTACGGCATGGCCCAGGTCCGGCCCGATGCTGTCGGGATACGCGTTCAGCATGGGCGCCGCGCTCATTTTCATAGCCCCAAGACGCCTCCCCTACTGCCTCGCCATGAAAAGGCGGTACCGGCTGTAATCAAGGATTTCGCCGTTTTTATTCATGATGATTTTTGCCTTGGACGCCTGCCCGGCCAGAAGCTCCTGCTCTATCTCAAGAACCATGGTTGTAAACGGGCTGTCAGCTCCACCGTCTCTGGCGCGGGCCCTGCGGTGCTCCAGCGTTTCCTGAGGCGTGCTGTTGAGGAAAATAGGTATGTCCACGCCCTGATATCCGTCGCTGTTTGCGTGCGTCCACTCGATAACCAGCACGCGCTTTCCGCTGAAATCCACTTTTTCATACCATAGCTCGGTTTCCTCGCGCCCCATGCGCTTGAGCCATATCGAAGCGGCGCCGTTTTTGAAGCTGCATACTATGTCCGTAAGCTCGCGGAAATCCAGCTCCCTTTCAGTACCCAAATAGCCCTTCAGCCCCGAACGGCCCTCCTTTTGATACACGGCCAGCCAGGGATAGTCGGCCGCGCGCGCGGGATCGGCATCCTCTCCCGCGAGCTGAAGCCTTTTGAGTATCTCGGCGCGCTCCGGCGAATACTGCCCGCCGGTTATAAGGCCCCTGACTCCGCTGTGGCGAAAAATGCGCAGCCTTTCTGCGTCGTTATACTTCGGTATGCGGTGCGGATAGTTGTCGCCCGAGAGCGTATAGGCCCCAAGCCCCATATCGTTCAGGTAATAGGCCAGCAGCGAGGCGGTTTCCGATTTACCAACGCCAGAGCCGCCGCACACCGCGATCACGGCCCTTCCGTACGGATTGGCCTCCAAAACCGGCGGAAGCAAATCAAGCAATATTGGAAATAGCGTGTTGGCCTTGGCTATATGTCCGGCGTCTATTCTTACCTTATCGCCGGGCATGTCCCCGTGCGGTATGTCGTCCGGCACCCGCGGCGGCAGCCTGTCCCTGCGCTCGGCAATCAGCCTCCGGACATCAGCCGTATCATCGTTTTTTTCATATTCAGGCATATAGGACCCCCCTATATGAAATAGAATAAGCCGCCGCCCCTGCGGTGTCAAGGGCTTGACACCGCAGGGGCGGCGCATGCCGCCTGCCTGGGCCCGGCCTGCCGCATCCGGCCCGGCCTATCCGGCCTCAAAGGTTTTTTCCGCTATTTGTAAGGAGGCAAAAATCAGAGCCAAGCTTCCCTCCCGGAAGCGCAAGGGTGGCTTGCGGCTACTAGGCCATAAAATCGTCATACGCTTCCTGGTAGACCGCAAGTATCTTGTCGAGGCCTATTGCGTTTACCCCTTCCACGTAGGAGTCCCACTCGCTGAGAGGCTTGGAGCCGTCCACAAAGGCAAGGTAGTTTTCCGAAAGATATGAAGCTACGTCGGCCCCGTATTGCGTCAATATATTGTTTTGCTCGTCCGTAAAGGTAATGCCGCTCGGATACACATAGGCGTCGTCATGGGGTACGGTGTTCCAGTCCTTCAGATATTGCAGCGCGGCTTCGTTGCCGGGAACCTTCCATGTATAGTTGATATACAGGCCCGGCTCGGAAAGGCTGTTCAAAGCGTAGGTCGTCATGGCCATGGACCAGTACGCCTTATGGTTGACTATAAAGTCCGTAATGACGATTTCCCCGTTTTCATCGTAATCCCAGCTTACCCCTTGGACGCCGTATCCGTATAGGAAGCTGCCCTCCTCGCTGTAGCGCCAGTCGAGCCAGGTGCAGGCCAGCGGAATATTGGCGCATTTCGAGGATATCGAAGCGCTGCCCCAGTAAATACGGTTCACCTGGAAGCCCATATGCAGCGTCTGGCCTGCAGTGCGCACAGGCTTGGCTATGCCGACCCAGCCGTACTTCTCGCCGGCCGGAATAGCCTGATTATGACCCTGCATGGTAGTGGGGCGCGAGCCCGTAAGATAGCCCAGTTCCCCCGTATCAAGCTTTTCGTCAAAATCGGGAATCGAGGTGTACGACGACCAGTTCGGGTCTATTAGTCCCTCGCTGTACCATTTGTTTATCATTGTCATAAGCTCACGGTCGTTTTCGCCCACATTGCTGAGCCTCACCTTGCCGTCAACCACATACTGGGTCTTGATGCCGTTGCAGCAGGCGTAGGTGTCGTATCCGACCCATTCGTAAGCGCCGGCCGCTTCAATAGTGTTGAACATGGCCATCGGCGTTTCCACGCCTTTTTGGCTCTTGAAGAACATGAGCATGTCGTGGATATCGTCAAAGGTCTTGATATCGGCATTAGTCTTGCCCATATCCTCCAGCCAGTCTCCGCGCGCAAAGGCGCCGTTGGACAGCTCGATGACGCTTCTCAGCTCATAAAAGGCGAGAATCAGGTCGTCCTCATTGAATACCGTCTTTATCGTGTTGCGATCCTCCGGATCCTTGAGGACTTCGTATATGTAGTTGGGCATGTACTGTCGATAGTCGTAAAGGTTTACAAAATAGCCTTCCTCGGTAACTGCCTTCTTAAATGAGCCGGTATAGAAGGATATGGCCGAGCACATTATGTCAAGCAGCGAGTCCGAGGCTAGCAGAACCGCAAAGTTTTCACTCCGCTGAGCCGACGTGACCGTGGTGTATTCCACATGCACGCCGGTGCGCTTTTCAACCTCCTGAGGCAGCTCGGTGGCCCCATAGCCGTCTTCAGGCAAAAATTCCGGCGTCCATGTGCAGGTCCACATGGTGAGAGTTTCGCCTGAAGTGTCAAGCGGCAGCGGATAGTCGTACTTTTCAAGAGCAAGGCCTTTTTCATCCGTTTTGAATTTGCCCGCCGCATAGGGCAGCGGCTCTTGCGTGGGAGACGGCTCCGCCGTGGATTGGACGCCGCTCCCGGTTTTGCTTTCATCGGTATTCAGGTCGGCGTTCCCGCTCGCTTTTTCATTGCCGCCGGCGTTTTTGCCCCCGCAACCGGCAAACAATGCAAGCGTGAACAAAAGTGCTAAAACCATTGCTGCTATTCTTTTCATATCTGCTCCCTTCAATCCATATAGTATGACATGGCGGCGCTGGCGCCGCCGCTTATTCTTTCGCCTTTGCTTCGCCTGAGCTTGCCGCTTTCGCCTCTTTTATTATTTTTTCCAGCATTTGCCGCAAAAGGTGCATTGCTTCGACTTGTCGAGCACGCAGGGCTTGTTCCCGCCTGAACCTGTATATTCAAGGCGCGCCCCGCCATCGTCGCCGCTTTTTTGGGCAAATATGCCGAATTTTCCTCTTGTATGCAGAACTTCAAAGTATACCGGTTTGCCGACGCGCTTGTACTCGAGAGGGCAATGCCAGGTATAGGGAGGAATCCTGACTATCGTAGGCTCAGTAATGATATGCTTTTCCATATCGTTAATGTCTTTCCCGATCCACAATTCTATCTCCGCATCCCAGGACCCCCATGGATCGGCCATATCATACCCGATGAAGCATAAATACTCCTCCTCAGTATGGAAATTTGGCCACCGATCCACAAAGGCCTCCCTCATGTAGCAGCGGTAGGAGGCATAAAAATTGGAATCCGGCATACAGTCATGCCCACGAAAATAGGCCTGATACGGGGGCATAAAATCTCCCCAATAGTTGTACTGCTTCTGAAACGTATGTATAAGACGCTCGTATTTGCCCATAGGGAAAATCCGCTCCCTTCGCTCGAAGCCAGGCATGCGCTCCGCTTATCGGGACATGCTTTCCGGCCATTCCTCCCTATTCCTGCCCATACAGGCATTTGCCGCAAAAACCGCATAGCTTTGAATTATCCAGCCTGCACGGCGTAATCCCCTCGCAGACCGTATCGTAGTATTCACGGCCGTTTTTATCGTGCCTGCGCCTTATGGCATAATACCTTCCGTTAAAAAGCACCGGCTGGAAAAACAAGGGCCTTCCCAGTTTTTTTATTTCTATGGGCCCATGCCAGAAAAATTGCGGTATGCGTATCATCGCCGGCTTGTCTATGACTATTTTTTCCATATCGTCTATATTTTCGCCCATATAAATCTCAATTACCGCGTCAAAGGATTCAAACGCGTCGCGCAGATCATGCCCCACGAAGGCAAGATATTCTTCATCCCTATGGAAATGCGGCTCCGGGTCGATAACGCCCGCCTTCATATACGCGCGGTAAGGGGCGTATATCTGCGAGCCCGGAATGCAGGAAGCGCCGCGAAAGTAAGCCTCCACAGGCGGAAGCATCCCGCCGGAGCGGGTCTCGACCTTCGGGAATTTGTAAAACAGCCAATCATATTGTCCCATATCGTCAGCCCCTCGATATAATCAATAAGAATACGCGCGGCCCGGCTTTTGCCAGGGCTTTCTCGCCATGGCGTCATCACGTTCGAGCGCGTCCTTAAAGCAGCGGCCGCAGACATTGCATTGCTTGCCCGGCTCCAAAACGCAGGGCTTATGCCCGGCAACCGAATAAGGATAATAAGGATTCCCGTCTTCATCAAACCTTCGGACGAATACGCCGAACCTGCCGCTCGCCAGCATTGATTCCAGGTACACCGGTTTGTTGACTTTTATGTACCTGAGCGGGCAATGCCAGGTAAAGGGCGGTATCCTGACTATGGTAGGCTCGGTTATGACATGCCGCTCCATTTCGTCTATATCCTCGCCTATCCATATTTCTATCCCGGCGTCAAAAGAGCCGAAGGGATCGGCCATATCATAGCCTATAAAGCAAAGGTATTCTTCCTCGGTGTGGAAATTAGGCTCTCGGTCGACATAAGCCTCCTTCATGTAGGGGCGATACTGAGTATAAAACCTGGCGCCCGGCATGCAGGAGTCCCCGCGGAAATACGCCTGGTACCGCGGCAAAAATTCCCCCCATTTTGTTTCCTCTTTCCTGAACTCATATATAAGGCTATCGTATCTGCCCAAGGCTGCCCCCCCTAGCAAAGCATATAATATTATGTAAGCAATTACAAAGCTTTATTGCATTTGTATGTACTAAAATGTCCGGCCGTCCACTCCGGGCTTATTCTATGTATATAGTGTACAATGCTGTTTGCCGCATGAAAATATGACGTTTTACAGATTTTGCGGCTATTTTTTGGAGCTGCCAACAATAATATTGCGTTAAATGGCATTAAATGTGCAATAATACAAATATATTGACAACTATTAGCTTAATGTTACAATAATTATTGTATGCTTTCTTTGCCGTTCGTCTGTTTTTTTATTTCCCATTTGTTAATGCCCTCACGACAAGCGGTTGTAATTATTCACAAAGGAGATGCTTTGGTGAACTGCGAAGCAACTGTTGACGCCGTATCCTTGAGGCTGTACGAGCTGCTGGTTTCAGGCGCTGGGCTCCAATCGATAGCAAGCGAGGCGCAAGCGGCTTTGAACAACCCCTTAATAGTTATCGACAGGAGCTGCAAGGTTCTATTCAGCTCAGGCTTGTCCGAGGCTGCGGTAAAGCCGCCATGGAACAGCATCGAAAAGGATAGGTATTATCCGCCCTCATACTTTTCTTTTTTGGCAGGCAAGAATGACGACTGCGGCAAATTTGCCCTGCTTTACACCCTTGAAGAGCCGTCCTTTTTTGACACCGCCGGCTCCGGGCACAGGCTGCTGGTATTCAGAATCGGCTCGGCAGCCATGCCTTTCGGTTTTGCGGCTTTGCTGGAGATTAACGGGCCGATCGGAGAAGCTGAACGGAAAATATTTTCTCTCCTGTGCAAAATATTGGCTACCGAACTCCGCGTCAGCGCCTCGGCAGCTATAGCCGCTAAAAGAACGCATGAATACATATTGGCAGATATACTCAACGGAAAGCTGTACGGCGACCAGCTAAGGCAGCAGCTGATTGCGGTCAACATTGAGCCAAGGCGCTCGCGCTGCCTTTTTGTTGTCGAAAAGGACGGCCCCAGCCAGCCGCCTATCGAATATGTCCGCGACAGCCTGGAAAATATGCTCCACAAATGCAAGAGCTTTATCTACAACGATAAGCTGGTTCTGCTTTTTGAATTCAGCGGAAATCTTCTGCTCACGCATGACGAGAGGTCTCAGTTCAAAGCCTTCCTTACGGCAAATGGGCTGGTCTGCGGGGGCAGCGGCAGGTTCCTTTCCATGAACAGCCTTCCCTCGGCCTATACTCAAGCCGTCACAGCCACCAGGATAGGAAAGCAAATGGAGGGGCGCGGCCCGATATACTATCTCTGGGAGTACGTCACCTACCACATGTGCGATTTGCTGCATAACGAGCAAAACCTTTTTGATTTCTGCAATCCTATGCTTCTTTGCATCAAAAGGTATGACGAGGATAACAGAACCTGTTTCATGCCGACCATAAGGGCTTACCTTAAAAGCGGCCGCAACCCGGCAAAAACCGCCTCGCTGCTCGGGATACACCGGAACTCGGTGGACTACCGCCTCAAGCGCATGCAGGAGCTGTTTGATCTGGATTTAGGCGATCCCAACATCATGTTTTCTTTTGAACAATCTCTGCAAATAATTGATTATCTGGAGAAAAATCAGTGAGCGTCGCAAGCGGGCCGCCCAAACCGTCAAAAGTTTGGGCGGCCCGCCTTGCAAGGCTCAGCTTCAGCGCTCCACGGGCGCCTTCGCCTTATTTTTTGAATCTGAATACATTCCACGAGAGGCTCTTAAGATTCGCGGAAACCTTCCCGCATTCAAATTTCGCTTCCTTGTTTGCCGTCGGAATTATGGCGTCCGGGTTTTCATAAGTATTGGCGGCGTTCGGGTCGTCGGAATAAAGCTGGATATGCTCGACGAAGCTCCAGCCCTCAAAACCGGATACATCTATGCTGACATCGTTTGAGGCCTCCCAGTTGCGGTTTATGGCAAAGACCGCCAGCTCGCCCTTTTCCTCATCCAGCGCGGCCGCAGTGTCGATAAAGGGCAGCCCCTCGTGCCTGTAATACTGGGAATTGTCGTCTATCGCATAGCCGGGTATATCGAAGGTGTCGCAATCCACCGAGGTGCGCATTGAAACGCCGCGCCCGTAGGTCATAAGCTGGGTAAAGGGGTAATAGCCGGCGCTCCTCCATATGTGCTCGCGGCTTGCTGCGGCAAGCGTTCCCAGCCCCCCGGTCATGCAGCCGACCTTAACGCGGTCTGCGTGGCGCAGGAAGGCCAGCAGCACCGAGGTATTGGCAAGGGCCATCGGCATATCCCCGTGGCGGCCCATCGGCGGCATTCCGGGCATAAGCATGTTGTCCGGGTCATGGCGAATGTACTTGCGCGTCGGGAAATTGTAATGGTCCATGTAAAGATTATGCGGGCCGTAGCCGGGGCGAAGCGGGCGGTTCGGTCGTATCATGCAGCCGTATTCGTCGAAGGACAGCAGCATCCTGCGCGGCGAGCGGCATTTTGTCTGCACGAAGTCGCAAAGGGCTATCTCCGTATTGATATAGTCCTCAAAAAAGACCGAACCGCCAAGGAGCGCCGCAAAATCCCCCTCCGGCGCCGAGTGGTAGTGGTGCATGGAGACATAGTCCACGGCCTCGTAGCACTCCTGGAGGACCTCCAAATCCCACTGCGGATAATGGGCAAGGAAGGGCGAGGAGGAAACGCAAACCGCCGTTTCTATGCCGCCGTCAACCCACTTCATAGCCTTTGAAACCTCGTTGGCACGTATGCCGTAGCCCCGCGGGTCCTTCTCCCAGGAGCCAATCTGCCAGGGGCCGTCCATCTCGTTGCCAAGATACCAGAGCTTCACCCCGTAGGGCTTCTCATGGCCGTATTTTCTGCGCAGATCGGACCAGTATGTCCCGCCCTCATGGTTTGTGTATTCCGTTATATATATCGCGTCGTTTATGTCTCCGGTACCTAGGTTTATCGTATAGAGCGGCTCGAAGCCGACGCGCTCGGCCCATTGAAGATACTCGTCATGCCCTACGTCGTTGGGTATGTACTGGCGCCAGGCAAGGTCAAGGTGCGCCTTGCGCTGCTCCATGGGCCCGATAGAATCCTTCCAGTCCCAGCCGGAGACAAAGTTGCCTCCCGGCAGCCGGACCGCCGGTATGGGGGTCTGCTTCAGCGCTTCGATAAAATCGCGGCGGAAGCCCTTGTCGTCCGCCGTCGGATGCTTGGGGTTGTACATGGTTCCGTTGACCATGGTGCCGATAGGCTCAAGGAACGAGCCGTAAAGGCGCGGAGATATCTCTCCTATGCGGTAAGCTGGATGCACAGTCACAACGGCTTTCTTCGGCATTTTTTACAATCTCCTTTCAATCGACACGTTAAATATATTTCATATTAACTAATTGCCATAATAAAGCGGCGCTATGCAAATGTCAAGAGTCCGACGCTCGCATGGCGAAATCGTTATATCTTTGCTCTGAAAGGGCTAAAGCGCCAGGAGTCAGGCTTTGCGCCGCATCCTCCGGCCGCGCTGAAGCGCCCTCCTTCCTGGCGACGCCGCGAGGCGTCAAAGCCTGCCTTTTTCTACCCACAGGCCCAGGGCCGGATTGGGGATATAAAATATCTCCTCGCCCTCGTCCGTCTTATTCCAGCCGTATTCAAGCTTCGCGGGGTCATACCTGCGCAGCGTCTCTCCGTAGTCCGCGGCCCCGAACCCGACTGACTCCATATCAGACCGGCCCATAGCCTTAACCGCGTAGGTTACGGAAAAGCGCCCGTCGCTGCTGCCGTGTATCAGGTGGGCGGCGGCGCCCATGTTCTCCCGCAGATCCTCGTTTTGCTTCAGAAGCTCAAGGGTGCGGAGCCTGCCCCGGTAGCCGTACTTTCTTATCAGCCTGTCGTTAGCCTCGTCCTCTCCGAATCTGGCCACGCCCGGGGCCAAAATAAGCAGCTCGCCCCCGTCGGCAAGCGCCATGCGCGTGCGGTAAATCGCCTTGTTGCCGAGCCACGTGCTTTTGAATTCCTCGGGGTCGAGGTAAACCACGCATTTTTTTATGCTCCTGTCGAGCCAGTCTATATTGTTCCTTTGCGCGGAGGCCACAGCCTCCTCGAGCACCCTGCGGGTATCGCCTATGAACAGCCCGTGCACATGGATTTTGTTTCCCGGGGCGGTGGCCGTCGTGAGAGCGAAAATTATCGGCCTGTCCTTCAAAAAGTGCTCCAGGGCATAATCGAAGGCCTTTCTTACCGGCGTATGGTCCCGCCCCATCATGCGCTCCATACCGTATACGGCTCCCAGCAGGTGCGACTTGTTGATAGTTTCGCTGCCGCCGACGCCGACAAAAATGTTTTTGGAATGGTTGGCCATGCCTATGACCTCATGGGGCACCACCTGGCCTATGGACACTATAAGCTCATAGCGCCTGTCCATCACAAGCCTGTTGACCTCCACGGCTATGCCGTCCGACCAGAGCCCTTCGGATATTTCGCCAAGATAGGCGCCGCTTACCTCGCCGATTTTAACCGCGTCGCTGCGCCAGTTGTGGACGATGAAGCGCTCGAAGGGTATGTCTGGATACATGTCTGCGCATTCGGCCTCGGTCATGGGCGCATGTGTGCCCAGCGCCGGCAGGACGTCCACAGGGCAGAGGCCCTTGAGCTCATTGTAATAGCAGCAGGCAAGCCAGCCGGCTCCCGAATAACGGCGCGTATAGTCCGGCGGTATTATGAGCGCCCTCCCGGGCCTCCTCCCTTCCAGCGATTTTCTGACCGCCTCAAGCTGCTCGCTTTTTGAAAGGCCGGAGCCGTCCTTTTCATGGCAGATTATCTCCATATGCGCCTAGACCCCCGAATACGCCGAAAAGCCCCCGTCCACCGGCAGGGTGATGCCCGTGACAAAGCCCGAGCTCCTCTCGTCGGCCAAAAACAGCAGCGCGCCTACAAGCTCCTCCGGCGCGCCGAAGCGCCCCATGGGCGTGGCGGCCAGTATTTTGCCCGTCCTGGGCGTCGGCGCGCCGTCCTCGCCGAAGAGAAGGGTTCTGTTTTGCTCCGTGATTAAAAAGCCCGGCGCCAGGGCGTTTACCCGGACGCCGCACTTGGAAAAATAAACCGCCAGCCACTGGGTCAGGTTGCCCAGCGCCGACTTTGCGGCGGAATAGGCTGGTATTTTTGTAAGCGGCCTGTAGGCGTTCATCGAGGAAACGTTGATTATCGTCCCGCTTTTTTTCTCCGCCATGTCCCTGGCAAAAACCTGCGCGGCAAGCAGCGCGCCGGTAAAATTCAGGCCGAAAACCTGGTTGATGCCCTCGACGGGAAGCTCGAAAAAGCTTTTCCCGCCCGGCTCGAAGTATTCCCGGTCCGTCGTCGCTGCCGGGTTGTTGCCCCCGGCGCCGTTGAGCAGTATGTCGCAGGGGCCGTACAGGCTCAAAACGCCGTCGCGGGCCCTCATAAGGCTGTCCCTGTCCGTAACGTCGGCGGCAAACGCCTCGGCTGTTCCCCCCTCCTCCCTTATCAGGCGCACGGTCCTTTCCAGCGGAGGCAGCGTCCTTCCGAGCACCGCGGTCTTAGCCCCGCAGGCGGCCAGAGCCCTGGCAAAAACGGAGCAAAGCACCCCTCCGCCGCCCGTCACTACGGCTGTTTTGCCCTCAAGGCTTGCTTTAAACGGCAAATCCATATCCCGCTCATCTCCTTACTCTCGCGTTGCCGCCCCATATGCTCCATACCTCGTCCTCGTCGGCAGGAGAGGCATAGTCGTTGGTTTCGGCGACGGCCAGAGCGCCGCAGGCCCACCCGAACTGGAGCTGCTTTTCCGGCTCAAAGCCCCGAAGCAGGCCGTACAGCAGGCCTCCCACAAAGCCGTCTCCTCCGCCTATCCTGTCGAGCACTCCTATCTCCCGGGCCGGAACGAGATGCCAGTTGCCGCCATGCAGCATGAGAGCGCCCCACAGGTGCCTGTTTGCGTCGACGACCTCCCTAAGCGTGGTGGCAAACACCTCCGCGTTCGGATAGAGCCTCCTTGCCTGGCCCATCATGCTCTTGAAGCCTTCGATCTTTGAGGCGAGATCCCTTCCGCCGGCTTCCGGACCGGCTATGCCGAGGGCGAGCTGGAAATCCTCCTCGTTGCCCACGAGCACGTCGGCAAGGCTTGCGATTTCGGTAAACGCGGCGCGCAGTCCGGCTTCCCTGCCCTCCCAAAAGGAGGCGCGGTAGTTCAGGTCGAAGCTTACGGCGCTTCCGTGCCTCCTTGCAGTTCTGGCCACATCAAGGCAAAACCCGGCAGTTTCCTCGGAAAGGGCGGCGATAAGGCCCGATATATGCGCCATTCTAACTCCCTCGGAGCCGAAGAGCCTTTCCAGATCAAAGTCGCGGGCATTCAGCGTCCGCCCAACCTCTCCGGCCCTGTCGTTGCAGACTCTCGGCCCGCGGGGGCCC
Organism: Clostridiales bacterium; assembly: GCA_029265405.1. Classification (GTDB taxonomy): domain Bacteria; phylum Bacillota; class Clostridia; order Oscillospirales; family Oscillospiraceae; genus JAJUJI01. Next base: position 59,014 of record JAJUJI010000007.1, on the reverse strand, counting down.
CAGCCGGTATCGGCTATATTGAACTGGTGCCTGTAGCCCCAGGGCCCGCCCTGAGGGACCTCCGGACCCTCAAACTCTATGCGGCGCTTTGATAGCTCGCTCTTGATGAACAGGGCTATGGGGCTGCCGGCGACAAAGGCCGTCAACGCCTTGGTCCTCAGCCCCAGAGAAGCGGAAACGTTCAATACGTTTGTCTCGGCGCTGGTGGCCTGCATGGTATACCTGTTTGAAAGGTGGACCGGCTGGAAATTGTCCGGCGTAAGCCTGACGCCCATGCTGGTGGGCGCCACAAGGTCGTATTTGCAATCGTTTTTCAGTTTAAGCATATGCAGCCTGCAAAGGGGCGGAGCCCCTTTCTACCTCCATTCCGTATGATAGAGCTCCCCTGCGGGCCCGTCCGAGCGCTCGTAGCCGTGAGCTCCGAAATAGTCGCGCTGCGCCTGGAGCAGGTTTGCCGGCAGCCTCTCGCTGCGCCAGCCGTCAAACCAGCTTAGAGCGCCGGACAGGGCGGGAACGGGCATTCCCATCTTTGCCGCTCCGGAAACCGTCCTGCGCCAGCCCACGATCAGCCCCGACAGCTCGCTTTTAAAGTACGGATCCAGCAGCAGGTTCGGAAGGTCGGGCTCCCTGCCGTAGGCCTCCCTGATTTTTTCCAAAAATGCGCTTCTTATGATGCAGCCGCCCCGCCACATCAGCGCTATGCCGCCGCAATCCAGCCTCCAGCCATAGGTTCCGGCCGCGGCGGACATAAGCATGAAGCCCTGGGCGTAGGCTATAATTTTCGAGGCGTATAAGGCCCGCCTGATATCCTCCGTGAAGCGCCTCCCGTCCCCTTTGAAACGGGCGCGGCACCCTCCGTAAAGAGCCGAGGCGCGCGCTCTTTCCTCCTTCATGGCCGAAAGGCACCTGGCAAACACCGCCTCCCCTATTATGGTCGCCGGCACTCCCTCGTCCAGCGCGGCCGCGACCGTCCACTTGCCGGTCCCCTTCTGGCCGGCCGCGTCAAGTATGGCGTCCAGCGTAAACGTTCCGTCCTCTTCCTTATGGCGCAGGATGTCCGACGTTATTTCAATAAGGTAGCTTTTAAGCTTGCCTTTGTTCCATTCCTCGAATATGTCCGCCATTTCGGGGTTCGGCAGGCCCAGGCCGTCCTTCATAAGCTGGTAGGCCTCGCAGATAAGCTGCATATCCGCGTATTCTATGCCGTTGTGCACCATTTTTACAAAATGGCCCGCGCCGTTTTCGCCCACCCAGGCGCAGCAGGGCTCGCCCCCGTCCGTCCTTGCGCAGATGGACTCGAATATGGGCTTTATATGCTCCCAGGCTCCCGCGGAGCCTCCGGGCATCAAAGACGGTCCCCTCAACGCCCCCTCTTCCCCGCCGGATACGCCGGTTCCCACGTAAAGCAGGCCGGCCCTCTCCGCCAGCTCCGTTCTGCGCATGGTGTCGTGATAGTGCGAGTTTCCTCCGTCTATTATGATGTCTCCGGGCTCCAGCAGCGGCAGCAGGGCCTCGATCAGGTCGTCCACAGGTTTTCCCGCCTTCACCATAAGGAATATTTTGCGCGGCCTGTCCAGCGACAGGACCAGCTCCGGCAGGCTCCAGGCTCCGGCTATGCTCGTTCCGGCCGCCCTCCCCTCCAAGAAAGCCCTTGTCTTTTCCGCCGTCCTGTTGTAAACCGCCACGGACCAGCCCCTCGAGGCCAGGTTAAGCGCCAGGTTCTCGCCCATCACCGCAAGCCCTATAAGTCCTATGTCCATCCTTGTCCACGCTCCAAACCCGTTTTTCCGATCGATATCATCATTGTAGCATTTATTGCGGTCAATTCAACCTTTTGTAATAAAAACTTGAATTTTCGGCTTAAGTATAATAATATCAGCTCCGAGGTGAACGCCATGCCCGGCTTTTTAAGCGACGACTTTCTTCTGCGAACCGAAACCGCGCGGACGCTTTATCACCAATACTGCGAGAAGCTGCCGATAATCGATTTTCACTGCCATCTGAGCCCGGAGGATATAGCTGACGACAAGCGTTGGGACGACATGGCGCAGCTCTGGCTGGGCGGCGACCATTACAAATGGAGAGCCATGAGGACCGCCGGTATAGACGAGCGCTTCATCACCGGCGGCGCGGCGCCCTATGAAAAATTCGCCAAATACGCGGAGCTGATGCCGCGCCTTGTCGGCAACCCGCTCTATCACTGGTCGCATCTGGAGCTAAAGCGCTATTTTGGCATAATAAGGCCGCTGTCGGCCGAAACCTGCGGGGAGATATGGGAGGAATGCTGTTTTAAGCTGAAAACCATGAGCGCCCGTAGCATAATAAGCTCGTCCGGGGTGGAGCTGATATACACCACCGACGACCCCTGCGACAGCCTCGAGCACCACAAAAAGCTCAAGGGCTTCGGCACCGCCGTTTTGCCGGCCTGGCGGCCGGACAGGGTTTTGAATCCGGACAAGCCCGGCTTTCCCGCATATATAGAAAGGCTTGGCGGCGGAATAAGTGATTTCGACGGCCTTAAGGCTGAGCTTTGCCGCAGGATGGACTATTTCCACTCGCTCGGCTGCCGCAATTCCGACCACGGGCTGGACCGCATACCGTGCAATTTTATCGGAAATCCCGACGCAGCCTTCAGGAAGGCGCTTAGCGGGCGTACTTTGGAAAGCGAAGAAGCGGAGGGCTACAGGGCGGCCCTGCTGCTGTTTCTGGCCGAGGAGTACAGCAGGCGCGGCTGGGTCATGCAGATACATTACGGCGCCGTCAGGAACGCAAATCCACGAATGCTCGCCCGCCTCGGGGCCGACTCCGGCTTTGACGCCATCTGGGGCCCTGCGGAAAGCGGGGCGGCCCTGGCCGCTCTGCTCGGCAAAATGGAGGAGCGGGGCGCGCTTCCCAGGACCGTGCTTTATTCCCTGAACCCGGCGGACAACGCCCAAATCGGCAGCGTCATAGGCTGCTTCCAGTCCGGCGGCATCCGCGGCAGGGTGCAGCAGGGCGCGGCCTGGTGGTTCAACGACACGAAAAGTGGAATGGAGGAGCAGCTTGCCTCGCTGGCCTCCCTCTCCGTTCTGCCGGTATTTGTCGGGATGGTGACGGACTCGCGCAGCTTTCTGTCTTACGTCCGGCACGAGTATTTCAGGCGCATACTCTGCAATTTGCTTGGCTCCTGGGCGGAGGACGGGGAATATCCGCTGGACATTGAGGCTCTGGGCGGAATCGCGGCCGATATAAGCTATTACAACGCTGCCGAATTTTTCGGAAAAACAGGCGGCCGCCTATGATGAAAATATACGACAAGTCCATATGCGAGCATGAGGCCGGCGAAATTTATATGGCCAGGGGCGGCGACGGCAGGGATTTGCTGTTTTTTGCCGGTGCTTTCCTGCCCCTGGACCATGCCTCGGCCGAGCTTCTCCGTTCGGAGCTGCCGTGGACCGCGCCCTCGCGCGTGCTTTCCCTGCCCCGCACCTTCGGTACGGGAGACAGGCTCGGCATAGCCGGCCCCGGCCATGTGCGTTGCTTCCGCAGCGCCGACGCGGCGCCCGTTTTGGCGCAGCAGTCTGTGCGCGAGCTGACGTTTACCGGCAGAACCTTTGCGGATGTGCTGGACGCCGCCACCTTCGCCGTTTTCCGGGAGGGGTTCCGCCGGCCCTGGGGCTTTGACGGCGACCACCTGAAAACCTCCGGTGAGATTGAAAGCGCCCTGCGCTCCGGCTGCACCATGATAACCATAGATTGCAGCGAAAAAATCGGCCGGGGCGGCGAGCCCTCCGCCGAGCAGAGGGCGCTTTACCTTGGCAGGCGTTTTGAAGCGGAAGGCTGCGCCCTTGAGTTCGGCGCGGAAGGGCTGGGGCGCTGCACCGCCGTTTACGGCGCGGCCATTGAATTTATCTGCGGCGCATATGAAAAGTATCTGGCCGGAGGCGCAGCCGATTTTGAAATATCCATAGATGAAACAGGCACGCCCACCACCCCCTTGGAGCATTTTTTTGTCGCCTCCGAGCTGAGGCGCCGAGGCGTCCGTTTTCAGACGCTGGCTCCGCGCTTCGGCGGCGAGTTCCAGAAGGGTGTGGATTACCGCGGCAGCCTCTCAGACTTCGAGGCCGAGCTTCAGATCCATGCGGCCGTAGCCCGCAGCTTCGGCTATAAGCTGAGCATACATTCGGGCTCCGACAAGCTCAGCATATTTCCAATGATAGCCCGGCATACGCAAGGCCGCTTCCATGTGAAGACTTCCGGCACAAGCTGGCTGGAAGCCATGAGGCTTGCGGCCATGATGGAGCCCGCCCTTTACCGCCGGATCCACGCCCTTGCGCTTTCGGAATTCGGCGAGGCGAAAAAGCACTACCATGTGTCGGCGGATCTGTCCAAAATTCCCGAACCGGCAGCCTTGGACGATGCGGAGCTTTCCTCGCTCCTTGATATGGATGACGCGCGGCAGCTCATCCATATCGCCTACGGCCCCATACTCAAGTCCGAATACCGCGAAAGCCTCTATTCGCTGTGGAGGGAGCATGAGGAGGACTACTTTGCTTTGCTGGCAGGGCATTTGGGCAGGCATTTGAGGCTGCTGGGAATAGGTTAAATAAAGGAGAAAATATGGCCTATCATGTAAACAAAAACGCTATCCTTTACGAGGAAAACGGCAGGGTGCTCGGAAAGGTGGAGTATCCCTCCGTCGGGGCGGATAAAGTGGATATTTGCCATACCTGGGTCAGCGGTGAGCTGAGGGGCCGAGGCGTCGCTTCGCGCCTGGTGGAAATGGCGGCCCGCGAGCTGCGCAGGACGAAAAGGAAGGCGCGGGTCACCTGCTCTTATGCCGCAAAGTGGCTCGCCGAGCATCCGGAATATGCAGACGTGCTGGACGAAGGGCTTTGACGAGCTTATTAGGCCTCATGTCAATATGACTAACTTTTCCTTTTTATTATTGTTCAATATGTGTCGTTTAACATTGACTGGGCGGCTCTTTTGAAGTTATAATAAAACGGATTGCGCCTTAAAAACAGTTTTGGCCGCCAAAAGCGGCTTCTTTTGCGCAAGCCGGCGCCAAGCGCGGAAAACTGCAATGGAGGAGAGTAATATGTGCACAAAATGCTGCTGTGATAGCGGCGCCTACTATAAGGCGTTTGAGGACATAATGTCCGAATGCTATCACGGCAACGAATCGGACCTTATCCCCATACTGCAAAAGCTGCAGAGCTCCTACGGCTACCTGCCGAAGGACATCATAACCAGGCTGAGCCAAAGAACAGGCATCTTTGAGACTCAGATAATGGGCGTGGCGACCTTTTATTCACAGTTCCGCCTCAAGCCCAGCGGGGAAAGGACCATCAAAATTTGCTTCGGAACCGCCTGCCACGTCAACGGCTCCGAAAAAATAGCCGACGCCCTGTGCGACGAGCTGAAGATCGAAATGGGCGGAACCACGGAGGACAACAAGTTCACGCTTGAATCCGTAGCCTGCCTCGGCTGCTGCAGCCTCGCGCCCGTAATGATGATAGGCGACGAGACTTACGGCCGCCTAACTCCGGACAAGGCGCGCAAAATCATAAGGGAGCTTTATGCGAAAGGAGACCAGAAATGAAAATCATAATCGGTCTCGGCAGCTGCGGCATAGCGGCGGGCGGCCTTAAGGTAAAGGAAGAATTTTCGCGCCTCATTTCCGAAAACCCCGGCGCGGGCGCGGCCATGTCTGAAACCGGCTGCATGGGCATGTGCTACAAGGAGGTAATGGTGGAGGTTGTCGACGAGGCCGGCAACAGCACTATTTACGGCGAGGTCAACGAGGAAAAGGCGCGCAAGATATTTGAGTCCCACGTACTGGGCGGCAAGCCGGTCGCCGAATACACGGTGCGTTCAAGCACGGAGCCCAACGAGCAGGACAGCTTCTTTGAAAAGCAGCGGCGCATAGTCCTGGCGCGCTGCGGGCACATAGACCCCGAGTCCATAGACGAGGCGCTGGCCATGGACGCCTACAAGGGGCTTGAAAAGGCCCTGAAAACCATGACGCCCGAGCAGGTAATAGACGAGGTCCTGAAGTCCGGTCTGAAGGGCCGCGGCGGCGCAGGCTTCCCCACGGGCCAAAAGTGGAAATTTGCCAGGGCTCCCCAGTCCGACAAGAAATATATAATCTGCAACGCCGACGAGGGCGACCCCGGCGCTTTCATGGACCGCAGCGTCCTTGAGGGCGACCCGCACTCCGTGCTGGAGGGCCTTCTGATCGGGGGCTACGCCATCGGCGCCGACGAGGGCTACATCTACTGCCGCGCCGAATATCCCATAGCCATTAAGCGGCTCAACATAGCGATAAAGCAGGCCAGGGAGCGCGGCTTCCTCGGCGAGAACATCATGGGCACCGGCTTCAATTTCAACGTGAAAATAAAGGAGGGCGCCGGGGCCTTCGTATGCGGCGAGGAAACCGCCCTGATAGCCTCGATAGAGGGCCAGCGCGGCATGCCCCGCATGCGTCCCCCCTTCCCCGCCAACAAGGGGCTGTTCGGCAAGCCCTCCAACATCAACAACGTCGAGACGCTTGCCAACATCGGCTGGATAATCAGGAACGGGGCCGAGGCCTTCGCCGCCTACGGCACGGCCAAGTCCAAGGGCACCAAGGTCTTTGCGCTGGCGGGCAAGATAGCGCGCGGCGGCCTTGTTGAGGTGCCTATAGGCATCCCGCTCAGGGAGATAATATTCGACATAGGCGGCGGCACCTCCTCCGGGAAAGCCTTCAAGGCCGTCCAGATGGGCGGGCCCTCCGGCGGCTGCATACCCGCCTCGCTTATCGACACCGTAGTGGATTACGAGGAGCTTAACGCCACCGGCGCCATAATGGGCTCGGGCGGCATGATAGTCATGGACGAGGACAACTGCATGGTTGACATCGCCCGCTATTTCCTCAACTTCACCCAGAGCGAATCCTGCGGAAAGTGCACCTATTGCAGGATAGGCACCAAGCGCATGCTTGAGATTCTTACCCGCATCACCGAAGGCAAGGGCACGGAGGAGGACATACCCAAGCTGCTGGAGCTTGCCGAACAGATAAAGAAAAACTCGCTCTGCGGCCTCGGCCAGACCGCGCCCAACCCCGTGCTTACCACCCTGCGCTACTTCAGGGACGAATACGAGGCCCACATACGCGACAGGAAGTGCCCGGCCAAGCAGTGCAAGTCCCTGATAAAATACGCCATAGACCCGGACAAGTGCGTAGGCTGCACTCTATGCGCCAAAAACTGCCCGGTCAAGTGCATATCCGGCTCCGTCAAGAAGCCCCACGAGATCGACCAGACGCTTTGCACGAAATGCGGCACCTGCAAGGCCGTGTGCAAATTCGGCGCCATATCGGTAGATTGACGGAAAGGAGCTGGTGAATATGAAAATGCTGAACATTAAGATAAACGGCGTCGAGTGCCAGACCGAAGCCGGAAAAACCATACTGCAGGCCTGCCGCGACCACGGCGTGGCCATTCCCACTCTGTGCCACGACGAGCGCCTGAAGCCCTTCGGCTCTTGCCTGCTCTGCCGCATCGAGGTAAAAGGCGCCAGAGGCACCATGCTGGCCTGCGGCACCGAGGTTGCGGAGGGCATGGAGATTACCACCGAGAGCGAGGCTATCTCCGCCGCACGGAAAATGAACATCGAGCTGCTGCTGTCCCAGCACCACGGCGACTGCGTGGCCCCCTGCTCCCTGACCTGCCCGGCCAATATAGACGTGCAGGGCTATATAGCCCATATCGCAAACGGCCAGTATGACGAGGCCCTCAAGCTCATAAAGGAGCGCAACCCGCTCCCCTCCGTTTGCGGCCGCGTCTGCACGCGGCCCTGCGAGGACGCCTGCCGCAGAAATTTGGTGGACGAGCGCGTAGGCATTGACTATCTCAAGCGCTTCGTGGCTGATTTGGATCTCGAAAGCAAGGTGCCCTATCTGCCCGAGAAGAAGGCCCCCACCGGCAGGAAGGCTGCGGTCATCGGCGCCGGCCCTGCCGGCCTCACCTGCGCCTGGTATCTGGCCGCCCGGGGCCACGAGGTGACGATATTTGAAAAGCACCCCAAGGCGGGCGGAATGCTCCGCTACGGCATACCCGCCTACAGGATGCCCCGCGATGTCCTCGACAGGGAAATCGCGATTATACAGAAGCTGGGCGTTGAGATAAAATTCAACGTCGAGTTTGGCAGGGACATAACCTGGGAAGCCTTGAAGAAGCAGGGCTACGGAGCCCTCTTCCTCGGCGTCGGCTCCCAGGTCGGCCAGCCTCTCGGCTGCAAGGGCGAGGATAACTGCGGCGCAGCCATACTCAGGGGCGTGGACTTCCTTGGCCGCGTCGGCGGAGACGAAAAAATCGATTTTACAGGCAAGACCGTCATGGTAGTCGGCGGCGGCAACACGGCTATAGACGCCGCCAGAACCTCGCTGCGCCTGGGAGCGGACAAGGTCGTGCTGGTCTACCGACGCGGCCGCAGCGAGATGCCGGCCCACGTATCAGAGATAGAGGAGGCGGAGCTTGAGGGCGTTTCCTTCGAGCTGCTGGCTAACCCCAAGAGCGTCAGGCCGCATAACGGCAGAGTCGCCGTCGAGCTTATAAAGATGGAGCTCGGAGAGCCCGACGCCTCCGGCAGGCGCTCCCCGGTTGAAAAGGCGGGCTCCGAATACGAAATGCTCGTTGACGTGGTCATCGCCGCCCTCGGCCAGACGCAGGACCTCTCCTTTATAGGCGAAGGCTTCCCCCTTTCCGCCGGCAAGAGCCGCATCACAGCCGACGAGGAGCTGATGACCACCAATATAGACGGCGTTTTTGCCGGCGGCGACGCCGTGACCGGGCCACAGACCGCCATCAAGGCCATAGCCGCCGGACGCCGGGCCGCCATGTCCATGGATTTGTATCTCCGCGGAGCAGAGCTCAAAAAGCCTAAGAAGCATTACAACCACACCAAGGGCAGGGAGCTTCGCGACGTGGACAGGACGGAATTTGAAAAATACGAAAAGCTTCCAAAGCAGCGCATGCCCATGCTGGCCGAAAAGGAGCGCGAGCGCAATTTCAGGGAGGTGGAGCTGGGCTTTACCGAGGCGCAGGCCAAGGCCGAGGCAAAGCGCTGCCTCTCCTGCGGCTGCCAGGACGTGCACGAATGCAAGCTGCGCGAATACGCTACCGATTTTGAGGCCGAGCAGTACCGCCTTTCGGGCGCGCTTAAAAAGCATCCGATAGACGAGTCGCACCCCTATCTGCTGAGAGATAAAAACAAGTGCATAATGTGCGCGCGCTGCATACGCATCTGCGCCGAGGTGCAGGGCGCGGGAGCTCTCGGCTTTTTGATGAGAGGCTATAACGTGACGGTGGAGCCGGGCTTTGCCCAGCCCTTCGGCGAGGAACGCAACTGCATACGCTGCGGCCAGTGCGTATCCTCCTGCCCGGTCGGCGCGCTGACGGAGAAGGTCGCGCTTGAAAAGCCCGGCCCCTTCAATGAAAAGACAACCGATTCTATTTGCTCCTTCTGCGGCGAGGGCTGCACTCTGGAGCTGCGCACCAGCGGAAAAAAGCTTATCCGCGCCACCTCCAGCATGGAGAAGGGCGTCAACCGCGGGAACCTCTGCGAATTCGGCCGCTTCTGCAGCTCATATGTCAACGATGCCGACCGCCTGACGGCTCCTAAGGTAAAGTCAAACGGAGTCTGGAAGGACGCGGCGCTCGGCGAGGCGATAAGGGCTGCGGCCGCCGGCCTTAAAAAAGCCGGAAGCGAGGCTGCGCTTTACCTCGGCGGCGCGACCTCAAACGAGGAGGCCGCTCTGATAGGCGGCATAGCTTCAGCTCTGAAAACCGGAAATATGCTGAGCTTCGGCATCAACCCCACAGCCGCCATGTTCTACAGCCTGCACCCCCGGCTTGCCGCCTCCGGCATAGGCGACATAAAGGGCAGCGACCTGCTTGTGGCGCTGGGAGTAGACCCGGCAAAATACAACACCAACGCCTTTGTGGCTTTGCGCCTGGCGGCCAGGAACCGCATTCCCGTGCTGACCGGCGAGAGGCTGACCGAGGACATGCTCGGCAAGGTAAGGGCCGCGAAGGCTCCGCTCTTTGTCTTCGACTTCGACCCCGACGCCGAGGCATTGAAGGAAGCTATAGCCGCCGCCAAGGAAACCGGCGCAAAGATCTATATCCCCGCCTCGCCGAACGCCAGGGGACTTGCCTTGCGGCTTAACCTTGACAGGTGCGCCGCCGGCCCCTCCTCCGTTTCCGCCAAAGCGGTCTTCGTCTTCGGCGAGGACCCCGTGGGCTGCGGCAACGGCAAGGCCGCCGAGCTGATTAAGAACGCGGGCTTTGCCGTCGTTTTCGACCGCTATATGACCGAAACGGCCAAGCTGGCCGACGTGGTCATACCTCTGGCCGCCGTCGCCGAAAAGAGCGGCTCCTTCGTCAGCGCCTACGGCGACGCGCAGAGCTTCTGCAAGGCTCTTGACGCGCCTGTGGACAGCCTTGAGGCCCTTGCACTGCTGCTTGGGGAGCTGGGCGGCAAGGGCGCAAAGCCCTTCGAGCCGACGCGTCCCGCAGCCATAGCTTCGGCGTCTGAGCACACCGAATACCATGCCGACGCCGTTTTCGCAAGAGTAATGAAGGCCCGCGCCGCGCGCGGTTAAGGCGGCTTTTCCGGCGGAGCTTTTCATTGCCGTGTTAAAAAAGCCGGGCGGACAAGTCCGTCCGGCTTTTTAGCGCGCCCAGCATAGGCGCATTAAATAAGCAGACTCTTTCTTAACCGAAAGAGTCTGCAGCAAAACGTTTTTTTATTTGTCGTGCACTACCGGCCCGCAAGCAAGGCTTTCCTTCTGCGTTCGGCGTTGATATAGTCGAATATGAGCGCCACGACAAGCACAAGCCCCTGGGCAAAGACGTTCCAGTAGGAAGGCACGTTCAATACCGTCAGCATGTTGTCGAACACGCTGAGCAGCAGCAGGGCCACAAAGGCTCCGCCCAGGCCGCCGGAGCCGCCCATGAACGATACCCCGCCAAGTATGGCGGCGGATATTACCGTCATATCCGGAGCGTTTGTTATAATTGAGGTCGGGCTGGCAAGCTTGATCTGAGAGGACCAGAGCAGGCCGCCGACAGCCGCCAGCACGCTGTTGCTTATAAAAAGTATCTTGGTTATTTTTTGCGGGTTCAAGCCCGAAAGCCTGGCCGCGTTCCTGTTGCCTCCCACCATGTATATGCTGCGCCCGAAGGTCGTTCTCGAAAGCATAAACTGGTATATCGCCAGCAGCAGAAGGGCGAATATGAAGGTGGCCGGGATGAGATCGAAAAGCTTGGCGCGGCCTATGGCGAGAAACCCGGCTCGGCTTATCTGTATGTTGTTTCCCTTGGTCATTACGTTGCAAAGGCCGCTGTAGATGGAAGCCATGCCTATGGTTGCTATAAAGGAGGGAAACTTCAGCACGTTTACAAGGAAGGTATTGATAAGGCCCAGGCAAACGGCAAGCGCAAGCGCAATGAGAATTATTACCGGCCAAGGCAGCGAAGTATACTTGCAGAACCAGGCAAAGACCAGCGCGCTGAGAGCCGCCTGACCGCCCACGGAGAGGTCTATGTTGCCGCCTATCAATATGCAGGCTATGCCGCACATCATGATGCACTGGATGACCAGATTATAAAAGATGTTTATCAGGTTTCCCCTGGCCATAAAGCCCTTTGTGAACAGGGCCGACAGCGGCTCGCCCCTTAGGACGCCGCTGCTTATAGTCATGGTGGTTGCCAAGAGTACGATAAGAATTATCAGCAGCGGCGCCGCCTTGTTGCGCATGGCCCGCCTGATGAAGGATGTCCTGTTCATATCCTGCCCTCCCCGCTCTTGCGCGCGATGCGCCTTGCAGGAGCGTATTTAGCGATGAAATCCAAAGCAAGCGCTACGAGCAATATCACGCCCGAAAATACGTTCACCCAGAAGGGGTTTACGCCTACCACATTCATTCCTATCTGGAAAGTATTGAGTATGAGCAGGCCTATGAACGCGCCCGCCATGCCGCCGACGCCGCCGCCGAAGGATATGCCGCCTAAGACGGCCGCGGTCAGGCCTGTAAATTGGTTGGTCGTCAGCGCCGTCAGCGCGCCCTGGCCAAGCCGGCAGGCGTTGAATATGCCGGCTACTCCGCCTAAAATTGAGCAGTTTATAAACAAAATATAGGTTATGGCTTTTGAGTTGATTCCGGCCAGCCTCGCCGCTTCAGGGTTGCCGCCTATGAACGTAACCTTCATTCCGAATCTTGTCTTTGACATCAGTATGCCGTATGCTATAAAGAATACCGCCATTATTATTATTGAAAAGGGTATGGGCCCAACATAGCCCAGGCCGATAAAGCTGAGCACCTTATTTGAAAATGCCACATTGCTTGCCTGCCCGCCCTTGCCTATCGAGCTGAAAAGGTACATAAGGCCCTTGGCAATCGAGGCCATCGCCAGCGTTCCTATGAAGGCCGGAAAACGGTACTTGGTTACAAGCAGCGCGTTGAACGCGCCGAAGGCGGCGCACAGCAGCAGCGCTATGATAAGCGCCACAAACCACGGCAGATGCCAGGCGTTGACCGCGGAGGCCAAAACCATGCTGCCGAATGCGCCTACGGCGGCCTGGGAAAGGTCTATATTGCCGGAAATCATAAGGCAGCCGGCGCCTATCGTCAGGAAAGATGAAACGACCAGCGAGGTTAAAATGTTTCTGAGCGTTGTAATTTTAAAGAATTGGCCGCCCTTGAGCGCCGACCATACGGTAAAAATAATCACCAGCACCACAAAAAGGGCTACGAGCTGAAATATCTTGTTGCCGGCTATCGAACGGACACTTCTGCCGGAGCTGTTTTCTTTCTTCAATTATGCCGCCTCCCTTACTCCAACATGGCCAGCGTCAGAACTTTTTCTTCCGTCGCTTCCTCGCGTGAAACGACGCCGGTTATGTGCCCGTTGTGCATTACTATTATCCTATCAGACAGGTTTATGACCTCGGTAAGCTCGCTGGATATGAATATAACGGCAATGCCCTGCTTGGCCAGATCGCATACCGTCTGGTATATCTCCGCCTTCGTCCCCACGTCTATTCCCTTCGTGGGCTCGTCCAGTATCAGCACCTTCGTTTCCATTTTTTCGCTCGTCCACCGGCCGAGGATCACCTTCTGCTGGTTGCCGCCCGAAAGCTCGACGGCCAGCTTTTCAATCGTCGGCGTCTTTATGGAATATTTGGCCACCGATTTTTCCGCCAGCTTCGCCATTTCTTCCTTTATTATGAATATTCCCCTGCAGAGCTCGTTGACCACGGGCATGGCTACGTTGTCCTTGATTGAGCGGCCCATCACAAGCCCCTGCTCCTTGCGGTCCTCCGGGCAAAGCGCTATCCCTTTGTCTATGGCTTCCCTAGGGGTTTTGAAAACGACCGGCTTGCCTTCGAGTACTATTTCGCCCCCGGTGACCTGGTCGGCCCCGAACAGAGCCCTGGCCACCTCAGTGCGGCCGGCGCCAACCAGACCCGCAAGCCCGACGATTTCGCCCTTGCGCACCTGAAAGCTCACGTCGTGTATAAACTGCGTTTTAAGGTTCCTAACCTCTAGGACTACCTCGCCGAATTTTGTATTGCGGCTCAGGTTCGCGTACGTGTCCCCTATGTCGCGCCCGACCATGGCCTTGATGAGCTCGGCCTCGTTCGTCTCCGCCGTTTTCAGAGCGGTTACGAATCTGCCGTCCTTTAGCACCACAATTTCGTCCGTAACCTGGAATATTTCCGCCATGCGGTGCGATACGTAGATTACCGCCTTTCCGTCCGCCTTCAGCTTTCTTATGAGGTCGAAAAGTATCCTTATTTCCGAATCCGTCAGGGGGGCCGTAGGTTCGTCGAAGGCAATTATGTCCGAATCCCTGTGGCATGCCTTCATTATCTCGACCATCTGCTGGTAGGCAACGTTCAGGCGCCCGACCTGCTCCCTCGGGTCAATGGCCAGGCCGAATTTTTCTATCAGCTCCTTGGCGTCCTTATAGAGCTTGCGCTTGTCCAGCAAGCCGGATTTTGTTTTGGGCAGGGCGCCCGCGAAAAGGTTTTCCATAACCGACATGCTGGGGATTAGCTGGCGTTCCTGATATATTACGCTTATGCCGGCGGCAATCGCGGACTGAGGATCATTGAAGACTACCGGAACGCCGTTTAACAGGATCTCTCCTTCATCGGCGCGCTGGTCTCCGCTCATTATCTTAAGCAGCGTGCTTTTCCCAGCCCCGTTTTCGCCGAGAAGCGCCAGCACCTTCCCGCCTTCCGCCTTGAAGCTGACATTGTCAAGGGCTCGCACGCCGGGGAAGGACTTTCCGATCCCTCTAAATTCCAATGACTTTGCCGTTTCCATTCATTCACCTGTCCATATATAAGAGTCGGGGACCGCCGCCTTATTGCCGCAAGGCGCGCCTGAGGCTTCAGGCGGCGGTCCCTCAATAAAATTGGACGGCGGATGCACCGTCCAATTTTGATAGCTTCAGCTTGCCGAATTACGGGGCCTTGTATTCGTCGGGAACCTTGTCAACGAAGGGGCTGTAATCGTCCAGAGAGATGCCCTCCTGGCTGTAGGGGTAAGCGTCGGCGTGGGCATACATATCCGTCCACTCAAGATAGTGCTTGTAGGTGTCGGGCTCGAGCCAGACGGTGGGAAGCCTGAGCTGCGCGTAGGTTTCGCCTTCCTTGCCGTGGTCGTCCCACTTGACCCAGCTGGGCCACAGCGTCTGGGGCGTCGCCCAGCCGTTGAGCATGGCGTATACGGCGCCTATAATCGGCTCGGCGTAGAGGTTCTGGGCGGTAAACAGAGCGTAGCGGTACGCGTCCTGCTGCCCCTCGTCCCACTGCATCTGAAGGGCAGAGCCGCCGAAGTCGATGACGCAGGAGGTTTCGGTGAGTCCCTGAGTATCGAGGATGGAAGCGGCCGCCTGGGCAAAGTCGTCTATGAGGCCGTTGACAAGCCAGTACTTGTATTCGCTGTGGGAGGAGATGATGGGGCCGGCAGCGTCTATGCCGCCCTGGAGGTCTATGCCGGTGGATACGCAGTCGGCTACAAAGAAGTTGTCAAGGCTGCCGGTGGTTTCCTTCCAAACGTCCTGGGAGCCGAGAACGCGCTCGTTGAGCTGCGGAGATACGGAGTAGTTGAAGGCCAGGAAGCCTATCTCGTTCCAGGGAACGTCGGGATAGGTTTCTTCCTTCCATTCGATAAGCTTCTTGGTTACCTGCTTGCCGGCGTCGTAGTTGTCGAAGCCGACATAGGGGTGTATCAGGTTGCCGCCGACGGCCACGCCATCGCCGGTTTCGCCGTCACGCGCTGCGGACATCTGGGCCATCCACTGCACGTCGGGATACTGGGAAAGCAGGTTGACAACGGCCGGGAAAATAGTGCTGTCCGGGTCGAGTATGAAGCCCTTCACGCCCTGGTCAATAAGGTTCTGAAGGTTGGTGAGGAACATGTCGGAATCGCCGTTGGCGGAGATGAAGCCCGCCCACTCGCAGTTGAAGAGCGGGGCCCAGTGCTCGTAGGCGGCGGCGGACTGCTGATACAGGGCCGAGCCGGCCTGCGCTATGTAGGCGATTTTAAACTTGGGGTTCTGGGTATAGTCGTATTCCTGGTCGTAGTGGGCTATGCGGTCGAGGTTGATGCTGCCGTCCTCGTTGCAGTTGGGGTACGGCTTGCTCGTTCCGGCGGATCCAGAATTGCCGGTGTTGTCTGTATTACCGGTTCCGCCCGACGTATCGGTCTGGTTCGTATTGCCGCCACCCGACGCCCCGCCGTTGCTCGTGGTATTCTTTCCGTCGCAAGCGGAGAAGGAGAATACCAGCGCGAGCATCAGGATGATTGCAAGTGCTTTTTTCATTTTCAGTTGCCTCCTTTTATGGGCTGCCATTACTCTTTGGATAATGACGCCTGACACGGGGCTATTATAAAGATATTAATCATATTTGTCAATCGGGCCTGAAGGTTTGCATAAATCTATATTTACTTTTGTTACTCTTGCTTAATATGCATTGCTTATTTCGGTCATATCGCCGAGGCTATAAATTAAATTTATAGCCCCTTGTATTTTAATTAACCAACGCACCAGACTCTTGCGCCAATAATTGATAAGCGTATAATATAAATAAAGGATGTGCTTCCATGAAAATAAAAAAAGGCTTCAATACAACTCTCCCGTAATGATATCCTTTGCCCTGGCTTCTCTGGCCGCCCTGGTCTTGTCCGAGCTTACCGGCGGACGCGCAAACGCCCTGCTGTTTTCCGTCTACCGTTCCTCCCCGGCCGACCCTCTTACTTATCCGCGCTTTTTTCTGCACGTCCTGGGGCACGCAAATTACGGGCACTATATAAACAACATGCTGCTGCTTCTGGTCATAGGCCCTCCCTTGGAGGAAAAATACGGAAGCCGCAGGCTGCTTGCGGCTGCGGCCGCCACGGCGTTCATTTCCGGAGCGGCTCAATGGATATTTTTCCCGGGCGCCGCCATACTCGGGGCCAGCGGCATAGTGTTTATGCTTATAGTCATGTCCTCCTTCGCCGGCATGAAAAGCGGACGCATCCCCCTGACGCTGATTTTTGTCCTCGTTTTTTATCTCGGCAAGGAAATAATCGACGGGCTTTTCTCCAACGACAATATTTCCCAGCTCGCCCATGCAATAGGCGGCGCCTGCGGCGCTTTCGTAGGCTTCAGGTTCTCCGGAAAGAGCTCCGGGCGAAAGTAGCCGGACCCGGTCAACGCATTTAGCCGTACAGCGCCCTGTATCTCCCGGCCGAGGCCGCACGCGAAAAATCCTGCTCCATGCAGCGTTTTGCAAGCCCGGTCCAGGCCCCCCGGTCGGTGTTGAACAGGGAGGCCGCCGAGCGCACGGCTTCCAGCAGCTCCGAAGCGCTGTAATTTTTAAAGCCGAAGCCGGTGCCCTCTCACGTGTATTTGTTGTACGGGACAACGCTGTCGCGCAGCCCTCCCGTCTCGCGCACCACAGGCGCCGTGCCGTAGCGCATCGCTATCATCTGCGTCAGCCCGCAGGGCTCGAATTTCGAGGGGACAAGCGCCATTTCCGCCCCGGCATAGAGCCTTCGGGCCCGTTTTGTCGTCGAACACCGGCAGGTAAGCAAGCCTGCCCGGATATCTGCCGGCAAAATACCGGAATGCGTCCTCATAGGCGCGCTCACCCGCTCCGATTACCGCGAGCTGAACGCCATTCTCGCCGCTCATCAGCTCCTCCATGGCGCCCGTGATTAGCTCCAGCCCCTTCTGCTCCGTCATGCGGCTGACTGCTGCGTCTAGGGGCAAGCGGGGCTCCTCCGCCAGGCCGAGCTCGCGCCGGAGGTGCGTTTTGTTCTCCGCCTTCAGCTCCGGCGAGGCTTTATCGTAGTTTTTGTAAAGCGCCGCATCGGCGGACGGATCGTACTTTTCCGCATCTATTCCGTTGAGGATGCCGAAAAGTTGGCCGCGCCGGCGCGACAGTATGTCCTGCTGCCTCTCGCCGTATCGCTATGTCAGTATCTCCTCGGTATAAGTCGGGCTTACGGGGCTTATTCTGCCGCTGCAGGCGAGGGCTCCGCGCAGATAGTTTACCGTGTCGAACTGCCGCAGCGCGCCCGCCGCCTCGGAGCTCCAGTCCAGTCCCAAAAGATCCCCGAGTACGCCGGGCGGGTATATGCCCTGATACTGCGGGTTGTGTATGGTAAAAACGGTCTTTATTCCGCGGTACGGCTCCTCTCCCATGAATTGGCCCTTCAAAAGCACCGGAATAAGGGCCGCGTGCCAGTCGTGGCAGTGGATGATGTCCGGTACCCAGCCGATATGCCTCAGCGCCTCCAGCGCGGCCTTGGAGAAAAAGGCCGTGCGCTCCCCGTCGTCCCCATAGCCGTACAGGGCTTCACGCTTGAAATAATACTCGTTGTCTACGAAGCGGAAAACCACGCCCCCGTATGTCAGGGTCTCTATTCCGCAGTATAGGCTGCGCCAGGCCAGGCGCACATCGAAGCTGGCGACGCGGTCCAGCCGGCTTTTGAAAGCCTCGGGCAAGGTTTGAAACTTCGGCATGATGACGCACCTCAAGATCCCCGCCGTTGAGCGCGCGCGGCAGGCTGCCGCACACGTCGCCCAGCCCGCCGGTTTTGGCAAACGGCTCGGCTTCAAATGCGGCGAACAGCACAGACAGCTTTCCCATTTTATCCCTCCTGCAATCAGCGCGGGGCTGCTTTGCAAAGCGCCTCAAACATCCTGGCCCTTTCCCACGAGGATAGGCTCGCCGCCGCCCGCAAGCCTTACGCCTTCCCTTATGACAGCGTACTTGTCGCAAATCACGTTTTCCAGCGCCGCGCCTCTTCCGACGACGGTATTCTGCATGATGACGCAGTTTTTGACCTCCGCCCCCGCTTCTGCGGTGACTCCGCGGAATATTATGCTGTTCTCTATCCTTCCCCTGACGATGCAGCCGGAAGATATTAGTGTATTTTTCGCCTCAGATTCAGGAAAATACTTTGCGGGAGGCGCATCCTGTATCTTTGTGTTTCTTAAAGCGCTTTGAGAGCTTAGGCTTTCAGATCTACGAAAAGGCCGAGAAAGGTTCTCGGTATGTTCTGGATTTGAAAAAGTAAATAATAAGGACGGTGAGAACATGAAATTTAAAATTGCAATCTGCGACGATTCCGATGCAGACAGACAATATGTTTTGAATATGGTAGATCGCTGGGCGGCTTCTGCCGGTCATGTGGTACATACTGATACCTTTTCTTCTGCAGAGAACTTCCTGTTCCGCTATACAGAAGAAAGCGACTATGATATTCTGCTCCTGGACATTGAAATGGGAGCTATGGACGGCGTGACGATGGCCAAGCAGCTCCGTAAGAACAACGATACGGTTCAGATCGTTTTCATCACGGGCTACTCTGATTACATTTCAGAGGGCTACGAAGTGGCAGCTATCCACTATCTGATGAAACCCGTAAAAGAAGAAAAGCTCTGCTCGGTGCTTGACCGTGCCGCAGAGAAACTTTCCAAGAACGAAAAGGTCTTGAACTTTGAGATCAGCGGCGAAATGGTGCGTGTGCCGATTTATCAAATTCGGTATGCAGATGTGTTCGGCAACTATGTTACTATTCACGCTCTGTCTGACGTTACGGTAAAAATGACTTTGGGTGAGCTTGAAAAACAGCTTGACGAGCGCTTCTATCGTCTGGGTCGTTCCACGATCATCAACCTAACGCAGATCAGCCGTGTAACCAAGACGGAAATCAAACTGAGCGACGGAACCGCCCTTCCTCTCCCACGGGGAGCGTATAACGGTATTAACCGAGCAATTATTAACATGAGGTAAAGCGTATGGGATTGTTTTCAAAGAGAATAGAAAAGCAAATCGCTTCCTATCAGCACGAGCTGATCGAAACGCATTACCGTGAAGTTGATAATATGTACCGTCAAATTCGTGGTTGGCGGCACGACTACCGCAACCACATTCAGACGATGAAAGCCTACGCAGCCAAAGGGGACCTTGATGCAATTAAGAATTATCTTGACCTGCTCGATGAAGATCTGACTACCGTTGACACAGTTATCAAGACTGGCAATCCCATGACCGATGCTATCCTCAATTCCAAAATTTCGCTTGCAAAAGCAAAAGGGATTGAGGTCGTGGCAGACGCACATATCCCCGTAAAACTGAGATCCTCGGAGATTGATCTGTGCTGCATCATTGGCAACCTCTTTGACAACGCCATTGAAGCAAGCGTAAAGTTGCCGGAGAATCAGCGTGTGATCCGTGTATATATGGATATGAAAAATACCCAGCTCTACATTTCCTTTACCAACTTTACAGCAGGCAAGAAAATGAAAAAGGAGGGTAAGCTGTTCCGTAGCACCAAAGGCGAAGGGCATGGATTCGGTCTTGTTCGCATAGATGCGATTGTGGAACGGCTGGATGGATTTATCAGCCGCAATAGTGAGGACGGAGCGTTTACAACCGAAGTTCTGCTTCCGCAGGTGTGATTATTTGCAATTCATCACCCAGAAATGACGATTCGTCACCGAAATCATCCGGGGCGAATTTTTGTGTTATCCTATGCACAGAAAGAACGGTGATTTTTCGTGATGAAGGAAAAAACAAAAAAAGGAAAATCTCCCAAGTCAAAATACAACATGGGTCAGAACTCATGGTACATGATAAAACTCGCTTGGACTTCGGGAGAGAAAAAGGTTATTGTGCTCAGCTTGCTTTCGGCTCTAACAGCCGTTGCCCTAAACCTTATTAATCTATATGTTTCCCCCACGATACTCTCCGTGGTGGAAAGAAAGGCGTCGGTTACGGAGTTGATATTGACGATAGTGGTATTCGTTATTGCTTTGATGGTCGTTTCGGCGGCATCCTCGTATGTGAATACGAACACATTATACGGAAGAATCAGCATCCGTTGCGAAATCATTGCACAGCTTAACAAAAAAGCCGCAACAACTTCTTATCCCAACATTTATGACGAAAAATTCAATGAACTGAAAATCAAGGCGCAGGAAACAACCAAATCGAACCTAGCGGCAACAGAAGCTATATGGACTACGCTGACAGATTTGACGACTAACATCATCGGATTTGTGTTTTACGTCATTCTGATGTCATCCATTCAGCCGCTTCTGCTGGTGGCAATTCTTGTCACAACGGTTATCTCCTATTTCGTCAGCAATCACTTGAACGACTGGGGATATCGTCACCGTGCGGAAGAATCCGAACACACAAAACAGATATATTACCTTGACCGTCGTTCAAGCGATTTGACGCTTGCTAAGGATATTCGCATTTTCGGTTTGCGTTCTTGGATCAACGAACTCTATGAAAAAAGTATGACGGCATACACGGCGTTTCAGAGTAAGGCGCAGGGCATTTACATCTGGGCGAGAATCGTTGATCTCGTGCTTACATTTCTCCGCAATGCGATTGTATACGCTTATCTAATAGATCTTATCATTAACAACGGACTTAGTGTTTCGGAGTTCCTGCTGTTCTTCAGCGCAGTAGGTGGATTTACTGCTTGGGTATCGGGTATTCTTGGCGGCTTTAATACGCTCCATACGCAATCCCTGGATATTTCCTCTGTTCGTGAATTTATTGAATATCCCGAACCTTTCATATTTGAGGACGGCGAACCTATTGAAGCAGAAGCAGACAGACTTTACGAAATCAGACTTGAAAACGTATCCTATCGTTATCCCGGAGCAGATAAAGATACACTTACTGGTATTGATCTCACGCTCCATCCCGGCGAAAAGTTAGCGGTGGTTGGCTTGAACGGCGCAGGTAAGACTACGCTTATCAAGCTGATCTGCGGTTTCCTAGATCCTACCGAGGGGCGTGTTCTCCTTGACGGAAAGGATATTAGAGAGTTTAATCGCAGAGATTATTACAAGATGTTCTCGGCGGTGTTCCAGGAGTTCTCGCTCCTTGCCGGCACGATTGCAACCAACATAGCACAGGACAGCGTTGGCTTCGATATGGATCGTGTTAAGGAATGTGTTGACAAAGCTGGACTCCGCAATAAAGTCGAGTCTTTGAAAGATGGATATGAAACATATCTGAACCGAGAAATTTATGAGGATGCCATACTTCTTTCAGGTGGCGAAACACAGCGGCTTATGCTTGCCCGTGCGCTTTATAAGAATGCTCCGTTTATTGTACTTGACGAACCGACGGCGGCGCTTGATCCTATCGCTGAATCTGAAATGTATCAGAAGTACAATGAAATGACAAGCGGTAAATCCTCTATCTACATTTCCCACCGTCTTGCCTCCACCCGCTTCTGCGACAGAATCATTATGATTGCAGACGGCGGTATAGTTGAAGAAGGAACGCACGAAGAACTCTTTAAAGCAGGCGGCAAATATGCCGAGTTGTTTGATGTTCAGAGTAAATACTACAAGGAAGGAGAGGATGAAAATGAAGATAACTGAAAGCAAAGTGACCTTGAACAGAGCTTTTCGAGCAAACAATCGGGCACTCAAACTGATTTACAAGCATTATCCCCAAATGGTAGTGTCTCATTTGGTGAACGTAATCTGGAACGCCCTCACACCATATGTTGGCATTTTCCTCTCTGCACTTTTAATCGACGAGCTTGTAGGAAATAGAGACACACAGCGGCTTCAAACGCTTGTTATCATTACTATTGTTTGCGCTGCAGCTATCGCTTTAGGAACGGCGTTCCTTACCAAGTGGAAAGAAACACAGAATGCGGGCTGGTGGCTGAAGATGGAACATATCGTTTCGGAAAAAATGATGGATACCGACTATGTCAATCTTGATGATACACATTCTGCCGAAATGCTATCCACCATCCGTCAGAATTCTAACGGCGGTAGTTGGGGACTTGGCAGAGTGAATAAGTGCTACGGAGAACTTCTTTCCTCTGTATTTACGATTTTCGGTGGTCTTGCTCTTACGGTAACATTGTTTGCCAGCAAAGTCTCCACCGATGCCGGTACATTGGCAATCCTCGATCATCCCTTGGTAGTCCTCGGTGTTATCATTGTTATGTTGGCAGTTACCTTTGTTTCCCCTATGCTCAATAACAAAGCAGGAACCTATTACGCAAAGCACGCAAATTCTCATAATTTTGGAAATCGCTTGTTTGGCTTCTTCGGCTATCTTGGATATTACAGCAATCTTGCAACCGACGTAAGAATGTATCGCCAAGATAAGATATGCGACAGATATAACCGCAACAAAGAAGTTCCCTTCGGCTCTAACGGTATGTTTGCCCATTATGCTTGGGGTCCTATGGGCTTGTACGGAGCAGCATCCGCAGCCGTTTCTGTAATCTTTACGGGTGTTGTCTATGCCTTCGTATGCCTCAAAGCATTGGCAGGCGCATTCGGGCTTGGCTCGGTAACACAGTACGTTGCCGCCATCACCAAGGTATCGGGCGGTATGTCAAGCCTTGTTTCCAACATTGGGCTTATGTGCAACAACACTCCGTTCCTTGAACTGACTTTTGATTACCTTGATATTCCCAACAATATGTATCAAGGCAGTCTTACGGTTGAAAAGCGCCGTGACAGAAAATATCAGGTTGAGTTCCGCAACGTATCTTTTAAATATCCCGGTAGTGATAACTGGGCACTCCGCAACGTCAATATGAAATTTGAAATTGGCAAACGCCTTGCGGTTGTCGGTATGAATGGTTCGGGTAAAACCACGTTCATTAAACTGCTGTGCCGGTTGTATGATCCTACCGAGGGTGAAATTCTGCTGAATGGCATTGATATTCGCAAGTATAATTATCGGGAGTATATGGACATCTTCTCCGTGGTATTCCAGGACTTCAAGCTGCTCAGTTTGAAGCTCGGTGAGAATGTTGCCGGTAAGATGGATTACGATAAAGAACTTGTTATTATTTGTCTTGAAAAAGCGGGCTTCTCCGACAGATTTATTAAAATGAAAGACGGCACGGAAACCTATCTTTACAAGGATTATAACAAAGACGGTGTTGACGTGTCGGGTGGTGAAGCGCAAAAGATCGCTATCGCCCGTGCGCTTTACAAGGATGCACCGTTCATTATCCTCGATGAGCCTACGGCAGCTCTCGACCCAATTGCAGAAGCAGAGGTTTATGGAAAATTCGACGAGATCGCAGGCGACAAGACCGCAATCTATATCTCCCACCGCCTGTCCTCTTGCAAATTCTGTGATGAAATCGCCGTGTTTCATGAGGGCTCAGTTATTCAGCAAGGCTCTCACGCAAGCCTCGTTGCCGATGTAAACGGCAAATACTACGAGCTGTGGAACGCACAGGCGCAGTATTATACGGAATAAAGAACGAGTGGATTTTCTATGCGAGACTGAACTTTTCTTTAGAACGAGAGATAGCCGCCATCAGCATCCAAGATGGACTGAGGTTCGGCATTGCCGAAGCAAAGGTGGGGCTCGTTCTGGAGGACACCCAGCACATTCTTGATGTAGATGTCGCAGATACGCTTTTTTTCGTTGTAAGCTGTTCGGCATATTACTTGATTTCTTTGCCCATGCCACTCTTCGGAACGGAATGGTAGTGTCTCCGTAAAACAAGCGTTACACCTTTTATTTATTCCTCCGGCACCAAAGCACACCCTCCAGACCTTTAATTAAGAGTCCATAGGCAAAAATGCAAAAAGGCTCTACGGCGACCATTCCTCGGTTACCGTAGAGCCTACTTTAGTTAAAAGGTATATAAAAACCCTTGCAAACAAGGACTTTTGCAAAAAAACTGGACAACTGCTTCGATACTCATTGTATCAAAACTGGTGTCCAGTTATTGGCACGCCGGACGGGATTCGAACCCACGACCTTCGGCTCCGGAGGCCGACGCTCTATCCAGCTGAGCTACCGGCGCATAAAGCAAGGCGCATGCGTCTTGCGGCGCCAAGGTATT
Organism: Clostridiales bacterium; assembly: GCA_029265405.1. GTDB lineage: Bacteria > Bacillota > Clostridia > Oscillospirales > Oscillospiraceae > JAJUJI01. Next base: position 34,611 of record JAJUJI010000007.1, on the reverse strand, counting down.
ATAGCAAAGCCGGCCCGCTTTGTAAAGGATGATTTGATTCCGCGGCAAATTCGGGTATAATAAACCGCAGAGCGGCAAAAACAAGGCAAAATTCGTTATTTTTTATTATTGAATATCGCGGCATGCAGGTATAATATGTTTACGTATGCTTAATTTTACAGCACTATGCACAAAATCAGCTTCTAAAGAAAAGCTTCCAGGGGTTTAGGTCAATGATAAACGTTGTTCTGGTCGAGCCTGAGATACCGCAGAACACGGGCAATATCGCGCGCACCTGCGCGGTGACCGGGACAAGGCTCCATCTTGTGCGCCCGCTCGGCTTCGACATCTCGGAAAAGGCGGTCAAGCGGGCCGGGCTTGACTACTGGCATCTGCTTGATGTCCGAGTATACGACAATCTTGATGACTTTTTCCGCGTCAACGGGGATGAAAACCTCTGGCTCACAAGCACCAAGGCTAAAAAAAGATACACGGAGGCCGATTTTACCGACGGCTGCTTTATTATGTTCGGCAAGGAAACAGCCGGCTTGCCCGCCTGGCTGCGCGAAAAATACGAAAGCAGATGCCTGAGGCTGCCCATGATTTCAAACGCGCGAAGCATGAATCTTGCAAATACGGTCGCGGTTTTTTGCTACGAAGCTCTGCGCCGGCTCGATTTCATGGGTCTGACATAGCAATCCGGTTTTTTGCGGCCGGATACTTTGGAGGTGGAACAATGAATTACAACAAAAAAACCGTCGCGGGCATACCCTTGAAGGGCAAAAAGGCGCTGGTACGCTGCGACTTCAACGTACCGCTCGATAAAAACGGCGCCATAGCCGACGATACCCGCATAGCGGCCGCTCTTCCCACCATCAGATATATACTGGAGCAGGGCGGGGCCGCGATACTCTGCTCCCATCTCGGCAGGCCCAAGGGCGGCTTTGAGCCCGAGCTGTCTCTCAAGCCCGTTGCAAAGCGCCTCGGCGAGTATTTGGGGAAGGAAGTCGCCATGGCGCCGGACTGCGTCGGCCCCGCCGTTTCCGCGATGGCCTCCGCTTTGAAGCCGGGGGAGGCCATGCTGCTGGAGAATCTGCGCTTCCACAAGGAGGAGGAAAAAAACGACCCCGCCTTTGCGAAGGAGCTCGCCTCCCTTGCCGACGTTTTTGTGTCGGACGCCTTCGGGACCGTACACCGCGCCCACGCCTCCACGGCGGGCGTTGCCGCCTACCTTCCCGCCTACTGCGGCTTCCTCATTGAAGCCGAGCTGAAAGCCATAGGCGGGGCCCTGGAAAACCCGCGCAGGCCGCTGCTTGCTGTGCTCGGCGGAGCCAAGGTTTCGGACAAGCTGGCCGTCCTGGACAACCTGATCGACAAGGCGGACGTGCTGCTGATCGGCGGCGGCATGGCCTTCACCTTCATCAAGGCCATGGGCGGCAGGATAGGCAAGTCCCTGGTTGACGAGGACAAAATTCCCTACATCATAGACATGATGGTCAAGGCCAGCTCAAAGGACGTGGAGATAATACTTCCCTCGGACGTCCTTGCGGCAAGCGAGTTTTCGGCCGGCGCCGAGCCCGTGGCCTGCGAGGCCGACAATATACCCGACGGCATGATGGGGCTTGACATAGGCGAAAAGACACGCGAAACCTTTGCCGAGGAAATCAAAAGAGCGGGCACCATAATATGGAACGGCCCGATGGGAGTCTTTGAGTTCGACGCCTTTTCCAAAGGCACCGAGGCGGTAGCCAGGGCAATGGCGGAGTGCCGAGGCGTGACGGTTATAGGCGGGGGCGACAGCGTAGCCGCGGTGACGAAGCTGGGCCTTGCCGGCAGCATGGACCACATATCCACCGGCGGAGGCGCCTCCCTTGAGCTTATGGAAGGCAAGGAGCTGCCGGGGATAGCCTGCCTGCTGGACGCGTAGCCGGCTGCGCAAGCTGCGGCATGCGCCGCCGTAAGGCGCCCGCAGAGAACGCAGCGCAGCCGAGAGGGATGAGTTGAAATGAACAAAAAATACAGAAAACCGTTTGTAGCCGGAAATTGGAAAATGAACCTGCTGGTTTCCGATGTGGAGCCTTACGCGCAAACCCTGAAAGCGGCTCTGGACAGGATGAGCGCCGGCAGGGAAAGCGGCGGAGCCGCAGATTGCCTTGTGGCCGTTTGCGTTCCCTTTTTGCATATCACTACCGCCCTTAAGGCCTTTGAGGGCTCGAGGATAGCCGTCGGCGCCCAGGACGTGAGCGAAGCGGAAAAGGGCGCGAGGACGGGCGAGGTTTCAGCCGTCCAGCTCAGGCGGGCCGGCGTCAAATATGCCATAATAGGGCACAGCGAGCGCAGGCAGTACCACTGCGAGGACGACGGGCTGATAAACCGCAAGCTCAGGGCGGCACATTCCGCCGGCCTGATTCCCATATTATGCGTCGGGGAAACCCTCGGGCAGAGGGAAAAGGGAACGGAATTTGACGTGGTGAGAAGGCAGCTCAAGGAGGCTTTTTTTGAATTGTCAACAGAGGCTGCTCAAAAAACCGTCGTGGCATACGAGCCTGTCTGGGCGATCGGCACCGGCAAGACGGCTACCCCGCTTCAGGCGGGCGAAATGTGCGCCGAAATAAGAGCCGTAATCAAAGGCCTTTACGGAGCCGGAACGGCAAGGTCGGCCTCCATCCTTTACGGGGGCTCCATGAACGCCGAAAACGCCGCCGAGCTTTTGGCGCAGCCCGATATAGACGGCGGACTGATAGGAGGTGCTTCACTGGACGCGGAGAATTTCGCGGCCATCGTTGAAGCGGCATGCAAATGAAAACGCCCTTGACACTGATAATTATGGACGGCTACGGGCTTTCGGACAAGCGCGAGGGAAACGCCGTCCTGGCCGCAAAAAAGCCCAATCTGGACTCGCTTTGGCTTAAAAACCCCCACTGCACGCTTGAGGCCTCAGGTCCCGACGTGGGCCTTCCTCCAGGAACGATAGGCAACAGCGAGGTGGGGCATACGAACATAGGCGCCGGCCGCGTTGTCTACCAGAGCTATCTGCGCATTTCCAACGCCATCGAGGACGGAAGCTTCTTTGAAAATCCCGTCCTTGCCGGCGCCGCCGAACGCTGCGCCGGCAGGGCGCACCTGCTCTTCCTTCTCAGCGACGCGGGAGTCCACAGCCATGACACGCACGTATGGGCGGCCCTTGAGCTCTTGAAGCGGCACGGCGTGCCAAATGTATATCTGCATTGCTTCATGGACGGAAGGGACACATCTCCGACCTCCGGGGCGGGCTATATGCGGCGTTGCCTCGAAAAGTGCGCCGAAATAGGGGCCGGCAGGGTCGCCACGATAACCGGCCGCTATTTTGCCATGGACAGGGACAAGTTTTGGGACCGGGTGGAGGTTGCCTACGACGCCATAGTCAACGGCGAGGGAAAGTCCGAGGCCGACCCCGTCAAGGCCGTCGAGGACTCCTATGCCGCCGGCATGACCGACGAGTTCATAAAGCCGCTCATATGCGACCCTGAGGGCCGCATAAGACCGGGCGACACAGTGATTTTCATGAATTTCCGAGCCGACAGGGCCAGGGAGCTGACAAGAGCGATTGTGGATCCGGAATTCAAGGGCTTCAGGCGCAAGTCTGGCAGGCTTGCCGTTGATTTCGTATGCCTGACCCAGTATGACGAGGACATGCCCAACGTGAGCGTGGCCTTTCCGCCGGAATTTCCGTCCAACACCCTGGGTGAATTTCTCAGCGGCATAGGCAGGACCCAGCTCAGGATAACCGAAACCACAAAGTACGCCCACGTTACCTTTTTCTTCAACGGGGGCAGGGAGCAGAAATTTGCCGGGGAGGACAGGGTGCTCATACAAACGTCCAAGGAGTACCCCACCTTCGACCTGCATCCCGAAATGAAGGCTTACGAGATAGCCGAAGAAACCTGCAAGCGGATAAGGAGCGGAAAATACGACCTTATCGTTGTCAATTTTTCCAATTGCGACATGGTGGGTCATACCGGCAAATGGGAGGCGGCCGTCAAAGCCGTTGAGACTGTGGACAAGTGCGTGGGCCTTACTGTGGAGGCCACCGAGGAGGCGGGCGGCATAGCCATCATCACCGCAGACCACGGCAACGCCGAGCAGATGCTGGAGGAGGACGGTACTCCCCACACCGCCCATACAACAAACAAGGTTCCCTTCATAATAAGAGGCGCCGAAGTAAGGCTGCGGGACGGGCGGCTGTGCGATATAGCGCCCACGATACTGGCGCTGATGGGACTTGAAAAGCCGGCGGAAATGACCGGCGCAAGCCTGATAAAGTAATTAAGCGGGAGGTTGTTAGCTTGAGCAAATTTTTGGAAATAGTCGACGTGGTCGGCAGGGAAATACTCGATTCGCGCGGTAATCCGACGGTCGAGGCGGAGGTTTGGCTGGATGACGGGAGCATGGGCCGCGCGGCCGTGCCCTCGGGCGCTTCCACCGGCATGTACGAGGCCTGCGAGCTGCGGGACGGGGACAAGAGCCGCTATCTCGGCAAGGGCGTGCTCAACGCCGTCGAGGCGGTTAACGGCGAGATAGCCGAAGCCGTCGTCGGGCTCAACGCGCTGGAACAGCCGGCGCTGGACGCCCTGCTCTGCGAGCTTGACGGGACGCCAAACAAATCGCGCCTGGGTGCAAACGCCGTTTTAGGCGTGTCTCTGGCCTGCGCCAAGGCCGCGGCGAATTCGCTCGGCCTGCCTCTTTACAAATACATCGGCGGAGCAAACGCCAAGACTCTTCCGGTTCCCATGATGAACGTTTTAAACGGCGGGGCTCACGCCTCAAACAACGTAGATATTCAGGAATTCATGATAATGCCAGTAGCGGCCAAAAGCTTCCGCGAGGCCCTGCGCATGTGCTCCGAGGTTTTCCACACCCTGAAGAAGGTTGTGCCCTCGGCGGGGGTGGGCGACGAGGGCGGCTACGCGCCCAACCTTGCCACCGACGAGGACGCTTTGAAGGCTCTGGTAGAGGCTATAGAAAAGTCCGGCTACAAGCCGGGCGAGGATTTCAAAATAGCCGTGGACGGGGCCGTTTCCGAGTGGTTCAGGGAGGAGGACGGAGGCTATTACCTGCTGCCGAAGGCAAAGAAGCGCATGAGCCGTGCGGAAATGGTGGAAATGTGGAAATCCTTTATAGATAAATATCCCATACTGTCTATAGAGGACTGCATGGCAGAGGACGACTGGGAGGGCTGGAAAATGCTCACCGACGCCTTGGGCAAAAGGGTGCAGATAGTGGGCGACGATCTCTTTGTAACAAATATCGAGCGCATCAGGAAGGGCATTGAGCTTGGAGTATGCAACTCGGTGCTCATCAAGCTCAACCAGATAGGCACCCTTACGGAAACCATCGACGCCATAACCCTGGCCAACAGGTCCGGCTATACCGCGGTGGTATCCCACAGGAGCGGCGAGACGGAGGATACCACCATTGCCGACCTGGTGGTTGCGCTCAACGCCGGCCAGATCAAGACCGGCGCCCCCTCAAGAACGGATCGAGTAGCCAAGTACAACCAGCTTCTTAGAATCGAGGAGGAGCTGTACGACGCGGCGCAATACCCCGGAATGAAGGCCTTCTTCAGCCTGAAATAAGAAAAAAAGCGGTCGCTCTTGAATAAATAATGTCTCTGCGGGAAATAATTACCGCAGAGACTTATTTTATGAGGTGACCAAAGTGAACGACAAAAAGGAGCCTTTCTTCAAAAGGGCGTTGGACTACATCGGCGACAGGGGCTTTTATCTGGTGCTTTTCATATGCGTCGCGGTTATAGGCGTGACCGCGTGGGTCTTGAGCAGCAGCATGGATAAGGCAGGAAAGCTTTCCGAGGAAGCGATGAGCGCAAAGCTTACCTCCTCGCCTCAGCCTTCAGCTTCCCCTTACAAAGCTCAGGATAACCCGATCGCTCAGCCGCCCCAGTTTACCTCCGCTCCGAACGCAGCCGCCGGCGAGGCACTGCCCGGCGAGGCCCAGCCTGCGGCGGCTGCATCCGGCTCCGGCAAGGCTTCGGAACCGGCGGGCGGCGCGGACGAGGCTGCGGCATATGCGGAGGATGCCGGGGAGGCTCAGCAATACGCGGCCGCCGTCGCCACGGATTTCATGTGGCCGGTTTCCGGCAATACGTCCAGAGCCTATTCCGTCGAGGCGCTTGCCTATGACAAGACCATGGCCGATTGGCGTACCCACGCGGGCATAGATATTTACGCTCCTCTGGGAACCAAGGTTGCGGCCGCGGCAAACGGCACCGTGGAAAGCGTTTACGCCGACGACATGTTCGGAACCACGGTGGTCATCAGCCACGGAGGGAGCCTCAAGAGCGTCTACAGCAATCTTGCCGCCGAGCCGGCCGTCAAAGCGGGGGATAATGTAAAAATGGGCGACGTGATCGGCTCCGTCGGCGAAACCGCTTTGGCCGAAATAGGAGACGTGGCCCACCTGCACTTTCAGATGACATACGACGGCTATTGCATAAATCCCAGCAATTACCTGCCGGGCCGATAAAGGCCGCGCAATCGCATTAAAGCCGCGCCGGAAGCAAAGCCTTCCGGCGCGGCTGCAATTTTGCGTTTCAACGAAGCCGGCGGTTTCACTTCCCGCCCCCGTCCAGAGCCTTCCTCAGCCTCGGCAAAACCAGCTGCGCCAGGACGCCCGTAAAAACGCCGGTTATCACCCCCGATATCGCCAGCACCGGCGCGTACCACAGCAGCCTGTCCGAGCCCATAACGGCCGCGGCAACCGCCAGCTGGCCCATGTTGAAGGCTATGGCCCCAAAGGCGCTGACGGCCCAAAGCTGCTTTTCGCTTGCGGCGCGCTTCAGCGCCAGCATAACGAACAGGCAAAGCGCGCCGCCGACCGCGCTGTATAAAAAGCCCGAAGGCTGGCCGCTCAAAAAGGAGCCGAGGCTTACCTTCAGCGCCAGCACCGCGGCGGCTTCTTTACGCCCGTACAGATACAGCGCCGTCAGCACAATAACGTTGGAGAGGCCCAGCTTTACGCCCGGAACGGCAATAAGCGGCGGAATCTGCGCCTCCGCGATATAAATTATAAGCGCGGCGGCGGTCAGCAGCGCCAGAGCGGCAATTTTCCGCGGATTTGGCAGTCTCATGCGCTCACCTTGAAACAGCGTCCGGCTCCCCGCCGGAGCCGCCATCTACGATTATCATCACCCTGTTGGGCAGGCAGACTATGGGCTTTGCCGAGGATGAGGACCAGCCTTGATTGACGCAGAGCCTGTCCGGGCAATCGGCGCTTTCCATGCGTATGCGCCCCCTTTCGACCCTTACGATGTTTCCGCCGCCCACCTCCACGGTATAGGGCTCGGAAACGCCCGACAGGTCAATAATGCAGAACAGCTCGCCGTCCTTATATATCCTTGCCCTCGATCCGTTTTTGGGCGCAAGCAGCAGGGCCGCCGCGGAGGCGGCCAGGATAAGCGCGAGGATGAGGGCGAGCCATTTGCTTTTCATGTATTTTTGTCTGTTATGTGAAACTGCTTCAGGTTTCCCGTTTTTGCGCTGCGCCTGACAAGCTCGGCGGCAATGTCGTCGGGTCTTATTCCCTTCTCGGCCATAAGCACCGACAGGTGGAATATAAGGTCGGATATTTCGCCGACAAGCGCCTCCTTATCGCCGTTTTTGGAGGCTATGATCGTCTCGGCGCATTCCTCCCCCACCTTTTTCAGCATCTTGTCCAGGCCCTGCTGAAACAGGTAGCACGTATAGGAGCCTTCTGCCGGGTTTGCCCTTCTGTCCATAATGGTATCGTATAAAGCTTTAAACGCGTCTTCCATCGTCGTTGCGCCTTTCACATGATTTTGTTGAAAAAGCAGCTTGCTTCTCCTGTATGGCAGGTTGGCCCTTCGGGCTCGCAGACATAGAGCAGCGTGTCTACATCGCAATCGGCGCAAATTTCCCGGACATGCAGAAAATTGCCCGAGGTCTCGCCCTTGTTCCAGAGGGCCCGCCTGCTGCGGCTGTAGAACCAGGCGGTTTTTGTTTTCACGGTCAGCTCGAAGGCCTCGCGGTTTGTGTAGCCGAGCATCAAAACCCTCAGCGTGCAGGCGTCCTGTATGATCACGGGCACAAGACCGTCCCTTGAGAATACGGAATCTATTATTTTGGCGTCCAAATTCACGCCCGCGCCCCCTCTTTTACGGCCTCGGCCAGATCTATCGTTCCCTCATAATAGGCCTTGCCTATTATGACGCCGTCTATGCCGATTTTTTTCAGCGCCATGATGTCGTCCATGTCCCTGACTCCGCCGCTGGCCACCAGGCCGCAGCGCAGCATGCCGCGAAGCTTCCTCAGATCGTCAAGCGGGGGGCCGGAAAGCATGCCGTCCCGGCTGATATCCGTATATATTATTGTGCCGACGCCCAGCCGTTCCATTTCCGTGGCGAAGTCAAAAGCGTCCCTTCCGCCGTCGTCCAGCCAGCCGTGAGTCCTCACCCTGCCGCCGAGCGCGTCAATGCCGACGGCTATGCGCTCTCCGTAGCGCCCTGCGGCCTCGGCGGCAAAGCCGGGGTCGCTCACCGCAGCGGAGCCGATTATCATCCGCCAGACGCCCATAGCGTCGGCGTCCTCCAAGCCGGCCATATCGCGCAGCCCGCCGCCAAGCTCTATCCTAAGCCCCGTGACACCGCATAAGGCCGCGACGATGTCCCTGTTGACGCGGCTGCCGGTCTTGGCCGCGTCCAGATCCACCACATGGATAATTTCGGCTCCCGCGTTTTTGAAGGCCGACGTGGTATCAAGGACGCTGGGCGCCACCTCATGGACGGTGCCGAAGTCGCCCCTTCTCAGGCGGACGCACCTGCCGTCCTTCAAGTCGATTGATGGCAATATGGTCAATCCAATTTTCCTTTCGTTGACGAGGCTCCGCTCCCCGTTATCCTGACCGCCGCCTTAAGGGCAAGCGCCAGGGCCTTGAACAGCGCCTCCGTCACATGATGAGAATTATCCCCGTATACGGCCTTCATGTGCAGGGTAAGGCCGCCCGACACGGTCAGCGCGCGCATGAATTCCACGGTCAGGCAGGTGTCGTACTGCCCGATGAATTCCTGCGGCATGGGCGCGTCGTACACCAAATACGGCCTGCCGCTTATGTCGAGCGCGGCAAAGGCAAGGGCTTCGTCCATGGGCGCGTATGCGTGCGCAAAGCGCGCTATTCCCTTCTTGTCGCCCAGGGCCTCGCGCAGGGCCTGCCCTATTACTATGCCCACATCCTCCACCGTATGGTGGGCATCCACATTCAAATCGCCGACGGCCTTCAGTACGGCCCCCATTCCGCTGTGGAAAAACAGCGAATTGAGCATATGGTCGAAAAAGCCTATGCCGGTATCGGCGCAAACATCGCCCCCCTCAAGGCAGAGCGACAGGCTTATATCGGTTTCCCTCGTTTTCCTCGTTATCTCCGCGCTCCTCATGCTTCAAGCTCCCTGCTCCGAAAAACGGAGCCTAATTGAATTAGCGTGGGCGGACAGGCCCTCGCTTTCGGCAAGGCGTATTATATCCCCGGCGCATTTGGCCAGCGCCTCCCTGGTGTAATTTATCAGGCTCGTGCGTTTTATGAAGGTTTCCACCGAAACCGGAGAAAAAAAGCGGGCCGTGCCGGATGTCGGCAGCACGTGGGAGGGACCCGCCAGATAGTCGCCCAGAGGCTCCGGCGAGCTGCCGCCCAGAAAAATGGCTCCGGCGTTTTTTATTAAGGGGAGCAGCCTTTCGGGCTCGGAGGTCATTATTTCAAGGTGCTCCGGCGCTATTTCATTGGCCGCCGCAGCCGCCGTTTCAAGGTCCGGGCAGACGACGACCGCCCCGTAATCCCTAACGGAGGCGCCCGCTATGTCGCGTCTCGGCAGCAGCTCAAGCTGGCGCTCAAGCTCGGCGCAGACCTTCTCGGCAAGGGACTGGCTGTCGGTCGCCAAAACGGCGGCGGCAAGCGGGTCATGCTCCGCCTGGCTCAGCAGATCTGCGGCGACCCATGCCGGGTTTGCGGCCCCGTCGGCTATAACCAGCACCTCCGAAGGCCCAGCCACCATGTCGATGTCGATAAGGCCGAAGGCCAGGCGCTTTGCCGCCGCCACATAGGCGTTGCCCGGCCCCACAAGCTTATCCACCTTCGGTATAAAGCCCGCTCCGCAGGCGAGGGCCGCTACGGCCAGGGGGCCGCCTATGGCGATAACCCTGTCCACTCCGGCTATCAGCGCCGCCGCCATGACAGCGTCGTTCAGATGCTTCGTAGGTGGAGTAACCATTACTATCTCCTCGACGCCCGCGACTCTTGCGGGCACGGCGTTCATGAGGACGGAGGAAGGATAGGCGGCGGCGCCGCCTGGCACGTATATGCCGACGCGGGTCAGCCCTCTGACGAGCTGCCCGAGCACGCCGTTTTCTGTCTCCCAAACCTGGGTTTTCGGCATGAGGCGGCTTTGATAGCTCCTGATGTTTTCGGCGGCAAGCTCCAGCGAGGCCAGCAGCTCGGACGGGCAGCGGCTTTTGGCCGCCTCCAGCTCCTCCCTATCCAGCTCCCTTGGAGCCGCCCCGTCGCGCTTTAAGGAGTATTCCTCCACAAAAGGATAGCCCTTGAGCCTGACGTTTTCCAAAATCTCGGCTGCGGCGGCCTGGATTTCCTCGTTGAGCCTTGCCGCGCGGCTCCGCAGGGACGCCGCCAGCCTGCCTTCGCCGCCCTTCTCAAGATACGTAATCGGAAGCCTCATTTCAAAACCTCCCTGCATCTGTCGATGAAGCCGACGATTTCACTCTTGTACAGCTTCAGCGCGGCCGCGTTTACGATGAGGCGTGCGGAAACCGGGCATATTTCCTCGACTATCGCAAGGCCGTTGGCCTTGAGGGTGTTGCCGCTCTCGACTATATCGACTATGCCGTCGGCCAGGCCGAGAATTGGGGCCAGCTCCACGCTGCCCTCTATTTTTATTATTGAAACATCCATGTTTTTTGTAAGAAAATAATCCCTGGCGACTTTGGGGTATTTCGAAGCGACCCTGCGCGTCTTATAGCCCTTGAAAAAATCGCTGCCCCTTGGCGCTGCCAGGGCGAAGCGGCACCTGCCGAAGCCCAAATCCAGCACCTCGTAAAAGGAGCCGCCGTGCTCCATTATCGTATCCTTCCCGGCTATGCCGAGAGCGCAGGCGCCAAGCTCGACGCAGGTTACAACATCCGGGGCCTTGGCAAGCACGACATCCAGGCCGCCCATATTCAGCAGCAGCTTCCTTCCGGGGTTTTTCAGCGCCGAGCAGTCGTAGCCCATCCTTTCAAGCATCTCTATAGACGAATCCAGCAGCCTGCCCTTGGTTATCGCCAGCCTTAGCTTATCCATTGAGCCTTACCTCCCGCACTCCGTCCTTTGAAACCACCAGCAGGCTTGAGGCGCCCTTTTCCCGGGCGCTTTGCAGCGCCTCGGCCTCCGTGGCGCAGTGGGAAAGCTCGGCCGAGCCCTCCGGCAATAGCTCAAGGTTCTCAAGAGCCTTCGACAGGCAGCCGCTTTCATAATAGATTACAACTTCTGTGTCCTGAAACGCTCCGCCCTTCAGGCAGGCCGCCAAATCTTCAGCATAAACGGCAAAGCCCGTGGACGGAAGCTCCCTGCCGAAGCTTCGGGACAGGCCGTCGTAGCGCCCGCCGGCAAGTACTGAGCCGCCCGCTCCCTCCACGTAGCCGCGGAAAATTATGCCCGTATAATAATCCAGATCCTGCACAAGACCGAGATCGAAGCTTATGTGGCGGCCGAGACCGGCGGCGTCCAGCTCGCAGTATATTTGGCGCAGATAGTCCAGAGCTTCGAGGGCGGCCTTATTTTTCGTCAGCGCCTCGGCTTGGCCGAGTATTTCAGCGCCGCCGAATAGCCAGGGCATGCGCATAAGGGCGTTTGCCGCAGGCGAGGCGCAGGGCTTGAGCTGCTCGGCCAGCAGCGTAAGATTTTTGCCCGCGATACAGCAGCGGAGCCTCTCGGTTTCCTCCGCGCCGAGCCCGAGCTCCGAGGCGAGAGCCAGGAAAAAGCCGCTGTGGCCAAGCTCAATCCTGAAGGCGCGGGCCCCGACCGCCTTGAATACGTTTACCGCCATGCATACGGCCTCGACATCGGCCTTCAGGCCCGCAGCTCCGATGAGCTCTATGCCGCACTGCGCGATCTCAAAGCTTTTTCCGGCGTTGGCGGCGCCGGCGCGGAAGACCGTCTGGTCATAATAAAGCCTCAGCGGAAGCGGCAGGTCGCCGAGCCTCGTAGCCGCTACCCTGGCCACAGGCGTCGTACAGTCGGGCCGCAGCACAAGTATGCTGCCGGAATGCTCGCTGAGCTTGAGCAGCTTCTCCTGTGGCAACGGGTTCCCTACCTTTACAAAAAGGTCGTAGTATTCAAGCGCGGGAGTTATGACCTCACGGTAGCCCCATTGTCTGAAAAGGCCGACCATGGCCCCCCTTATCTGGCGCAGCTCCTCGCATTCGGCAAAAAACCTGTCCCGCGTTCCTTCCGGGGTGTTTACTTTATACGATTCCATAACGCAATCCCTAAAAACGTATGTATTGAATATTAATTATAGCAAACACGTCGCTTATGCGCAATATAAAAGGAGAAATATGCTTATCCGTCTCCCGGGCTGCCAAGGGTGTATCCGCGCCGCTGTGTTAATGCGCGAATTGCGTGCCGTTTTCGGTTTGGAAGGCTTGGAGCTTAAACGGGAACTCTTGCGGAAGCTTGCAATAAATGGCGCCGAATTTTCCGGCGTATGCGCCAAGAAAGAGTAAGCAGGTGCTTGTAGCGCGCTTGCGTCTGCCGCCGTCCGCCGGCGCAAGCGCCGTCCGTACCGTTTCACCGCATCTTTAAGGCGCGGTTAAGCTCTTCTTGAAAAAAATGTTGTTTACTTGCGGGCATATTGATTGTAAAATCATTGGGCAGCCGAAAGGGGGCCGGACGCAAAATGATGCCAGCTTTAAAAAAGATTATGAAGGCGGTCAAGTCGTATTTTATCTCGTCGGACACGCCGCTGTTTCTGCTTTGCCTTCTCGCGTCGGTATACGGCATTATCCTGATATACAGCGCCACCCTCAGCTATGGCACCGCCTCCTACGTGACCGTCCAGATAGTGTCGCTTGCGCTGGGCATAGGGGTATTTTTCATTTTTTCGCTCATATATGTGGATTTTTTCACTGACAGATGGTATTTGCTCCTTTTTTTCAACGTGCTTCTCCTCCTGTCCCTGCTGCTTTGGGGCGTCGAGGGCGGTACGGGAAACAGGAGCTGGCTCCGTTTCGGCCCGGTGGGCATACAGCCCTCGGAGGTCGTCAAGGTGACCTTCGTGCTGCTTCTGGCAAGGCAGATGGAGCGGCTGCGGAATTCTGAGCGGGGCCTAAGCTCCGTGTTTTCCATCATCCAGCTCGCGCTGCATTTTGCGCTTATGTTCGGCCTGATAATAGCGACCTCCTCGGATTTGGGCTCGGCCCTGGTATTTCTCGTCATTTTTGCGACTATGGCCTTTGCCGGCGGCGTAAAGCTGATATGGTTCATACTCGGCATAGGGGCGTGCGCGGCCGCGGCCCCGTGGCTGTGGAGCAATTTTTTCAGCGATTACCAGAAGAAGAGGATGCTCGCCCCCTACTTTCCCGAAACCGTGGACCCCGACGGGTTGGGCGTGACCTGGCAGGCCAACCAAAGCAAGATAGCCATCGGTTCGGGAGGCCTTTTCGGGCAGGGCCTTCTGCACGGCTCCCATTCCCAGTCGGAAATGCTGCCGTCGAAGCACACGGACTTCATATTCGCCGTGGCCGGCGAGGAGCTGGGCATGCTTGGCTGCGTCGCTATAATCGTACTGCTGACCCTGATCATAATACGCTGCATCTATGTCGGCCTGCGTTCCGGCAGCTATATGAACATGCTTATCTGCATGGGCTTTGCCTCCATGCTTGCCTTCCAGACCTTTGAAAACATCGGCATGTGCCTCGGCCTGACTCCTGTCGTCGGGCTGACGCTGCCCTTCTTCAGCGCGGGCGGCTCGTCGCTGATCTCATGCCTTGCCGCCATGGGCATAGTCTCCGGGATACGAATGCGGCCGAAGCCCGAAAGAAACGAAAGGAAGAGGCGAAGGGGCGGCGCCAAAGCCGCGTATGTTTTCAGGTAGCGGCCCCGAGGCGCGGGCTTTGCTGCCTTAAAGCCCGCCGGCCCCCTCAACCCAGGGCGAGCGGATCCACTCGCCGCCTCCCCTTCTGTTGTGCATGCCGGGATAGCCAAGCGCGTACAGGTCGGTCGCCCGCGCCCCGAGCTCAAAAAGGGCGTTGCCCTTCCCCCTGGCGGGCTTGGTTATTACCGGAATGTCGCCCTTTATTCTATTAATTATCTCCCTGCCCCTTACGCCCACGGCAAGCACTCGGGCGTAAAGCAGGCCGAGGCTTTCCGAGGCAAGCCCCGCCCTTATTCCGAGAAAGGCGCACATCACCATGCGCCTGATCCTCGCCTCCGGATAGCGCCTGGTGGCCGCCTCCCTGTACAGCGCTTGCAGGCTTTCGCAGGCGGCGCACCTGTACAGACGGTCCCCCAAGCCTTCGGAGGCGTCTGGAAGGGCGGCGAATTCCTCCCTGCTCATTGAGCGCAGCCTGGCTAAAATGGCCGTTTCATAATATTCCGGCCGGACGGGCCCGCGTCCGGCTAGTATCTCCTCCGCATAGACCTCAGCCGCAGGCGCGGGCAGCTCGTCCAGAAACCCGGGCGTCCTTCTCAGTTCGGTCGCCGATTTGAAGCCGAAATCCCGCTTGACGGTAAGGGGCTTTATCGCGGAGCCGAGCTTTTTCAGCGCCTTTATGTACTCCACGCCAAGAATGTTGTTGCGCTCCGAGAGCAGCTTCAGCGGCTCCCCGGCGAGGGCTTCCGCGGCACGCTGCCTTGCCGCCGCGTAGGACAGGCCCTTCTTCAGCTCCGTTTTTATCAGCCCGTCTATTTCCGGCCTCAGGAGCAGCCCCGCCGCCCGCTCAAGCTCTTCTACGCTTCCGCACTCGCTCCCGAAGGAAAGCCAGTCGACGCAGCCAAGCCTGTCCAAAAGATACGCCGCGCCGAAGGCAAAGCCCTCCGCTGAGGAAACCGAATACGGCAGCGGCAGCTCCAGCACGAGGTCCGCCCCGCATAAAACGGCGGCCTTGGCCCTGGCGTGCTTGTCGAACATGGCCGGCTCGCCCCTCTGGACATAATTGCCGCTGAGCAGGCAAATAAGCCCCGCGTCCTCGCCCAGCGCTTCCCTCGTACGCAGGATCTGATGCTCGTGGCCCCTGTGAAAGGGGTTGTACTCTGAAACAATCGCAAAAATTTTCACGAAAAATCACCGAAGCTGTTGTTATTTATTATAAATATGTTTATTATATCCTTGTATCAGACACATATCAACCGATAGGAAGCAAGCAGTCCAAAGGCGCCAAACGTCTTTTCACACCGCTTTATACCTTGAGGCAAACGAAAGGAATGTAGCTCTAGATGAAGATACTGGTAATCAATGCGGGTAGCTCCTCATTGAAGTATCAACTGTTCAACATGGACGATGAAACCGTCATAGCCAAGGGAAACTGCGAGCGGATTGGCCTAGACGGTTCTTTCCTTGTCCACAAGCTTAGCGATGGCTCGAAAAAGGAATATCGGGAGCAGATGAAGGACCATACCGACGCCATCAAGCTGGTTTTCAAAGCCTTGACCGACCGAGAGGTCGGCGTTATAAAGAGCATGGAGGAGATAAGCGCCGTCGGGCACAGGGTAGTGCAGGGCGGCGAAACCTTCACCAGACCCGTTCTGATAGACGACAAGGTAAAGGCCGCGATAGAGGAAATGATACCCCTCGCACCCCTCCACAATCCCGCTAACCTTGCCGGCATAAACGCCTGCCAGCGCATAATGCCGAACACGCCGCAGGTCGCCGTCTTCGATACGGCCTTCCACCAGACCATGCCGAAGAAGGCTTTTATATACGCCATCCCCTACGAGTATTACGAGAAGTACAAGATACGCCGCTACGGGTTCCACGGCACCTCCCACCGCTTCATATCGGAAACGGCCGCCAAGTTCCTCGGCCGTGAAAACGACCCGGAGCTGAAGATAGTCACCTGCCATCTCGGCAACGGTTCCTCCTTCACGGCGGTAAAGGGCGGCAAATGCGTGGATACCTCCATGGGCATGACGCCGCTGGAGGGCATCCCCATGGGCACCCGCTCCGGCTCCATAGATCCCGCAATAATAGAGCATATCATGAAACGTGAAAACATAAGCATATCAAAGGCTATCGAGGTGCTCAACACCAAGTCGGGCATGCTGGGCATCTCCGGCTTTTCCTCCGATTTCCGCGACCTTGAGGATGCCGAGCTCCAGGGGAACGAGCGCGCCATACTTGCCCGCGAGGTGTTCGCCTACTGCGGCAGCAAGTATATTGCTTCCTATGCCGCCGCTATGGGCGGGATAGACGCGGTGGTATTTGCCGGCGGCGTCGGCGAGAACGACGGCGACATAAGGATGAAGATGTGCCAGAATCTGGGCTTTATGGGAATAAGGATAGACCCTGAAAGGAACAATGTGCGCGGGAAGGTCGCCCTGCTGTCCTACGACGATTCGCCCGTCAAGGTGCTGCTTATCCCGACAAATGAGGAATACGCCATTACCCATTTTACCAGGGATGTGGTCGAAGCGCTGGGACGCTAAGCGAGGCTCGGCGTTACGCCGGAGCCGGCTCGGGCCGGCTCCGGCGTTTTATTTCTCTTATGTCGCCAGGGTACCGTTTTCGTCTTCAATCAGTATCAGTATCTTTTCCTCCGCGCCGGTCAGGGCGTTGACATAGACTATACAGTGGGCGCCCTCGGCGTCCTCGCACTTGAACTCGCGGCAGAAGAGCTCGTTTTTACCCTCCGTGGGAATTATGGCCAGCCCCTCGTACAGGATTTTAAGCTGAGGTGAAACCCTCTTTGCGGCCTCCTCGGAGCTTATCCGCGCCTGCGGTATGCTCCTTTGCGAGTGGCTCATGACATAGCCCGTCGCCTCAAAGCCCGTGACCTCGCCCGTGTCAAGGGCCACCGCCACCTTGATCAGATCCGGGTAGCACACCACCCCGTTTTCGCTGTGGGCGAAATTTATCAGCAGCGAGTTGCCGCTTTTGGTCCAATAGCTCTCCTTCATGGAGGGATAGCCATGCTCCTCGAGAAAGGCGGCGGCGGCCTTGATCGCCTCCCCGGCGTCAAGCCCGGCGAAGGACGGGCTTCTTGAGTTTGTCATATTCACCACCTTGCCTCCTTGCACGCTGAGCTGGACGGATAGCTCTCCCCCGCCCTCCGAGGCGTAAAGCATATACATAGGCAGGTCGCCGCCGGTTTTTCCCGCCAGCGAAAAGGCGCCTTCAGGAAGCCCGGTAAACCGGGCCGCCAGCCTTACAGCCTCCTTTTCGTCCACCTCGGGAAGCCCCTCGAGAAGCTTGGGCTTACCCTCCTTAATGCTCTGGGAATATGGCCCGTCGTAGATAAGAGCGGGTATTTCCGGAAACTCCGTCTCCATGGAGGCGATGCTCCCGCCAAGCGTGGGCAGGGCCGTGCTCTCAAGGCTGCCGGAGAAGGCCGCAAGCTTGCCGAGCGTCAGCAGGCCTCCGTCCATGTCCGCCCGGAGCTGGTTTAGGTTTTGGGCAAGCAGGGCGGCGGCCTCGGACAGCTTTTTCAGGTTGCCCGCCTCCTCCTGGCCGAGCTGCTTCGTATAAGAAGCTTTGGCCAGGGCGCGGCTGTAATCTCCCAGCTTTCCAATAAAGCCCGAGGTATGCTCCAAAACGTAATCGGAAAAGGGCAGCTCCCCGAGGGACTGCTGCGCCTCCAGGGATTTCGCATAGACCTCCGCGCAGGCGCTGCCAAGCAGTGCTGGAGAAGTCGAATACAGGCCCTTTTGCAGCGCCGTGTCCATCTCGGAAACCGAAGCCGTCAGATCCGAAAAGGAGCGTTGCCAGCCGGCCTCTATATATCTCCTGTAATAGGCAGCCTCGCCATATCCCTTGTAAACGAAGCCTCCGAGCGTCAGCACCAGGGCCGCGATATAGGATGCAAGCAGTATTTTGTTCCTTTTTTTCATAAAAAACACCCCATGCCGTTATTGTTAGGCATAGGGCGCTTATTATTCGCTTTTTCCCGTTTATCGGCTTTCCAAAATCAAGGTGTCGCGCATCGCTTCAAGCTGCGGCAGGCATTGCTCGGCCACGCCGTTAAAGCAGCTTATCACAAGATAGGCCGCGCCTCCCTCTCTGTCAATCAAATAGGCCTCGGCGTGGCGCGTGTCGTTGTCGGCCTTGATCAGGTAGGCGTCCAGCCCGTCTTTTCCGACCTTAACATAAGACGAAAATTCGATGCTTGTAAAGTCCATGTAGCCGTCCATGAACGAGGGCGCCAGCTCCTCTGCCGAAAGGCCCGCCGCAAAACCTAGCTCTATGAAGGTTTCGCCGCTTTCGTCCTCGGCGTACGCATAGCGGAGAGCATCTCCGTCCCCGCCGGCCGCGAGCGCATATCCCTCGGCTATCAGGATTTCAAAGCTTTGGGCCGAAGCTGCGCCAAGCTCTCCCGTTTCCCTATAAGCCGCAAGCTCCTCGCCTCCCGCCTGCAATACCGCATCAGGGACCTTCGGTACGGAGGAGGGCTCCGGAGTGCCTTCCGGCCCCGGCGTCTCACCGCCGCCCGCCGGCTCTTTTGAAGGCGCCGGAGAGACCGAATCGGACACGGCGGGCGATTCGTCCGCCTGCTGAGTTCCGCCGTCTTTCGGCATTATGCCGCAAGCGGCTAAAAAACCGCACAGGAGCAGGCAGTACATAGTCGATAGCGCTAATTTTTTCAGCATCGCACGCCTCCCAGCATTAAACCGAAGCCTCAAGCTTGGTTATGCCGAGCCCTACGCGCCTCAGGGTTTCCTCCCGGCCCAGCAGGGCGCATATCTCGTCCGCCCCTCCCGGCGTGACGCTCCTGCCGGAAACGGCTATGCGCACCGGCCACAGCAGCAGCGCGTTCTTCACTCCCAGCGCGGCGGCATGGCCCATGAGCGCCTCGTGTATCTCCTCCCTGCGCCAGCTCTCAATGCCGCCAAATACCGGCAAAACGGACCTCAGCATGTCCAAGGCGATCCTTTTGTCGGTTTTCGCCTTTTTATTTTCAAACAATTCCGCATCGTACTCCGGCAGGGCGGCCAGAAAGTCGATCTGGCCCGGTATGTCTGAAAGCTTCTCGCAGCGCGGCTGCAGCAGTGAGGCTATAAGCCTCGTGTCCATACCCGACGCAACCCTTTCGATGTAGGGCAGGGCCGCTGAGTGGAACGCCTCCGGGGACAGCGCGCGTATATACTCTCCGTTGAAGTGGGTAAGCTTGGCCTTGTCGAATATAGCCGGCGATTTGGACAGGCCCCTGAGATTGAAAACCTCCGTCAGCTCCTTAAGGGTGTAAAGCTCGCGCTCTCCGCCGGGGCTCCAGCCCAGCAGCGCCACATAGTTTACTATGGCCTCGGAAAGGTAGCCTTCCGCTATCAGATCCTCGTAGGTCGGATCCCCATGCCGCTTTGAAAGCTTGTGCTGCGCGTCCCGCATCACCGGGGAAACATGGATGTATTTGGGAATGTCCCAGCCGAAGCTGCGGTAGAGCAGGTTGTACTTCGGGGCCGAGCTGAGGTACTCAGAGCCTCTGACCACGTGGGTTATGCCCATCAGATGGTCGTCTATGACGTTTGCGAAATTATAGGTCGGAAGTCCGTCGGATTTTATAAGCACGTTGTCGTCAAGGCTGTCGTTTTCCACCGTTATATCCCCAAAAATCACGTCTGAAAAGGTGGTCGAGCCCTCGCGGGGTATTTTCTGGCGTATAACGTAGGGCTGACCGGCCTTAAGCCTTTCCTCAATCTCGGCCTGCGTCAGGCGCGAGCAGCGCCCGTCGTATTTTCTGGCGGGCGCGCCGTCCTCCTGCGGCCTTGAATCCTCCTGCTCGTCCTTTCCGCAAAAGCAGCGGTAGGCCCCTCCCTTTTCCATGAGAAGCTCGGCGTATTTCCTGTAATATTCCCTGCGCTGAGTCTGCACATAGGGACCTACGGGGCCTCCCACGTCCGGCCCCTCGTCATGTTCCAGGCCGCACTCCTTCAGGGTTTTGAAGATCACGTCCACAGCTCCCGGAACAAGGCGGCTCTGGTCCGTGTCTTCTATGCGCACGATGAAGGTTCCGCCCATGCTCCTGGCGATAAGCCAGGCATAGAGCGCCGTGCGCAGGTTTCCCACATGCATGTAGCCGGTCGGGCTAGGGGCAAAGCGGGTCCTTACCCCGCCGACAGGTATGCGCTTTTCCATATCTTCAAACCAGTTAAGGTCCATCAACGTTTCCTCCGGCATCAAATTGCACATAACGATTGTACCCTTGCCGCCCCGCACTGTCAAGGATTTGCCTTGAATTCGAAGTCTCTCTGTGTTATACTTTCCAAATTAGAACAGGCGGAAACGCCGGCGCATAAGGAAGAAGGTTTTGACTTGAACCCCAGAATATCTGACAGAATGTCAAATCTCAAGCCCTCGGCAATACGCGAAATCTTGAAGATGGCCTCTCCGGATGTCATATCCTTCACGGCCGGGAACCCGTCCGCAGAGACCTTTCCGGACAGGGAGCTGGCCGAGGCTATTGCTTATATATTGGCAAACAAGCCCGCAGAGGCGCTGCAATACACTATAACGGAGGGCTACGCCCCTCTGATAGCCCGCACCAAGGACAGGCTGGCGGGAAAATACGGCATACCCACCGGGGGCGATATGATAATCACCAGCGGCGCCCAGCAGGGAATAGAGCTTGCCGCCAAGTGCCTTCTCAACAGCGGGGACGCGGTCATTTGCGAAAACCCCAGCTTTATAGGCGCCCTGAACGCCTTCCGCTCCTACGGAGCGAGGCTCCTCGGCGTACCGGTGGACGACGAGGGCATGGTGGTGGACGCCGTGGATGAGCTGCTGAAGCGGGACGGCAGGGTAAAAATGATCTATACCATTCCCACCTTCCAAAACCCCAGCGGCACGACCATGAGCCGCAAGCGCAGGGAGCGGCTGCTTGAGCTTGCGATAAGGCACGACGTGATGCTGCTGGAGGACAGCCCCTACTTCGAGCTTTCGTTTTCGGGCGATATAGCGCCGCCCATAAAGACCATGGATGACGCGGACAACGTGCTGTATATAGGCTCCTATTCCAAAATAATATCCCCGGGCATAAGGCTGGGCTACGCTCTGGGCCCGAAGTGGCTCCTTTCAAAAATGACCGTAGCCAAACAGGCCTCCGACGTGCACACAACCATGCTCATCATGATGGCGGTGGACAGGCTGCTCGACTCCTTCGACCTTGAGGCGCATATAGCAAGGTGCAGGGAGCTTTACCGGCGCAAGGGCAATCTGATGACAGCCGAGCTGGACAAGCGCCTGGGCAAAAGGGTTCGCTTTACTAGGCCCGGCGGCGGGCTGTTCATCTGGGGCACGCTGCCGGAAAATTGCCCGAGTCTGGAACTTTGCTCGATTGCTCAGCGTCATAAGCTGGCGATAGTGCCGGGCATGGCCTTTGAAACGACGGAGGATCCGGCAAGCCGCGGCTTCAGGCTCAATTTCTCCGTGCCGACCGAGGAGCAGATCATAAAGGGCGTGGCTCTGCTGGCCGAGAGCATAGACGAATACCTTGAAAAAAGAGGGCAGTGAGCCATGGACGAAAAAAGGAAGGTCATATTCAGCGGCATCAAGCCTAGCGGCGCCTTGACGCTGGGCTCCTATCTTGGGGCCCTGAAAAACTGGGTCGCCCTTTCCGACGAATACGAGTGCTACTACTGCATAGTGGATATGCACGCCATAACCGTCCGGCAGGACCCTGCGGAGCTGAGAAGGAACACGCTGTCCCAGCTTGCCCAGTATATATCCTGCGGCCTGGATCCGTCTAAAAACGTCGTCTTTATACAGAGCCATGTTCCGGCCCACGCGGAGCTCGGCTGGGTGCTGGACTGCTACGCAATGTTCGGTGAGCTGAGCCGCATGACCCAGTTTAAGGACAAGGCGGCCAAAAACGCCGACAACATAAACGCCGGCCTGTTCACCTACCCCTGCCTTATGGCGGCGGACATTTTGCTTTACCAGACCAATCTTGTTCCCGTCGGGGAGGACCAGAAGCAGCATGTGGAGCTGACGCGCGACATCGCGCACAGGTTCAACACCATCTACGGGGACACCTTTGCCATGCCGGAGCCGTATATACCGAAGGTGGGGGCGAGGATAATGAGCCTGACGGAGCCGGACAGCAAAATGTCCAAGTCCGAGCGGGACGGCGGCGGCTGCGTCTGCCTTATGGACAAGCCGGACGACATCATGAGAGCCTTCAAGCGGGCCGTGACCGACAGCGAAACCGAGGTGCGCTTCGACCCCGCGAATAAAAAGGGCGTTTCAAACCTTATGTCGATATATTCCGCCGCAACCGGCAGGAGCTACGCCGAAATAGAAAGCGAGTTTGCCGGCAAGGGCTACGGCGCCTTCAAGCTTGCCGTGGGCGAGTCCGTGGTGGAGCTTTTGCGCCCGATAAGGGAGCGGGCCGAGGACCTGCTGAAAAATAAGGACTATCTTGTACAGGTTTACCGCGACGGGGCCGAAAAGGCCTCAAGGGCCGCGGCGCGCACCCTGCGCAAGGTATACAAGAAAATAGGGTTTGTGGAAAGGTAATAAAAATGCACTACTCCATCGACGTGCTGGTATTGGCCGACGTATTGGCGGCGCTGGCTGCGGCGCTGGTTATAAGCTTCGCGGCGACGCCGGCGGTCAAGGCGCTGGCCTTCAAGGTCGGCGCTATAGACGTCCCCAAGGACGACAGGCGCATGCACGACCATCCCATACCGCTGCTGGGAGGGCTGGCCGTCTTTTTCGGCTTTCTCATCAGCGTTTTGATTTTTGCAAAGATTGACGTCCAGATCCGCGGCATGCTGCTGGGCTGCGTGGTGATCATAGCCGCCGGCATAATAGACGACATAACGCCGCTCAAATGGTGGGCCAAGCTGCTTTTCCAATTTGCCGCGGCCTTTATAGCGGTTTTCCACGGCATACGCATAGAGGTGTTTTCAAACCCCAACTTTTTTTCGCAGAACGAGTGGCTGATGCTCGGCTACCTTTCCATACCCATCACGGTTATATGGATTGTCGCCGTCACCAACTCCGTCAATTACATCGACGGGCTGGACGGGCTTTCCGTGGGCGTGTCCGCCATCAGCTCGCTGGCCATGCTGGTTGTTTCCCTGCTGGTGGCGGAGGGCAACGTGGCCGTAATAATGGCGGCCCTTGCCGGAGCCTGCATAGGCTTTCTGCCCTACAACATGAATCCGGCCAAGATTTTTGCCGGGGATACCGGAGCCCTGCTGCTGGGCTATGTCCTCTCGACCATGTCGGTGATTGGCCTATTCAAGGTTTACGCGGTGTTTTCATTCTTTGTGCCCCTGCTGGTGCTGGCCATACCGCTGTTCGACTTTGTTTTCGCCTTCGTACGCAGGGTGGTAAAGGGGCAGAACCCAATGAAGGGCGACAAGGGTCATTTGCACCACAGGCTCATTAACCTCGGCCTCAACCAGAAGCAGGCCGTATCCGTTCTCTACAGCGTGAGCACCGCCTTCGGAATAGTGGCTGTAATAATCGCTTCCACGGGCAGGATGAAGGCCCTTTTGTTCCTGATAGCCTTTGCCGCCATGGGGCTCATTTCAGCCTTCGTATACAAGGGCAGCCAAAAGAAAAACGGGAATGGGAACGGGAACGAATGTCCGGCTTGCCCGAAGCAGGAAAACTGCCCGAACGAAAAGGAAGAAAATAAATAAGGAGCGGAAAGCGATTTCCCGAAGGGCTTTATGGAAAGGAGCAGGATAACTGTTTTCGCCGTCATTACCGCGGTGCTGATTGCCGCGGCTGTTATGCTTGCCTTTATCTATATGGGCTTTGGCAGGCAGACGGCGGACGTATCCTTTCCAGACTCGACAGGGGGCGCGGAAAGCGGCGAGCCCGGCCCCGGCGGAACTGCGGGGGGCGGACTGACCCTGGCCGAGGTGAATCCGCAAACGGTCCAGGCGGTTATACAAACGCTTAAGCGTCCGGACGGTTATTCCCGAACGCTCTACATCGAGAGCTTCTGGGAGGGCGGCAAAGCGAAATACACGGTGGATTCCTGGGTAAAAAACGGCGGCATGCGCCTGAGGATAAGTGCCGACGGCTGGGACGAGACTAAAAACATACTGATAAAGGAATCAAGCTGCTATATCTGGTACGGGAACGACACAAAAAAGATATACCGGGCCGCAATAGGCGAGGCCTTGGCGGACGGCAGCCTGTATGACGCGCTCCAGATGATTCCGACGTATGAGGATGTGCTCAAGCTTGACAAGTCGGAAATACTGGAAGCGGCCTATGTCGAGCTGCCCGAAGGCTGGCGCATCAAGGTAGCCGCAGAGGATGACGTGCTGGGCTATAAGGAGATATACTACATATCTATCGACACCGGCCTTCTGGAAGCTGCGGAAGCTTACGACGGCGACGCGCCGGTTTTCAGGATGACTGCGGGCGAGACGGCGCTTACCGCCCCGGACGACAGCGTATTTCAAATCGGCTGAACTTATTTGAAGTCCATGAACACAAGGGCGGAGAGGATTATGAGTATCTCTTCGTCCTCTTTTTCAAGGTAAAGCAGGAGCAGAATCAGTATGAGCAGAAGGTCGCCTATGTCCAGCCTGTCGCCCAGCAGGCCATTGAGCGCGCTTTTCAGTCCCGCCGTTGAAAGGCTCCGCTTCGCTTCGTTTTTAGGGGCGTGTTTTTGAACCGGCGCGTCCCAATCCTGGCGTGCGGGCTTTGGCGGCGCTGCGGGCCTGACTTGCTGAGCCGCCTGCGGCTCCCGCTCCCTTGCCCGCCCCGGCTGCTGCTCTGCGCGCAGGCTTCCGTAGCGCTCCAAATAACGGTTATACAAGGCTCCGCCCTCCTATCTCGGGGAGCACCGCTTTTGCCGCCCTGGCCAGCCTGGCTATGGCTATGGCCTTGTCTATTTTCGCTGTTTTTTCGGCTTTCAGGTAAGGCTTCAGGGCGTTTATGAGCGACGCCGCCTCGCTGGGGGCCGAGTATTCCTTCATCACTGAAGCGAAGACCTGCATCAGCTTCGGGTCAAGCGCCGGATTGGATTCCGTACCGGGGCGCCGGCCTGGTTCGGGGACTGATTCGCCCGCGGCCGCGCCGGCGCCGCCCCCTGAAAGGGCCTCGGCCAGCCTTTTAATCTGCGCCAGGCTCTCAGGCGAGGAAAAAAGGCTGTTGATTTTTTCTTCCAGATTGTCCATCGCGGCCGCACTTCCTTTCACTTATTCGTCAATTCCCGGACTTGAACATATTTTTAAGCTGCTCGGCCAGCCGCGCCCCCTCCTCCGTACTGAGCACGGACTTCACTATATTCTGAAGCGCCGCGGCGTCACCCTTGGCCAGGGCGTCCGTCACCTTCCCCTGGTCGCCTATGATGCTTTTCACCTTCCGCGCGTCCGGCGAGTCGGCAAGCTTTTTCAGCGCCTCGGCGTTGGCGGCAAGCGAGCCCAGGCCGTTTTTGTTCATAAGCTCGTTGGCGAGCTTTTCATAATCAGTCGACATAATGCTCATTCCCCTTCGCGGCTATCCAAAATCAAAATAACAGGCCGCCTTTTCCGGCGCGCCGTCTTAGGAGCGCGGCAGCAGGCTGCGCCATATATCCGTACCATCTTATTCCGGGGCCGGCGGGAAGGTTACTAACGGAAAGGACTTGCATAATTATGAAAATAATAGTTTTTTCTGACTCGCATGGCGAAAGGCGGAGGATGGCCGGCCTTGTCGAGAGGGAAAAGCCCGGCATGATGATCCATTTGGGCGACCATATAGCCGACTTCAGGGCTCTGGCCGGGGAGTTTCCGCAGATAGAAGCCTACGGAGTAAGGGGCAACTGCGATTTGGGAGCGGGCGGACGCGAAAGGCTGATAATCGCTGCTGAAGGAAAAAAGCTGCTGC
This sequence comes from Clostridiales bacterium, assembly GCA_029265405.1. GTDB lineage: Bacteria > Bacillota > Clostridia > Oscillospirales > Oscillospiraceae > JAJUJI01. The sequence continues at coordinate 8,591 of JAJUJI010000007.1, read as the reverse complement.
TTGTCCATGGGCACCAGTACAATGTAAAACTCGGATACGAGCGGTTTTTTTTCGCCGCCATGGAGGAGGGGGCGGATATAGCCTTATTCGGGCATACCCATATACCCTTTTTGTCCGAAGTCAGGGGCATGACGGTGATGAACCCGGGGAGCATCGGCAGAGGGGCGCCGCCTACCTTCGGAATAATAGAAATAGAAGGCGGCGGCGTTCGGGCGAATATCATTCATATCTGATGCGCGGCTTCCGGAATCAAGCGCCAATAATGCGAAGCTTTTTCGCCGCGCTAAAAAATGCGCTTTAAAGCAGCCTTGTTGCGCTGCGCTCCGCGCCGCATCATGAAAAAACGCCTTCGTGCGTTATCAAACAACGCTATCTTGACAATTTATAATATCCGTATTAACATTATTAATATAACATACAGCGTCGCTCCGAGCGAATAACGCAAAAGGCCTGTTCCTGCGCTTCTTTGTATGATACTAGTTCCTTTTGACCGTTGCTTGACAGAATTTGGAGAGATGAATATGGCAAAACCGACAGGAAACGTTGCAATTACTATCAAGCCGCTTACTTCCGAGCTTTCCGCCGATTATTTTGATTTTTTTGAAAACCGGGCTTTTACGGACGATTCCCCATACCGGTGCTATTGCCAGATGTATCAAATGAGCAAAGAGCAGGCGAAAGCAGCATTAGACAATGCAAAAGGGCGAGATCCCGGCCGCGTTTCCCGTGAGGTCGCCCAAAAGCAAATAGAGGATGGCGTTTTGAGGGGTTACCTGGCATATGCGGACGGGAAAGCGATAGGTTGGTGCAATGCCAACGACAGGGCGAATTACCCCTGCGATCCTTTATATGACGTACCTTTTCACGCGCCTGTCGAAAATCGTGAAAAAGCCGTGGTGTGTTTTGAAATCGCCCCTGAATATCGCGGAAAAGGCGTCGCCACCGCACTATTGAACCGGGTCATAGCCGACGCGAAAATCGAAGGGTATCTGGCGGTTGTCAGCTTCCCCGTCCTAAGAAACGAGCGATACGAATGGGACAGCCATGGCCCCCTTCGATTATATGAGAAAGCGGGGTTTAACAAAGTTGCGGAAGCGGATAAAAATGGACATGTAACTATGAGGAAAGAGTTAAAATGACAGCTTGCGACCTATTAGGAACAGGTGATTCTGCCAGCGCTTTTGCGCTCATTTTCATACATCTCACATATCAAGCTTTATCATAGCCATTTAGCCGTTTGGGAATACGGTCAGCGAAGTCACTCCGGTTTTTAGGTCGACGGTATAGCTGTAAGTCCCGGCCTCATGAACTACGTTTTCCGATGGCAGTCCTTCATCAAATACGAGGCGCTTGCTAAAACTTTTTGAATAATAAAGCGTAAGGCTATTTTCGCTCAGTTTTAGGTTTTCCGGCTCCGACATAAGGCCTATATAGTTTTCCCTCGGCAAAGGAAGCCGTACGGTTATACCCTCGCCCACATATGAGCCCGGTTTATAGACAAGATAGAGGTACGGAATGGGGCCGTGCGGTACTCCTCCAAGCTTTCCGGAAATAATTGTGCAAAGCTCGGTTTCCAGATTTTGGCTTATTTCTGTAATGGACGCCTTTACGGCCGCAAGCGCCTTGTCATATGAATCATATCTTTTCCTATATCCAAGCATGCCTTCATCAATTTGCATTTGCACCGACATTTTGCAAACGTCTGACATACCCTTGCTCAACGTTTCACGGGCAGTAAGCGTTTTGCCGGAAAAATACGATTCCAAGGATAGCCCCTGCGCGGCCAATTCTTCGGCGGTTCGGCAAGACAGGCATTCCATGGTATCGGGATCCAATTCAAGGAGCCAAAGGTCTATCGTTTCCTTAAAGTCGCGGATAGAACCGAAATCCTCGCTTAGCGCCGCGTCGCCAAGACAGACAAGAGCCGATACCTTAATAACATCGCCGCAGTCGTTGATGTCTGTTATGATGTGGCATTCCGCGGAGTATTTACTGCCGTCAGATAAACCCAACTTCCTTGCGGCTGCAATAGCCTTTGATATTTGGGTGTCAAGCCGGTTGTATGAGTTAGAAGGGCGGTCAGCAAACACGGAAGCAAACTGCGCCCTGGTAAAACACCCCGCTGAAATAAGCCGCTCATAAAGTGTCGTTTGACTTCCTTTAAGACGTGAGTATAAAGCAGCGCAGGTCACGTCCACCGCATCTGCTCTTAAAAAATCCGTTCCTAACTGCGATGATGGCAATATACCGCACCATGCCGCCAACGCCCATGGCGCGTTCCAAACAAAGTCTCCGCCTTCCGCATCCGAATACCCCAATGCACGAAGCATGAATGTAAGATACATTTCCGCCGACGCCGTTTCCTTTGAGCCGAACAGCTTGTCTGAGAGACCTTTTGTCAGGCCCTTGTCATATGCGTAGGATACATAGCCGTCAGCCCAAGATGGCACATCGGCAAAGGGGTGCGTTTTCGGATATGCTTCCGCTTGGGACTTTTTCCCCAACGCTCTTACAAGCATGACCAGGGCTTCAAGCCTGTTCGGTTTGCGGTCTAAATCATAGTCATTTGTTCCGTCGATGTTGGCTGAGACTCCCATGAACAATCCAAGCTTATTTAATTTTTCCGCGAGAGCTGCATCAAAGCCGACATTATTCTCGGTTTGATAGTTCGAGGCAATCGCGTAAATCGGCATGCGGCACAATAATAAGCAAATCAAAGGGCAAAGCATACGTTTTAAAAGCCTCTTCACTGTATCAGCCTCCAACTATATGTTTATCAGTTTTTCCATGACAATATTTATTTTTAATATATATAATAGTAAGAAAGCATATTAATAAGTCAAGCTTTTGCTAAAGATCCCAATAATCTAAGGAACCGCCGATCTGTTTTGAGCTGTCAAACAAACTGCGGCTCCTTAGATCCATTTACCTCATACCTATCGTTGTTTCACGTTAGCTGAATTGCAATTAATAAATTATGCGGCTAAAAATAAACAAAATATTATGCCCAATGATCGATACCAAAAGTATCATTATGCGAGGTATAACTAAGACTCATTCTCTCTGGAGATACTTTCCACGCATTTGTTACCCTATTCGTGCTGATGCCCCAAGTATCATAGCTTGAGGTGTTTCTGTTATATAATCCCAAATTTGTAAATCGACCACCCAGCATATTGGAACAATCCTGTTGATTATCAGACCCTTTTGGCACAAGAGAAGCAAATCTATAGAAACGACATGATATATAGCCGCTATTGTTCTGGAGGTTTCCGGAGCTTACACTAATATTTTGTTCAAACATTGTACCCACATTATTCCCATTTGAGTTCAAAAATTGAACATACATTCTTACAGTTGTACTATTAACTGGATTTACAGTTATAATAGCATTGGTTGCGTTGCTTGGGGCCCTGCAATAATTATACTCCACAAAGTCATAACCCACATCGTAAGAAAAAGGATACCAACCATTGCCGTCATTTTTTAAACCCAAGTCAATTCCGTGAGCAATACCAAAGATTCCTAAGGAAATATATCCGTTTCTTGTATTATTGGCATTATTAAAGCTGGTTGGAAGCTTGATATTTGCAAAGGCTTCTTGATAAGTTGTGCTATAGCTGGAAAAAGCATAGTAATGCGCACCTTTTCCTGTCTCATGGAACATAGCGCTCCCTTTTATGATTACCAATTCGTCGATTGCCATAGAGCATGCTCCTTTCAAAATAAAATGTAAATCATAGTTAAAATATCAACAATAAAATTATATATTAAAATATTGCACTTTTTCAATTTTACAAATTTATGCTATTTAAATAAAATTAAACAGCCCACCGGAATCGCATCTTCCGCGCTTATTCCATATTTTTTCGGTTAACAAATCGCAGTATTGCTATAGACTATGCCGGACTCGTATCCGCCGTCACAGTATACATGGTACTGCGTCTCAACCCTGTAAGTCCCGCTTGAGGCATGGTATGTCTCGAGGATGTAGGCCGACGAGGACGTCGAGGATGAAGACCGGCCGGTCACGTCTGAGCATGTGCCGTTGTAGTTCCTCTGCAAGGTTAAAGAGATATAAATATGCTTCCCGGCGGGCGTTTTCTGCACAAACCCGTATACGGCGGACGTCCCGCCTGCCGAAATGCTCAGCGCGGTGCTTGCCTGGTTGATGCAGGTATTCATGACGGACATTTCCGCCTCCGGCGCTGCGCCTGTTTCCCCCATAGCCAGCGCTCCAGGCGTTTGAACAGTAATAAGAAGCAACACGCCCAATTCTGCGGATAAAACCTTTTCTTTTATATGGAAAAACCTCCTCTAAATTTGTTCTCACTAATAAAACAAATCAGAGGAGGTTTTTGTGACAGGAAAAAGGTTATTTTTCAAATAAAATTGAATCCCTATGGGTCTGAGTGCACGCTCACCGGTTCAACGCTTCCGGCAACTGACAAAAAAAGCATCTATCCTCGTCTTGCGGCTCTTACCGGCTGCAGTCATCTTACCATCTCAAAGTTTGTGAACCTCCATCGGCCATCTGAAAACTCCAGAAAGAAGTCGTATTGCTTATATCCGGTTACATTCCTTTGCGCAGGATCCCCATATAATTCCACTGTGACCGCAAGCTTTATCTGCTTCTCCGATACCCTGACCACCTCATAGGATTCTGCACCCTTAAAAATGTCCGTTCCCCTGTCCGCCGGCAGGACGTACAGCTTGCCTTCATGTTCCACATATCTGTCGGACGACATGGCCATCAATCCTTCGGTAATGTCGTCTGCGAAAAACTCGTTGAGATAGTCTGCAAGCGCTTTTTTTGAAGCGATGCCCGGCGTAGTGACCTCGAAGTATCTTTCGCCGCCGGCCTCTATATTTTTTTCGGTGTCAAATGGTATCGTTGTCAGATCGAACCAGCCGTACGCTTCCTTTGCTTTATTGTACAGATCGACAACCTCGTCGTCAGTCAGCTCCGTACCGGCTGTTTTGGCGCAGGAGGCTGAAATAACAGCTAAAAATGCGATAATGATGCCAACTATCCATCCATCCATTTTGCGCATATTTATCTCCATAATAAACTCCTCAATATTTAATTGATAACAAAACAGCTTTGCGCCGAGCTGAACCTGTATTAACGACATCCGGAAAATCTATAAAACGTTAAAAAGCACCTATTCCCGTTGCTTCTTCTCAGTTCCATCGTACTTTCGTTTTCTTCTACTCACGCTACTTATATACGCTTACCCGAAAGTGAACCACTTGAAAAAGCCTCATTTATGAGGATAAGCTCGAGGCAGAGGTAATGAGGTGGTCGTCACAATAAAGGATTGCAAGGAGATGCGGCAGCGGCGCCTGCATTGAGAGATTCAGAGGAGCATCGCCAGGGGCGATGCACAGCTCCCGCAACATAGTGTCGAAATACTGCGCCGGCGCAAGCGGTGCCGCGGGAGCGCAAGGCGCCTTCTCGCATGCCGTCCGTACGCCCGTCAATTGAGGTTGCACTCCTTTTCCGGGTACCCCGATATTTTGCGAAGAGCGCGCCCGGACGCCCGCTTTGAGGTCACGGTCGGCAATCCGGGCTGCGGTAAGACCCGCATGGCCATAGGGCTTGGCCTGAAGGCCTGAGCGCTCGGCATGAGCGTGCTGTTTAAAACGCGGCAACGCCGTCCACCGAGCTTGCCGAGACCAAAGACAGCTATGTCCTGGGCAGGCCGGAGAAACTCATACGCCAGGCCGAACTGCTCATCCTGGACGAGATTAGCTACTTAAGCTTCGACAGGTTTCGGTCCGAGCTGCTGTTCAGGGTCGTCTTAGACCGCAGAGAGCGCGGCAGCAGCATCGTCACAACGAATCTGCCGTTTTCACGGTGGACGGAGATGTTCGAAAACACGGCGCTCGTTGCGGCGCAGGTGGACCGGCTGACGTTCAAGTCTTATGTCCTGGACATGAACGGCGATTCCTACAGGCTTGAGCAGACCTTGAAAGCTCAACACTCATAGACAGGCGGCTCAAATTCAGGCTGGCGCTGAGTGTCTCACTTTCTGATCAGCGCGTGGCTCACTTTTTAGATCAGAAACAAACAGAGCTTGCTCGCATAATGCGGAAGCTAACGAAACGAACGTTTTTCACATCTTACACGGTTCCGAGCGCGCGGGCAGCGGCTGAAGCAAGCCAGCAAGCTCTGCCGTTACGACGTCAAAAGGCTCGCCCTTGACGCCACGCTTTATATAATGGCGGAAAGCGTTGGCCAATTGATTGCGCCGCCGGACGCCCCGGATGGCGCTATCGAGCTTGTTCCTTATGCCGGCGGATGCCCGCTCCGGATGATCCGTTTTTTTCAGCAACGCCTTGAAGCGTTTCCTATTTCGCATCAGCATAAAAATCGCAGCCAGCAGCCCAAAGGCAAACAATATCGGAATCAGCCGGCCGTAAAGCGTCAGCGCCGGAAGAATTTTTGCCCATTTCTGCTCCGGGTAAGGCTGGTACCAGTTCCACATGGAATGGTCAAAGGCGCAGAGGATGTAAGCGGCAACGGGCAGAATTATGTACCGTTTCTTTTTCAGATAAATGAAGAACCCGAAGGCCAGCGATATCGCGCCCGTCAGCCCGGCGTGGCCGAACCATATCATGGGGTTGCCCAAATACTCGCTTTTTATCATGCACGGAAACAGATAAAGCCCGAAAACGCCCGGAATCGGCTCCATAACCTCGGTCCTGTAAAAACCCAGCACGTCATAATAGCCGTTCATAAAGCGGCAGATATTTTCGAAAATATCAAAGCCCGCTCCGGCTGCAAGACCCAGCAGAGCAAAGTCTATGGGGGACAGCAGCCTGTATTTTTTATATTTCATCAGCAGGATAACAAAAAAAGCAACGGGAAGCATTTTTGTGATTTCCTCTGTTAACGGAGCGATTAGCGGCGCTTGCAGATTAATCGTTCCAAGCGCCTCGAAGCGGCCCATTAAGTACTGAAACCGCGTTCCTTCCAGCAGCAGATTCAGCGGCTTCTGAATCAGGAAGGTTGCCAGAGGCACCGCCGACGCTCCGAGGCCCAGCGCGGCGAACAGATGCCTATACGGCAGACTGCTGAAAAAAAACAGCAGTACAGCCATCTGCAGCACCGTAAGCAGCGGCCACCAAAAGCACATGAGCAGATTGTAGGGATTGACGCCGGCAATCCAAAGCAAGCCCAGGGCGGCAGCCGCAAACGCAAGCTGGAGGATAATCCTGACGCTCTTATTCATCCGGTTTATCCTCCTCCGGCAAAATATCCTGCAAGCCGCCTTGCCGCCCGGCTCCGGTGGAATGCGGAGTATAGAAGCCGGCCGAACCGGAGCCGGAAGCGGCGCCGATCCGATCTCCCGCGTCTATCAGGTTGGTTACCCCGGAAACCATGGGCGCCATCATATCTCCAAACCCAGGCAGCAGCAAATTATAAATGCCGTCCGCAGCCTTCTGACAGGCTTCTTTTGAATTTCCACCCTGAAGAATATCCATTCCATATCGCAAAATATCCGCCTTGCCGGGGCCGGCGACTGTCGGCGCAGACAGCTTATCAAAAAAATTCTGCGCCGCGCCCCACGCCACGGCCCATCCGAATGCCGCCAGAGCGGCTATTTCCTTACCCAAAAGGTCCTTGAGCTGATCCAATAAGCTTAGCATTTTCACACCTCGCGCCAATATTTCGAAGCTTCTCAATCGGTTTTACGCCATACTGTAAGGAACGGTGCGTCCGGGCCACCTGCTTTATGGCGAACTCCATGGATTTTGCTCAGCGCTGCCTTTTTTGAAAGCTGCAATAATAAATAAGGCAAACAAAGCGGTTTATTCTCAAGTTTACTTCTTTCAACCGCTTAATACTATTTTACAGCCTTTCGCATTATAATACAAGAAGCTATGGATATTTCAAGCGTCTGTGAAAGTCGACCCGCTCTTAAATCCGCTCTTAAATTTCAGCCGCAACAATCGAAAAACTGCTGGGGCGCGAGGCCGATGCTGGGCGGCGGAAGGATGCCAGTGATTCGGCACAGGAGCAGGGCGGCGGCACGGGGCAGAGGCAGCACCGTTTACGGCGCCTCGCACGTTGAGCGCCGAGCTTGACGACCGTTGTTCAATCAAGTAGGAGGCCACCCATTAATTGAGTGACCGACCTCTCACACCACCGTGCATGCCGTTCGGTACGCGGCGGTTCAACCGCATAAGTGCAGGGACTCGTACCGGTCAAGGATACTGTAGTATCCGGCCTGTTCGAGTCTTTTGTTTGTTATCGTGTGCGTGAGAATATGTAACCGTCTATTCCGAGCGCTCCCTTGTTGGCCTTCACACGCTTGCAGGCTCCGTTCAGGTTCTCCCTGTCCAGTACCTTCTCAAGCGACTCTGCACCGCCCGCTTCTTCGGCTTCCCGATTGCCAATGCTCCGCGCTCCCGCATACTCTTCACGTTCCGCGCTATCCATTTGCAGGCAGCCCTTGTCTCCAAGATATTCTGCTTTCTTTGCATCGGCCTCCCTTTTTCCGTTCTTCGGACTTACGATTGTTCGGCCCTTCCCTTTACCAGGTACTACGGCCTTTGCTGACTTCTTGCAATTCGTTGTTACT
>JAJUJI010000020.1 GCA_029265405.1 Clostridiales bacterium | reverse complement strand
GCTGCACGCGGCTATTGCCTCTCTGCCGGACAAGCAGGCCAAGCGTATTTACGCGCATTACATACTTGGCATGAGCAAGGCTGAGATTGCACGAGCCGAGGGCGTTGCGGAAAACGCCGTGAAGGACGCTATTAGCCGCGGGCTGAAACGCATGGAGAAATATTTGAAAAATTCTCTTTAGACTCCTGTCGTTTTGCCCTCCAAATCTCATGGTTATTGAGAGGACTTTACTTCGGGCCATGTTGGCCCGAAGTGGAAGCGCCCCCGTGTAGCTTGAAAATTGAATAAAAAGATACCCGGATACGTTCGATGTGTGAAGGAGCCGATCCGCAGAGCGCGCCATGACTATCGTTTGACGGTACGAGCGACAAACGCCAACTGCGGTGGGGCGGGACAGGCAAACCTGTCTGGCGACGATCTCACACGCGACATAATGATACTTGCGACTTGAACGCTTCACAGCATTGGTCGCCGCGCCATAAGCATGGGGCGGGGTGAGATTCCCATGAGGGCGGTTGCCGCCGCCCGTCCGGGCTATCTGTTTTGCATAGCATCTTAGGAGGCCGCGCCGGGCTTTACCGTCTTATGACAGGCCGACGCTTTCCGGCGCGGCGCTCCGCAACAGCCTTTATTGACTTCGGGCCAACTCGGCCTCCGAAGTGCGGGCATGAAATTAAGGAGCCGTACGGCCTGAATAAACTGGCGGTGCGGCTCCTGATGCGTACAGGAGTATCGAATATGAATCCACAGATTACGCAAGCAGGGCCGGAAAACGGTCTGTCGCTTGTTATCGACGGGTGCTCCGTGTCCGTTTCATCATCCCCGAAAGGAACGGACGACCCGCTGAAAACCGTCCGGGAAATCCTCTTATCCGCTTATAGGACAAAACAACCAGGGTATCAGAAAACCCCAGGATTTTTTGACGCAAGCGGCCGAAAGTGAGATAATAGGTATAGGTAAAACACCAGCTTTTACGTGTACTTTGACAACTGAACACTGGCGCATCAATCTATCATCTCACTTCATAAAAACGAGAGGATGGATTGATTTATGAATTATAGCAATACAGCTACGGCTACAAACATTATACCGTCCATGCACGTTATAGATATCCGGGACAGCGAGCTTGCCAACATCCGAAACTATACCCCCTCCGAAGGGGACATAGGTAGGCGCGTGTTGTGCCTGTACCGCGTTTCCACCGATAAGCAGGTTACATACAACGAACGGAACGAGGCCGACATCCCCATGCAGCGCCGCGAATGCCGCCGTTTTCTGGAACAGCAGGGATGGGTTCTCGTCCATGAGGAACGGGAGGACGGCATATCCGGCCACAAAGTCCGCGCCGACAAGCGGGACAGCATTCAGGTCATCAAGGAGCTTGCCAAAGCCAAGAAGTTTGACATTTTCCTTGTGTTTATGTTTGACCGCATCGGCAGGATCGCGGATGAAACCCCGTTCGTCGTGGAGTGGCTTTCCAAAAACGGCATCCACGTTTGGAGTACCCAGGAGGGCGAACAGCGCTTCGACAACCACGCCGACAAGCTCATGAATTACATCCGCTTCTGGCAGGCCGACGGAGAAAGCGAAAAGACTTCCATCCGCACAAAAACGAGCTTGGGACTGCTTGTCGAGGACGGCTATTACAAGGGCGGAAACGCTCCCTACGGCTACATGCTCGTCAAAAGCGGGCGGCTGGACAAGAAAAAGAACGAGAAGAAAAACCTAGCGATTAACGAGGATGAAGCGGTCGTTGTCCGTAAAATCTTTGACCTTTATGTGCGGCACGGCTGCGGCGTTCATAAGATTGCTTCTATTCTAAACGAGGAAGGTATCAGGACACGGGCGGGTAAGAACTGGCATCACGCCAGCATCAACGGCATGATACGGAACCTGACCTATACAGGCGTCCTTCGGAGCGGCGAGAGCCGTTCCCCCGTGATCGAGGCGTTGCAGATTATCCCGCCACGAACTTTTGAAATGGCGCAGGACATACTGAAAAAGCGCTCCGCCGACGCCGCCGACGAGCGCACCTATCCGATGCATACCGAAAGCCGCTGCCTTTTGAACGGCAAGGTATACTGCGCTTCCTGCGGCTCCCGGCTCGTCGTTGCCACAAACGGCAGGTATACCAAGGAAAACGGCGTGAAGGTAAAACGGCTCCGGTATATGTGCTATGGCAAGACGAGAAAACAGACCGATTGCCAAGGACAAACGGGCTATTCGGCAAAGCGGCTGGACGGTTTGGTTGACGGCGTAATCCGTCATATCTTCAGCAGTATGAAAAGCATACCAAAAAGCGAAGTCGTTCATTCCGGCCTGTCCGCATTGCAGCGGGAGCATGAAAGCCGCTATAAAGCCGCACAGCGCGAATACACAAAGGCGGCGGCTGACCTTGCCGAACTGAAATCCGAAGTTTTGAAAGCCATTCGAGGGCAAAGCAAGTTTACACCTGATCTGCTGAACGAGTTGATTACGGAGGCCGAAAAGGAGCTATCCGGCATTGAGGCCGCCCGCGACACGGCTAAGCGGGAATTGGAAGGCTGCAAATACCGCATGGAGGAAATACAGGCGCAATACGATGAGGTTATTTCATGGACGGAGCTATACGACGCCGCAGACCTCCCGGCGAAGAAAATGATCGTCGCCAATCTGATCAACCGCATCGAAGTAGGGACGGACTATGACGTCCACATCGATTTCAACATAAACCTGTCGCAGTTCAACATTAATTGCGGTATCCCTGAAACAAAATAAAACCCGCCGAAATCCGAAGATTCCGGCGGGCGTCTAAAAGCTCTTTCCCTTGATATGGTGGAGATAAGCGGGATCGAACCGCTGACCTCTTGAATGCCATTCAAGCGCTCTCCCAGCTGAGCTATACCCCCATGTGTGGGAAAGAGCAGATATTCGGTTGTTATGTTATCGTAATCGGCTAGCTCGCGCTCCCAGCTGAGCTATACCCCCATGTGCGGGAAAGAGCTGATATTCGGTTGTCATGTTATCGTAATAGACTAGCTCGCGCTCCCAGCTGAGCTACGCCCCCATATTTACTTGTCATGGTGGTCAGGTAATAAAACCGGATTATTCACGCTCACAAGCCAAGCTGCAGGCTACGCATCGAACAGACGCTATATTGAGCTGGCCGGCTATTTTACACTCTGAACTTCCCACCAAGCTTTAAGCCCGACGGCAAAAAAGATACTAGCATAAAGCGGCGGGTTTGTCAATACCAAAGTAGGTAAATAAGCTTTAGCGTCTGCGCTGCCCGAATGAACCATCCGCGCAGATACAGCTCCGCAGGGCGCGGCAAGGCAGGCTTTGTAAGCTTCTCGGAGGCTGACCGGGCTTTAAACAGGCATAATCTCCCAAAACAAAATTGAGGCTTAAGTATGAATAAGTCGAAGAGCAAGCACGCGGACAGGGAAACGAAAGCAGCCGGCCCCGCCTCCGAAGGTCTTCAGAGCCTGCGAAATGCCGCGGAAGCCCCGGCCCCTTCCCATTTGGATAAAAAAACGCGTCCTGCCGCCCAGCGCCCGGTTGGACTGCCTCTTGTACAGCCGAGAAGAGGGCTGTTTCGTGCCTGAGCTTGTCCGGCATTTTTACTCTGCGTTCGCCGAGCCTGCTCACCCGCTCGCCGGCGCTCTCCTTGCGGCGCACTTACGCTTCCTCATCCATGCCGCACAACCGGCCTGCGGACAAATCGGGGCCTGCCGGAACAGCGCGCCGGCGCCTTCCCGGCAAGCCCCTATCCTTTTAATGCCCGCTGACGGCCTAATATAGAGTCATCTCTTTTTTCTTTTCTTACCCTTGTAGTCCTCGCTGAGCGTCTGTCCGAACTCCCGCAGTATTTCCTTCTGCTCCGAGGTCAGATTCGTCGGCGTCTGAACGGTGACCTTGACGAACTGATCGCCCCTCCCGCTGCCGTTGAGATGCGGTATCCCCTTGCCCTTGAGCCTGAATACCGTGTCGGTCTGGGTGCCCTCCGGTATGGTGTACTTGACCTTGCCGTCAAGCGTGGGAACCTGGACCTCATCCCCGAGAGCTGCCTGGACTATGCTGATGGGCATGTTGTATATGACGGAAAAACCGTCACGCTCGAACAGCGGATGCGGGGCCACCTGCACCGTTATGAGCAAATCGCCCGAAGGGCCGCCGTTGGCGCCCCTGTGGCCTCCTCCGCGCACGGACAGGGTCTGCCCGTCGTCGATGCCGGCGGGTATGTTGACGCTGACCGTGGTGTTCCTTCTCACATTGCCCTTGCCCCTGCATTTCTGGCAGGGGCTGTGTATTATCCTGCCGCTCCCGCCGCAATTCGCGCAGGTGGTGGTTGAGGACATCAAGCCGAAGGCCGTCCTCTGCTGAGTGCGCACCGTCCCGCTGCCCTTGCATTTAGGGCAGATTTCAGGCGTCGTCCCCGGCTCGCAGCCCGTTCCCTGGCAGTCCGGGCAAGCCTCTATCCTTGACACCGGCACTTCCTTCGAGCAGCCGAAGGCGGCCTCCTCAAAGCTTATGTTCAGCGTTGTTCTTATGTTTTCCCCCTTTGCGGGCGCGTTCGGGTTGGCTCTCGCTCTGCCCCCGCCGAAGAAGGAGTCGAATATGTCGCCCAGGTCGAAGTCGAAGCCCATTCCGCCGCCGAAGCCGCCCGCCCCGTAGCTTGGGTCTACTCCGGCATGCCCGAACTGGTCGTATCTGGCCCTTTTTTCCTTGTCCGAAAGCACCTCGTAGGCCTCGCCTATTTCCTTGAAGCGGGCCTCCGCGCCTTTGTCCCCCGGGTTCATATCCGGATGGTGCTCCTTAGCCAGCCTTCGGTAGGCTTTCTTGATTTCTTCCTCCGTAGCGCCCTTCTTCAGGCCGAGCACCTCATAATAATCCCGTTTTTCAGCCATTATCTCACCCTTGATCGCAAAGCCTCATACAACATGATGCGGCGGGGGGTATATTACGCTCCCCCGCCCTATCGCATGTTTTAATGCTGACGCCTATTTTTTGTTATCGTCATCCACTACCTCGTAGTCGGCGTCGTAGTAGCCCCCGTTGCTGTCGCCGCCGGGATTGGGGCCGGCGTTCTGTCCGCCGGGGTTGGCGCCGGCGCCGCCCTGCTGGCTGTATATTTTTTCAGAAACGGCGTAAAACGCCTGCGTCAGCTCCTCGTTGGCCTTCTTAATGCTCTCGATGTCGGTGCCCTTGAGCGCGGTCTTGACCTTTTCTATCGCGGCGCGAATCTTGCTCTTATCGGCCTCGCTGAGCTTGTCGCCCAAATCGGAAAGTGTCTTTTCGGACTGGTAGACCATCTGGTCGGCGTGGTTGCGAGCGTCCACCTCTTCCTTCTTTTTGGCGTCCTCCGCCGCATATCTTTCCGCTTCCTTCACGGCCCGCTCGATCTCCTCCTTGGTGAGGTTGGAGGAGGCCGTAACGGTTATGTGCTGCTCCTTGCCCGTGCCGAGATCCTTTGCCGAAACGTTCACTATGCCGTTGGCGTCTATATCGAAGGTCACTTCTATCTGCGGCACGCCTCTCCTGGCCGGAGCTATGCCGTCAAGATGGAAGCGGCCCAGCGACTTGTTGTAGGCCGCCATCTCGCGCTCGCCCTGCAGGACATGCACCTCGACCGAGGTCTGGTTGTCCGCAGCGGTTGAGAAGATTTGGCTTTTTCTCGTGGGTATGGTTGTGTTCCTCTCGATTAGCTTTGTAAATACTCCGCCCAGCGTTTCTATGCCGAGGGAAAGCGGGGTCACGTCCAGCAGGAGTATGCCCTCCACGTCTCCGCCAAGAACGCCGGCCTGGACGGCGGCGCCCACAGCGACGCATTCGTCGGGGTTGATGCCCTTGAAGCCCTCCTGGCCCGTCAGCATCTTTACCGCCTCCTGGACAGCAGGTATGCGCGTCGAGCCGCCGACCAGCAGCACCTTTGAAAGCTGCTTTGCGGTAAGGCCCGCGTCGGCCAGAGCCTGCCTGACGGGCTCGTAGGTTTTTTCCACAAGGTGCGCCGTCAGCTCGTTGAACTTGGCCCTTGTCAGCGTCATATCAAGATGCTTCGGACCCGAGGCGTCAGCCGTTATATACGGCAGGTTGATGTTCGAGGTTGTCACGCCGGAAAGCTCGATTTTTGCCTTTTCGGCCGCCTCGCGCAGCCTCTGCATTGCCACCTTGTCGCTCGAGAGGTCTATGCCGTTGGCCTTCCGGAACTCGTCAACCAAATATTTTACTATGCAGTCGTCAAAATCGTCGCCCCCCAGCCTGTTGTTGCCGTTGGTGGCGAGAACCTCTATGACGCCGTCGCCTATTTCAAGGACGGATACGTCGAACGTGCCTCCGCCCAGGTCATATACCATAATTTTCTGGTCGCTTTCCTTATCGAGGCCGTAGGCGAGCGCGGCTGCGGTAGGCTCGTTTATGATCCTCAGCACCTCAAGACCTGCTATCTTGCCCGCGTCCTTGGTGGCCTGCCGCTGGCTGTCCGTAAAATAAGCCGGAACCGTTATGACCGCCTGCGTCACGGTAGTTCCCAGATAGGCCTCCGCGTCCGCCTTCAGCTTTTGCAGTATCATTGCGGAAATCTCCGGAGGGCTGTACTGCTTGCCGTCTATGTTGACCTTGTAGTTGCTGCCCATCTCGCGCTTGATGGAGCTGATAGTCCTGTCGGGGTTTGTTACGGCCTGGCGCTTGGCGACCTGGCCCACCATTCGCTCTCCGGTTTTAGAAAATGCAACCACCGACGGCGTTGTCCTGTTTCCCTCGGCGTTTGGAATAACTACAGGCTCCCCGCCTTCCATAACCGCCACGCAGGAGTTGGTTGTTCCCAAATCTATGCCAATTATCTTTCCCATTTTATTATCCTCCATATCATTATTTTCAGTTTGCGACCTTAACCATCGCAAAGCGGATTACCTTGTCCTTGTATTTGAAGCCCTTTTGAAATTCCTCAACGATAACGTTTTGCCCCAGGCTTTCGTCCTCAATATGGATTACGGCGTTGTGCAGCGCCGGGTCAAAGGTCTGGTTCACAGTTTCGATGGGCTCTATCCCCATCTTCTCAAAAATGGCGACAAGCTGGTTCATGGTCATCTCGACGCCCTTGTAAAACGCGGCATCCGAGCATTCGGCGGCAAGCGCCCTGGCAAGATTGTCGTACACCGGCAAAAGCTCGGCCACCGTTTCGGTCCTTATCTCGCCGTACAGCGCCTCCTTCTCCCGCTGGGTGCGCTTTCTGTAGTTGTCGAATTCCGCGGCCAGGCGCAGATATCTGTCCTTTTCCGCCGCCAGCTCGGCTTCGTAATCTCTTTGCGGGGCTTCCGGGGCCTGTTCAGCCTCGGCCTCTCCCTGCTCGCCCTCCGTTTCCGGAGGAAGCTCTTCCAGCGCTATTTCCTCGGCGGCAAGCTCTTCCCCGGCCGCCTGGTTCTTGTCCTTTTTATTTTTGGCCATCTTTTCGTTCCTCTCTGTCGGGCGGTTTTTCTATCAGCGGAATATCGCTGTCGGCCCCCAGGGCAAGCCGTTTCATCCCGCTTGCTATATATGACAGGTATGCGGCCACCTTGGCGTAATCCATCCTTGTCGGGCCGACCACGCCTATCAGGCCCTGGGTGTTGTTTCCCAAATCGTAGCTGGCGACAACGACGCCCGCGTCCTTAAGCTCCTCGGCAATGTTTTCAGGGCCTATCATGATCCTTACGCCGGAATCGCTTTCCGGAGGCGGTATCTGCAGCAGCTCCTTTCCCTCCGAAAGATAGCTGAGCAGCCTGTGGGCCTTTTCTACGTCCTTGTATTCCGGCTGGGTCAGCAGATGCGAGGCCCCGGCTACAAAGGCCCGCTTGGGCACAGCCTCCTCCAGCGCGTTTATCGCAAAGCCCGCCATGGCGGCTACGGCGCCCTGCCTGTCGCCCATGCTCCTTTCGGCCGCCGATATAAGGGTCGGCGTAATGTCGGAGCTTCTTATTCCCGTGAAGTTTGCGTTGAATACGGAGCCGAGCTTTTTGACAAAGCCCTCGTCTATGCCTTCGGGAAAAATCATGAGCTTGTTCTTGACCGTATTATTGTCCAGCATGGCTACGGCTATTACTGTGTTCGCGTCCACATATATGCAGTCGAAGCGCTTTATTACGGCGTTCGGAGGCGGGGCCGCGAGCGTGTAGGCCGGGTAGTTGGTCAGCTCCGAAACAAGCTTTCCGGCATCCGCCAAGAGCTGGTCAAGCTGGCTTATTTTTTGCTTGAGCGCCCTGTTTATTTCCTGCGTCTCCTGAAGGCTGAGACGGTGCTCGTTCATTAGCTCGTTGACATACATCCTGTAGCCCTGCGGCGAGGGCACGCGGCCCGCCGAGGTGTGCGGCTGCTCAAGATAGCCCATAGCCGTCAGCTCCGCCATCTCGTTGCGTATGGTGGCCGAAGACAGGCCAAGATCCGTGTCTGCCGCTATGGTCTTGCTTCCCACCGGCTCCGCGGTCTGGACAAAGGTCTCGACTATGGCCTTGAGTATTTTCTTTTTACGTTCGTTAAGCTCCATAGTCCGTCCCTCCTTCCGTTGCGCCCGGCGTTCAGGCTTCTTTTAGCACTCTTGCTTCACGAGTGCTAAACATAATATAATACCCCTTTTCTTTCTTGTCAAGTGGTACGAAAGCAAAAGTTTGAAAATATTGAGAGCTTTTCCTCGGTTCCTTGTGTCCGATATAAATAACGCTCGCATTGGGCTAAGCCGCCAATTGCGAGCTGAAATTCCGCCGCTGAACGGCGTCGATTATCCGGTAAAAATGCCATCCTCGTCCGCCTTCCGAGCAGCCGAGCGGGGGATGCCGGGCGTCCGCCGGGCGTTTCGATGCGCAAGCGCTGCGGCTCCGCTTCACCTTGCCTCCCTCTTGAGCCGCGTGATTTCCTCGGCCGGCGGCCCCGTCGCTTCATCCGCCTCCTGCACGGTATTATCCCCTTGCCGACCTTCAAAATTATGCCGTATTCCGCAAGCTGCTTTCTGGTCAATTTTATCGTGCCCAGCTTCATATCCCTATTTTATTGCGGGGGCGGCATTTTTAATTGACACTCTGCAAGGCGGCATTATCTCTTGATTGCGTCACAAGGCGAGAAAAACGGCTTGACTTTGGAAGCCGAATCGTTTATAATAATTAAGGAACCGCTGATTTAATCGTACAATGAAACCCAAGTATGGTAAAATAGAAGAAAAAGCGCAGGCGGTGGCGGAATGAGTCAGCAGAGCTTCAGCGATATGGAATACAGCCTTCGGAAACGAACAACGAAGCGGGAAG
>JAJUJI010000014.1 GCA_029265405.1 Clostridiales bacterium | reverse complement strand
CGGAAAGGATGTTGAAAGCGGTCGGCCCTCCGAACCCATAGCACTTAAAGTCGGTAGCAACACGATTGTTATTGTGGTTACGGCACAGGACGGTGTAACCGCCAGGACCTATACCGTCACGGTAAACCGCGCGGCGCCGCCAAGTGGAGATAGGGATGATGATAAAGGCAGTGGCGGAACCCCAACCCTTCAACCTCAGCCTGTGCAACCTCCGGCAGCAACTGTTGGCGGGTTGAAGACCGCCGCAAGTGTGGATGCAGCTACGGGTACCGTAAAAACAGAGCTTGATGCCGATACTCTGAATATGGCCCTGGAAGGCGCACTGACAGGTGATGACGGGAAAAAGACATTGGAAGTTGAACTGTCCAAGTCGGCTACGGGAAGCTACAATGTGGAACTTCCGGCATCGGCCCTTTCCAATCCGCAGGCCGATATAAACATTGAAATCAAAACTGATGCGGGCACAGTTACACTTCCGGGCAACATGCTTGCCGGCACAGGATTTGAAAATCAGGGCGATGCAGGCTTGACAATTAAAAATGTTGATAAGTCAACTCTCCCGGAGGAGGTTAGAAACGCCGTAGGCGATAAACCGGTGATACAGCTGGGCCTTACGGTTGATGGCGAGCAAAAGGCTTGGAACAACCCGTCTGCGCCGGTGACGGTAAGCATTCCCTATACGCCGACGGCGGCGGAGCTGGCCGATCCCGAGCATATCGTGGTCTGGTACATCGACGGCAGCGGCAATGTAGTATCAGTACCCAACGGGCGCTACGACCCGGCCACCGGCACCGTTACCTTCACCACCACCCATTTCAGCTACTACGCTGTGGCATACGTACACAAGACATTCGGCGACCTGGGCGGCGCGGAATGGGCCAGAAAACCCGTTGAGGTTATGGCCTCCAAGGGAATCATCAGCGGAACAGGAAAGGGTACCTTCTCCCCCGCTGCCAATATCACCAGGGCCGATTACCTGGTGCTGCTGATCAGGACCCTGGGACTGATGGCGGAATTCGATGGCAACTTTGACGATGTGGAGCCGGGCGCCTACTATTATGAAGCCCTCGGCATCGCCAAAAAGCTGGGCATTGCCGCGGGCAGCGGGAACAACCGTTTCAATCCTAAGGAAAGCATCTCCCGTCAGGACATGATGGTGCTGACAGCCAGGGCACTGGAGAAATTCAGGGGATTGAAGGCTGTGGACGCCAACGGTCTGCTGGATAAATACAGCGACAAGGGAGACATCGCCGGCTATGCGGCCAATAGCCTGGCCACACTGGTTAAAGAAGGCCTGATCAAGGGCTCCGGGGACAGGCTGAACCCCCGCGCAAATGCCACAAGGGCGGAAGCAGCCGTGTTCCTGTACCGGATCTACAATAAATACAAAAGATAAGCTTCACCAATGGAAATAAGCTAATACCTTGAGGCCGCGGTAAAAAAGGACTGCGGCCTCAAGCATTATCTCCGCCTTTTTCTAAAAGAAATGCTTTTGTTCCGTAAGCGTCAAGCGTGAGGACACATAGGCAAAGGCGCCTGCAACCATATAAAATATAGTTTGCAGATGCCTTTCGAATATATCATAACAGGGTTTACAAAAAATCTCTTTTCTACCAGAAACCGTGTAGTGCACCCCGTTGTCAAGACACTTTTTCAAAAAATTTAAGCTATGCTGCACCTCCAATTGCAATTTTTTTACAACCACCGTGTGCTGAATTATACTGGCTTCGGCCGCCTCAATGTCAAGGTTTCGCTTCGCCGGCTAAAGCCGACCTTGACATTGGCGCCCTTCGCCAGTTATTACACCCAAGCGGTGGTTAGATGGCCTCTGCCGATGAAATCGGCCCTTAATAAATACTGGCAGGTGTTTCGTAACCTAAAGCCTGATGGGGCCTTATACTGTTGTATTCTTCGATGTATGTCCTTACTGCCCGGTAAACTTCTTTTGGTTTGGAATAAGATTCATGGTATATTTTTTCCCATTCAATTTTAGATTGCGGAAGAACCGCTCGGTTATGGCGTTATCGGTAGCGCGGCCTTTGCCGTCCATGCTGATTTGAAGCTCGTGTTCTTTTAAAAAATTAATATAGTCTCCAGAGGTAAAATGGACCCCTTGCTCGCTGTTGATGATTTCCGGTTTCCTTGAGGCAAGTGCTTTTTTTAAGGGCTCTCAGGACAACCCCTTTCTCCAGGGTGGAGGAAAGTTCACAGCTTACTATGTACCGGGAATACCAGTAGATAATCGCCACAAGGTACATGAATCCGCCTGCCATCCGGATATAAGTGATATCTATGCCCCAGACATGATCCGGGTGCTTTGGCTTTACTCCCCGCAGAAGATAAGGATAGGTGTGGTGCTGGTGGTTTCGTTTGCTCAAATTCGGCCCGGGCGCGATCCCATATATCCCCATGCGCCTCATCAGACGCTGTACCCGTTTCCGATTTATTGAAATATTTCGGCTCTGTAATTCTTTTGTTATCCTTCGGTATCCGTAATGAGGCCACCTGGTGTAGATTTCATCAATTATATGCATGATTTCTATATCAAGATCGGGCTTTTGGACCGGACGGTAATAGATGCCGGTGCGATTGACCTCCAGGAGTTCCGCCTGTTTTTTGACGGTGATGCCTTTTTCATTCCGGTCCAGCATTTCACGTCTTTCTTCGGCGCTCGTAGAGTTCAGCAGATTTTTTTCAACCAATTTGCTTCAATTGCCAATTGGCCGATTTGTTTGGTCAGTTCCTCCTTTTCGGCTTCGTACTGCTTGCGCATTTTCTCTACTTCGCTGGCGCCTCTGGTGAAAAGGCTGGGGAGGTTTTCGATGGCTTCTGCTTTCCAGCGAGCTAAAACTGTAGGATGGACACCTGCTTCTGCGGCGATCTGGGCAATGGTTTTTTCCTCTGGGAGTAATTGAAGAACAATATTCGCTTTTTCGTCTGGTTTGTATGTTTTTCTCTTTTCCATAGCACCTTTATTATAGCTTAATTTTTTTGATTTTGTGTCAAACTCTTGGGTCCATTATACTTCTTGGTTTATAAAAAGACTGCTTGGGCCTCAAAAGACTAAATATCTTAATTTTTGTGATGCGACATTTGGCGGCAATTTTTTGAGTTCTCTTGCAGAGAAAAATATACCCGAATTTAATAATAGTATAATCATTTTAGATGGTGATAAGAAGCATCCTAAAGCATTTTATGTTTGCCTGGCAATGCCAACCAGGAAAATGCTTTTCGTCAGTTGCTGGAAGAACTTCCGCCTGATCATGATTTTTGGAAAAATGATTTAGGATATACAAAGCAAGTCTTCGAAAAAGAACTATCAAAGCAGACAAGTGGGCGCTACGATGACAGGAATAAAATGAAGGCTTGGTTTAATAATCAGAAAAAGTTTTGGGGACGTGGGGGAAACAATATCTCTAAGTGCTGGTTGGAACATCATCCTGAACAGGCAGAAGGTTTTCGTGTTCAATTTGTCCGAGTATATAATGAAATAGCAAAACGAAGATCCATACCAACCATTTGTTTTTTTATCAATAATATAGTGGCATTTTTTTACCTAGCTTTCCAACCGGGACAGATACGAACGCAGTGTACATCATGCAGAACGTATTTGCCGTCATCGTCAAAGCAGCGGACAGGTAAATCCTGCCCGCTGCTTTTCTGTGTGCGCCCGGCATGGGCGCAGTCTAACGGGTACTTTGCTTCCATTTGCTATAAAACTACTCTTTTCCGTAGCGGAATATTGCCCTGCCTCTGAACGCTTCGTTAAGGTATGTAAGCTTTATCCATTCGGCCAGCTTTCTGCGCTGCTCGCATGTCAGGCTTTTTGAGCCGACCGGCACTCCATTCAAACAGACATAGCTTGCGGTATCTATCGGCTTTCGTTTCCGTTGCTTTTTTTCAGGCAAAGCAGGCACCCCCGTATACCATATTCAAATTGCAGTTTTCCTAAAACTATTATGCGCCGTCTTTTTTGACGTTTCCAAAGTTTTGCTTGCGGGTTCTCAATTTTGACATGTTGGCAGACATTTATTGGCCCGCGTTTGCATTTGTTGGCATATAATACTAAACTATGCTATTTTTAGTTCGATATATAAAATAAGGATAAATAGCAAGGAGGCGCTGAAAATGTTTTTTGGCTCAAGCGCTATAGGCTCGCTGCTTTACGGTTCGGCGGTCTCTAATTCCGGCATATATTCCAATTACAGCCGCTCAAATATAATAAAAACCGCCATGGTGAGCAAGCTCGATCCGGACAGGGACAAAAAATGGAGCTATTCCGATACAGATCGCTATGTGGTCTCGGTCAATAAGCTTGCCGGCAGCTCTCTTGATACGGACGCCATATTTGCCAAATACGATGCCGACGGAGACGGGGTTCTCAGCTCCGCCGAGCAAGCCTCCGCTTTAGCCGACGACGCTTTCGGCTTGTCAGGCTCTGACGAGAGCTCCAGCGGCAATTCGCAGCATGTTCTCATGGAGAGCCTGATGTCCACAGGCTCCTACTCAAAGTACGGCTATTTCATGAGCGCCCTGAAGACAGACGCTTCGCTGTCCCTGATTGGTCAGACCTTTGGCCTGAATTCAAAAAATAATCTGTTTTCCTCGGTATTCGGCGCAAAAACTGCCGCCTCGGCTCTGGCCTCATATTTCGCTTCCAAGTACAGCGAGAATCACGCCGTTTCAAAAACAGACGTAACCATATGATTTCTGCGCGCATCCCTACGTGCGGAATCTTTTATCCTGCAGCCAAAAGATTAAAGCGCAGGCATCCGGCTCATAACCGGATGCCTGCGCTTATTGGCGCGCGTTTTGGAAGCTTATTTGGCCGACATGCTGCGTTCGGCTATTTCTATTGCCTTTCTGACCATGTTGCCGCAGTTTCTTGCTGAAACGTCGCCCCAGCCGCCCGCCTTTACAGCGTCGTAGACTCCAAGCTCCTTGGCTATTTCAGTTTTCAGGTTTTCCGACATTATGCCGCCGCGTCCGCTCATAGCAATTCCCCCCTGAATATAAAGCTTCCGAACCGCGCTTTAGCTGCCCTATTGCGGGCATTATTATTTTTATACGCGCCTTTTTTAATATGCCGGGCAATTTTTAGGGGCAATTATTGCATAAAAAGCAGCGGCATGCTAAAACGCGGTTGAATAAGAAAGCCTGCTATAATGATGCTAAAAATCAATATTTGCAAATATGCTCATTCTGCAAATATTATATGCATCGTCCAAACTGCATGTCATCGCCGCAGAGCTTCGGATCAATCTACGCCTTATGCAAGGCGGCGTCATCACTTGAAAACAGTATTGCATACTTACGAATGAAGGTTGAAATTAACATAATTTGTGATATAATTAAATTCTGCCGAAAGTGCTTTGCCGCTTTTTTAACGGGCATATGCCCGTCAAAGGCTCAAATATTTGGATTTTGAGCCTTTCAGCTCTAAAACATCGCTGAAAAAGCATAGGAAGCTTTTTCAGCGGCTCTTTTCTGACTTTGAATATATAACATTTATTGGAGGTGCTTGCAATTGGCAAAAAAACAGTTTAAAGCGGAATCGAAGCGCTTGCTGGGGCTGATGATCAACTCCATCTACACCCATAAGGAGATATTTCTCAGAGAACTGATTTCAAACTCCAGTGACGCTATAGACAAGCTGCTGTACCAGTCCCTGACGGAGGGCGCCGGCCTCGACAGGAGCGACTTTAAAATAACCGTAAGCGTGGACGAGAAGGAACGCAAAATCACGGTGTCGGACAACGGCATAGGAATGACGGCCGAGGAGCTTGAAAACAACCTCGGGGTGATAGCCCGCAGCGGCTCGCTCCAGTTCAAGGAGGGCATGGATAAGGAAAAGACCGAGTCCGAGGATATAGACATTATCGGGCAGTTCGGCGTAGGCTTTTATTCAGCCTTCATGATAGCCGAAAGAGTCGAGGTCATATCAAGGAAATACGGCTCGGAAGAAGCCAGCGTTTGGGAGTCGGAGGGCGCGGACGGATACACCATAAAGCCCTGTCAACGGGACGGGCACGGCACCGACGTCATACTGACCGTCAAGCCCGATTCCGAGGGCGAGAATTACAGCGAATTCTTGAGCCAGTGGCGCCTGAAGAGCCTTATCAAGAAATATTCGGACTATATCCGCTATCCCATAATAATGGGCGAGGAAACCGTCAACAGCATGGTGCCCATCTGGCAGCGCGGCAAGGGCGAGGCCTCGGACGAGGATTGCATCAAGTTTTATAAAGAGAAATTTTACGACATGAACGACCCCGTAAGGGTAATAAGGGTCAACGCGGAAGGCGCGGTAAGATACCGCGCGCTGCTTTTCGTACCAGAAAAGGCGCCGTACAATTATTATACCCGCGACTATGAGGCGGGGCTTCAGCTCTACGCCAGCGGCGTGCTGATCATGGACAAATGCGCGGACCTGCTCCCCGAGTGCTTCCGCTTCGTAAAGGGCGTTGTGGATTCCCCAGACCTTTCGCTGAACATTTCCCGCGAAATGCTCCAGCATGACCGCCAGCTCAAGACCATAGCGGGCAACCTTGAAAAGAGGATAAAGAGCGAGCTTAAAAAGCTGATGACCGAGGACCCCGAAAAATACGGCAAGTTTTATTCCAGCTTCGGCCTGCAGCTGAAATACGGCGTACTCAACGGCTACGGCGCTAAAAAGGAGCTGCTCCAGGACCTGCTGGTGTTCTATTCCTCCAGGGAGCAAAAGCCGATCTCGCTGTCGGATTATGTTGCCGCCATGCCGGAGGGCCAGAAATACATCTATTATGCCTGCGGCGACAGCGTCGCGCGCCTTGACAAGCTGCCGCAAAGCGAGCCCGTAAAGGAAAAGGGCTACGCCGTTTTGTACCTTACGGACGAGGTTGACGAGTTTGTGATGAACATGCTCGGCTCCTTCGAGGAAAAGGAGTTCAAATCCGTCAAGGCCGACGACCTTGGGCTGGACGAGGACAAGGATGCCGAAAAGAGGACCGAGGAAATCGAGAAGGCGAACGAGAAGCTGTTCGAGTTCGTCAAGGAAACCCTTGGGGGCGCCGTGGCGGCGGTCAAGCTGTCGCGCAAGCTCAAGAGCTATCCGGTATGCCTCGGCACGCAGGGCGAAATAACCCTTGAAATGGAGAAGTACTTCAGTTCCATACCCGGCTCCGAAAACAAGATAAAGGCCGAGAGGGTATTGGAGCTTAACGCCTCTCACCCTGTTTTTGAAGCTCTCGTAAGAGCCTTCGCCGCGGACAGGGAGAAGGCCGCCAAATACGCAAGACTTCTGTACTTCCAGGCTCTGCTCTACGCCGGGGCCGAGATACCGGATCCGAACGAGTACGCGGAGCTAATAAGCGGACTTATCGTCTGATTTTGGCGGAAATTCATGCTTGACAAATAAAAAGCGGTTTCATATAATTTAGCCATCTACGTTGATGAAGAGCGTCCTGCGGAATTCCTTCTTCAGAGAGCGGGCGGTTGATGCGAGCCCGTGAAAGAGCCGCCGGAGAATCACTTCGGAGTTCGGGCCCGAAAGCGCTGCAAGTAGGCGTCCGCGTGTCGGCACGTTACAGCCGCAGGGCTTGCTGGAGTCCGTGAGGAGCGCCTGTATTGCGATACAGCCAAAAGGCGTCGCGATTTAAGGGCGAATATGGGTGGTACCGCGGGTTATGCCCGTCCCATGCGTCGCATGGGGCGGGCTTTTGCATTTAAGCGATAAAATTAAACTGAAAGGAAGTCTGGCTTGTATGGAAACTAAACTAAGCGAGATTGCAAACAGAATCAGAGTCCTGCGAGATATTTTCGGTTTTACCGCAAAGCAAATGGCAAAGGCGCTGGATGTGAGCGAGGAGGAGTACCTTGCCTGCGAGGCCGGCAAGAAAGATTTTTCATTCACCTTTCTTTACAAATGCGCCGAGCTGTTCGGAGTTGACATCATCGAGATACTGACCGGCGAAAGCCCCCATCTTAAAGGATATACGGTGGTCAGGGGAGGAAAGGGCTTGCTCATGCGCAGGGATCACGGCTTCGACTATGTGCATCTTGCGGCCAACTTTGCCCGCAAGATGGCCGAACCCTTCCTTGTCAGGGCTCCGTACCGGGAGGAGGAGCAGAGCCAGCCAATAGAGCTTACGACCCACGAGGGCCAGGAATTCGACTATATCCTATCCGGCTCCCTGCACTTTGCCTTTGAGGACCATATCGAGGTCATGAGGGCCGGAGATTCGGTCTACTACAATTCGGGAAGGCCCCACGGGATGATAGCCGTCGGCGGCCAGGACTGCGTTTTCCTGGCTGTCGTAATGAAGGAACCGGAAGAAAAGGAGAAACAGGACTGACCATGAGGAACATACATCTGCGCTATGTGCAGGAAACCTACGACGAAACGGGTTTCCTAACGGATTTCAAGCTTAAATATCCGGACAATTTCAATTTCGGCTACGATATAGTGGACGACATCGGGACAAACGATCCTGACCGGCCCGCCATGCTTTGGATCAACGAGACCGGCGACAAGAGGCTGTTCACCTTCGGCGACATTATGAGAGCCTCAAACAAAACCGCCAATTTCCTGAGGAAAGCGGGGATAGGCAAGGGCGATATCGTGCTGGCCGTTTTGAAAAGGGATTACCGCTTCTGGTATCTGGCCCCGGCCTGCCATAAGCTGGGCGCTGTGCTTCTCCCGGCGACGCACATGCTCAAGCCCCACGACGCGGAGTACCGGATAAGCGCCAGCGAAGCGAAGGCGGTGGTCTGCATTGACGCCGTGACGGAAGTGTTCGACGAGGTGCAGCCGGTATGCCCTTCATTGAAGATCAAAATCTGCGCCGGCGAAAAGAAGGCGGGCTGGCTGGACTTCGACGAGGGCATCAGCGGCGCGCCCGACACGCTGGAAAGGGTCGAGACTAGGGTCACGGAGCCCATGCTCATGTATTTTTCCTCCGGCACCTCGGGCAACCCCAAAATGGTGCTGCACAACCATACCTACGCCCTCAGCCACATCTTTACCGCAAAGCACTGGCATAACGCCGACCCGGAGGGTATACATTTCACTATAGCCGATACCGGCTGGGGCAAGGCGGTCTGGGGCAAGCTTTACGGCCAATGGGCCATGGAGTGCTGCGTTTTTACTTATGATTTCGACAAGTTCGTGCCTGCCGACATACTCAGGCTGATAGAGGAAAACAAAATAACGACGCTCTGCTGCCCGCCGACCATGTACCGCTACTTTCTCAAGGAAGATCTTTCAAAGTTTGACCTGTCCAGCCTGAAATACGCCACCATAGCCGGCGAGCCGCTCAATCCCGACGTGTTCTATGGCTGGATGAAGGCTACCGGCGTTACGCTCATGGAGGGCTTCGGCCAGACGGAAACCACCGTCACCATTTGCAACAGGGTCGGCATGACGCCGAAGGCCGGCTCCGTCGGCAAGCCCTCGCCTCTTTACAAGGTCAGGCTTGTAAACGCCGAAGGAGAGGACTGCCCGCCCGGCGAAACGGGGGAAATAGTCATCGGGCTTGACCCGTGGCCGGAGGGGCTCATGGTTGAATACTACAAGGCTCCCGACAAGACCGCCTACGCCACCCGCGGCGGCTGGTACCATACTGGCGACACCGCGTGGATGGACGAGGACGGGTATATCTTCTTTATAGGGCGCAACGACGATATAATAAAGTCGTCCGGCTACAGGATAGGGCCGTATGAAGTGGAAAGCGTGCTTGTAAAACATCCCGCCGTGCTTGAATGCGCTATTTCAGCGGCGCCCGACGAGATACGAGGTCAGGTCGTCAAGGCTACCGTGGTATTGAACAAGGGCTACGAGCCGTCGGAGGAGCTTATAAAGGAGCTTCAGGAATTTGTAAAAAACGAAACGGCCCCGTACAAATATCCGCGCATAGTTGAATTCACCGACAAATTGCCGAGGACTATCAACGGGAAAATAAGGCGCTCGGAGCTAAGGGAATAAAAAATGCGGCCTTGGAGCCTATGCTCCAAGGCCGCATTCTATTGATTGCCCTATTCGTCCTCGCTTATCATTTTCACAAGCTCAGCCGCCATATCCCCGGCGGGGACTTTTTTTATCCTTTCGCCTTTTTTGAAAAGTATCCCGTAGCCCTTGCCGCCGGCTATTCCGTAGTCCGCCGCGGCGGCCTCTCCGGGGCCGTTGACGGCGCAGCCCATGACGGCTACGCGGATGCTGCGCCTGCAGTCCTTAAGCAGCGCCTTGACTTCGTTGTAGAGCGAGAGCAGGTCTATCTCCGTGCGGCCGCAGGTGGGGCAGGCTATTATTTCGACGCCTCCGCTTCTGAGCCCCACGGCGCGGAGTATTTCGAGGCCGACCTCGACCTCTCGCACAGGGTCGCCGGTCAGCGAAACGCGGAGGGTATCGCCTATGCCCTCCAGCAGTAGGGCGCCTATCCCGGCGGCGGATTTTATTACCGCCGTTTCGTCTCCGCCGGCTTCCGTAACGCCTATATGCAGGGGATATTGGGTAGCCTGGCTGGCAAGGCGGTAAGCCTCCACCGTGGAGCGGACGTCACTGCATTTCAGGGACAAGCATATATCGTCAAAATCATACTTATTGAGCAGACGCGCGTGGCCCAGTGCGCTTTCAAGCATGGCCTCGGGGGTAGCGCCGCCGTACTTTGTCAGCAGAACCTTTTCAAGGCTTCCGCCGTTTATGCCTATCCTTATGGGTATGCCTCTCGAGCGGCAGGCGGAGGCAACCTTCTTTACATTTTCCTCCGAGCCTATATTGCCGGGATTGATGCGTATCTTGTCCATGCCGGCCTCTGCCGCCAGCAGGGCCAGGCGGTAGTCGAAATGTATGTCGGCCACCAGCGGGACCGGAGACTGCGGCCGTATTTGCTTGAGCGCCTCGGCTGCGGCGAAGGTGGGTACGGCCAGACGGACGATGCCGCAGCCCGCCGCCGCAAGCGCCTTTATCTGAGCGACGGTCGCCTCGACGTTTTCGGTCCTGGTGTTGCACATGGACTGGACCGTTATCTCGGCTCCGCCGCCCACGGCTACTCCGCCTACTTTAATCTGCTTGGTTATTTTTCTCATATCAGCTTGACTATATCGTTCAGCATCACGTAGGCCATAAGGCCCAGAAGCAATATGAAGCCCGCCGCGTGTATATAGCCCTCGACCTTGGGATTAGGCTTGCGCCGCGATAGCCTCTCTATGGCGGCAAAAACGTACATGAAAAAGATCCTGCCGCCGTCCAGCGCGGGAATGGGGAGCATATTCATCACCGCAAGGTTGACGGATATGAAGGAAACAAAAAACAGAACGTTGATTATCCCTTCGGCAGCGCTTGCCGACTGCCTGCCAGCCTGGTTCATCATGGAAACAACGCCGACAGGGCCGGAAAGATCGCTTATGCCCGCCTTTCCGCTGAACAGCGAGCCCAGGCTTATCCATACGACTCTTGCGCTGAACGAGCACCTGTACCAGGCCTGCTGAAGGGCGATTAGGGGCGTAAAGGGCACCGTTTCAAAATAAAGGCCATATTTTACTGTCTTTTCGCCGTTTTCATCGGTATATTCGCGCAGCGCGAGAGGAAAGTCCTCAAGCCTTACAAGCTTTCCGTCTCTCTCTACCACAAGGTCAACGCTTTTTCCGTCGCCCAGCGACATGAAAAGGGCAAACTCCGTGGTGGTGTTGGTTTTATGCCCGTCCACGGAAACTATGCGGTCGCCGGCCATGAGGCCCCCTGCGCCCTCCAGCGGGAAGCCGTCCATAAAACCTGAAAGCGTCGTGGTGGAGGCTGAGTAGCCGCCGAAGCTGTAGAAAAAGTAGATGACGGCGACTATGACAAAGCCTGTAAGAAGGTTCATGAAGGAGCCCGCCGCCAGAATCAAGAGCCGCTGCCAGAGCTTTTTTCTTGTGAAGGAGCGCTCCTCGCCGCTGTCGCCGTCCTCGCCCTCAATGACGCAGGCGCCCCCTATGGGGAGCGCGCGCAGAGCGTATAAGGTTTCTCCCTTTTGCCGCTTGATTAAAGCCGGCCCCATGCCTATGGAGAACTCGTTGACCTTGACGTTCATCAGCTTTGAAACCGCAAAATGGCCCAGCTCGTGAACGGCTATCAGCAGGCCGAAGGCCAAAATGGCGATAGCTATATACATGGAACAGAACCTCCCCTTGCCGCTAGTCCTCTTGCGCGGTCAGCCGTTCGGAAAACCTCCTGGCAGTCTCGTCTATATCGAGTATCTCGTCCAGCGTCGAGGCCCTGGCGCCGGCAAAACGCTCAAGAGTCCTTTCGACCGCGGACGCTATTCCGGTAAATTTCAATTTGCCCTTCAGAAAGGCGTTTACCGCCGTTTCGTTGGCGGCGTTTAAAACGGCGCAGGCCGCCCCGCCCGCCCTTGCCGCCTCCATGGCTATTTTCAGGCAGGGAAAAGCCTCGGTATCCGGTTCAAAGAAGGTGAGCTGCGCCGCCTTAGCCAAATCCAGAGCGGGAGCCGGTCCCGGCGCCCGCTCCGGCCAGGTAAGGGCAAGCTGTATCGGCAGGCGCATGTCGGGAACGCCAAGCTGCGCTATTACCGAGCCGTCGACATATTCAACCATGGAGTGGACTATGCTTTGAGGATGCACCAGAACGGAGATCTTATCCGGCTCCACACCGAAGAGCCGCATAGCCTCGATAAGCTCCAGGCCCTTGTTCATCATGGTCGCCGAATCTACGGTTATTTTAGGGCCCATCCTCCAGTTTGGATGCCTCAGCGCCTCCTGGGGAGTTACACTCTCCAGCTCCTTAAGCGTTTTGCCGAAAAAAGGGCCGCCCGAGGCGGTTATTATGAGCCTTTTAAGCTCGCCCTTTCCTTGAAGGCATTGAAAAATCGCGCTGTGCTCGGAGTCTACTGGAAGCAGCTCGGCTCCGTGCCTTGCGGCCTCGGCCATGACTATTTCACCCGCGCAGACCAGCGTTTCCTTGTTTGCCAGAGCCAGCCGCTTTTTGCCTCTTAGCGCCGCCAGAGCCGGACGCAGGCCCAGCGTGCCGGACATCGCCGCAAGGACTGTGCCGGCCTCCTCAAGGGAGGCCGCCTCCAGAAGCCCGTCCATGCCGGAGGCGACTTTTATATCCGTGTCGGCCAGTGAAATGCGCAGCTCGCGGGCGGCGCCTTCGTCATGCAGCACGGCGAGTTTTGGCCTTAATCTGCGGGCCTGCTCCTCCAGGCTTTTCGCGTCCGAGCCGGCGGCCAGCGCGGCCACGGGAAGCGACAGGGCCTCGGCAACCTCTATGGCCTGACGGCCTATGGAGCCCGTCGAACCTAGAATCGAGAGCATACAATCATACCATCCTTAAAATGTAGAGAAGGGCGAGGAGGGTTGGAGCGGCAAAGGCGGTGCTGTCAAAACGGTCGTACGCTCCGCCGTGGCCGGGCAGGAGCCTGCCGTAATCCTTTATGCCGAAATGGCGCTTTATTATCGAAAAGGAGAGGTCGCCGAGCTGGGCCGCCGCGCCCGAGAGAAGGCCCGCAAGGGCCAGCTTCCAGAAGGCTATGTCCAGTCCGAAGCGGCGCAGGACAAAGCCGTACAGAGTCATAAAGACGGTCGAGGCGGCAAGGCCGCCGACGAGCCCCGCAACAGTCTTGTTGGGGCTGGTCTTGGGCGACATTTTTATCCTGCCCCAGGCCCTGCCGGCAAAAAAAGCTCCCGAATCGCCGATGAAGGTCGCTATTACGGGGAGAAGGACAAGAAGGCTTCCGCCGTCGGACTTGCGGAGCGCAATCATCGCCGCAAGACCCATCGGAACCGCAAAGCCGGAGAAAAGACAGGCCCCAAAGCCGGAAAAGCCGAATTCGCGCCCTTTTTCATAATATGCCACCCACAGCAGGAAAAGAAGCAGGACGAAGGGCAGCAGGACGGCCGCCGCGGACAAATAACCGAAAAATAAAACGCAGGCCTGTATGGCGACCGAGGACAGGGCGCAAAGCGCGACGCCGAGGGCCCGCTTGCCCGCCCCGGCGGCGGCGAGCATTTCATGGGCGCCGACGCAGCATATGGCGGCGGTATATACGGCCGTGGCGCAGGGGGGCAAAAGAACGAGCACTATAAAAACAAGGGGTACGCCTATGGCGGCGACTATAAGACGCTGCTTCATCGCTTAAGTTCCTTTCGATGCGGTTTGCGCGCTCGGGGCTGAAGCAGGGCGGCGGTAAACCGCCGCCCTGCCGCTCGGGTCAAGCGTTGACCCTTTCCATTATATAAGCCTCTATTATGTCGCCTTCCTTGATATCGTTGAATTTATCAATGGACAG
Source organism: Clostridiales bacterium (assembly GCA_029265405.1). Taxonomy (GTDB): domain Bacteria; phylum Bacillota; class Clostridia; order Oscillospirales; family Oscillospiraceae; genus JAJUJI01. The sequence continues at coordinate 81,782 of JAJUJI010000014.1, read as the reverse complement.
GCCGCATTCGTAGCCGGCGGCTACCTCCTTTACGTCGTCCTTGAAGCGGCGCAGCGAAGCGAGCTGTCCGCTGTAAATCACGACTCCGTCACGCACCAGCCGCACGAGCGAGGAGCGGACGACGCGCCCGTCCTGAACGTAGCAGCCGGCGATGGTGCCGATTTTTGAAACCTTGTAGGTCTGGCGCACCTCCGCGTGGCCTGTTATGGTTTCCTTGTATTGCGGGGCAAGCAGGCCCTTCATGGCGGCGCTTATTTCGTCTATGCACTCGTATATGATGCTGTAGGTGCGTATATCGACATTTGAACGGGCCGCGTTCTCCCTGGCGGCCGCGTCCGGCCGCACATTGAAGCCGACGATGATGGCGTTGGAGGTGGCGGCGAGCATTACGTCGGTTTCGCTGATGGCGCCTACTCCGCTGTGTATCACGCGCACTCGCACCTCGTCGTTTGAGAGCTTCTCAAGAGAGGATTTTATAGCCTCCGCCGAGCCCTGGACGTCGGCCTTGATAATTATGGCAAACTCCTTAAGCTCTCCCTCCTTGATCTGGGCAAAGAGCCCCTCCAGGGACACCTTGCGCTCCGAACCGGTGGTGGCGAGCTTCTTTTCCTCCTTGCGCTGCTCGATAAGCTCCCTGGCCATGCGCTCGTCCTCGACGACGTTGAATATGTCGCCCGCTCCGGGCGCCTCCGAAAGTCCGGTGATTTCTACCGGCACCGAGGGGCCCGCCTGGCTGAGCCTCTCGCCCTTGTCGTTTATCATAGTCCTTACGCGGCCGACGGCGGTGCCGGCTATGAGAATGTCGCCGGTTTTGAGCGTGCCGTTCTGAACCAGGACTGTGGCCACAGGGCCTCTGCCCTTGTCCAGCCTGGCCTCTATTACGGTGCCCCTTGCCCGCCTGTTGGGATTGGCCTTGAGCTCGCGCATTTCGGCTGTTAGTATCAGCATTTCAAGCAGATGGTCTATACCCTGCCCCGTCTTTGCCGAGATGGGACATATTATTGTGTCTCCGCCCCACTCCTCGCTGAGCAGGCCGTATTCGGTAAGCTGCTGCTTTATGCGCTCGGGGTTGGCGCCGGGCTTATCCATCTTGTTTATGGCGACCACGATGGGGACGTTAGCGGCCTTGGCGTGGTTTATGGCCTCAATGGTCTGCGGCATTATGCCGTCGTCCGCGGCTACCACGAGAACCGCTATGTCCGTGACCATGGCGCCTCTGGCGCGCATGGAGGTGAAGGCCTCGTGGCCGGGCGTGTCGAGGAAGGTAATGGCCTTTCCGCCCGCATTTACCTGGTATGCGCCAATATGCTGCGTGATGCCGCCCGCCTCGCCCTCGGCGACATGAGCGTTCCTTATCTTGTCCAGAAGCGAGGTCTTGCCGTGGTCCACATGCCCCATTACCACCACAACCGGGCTTCGCGGCTCAAGCTCCTGCTCCGTATCCTCATGGACGTCTATCAGGCGCTCCTCTATGGACATGACTATCTCGCGCTCAACCTTGCAGCCCAGCTCCATGGCTATCAGAGCCGCAGTGTCGAAGTCTATTATATCGGACACGGAGGCCATGACGCCCATTTTGACAAGCTGGCGCACCACCTCCGCGCCGGTTTTCTTCATGCGGGAGGCAAGCTCGCCGACCGCAATCTCGTTGGGAATTAAAACCTTCAGCGGGGCTTTCTTTGCCAGCTCAAGCTGGAGCTTCTGGAGCTGCGCCTTCTGCTCCATGCGCTTCTTTGCGCCGGATATGGGCGAGCCGTGCTTGTCCGGATTTTTCTTTGTAAATTTTTCCTTGCCCTGCTTGACGTTTTGCAGCCTGTCGGGCACAAACTGCTCGAGACGCTCGTCGTATTTGGCGGTGTTGAGCGTAACTCCGCGCGTATCTATGACGCGCTTTTGAGGCACCTTTGTGGTATCGACGTGCTTCTTTTGAGCCTGCTGCTGGCTCTGGGGCGTGCCCTGCGCCTGAGGCTGGCTTTGCGCCTGCGCGTGCTGCGCGGCCTTGTGGGCCTGCTGCTGGCCCTTTTGCTGCTGGGCTTGCTGCTGAGCCTGCTGCTGAGCCTGCTGCTGAGCCTGCTGCTGAGCCTTCTGGCCCTGCTGCTGAGTCTGCGCGGCCTTTTGATTCTGCTGGGGGCGGGGCGCCTGCGGGGACTGGCCCTGGCCGGCCTGCGCGGCCTTCAGCTCCCGATCCTGCTGCAAAGCCGCCGGCTGAGCCGGCCTTGCCGGAGCGGTTTCCTGCCGGGTCGGCTGATCCTCGGACGCTTCTGGCTGCACGGGAGATTGCGTCTCAGGCTCCGGGGTCTTGGCCTGGGCGGGCTTTGCGTAAATCTCGTCAAGGCTGGCCGCCTGGTTGTGAAAGGTAAGATAATCAAAAATGATGTTGAGTTCGGCGTCGGTCAGAACCTGCATATGGTTTTTTGGAGCGCTGGCATATTTGGTCAATATTTCGGCTATGACCTTTGAAGTGGTTTTGAAATCCTTGGCAACCTCGTGAACTCTATATTTAATCATTCAATTTCCTCCCTTTCCTGGCCGATCTGGCCCTTAAAGCCTCCGCGACCCTTTCGTATTCCGGGTCCGGATATTCGACCGCCAGCTTCTCGGCAAACGCGGCGGCAAGCCCCATATCCGTAATAGCCGTCAAGGCGCATACTTTTTTGTTCAGCAGATTGCCGAGCAGATCCTTTCCGAAAGGGAGGGCGAGCAAAGCTGCCTCGCTTATTTCGGCAAGATTTTTCGCTTTTTTTTGCGTGTTCTGCGCGGCATCGGAAGCGGTCATGATCAGGGCCGCTTTCCCGCTTCTGGCGGCGCCGCCCACCCCGTTTTCGCCGATCATGAGAGCGCCCGCCTTTTTGCATATGCCTAGAAAATTCAAGGCCTTATCCATCGCCGCCCGCCTCTTCCTTGAGCCGCTGCAGCAAGGCGTCGTAAATATCCGGCGGTATGGGGGTCTCCAAGGCCCTTTCCAGAGCCTTGCTCCTGCGCACCTTGCTAAAGCATTCGGCTTTTGGGCACAGGTAAGCTCCGCGCCCCGGCTTTTTGCCCTTGGCGTCCAGGGCTATGGCGCCTTCGGGCGAGCGGACAACGCGGATAAGCTCCTTTTTCGGCTTCATTTCCCGGCAGCCCAGACACTGCCGCAGAGGTATTTTTTTCGGCATATGATCCTTCCGTATGCTTTAAAATAAATTTACTGATTTGTCTCTCCCTCATCCTCGCTGAAGTCAAACTGGGATAAATCGATATTGATCCGCGAGCGATCCATCATCTGCGAGGCGGGCTTGATGTCTATCTTGCAGCCGGTAAGCTTTGCCGCGAGGCGGGCGTTCTTGCCCTCCTTGCCTATGGCGAGCGAAAGCTGGGTGTCCGGCACCACCACCCGGCAGCTCTTGCCGTCGTCCAGCAAGGTGGCGCTGTACACCTCGGCCGGAGCAAGCGCCGCCGCAACAAATTTTTCCAGATCCTCGCTCCAGGCCACTATGTCTATTTTCTCGCCCTTCAATTCATCGACTATGTTGGCCACGCGCGTTCCCTTCGGCCCAACGCAGGCTCCTATGGGATCCACCGCAGGGTCGTGGGACACGACGGCGATCTTGGTGCGGGTGCCCGCCTCGCGGGCGATGCTCTTTATTTCGACGGTACCGTCGTATATTTCCGGGACTTCAAGCTCAAAAAGGCGCTTTACCAGGCCGGGATGAGTGCGCGATACCATTACCTGCGGCCCCTTGGTAGGCCTGCGCACCTCGACGACATAGACCTTGATCCTGTCGCCTTCATTGATGACCTCGCTGCGCACGCGCTCTCCGGCAGCCAGCACCGCCTCGGTCATTTCGGAGCTGCTTGCAAGCTTAATATATACGTTGCCGTTGCGCGGGTCTATGCGCGACACTACGCCGGTCAGTATCTCGTGCTCCTTGGAGGTGAATTCCTCGTATATCATGCCGCGCTCGGCCTCGCGGATGCCCTGGATTATGACCTGCTTTGCGGCTTGGGCGGCTATGCGGCCGAATTTTTTAGTCTCCACGTCGAATTTGACGACGTCGCCCAGCTCGGCGGAGGGGGATATGGCCCGCGCCTGCTCCAGGGTAAGCTCCAGAGCGGGGTTTGCAACCTCCTCCACGACGGTTTTTTCAATATAAATGCGTATGCTTCTTTTTTTGTCGTCTATCTCAACTCTGACGCCTTCCGCAGCCGCCGGGTTATCCTTCCTCACGGCAGCCAAAAGGGCCTGATTTATTTTTTCGAGCATATATACCTTAGGTATGCCCTTGTCCTTTTCAATTTCGTCAAGGGCAAGGAAAAACTCGCTGTTCATACTCGCATTCTCCTTATCTTAAAAAGTGACCCGCAAACGCACCTGGGCCACCTCGTCTTTTTTATAAACGGTCCTGCCGTCAAGCTCTATGCCGTTTTCCCCATAGCCCGTCAGCACCCCGACATGCTCCTTGAGGCCTCCCTTGGCGCCGTAAAGCTTTACCGCTACGCTGCTGCCGATAAAACGCTGAAAGTCGGAAGGCCGCTTCAATTCCCGCTCGGCTCCAGCCGAGCTTACCTCAAATACATAGGACTCCGATATGGGATCAAACTCGTCCAGCTTGGCCTCCACCTCGCGGCTGACGGCCTCGCATTGGTCGATCGATATACGGCCTTCCTCGTTGTCTATATAGACGCGAAGATATCTTTCCCCGCCTTCCTTGACAAACTCAACGTCCCAAATAAAGCAGCCCTGCCGCTGGGCGGCCTCCGCCGCCCAGTCCCAGACCAGGTCGGTTATTTTTCGCATGCTTTTAACAGTTCCTTTCCTGCGCGGCTCAAGGCTAGCAGCGCACCAGGATACGCGGTGCGGCCTCAAATGCCGGGCGCGTCCGGGCCAACAAAAAGAGTGGGCAGAACCCACTCGACGACCTCGCATACACTAACATTGAAATTATAGCACGCGTTCTTACAAAAAGCAAGCGTTTTTTATACTAAATTTATGCAAAGACCAAACTAAAGGACTCGTTTATAGTGACGATACTTAAGTCATATAATAAGCTTGATTATTTATAGTATAGGTTATATAATTTATCCAGTTGTTAATTATGCATTATGCAATGCGGTAAAAGAAACGGGTGAGCGCCGGATTTATGGATGCTTTGAATGAGATACTTAAAGCCGAGGAGCGGGCCGCAAAAATGAAAAGCGATGCCGCGGAGGAAGCCGCAGCCATAATTCGCGCTGCGGAAGCTTACCGGGAGTCGCAGCTTGAAAAGGCTGGGCTTGAAGGCAAAGCCTTGGCCGAAAGGCTTGTCGCCGAGGCTGAAGCCGAGGCAAGGGCAAGGATGGAGGAGCTCAGTGCGGAAAAGGAAAAGGAGCTTGCCGGGCTGAAAAACTCCGCCAGGGCGAGGCTGGACGCGGCCGCGCTCTACATCGCCGAAAGGATAGCCGGAGGCTGAAATGTCTATTGTCAGAATGAAAAAGCTCCGTCTTGTGGCCATGGCGGCGGATCGGGAGCGGCTGCTGAGGCGTCTGCAAAGACTGGGCTGCGTCGAGATAAGGGAATTCGACTCGCCGCCGGAGGGACTTGTTTCCGCGTTCGGGGATGCGGCTTTGCAGGCGAGGCTGCGCGAGCTGTACGAGGCCAAAAAAAAGACCGAGGCGGCGCTGAAGACATTGAAAAAATACGCCTACACAAAAAGCGCCCTGCTGGCTCCGCGTCCCGAGATTAGCGAGGAGCAATTTTACGCCGAATACGATTACGGCAAGGGTTTGGCCGCAGCTAATAGGATACTCGCCGAGGAGTCGAGGCTGAACACTCTGCACGCCGAAAAATACACGCTTGAAACCTTTATAAGCTCCCTGAACGTCTGGAAGGATGTCGATATACCGCTGGAGCTCAAGCAGACGGAAAGCTCGCTGGTCGTTTTGGGGGCCATACCCGCCGCCAGGAGCTTTGATGAATTCGGCGAGGCGCTGGCGAAGGCTGACGAGGAAACCTACGCCGTCCGGGCCGGCTCGGACAGGGACCTGCAGGGCGCGGTCCTTATCTGCTCCAAGCGGGCCTATGAGGCTATTGAGGACATTCTTAAGGATTACAGCTTTACGAGGCTGCCGTCAGGGGACAGGCGAGGCACGGTAGCAGAAAACATTGCCGAGGCGGAGAAAAGCCTGCTTACGTTAAGGCTGGAAATAGAGGATTCCTTAAACAAGCTTTCCGGCTTCGGCGCCTCGCGAATGGAGCTGAAGCTTTTCGCCGACAGGCTGGAGCAGGAGATAGCGGAGAAGGAGGCGGAAAGCAAGCTGCTCGGCGCCGGGAGGGTGTTTGCGCTCCAGGGCTGGGTCGGCGAGCCGGACGTCGAAAAACTAATCGCCATCCTTGACGAGTTCGGCTGCGCCTATGACCTGACGGAGCCGGAAAAGGGCGAAAGGGTCCCTGTGAAGCTCTGCAACAACGTTCTTACAAGGCCTCTGAATATGGTGACGGAGATGTACAGCCTTCCCGCCTATGAGGGGATAGACCCGAACCCGCTTATCATGCCGTTTTTCACCGTTTTTTTTGGAATGATGTTCAACGACCTGGGCTACGGGCTGGTGCTGATAGCCGTTTCCCTGCTTGTGCAGTTCAAGGCCAGGCCCAGGGGCACTATGAAGCACATGATGGGGCTGATGCTGCTCTGCGGCATAACGACGGCGCTCATGGGCCTTGCCACCGGCAGCTTTTTCGGGGACTCCATTCCGGTTGCGGCCGGCATGTTCGGGAAGACGGTATCTTTGCCGGCGCTTCTGAACCCCTTGGAAGACCCGATAACGGTAATGGTTATATCGCTGGCCCTGGGCGCAGTGCAGATATTGTTCGGCATGGGCGTGAAGGCCTACATGCTGATAAGAGACGGCCGCCCCTGGGACGCGCTGTTCGACGTCGGAAGCTGGTGGCTGCTTTTTGCGGGCATAGCGGTTCTGGCCCTCGGAGGCTCCTATTGGGTAGCCCTTGCGGGAGCCGCCGCGCTCGTATGCACCCAGGGCAGGCATAAGCCGACGCTTTTGGGCAAGCTTGCCGGGGGGCTGGCGAGCCTGTACAACATCACAAGCTATTTCGGCGACATACTGTCCTATTCACGGCTCATGGCCCTGATGCTTGCGGGCGGGATAATAGCCAGCATAGTCAATATACTCGGCTCGCTACAGGGCTCGATCATCGTATTCATCATCGTATTCATTATTGGGCACGCGTTCAACATAGGCATAAATATAATAGGTACCTATGTCCACGCGGCCAGGCTCCAGTATCTCGAGTTTTTTGGCAAATTCTATGTGGACGGCGGGAAGCCCTTCCGGCCGCTGGAGATAAAAACAAAACATTACGACGTGGTCAGGAATTGACCGGGGAGGACGACTTTTATGGATATTACCAATTATACTGGGCTGGCTCTCGCTTTTCTGGGCGGCGGTCTGGCGGCCGGGCTGTGCTGCGTAGGCTCGGCCAAGGGAACGGGAATGACGGGCGAGGCCGCCTCCGGGCTTCTCGCCGAGGACCCGGAGCAGTTTTCCAAGTGCCTGATTTTGCAGGTCATACCTGGCACTCAGGGCCTTTACGGAATAGTGGCGTGGTTTTTTGTGCTGCTGCAAATAGGCGTTTTCGGGGGAAAGGGAATGTCTACCCTTTCGGTTACCCAAGGGCTCAGCTTTTTTGCCGCCTGCACTCCCATCATGTTCGGCGGCTGGCTGTCCGCCATCGCTCAGGGAAGAGTAGCGGCGGCGAGCATCAACGTCATTTCCAAGAAGCCGGACGATTGGTCAAAGGGAATTATACTCTGCATCATAGTGGAGTTTTATGCCATTCTTTCTCTGCTGGCCACGATATTGATGCTTCTCAATATCGGAAAGCTTGTTTGAGCTATGACAGGCATCGATAAAATAACCTCGCGCGTTTTAGCGGAGGGAGCTGCCGAAGCCGAGGAAATGCTGCGCGCCGCCGAGGACAGGGCGGCGGCAATCAGAGGCGAGGCCGACAGAGAGGCCGAGCGGCTATTGAAAAGCGCTCAGGCGCAGGCGCGGGAGGAGGCCCGCAGGAGGGTCGGGCTGCTGCTTTCCTCAGCCGAAACGGAGTCTAAAAAAGCGCTGCTGGACATGAAGCAGAGGCTGATTTCCGAGGCCTTCGAGCTGGCTCTGGACAGGCTGCTCGGAATGGAAAAAAGCGCCTACATTTCGCTTCTTGCCGGCATCGCGGCCAAAGCCTCCGAAACCGGAACCGAGGAGATAATCCTCAACGAGGGCGACGCCGAGCGCTGCGGCGCGGAGATAGTCCTGGAGGCCAACCGCCTGAAAAACGCGAAATTGACGCTTTCAAAGGAGCGCAGGCCGATCAGAGGGGGGCTAATACTGTCTCAGGGCCGGATTGAGATAAACTGCTCGCTGGAGACCCTGGTCGCGCTGAAAAAAAACGAGCTGGCGGCGAAAGTGGCGGAGCTGCTGTTTTCCGGAGCATAGCGGGATTTATACGGCCCGCCTTCCGCCTCTTATCCGCGGTTTAGCGCCATTTGCGCGGCGAAAGGACTTGCATCAAGATGACAAAAATCAGGGATACGGACTATTTATTCCTGTCGGCGTATATACACGCGGGAGAAAAGAGGCTTTCCGAGGGTCGGCAGGACAAGGCGGCCGTTTTCGACGAAATGCAGAAGCTGGCGCCGGACGGCAGGCTTGTGGATTTTTTCAGACTTAAGTACGACTATCACAACGCAAAGGTGCTGCTTAAAAGCGCGGCGCTCAATAAGGACGAAAGCCGCCTTTTCCTGCCCTTGGGCAGGGTAAGGCCCGAAAAGCTTGGGGAAGCCTTCAGGGAGCAGAAATTTGGCGAGCTGCCGCCCGTCTTTGGGGCCGCACTGCTCGATGCCGCAGATACTCTGTCCAGGACCGGGGATCCGAGACTGGCGGATTTCATACTGGACAAGGCTTATCTTGAGGAAATGGGCCGGACGGCCGAGTCCGCCGGAAGCGCCTTTCTCGCCGGCTACGCGCGGCTTTGGGCCGACGTGTACAATCTTCGCTCTCTTATGAGGATGATAAAGAGCGGGGTTTCGTCCGACAAGCTGGAGCATGTCCTGACGGACCGCGGCAGCGTCGATATCGGAAAAATAAAGGCTGCTTATCCGGATGTCATACCGCTTTACAAGGGTACGGAGCTGAGCGCCGCCCTGCCCTCTGCCGAGAGCACGGTTGCCGGTGAGAGCTTCTCGCTTTTTGAGAGGGTCTGCTCGGACGTGCTCGACGAGTATATGAGGGACGCCAGATTCCAGTGCTTCGGAGAAAAGGTTCTGATCTACTATCTTTATCAGGTCGAGAGGGCTGGCTATGGACTATAAAATTGCCGTGATAGGCGACAGGGAAAGCGTGCTGGGCTTTCAGGCTCTCGGCCTGGAGGTTTATCCCGCCTCGCGGGAGGAAGCCCGGCGGGTATTCCTCGGCTTGCTGGAAAAAAAGGAAAGGTACGCGGTAATCTATATAACGGAAGAGCTTGCCGAAGGGCTTGCGGCTGAGATAGACGAGCTGAAGGATGAGCTTATACCGGCCGTCATACCCGTTCCGTCAAAGTCGGGACGAACGGGGTTTGGGATGAGCGCGCTTACCAAGGCTGTGGAAAGAGCTGTGGGCGCGAACATATTCGAAAGCGAAGGATGAATAACACTTGCCCGCCGCCTTACGGCTTGCGCGGCGGAATGGAGGTTTATGTGGGAAAAATAATCAAGGTTTCGGGGCCGCTGGTTGTGGCCGAAGGCATGGCGGACGCAGGCATGGCGGACGTCGTGAAGGTAGGGGCCCAGGGCCTGAAGGGCGAGATACTCACTATGACGGGCGACAGGGCCTCCATACAGGTCTACGAGGAAACGGCGGGGCTCGGCCCGGGGGCCGAGGTGGCCACTACGGGCATGCCGCTTTCGGTGGAGCTTGGGCCCGGTCTTCTTGAGAATATTTACGACGGTATACAGCGCCCCCTGCATGAAATAAGGAGGCTGGCGGGCGAAACAATAGCAAGAGGCATCGACATTCCGGCCCTTGACCGGGAAAGGCTCTGGCATTTTGTTCCGGCTTTAAAGGCGGGCGACAGGGTTTATCCCGGGGACATAATAGGCACGGTTAGGGAAACGACCGCCATAGAGCACCGCATCATGGTCCCGCTCGGGGTGGAGGGCGAAATAGAAAGAATAACCGAGGGCGATTATACGGTTGCGCAGGCTGTGGCGACAGTGAAAACCGCGCGGGGACCGATAGAGCTGACGATGATGCAGAAGTGGCCCGTCAGAAAGAACAGGCCCTACAGAAAGAAATTTCTGCCCGACACCCCGATGTGCAGCGGGCAGCGGGTCATAGACACGCTGTTTCCCATAGCCAAGGGCGGCACCGCAGCGGTCCCGGGGCCCTTCGGCAGCGGGAAGACGGTGGTCCAGCACGCGCTGGCGAAATGGTCGGACGTGGATGTGGTGGTGTATATCGGCTGCGGAGAGCGCGGAAACGAAATGACGGACGTGCTTATGGAATTTCCCGAGCTCCAGGACCCCAAGACCGGCGAGCCGCTCATGAAAAGGACCGTTCTTATTGCCAACACCTCGGACATGCCCGTCGCGGCCAGGGAGGCCTCTATCTATACCGGCATCACCATTGCCGAATACTTCCGCGATATGGGCTACGACGTGGCCGTAATCGCGGACTCCACCTCGCGCTGGGCGGAGGCGCTGCGCGAGATGTCCGGACGGCTCGAGGAAATGCCCGGCGAGGAAGGCTACCCCGCCTATCTTGCCTCACGCCTTGCCCAGTTCTATGAAAGGGCCGGCTGCGTCGAGTGCCTTAGCGGGCCGGAAAGACCCAGGAGAGGCACGCTGACGGCTATAGGAGCCGTATCGCCTCCGGGAGGCGATACCTCCGAGCCGGTGTCGCAGGCGACGCTGCGCATCGTCAAGGTCTTTTGGGGACTTGACGCCGGTCTCGCGCGGGCCAGGCATTTCCCGGCCATAAACTGGCTCAACAGCTATTCCCTGTACACCGACAGCCTGAAAAGCTGGTTTGACGCAAATATAGGCGAGTCGTTTATGATAAGCAGGGGCAAGGCGGTGGCCATATTGCAGCAGGAGGCCTCGCTCCAGGAGATAGTCAAGCTTGTGGGGCAGGACTCGCTCTCGCCCGCAGACAGGCTTACCCTTGAAACGGCAAAGATGATACGCGAGGACTTCTTGCAGCAGAACGCCTTCGTCGATGTGGACAGCTATTCCGATTACAGGCGCCAGGCCCTGCTGCTGGATTTGATCCTTAAATATGACTCGATGTCAAGAAAGGCCCTTTCCGAAGGCGCTTCCCTGTCCAAGATATTGAAGCTGCCGGTGAAGGAGAAAATAGGCCGGGCCAAGACCGTTCCGGCGGACAGCTATGTTGAGGAATATGCGGCCATGGCGGAAGAAATGGCCGCGGAGATAAAGGGGGCCGGCGCATGATCAAGGAATACAGGACGATACGGGAGATTTCGGGCCCGCTTATGATAGTCAAGGACGTACAGGGAGTAACCTACGACGAGCTGGCCGAAATTGAGCTGCCCGGCGGCGAAACGCGCCGCTGCAAGGTGCTGGAGGTGGACGGCGGCAATGCGGTAGTCCAGCTTTTTGAGAGCTCCGCAGGCATAAATCTGGCCGAGAGCAAGATCCGTTTTTTGGGACACGGCATGCAGCTTGGGGTCTCCGGCGATATGCTGGGCAGAGTGTTCGACGGGATGGGGCGCCCTATTGACGGCGGCCCTGAGATACTCGCCGAAAAATGGATGGACGTAAACGGGCTGCCGATGAACCCCACGGCGCGCGACTACCCTTCGGAATTCATACAGACGGGCATTTCGGGCATAGACGGGCTGAACACCCTCGTAAGAGGACAGAAGCTGCCGATATTCTCGGGCTCCGGCCTGCCCCACGCGAGTCTTGCCGCGCAGATAGCCAGGCAGGCGAAGGTTTTAGGCGCCCAGTCGCAATTTGCCGTCGTTTTCGCCGCGGTCGGAATAACCTTTGAGGAATCGGAGTTTTTTGTAAACGAGTTCCGCCGAACCGGCGCCATAGACAGGACGGTGATGTTTGCCAATCTGGCAAACGACCCCGCCGTGGAGCGCATAGCCACGCCCCGCATGGCGCTGACCGCGGCCGAATACCTGGCCTTTGAGAAGGACATGCATGTGCTGGTTATCATAACGGACATAACAAACTATGCCGAGGCCTTGAGGGAGATATCCGCCGCGAGGAAGGAGGTGCCGGGCAGGCGGGGCTATCCCGGCTATCTGTACACCGACCTTGCGACAATGTACGAAAGGGCCGGACGCAGGAAGGGCAAGGACGGCTCCATAACCATGATACCCATCCTTACGATGCCGGAGGATGACATAACGCATCCAATACCGGACCTTACCGGCTATATTACGGAAGGGCAGCTCATATTGTCCAGAGAGCTGTATTTGAAGGGTGTGCTGCCTCCGCTGGACGTGCTCACCTCGCTTTCAAGGCTTAAGGACAAGGGCATAGGCGAGGGGAAAACCAGGGGCGACCACGCGGGGACGATGAACCAGCTTTTCGCGGCATATTCGGCTGGCAAGGACGCGCGCGAGCTGATGACCATATTGGGCGAGGCCGCTCTGTCGGATACCGACAAGCTTTACGCGAAGTTTGCCGAGGAATTCGAGAAGCGCTACATCGGCCAGGGACAGAATACCGACAGGAGCATTGAGGAAACGCTTACCATCGGCTGGGAGCTGCTGTCGATACTCCCGGTTTCGGAGCTTAAGAGAATAAAGCTGGAATATATAGATAAATATCTTCCTAAGCGGGAGGGCTGAGCATGGCCGCGATTAGCGTCAAGCCGACCCGGATGGAGCTGAACAAAACCAAGGCCAGGCTAAAAACGGCAAGGCGCGGCCATAAGCTCCTGAAGGATAAGAGGGACGAGCTTATGAGGCAGTTCCTGCAGATCGTTAAGGAGAACAAAAGGCTGCGCGTAGAGGTGGAAGCGGGCCTTGCCGAGGCCATGGCTGCCATGTCGGAGGCCTCGCGCCTTATGTCCCCGGAGCTTCTTGAGCAGTCCCTGCTTTATCCCAAGCAGGGGGTGGAGGCGGACATCCGCGTAAAAAACATCATGAGCGTGAACGTGCCGGAATATATCTTCCGCACCAAAACCGATGCGGCGGAGGACATATTTCCCTATGGCTACGCCATGACCTCCGGAGAGCTTGACGACGCCATAAGCGGCCTGTCAAAGGTGTTCCGGGATATGCTGGAGCTGGCGAGAGCGGAAAAGACCATGCAGCTTTTGGCGGCGGAAATAGAAAAAACGCGCCGCAGGGTCAACGCACTTGAATACGTAATGATACCCGAAATGGAAAAAAGCATTAAATATATAACAATGAAGCTTGAGGAAAACGAGCGCGGCAATATAACCAGGCTGATGAAGGTCAAGGACGCCATACTTGCCGAGGCTCACGGATTTGAGCCCTGAAGGTAGGGCCTTTGACGCGCAAAAAAGCTCCGCTCCGCCGCAAGGCGAAGCGGAGTTTTTTTGTGCGGGCATTACCGGCGCTATCTCAATATTACCGCCTGTATGCGCCTTACGGGCTCTCTCAGCTTTTCGTCCGGCTTTGCGGCGTAGCCGAAAGCGGCCGTGCCCGCGCAGGTAAAGCCCTCGGGAAAACCGAGCTTGTCCCTGAGGTCAGGTCGGCGGTTCAGAGCGTTCATCCCCGTCCAGAGGTAGATGCTGTCAATGCCCAGCTCGGCGGCGGCAAGCATCATGTTTTCAATAATGCAGCCGGAGTCGGTCAGCTCGATGTTGGGCAAGGGACGGGGCTTGGCCGCTATTGCAATAAAGGTTGGCGCGCCGTATAGGGCGTGATACTGCGGGTTTCCGAAGCCCTTGCTTGCCTCCTCGTCTATTTCCTTCAGCAGCTCGGGGTTCTGGACGGCAAAAATGCGCAGGCTGTCAAACCCGGCCATGCCGACAGCGGCAAGCCCCCCGGCAACTATCAGACGCTCGAGCGCCTCGTCGCTTATCTGCCGGGGCGCAAAGGCGCGCGTGGATTTTCTCCTTCGTATGGCGTCAAACGTGTTCATGATCAACCAGCCTTCCGTTTTTTGAAATATATTATTTAATGTAATTTTATATAATAACAGCCGGCGATGCAATAGCCGCAATAAGAATTTACAACACTTGACACGAAGGCGACACTTATTATATTATTTGACCTTGGGAGTCATTAAAAGTCGAGAGAAGACGACTTTGTGATATTTTATTGAAGTAGGGTGAATAAATGAGCAGACTTGTAATCAAGGCCGCCGACGGGCAAAGGGTCGCCGACGGGCTGTACGGGGACTTGGAGCGCCGCCTTGCGTCCGCGCCTCCCGGACTATGCCCGGTGGATTTGGCCCTCAGCTTTGTCACGGTGTGCCAGGCGCAGTCCTGCGGCAAATGCGTTCCCTGCCGCGTGGGGCTGGGCCAGCTTGCAAACCTCCTTCGCGACTTGCTTGACGGCAAGGCCTCTATGTGCACGCTTGACCTGATTGAGCAGACGGCGGCCACAATCTATGATTCGGCGGACTGCGCCATTGGCTACGACGCGGCCCGCATGGTGCTGTCAAACCTTAAGGCTTACAGGACGGACTACATAGAGCACGCAGCCAAACGCCGCTGCCTGGGAAGCTTCCAGGCCCCCGTCCCGTGCCGCGAGCTTTGTCCGGCCGACGTGGACGTGCCCGGCTATATTGCGCTGATAGCCGAGGGGCGCTATGCCGACGCGGTAAGGCTTATCCGCAAGGACAACCCCTTCCCGGTAGCCTGCGGCTACATTTGCGAGCATCCCTGCGAGAGCAAGTGCCGCAGGAACTTGCTGGACGACGCCGTCAACATAAGGGGCCTGAAGCGCTATGCCGTGGACAACGCGGGCAAGGTGCCCGTTCCGGCCTGCGCGCCGGCTACGGGCAAAACCGTGGCGGTCATAGGCGGCGGCCCGAGCGGGCTTACCGCGGCTTACTTCCTTGCTCTTATGGGGCATAAGGTGACTGTTTTCGAGCGCCGCAAAAAGCTGGGCGGCATGCTGCGCTACGGAATACCGGCTTACCGCTTCCCCAGGGAGCTTCTCGACCGGGATATTGAGGCCATTCTGTCAACCGGCATCGAGGTAAGGTATGAATGCAATGTCGGGACTGACGTGGCCTTTGAGGATCTTGTAAAAGAATACGATTGCGTTTACATCTCCGCAGGAGCCCATACGGGCAGCAAGGCCCGCATCGAAGGAGAGGATCTGAAGGGCGTGATATCCGCCGTGGAGCTGCTCAAGGGCATAGGCGACGGGGAGTATCCCGATTTCACGGGCAAGACGGTCGCCGTCATAGGCGGCGGCAACGTGGCTATGGACGCTACTCGCACCTCCGTGCGCCTCGGCGCCTCCAAGGTCTACTGCGTCTACAGGCGCCGCCAGGTGGACATGACGGCTCTTCCCGAAGAGGTGGAGGGCGCGATAGCCGAGGGCGCCGAGCTGCTTACGCTCAAGGCCCCCGTACGCATAGAGGGGGACGCCGAGGGCAAGGCTGCGGCTCTGTGGGTCAAGCCCCAGCTTTCAGGCCTGCTCGACGAAAGCGGCAGACCCAGCCCCGTTAACGCGGACCTGCCCGAGGAAAGGATACCTGTGGATCTGGTTATTGTGGCCGTCGGCCAAAAAATAGAGACCGCAATCTTTGAAAAGGCGGGCCTGCCCGTAACCAAGGGCGCGCTTGCCGCCATGGCCACCGGCCAAATTTTCGCAAACGGCAAAATTTTCGCCGGCGGAGACTGCGCGACCAACCCCGCCACGGCGATACGCGCCGTCGCGGGGGGAAAGGTCGCGGCCGCAAATATAGACAATTATCTGGGATACCATCACGAGATAGGCGTGGATGTGGAGATCCCGGCCGCAAGGGCTGAAAGCAAGCCCCGACGCGGGCGCATAAACACAAGCGAGCGTTTGGCCGGAGAGAGGAAGCAGGATTTTACCTGCATAGAAATCGGCATGACCGAAGAGGGCGCGCTTACCGAGGCTTCCCGCTGCCTGCGCTGCGACCATTACGGCTGCGGAGCGCTTAAGGGAGGGAGGATAAACAAATGGTAAATGTAACTATCAACGGAAAGCCGATATCGGTGCAGGAGGGCAGCACCATACTTCAGGCCGCAAACGCCGCCGGAATAGTGGTACCGACGCTTTGCTACGCAAAAGAGCTCAACGAGATAGGAGCCTGCCGCGTCTGCGTGGTGGAGGTGGAAGGCCTTGACCGGCTGGCGACCGCCTGCAACACGCCTGTGGCCGATGGCATGGTTATCCATACGGATTCGCCCAGGGCTCGAAAGGCGCGGAGGGCAAACGTCCAGCTTATCCTTTCCCAGCATGACTGCCTCTGCCCCACCTGCGTACGCAGCGGCAACTGCGCCCTCCAGGAGCTTTCAAACGATCTTAATATACTTGAGGTGCCCTTCAAAAGCGAGATCAACAAGGGGCACTGGGACAGGACGGTTCCACTCATCCGCAACGAAAGCAAGTGCATAAAGTGCATGCGCTGCATACAAACCTGCGACAAGATACAGTCCCTCGGCATATGGGATTTGGCGGGCACAGGCGGCCGCACGACGGTGGACGTGTCGCATAACCGCGTAATCAAAGAGGCAGACTGCACCTTCTGCGGCCAGTGCATCACACGCTGCCCCGTCGGCGCTCTCCAGGAGCGGGACGACACGCAGAAGGTATTCGCGGCGCTTGAAAACCCGGACGTCATCACCGTCGTGCAGGTGGCTCCGGCGGTGCGCAGCGCGTGGGCGGAATACGCCGGCGTTACGCACGAATTTGCGACGCCCAAGCGCATGGCGGCTGCGCTGCGCAGGCTGGGCTTCGATTACGTTTTCGACACCAACTTTACCGCGGACCTGACGATTATGGAGGAAGGCTCCGAGTTTGTGGACCGCTTTACAAACCGCGAGAATTACCTCTGGCCCATGTTCACATCCTGCTGCCCGGGTTGGGTCCGCTTCCTCAAGTCGCAGTACCCCGAGCTGACGCCAAACCTCAGCACGGCAAAAAGCCCGCAGCAAATGTTCGGAGCGCTTGCCAAGAGCTTTTTCGCCGAAAAGCTCGGCGTGGATCCCCATAAAATATTTTGCGTATCGGTTATGCCCTGCACCGCCAAGAAGGCGGAGTGCGAGCTTCCCACGATGAAGGACGCCTGCGGCGATCCTGACGTGGACGTGGTGATTACCACGCGGGAGTTTACCCGCATGCTCAGAGCCAGGAGCATTTTCCCGGGAGCGCTGCCCGAGGAGGATTTCGACTCCCCGCTGGGAACCGGAACCGGAGCGGCCGTCATATTCGGCGCCACAGGCGGCGTCATGGACGCTGCACTCAGGTCCGCCTACTATCTTGTGACCGGCAAGAATCCGCCCGCAGACGCCTTCAAGGCCGTGCGCGGCATGAAGGGCTGGAAGGAGGCCACCTTCAACGTGCCCGGCGCGGGCGACGTGCGCGTGGCGGTAACCAGCGGCCTGGGCAACACCAGAAGGCTGATAGAGGCCATGAAGCGCGGAGAGGTGGAGTACGACTTCGTAGAGGTCATGGCCTGCCCCGGAGGCTGCGCCGGCGGCGGCGGTCAGCCGATAACCGAGGGCTACGAGCTGGCCGAGGAGCGCAACGATGTGCTCTGGAGGCTGGACAGGGAGAGCAAGCTCCGCTTCAGCCATGAAAATCCGGACGTTCAGGCGCTTTACGCCCAGTACCTTGAAAAGCCGCTGGGCCACAAGTCCCACCATCTGCTGCATACCGACCATTGCGCGTGGACCATGCCCCAGAAGGTGAAATAAGCCGACATAATAGGACCGGCGCTTCCGCATGGATGCGCCGGTCTTCACTTGCCCCAAATAAGCCAGACGGCTTTTTTGCCGCCATACACAGCCAAAACGAGAAGCGGCAGTATCAGTCCCATCGTTATGCTCAAGGGCATCCAGCCCAGCCTCAGCCAGTTCATGTTGAATACGTCGCTGGGAAAGACGACCCCGCTCATAATGAACACTATGAGAGCAAGCGGAAGCACAATTTTATTCCCGTCCTTGAGCTTGAGCAGCTCGGACAGGCCGGCGGCTCCCGAATAGAAAAACAGCGCGCCCACGACAAATTCGGTGATTATCCATAGAACGGATATAAAATACTCAATACGCGTAAAAATATCCAAAAGGTTAATTTCTTTTAAAAGCAAAAACGTAGGGTATTTTGTCTTCGACACGATTCCGCTTCCCAGCACGAGCAACGATATGAGAATAGATATGAAAGCCACCGAGTTTGACCATAAAAAGCCCTTCAGCAGCGGTTTTTTTGCGCCGAAGACGTCTTCCATGTTTACGGGAAATATCATAAGAAAGCTGACCATAGGGAAGGTGACGTAGACTGATAAGAAGACGGAGCTTTTAAGGACGGGTACTATGCCGCCTTCAAGGACAGGAAGAAGGTTGTCTGGCTTGATATTGGGAAGAACCATAAGAATAGAGGCGAGAAAAATAAAAGTCACGAATTTGATCAGTATTTCGGAGGCGCGGGCAATGACCTCTATTCCGTAAAGCACCGCTATGGCAAAACCGAGCACCAAAGGCAGGCTGATGGCGTATTGCGGAGTTTCGTGCATGACATGGCCCATGAAATCCATGATATACCATGGCAAATTTGTGGACAGCAGCAAAAAAAATAATACGTAGCAGACGGCGAAAAGCGTACCGAGCCACTTTCCGAGCACCTGCCTTAATATTCCTATCAAAGTCAGGCCGGGGTGGCGGCTACCGATGAAGTAAAACATGAGGATTACGCACATGCCGTATGCGGCGCTGACAAGCGCGCCCAGCCACGCGTCCTGCTTGGCTACGGCTGCCATCGGGGAGGAAGCCACTATGACGGAGCCGCCCAGTGAAGAAAGAGCAAATAAAGTAAAAAGCTGATGGCCGGATATATACTTTTTTTCCATGCGCTTCTCCTATTGGCTTTTGGACAGCCATTTCATTATGCCCGAAACGGGAGAATACACCCATACTAAAAAGTCGGTGGGGTTGGGTATGCCTATACTGAAAAGCTTCATTACGGCAAGAGCCGTACCCGCCGCCAAAAGCAGCAAAAAAACAATCAGTTCTTTGCGCAGGCCGGCTTTGAGCATTTTTGGAATCTCTATTATGCAGAGAACGGAGCCGAAGGCGGCTAAAGCTATCAAGCTAACCGCGGTCATCTGTCATCTATCCTTTTTTACTCGAATAAACGGGCTTAGTGATCTCGCCTATGCTTACCAGCTCGGCCTTGACGCCGACCCTGACCGGCATGGACCTGTAAACGCCCTCCCAGTCGTCTTTAACGGCATTCCAATAGGAAGGGTCTTTCCTGTGGACAGCTTCGCCGAAGCCGAAGATATCGGTTTGCAGCTTGCCCTGGGCTTTTGATAGGGCCGCCGCGCAAATCCTTTTGATTTTGTTTTCCAGGGCTCTGTTCATGCGCTTGATGTTTTGCTTCTCCGTTATGTCGAAACCGCCTTTTGTCCCCGAAACGGCGTATTTGACCGCGATTTCCACGGCGACGGACGGCTTGCCGCCGGCTGTGTCCGCCTTTATTTTCGCCTTGGACGAAAGGATGTTGCAATTGATTTCTGACTTTTCGCCGCAGCGCACGATTTCAAGCGAACCCTTGATTTTTCCGGCGATATAGCCGTAGCCCTTGCTTTCCTCCTCGGTAAGCCAGCCGGCCAGCCTGTCTCCCTTGAATGCCGCAAGGCCGCAAAACTTTAATTTTTCGAAATTTTCGCTGAGCTTTAAAACGTCGATATCGTTTGATTTTTCGCCCTCGCGGCTTATTTCGACTCCCGTCAGCACGGGATTGACGCCCTCGGAGGAAAGGGAATTTACCAGGTCGATAACCTTCATTGCCCTGGTTACGCCTATTTCTTCGGAGGAACGCTTGAGCATGGTGAACAGCTCCACAGCGGGGATGGATTCAAGCGGCGTCAGCGTGCATAGGATGTCCTTTGCAGAAGAGCCCTTGGCAACCGCGCAAAAAAAGTCGGTGCGGTATTCATAGCTTCGCATGAAATAATTGAAAAACTCCCCAATCCCCTCCCTGGCCACGTCCTCCCCGAAAACGACCATCCTCAAATGGGTGTTGTATATAAGCCTGGAGGCCTTGAGCAGCAGATAATTGATGGCGCCGTCGATGCTCTCGCCCGCGCCGTCGTAAACGACCACCGGCGCCTGATTCATGGCCTTGGTGGAGGCCACGGCCTTGGGGTTTATGACCTGCTCCGTCACCAGATAGCCGTCGGCCGTTTTGTCTATCCCCAGAGCCGAGCATATGGCCAGGGTATTTACCTCATGGCTGCTCCAGCAGCCCGCAAGCGGCAGGCATGCCAGGATTATCAGAAGGCACAGGCCGCGTTTCAGCACGCTTCCTCTCATTTAAGCTCCGGCCTTTCTTTGATATCGGGCGCCAGCGTGCTTCGGCCGCTAGTCCTCGGCGTTTTGCAGGCGCTTATTCCGTCGGGGCGCTCGCGCAGGCGGAATAAGGGGAACCTTATCATGCCGTCCTTCTTGCCGGAGCTGCTGTCCGGGCTGAACGGCATCAGGTAGGGGACCGTGGCGCTTTTCAGGCTGCACAAATGCAGGCATAATATTATAAGACCGATAGTGATGCCGAAAAGGCCCAGCGCCCCCGCAAATAGGATAAAGGCGAACCTAAGGAGCCTGATGGCGCTGGACATGGCGTAATTTGTGATTACGAAGCTGGCTATGGCGGTTATGGAAACTACGATTACAACTGCGGCGGAAATAAGGCCGGCTTCAACCGCCGCCTGGCCGAGCACCAGCGCGCCTACAATTGAAATCGCGGAGCCAACGGCCCTTGGCATGCGTATGCCCGCCTCCCTTAGTATTTCAAAGGTCAGCTCAAGCAGCAGCACCTCGAAAAAGGCCGGAAAGGGGACGCCCTCGCGCTGCGCCGCTATGCTTATGAGCAGCGGGGCCGGTATTATTTCCTGATGGAAGGTGGTTACGGTTACAAACAGCGCCGGAACGAGAAGGGTGATGAAAACCGATATATATCTCAATACCCGCATAAAGGAGGATATGACAAAATGGTGGTAGTAATCCTCGCTGGCCTGCAGAAACTCGGCCATTACCGCGGGGGCCGTCACTATATAAGGCGAACCGTCAACCAAAATGGCGATTCTCCCCTCAAGTATGGCAGCGCATACGGAGTCGGGCTTTTCGGAGTTGAGCGCCGAGGGAAAAATGGAATACTTGTTGGTTTTGATCAGCTCTTCGATATAATTGCTGTCCAGCACGCAGTCTATATCTATTTTTTGAAGCCTGCTCCGGATGTCTCCCAATATTTCGGCCCGGGCTATGCCGTCGATGTAGACCAGCCTGACGTTGGTATGAGTGACGCTGCCTATGCTCAGGTTTTCCACTCTAAGGGCGGTGCTCTTTATCCGTTTTCTTATGAGAAACACGTTTTTGTTGATGTTTTCGGTGAAGGCGTCCTTCGGGCCCTTTATTATGGTTTGAGACGTCGGCTCAGTAATGGACCTGCCCTCGTTTGAATTTGTCGCTATCGAACAGAACCTTTCAGCCTCGCCGGAAATGAATACCGTGTTGCCCGAAAGCAGCTCCCGGCACGCCCCTTCAAAATCGAGATCGTCCTTAGCCGCCCTGAAGCACGACAGGCGCCTGAACAGGCCTTCAAAGGATATTGAGCCGCCGCCCAGGCATCTGCCTATTTCTCCGGAGATGAAATTAAGCGTGTCGCCGTCGGAAAGGCCAAGGATATAGGCGTTGGCGCAGCAGGGCTTGCCCTCGCCGTCTAATATGCGGTTTATCACCAGATCCGCGCTGTTCCCGAAGGCCTGCCTGAAACGCTCCATGCTTTCGTTCAGCCGATTTTCAAGGCCGGCCGCCGCTTCTTCAGCCGGCGGAGCGGAGGGTTCCACCGGTAAATCCTTTTCCATGCCTTTGCCTTCGCCTTTTCTTATCATGCTCATTTGCGCCGCCGTATTTTCGTAGTGCAATCGACCGCAGATTTCAATTTGGGATCCGAGGCCGAATGATGGGTTCGAAAGAGCCGCCTGACGGCGGTGCTCCGCAATCTATTTTTGCCGGAAAAACGCGCGATTTGCAGGGCTTGCATGATAAAAAAATGGAAGAAGCGGGCTTGCGCCCGCTTCCTCCGCGATAAGCCTTGACTCTCCGCCTCCTATTCGGTGCGCAGGGCCACCACCGGGTCGCGCCGCGCTGCTATGCGCGAGGGTATAAGGCCCGCTATGAAGGTCAGCAGCATGCTTATCAAAACAAGTATTGCGCCGGCTGCGGCCGGAAGCTCCGCGCCGAGGTAGGGTATGCCCGTAAGCCTTCTTATTATGACATTTAAGGGAACAGTCAGCAGCAGGGTGAGGCCTATGCCGAATATGCCGGAACCGAAGCCTATGCTCAAAGTTTCGGCGTTGAATACGCGGGCTATGTCCCTTTTTGACGCGCCTATGCTTCTTAGTATGCCGATTTCCTTTGTGCGCTCAAGCACGGAGATATAGGTTATGATGCCTATCATTATCGACGAGACTACCAGCGATATCGAAACGAAGGCCACAAGAACATAGGAGATGGCGTTGATGATGGTGGTGATCGAGCTCATCAGCAGGCCCACGTAGTCCGTATAATGAATTACGGACTCCTCGCGCCCCTCGGCCTCCATCTTGGAGTTGTAGCTTTTTATTATATCCACAATGGCGTCCTTGTCCTCAAAGGTGGCCGCGTAAATATCGATGGAGGATGGAACGCTCATGTCGTTGTAGCCCAGCTTTTTAAGGTTCCCCTCATATGTCGAAGAGGAAACCGCGCCTGCGGCATGGCTGTCGTAAAGGCCGGCCAGGGCCCTTTCGTCAAGCGAGGCGATATAGGCCTCGAATTCGGCGGCGGCCTGCTCGTCGCTTAAGCCCTCGAGCCTCCGCGCGGCTTCGGTGGCGTACTTCTCCGCAAGGGACTGGACCAGCGCCTTCTTCATATACGAGTACAGCTCCTTGTCGCTCATGCCCTTGAAATAGGAAGCGACCTTTTCCTCCTCCATTCCCATCTGCCGCACTGCCTGCGCGGTAAGAGAGGCTTCCATGTCCGCGCGTGTCATTCCGGAAAGCTGCCGTTCCGCCAGGGCGGCTATCTCATCCTCCGGAGCCGTTGAAACCGCTTCCTTATAGAGCGACGCTTTTTCGGCCTCGGTCAGGCCGGAGCAGTATTTTTTAAATGCGGCTGCTTTTTCGGCGTCGCCGAGAGGCTCCTTGCCGCCCCCGTCAAAAGGAAGGCCCGTAAAAACGTCGGTATCCGGCTCCGCAAGCTGCTGTTTAACGATCTGGCTGCTAGATATGGCGTCAAGGTAATACCTCGA
Source organism: Clostridiales bacterium (assembly GCA_029265405.1). Lineage (GTDB taxonomy): Bacteria > Bacillota > Clostridia > Oscillospirales > Oscillospiraceae > JAJUJI01. The sequence goes on along the minus strand of JAJUJI010000014.1, from coordinate 58,333 downwards.
CAGCTCGCTTGTGTAGCCTATGGCGCCGGTCATGGCGGAGGCGGCCGCGTTTTCGCTGGGCCGTATGATGCCTACGATCTTTATATCCATTCCGTTGTCCACTATATACTTCATATAGCTTTCGTTGCCGGTCATATCCTTCCATAGTCCTGTATCGCTGTCGTATTGGTAGCAGTCGGTGGGGAGGACAAGCTTGAAGGTCTTGCCGAGCAGCTCGCCGTAGCTCCAGGACTGGATATCCGTCTTTACTTCCTTTCCTCCAAGCGAGGCTTTCATTAACGCATCAAGCTCGCTCCTGTCCTTCAAGCCCAGGGAATAGAGGAAGAGATCGCTTATCTCGTTGTTCTTGTCTACTATGAGGACGACTTCGTCGTATTTTTGCGGCCAGACTCCGGCTATGACGTCGTATTGGCTCCTCATCAGCGCCTCGTTGTCCAGCAGCTCCTCCCAGGCCTCGGGCATGCTGGAATAAGGCGATATGGACATGCCCGACAGCGTGTCGGTATTGTAGAAGGTGCCCATCAGCTCCTCCATGACCGGGCTGGGGTTGACCTTTACGACGCCGTCGGTTGTATCGGAAGCATAGATATTAAGCGGCGCGTCGTATTTGTATTGGATGCCGCTGATATGCTCGGAGGCTCCGCTCTCCTCGCTGTTGAGGTAAGAGAGGAAGGAGGCAAGGTCGTTCTTATGCGTATCTAAATTGAGCATGGAGTCGAGCAGCCGTTCCATGACGGAGCTTGAATATACGGCGTCGAGGCCGTGCTCAACCTTGCCGCCGCGCGCTTCCCTGAAGGAGGAGAGCAGGCCCGAGATGTCCACGGTTTCAGCCGATATGGTCAGAGGATAGGTCGAAAGCGTATCCTCCTGCACCCTGTCGATATAGCTCTGTATGCCGTTTGAGAGGGAAAGAATCAGCGCTATGCCTATGATGCCTATGCTGCCGGCGAAGGCGGTTAAAAACGTTCGCGTTTTTTTTGTCATAAGGTTGTTCAGGGACAGGGATAGCGCCGTGGCGAAGGACATCGAGGTTTTTTTCCGGGTCCGGGCCGCCTTTTTGGGCGGCTTGCCGCCCGTCACGGGCTGGATCGTGTGCTCGTTGAAAGGGTCGCTGTCTCCGACTATGACCCCGTCCAGCAGCCGCACTATGCGTGTGGCATAGGCGTCGGCCAGGTCGGGATTGTGGGTTACCATGACGACCAGCCTGTCCTTGGATATCTCCTTCAATATCTCCATTATCTGAAGGCTTGTTTCGGTGTCGAGAGCGCCCGTGGGCTCGTCGGCAAGCAGGATGTCGGGGTCGTTGATAAGGGCTCTGGCTATCGCCACGCGCTGCATCTGGCCGCCGGACATCTGGTTGGGCTTTTTGTATAGCTGGTCGCCGAGCCCCACCCTCTCCAGCACCTCCCTAGCCCTTCTCCGGCGCTCGGCCTTGCCTACCCCGGAAAGGGTAAGAGCCAGCTCCACGTTTGAAAGCACAGTCTGGTGCGATATAAGATTGTAGGACTGGAATACGAAGCCTACGGAGCGGTTGCGATAGCTGTCCCAGTCGGCGTCGGTAAAGTCCTTAGTGGATTTGCCGTTGATGGAGAGATCTCCGTCCGTGTATCTGTCGAGGCCGCCTATAATGTTCAAAAGAGTCGTTTTGCCGCAGCCTGAGGGGCCAAGCACGGCCACGAATTCGCTTTTGCGGAAGCTCAGGTCGATGCCGCGCAGGGCGTTGACGACCGTGTCGCCCAGCTTGTAATCCTTGGTTATATGCTGTAGAATAAGCATGCTATACTCTCCTTTTGATGGATGCCCCGACCATAGCATCGAAATGTAAACTGCGTTTAAACATTGCGCGGTCCGGAGTTAATACAGAGTTTACGGCGGAGGAGCAAAATTATGGCTTAAGGGGAGGTTCGGAGATGTTCAGAATAATGGTCGTGGACGACGACCCCAACATACGCAAGCTCATGTCGAAGGTTCTTGAGCGCAGCGGCTATGAGCCGGTGCCGGCCAAGGATGCCGGCGAGGCTCTCGAGCTGCTTGACAAAAAGCATATAGATCTTATCGTATTGGATATAATGATGCCGGGAAAGGACGGCTTTGCGCTGACGGAGGAGCTGAGGAGCGCCGGCATGAGCCTGCCCATACTTATGGTGACGGCAAAGGAAGCGCCCATAGACAAGAAAAAGGGCTTCATAGCGGGAACGGACGACTACATGGTAAAGCCGGTGGACGAGGAGGAATTCATACTGCGTATAGCCGCCCTGCTGAGGCGCTCAAAAATAGCATCGGAGCACAGGCTGCTTGTCGGGGATACGGTATTGGACTACGATTCCTTTACCGTTTCAAAAAGCGGCGAGACGTCGAACGAGGCGCTGCCCCAAAAGGAATTCCTCCTGCTTTTCAAGCTGCTGTCCTATCCCAACAAGATTTTCACCCGCCGCCAGCTTATGGACGAGCTTTGGGACATGGACAGCGACACCGACGAGCGGACGGTGGACGTGCACATCAACAGGCTGCGGGAGCGCTTCCGCGACAACGGGGATTTTGAGATAGTCACGGTAAGAGGGCTGGGATACAAGGCGGTAAAAAGGAAGTGAGGGCGGGTTGAAAAGAGGAAGCTACATGCTGCGGATGAAAACGATAAGGAGGATGGCCATACTTTTCGTGTTTTTCGTCATGCTTTCCTCCAGCTTCCTGTCGGCTTTCTTCTGGATAATGCTCAACAGGCTCATGCCGCTGCGCTTTACGCCGAGGGCAATGTTCATGTGGCCCTTCGCCATGCTCCTTGCCAGCGCCGTGCTGGGCACGCTTATGGCCGCCTTTTTCTCGCAGGCGGCCCTGCGCCCCATGCAAACGCTTATCAAGGCGACAAAAAGGGTGGCTAAGGGCGATTTTTCCGTCCGTGTGCCGGTTTACGGCGAGCAGACCGAGATAGGCATGCTCATGCGCAGCTTCAACGCCATGACCGAGGAGCTCGGCAGCATCGAGATGTTCAGGAGCGACTTCATAAACACCTTTTCGCACGAGTTCAGGACGCCCATAGTCTCCATACGCGGCTTTGCGCGCCAGCTCAAGGAGGGCGGGCTTACCGAGCAGCAAAAGATGGAATATATAGACATCATAATCAGCGAATCCGAGCGGCTGGCAAACATGGCCTCCAACATATTGCTGCTTTCAAAGCTCGAAAACCAGCAGCTTGTCGGCGATAAAGCCGAATACTACCTTGACGAGCAGATTCGCCGCTGCATACTTGTCCTAGAAAAGCAGTGGACAGAGAAGGAGCTTGAGCTGGATGTGGAGCTGCCCGAAATTCGTTATGTTAACAACGAGGAAATGATGTCCCACGTTTGGCTAAATATAATAGGAAACGCAGTCAAGTTCAGCCGGCGCGGAGGCAAAGTGGAAATACGCGGGAAAAAGACTCCGCAGCAGATAGAGATAACGGTCAGAGACTACGGCATAGGCATGTCCAAGGATGCTCTGGATAAGGCGTTTGGCAAGTTTTGGCAGGCTGACAGCTCCCGCGCCTCGGAAGGAAACGGGCTCGGGCTGCCGCTAGTCAAGCGGATAGTCGAGCTGAGCGGCGGCGGCATAGAGGTAAAAAGCGAGGAAGGGAAGGGCACGCTTTTCAAGGTAAGCCTGCCCGTGGAAGGCTGAGGCCGGAGCTGAATTAAAACGCAGTTAATAAAATCATGATATGAAACGGTTTATGATTTCAACGGCGGTGCGCTTGGTTTGCCGCCGCGGCAGGGAGGAAGGATTCGTATATGAGCAGAATTAGAGGTTGGCTTATGAAATTTATGGCGGGACGTAACGGAACGGATCAGCTTTGCCGGTTTTTATCCTTTGCGTCGCTTTTTTTCCTGCTGCTTGCAACCTTTGCCGCAAGCTCGCCTTTTGGCGCGTCTGCGCTGGTTCTTGCGGCCGCCTGCCTGTTTTACTGCTGGTTCAGGGCGCTGTCTAAAAACACATACAGGCGGTCGCAGGAAAACGCCGCTTACCTCAGGCTGCAAAACAGGGTGTTAGGCCGTTTCAGAGGCTTTTTTGGCAGAATGAAGCAGAGGAAGGACTACCGTTTTTACCGCTGCCCTTCCTGCAAGGCCCGGCTGAGAGTGCCAAAAGGCAAGGGAAAGGTAAGCGTTACCTGCCGGGGCTGCGGCGCAAAATTTATTAAAAAAAGCTGAAGCGCTCTTGACAAAACGCTCCGCTGATATTATTATGATATCACAATAATATCAGCGGAGGAGTTTGCATGGAAAAGGTATATGAGGAGAAAAGGGCGAAGGCAGGAAGCGGGATGCTTTATTTGCTGTTGTGGCTTGTCGTCTATTTGCTGGCCCTAGCCGCCACTATAATCGGGGCTGTTTGGATGGAAGGCGGCAGCGGCTCGCAGGGAGTACCCGCTTTCGTTGCAGGCTTCGTATGGGTCTGCGTCGGCTGGATACCGTTTATGGGGCTTAAGATACTCAAGCCTCAGGAGGCCCTGGTATTGACCCTGTTCGGCAAATATGTCGGAACGCTGAAGGGGGAAGGCTTCTTTTATGTCAATCCCTTTGTCCAGGCTGTCAATCCCGCGGCTGGTACTGCGATGAGCTCGGCGGCCGACGACTCCACGGTTAAAACGCAGGGACGGCTGCAGCCAGGCCCGCAAGCCGCGGCGGGGACTGCCAGCCGCAAGATATCGCTTAAGGTCATGACGCTCAACAACAACAAGCAGAAGATTAACGACCTGCTGGGAAACCCGATAGAGATAGGCATAGTGGTGACCTGGAGGGTGGTCAACACGGCCAAGGCTGTTTTCAATGTGAACAACTACAAGGAGTTTCTTTCCATACAGTGCGACAGCGCGCTGAGGAACATAGTCAGGATGTACCCGTACGACATAGCCGAAGCGGGCGACGAAAAATCGCTCAGGGGTAGCAGCCAGGAGATAGCCGACAGGATTAAGGAGGAAATACAGAAAAAGGTCGAGGACGCGGGACTGGAGATACTGGAGGCCAGGATCACATATCTTGCCTACGCGCCGGAAATCGCCGCCGCCATGCTGCAGAGGCAGCAGGCCTCGGCGGTAATAGACGCGCGCAAGATGATTGTCGAGGGCGCCGTGGGTATGGTCCAGATGGCCCTTGAAAAGCTGAGCTGCGAAAATATAGTCCAGCTTGACGATGAGCGCAAGGCGGCCATGGTTTCCAACCTGCTGGTGGTGCTTTGCGGGAACAGGGAAGTCCAGCCCGTAGTAAACAGCGGCACCATATACTGAGAGCAAGCATACGAGCCCGCCGTTAAGGGAAACGAGCGGCGGCGGAGCGGAGGAAGCCGGCATGCGGCTTGATAGATAAGACGCGGAGGAACGGAGGGCGGAAATGACTGAAAAAGACAAAAAGCAAATCCTTCTCAGGCTTTCGCCCTCCCTATGGGAAGAACTGGCGGCATGGGCAGAGGACGATTTCCGCTCAATAAACGGCCAGATCGAATATCTGCTCACCGAATGCGTAAGGCAGCGCAGAAACAAAAAAAAGATTGCAGCAAATGAAAAAAATGAAGAAAAATGAAATCTCCGGCTTGCTCCGGCGTTTTTTGTTACGCGGTTTCGCTGGGGGTCATTCCGAACTGCTTTTTGTAGGCTCTCAAAAAGGCCGAATAGTCCTTGTAGCCGCAACCGTAGCAGGCCTCGGCCGCTCCCGCTCCGCCAAGCAGCAGGTCGCGGGCAAGAAGGAGGCGTTTGTTGGCTATGTAGCTGTGTATGGAATAGCCTGTTTCGGCACGGAAGCGGCGCATCATGTGATATTTGCTGATGTAGAATCTGGCGGCAAGTCCCTCTATGCTGATCTCGCCGGTGAGATTGTCGTTTATCCAGCTTAATATCTCTACGATTTTTTCATCATACGCCGCATGCACCGGCTGCCCGCCCGAAGCGGCGGACAAAAAGGCGCGGGCCAGCTCTATCATAAGCTCCATGACGTGGAGCATGGCCAGCTGCCGGCTCCCGAATTCGTCTTTGCAGCCGGCCTCCTCGATAGAGGCGAAAAGGGAGCTTATCCTGCCCGCTCTCGCCTCGTCGGGGCGCAGCACATGCCTGTAACCGGTTTCCGCTTCCAAAAAGCAGGTTTCAAGATTGCAGGCGGCCGAGCCGCGCAAAAATGTGGGAGATAAATAGAGGACATAGCGCTCGTAGGGTGCGCCAAGGCCCACCTCGGGCTTATGCACGCAGCCTCTGGGAACCAGCACCACGTCGCGCGGGGAAAGGGGATAATGCTTGCCCTCGATTACATATGAGGCGGCGCCGCCGACAAAGTACAGCACCTTATGGAATTCGTGGTAGTGATAATCTATCTCGCCGAGCGAAACCTTGTCTTTTATATGAAAAAGCTTGAAATCCTCCAGCAGATAGCCTCTGCTTAAATAATCCGTCATTTAGCCTTACCCCATAAAAACGGCTTGCGCCCGCGCCGGCGGCTCGCTGAGCTCCATTATAGCACAGTGCCCGCTCCGGAAAAAAGCCTTAATAAAAAAGCCTCTCCCCGCAGTATGGAAGGCTGCGGGGAGAGGCTTTTATCAGGCCGTTTCTATGCTTGCCGCTTTTTGCAGCTTCAGCTTTTCCACGGCCTCCTCGCGCATTTTGAATTTTTGTATTTTGCCTGCGGCGTTCATCGGGAATGAGCTGACAAACCATACGTATCTTGGCACTTTGTGCCTTGCCATATGGTCGCGCACAAAGCCCTTGATTTCATCCTCGGTGAGCGTTTCGCCGGGCTTGGGTATAATCCAGGCCATTATTTCCTCCCCGTACTGCTCGTCGGGAACGCCTATTACCTGTACGTCGGACACCTTGGGATGGGTGTAGATGAACTCCTCTATCTCCTTGGGATATATATTCTCGCCGCCGCGTATTATCATGTCCTTGAGCCTGCCGGTAATTCGATAATTACCCTCGGGAGTGCGGCAGGCGAGGTCGCCGGTATGGAGCCAGCCGTCGGCGTCTATGGCCGCAGCTGTGGCCTTGGGCATCTTGTAATAGCCCTTCATTATATTGTAGCCGCGGGCGACAAATTCGCCGGTAACGTTGTCCGGCAGCTCCTCCCCGGTTTCGGGGCTGACTATCTTGCATTCTATTTCCGGCAGTGCCCTGCCGACGGTTGCTACGCGGACCTCGATGGGGTCGTCGGTGCTGGACATGGTGCAGCCGGGCGAAGCCTCGGTCTGGCCGTAGACGATGACTATCTCCGGCATATGCATCTTATTAATCACGTCCCTCATGACCGATATGGGGCAGGGCGAGCCGGCCATGATGCCGGTTCGCATGTAGCTGAAATCCGTTTTTTCAAAGTCGGGGTGCTCAAGCATGGCTATGAACATGGTCGGAACGCCGTGGAAGCAGGTGATGCGTTCGTTGTTTATGCAGGCCAGGCTGGGCTTCGGGGAGAAATAGGGGAGCGGGAACATGGTGGCGCCGTGGGTCATGCAGGCGGTCATGGCCAGCACCATTCCGAAGCAGTGGAACATCGGCACGTGTATCATCATCCTGTCGGCCGTGGACAGGTCCATGCGGTCCCCTATGCATTTGCCGTTGTTGACGACGTTGTAGTGGGTTAGCATTACGCCCTTGGGGAAACCCGTCGTTCCGGAGGTGTACTGCATATTGCATACATCGTGCACATCCACCCGGGACGCCCTGCGGCGCAGCTCCTCCATGGGCACCTTTGACGCCTTCGACACCGCTTCCTCCCAGGTCAGGCAGCCCTTCATCCTGAACCCAACCGTTATTACGTTGCGCAGGAAGGGCAGACGCCGGCAGCGGAGCGGCGAGCCGGGCGCAAGCTCCTTAAGCTCCGGGCAAAGCTCCTGTATGATCGCGGCGTAGTCGGAGTCGCGGTAGCCGGCTATCATGATTAGAGTATGCGTGTCGGACTGGCGCAGCAGATATTCCGCCTCATGGATTTTATAGGCAGTATTCACGGTTACCAATACCGCCCCAATCTTTGTGGCGGCCCAGAAGGCTATGTACCACTGGGGGACGTTGGTCGCCCATACGGCGACCTTTGAGCCGCGCTTTACGCCCAAGGCTATAAGGCTGCGGGCAAACTCGTCGACATCGTCCCTGAATTCCGAATAGGTGCGGGTGTAATCGAGGGTAGTGAATTTGAAGGCGTATTGGTCCGGAAATTCCTCCACCATGCGATCCAAAACCTGCGAAAAGGTGCGCTCAATCAGAATATCCTTTTTCCAGACGTACTTTCCGGTCTTGGCCCTGTTGTCGTACAGGCGGGCCCGGCCGCGCCCTTCGCGGTCAAAGCGCTCCATGCGGTGGATAAAGTGCGGGAAAACGATTTCCGGCGAGCCGAGGCCGTCCATCCGCTTCGGGTCAAGCTCCAGAGAGATAAAGCCGTCGTAGCCGACGGAGCGGAGGGCGTCCATCATCTCCGAGAGCGGAAGGTCCCCTTCGCCCACAAGGCGGAAGGAAACCTCGCCGTTGTCCATCACCGAGTCTTTGATGTGCACATGCTTTATAAAAGCGCCCAGGTTCGTTACGGTCGCTTCGGCGCTCTCGCCGTGAAGCCTGTAGGGGTGATGAAGATCCCACAGGGCACCCAGACTGTCGCTGGCAAAATAGTTGAGGATTCCGCGAAGGCGGGCCGTATCCGCGTAAGCGCCGCAGGTTTCCAGCAGAAGGGTTACGCCGCGCCTTTCGGCGTCATCCAGCAGCCTTTCCACGCAGCGCTTGACGGCCTGATCCTCCGCGCCGCCATGAGCCGCCGCGCGCAGCCTTACGAAGGGTATATTCAAGCGCGAGGCCGTTTCGATGCAAAACAGTATCTCCCTGCAGCTTTCGTCGAAGGCTTCCTCGTCGGCTACGTCGGACACGGCGTTCAGGCAGGGAATGGCCAGGCCCAGGTCTATCATGCCGCGTATTGTTTGCGAAGCGTTTGCCGGATTCAGGGGGCCGTCCTCGCTTATAAGAACGCCGTCGTCAACCTTATGGAGCTCTATGCCGTTAAAGCCCATCTCGGCGGCAAAGGCGACAAAATCCGGCCATCTGTAGCCGTACCATCCGTTGGTGGAAAATGAAAGCTTCATATAGACTAAGTTCCTTTCCTATAGCTTGCTGCGGAAAAGCGGGAAGGAGCCGCTTTTTCAGCCCTTCTCCTCATATAGAATTTTGTTCAGGGCGTTTATGTAGGCCAATATGCTGGCGCCGATAATATCGGTGGACAGACCCTCTCCCGAATACAGCCGTCCGTCGCTGCGCAGCTTTACAAGCGCGCTTCCCATGGCTTCCCGGCCTTCGGTCACGGACTGTATCTGGAAGTCGTCAAGCTCGTAATGGCAGCCGATGATCTGCTCTATGGCCAGAAAAGCTGCGTCTATAGGCCCGTCACCCGTGGAAAGGCCGCTCAAAACCGAGCCGTTTTTTTCAAGCTGCACGTTTGCCGTGGGGCTTATCACGTTTCCGCTGTTTATGACATAGCTTTTAAGCCTGTAGGTGCTCGGCACCTGGAGCGCCGACCCGGCTATGATGGCTTCAAGCTCCCTTGCGCCGATAGCCTTGCTCGCCGTAATGCGGCGGACCGCCTCGCTGACCTTGCCCAGGTCTTCCGCTCCCAAATCGTAGCCCAGACTCTTTACGGCGCTTGACACGGCCTCTATATCGGCGCCGGAGTCGAGCGCTATGCTTCCGGCGGAAGCGAAGGAGCCGAGGCTTCCGGAAAAGGAGGTGCGCCGCGTCCTGTCCGCAGCCAGAATCGCCTCCATGCGGCCGAGAGAGCTGTTGAGTCCCGTCATATCCAGCCCGCAGCTAACGCCGAGGCTGTCGCCCCTGGCCCTTAAAACGGACGCCAGTGCCTTTATGGGGACGCCGCGCGAGCTTGCCGAAGCCTTCACCTGGCCCGCGCCGGCCTGTATGGCGGCTACGGTGCAGGCGGCGCCCAGACCCAGGGCGTCGGAGCATTCGACCGAGAGGCAAACCTTTTTCAAGGAGGGCGCCCTTGAGAAAAGACCCTCAATAAACCTGCCGAACTCGTCCGGCAGCAGGATGCCGGCCGAATCGCAAAGAGTGACGGTTTTGGCGCCGCTTTCTATCGCCTTTTCTATCGCCGCCGCCAAAAATTCAGGCTCTGCCCGAGTGGCGTCCTGTGCGGTGAATTCCACGTCGCCGCACAGAGAAGCGCAGACGGCCGTTTGGAAGGCTATCATTTCAAGCACCTTCTCCGGCTTCATTCCGCAGGCAAATTCCATCATTACCGTAGATACCGGGACGATAAGGTGGAGGCGGGGCTTGCGGGCGTCCTTTAAGGCCTCCCAGGCTGTTTCCGCGCTTTCCTGAGTAAAGCCGGAGGGACAGGAAAGCGCGGCGCCCTTGACAAGCGAGGCAAGCGTGCGCACAAATAGGGCGTCGGTTTTTTCGTCGTTAATTTGAGGCAGCTCTATGATGTCGGCGCCCGCGCCGTCCGCTTCGCGGGCCAGCTCAAGCTTTTCCTTGAAGCTCAGTTCGGCGCCGCTCCCAAGCCTTAAAGTAATGTCCGAAATCGCAATCCTTTTGGTGTTCATGCGCAAAACTCCTTGCATATAAAATTAACCCGAGATCCCATGTTCCATAGGATCTCGGGGACGATATACTTTGATACCGCGGTACCACCCCGGTTGCGGCCGAAAGACGCGCCGCCGCCTCTACAGGCTCCGATAAGCCTGCGGCGGAGATAACGGCGCCTGCCGGAATTCCTTACAGTATCGCGCGGCATAGGCGCGGATAGTTCGGGAACCCTGCTCGGGAATGAGACTGCCTTTGCCTTCGCATACCGGCTCGCACCCGCCGCCGGCTCTCTGGAACGCTCCCGCAAGGCATAATTCCTTCACAGCATTTTAGCGTATTGAACTAAATGATTAGCGGGCAAATTATATTGTAATTCAGGCCGCTTGTCAACAGTTTTTTGGAGAGGTATAATAAAGAAGTAAGCGATAACAAAAGGCTTATGCGTAAGGCGGCTTGAACCGCCGTTATTTGGCGCGCCGCTCGCCGACAAGCGGCAGCCGCCGCGCGCTACCGCCTCTTAAAGCTTGTTGACGGAGCTTTTGGCGGTCCTGCGCCGGGCGGCGCATGGAGCAGTATGTCCTATAAACCGCAATATCCATATCTTTGCTCCCCGCTGAAGCTGGGGACACTCACATTGAAAAACCGCATGATATCCGCGCCCATGGGCTTTCCCGAGCTGACCTCCGAGGGGCTGCTGACACGCGACGCCATCGCGTTTTACGAGCTCAGGGCAAAGGGCGGAGCGGCCGTTGTGACCGTGGGAGAGGCGGTCGTCCACTACGAGACAGGCAGAAGCCACGGGCGCTCCATCAACCTTCAGCATCCGGACGCGCTGGCGGGCCTGACCAACCTGGCCCGCGCAATTAAAAGGCACGGGGCCGCAGCAAGCATCGAGCTTGCCCACGGCGGCAAGTTTTCGGCGGTTGACAGCCTGCCCGGAGAGAGAAAAAGGGAGGCGGTAAAGTACGGACCCGTGGACGAAACGCTGCCCGACGGCAGCGTTGTGAAGATGATGCCCAAAGAGGTCATAAAAGAAATAGTGGAAAGCTACGGCAAGGCGGCCGCCTTATGCAAGCGGGCTGGCTTCGACATGCTGCTGGTCCATGGCGGGCACGGCTGGCTGATAGAGCAGTTTTATTCTCCGGCTACCAACACGCGGACGGACGAATACGGCGGAAGCAGGGAAAACAGGGCGAGGCTGGCCCTTGAGATACTCGACAGCATACGCGCGGCGGTCGGCAAGGGATTTCCCATAGAATTTCGCATGAGCGCCGAGGAGAGCTTCGAGGGCGGATACCGGCTGGAAGAGGCTGTGGAGCTTGCAAGGCTCATTGAGGGCAGGATAGACCTGCTCCATGTTTCGGCGGGCTCAAACGAGGACAGCTTTTATGAAACCCACCCCTCCATGTTCATGGAGCGGGGCTGCAACGTGCGCTTCGCGCAGGAGATTAAAAAGCACGTTTCCGTGCCCGTGGGCGCGATCGGCGCGCTGAACGAGCCGGACATGATGGAGGACATCATAAAAAGCGGCAAAGCCGACGTGGTGTATATGGCGCGGGCGCTGCTGGCTGACCCGGAGCTGCCCAGAAAGGTCGTTCAAAACCGCGCCGACGAAATAATGCGATGCATACGCTGCTTCACCTGCCTGGCGGAAAGGATGCGGACGCAGACGCGCATCTGCGCCTTGAATCCGCTTATAGGCCGCGAGTATGAGAGCCTGTTTGAAAGACCGCTGTCAATGCCCAAAAAGGTGCTGGTCGCCGGCGGCGGAGTCGGAGGCATGGAGGCGGCGCTGACCGCGGCCGAAAGAGGGCACCGGGTAACGCTCTGCGAAAAGAGCGGCGCTCTTGGAGGGGCGCTGGTTTCGGAAAGGCACATACCGTTTAAAAAGGACGTTTACGGCATTATCGGCACCCTTAAGCGCCGCATGGAGCTTGCGGGCGTAGAGATCCGGCTGAATGCGGAGGTGGATGCCGACTATGTGCGCGGGGAGGCTCCGGACGTGCTGATAGTGGCCGTAGGCGCGGAGCCGCTAATGCCGCTGAAGGGGAAAAACGTCGTACTTGCCGAGGATATAGGGAAGGCCGAAATAGGGGGCAGGGTCGTCGTGCTGGGAGGCGGGCTGGTAGGCTGCGAAACGGCGGTATTCCTTGCCTCGGAGGGGAGGAGCGTCACCCTTGTTGAAATGGCGGACACATTGGCGGCCGACGCAAACGCTCGGCAGAGGCCCGCTCTCATGGAAAAGGTTTACGCTTCGTGCAGAGTTGTTACGGGAGTAAGGGGACTTTATGCCGACGAGGCGGGTCTTGTCTGCGAAAACGGGGCGCTGATAGAGGCGGACACCATAGTGGCGGCGGTCGGGCAGCGCCCGAGATACGAGATCGTAGACGGCCTGAGAAATACGGCCCCGGAAGTAAAATTCGTGGGAGACTGCGTGAGGGCCGCCAATATACGCGAGGCGATATTTGCCGGCTATCACGCCGGTATGGATATTTAGGAGGAAAGCGCAATGAAATACAACAACAACGAGGGGCCTAACGGGAAATACATCATACAGGAGCTAAAGGCCCCTGTAACGGGCACTCCGGAGTTTCAGGCCATGTACAAAAAGTTTTCAAACAGGATACTGTGGATAGACAACAACGTCTGCCCCGGCTCGTTCCAGATGAACACCGCCTGGTACTATGCCGTTCCCGAAAGGGATCCGGTTTTTGAGGAGCATGTCCATGAGTACGACGAGCTCATAGGCTTTTTCGGAAGCGACCCAGGCGACCCGTACAACCTCAACGCGGAGCTCGAGGTCACCATCTGCGGGGAGACCCACGTAATCACAAGATCCTCCCTGATTTTTTGCCCCAAGAACATGCCGCACATGCCGCTGAGCATAAAGCGGGTGGACAGGCCCATCTTCCATTTTTCAATAGTTTCCGGCCCGGAATACAACGGCAGCGCTTACAAGCTGAAGGAAGAACTGGAAAAATAAAAAAGGCGACAGCGGCAGCATAAGCTGCCGCTGTCATGTTTCGGCGTTTACCGCTTTTATGTCTCGGGACTGGCGGAGGACTCCGTCCCTGCCGGAGGCGAGGCGGAAGGACGGGCCGCCTGGGAGCTGGATATATAGTCGCCCTTTACCCAGCCAAATTTATTGTCGTAATATACCAGATACCAACCCCCGCTGTCGGCGACTGCGCCGACCTTGGCGCCGCCCGGGATACCGCCCAGCTTTTCATAGTCCGTGCCGGGACCGGAGCGCATATTGAGGGAATCCTGCGCGGTAACGGTATAGTAGACGTAATCGTCGTAAATTTCATCGGGAAGGACCTTGAGCTCGCTGTATTTGGTCAGGTCAAGCCAGTTCTTCTTTGCCTCCGGAGTTGGCGAGGGAGTGGGCTCGGGCGTCGGGGAAGGGGTGGGAGAGGGGCTGACATCCGGCGTCGGCGAAGGCGAAAGCAAAAAGCTCGGCGTGGGGGAAGATGAAGCGCCTCCTTCGATAAAATCGCCGGATTTCACTATCCTGAAAAGAAAATACAGCAAAAAGACATTTATCAGCAGGCTTATTACCAGCATGCATACCACTATGATATGCGCCGTCGATGCAAAATAGCGCTCGCCTTTTTCCGCGGAGCCTTGAGGCCGAGCCGGCTCCGAGCCGCCCGAAGCCTGGCCTATGGCTCCCGCTGAGCCGGAAGAAAGAGGCCTGTTTTTTGCGGCCGCGCCGTCCCCGGCCGGAGCGGGCTTTTCGGCCTCCGCCTGAGAAGCGAGGCTTCCGGAGCCCTGCGAGGCTGCCGCGGATTTGTTAAGCTCGCTTACGGCGTCCACGGCGGGCTTATATCCCTGCTTGGCGGATTTTTTCAGCCAGATCATTGCCTGCTTGGAGTAGTTGTATATTTCATCCTCGTTGTCGGTTTCCCTGAGAAGCCTTCCGTAATATTCGGCAAGCTCGTATTGGGCGACCATATTGCCGGCTTTGGCTTCCTGAAGCAATTCTTCCATATTCATCAAGCTTGGCTCCGTTTCTCCCGTCTATATCTCTTGAGGAGCGCTTAGGCGTTCTCTTGATGCGCGCCTCTTTTAGTCAATTATACAATTCCACGGGACAAAGTCAACATAATGATTTGCGCCCCCGCCGTTGCCTAGGGCGCTTTATTGTGCTATGCTGTAAAGGCTTTTCGGCAAGAGCGCGGCGGGCGAGGCTGCCTGCCTCCGGGCGCATACGGGCTTTGCCGAAGGAGAATAAAATCGGATGCGGTGACCTCGAGTGGCGGAAGATATAAGAACGGGCGATTTTTCCAGAGGCGGCCTTGCTGAAAGCATATTGCGCCTCGCGGGCCCTATGACGCTGGCGCTGCTGATAAACGTCCTTTACAGCGTCGTGGACAGAATGTATATCGGCCACCTGGCCGGCGAAGGAAGGGCGGCGCTGACGGGAATAGGGCTGGCTGCGCCGCTGCTGATGATAATAAGCGCGTTCCAAAGCCTTGTCGCGTCGGGGGGAGCGCCGCTTTTTTCCATAGCGCGGGGCGAGAAGGACCCGGAGAAAGCCGAGGCCATAATGGGAAATTCCTTCTTCCTGCTGCTGGCCTTCGGGGCGGTTTTGACGGCGCTGGGCTACATATTCAAGGACTCGATCCTGAAAATGTCCGGATCCAGCGAAGAAACCTTCATCTATGCAAGCCGTTATGCGGGCGTATATTTGTCGGGAACGGTCTTCGTCATGACCGGGCTGGGACTGAATCCTTTTATAAACGCCCAGGGCTTTGCGAAAACGGGGATGCTTACCGTTCTTATCGGGGCTGCGTCGAACATTGCGCTGGACCCGATTTTTATTTTCGCCCTTGGCATGGGCGTAAGCGGGGCGGCGCTGGCAACGGTGATATCCCAGTTCCTTTCAGCTCTGTGGGTGCTGGCCTTTTTGACGGGCAATAAGGCGATAGTCCGGCTGAGATTCAAAAGCATAAGGCCGCGGAAGGACATAGCGGGGAGCATTTGCGCCCTTGGGGCTTCCGGCTTTACCATGGCCTTTACCAACAGCGCGGTGGGGTTTGCATATAATGCTGTGCTGGGGAAGCTCGGAGGAGACGCCTTTGTGGCCGCAATGACGGTGATCAACTCTTTGAGGGAGATGGTTTTCATGCCCTGCTCCGGCATAACGGAGGGCGCGAAGCCTATTTTGGGCTACAATTACGGAGCCGGGGAATTCGGCAGGGTTCGGGAAGGGATTAGGATGACCACTTTTCTGTGCGCGGCCTATACCCTTGTCATGTGGACCGCTATAATGGCGTTTCCGGCGGCGTTTATAAAAATATTCAACGGCGATCCCGAGCTGCTCAAGGCAGGAGTGCGCGCTCTGAGGGCATATTTTTCGCTGTTTGTCCTCATGACCTTTCAGGTGGTGGGGCAAAACACCTTTGTTTCGCTTGGGAAGGCAAAGCAGGCGGTTTTCTTTTCCCTGCTCAGAAAGGCGATAATACTCATACCGCTTATCCTTATTATGCCGTCCGTTACGGGCCTCGGCGCAGAGGGGGTATTCTGGGCCGAGCCGGTATCGGAATTGATAGGGGCCTCCGCCTGCTATACGACCATGTACCTTACGGTTTACAAAAGGCTCAAGGCCTGAGCCGCAAAGCGGAACGCAGCCTCAGGCTTTGCGGCCGGCGCATAAGCGCAATCTATCGGCTTTTCCATAAGGCTTGACAGGCATGCCGTATAAAAATATGAGTTAAAATATTGATTTGAACTGTCCCCTGTGCTAATATGACAGGGATTTTGCTGAAGCGCTGACAATTTGTCAACGCTTGATAAAATATGCGATTACGGAGCTGCATGGGCGACATGACAGATAAGGCTGCTGATTTTTTTATTCCTGGAAAAATACTGATTCCGAAACAGACCAAGGCGGGCGATATGAAGCTGTGGAGCGTCATAGCCTGCGACCAATTTACCTCTGAGCCCGATTATTGGGAGCGGGTCGAAGACGCAGTCAAAGACGCGCCGTCAACCCTCAGGCTGATGCTTCCGGAGCTTTATCTGAAGTCCGAAAGCATTGAATTGCAGGCAAACAAAATAAAAAGCAATATGCTGGCTTATCTGTCGAGGGGCCTTTTTCGGGAGATTGAAGCTTCCTATATTTATATAGAGCGCACATTGTCCGGGGGCGGTCTGCGCCGGGGACTGCTTGGCCTTCTCGATCTGGAGGCCTACGACTACAATCAGGATTCGCAATCCCCGATTCGCGCAACCGAAGGCATGGTGCCGGACCGGCTTCCTCCGAGAGTGAAGGTGCGTGAAAGCGCTCCCCTTGAGCTGCCGCATATAGTGGTTTTCATTGACGACGACGAAAGAAGCGTTATCGAGCCCCTGGCCAAAAGCGCGGACTCCATGGAACGGCTGTATTCGTTTGAACTGATGGAGGGCGGCGGTTCCATTAAAGGCTATAGGGTGAATGGAAAGACCGCCGCTTCGGTGGCCGGGGCGCTTGAAAGGCTGGCCTCCCCGGAAATAATTGAGAGGAAATACGGGAAGAATATAAACCCGGTGGTATACGCCGTGGGAGACGGCAACCACAGCCTTGCGTCCGCGAAAATTTGCTGGGAGAGAGTGCGCGAAAGCCTTGACGAAAATCAGCGCAAGATCCACCCTGCGCGATGGACGCTTGTTGAAATCGTCAACGTGCATGAGGAGTCCATCGTTTTTGAGCCTATCAACAGAGTGATTTTCGATACCGAGCCGGCGCTGTTTCTTGAGGAGGCGGAAAGGTTTTTCAAACGCTTTGGCAAGGGCGGACACGAGCTGGAGTGCATAACTAGCGCCGGCAG
This sequence comes from Clostridiales bacterium, assembly GCA_029265405.1. Classification (GTDB taxonomy): domain Bacteria; phylum Bacillota; class Clostridia; order Oscillospirales; family Oscillospiraceae; genus JAJUJI01. Next base: position 40,996 of record JAJUJI010000014.1, on the reverse strand, counting down.
AGTGCGGTGCCATACCGACGGCCTGACCATAGGACAGAGCATAGCCGCCTGCGACGAATTTATAGAAGGCTGGGCTGCGAGACATGGCGGCAGGATCGACTATATTCATGGCGATGACAAGACTGCCGAGCTGGGGGCCCGGAGAGGCTGCGCGGGCGTAATTATGCCGCGCATGAAAAAAAGCGAGCTGTTCCCCTCCATTATTAAAAGCGGCGCATTTCCGAAGAAGAGCTTTTCCATTGGCCCGGCCAAGGACAAGAGGTATTATTTGGAATGCAGGAAGATCGTTTTATAGATATGCATGTGCACACCACAGCCTCCGACGGCACGCTCTGCGCGGAGGCTGTGCTTTTGCGCGCCCGTGAGCTTGGGCTGTGCGCAATTGCGATAACCGACCATGATACTTTGGAGGGCTATATTGGCGCGCCCAAGGACATTATAGAAGTGGTGCCGGGAATAGAGCTCACCTCCGACTGCGAAGGCCGGGAAATCCATATGCTGGGCTATTTTATAGAGCCCGGCCTGCTCGGGATAACGGAAACGGCCCTGCGCGACAGGGAGAGAAGGAACAGGCTGATTGTAGAAAGAATGAGGGCCGACGGCTTCGACCTGTCGCTGGAGGAACTGAAGGCCGACAAGACCTTCGGGGTCATAGGCAGGCCGCATATAGCCGCCGAGCTGGTAAAAAAAGGCTATGCCGCGTCTGTTAAGGAGGCCTTCGACAGATGGCTGGGCGAGGGAGCGCTGTACTACGTGCCGAGAAAATATCTGTCGGTGGAGGAGGCTGCGTCCGCGATAACAAAAGCCGGCGGCGTTGCTGTGCTGGCGCATCCCCTCCAATACGGCTTTGACGAGCTTAATTTGAGAAAGCTTATAATAAGGGCGAAGGAGGCCGGTGCGGCCGGCCTGGAGGCCATATACCCGGAATATTCCGAGGAAGATACGGATTTTCTCTGCGGGCTGGCGCGCGAGTACGGAATGAAAGTAACAGGGGGAAGCGATTTCCACGGCGACTGCAGGCCGCAGTGCTCTCTCGGCTGCGTAAGGGTCCCTTTCAGGCTGCTTGAGGAACTGCGGAATGATTGAGTATATAGGGAGAGGCAACCCGGTAATCTATATTCACGGTGACATAAGCAGCGCCAGAGAGCTGCACTACAGGGCTGGCGGAGGCTTTACCCTTGGAGTTATCGGAAATATAGACTGGAACAGGGATCTTTCGCCCTGGAGCGCAGAAAAGGTTTTTAAGGACGGCGAAGCTTTTTCCGGAGGCGGAGGGGAGTATTTGAAGCGGCTGGCCGGCAGGCTGATACCCGAGGCTGAGGCCGGTCTTGGCTTTGCGCCCGTGGAAAGAGGAATTGCGGGCTATTCGCTGGCCGGCCTGTTTGCCCTGTATGCGTTTTTAAATTCGGAGCTGTTCCGCCTGGCGGGCTCCGTGTCGGGTTCCCTCTGGTATGACGGCTGGCTTGATTATGTTAATAAAGCCGCAACACGGACGGAGAAAAAGGGGAAGGTTTATCTGTCAGTGGGCGACGGGGAAGGACATGCGCGCAACAGGCGCATGAAGAGCGTGGTGGAGAACACGCGCCTGACCCAAGCCGCTTTGTGCGGTGCGGGAATGGAAACCCTCTTCGAGCTCAACCGGGGCGGCCACTTTGAGGACGAACAGGGCAGGCTTGAAAGATGCCTGACCTGGCTTGCAGGAAAAAGGGCATAGCCGGCGCGGGCTGCGCTTTGTCGGCATTATGGCAAACTATGATAGGGGCCCGACGGAAAGCTCCTTGCCGCTTTCCGTCGGGCCCTTATTGCATGCTTGAATATATAGCAAAGAAAATAATTGATTTCTGGTAGGCCTATGGTATAATTGCTTACAATAGCGGTCGATGCGAGCACCGGCATTGTATATTGTGATAAAATAAGGGATGGTTTTTTATGAAGTATAACAGGCCGAAGTATCTTGATCCCAACGTTAAGACAATGGAGTATACCGCTTCGGTATTTAATGGGGGAGGGAAAAGAATAGCTCCGGCACCGGAGCACCCTATATCGATCCGTGAAAATTTCCGCAGGGCCTACAAACGCCAGGACCCCGTTTGGATGCCCGATTCCATAACGGATTTTGCCGACGTGATGATAGCTGATCTTACCGGAGCCGGGGAGGCCGACTGGTCGAGAAAGGACCGCTACGATTGGCAGGACTGGTTCGGCGTTCAATGGACCTTTATTCCCGAGGCCGGGGGTCCTATGCTGAAGCCGGGCGCCCAGTTCATGGACGATATTACGCAGTGGCGCGAAAAGGTGAAATTTCCCGATCTCGACCAGTATGATATAGAGAAGCGCTGCAAAAAATTTCTTGAAACCTATGACCCCGAAAAAATACTTCATATCAACATCGGGCTGGGCTGCACCGAACGGCTGGTGGCGCTGATGGGCGGATATACGGACGCGATGATCGCGCTTGCCATGGAGCCGGAGGAGGTAAGAGCCTTTCTGGAAGCTTTTGTGGACTTTGAGATAAAAACTATTGACAGGCTGCTGCTGTATCTGTCCATAGACATGATTACATATCACGACGACTGGGGAACGGAGCGCGATACGTTTTTCAGCGAGGCTATGATGGAGGCCATAGTCTTCCCGCCGACAAAGAGGCTGTTCGACTATATGCATTCAAAGGGGATTTGCGTGGAGCACCACTGCTGCGGGAACATAAAAAGATTCGTTCCTTACATGATCAAGGCCGGCGCCGATTTCGTTCAGATACAGGCCAGAGCCAACGATATGGAGGGCTTCAAGAAAAAATACGGCAGGGATTTGGGCTTCAACGCTTTTGTTTCCCCTAAGGGTCCCGGCAGGGAGGCTCTTATTGAGGCCATCCATGAGACTGTGGACAATTTCGCTTCCGGAGGCGGGGCCTATACGTCAATTATGGCACCAACCGACGAGGAGGTGTGGGAAGGCATAATGGAGCTGTACTACTACAGCCGCGAGTTTTACGAGAAGGAGCAGGGGCGCGCTTAAGATATGCGTTTCCTATCGTACGATTAAAGCCATATAACCGACCCGGCCATGAGGAAGCGGCGGAAAATGGCCGGGTCGGTTTTACGCTTGGCGCGGCGTACTAAAATGATAAGCCGGGCCGCAGTTTATAATAAACTGCGGCAGCTATAAATACTACATATATAATTACTATTATATATTATACTTTAACTCCGACTTATTCCCGACAAAAATGACCAATGAGGCAGCCATCAGTTTTATCGGCGGGCCGTTAAAAACGCCCTATCAAACCAAACGATATTTGTCCGGCAAAGGTGCTCGCAGCCAAACCCGGCGCTCATCCTATGGCGTCTGGCGCAAATATAGAAAAAGGAGGCTTGCGGATGTCGATTTTTCCCTGCGCTGAAACAAGCGTTTTAGCCATAGTCAATTCCATGCCCGCTGTGGAGATTGAACACATGCGAAGAGTGGGACGTCTCGTCGGCATACTGGCGCAAAAGGCATCCGGGCTTTGCTTGTGCGGCGAGGAGGCCGCCGATTATGAAAAAGCGGCGTCATATCATGATATCGGCAAAGCGTGGGTACCGAAGGAGCTGCTGCTTAAGCCCGGAAAGCTGACGGCGAAGGAAGCTGAGGAAGTATTCAGGCATCCCGTCTACGCATATGAGCTGTTTATGAAAATTTTTGACGGCGCCATATCTGGAATACCCCCAAAGCTTGTCGAGCTTTCGTTTTATTCGGCCGTTTATCATCATGAGAGGTGGGACGGGAAGGGCTATCCGTACGGGATAAGCGCGGGCAATATCCCGCTTATCGCGAGGATGACGTCCGTATGCGACGCATACGACGCAATAACCGGAAAGAGAGTATACAGGCTGGCCTGCCCGCACAGCGCGGCCTGCCGGGAGCTTGAAAGAAACGCCGGAGGGCAGTTCGACCCCGCTCTGGTGCGTCTGTTCATACGCTACGAGAGTGAAATAGGAGAGCTGATGGAACAGGAGAACGAATACGCCAAGCGTTCCCCGGAGCGCAGCCATTAGCTGAACGGCCGAAAGAAACGCATATCGCAACCATTGCAAAAGCGGTCGCGATATGCGCTTTTCGTTTTTATCAGCCTATGCGCTTGCTACAATAGCCCTCGAATATTCCCCGGCTTAAGTCCCGGCGGATAAGGCCGGGCTCATTTTTCAAACGTGGAGGCCAGGTTACCCCACTTTTCGCAGAATATGGAAGCATCCATCAGCTTGAGGTCCGGCGAAATTTCGGGCCGGAAGTCCATGTTGGCAAGGATGTCCCTTTCAAGGTCTATGCCGGGCGCTATTTCTATCAGCGTCACCTTGCCGTTGATAAGCTGGAACACGGCGCGCTCGGTTATATAGAGAACGGTCTGCCCCTTTTCGGCATACTGGCCGGCAAAGGTTATCTGCTTGACGCGCTTGACAAACTTGCGGATGGAGCCTTCCTCTACTATCTCCAGCTTGCCGTTTCCGGGCTTGAGCTTGGCCTTTCCCATGAAGGTGCCGCAGAAGAGCACCTTGGGGGTGGAGCGGGTTATATCTATGAAGCCGCCGGGCCCCGTCATCATGGTGCCGAGATAGCTGGTGTTGTTGTTGCCCTGCTCGTCTACCTCTCCGAGGCCCAGGCAGGTCATATCGAGGCCTCCGCCGTTTATAAAGTCGAACATATAGCCGTGGTCTATGCAGGCCTCGGCGTTGTAGGCCGCGCCGAAATGGGGCAGAGCCGAGGGTACGCCGCCAACCATTCCGCTTTCCGTGCTCATGGTTATCTGATCAAGATAGGACTCGTTTTCCTCATTGATTACCTTTGCCATATCGGCCGGAATGCCTACTCCGACGTTGATGACGTCGCCCTTCCTGACCTCCGCTGCGCAGCGGCGGCAAATTATCTTCCTTTCGTCAAAGGGCATGCGCTCGATGGCGTTGAGGGGCTTTTTAATTTCACCGGAGAAGGCGGGCTCGTAGTAGATGCCCTCGGTCTGCCAGCAGGCGTCCTTGGTGGTGGCCTGAACGACATAGTCAACCAATATGCCGGGTATTCTCACGTCCTTGGGCTTGAGCGTGCCCTTCTTGGCAAGATATTCCACCTGAACTATCACTATGCCGCCCGAATTCTTAGTGGCCGTGGCTATCGACAGCCCCTCGGTGATGAAGCTTTCGTGGTCATAGGTTATGTTGCCGTTTTCGTCGGCTATGGTGCCGCGCAGAAGGGCCACGTCGCACTTGAAGCCCTTGTAGAACAGGTATTCCTCGCCCATGAAGTTGATGAGCTCAACTCTGTCCTCGACGGTGCACTCGTTCATCTTGCCGCCCTGGACCCGGGGATCAACAAAGGTTCCCAGGCCGACCTTGGTGATGAGGCCGGGACGGCCCGCCGCTATCTCGCGCCAAAGGTTTACGATTACGCCCTGAGGCAGGCACCAGCACTGGAGCTGATTTTTGAGGGCAAGCTCGCGCAGAGCGAAGGATGAGCCGACATGGGCTCCGCTCCACCTTGTCACAAGGCCGGGTCCGGCCTCTCCGAGGCGAGTGGTGCCCCTCGTTTTCCAGTCGCCCATGGCGCTGCCCTGATGCAGGTCGAGTCCGCAGGGGTGGCCGGTCTCCTTGAAGCGGTCGCGTATCGCGCAAGCGATTTCCTCCGGCCAGCCGGCAAGCCCCATTCCGCCGACGCCGACTACCGCGTTATCCGGTATAAGAGCCGCCGCCTCCTGCGCGGTTATAAATTTAGCCATTTTAAACTCCTCCTGTATTATTGTTTGATGTTTACGATATTTTTAAGCTCTGAAAGCGATATTTTGCCGCTGGAAGTCCTGGGGAATTCCTTTAAAAACACTACGTATCTGGGTACCTTGAATTCGCAAAGAGATGCCGCCACCAGGCCCTTGAGCTCGTCTGCGGTTATGGACGCGCCCGCAGAGGGGATGACGCAGGCGCAAATCTCCTCCCCGTAGTGTTCGTCCGGCACGGCTATCACCTTTGCTTCCCTGACGCGCGGGTCCGACAGAAGCACCGCCTCGATTTCGCCCGGCGCTATGTTTTCGCCGCCACGGATTATAAGCTCCTTGAGCCTGCCGGTCATGTGGATGTTGCCGCTTTCGTCCATCTTCGCCAGGTCGCCCGTATGAAGCCAGCCCTCCGGGTCTATGGCCGCCGCCGTCAGGGCCGGCTCTTTGTAGTAGCCCTTCATTACGGCAAAGCCGCGGATGCAGATCTCACCCTCTGCTCCGGCCGGCAAAGGCTCCCCGGTCTTGATATCCGCGATTCGGCCCTCTATACCCTCCATGAAGGCCCCGACCGTCGATTCGCGTACGGAGCGCGGCGCCTTCGGAGATATGAAGGTAATGCCGGCGGTCGCCTCCGTCTGGCCCAGGGAGGGAGCAAGCGAAAAGCCGAAGGCCTCCTCCACCCTTCTGAAAAACTCGGGCGTATATATGGAGCCGCCTATGAAGCCGGTGCGGAGAGAGGATAAATCGTAGCTCGCAAAATCCGCCCTTGCCATCATGGCGGAAAAAAGCGTGGGAACGGCGCTTAAAATCGTGCATTTATGGACGGATGCGGCCTCGAGCAAAAAGCGCGTGCGGCGCTCGGGAGGAAAATAAAGGCAGGCCCCTGCCGCCATGGCGGCCAGTATCACGCCTGTCAAACCGAAGCAGTGGAACATGGGCAGGGCTACGCACAGCTTGTCCGTTTCCGTTATTTCAAGAGCCCTTACATGCGCCAGAGCGCTGTTTGCGCGGGCAAAGTGCGTCGTTTCAACGCCCTTGGCGGCTCCGGTGGTGCCGGAGGTAAAGATGATGACGTCCGTATCCTCGGGCTTTACCGCCGCCTTGGCAGCCCGAAGAACGGCGTCCTCGCAGACGGGCAGACCTTCCATAGCGTCAAAGCCGGGCGCGGCCCGCTCGCCTATATAGCCTATATAAATGAGACGGTCGCGTCCGAGCTTGAGCCTGGAGCAGATTTCGGGGTAGCTGACGCCTCTGTAGCCGTCGTCGAATAAAAGAAAATCGACGTCTGTTTTATCTAGTAGGACGCTCAATTCCGCTTCGGTAAGGCTGGTATTGAAAAGAACCGGCACAGCGCCTATTTTTTCCGCCGCCAGATATGCGAAAAAGGAGTACGGCAGATCCTTGGCCCATATGCCCACATGAGTGCCTCGGCCTATACCGCGACCGAGCATTTTGCCGGCGGTTTCGTCGGTGATCGAGTCGACCTGGGCATAGTTGAACAAGCCGCTCGAAGCTTCCACGGCGGGACGCAGCGGAAACCGGGCGGCGGCGCTTTCAAAAAGGCGGCCGACGGTAATATTGAGCAAGCTTTCCTCCATTTAAACAAGTTGAGAAACATATGCAGAAACGGAGCCAGCGCATCCGTTTCTGCATATTATAACCTATTCAGCCTAAAGATTCAATAATCGCGGGGATAACTTTAAAGAGGTCTCCGACAATGCCGTAATCGGCAACCTCAAATATGGGGGCGTTTTCATTTTTGTTTATGGCGACTATATAGCCGGAGTTCTGCATGCCGGCCAGGTGCTGTATAGCTCCGGAAATGCCGCAGGCTATGTAAAGCTTCGGCTTTACGGTGGTTCCGGTCTGACCGACCTGGAAGCTGTGGTCTATCCAGCCGGCATCGACGGCGGCGCGGCTGGCGCCTACGGAGCCGCCAAGCTTATCCGCGAGGGCGCGGATAATTTCAAAGCCTTCCGGGCCGCCGACGCCCCTGCCGCCGGAAACAATGATCTCCGCGTCGGTAAGCGAGGCTATCTCGCCGACCTTCTTTATTATGTCGAGGACCTGCTGGCGTATCTCGCCCTTCTTGAACTTCTGGGGCAGCATAATAAGCTCGCCCTTTTTTCCCGGCGTCCTGACAGGCTTCTCCATAACGCCCGGGCGTACGGTCGACATCTGGGGCCTGTGGTGCGGGCAGAGTATGGTTGCCATCAGGTTTCCGCCGAAGGCGGGGCGGGTCTGGCGGAGCTGCTTTGTGGCGGGATCAATGTCGAGCTTGGTGCAGTCGGCCGTAAGGCCGGTGCCGCACTTTACGGCTATGCTGGGGGCCAGATCCCGTCCGATGTGCGTGGCTCCGTAAAGCACGATCTCGGGCTTGTATTTGAGCACAGCGCGGTAAATGGCTGTAGTGTAGCCGTCGGTGGTGTAGTTCTTCAGCTCGGGAGCGTTGGCGTAATAGACCTTTTCCGCGCCGTACTCGAACAGCTCCGTAACAAGATGGTCGCAGTCGCTGCCGACAAGAATGGCGCAAAGCTCGGTGCCTATGGCGTCTGCCAGCTTTCGGCCCTCCCCCAGAAGCTCGACGGCGACGTTCATCAGCTTGCCCTCGCGCTGCTCGGCAAACACCCAAACGCCGTGATAAAGGGAGATATCCACATTGACCATGCTGGTTCCGGTGCGCTCTATCGCGCCGAAGGGGCACTTGTCCACGCACACTCCGCAGTTGGTGCAGGCCATGCCTACGGCCGCTATCTTCTTTCCGTCCACATTTTCCATGGCAAGAGCCTCGAAGGGGCATTCCTTCAAGCAAACGCCGCAGCCTTTGCATTTCTCGGCGATAACATTTATAGCCATTTCAGCTTACCTCCTTATATGACGTGCTTTTCGGTAAGACGGGAGACGAGCTTGGCCGCCATCTCGTTTATCGAGCCGGTGAGCATCTCGCCCTTGCCCTTGGGTTCGGGGGTAAAGCTCGTGACAACCTGTGTGGGAGAGGCGTTGAGGCCGCAGTCGGCGGGATCAAGGGCCACGTCCTTTTCGTTCCAGACCTTGATATCGGCCTCGTCGCAGGCGTAGAGTATGCGCCCTATGGTCATGTATCTAGGAGTGTTCAGCTCCTTGACGCAGGTCAGCACGCAGGGCTTGGCAACCTCGACGATTTCATGCCCGTCCTCAAGCTGGCGCTCGACGACGACGGAGCCTTCCTTTATCTCTATGACCTTCTGCACGTATGTGACAACCGGGAGGCCGAGGCGCATGGCAAGCTGAGGACCCACCTGGGCGGTATCGCCGTCTATGGCCTGGCGTCCGGCAAAAATTATGTCATAATCCCCGATCTTCTTAATGCCGGCGGCTATGGTGGTCGAGGTGGCGCAGGTGTCGGCGCCTCCGAAGGCGCGGGAGGAGAGAAGAACGGCGTCGTCCGCGCCCATGGCTATGCACTCCCTGAGCATTGTAAGCGCCTGCGGAGGGCCCATGGAAACGACGGTTACTGTGCAGCCCGGATTTTCATCCTTGATGCGCAGAGCTTCCTCAAGGGCGTTGGCGTCGTCGGGGTTGAGTATGGAGGGCACGCCTTCGCGTATTAGAGTGTGCTTAACGGGATCTATCCTGACCTCGTTTGTATCGGGAACCTGCTTGGCGGTAACTATTATTCTCATCGTCCTATCTCCTCACTTGAGCAGAGCGCCCGAGATCACCATCTGCTGCACCTGGGAGGTGCCCTCGAAGATGGTGTTTATGCGCACGTCGCGGTAAAGGCGCTCGATGCGGTAATCCTTTATGTAGCCGTAGCCTCCGTGTATCTGGAGAGCCTTGTAGGCTATCCGGTTTGCAGCCTCGGAGGCGAAGTACTTGGCCATGGAGCAGTACATGCTGGCCTTGGCGTCGTTCCTGTCCTTCATGACGGCGCCGTTGTAGACCAGCTCGCGGGCCGCCTGAAGCTCCGTGGCCATGTCGGCTATCATGAACTGTATGGCCTGGAAATCGGCTATCCTGCGGCCGAACTGCTTGCGCTCCTTGGCGTATTTGATCGCCTCGTCAAGGCAGGCCTGCCCCACGCCGACGGATTGAGCGGCGACGCCCAGACGGCCTATATCCAGGGTCTTCATGGCGTTTATGAAGCCCTTGTTTATCTCCCCGAGCCTGTCGCTGTCGTGCACCCTTACGTCCTCAAGTACTATGTCGCTTGTCGGGCAGCCAATGATTCCCATTTTATGCTCAGGCTTGCCGAAGCTTACTCCGGGAGCCTTCATGTCGACTATGAAGGTGGTGATCCCCTTGGAACCCTTGGAAGGGTCGGTCTTGGCGAAAATAATGCAGAAATCCGATATGGGAGCGGCGGTTATGAAGGCCTTTCTGCCGTTGAGTATCCAGTAGTCGCCGTCCCTGACCGCGCTGGTCACGACGCCGCCGGCGTCGGAGCCCGCGCCCGGCTCGGTCAGGCCGAAGCTGGGATACTTCTCGCCCCTTGCAACGGGTCCCAAATATTTCTCGATCTGCTCCTTGGTGCCCGCCAGCATAAGGGGGCCGCTTCCCAGGGAATTGGCTCCGCTGACATAAATAGCGGATACCATGCTGACTCTTGCTATCTCCTCTATCGTAATAACGTAAGCCAGCGTGTCGGCGCCCTGACCGCCCAGCTCCTTGGGGGCCTTGATGCCGTAAAACCCGTATTTTGCAAACTTCCTGAGCAGCTCCTGAGGATAGTTGCCGGTTCGGTCGATTTCGTCCTGAAGCTCGGAGGGTATCTCCGCAGTGGCGAAATCTCTGGCGAGCTTTCTAATAAGCTCGTACTTTTCCGATAAAACCATTTAGTCCTGAGACTCCTTTCCTTATTGCGCCTGAGCTTGGTTAAAATAAAAATATAGCCACGGTTATAGCCGACGGCTATGACTCGCTAATCCAATCCCCTATTTTATCCGCGCCTAAAACCAACAGTGCGGCGGGTTTAGGCAAAATATATTATACTACACACTAACCGCATCATCGTAGCATACATTATCTTGAAATTCAATTCAAAGCCAAACCAAAAATAGAGCCGGAAGCTTGCCCGCAATAAGGCAAAAGTGCTATAATATAAGCATAGAGCTGTAAAAGCGGCTTATTGAATTTTATTTTTTTATTATTGATTTTATATATTAAATAATTGAAAGAGAGACGAAGCCGAAATGCCGACGGCGGTAATACTGGCTGGAGGGAAGAGCACAAGGATGGGAAGGGACAAGCTGGCGCTTGAGTTTTGCGGGCGCAGCCTGCTTGAAGGCGCCGTCAAGCGCTTTGAAAGGCTCTTCGACAGGGTCATAGTCAGCGTCGGGGACCTTTCAAAATACGGGGAGATAGGGGCTGAAAAGGTTTGCGACATATATCCGGGCCGCGGCCCCATGTCCGGCCTGCACGCCGCCCTGGTCCATACCGGCGGGGATGTTTTTCTCGCGGCGGCCGATATGCCATTTGCCGCGCCGGAGGCGGCCTTGAGGCTTATTGAGCTTTGCGGCCGGAACGATATATGCGCGCCCGTAGACGCCCGCGGGAGATTCGAGCCTCTTTTTGCCTACTACAGGATAAGCGTCCTCCCGCACGCAGAAAAGGCGCTGCTGGAGGGCAACTGCTCTATGGCCGCCCTGCTTGAAGCTCTGGGGGCGAGAAAGGCCACGGCGCAGGACCTTGGCCCGCTGTGGAGCGAGAGGCTGCTTATGAACATAAACAGGCCCGAGGATTACGAAAAACTGTGTCTTGAATTGGGGAATGATAAGTGCTAACATAGGGGCTGTCCAATACAAACACTAATTTACGAAGGGATATGCATCGTATGAGCTATAAAATCACGAGAAAAAACGAAGCCTACCGCTACGAAGCCCCCAAGCATTTTGACGTTCGCACCACCCGCCTGCACGACCCCCAGGATGTCAACAGCGGAGTAATTACCATGGGACTTAGCCATTTCCTCCCCGGCGGCGGCTGCGAATACGGATCCAATATGATGGAGTCCATTTATTACATAATAGAGGGCCAGATGTATCTCGAGTGCGAGGTGGGAACGCCGGAGGAGGTAAAGACCACCCTTTATGCCGGAGACAGCTTCCATTGCGGACCCGGAACCAAAAAATCCATACTCAATACAGGGACGGATTCCTGCAAGATGCTGGTGGCCCTTGTAAAGTCGGCCCAATAATCAATAGAAAGCAGCAGGCAATGAGCTTCCGCCCTTCGGAAGCTCATTGCCTTACTGGGATAGACATGATAAATATACTTATTTTTGAAAGAACTGTATATATTAGGCCGCTAAACAATTTGCTTTACCGCTACTGCCTGCTCAGGCAGCCGGGCCTGATCCGCTTTCTTTTTCCGCGCCTTTGGGCTTCGCTGCTAAGATTTTTCGGCCTTTGCGGGGCTCCGAAATACGACCGCATAATGTGGCGCTTCCTTGACTATGCGAAGGGGGCGGACGTAAAGCTTCAAGCCTTTTGGAGCAGGGAGGGCAGGAAAGCCTGCAGGCTCTTTCCGGAGGACGACAACGTTTGGCTGACCCGGTACCCCGAAAAAGCCGTAGCTCCGCTGGCCGGCATGATGGGCGCGCGGGTGCTCTCCGGCGACGATTATCAGGCCCTTTACAGCAAAGCCGCCGGAGCCGGAAAGGTAATGCTTGTTGCGGATTCATATCCGCCGAAGCTTGCCGCCGAAGCGGATCTGGTGCTTATCCGCAGGGGCAGGGCCATGCGCTCGGCAGCCGAGTATAGGCTGCGGAGCGCTTTAAGCGGAGCATATACCTTCTTGGCGCTTTTATGCCTGGGCGCCGGGCTGGGGCTGATTTCGATGTATTTTGGCGCGGCGCAATACAGGCTGGAGATGTTCCTGACCTATTTCCGCAATATCTGGACTCCGGTTTTGAATATCCTTCCGGTTGTCCTCCTGGTCTTTTTTTTGTATTTTATTTTCAACAGGGTTTGGCTGGCTTTTTTAACATCCTCGGCCTTTACCCTGCTTTTGTCGCTGATAAACTACTTCAAGCTCTCCCTGCGCAACGACCCCCTGCTTTTCTCGGACGTGCGCTACGCGCTTGAGGGAGGAGCCATGGCCGCCGAAAAATATACGCTTGAGATGAACTATAAAATAGCGCTCGCCGTCTCCATCTGCCTTATCTGCGCCGTTCTGGCGTTTTTCCTCGTGCGGGGCCGAATCAAATCGGCGCGCCTGCGCGTTCTGGGCCTTTTCTGCACGGCCGGCCTTTTCGCCCTGTCCTATGGGAAGCTGTATGCAAGCGAGGAACTGTACGGCAAAACGGAAAACCTGGCTCTCGTCTCGCGCTGGTCGGCTACCGGGCAGTATGTATCGAGAGGCTTTGTGTATCCCTTTCTGCACAGCGTTAAAGACGCAAAGGAAGCGCCGCCGGACGGCTACGACAAGGCCGAAGCCGCCGCCCTGCTGGCCTCCTACGTCTACGACGACATCCCCGAGGGCGAAAATGTGAATATGGTTATAGTGCAGCTCGAAGCCTTCAATGATTTCACCAAATTTGGTGTGCTGGATTTTGCCGAGGATGTTTACGGTCCGCTGCATGAGCTTGAAAAGCGCAGCCTTTCCGGACAGCTTATCACGAATGTTTTTGCCGGAAATACCGTGGATACGGAGTGGTGCGTGCTTACGGGCTTTTCGGACGTCGAGAGCTACAGAAAAAACACCAACGCCTATCCCTGGTATTTCAAGGAGCAGGGATATTATACGGAGGGCTGCCACCCCTGCTACGAGTGGTTCTACAACCGCCTGAATGTAAACAGGTACCTTGGGTTCGACAACTATTATTTCTATGAGAACAAATACGATACGGGCGGAAACGGCATAGCGGGAGACGAGGTGCTGTTCCCATCGATAGCCGAGCTGCTGGAGGAGCATCTTGAAAGCTCCGGCTCGCCTTATTTCAATTTCAGCGTCACCTACCAGAACCATGGGCCCTACGACTCGGACAGGGCCTGGTATGACAAGGAATATGTTAAGAACAAAGGATACACGGACGAAGAATACAATATATTGAACAATTATTTTTACGGCATAGCAAAAACGGTGAAAAGCGTCTGCGAGACAGCCGACAGGATATCGCGGCTGGAGGCGCCCGTGGTGTTCATCGTCTATGGCGACCATAATCCCTGGCTGGGGAACAACGCCAGCGTATACAAAACCCTTGGAATAAACTTTGACTTCAGCACGGACGAGGGCTTCTTCAACTACTACGACACCCCATATCTCATATATGCCAACGACGCGGCGAAAAAGGCGCTGGGGAACGATTTCGTCGGCGAGGGCGCGAGCCTGAGCCCCTGCTTCCTGATGAACTATTTCTTCGAGCAGGCGGGCTGGGGCGGCAACGAATATACTAAGCTGTCGGACGAGATGTTTAAAGTCTCGCCGCTTGTGCATATGTACGGGCTGTTTTTGCGGGACGGAAAGCTGACTTACGACCTGACGGCGGAGGGCGCCGGCGTTTACGACAGATACATAAAGGGCCAGTATTATTGGGAGGACAATTTCAAGGCCAGAGCCTCAAGGTGAACCGCGCCGAATTTGTTCCCGGGCGTAATGTAAAATAAGCGGCGGAGGGGGCTTTCCTCCGCCGCCGCGAAATCGCGCTCAAATTATGTCCAGCAGCCTTTCCGGACACGCCCGGCCCGGCGGAGCCTATCTTTTAGTCACGTTAGAGGATATTTCGGTCAGAGCCTTGGCCGCCTCCATGTTGAAGGCGCGGCTTTTGGCTATATCGCCCAGCGACAGCATGCCCAGGACGCGCCCCTTTTCCACCACCGGCAGACGCCGGACCTTCTCGGCCGACATCAGGGAAGCCGCCGCGCTGACTTCGTCGTTGGGCGATACGGATACCACATTTTTGGACATAATATCGCTCACGGGGGTAACATCCGGGCTTTTTCCTGAGGCCACGCAGCGCAGCACGATGTCCCTGTCGGTTACTATGCCCTGGAGCCTCCCGTCGCCCGAGCATACGGGGAGAGAGCCTATGTTGTGCCTTGAAAGAAGCTTGGAAGCCGTCAGCGCCGTGTCATCCGGCGCAACGGAAATGACCGATTGCTGCATTATTTCATTGATCTTCATTTTTGCACCTCCGCATATAAATTTTACCCAATAAGAAGGAGCTTATTCGATGGATGCGGCATATTTCATGAGCGAAGCCATAAAGCTTGCCCGGCTGGCCTATGAGGAGGGAGAGGTGCCGGTGGGCTGCGTTGTGGTCAGGGACGGCGCCGTGATAGGCAGGGGCCGGAACCGCCGAGAAGGCGAGCGCAGCGCCCTGGCCCACGCCGAGATGGCGGCCATATTCGAGGCCTGCCGCGCCCTGAAGAGCTGGAGGCTGAGCGGCTGCGATCTTTACGTAACCCTTGAGCCCTGCCCGATGTGCGCCGGGGCGATAATAAACGCGAGGATATCGCGGCTGTATTACGGCGCCGCGGACAAAAAGGGCGGCGCCTGCGGAGGCGTTATAAACTTGTTTATGGAGGATTTCGGACATAAGCCGCAAATATACGGAAGTATTATGGAGGAGGAGTGCTCAAGGCTGTTGAGCGGCTTTTTTGCGGAGCTTAGGAAGCGCTGCGAATAGGAAAAGAGGCTTCTTTTTAAGTGCGGAAATAAAGACGCGAGAGCATCGCCGACGGATTGAAAAGTCTTCCATGATGTGATATACTATTTCATCAATTTACGGAGAACAAATTAGAGATATGACGGGAAGCTTTTTCGCGCTGATTTCAAGGATGCGCAACATACGGCGCTGGGGCCTGATGCGCAACAGCGTTGATGAAAACATACAGGAGCACTCGCATATGACAGCCGTGCTTGCCCACGCCCTCGCCCTGATCAGAAGGGACGTTTTCGGCCTGGAGGCCGAGCCGGAAAGAGCGGCGGCGGTGGCCCTGTATCACGACGCTTCGGAGATAATAACCGGCGACATGCCGACGCCGGTCAAATATCTCAACGGCAGCATTGCTGGGGCCTACAAGGAGGTTGAGCGCGCCGCGATGGAAAAGCTGCTGGGGCTGCTGCCAGAGGAGCTGCGCGCCTCATATGGTGACGCGCTTTGCTGCAGAGACGAAAGCATAAACGCGATAGTAAAGGCGGCCGACAAGCTGTCGGCCTATATTAAATGCGTTGAGGAGCTGAGGGCGGGAAACAACGAATTTAAATCCGCCGAAAAGCAATTGAGGGCTCTGCTCGAGGCTTCGCCGCTGCCCGAGGTCAGGTACTTTATGGAGCGGTTTATGCCCTCCTTCGGCATGACGCTGGACGAGCTGACGGCGGGAGGCCCGTAGGGGCGGAGGCTTGCGGTTTCAGGCTTAAAGCTGATGGCCTTTTGGAGGATATATGAAAGCTATAGTTACCGTGATAGGCAAGGACAGAGTAGGAATAATAGCGGAGGTTTGCGCCATACTGGCCAGGCAGGGCGTGAACATCCTGGACATAAGCCAGACCGTCATGCAGGATTACTTTACGATGATAATGATGGTGGACGCGTCCGGCTGTGCGATGAAATTCAGCGAGCTTTCGGAGCTGCTCAGCTCCGAGGGCGAAAAAACCGGTCTTTCCGTGAGGATACAGCGGGAGGAGATCTTTGAGGCGATGCACCGCATATGATAAACCGCAACGAGATTTTGCAAACCATAGAGATGATAGACCAGCAGCATCTCGACATACGGACGATAACAATGGGCATATCCCTTCTGGATTGCGCTGACGAGGACATAAAGCGCTGCGCGGATAAGATTTACTGCAAAATAACGCGCTTTGCTGCGGATTTGGTTAGGACCGGGGAGGATATCGAGAAGGAATACGGCATACCGATAGTCAATAAAAGGATAGCCGTTTCGCCGATCTCAATGGTTGCGGGGAGCTGCTCGGCGGAGGACTATTCGCCTCTAGCCCTCGCGCTGGACAGGGCCGCAAAGGCTGTGGGCGTAAATTTCATCGGCGGCTTTTCGGCGCTTGTCCACAAGGGCTTCACCGTAAGCGACAGGAGGCTGATAAGCTCCATTCCGCAGGCGCTTGCCGCAACGGAGCGGGTATGCTCCAGCGTCAACGTAGCCACCACCAGGGCGGGGATCAATATGGATGCCGTCGCCATCATGGGCGGAGTGATCAAGGAGGCCGCAGAGCTGAGCGCCGGTCAGGGCGGAATGGCCTGCGCCAAGCTTGTGGTCTTTGCCAACGCCGTGGAGGACAACCCGTTTATGGCGGGCGCTTTTCACGGGCCAGGAGAGCCCGAGTGCGTAATCAACGTGGGCGTGAGCGGGCCGGGAGTGGTGCGCAACGCGCTGCTTGCCTGCAATGGCGAGCCCTTCGACGTAGTGGCCGAAACTATAAAGAAAACGGCCTTCAGGATAACGCGCATGGGCCAGCTTGTAGCCAGGGAGGCCTCGAGGAGGCTGGGGGTGCCCTTCGGCGTTGTGGACTTATCCTTGGCCCCGACTCCGGCCGTCGGCGACAGCGTGGCCGACATACTTGAAGAAATGGGGCTTGAAAGCGTGGGCACCCACGGCACCACCGCAGCGCTTGCCCTGCTGAACGACGCGGTCAAGAAGGGCGGCGTGATGGCCTCCAGCCATGTGGGCGGGCTTTCGGGAGCCTTTATTCCCGTCAGCGAGGACGCGGGCATGATAGCGGGGGCCGAAAGGGGCTCGCTTACGCTGGACAAGCTTGAGGCCATGACCTGCGTATGCTCCGTTGGTCTAGATATGATAGCCGTTCCCGGCGATACGCCTGCGGAAACCATTGCGGCCATAATAGCCGACGAGGCGGCAATAGGCGTCGTCAACGGCAAGACCACGGCCGTAAGGATAATACCTGCGCCGGGAAAAACAGTAGGAGACAGGGTGGAGTTCGGCGGCCTCTTGGGCAGCGCTCCCGTCATGCCCGTGCATCCCTTTTCAAGCCGCGAGTTTATTGCCAGGGGCGGAAGAATACCCGCTCCGCTCAGCAGCCTGAAAAATTGACTGCGGAGCAATGACGGGCGTTATTGTAATAACCGGCCCGACGGCTACGGGAAAGACCGGGCTTGGGGTAGCGCTTGCCGAGCTTTTCGGGGGCGAGATAGTGTCGGCCGATTCCATGCAGATATACAAAGGCATGATTATAGGCACCGCCGCGCCGTCGGCTGAGGAAATGAGGGGGATCCCTCACCATATGATAGGCTGCGTTTCGCCCTTCGAGTCTTATTCCGCCGCGAGGTATGTCAGGGACGCTTCGGCCTGCATAGAGGATATCGCCGGCCGGGGCAGGCTGCCGATCATAGTCGGAGGAACCGGCCTGTATATAGACTCCCTGCTTTCGGGCAGGGCCTTTATGGGCGGCGACGAGGCGCTCAGAGCCAGGCTCTCGAGCGAGTACGACGCTTTGGGCGGAGCTGAGCTGCTCGAACGCCTGTCCAGGGTGGACGCCGAAAGCGCCTCAAGGCTGCACCCGAACGATAAAAAGCGCATAGTGAGGGCCCTGGAGGTCTATTGCGCGACCGGGAAAACGATAGCCGAGCACAACAGGGAAAGCCGGCTCATGCCCGAAAGGTACAAGAGCTGCAAGCTTGCCCTGACTTTCAGGGAAAGAGCGGCGCTCTATTCCAGGATAGACGCCAGAGTCGATAAAATGATGGCCGACGGGCTTGCGGAGGAGGTTGAAAGGCTGCTGGCCTCGGGCCTTGACGAGCGCTGCACCTCCATGCAGGCCATAGGCTACAAGGAGATAGCCGCGGCCCTGAGGGGGGAGTATACCCTTGAGCGGGCTGTCGAGCTGGTCAAGCGCGAGTCCAGGCGCTATGCCAAGCGCCAGCTTTCCTGGCTTCGCGCCAAGCGCGACTTAAATTGGATAATATGGGAAAATGAGCCTGATTATAAGAAAGCAGTTCAAATTTCGACAATAGCCATGAAAAACGATGGTATAATGTAAACGGCGGTTAAATTTCGGTTTAACCGTACATATAAGAAAAAGGGTGTCGAAAATGCAGAAAAACATAAATTTGCAGGATTTGTTCCTCAATCAGGCCAGAAAAGAAAAGCTTCCGCTAACCATGTTTCTGATGAACGGCTTCCAGCTCCGGGGAATAGTAACCGGTTTCGACAGCTTTACCGTGGTGCTGGACTCGGACGGGAAGCAGCAGCTTATCTACAAGCACGCGATTTCGACCATAATACCGTCAAAGACGGTTTCGTTTTCAATGGACGCCTGACGGGCCGCGATAGCCGCCGCCAAGGCGGCGGGGCGGCCTGCGCGGGCTAAGAAGGGAGGGCTGAGGCTTGAAGAAAACGAACGCGGCGATAAAGGCGGTAGGCTTCTTGTTCTTTATCGCGCTGCTGACCTACCTTGCGGTCTACATAGTTCAGGCTTTGGACAACCCCTTTACAACGACGCTGGCGGTCAGCTATACCGTCCGGGAAAGCGCGGAGCTGTACGGTATCGTCGTCAGGGATGAGGAGATCTTAAAAAGCGCGTATGAATCCGTTTTAGTCACCGCCGAGAACGGGAAAATGGTTTCCAAGGGCCAGGAGCTCGCCTCCGTTTTTGCCAGCGGCGAGGAGCTGCGCAGAGCGGTTCGCAAAAGCGAGCTCGAAGCGGAAATAGCCAGTCTTGAGGCTCGGCAAAACACAGAAGCCTCCTCTTCGGACAAGCTCCGGCGGGAAGCCGACATATCAAAAAGAATAATAGACATGAAATCCGCCGTTTACTCAAAAAGAATCTATGACATAGAGGAGAGGGCGCGGGAGCTCAAGGCGCTGGTGTTTACAGGCGAATACGGCCCGGAAAGCCTGCAATCCAAATTGGACGAGCTGAAAACGGAGCTTGAGGAGCTGGGCGGAGGCGGTGAAAAAAGCTCCGCCAAGGTAAGCGCCCCGTCCTCTGGCCTTTTCTGCTTGTATGTCGACGGCTGGGAGGATTTGAAAATCCGGGATGTAAAGTCTATTACGGCTTCTGGCCTGGCCCGATTGCTCGGTGAAACCAGGACGGCGCCGGAGAACTCAATCGGAAAGCTTATATACGGAACCAAATGGTATTATGCCGCGCTTATGAGCAGAGACGACTGCGATAGCCTGAACCAGGGCGACAGGGTAAATATGCTGCTGGGCGGCTATGATGCAAAGAAGCTTCGAATGACGGTGGAAAGCAAAAGCCGTTCCGAGGACGGGAAATGCGCCGTAATTTTCTCCTGCGACAGAGCAATGACGGATGTGATGAATCTGCGCATGCAGGAAGCGGAATTGGTGTTCAGCGAGTATACCGGCCTTAGAGTGCCAAAAAAAAGCGTCCATGTGGACGAGAACGGAAAAGCCTGCGTATATGTTCAGACGGCCCTGCAGGCCGAAAAAAAATACATCGATATCGCTTATGAGCTCGGAGACTTTTACGTCGTCGGAGAACCGAAGGCAAAAAGCGCTGACGGCAAGGAGCCGGGCGACGCTCTGAGGGAGGGAGACCAGGTTATAGTCAGCTCAAAGGAGCTCTATAATGGAAAGGTCGTGGATTGAATGGCATTCGGCATTGAGGACAACGTTAGGGCAATACGCGAGAGAATAAGCAAGGCCGCGCTTTCCGCAGGCGCAGACCCGAGCTCGATAACCCTTGTGGCGGCGGCAAAGACCAAGGACGCGTTCATGGTCAGGCGGGCCGTAGCCGCGGGAGTTGACGCCGTCGGGGAAAACAGGGCAAACGAGATGACGGAAAAGATGGGCCAGGGGGCATACGAGGGTGTGCCCCTCCACTTCATAGGCCATCTTCAGCGCAACAAGCTCAAGCTGGTGGTCGGGCGGGCGGATTTGATCCAGTCCGCGGATTCCCTGGAGCTGCTGAGAGCGCTGTCAAGCCAGTCTGAAAAAATGGGAATTATTCAGGACATCCTGCTCCAGGTCAATATAGGAAGGGAAGCCTCGAAGGGCGGCTTTGAGCCGGAGGAAACCAGGGAAGCGGTTTTCCTCGCCTCCGGGATGAAAGGCGTCAGGGTAAGGGGGCTGATGGCTATACCTCCGGTCTGGGAGGAGAGCATGAAAAACTACGCTTATTTCGATGAAATGTATAAGCTTTTTGTTGACATAAGAGCCGAAAAATACGATAATATCGATATGCGGTTTCTGTCCATGGGAATGAGCGGAGATTTTGAAGCCGCCATAAGGGCGGGCTCGAATATGGTGAGGATAGGCTCGGCCATATTCGGCGGCAGGTAGCGCTGCGCGGCAAAATAAAAGGCCTGAAGGAGAACGGACAATATGGGATTGCTCGATGAAATTAAAAGGCTTGCCAGGCCTTATGACGACGAGGACTATGAGGATTACACTCCCCGCGCGAATGATAAAATTCCGGTGTCTCATTCGCAGCAGTCGTCGTTTTCTGGTTTTGATGCGGGCGACAAGCGGAACAAAGTCGTCAATATCCATGCCACCGCCCAGCTTCAGGTGGTGCTTGTAAAGCCGGAGCGCTTTGAGAATTCTACGGAAATCGCGGACCACCTGAGGGATAAAAGGACCGTGGTTTTAAACCTTGAATCGACGCCTAAGGAAGTGGCGCGCCGTGTTCTGGATTTTCTCAGCGGAGTGGCTTACGCTCAGGACGGCAAGATTAAAAAGGTAGCCGTCAGCACCTACATAATCACCCCTTATAATGTGGACATACTTGGGGACCTTATTGACGAGCTTGAAAACAACGGGCTGTATTTTTAGCGAAAGGATGAAGAACCTTGCTTACTCCTCAGGAGGTTACAGGTAAAGAATTTGGCAAGGCTGTTTTCGGAGGCTACGACGCAGCGTCGGTAGACGAATTTTTGCAGCAGCTTGCCCAGGATTATTCTGCGCTGTACAAGGAAAACACCATACTTAAAAATAAGCTGAAGGTGCTTGTCGACAAGGTTGAGGAATACCGCTCCACGGAGGACGCCATGCGCATGGCTCTTCTAAGCGCCCAAAAAACAGCCAGGGAGATAACGGAGAACGCCCAGGCCGAGAAAGAAAAAATGCTTGCCGAGGCGCAGGCCGCCGCGGACGAACATAAAAAGCAAATAATGGCGGAAATGGCCGCTCAGGAAGAAGTGCTTCGAAGGGCCAGGGAGAGGACGGCGGCCTATCTGGATATGCTCAAGGCCGCTTCCGCCGAATACAACGAAGCTATAAGCAGAATCTACGGCTTTGCGGAGATAGAGCGGGACGCAGCCTCGGCGGGAGAAGAGGCCGCCGCTCCCATAATATCCATAGTTGCCCCCTCGGAAGAAAAAGCAAGCGAGGAAGACAAGATAGAGGAAACTGCCAAGAGCATAGAAAGCTCCATAGCAAAGATACTCGAGCAGTCGATAAGCTCGGATGACGCGGCGGAGGTCGGGAGCCTCGACAAGCAGAGCGTTAAAGCGGCCGAAGCTTCTTCTGCAAAGCCCAAAATTGACTTCAATAACCTGCAATTCGGCTCTAATTACCAAAAAAAATAGCGAGGCCTTATATTGAGAAAGGGCGGAGCGGACGCTTTAAAGCTTGAGCCGCCGGGCGTTTTTTGCAGAAAAAGCGGCGGCGGTTAATATGGCAATGTCGGATTGAGACAATTCGCCACGCGGCGGTCCGCCGCGTGGCTATATTGATAGGCGACGGAGGCCGGCGCCGTTTATTCGGGGCGCCGGCGTTTATAATAACGATATACTGACGAAGGGAAGACATATATGCCCCAGGACTACAACGCCACTTTGAATCTGCCCAAAACAGACTTCCCCATGAGGGCGGAGCTACCGAAAAGAGAGCCGGGCTGGCTGAAAACGTGGTATGAAAAGGATATATACGGCAAAATGACGGAGCTCAACAGCGGCAAGCCGCGTTTTGTTCTGCACGACGGGCCCCCTTTCTCCAACGGATATATCCACATGGGGACATCCTTGAACAAGGTCCTCAAGGACTTCATAGTGCGCTATAAGAATATGACCGGCTGGCAGGCGAAATATGTGCCTGGCTGGGACAACCACGGCATGCCTATCGAAAGCGCCATCATCAAGCAGAACAAGCTGGACAGGAAAAAGATGTCGGTTTCCGAATTCCGCAGCGCCTGCATGGACTTTGCCGCAAGATACGTCGATATACAGAGGGAGCAGTTCAAGCGCCTTGGGGTTTTAGGCGACTGGGAGCGCCCTTACCTGACCATGTCCCCCGAGTTCGAGGCGGAAGAGGTCAGAGTATTCGGCAAAATGTATGAGAAGGGCTATATATACAAGGGCCTTAAGCCGGTTTATTGGTGCCCGCACGACGAAACCGCACTGGCAGAAGCCGAAATAGAATACAGCGAGGACAAGTGCCGCTCCATATACGTCAAGTTCAAGGTCAAGGACGACAAGGGAAAGCTCGGCCGATACTGCGACCTCGACAAGACCTTTTTTGTCATATGGACTACCACCACTTGGACGCTGCCGGGCAACCTCGCCATCTGCGTCAATCCGGAATTCACTTATGTGCTTCTTAACGCGCCAAACGGGGAAACCTATATTCTGGCCGAGGAGCTGGCCGGAGCGGTAATGAAGCTGGCCAAAATGGAGGGCGGCCGGGTGCTGGCGAAATTCAAGGGCTCGGATTTCGAGCTTATGACAGCCCGGCATCCTTTCTTCGACCGGGACTCCGTCCTTCTATGCGGCGAGCATGTGACGCTTGAGGCCGGCACCGGCTGCGTGCATACGGCTCCGGGCCACGGCGCGGACGACTTCAATGTCTGCCGCAGATACGACGAAAGCGGACTGACCAATATCGGCACCGTGGTGCCGGTCGATTCGAGCGGCCATATGAACGCCGAGGCCGGCCAGTTTGCAGGCTTGCATTATGAAAAGGCCAACGAGGCGATATACGAAAGGCTGGCCGCAGACGGAGCCTTGCTGGCCGCGGAAACGATAGCGCACCAGTACCCCCATTGCTGGCGCTGCAAGCAGCCCATAATCTACAGGGCCACCGACCAGTGGTTCTGTTCGGTTGACAGCTTCAAGGAAGAGGCGGTAAAGGCTGCCGATGGCGTAACATGGCTGCCGGAATGGGGCGCGGACCGCATGGTCAGCATGATCAGGGACAGGGCCGACTGGTGCATATCCCGCCAGAGGCGCTGGGGTCTGCCTATCCCCGTTTTCTACTGCAAGACCTGCGGAAAGCCGGTATGCACGCCCGAAACGATCGAAAGGGTGGCCGGGGTTTTTGCGGAAAAGGGCTCAAACGCATGGTATGAGCTTGAAGCCTCCGAGCTGTTGCCGGAGGGCTTTTCCTGCCCGCATTGCGGCTCGAAAGCCGGCTTCGACAAGGAGGTCGACACTCTTGACGGATGGTTTGATTCCGGCTCAACTCATATCGCCTCGCTGGCTAAAAACGACCCGGCTGACTGGCCGGCGGACGTATACCTTGAGGGAGCGGACCAGTTCAGAGGCTGGTTCCAGTCCTCGCTGCTGACGGCGGTCGCCGTCAGGGGCGGCGCGCCATACAAAACCGTCATAACCCACGGGTGGACCGTAGACGGCGAGGGGAAGGCCATGCACAAGTCGCTGGGCAACGCCGTAGCGCCCGAGGAGATAATAGAAAAGTACGGGGCGGACATGCTTAGGCTGTGGGTGGCCTCGTCGGATTACCACGCGGATGTGCGCGTATCCGAAAAGCTGCTTAAGCAGCTTTCCGACATTTACCTGAAAATCAGGAATACCGCCAGATATATGCTGGGGAATCTGGACGGCTTTGAGCCGGACTCCATGCTGCCCTTTGAAAGGCTGACGGAGCTTGACAAATGGGCCGTTTCAAGGGTGAATGCCCTGGTTCAGAAGGTGCGCGCCGCATTTGAAAGGTACGAATTCCATCTTATCTACCACGCGTTGCACAACTTCTGCGTTATAGATATGTCCAGCTTCTATCTGGATATTATTAAGGACAGGCTTTACTGCGAGGAAAAGGACGGTTATCTAAGACGCAGCGCCCAGACTGCGATGTTCATGGCGCTTGACGCCATGGTCCGCATTCTGGCTCCTATTTTGTCGTTTACAGCCGAGGAGATATGGCAGAGCATGCCTCACCGCGCGTCGGACAGGCCCGAGAGCGTCATGTTCAATCCAATGGCGGAATATAGGCCCGAGTATGAGCTGGATGAGGATACAAGCCGGGGCTGGGAGCGCATGCTCATGCTCAGGGACGACGTCAATAAGGCCCTGGAGCTTGCAAGGGCGGAAAAGGTCATAGGCAAGCCCCTTGACGCGGAAGTGGTTTTGTACCTCGCGGACAGCGGGCTGCTTGGCCGGCTAAAGTCCTATGATTTGAAGACTCTATTCATAGTGTCAAAGGTTGAGCTTATTCTTGGCGAGGGAGAGGGCTACAGAGGCGAATTTGAGGGCGTGACGATTCAGGTAAGGGCTTCCCGGGCGCCAAAGTGCGCGCGCTGCTGGACCCATGACGAGGCTGTGGATGCGGACGGCCTCTGCCCCAGATGCCGTTCGGTGCTGGGCAAATCAAGCTGACCATGCGGCCGGGGCGCTTGAAGCGCCCCGGCCGCCGCAGGAGGGAACGGATGCGCTACTTCATTTTGGCCGCGCTCGTCGTTTTCGGGGACCAATGCCTGAAAAGCTGGGTGTCGGCAAATATAGCCGTCGGCGGCGAAAGAACGCTTATACCCGGCGTCGTAAGGCTTACCCATGTGAATAATTACGGCGCGGCTTTCAGCATGCTTGAAGGCCGAAGAACGCTGTTTTTGCTCCTGACCGTCGCGGTCTGCTCGGTCATAGCCTGGCTGCTGCTGACCGGCGCAATAAGGGGCAGGCTGGGCCGTATAAGCGCGGGCATGCTGCTCGGCGGAGCGATAGGCAACGCGCTGGACAGGGCCGCCGCCGGTTATGTGGTGGACATGTTCGAATTTATTTTCATTAAATTTGCGGTATTCAATGTCGCGGACATATTTATAACCTTTGGGGGCCTGCTTTTTTGCCTGTATGCGCTTTTGAATGAATATGGACAAAAACGCGCGCGGGCCCGCACCGAGCCTGCGGGAATCGGAACGGAGCGGGGTCAGGGAGTCGCCGCCGGAGGGCATGGGGCGGATGAAGATGTCGGGGACGATGCCACCAAATGAAACGCTGATAACGGCGGCAGCCGAGGAAACGGGACTTCGCCTGGACGCCTTTATCTCCATGAAGCTGCAGGGACTGGGAATAACCCGGACCCAGGCGCAAAGGCTAATAGAGAGCGGAGCCGTCCGCCGTGCGGCGGACAAGCTTCCGGAGCTCAGGAAAAACCGTAGGGTTTCGGAAGGCGAGGGCTTTGAGATACTGTTGCCGGAGGCGGAGGATCCGCATATAGCAGCCGAGGATATCCCGCTGGACATCATATACGAGGACGAGGACCTTATAGTCGTAAACAAGCCTAAGGGCATGGTGGTGCACCCCGCAGCGGGTCACAATAGCGGCACCCTCGTAAACGCACTGCTGAACCATTGCGGGAGCAGCCTCTCCGGAATAGGCGGAGAGCTGCGTCCGGGCATCGTCCACCGGCTGGACAAGGACACCTCCGGCCTGATCATAGCCGCGAAAAACGACAGGGCGCATCTGGCCCTGTCGCGGCAGCTTGGCAGCCGGAGCCTGTCGAGAATTTACGAGGCCCTAGTGATAGGCAGGCCGAAGGACGACAGCGGCGTTATAGACAAGCCTGTAGGCAGGCATCCCGCTGACCGGAAGAAAATGGCCGTTACCGATAAAAATTCGAGAAGCGCCATGACATATTTCGAGACAATATGCGCCTATCGCGGCTATACGCATGTCAGGTGCAGGCTCTACACGGGCAGGACCCACCAGATCAGAGTGCATATGGCCTATATCGGACATCCCGTAGCGGGCGACGTATTATACGGAGGCAAAAAGGGGGAGCTGGGCTTGGACGGCCAGTGCCTTCACGCGAAAACAATAAGATTTATCCACCCCTCCAGCGGCGAGGAGATGGAATTCACGACGCCCTTGCCTGGATATTTCAATGAAGCCCTCGCAAGGCTCAGGCTCTAGGCTTAGGTATCGTTATAGTAAGGATAAGCTCCGTATCTGTCTCGCTCTGGCTGCATGAAGCGTCTATACCGGAGCTTTTCATTATTCCGAGCCCCTTTGATATCGTGTTCAGGAATACGCGCACATCCTTGAGCACGAAGAAGGGGCTTTTTTTGCGCTTCGGCGAGGGCTCTTCCGCCTTTGGAGGCCTGCCCTTCAACAGCTTGTCTATGTATTCGTCGGTTTGCGCCACATTAAGGTCGTTTTCAACGACGTATTTTAAAGCGGCGAGCCTGTCCTCCTCTCCGTCAATGCGCAAAAGGGCCCGGGCGTGCCGCTCGGTAAGCCCCTTTTCGCGCAGTATGTAGAGTATTTCAGGCGAGAGCTTCAGCAGCCTGAGCTTGTTTGCCACCGCCGATTGCGACTTGCTGACGCGTCTGGCTGCCTCCTCCTGGGACAGGCCGTAGGCCCTGATGAGAGTGGAAAGGCCTTCCGCCTCCTCAATGAAGTCCAAGTCCTGTCTTTGCAGGTTTTCGACAAGCGCAATCAGGCCGGAGTCCATATTGTCCGCCTCAATAAGTATGCAGGGGACGTCGCTGAGCCCCGCCAGCTTGGCCGCGCGGAGACGGCGCTCGCCCGCTACGAGCATAAAGCCCGAGGCGGCCTTCCGTACGGTCAGAGGCTGCAATATGCCGTAGCGGCTTATACTGTCGGCTAGCTCGCCAAGCGCGTCCCTGTCAAACTGCTTTCTTGGCTGGTTCGGATTTGAAGCTATATCCGCTATGGGGAGGTTGAGTATTTTACGGCTTCCGTAAAGCGACGGTGATTTCATGCTCCATACGTCCTTTCACGCCGATAATAGACCCCGCTTGCGAAAAAAACGAAAGAAATATGTCGCGCAATTGTAAAATAATGGATTTTAAGCGCACCGTCGGTCCCACCGAAAAAAGCGCCTGCCAGCAATCACCGATTTAACTTAATAGATATATAATTAATCAAATGCATAAATAATATAAACAAATAGTGCGATAAATCATACTTATAATTAAAGAAAAGGCTTGTTGCGCCGATAAATATGGTATATATTATAAGTATGAGCGGCGTACCTTGGCTGCACGCTGCCCTGAGCATGCGGTGAGGAGCAGATATGAACAGGAATAAGACGATTGCATTATCGTTGGCCTGCGCTCAGATAGCGCTTCTTATATCGTATTTGTGCGCCGTATTGCTTAAAGCCGAGGCTTTGGGCAATATAATTTCGCCTCTTTGCGGCTTCTGCGCGTCGTTCATATTGTTTTTTTCATACAGGAATACCGAACGCAGCAAGAAGGCCGATTTTACGCTGCTGATATACTCCGCCGCCTGCTTTGCCTGGGGCGTGGCCGACACGATGTGGGCGGCAGCTTTTTTTCAGGGGCGGGATCCGCAGTCCGACGCTTTAATTATGCTGGTTTACGTTTTGCCCAATTTTCTGCTGCTTTCGGCGCTGCTGGCGGTGGCGTTCGCTTATTCGGACAAATGGCATCTTGGCCAATTTTTATTTGACCTGGCGGCCATTACCATCGCCACGGTGTATTTTGCGTGGATTGCGCTTGCCGGGAAGGACTGGGCTATGCTCGCAAGGCTTCTTTCCTCGGACTATTCCAGCGTTTTCTCCCTTATTTCCGACATTATGATAATAATAATGAGCCTGACGATATTGCTCACCAGGCGCTCGGGACCGGTAGCGCTGTTTTTGCGAATCTTATCCGCCGGGATCCTGCTTTTTGCGCTTACAGACATTTATTATTATTATTTGCTATACAACAATGCTTATAATCCAAACTCCATAAACGATTTCCTGTACATTCTTGCGCTGTCGCTTATAGCCTTCGGACCTGTCGCAGAAATATTGGACAAAAGCTCGGGCGCGCAGGAAATGACCTTTTCAAATCTGGGGAACAAAAACACGTGGAAATCGCTGGCGTTTTTTCCGCTTGCGGCGTTGGTATTATGCGCTGTAAGCGAAACGGGCGTTTTGTGCCTTTGGGACATTGCGGTATTCGTCCTGATCGTCCTTATTCACAGCGCCTTAAGCAGGTATCTTCAGCTCTCGCTGGAATACCACAAGCTGCTTGAGCGCGAGAAGGAAATAAACGAAAGCCTCGAAAAGCGAGTGGAGGAGCAGGTCAGGGAGCTGACATATTTGGCCAACATGGATACCCTGACTGCGCTGTACAACAGAAGCTACTTTTTAAACGCCCTTAAGCAAGCCATAGAGTCAAAGCGGCCCAACGAGCTTTTGGCGATCGCGCTCATAGATATGGACCGCTTCAAGGCGATAAACGACCTTTACGGGCATGACGTCGGCGACAGGGTGCTGACGGAGCTGGCCCATAGAATGATTGAATGGAACGACTGCGGGGCCCTGCTGGCGCGGCTTGGCGGAGACGAATTTGCGGTGCTTTTTCAGGGGAAATATGCCAGGAGGGACATAGAAGAGTTTTGCCAGCAGATAATACATATATTTGGGAAACCCATAAAGTGCGGCGGTCTGACGCTGAAGGTATCGATTAGCGTCGGAATATCTTTGCATTCGGAAAACGCCGGCGACGCCAGCACCCTGTTGAAACATGCGGATATAGCCATGTACATGGCAAAGTCGCAGGGCTACAACAAATACCAATTTTACAACGCGATGACATGCGAGTCCGTAAACAGCCAATATGAAATAGAGGCGCTGCTCAAGCGGACCGATATCGAAAAGGAGCTTGAGGTGTTCTTCCAGCCGCAATTTTCGCTGCCGGATATAAAGCTTGTAGGAGCTGAGGCGCTCGTGCGCTGGAATAATCCCGAATACGGCTACATTTCGCCCGGCAAATTCATACCCGTAGCGGAGGAAACGGATTGCATCAATAAAATAGGAAGCTGGGTGATGAGTAAGGCTATACTGCAGGCCTATGAATGGAACAAGAATGGGCGGCGGCTGAAAATATCCTTCAATATTTCGCCAAAGCAGCTTGGGGACGACAGTTTTGCCGCGGCGATAAAGTCCCTGCTTGGCAATAAAGCTGCAGTTGCTGAATGGCTGGAAACGGAAATAACGGAAAGCTTTATGTTGGGCGACGAATTTAAGGCTTATGCCGTTCTGGAGCTGATAAAAAAAGCCGGAATGACCATATCGATTGACGATTTTGGGTCGGGCTATTCGTCTTTGTCCTATCTGGGGAAGTACCCTTTCGATAAGATAAAGATCGACAAAACTCTTATAGACAATTTAAGCGCTTACGGAGGAACGGGTCTGAGCATAATAAAGGCGATAATCACCATGGCAAAGGCCGCGGGAATCGTCACCGTCGCCGAAGGAGTGGAGACCCAGGAGCAGCTGGAGCTGCTTGCGGAGCTAGGCTGCGACCAGGTCCAGGGTTATCTGCTCGGACGGCCCGTACCGGCCGAGGTGTTTGAGGAAAGGTTTTTATGCGGCTGACGAATTAAGACTTGGCCGCGAGACAATATTTACTGGCAGAGAAGCGAAATGCTTTATAAAAAAGCAAAAATGGGCTGCGGCAGTTTGCTTTGCCGCAGCCCATTTTCAGCAATTTTACCTGTCTTCCAGGATGGCGACTTCCTTGACGCCGTCAAATTCCGGAACTCTTACCTCAATGAGCTCCCTGTGGGAGGTGGGAACGTTTTTTCCCACAAAATCGGCCCTGATAGGAAGCTCCCTGTGGCCCCTGTCCACGAGCACCGCAAGCTGTATGGCTGCGGGCCTTCCCCTGCGTATGAGCGCCTCTATAGCCGCCCGGGTGGTCCTGCCCGTGTACAGGACGTCGTCTACCAAAACCACGATCTTGCCCTTGAGGTCAAAGTCTATCCTGGTGTTTTCGACGGTTGCCTGCTCGCCCTTCTCCGTAAGGTCGTCTCTGTAAAGGCTGATGTCTATTTCGCCCAAGTTCGGCGCTATCCCGGATATCCTGCGCACGTTTTCGGCTATCTGCCTTGCCAGCGGCACGCCGCGCCTGTAAACTCCGACTATGCACAGATTTTCACAGGGGGCGTTTTTTTCCACGATCTCATGGGATATGCGCATAAGTGAACGGTCGATGGCCGGCCCGTCCAGCAGGATGGCCTTCTGAACGTACATAAAAGCGAAATTCCTTTCGGATCTTAGATTAGCAAAGCGCCCGGACCGCCTGGCAGGAATCCGTTACGGATGCCGACCGTCAATCGTTCATGTCGCTCCAGTTCCACTCGCGCCCGCCGAGGAACACGTTTGCGTTCATCTCATTGCTGAGGAATATCAGGACGGCATCGGGGAAGCGCATGCACATGTTGTAGAAAAATTCCTTCTCGTTCTTGGTCTTGGCCAGCTCCTCGTCGGTGGCTATAAGGTAGTCCCTTGTGAAGGTGAAGGCTCTCTCGTCGAAGGGCTCGCCGTGCTTGACATGGCCGGGAACGACGACCTCGGCGCCATAGTTCATGAATTTTTCTATATCCGCTATCCACTTGGCACGGCCCTTCGCGCTGACCTCGCAGGTGAAGGGATGGGCCTGCGAAAACAGGACGTCGCTGCCTATGAAGGTCTTTATGGAGGGGACCCATACGCAGGTGTTGTACTTAAGGTCGCCCCAAACCTTGGGTATTATCCTGATTTCCTCGCCCTCGAGCTCTATCACGTTGCTTTCAGGAAGTGGGGTGAGCTCGGGCAGTATGCGGCAGTGGTTGACCTTGCCTATGACCTTTTCCCAATGCTCGGTTTTGTCATGGAACTGGGCCTTTATAGTTTCTATGTCCTCCGGCATGGCGTAGGCTATGCAATCGGGGAAAGCCTGCTTGATGTAGCCTATGCCGAAGTAATGGTCCGGGTGGGCATGGGTGGCAAACACCGCCTTAAGGTTCAGGTTGGTTTCGGCTATTTCGGCTATGACTCGATAAGCGTTGGAACGCGTCCACTGCGTGTCTATCAGAACACAGTCCTTTTCGCCCATGATGAGACAGCTCGTAACGCAAAAGCCCTTCTCGTCGGCTATCATGGTCTTGGTTTTCAGCTTTCCGGGTCCGTGGGTATGCTCGCGTACTTCCATGCTCATATGAATGCATCTCCTTATCGTTATTTCTTAATTCTCACAAAAATAAAGCCTGACGACGCTCTTAGTTTATCACATTTGTTTGCAAATCCGCAAGTCTTAAGATATAATATTATGATAATAAATGATGATTTGGTTTTCATGTGAACAAAGTAATGGCGGGAGGGTATTTCCAATGTATAAATTCAGGCCGGCAACCGAGCGCATAAAATACATGCGCGAGCTTATCCGGGACAGGGTTATCCGCAACGACGCCGAAAGGCTGGTCATCATTACGGACGCCTACAGGAAATACGACAGCGTGGTTCCGATCATAAAGCGTCCGCTGGCCCTTAAGGAGCTGTGCGAGAGAATGACGGTCCGGGTGGAGGATTTCGAGCTTATCGTCGGCAATAAGGGCCCGCATTTTTTCAGCAGCCCCCAGTATCCGGAATGGGGCGTTTCCGAATGGATAGTCGAACCTATATCAAGGGGCGAGTGGACCATACGGGAGGACGGGCTTTATCATAACCCCGACAACGAGGAGCTCAGGCATACCATTAGCCCGGAGGACTATGAAATCATACGCAGCTCCCTCGATTTTTGGAAAACGCGGAAGGTGGGCGCTGTGGCCGACGCGTGGCAGCCCGACCATTTTGCCGAGCTGAAAAGGCTCAACGTCAGCAGCTATGTCGACGGCGGAATGGGACTAGTCAGCCTGCCCGCCGGCCATCTGGTGGCGGGCTATGAAAAAATAATAAACGTCGGTTATGCCGCCATAAGAAAGCAGGCCCAGGACTGGCTCGACGCGCACTACGGAAACCTTATGGGCGAGGACGTCGAAAAATATATGTTCTACAAATCGGCCGTCATCACCTGCGACGCGGCGACGACTCTTATCCGCCGATATGCCACGCTGTGCTCCGAAAAGGCGGCAAGGGAGGATAATGCCAAGCGGAAAAAGGAGCTTGAGATGATGGCCGACGGGCTAAGCAATCTGGCGGAGCATCCGGCCCGCACCTTCTGGGAGGCCGTTCAGGGGATCATGATGTACCAGGTGCTAATACAGATTGAAAGCCTGCTGCCATCCCCGGCTCTCGGCCGCTTCGACCAGTATACCTGGCCCTTCCTTAAAAGGGATCTTGAGGCCGGGCGCATTACCCTGGACGAGGCCCAGGAGATAGTGGACGCCTTTTTCCTCAAGGCCAACTGCTTTTACGGCGCGGGACCGGCCAAGCTTGTAAACACTACGGGAATAGGCAACACCTATCAGCATACAACCATAGGCGGCGTAGACCGCGACACCGGGGAGGACGCCACAAATCCCGTTACCTATATGGTTCTCGAAACGGTGGGCCGCCTGAAGCTGCACGACCCCACCATATCCCTCCGCTTCAACAGGAATTCGCCCGACAAGCTGTGGGAGCTGGCACTTGAAACCTCGAAGCTTGTGGGCGGGCTTCCGCTGTACCAGAACGACGAGGTGATAATCCCCGCCCTGATGGAGCAGCTTGATTTTGAGCTGCGGGACGCCAGGGATTACGCCATTATTGGCTGCCAGGAAATCGTGGGCTGCGGCAACGACTATCCGGCGCCCAACGGCATGCATCCCCCGCATGCCAGCGTCTGGTGGGGCGGCATTCTGAATATGGCCCTCAACAACGGCGTCAATCCCTTCAATGGTGAAAAGGCCAGCGTCGAAACCGATTACCTGTACAATATGACCTCCATGGAGCAGGTCCGCGAGG
The DNA here is from genome assembly GCA_029265405.1 of Clostridiales bacterium. Taxonomy (GTDB): domain Bacteria; phylum Bacillota; class Clostridia; order Oscillospirales; family Oscillospiraceae; genus JAJUJI01. The sequence continues at coordinate 7,483 of JAJUJI010000014.1, read as the reverse complement.
CAGTTGAAAAAATGGGCCGCCATATAATGCGCATGTTCATCTCCACGAACAACTACGCGGAGTATATTTCCCAATACTACGCGCCTCAGGCCATATTGTCCATTTCCATTGAGGGCTGCATGGAAAAGGGCAAGGACGTTGTGGCGGGCGGAGCCAAGTACAACAGCTACGGCGGCACCGCGACGGGACTGGCAACCCTTGCCGACAGTCTCAGCACCATCAAGTACATGTGCTTCGACAAGAAGCTGTGCACCACACGCGAGCTTTACGAGGCGTGGATGGCAAACTGGAAGGGCTACGAGGTGCTCCGCCAGCGTATCCTCACCGAGGTGCCGCACTACGGCAACGGCGACCCCTATGCCGACGAGGAGCTTAAGTGGTGCGTGGAGCTGTATTACAGGCTATGTCAGGAATGCCACAGCATGCGAAGCAAGGTGTACAAATCCGGCCTGTACGGCGCCTCGGACCATGTGGCCCAGGGCTACATCACCTTCGCGACCCCCGACGGCAGGCGCACCGGCGAGCCCTTGGCCGACGCCATGTCTCCCGCCCAGGGGAGGGACAAAAACGGCCCTACGGCGGTTTTCGAGTCTACCGTATGCTTCGACCACCACCATTACATGGGCGGTATAGCCCTGAACCTGCGCCTGCACCCCTCGGTCCTCAGCAACGAAGCCGGAATGGCAAAGGTAAGGGAAATGACAAAGCGTTATTTTGAAAGCGGCGGGCTGGAGGTGCAGTACAACGTGGTGGATACGGATACCCTGAGGGCGGCTCAAAGGAATCCGGCGGCATACCGCGACCTGGTTGTAAGGATCGCGGGCTACTCGGCCTACTTTGTCGAGCTCGGGACAGACCTGCAAAACGACATCATATCCAGGAACGAGAACAGGTTCTGATGATAAGCACCCTTCTTTGGGATGTGGACGGCACCCTGCTTGATTTTGAAAGATCGGAGCGCCACGCACTGGCCAAGTGCCTGAAAAACATCGGCGTAAACGCAGACGAGGGCATGATAAGGCGCTACTCCGGGATTAATCTGGGTTTATGGAAGCGTCTTGAGCGCAACGAAATAGCGCGGGAGGAGGTTTTGCTCGGGCGCTTCAGGGACTTTTTTCTCTCCGAAGGGATAGCCTGCTCTGACATTGCGGCCTTCAACGAGGCCTACCAGCTTGCGCTGGGCGAGACTTTCTTTCCCAACGACAATTCGGTCGGACTATGCGCAAGGCTGCGCTTAAAGGGCATCCGGCAATACGCAGTCACCAACGGCAGCGCCGCCGCACAATGGAGGAAGCTCAGGCTTTCCGGGCTCGGCAGTCTGATGGACGGAGTTTTCATATCCGAGGAGGTGGGCGCGGAAAAGCCGAATAGAGCATTTTTCGACGCGGTGTTCAGGCGCATAGGGCCGGTGGTCAGGGAGGCGACCGCGATAGTCGGCGACTCGCTGACCAGCGACATGCGCGGGGGCGCCAACGCCGGCATACTTTGCTGGTGGTACAATCCGGAGGGTAAAATAAACGACGCCGGCGTAAGGGTGCACAGGGAAATACGGGATCTCAGGGAAGTCGAAACGGCGGTATGCGGCCGATAGGCGTCTCAGCCGCGGCAGGCGGCCCATGCCAGTGATTCCATAAAGGCTTGTTTCGCCCTTTTCCGTTATATTACAGGCAATTGCACACCCAGCCTCCGGCTTGAAGCGCGGCTCGAATTGGAATATAATAATCGTCCCATATTGCATAAACGGATGTGTTGAGATGGCAACTAAAGAGAAAAGACGTTTTGGCGACAGGCGTGACGGAGTTCTTCTGCGCGACCTTGATTCCATGCACTTTATAGTCCCGCTGATATATCCCAACCGCTGCGACAACGAGGCGTACATATCCGAAAGAATAGACCTGACCAATATAAACGCCTACCTGGAAAGGAAAAACGCCGGCAATGAAGGCTATCCCTACAAGCTGTTCCATATAATCGTAGCCGCCATGGCCAAGACCATTACTCTCCGCCCCAAGATGAACCGCTTCATAGCCAATAAAAACATGTACCAGCGCAGGGAGGTTTCTGCGGCCTTCGTGGTGAAAAAAGAGTTTGCGGACGAGGGCGGAGAGGCTCTGGCTTTTCTGCGCTTCAAAGACGACGATACGCTAGATACGATACATGAAAAGATAGTCCGGCATATAGCCTCCTGCCGCAGCGACAAGGCCGACAAATCGACGGAGAGCATGGATCTTTTTTGCCGGCTCCCTCGCCCTATTTTAAAATTCATTGTTTGGCTTGTCTGCCGGCTGGACGTTCACGGCTGGGTTCCCCAGACGTTTATTGAAACCGACCCCTATTATTCCTCCGTCGTCCTGACAAATCTCGGCTCCATTAAGCTGAAATCCGGCTATCATCATCTGACCAACTGGGGCACGACCTCGGTATTTGTGGCGGTAGGAGAGAGAAAAATACGTCCCTTTTTCCGGGAGGACGGAACGTATGAGATGAAGGACTCGATTGATCTGGGGCTTACGATAGACGAGCGCCTGGCCGACGGCTACTACTACTCGCAGACCGTCAGGCTGCTGAAGGCTCTTCTGGAAAAGCCCGAGCTGCTTGAATTGCCTCTGATTGAAGAGGTGGATTATTGAGCTCCCGGAAGCATTGCCAAATACCGCCTTGTGACAGAAGCCCGATAGAGAGGAATGAGTGTGAATATCATGGACAACATTAAGGTTAAGACCCCTTGGGTGAAAAATCTCGGCTCGGTTCCCGCGCATCTGGATTATTTCCAAGGCTCAATGTTCGATATGGTCACGGCTGTGGCCGAAAAATACCCGGACTACGTCGCCTTCGACTTTATGGGAAAGAGCACCACTTACAAGAGCATGGTTCAGCTTATCCATCTCTGCGCCAAATCCCTGAAAACACTGGGCGTAAGGGCGGGCGACAAGATAACGATTGCCATGCCGAACTGCCCTCAGGCCATCTTCATGTTCTATGCCGTAAACCTTGTAGGCGGCATAGCAAACATGATCCATCCGCTTTCGGCCGAAAAGGAGATAGAGTTTTATCTCAACGAGTCGGAAAGCTACTCGGTCATAACGCTGGACCAGTTTTACAGCAAGTTTGAAGCGGTGCGCCAGAACACAAAGGTCGTCAATATCATAATCGCCAGAATAAAGGACGAGCTTTCCAGGCCGGTAAAATACGGCTATATGCTTACGGAAGGCCGCAAAATACAGAAGATACCCGCGGACGCCCCAGTTATTTTTTGGGAGGACTTTATCAGGCTGGGCAAGGCCTGCTCCTGGAACTACAAGGTTGAACGCAGGGGGGAGGATCCGGCCGTAATACTCTATTCGGGCGGTACTACCGGCTCCACAAAGGGAATATTGCTGACAAACCTGAATTTCAACGCGCTGAGCGCCCAAGTGGCCGCGGCCAACCCCATGTTCCGCCCGGGCGACAAGATGCTGGCGGCTATGCCCCTGTTCCACGGCTTCGGCCTGGGCGTCTGCATACATACGATGCTTTCTCAGGGCGGCCGCTGCATATTGGTTCCCCGCTTTACGGCAAAGAGCTACGGCAAACTGATAACAAAGTACAGATGCAACTTCATAGCCGGAGTACCCACGCTGTACGAGGCTTTGCTGCGCGTGCCTTCAATGAACGGCGCCGATTTGAGTTCCCTTAAAGGAGTTTTTTCAGGCGGCGATTCGCTCTCCGTCGAGCTGAAGAAAAAATTCGATACCTTTCTGTACGACCATAAGTCGGCCGTCCAGATCAGGGAGGGCTACGGAACGACAGAATGCGTTACGGCCTCCTGCCTGACTCCGCCGCACATGGCAAAGGAGGGCAGCATAGGCCTCCCCTTCCCCGACATGTATTACAAGATAGTAAGGCCGGGGACCGACGAGGAGCTTCCCTACGGCGAGGAGGGCGAGATTCTGATAGCCGGCCCTACGGTCATGAAGGAATACATTAACCATACGGAGGAAACGGCCCAAACGCTGCGCAGGCATGACGACGGCCTTACCTGGGTCTATACAGGCGACCTCGGCGTTATGGACCAGGACGGCTTTATTTACTTCAAAGGGCGCAAAAAGAGGATGATAGTGACCTCCGGCTACAACGTCTACCCCGGCCAGCTTGAAAACATAATAGACGCGCACGAGCTTGTGCACATGAGCTGCGTCATAGGCGTTCCGGATCCCTTAAAAATGCAAAAGGTCAAGGCCTTCGTTATGCTCAAGGCAGGAGTGCCCAAAAATGAGGAAACCAAGGAAGCCATCATGGCGTATTGCCGAAAAAATATCGCCAAGTATGCCCTCCCCTACGACATAGAGTTTCGCGACAGCCTGCCCACCACTCTTGTGGGCAAGGTCGCCTACCGTAAGCTGGAAGAGGAGGAAATGCATGCCCAAGCGCGGCAAACTGGCGAGGCGCCGTGCAAGCAGTCTTGATTATTGCGCAGGCCAAACGGCGCGCTGTCTTATAACAGAGCGCCGCCTTGCAAGCGCACTTGAAAGCGGAACGATTACGGTACGCTTTTTGAAAAAACAAAGCCGAAAGTCCTTGATTTTACTGGACTTTCGGCTTTTATGCAGTTACTCCCACTCTATGAATTAACTTTAACCTCTGTTAGCTTCCCTTGATTTCTCCTGCTTCTATTATCTCCATTGCCATTCAAAAGGGGCTTTTTTATTGTTTAGAAAAATTCTTGCTTCCATATTGCTACCACGATCAATGGAAAATTATACGCTTCCGGTTCCTTTTATACTAACCGTCTTCAGGGTCGTTGTCAACAAAACTGGCGTTCCTCTTCTCATCTGGTGATGCGCTCTGCTCCTGATTAAGTGATTCTGCCTCCTCATCCACTTCTCCTTTTTCAGGCTCCGGCATTAATCCATGGTTTAACAGTACCGGCCTTTCGATCGAAGAAATTAGATTGCTCATTCTTTGTGCCTGTAGGAGGGCTTCGTGCTGCGGTATTATGTTCCGCATCATCTGAGCGGCTTGGTTGGCTGCCAGAATTGCCGCTTGCGATGGCAGCGTAGCATGAATGGCTTCATAGCTTCTTTGTATCTTATCCAATGGTAAAGACTGAACCATAGAAATTACGGGCTGCAGAGCTTCCATCTGTCTTAGTGCTTCTCTCTCCGCTGGTGATGGCATTAGTTCCAACGCTTTATACGCCTCTTTCAACGATCCGCCAATCTCCGACATGGCAGCAGAAATTTCTCTGTTGAATTCAAGCGCTTTGGCCACAGCTACCGTCCATACGTCTCCAAAACCCGTAAGGGTCCGGATGGTCTCGGTAAGGTCGTATTCTATACCCGAAATATCAAATATAGCTTGTTCTATTTGGGGATTTATTTCCTGCAGGGCGCTCCTACACTTTTTGAAATCAGTGTATGAGAACGGCTTCGCGTGCGCTACTTGATTTCTGAGTACTCTAATCCGTTGCAGCGCTTCCTGCAATCCTTCTATTGATACTTTTTTTGAAAATTGTCGTTCCCATAATGACATTGGTCGTGCTGTGTTGAGCTTAGCCTCTATTTGTTCCTTGGTCATCTGTTTCAGGTTTTGTGGTGATAAAGCAACATCGACCACCTGCTCGCAGGAAATATCACGCCGGGGGACAAATAGGTAGTCTTCCAGCTCCTTGATGTCCATCTCGTATAAGGCTGTATCGATGAGGCGCTCGTCCCGTAGTGCTCTTGGCCTTGTTTGTATACTCGCTTTCAGGCTGTTTTTCATTTCCTCTGACGTGGTTTTATCCAGCCATTTAGCCCCGAATGCCTTTGTCACAATTCGGAATACCAGATTGCGGACGTTGCGTTCAAATTCGTTTAAGTCAGGGTATGCACGGTCGCAATAATACTTGGACACACCGTCATACGCAAGGATTATGTTATATTGTTCCTTAGCTTCATTGCACAAAATCGCTTGATTCACTGATGTAAGAATTTCGGCACATCTGTCTTTCCTCTGGTTATCTATTGATACTGTTAAATTGTACATGGAGCATGCGGAATCTGCTTCTTCACTTTCGCAGGTAGTGAGGTGATAAGCCACGGTATACTCCTTGGATTTAAGTTTCACCTTGAACGAGCTATCCGTCACATCACTAAATAAGCCCTTCAAAAAAGGCTTGAAGGGAGGGCGCAGTGTATATATTTTCTCCGTAACTTTCATTGGTTCGTTACTTTTTCTGATGAATATGTATTCAATCCGCATTATATCACTCCGATATCAATGAATTTATCCTCGAAGCGGGCACCATGAAGGGCTTGTCCTCGAGTATCTTCCCTCTATGTGCCTATTGGTTTTGCCGCAGTCGTATCGGTTCCCGCGCTTGCCTTGTGGCGTTCTTCTGCTATGTTCGCATTCCTTGCAGTGCGGTATGATGACTTCTTCATGCTTCAGCTGCTCTGGCCGCTCTTGGATCAGGGCCTCGCCCCAGACAGCAGTCATTTCACTGCTGGCTTTTAGGTGAACGGGTATATTGTTCCGCCTGCAGGCGCTGATGATCTCCTCGATCCACTTCCGGCCCGGAATTGTTTTCGCTTTTCTTTGGTCGGTTTCGGCTCCAATTATTACCCAGTCCACCGATCCCAAAAGGCCGGCGAGTCTCTTTGCGTCCATCCTTCCGAGGAGAGGTTCAAAGCAAACGAAACGATGAAAGCCTTCAGGCAGCTGCATGATTTTGTCCATGTCCTCCGGTTCTGTGATACTTGTTCCGAGCCAGACATTTTCAAGGTTCCCGTATGTCTCAGCTGCCCTTAGGTATCCCTCCGGGTTCTTGGTCAGGAACATGTAATTGTGCCATGGTGCCGCTGCGCATGCGGTCAGCACCTCTCTGATCCACTCGTCGGGTACCCATTCTCCGAAGAGGTCCGCCATGCTGCAGACGAAAATGTTCGCGGGCTTTTTCTTCTGCGCTGGCATCGGCAGGCGGTACCTGTGAAGCGTCGGTTCAAATCCCACCGGCAGAGGTATTACTTTCCCTTGGTTGTTCTTGAATGGCTCCTCTAAAATCCAGAGCCCGTTCCCGGCGTTCTGCAGCTGGCTGCTGCCTTTGTTGAGGCGAATGTCTCCGCAGAAGCGCTGGGCCTGTTTTCTCGCAAAACAATATTCACATTTGTTCTCGCAGCCGGTTACGGGATTCCATGAGAAATCACAAAATTCAACTTCCGACTTGTTCATCATCTCAGTATCCCTCCCCAAATCGATTATAAACGTATTCATTTATGAAGTCAATTAATGTGCCGCTACGGGCATCTGTCCGTGGTGGCTCTGTCTTTTTGCTACTGATTGGTATAAACCTAATATAAACTTTACTTCCTGCAAAGGAAAAGTGTCAGCGCCGATGATAAAATGCAAGAAAACGCCGGTCAAAAAATGTAGGTTTTCAGCGGAGAGGAGTGGAATATGGTACACTTGAATCTGCCTGCCATAGCGGAGGCGGAAAGGGTGTCAGAATGGAAGGAGCAAACTG
>JAJUJI010000016.1 GCA_029265405.1 Clostridiales bacterium | reverse complement strand
GATGTGCACGCCGGTCATCTGCTCAAGCTGCTTCCAGGTCTCTATCTCGCCCCAACCGCCCTCGGGTATGTACTGGGGGGTGTAGCAGGTGGTCCAGCGGGTGAAGACCTCGTCGGTGGTGCTCAGCGGCAGCTCGTAGACATATTTGGCGCTTGAAAGGCCGTCCTCGTTGAGCTCCCACTTGCCGGCGGCCAGGTTGTACGGAGATTTTTCCTCGGCGGGAGGCTCTGTCGCGCTCGCCTCGGAGCTGCCGGATTCGGAGGGGGGGGCGGTGGCCTCGCTGCCGCCGGTATTCTTCCCGCTGTTAGCGCCGCCGCATCCGCTGAAAACGGCGAGGATGAATACCAATGCCAGCAGCAGTGACAATGATTTCTTCATTTCAGCTTTTCTGCTCCTTTCATGCTGCAGCCGACCTGTAACGGATGCAGTAATAAAATATTAACAAATAATTAATGCTATAACATGCTGAAAAATTTCTGAAAATATAGCCTGTTAAGTAGGTAAAAACATAAAAAGTTGAAAAAAAGCTGAAAGAGCCAGCTTTGCCACACCCCTCAGGTAAAGCTGGCTCTTTCAAAAAATGAAAATGAAGAAAATCAATCGACAATAGTTTATATATAACAGCATGCTGAAAAATACCTGAAAAAAATAATAAGGACAACCATAAAAATATATGTTAATATATTAGGCGATTATTATTAATTGGATGGTTGTCATGAGATTGTTGATAATTGAGGACGAGGACAAGCTGAGGGAAACGCTGTCGGCATACATGGCGGAAAAAGGCATATTCACAGATACGGCTCCCGACGGGCAGGACGGGTTGTACTATGCGCAAAAAGCTTATTACGACGTGATAATTCTGGATATCAAGCTGCCGGGCATCAGCGGCCTTGAGGTGGCGCGCCGCCTTCGCGCCGAGGGCAACGAGACGCCGATCTTGATGCTGACGGCGATGGACTCGGTGACCGATAAAGTCGAAGGGTTGAATACGGGCGCCGACGACTACATGACCAAGCCCTTTTCCATGGAGGAGCTTATGGCGAGAATCAACGCTTTGTCACGAAGGCAGGGCAAGCTTAACATGAACTCGCTGTCGGTTGAAGATTTGACGCTGAATCTTGTCAACCATGATCTTGCCTGCAGGGGAGAATCGATACATCTAAGCCATAAGGAGTTTGAGGTTATAAGGATGCTGATGAAGAATCCCGATATGACGATTACTAAAGACTTGCTGCTGGAGCTCATTTGGGGACTGGAGTCGGAGGCCAGCGACAACAACGTGGAGGCGTACATTTCTCTGCTGAGGAAAAAAATGAAGTATCTGGGTACGAAGCTTATAATAAGAAACTATCAAAAGCTCGGATACAGGCTTGAGCCGGGAGGCTGAACGGTTATGCCAGAAGCAAAGAGGCTTCAAAATAACCTGCGTGAAAAACCTTATTAATTCTGCATATTTGGCTCCCTACACGGCCTATGAAATCATATAGACCGCGTCCGGGCAAACCTTCTCTTAAAGAAAGAACGGATCTTCGGCATGCTTAAGGCTCTGCGCAGAAAAATATTGCTTATGAATATTTTTTTCGTCGGCTTCGCTCTGATCGCCGGCTTTACGGTGTTTTTCGTCATATCCTTCAGGCAGGCCAATAAGGATATGCAGAATGCGCTGAGGAACCTCATAACGTCGGAAGAGCCGTTGAAAGCCTATTCGCAGCTTTTCGGATTTGTCCATACAAGCGGCAAGATGCACGTTGTGCTCTATGACAAGACCAGCGGTTTGATGAAAGTAATAGCCGGGAAAGATGATGACTCGGTCAGGGAGACGCACCTGATAGCCGCCGCCAAAGCGCTGCTGAGCGAAGAAAAGGAAAGCGGAAGGCTTAAAAGGTACAAGCTGTATTACAGCAGGGTGGAAACGGCAAATTTAATCAAAATGGCCTTTGTCAGCGAGGATACCTTTACAAGGCTTTATACCGATTCCGCGAAGGAGGCCTTCTATGCCGATATACTGATTGTGGTGATATCGCTTGGCTTCGTCATGTTTACCAGCCTGGTATTTTACAAGAAAAACCTTGATTTCATAGAATACATCAGCGCCGAGCAGAGGCGCTTCATGGCCGACGCCTCGCACAGGCTGAAAACGCCGCTTGCCATAATACTTGCAAACAACGGCATGATACGCTCGCATCAGGATGAGCCGGTTTCCGCCCAAACAGCCTGGCTGGACAGCACGGAGCGGGAAATCAGCGACATGAAGAGACTGATAGACGGTCTGCTGCTGCTTTCAAAGTCGGAAACGAGCCTGCCTTCCGGCATAAAGGAGGACGTAAATCTCAGCGCGGTAGCGACGCGCTATGCTCTTCAATTTGAGGCCCTGGCAATCGAAAGCAACATAAGTCTCAATTTGGATATAGAGGAAGGAGTTGTCATACGGGGACAGGACCAGAGGGTAAGGGGCATTGTTTTGAGCCTTATCGAAAACGCCGTCAAATACGAGGACAGGGGCGGCAGCATCGAGGTTTCGCTTAAGAGAAACGGAAATAAGATTATTTTCAAGGTGCGCAATAACACTCTTATCAGCCCCGAGGACCTGCCGCACATCTTTGAAAGATTTTACAGGGGCTCGACTCAGCGCAAGGAAAGCGGACACGGTTTGGGGTTGGCTATAGTCAAGGCAGCCGTTGAAAGCATGGGCGGCCAGATTAAGGCTGTAAGCTCGGAGAGGACGGGAACGGTGTTCACAGTGATATTCCATGCGGAATAAAGAGGGCCCGGCCTATCCGGGCTATAGCGATCTAGGTCGGATGCGCATAAATCTGAGGATTTATTGCGGGTTTTGAGTCTTTTAGCCCTTATCTGGAATATAGGCGGCCGAGGATGAGAAAACAAGGGCGGCAAGTAAAGCGCCGGCCCTGTTGAGCATAGTGCTTTTTGATCATCGCGGGAGCCGTGCAAATACCCTGCGAAAATGAGCTTGCGGACCGCGCCTTCTTTCGGCCGGCGAAAGCCCGCACAGGGTCGGGACCAAGGCACATATAACCGGCATTTCGGATAAAGCCTGCGCATTATGGCAAGGCCATGCCGGCTTCCGGCAGGGGGGGGACGAACGGCAGAGCCGCCGGCTGAGTCAACTCAGCTTCGCGTCAAAGAGCCTTGCCACTCTGTCCTTAAGCGCGGGGAAGCCTGACAGCTCCGGATCCCTGGAAAGAAGCTCCTCAGCTTCGGCCTGAGCCCAGGAGAGAACGTCGAGAGAGCTTCCGAGATCCGCGATTTTCAGCTCTGGCAAGCCGTGCTGGCGGGAGCCGAAAAAATCGCCGGGGCCCCGTATTTTCAAATCCTCCTCTGCAATTTTAAAGCCGTCGCTGAGCTTCGTCATCGCCTCCAGTCGGGCGGAGGCGGCCTCTCCTCCGGAGCCCTTGAACAAAACGCAGTAGCTTTTGTATGCTCCGCGTCCCACGCGGCCCCTTAGCTGGTGAAGCTGGCTAAGGCCGAAGCGCTCGGCGTTTTCCACCACCATCAAAGCCGCGTTGGGAACATCCACGCCGACCTCTATTACGGTGGTTGAAACCAATATGTTTGTTTCGCCGCTTATAAAGGAGGACATTGCCGCTTCCTTTTCGGCGGCCTTCATTTTTCCGTGCAGGAGAGCCACCTTGAAATCCGGGAAGACCTCGTTTTTCAGCTTTAAGTACAGCTCGGTCGCCGACTGCAGATCCACGGCCTCGTTTTCCTCTATCATGGGGCATACGACATAGACCTGCCGCCCCTCGCCGACAAGCCTCCTTATAAAATTATTGATGCGCCCGCGCATATCCTCTCCGACGGCGTAGGTTTCCACCTTCCGCCTGCCGGGCGGCAGCTCGTTTATTATTGAAACGTCGAGGTCGCCGTAGATTATCAAAGCCAGCGTGCGGGGTATGGGCGTAGCGGACATTACGAGAACATGGGGGCGCTCAGCTTTTTCGGAAAGGGCGGCGCGCTGCCGTACGCCGAAGCGGTGCTGCTCGTCAGTAATCGCAAGGGCAAGGCTCTTGAAGCGGACTCCCTCGCTTAATAGCGCGTGAGTTCCCACCGCCAAATGCGCCTCGCCCGATTCCAAGAGCCCGCAGGCCTCCCGCCTCCGACTTGCAGTCATGCCGCCCTTAAGCAGCACCGTTTTTATGCCAAGCGGGGAAAGCAGTTTTATAAAGGTGGCGTGATGCTGGTCGGCGAGCAGCTCCGTCGGAGCCATAAACGCCGTCTGGAAGCCGGACTTGAATGCGGCCCACGCGCAGGCGGCGGCTACGACGGTTTTTCCGGAGCCTACGTCGCCCTGAACGAGCCTGTTCATCGCCCTGCCCGAGGCCATGTCTGCCACAGCCTGCCCTATCGCCCTTTTCTGGGCGCCGGTAAGCGCGAAGGGAAGACTGCCATAAAACTCGTCCATATCAACCTGAGATATGCGCCTCGCGGCCTTTTCCCTTTCGCGCAGCTTCATTGAGCCAAGCGCGCAGGCCAGCACGAAAAGCTCCTCAAACACCAGCCGCTCCCTGGCTTTCTCGGCCTCGGCCATTGAGGCTGGGAAATGGATATCGTTATAAGCCTTCTTAACGTCTATCAAGCCATATTTATCGCGCACGCCGGGCGGCAGCGTTTCCCTTAAAAGCTCCTCCCCGGCAACCGTAAGGCCCTGGGCTATGGCTCTGGACAGCACCTTTTGACTGATGCCCTCGGTAAGCCGGTATATGGGCACTATGCGGCCGGTGGACTCGCCTTCGGCCCCTTCCTTTTCAAAAACGGGGTTCAGTATTTCCAGTCTGCCGCCGCTTTTTGTGAATTTACCGTAAAAGGAATAGGTTTCTCCGCGCTTGATGCTGTTTTTTACATAGCTTTGGTTGAAATAAGTAACGTTAGCCGCCCCGCCGGAGTCGGCTATGCGGAATTTTACCAGCTCCATGCCCTTTCTGACGCGGCTCAGAACAGGCGAGCTTATTACTAGGGCGCGGACGCAGGCGGCTTCTCCGTCGGCGACGGCGTCAAGGGTCTTGACGGCGCTCCTGTCCTGATAGTCGCGGGGAAAATAAGACACAAGATCATAAAGGGTGAATATTCCCAGCTTTTCCAGCGCCCTGGCCCGCTGCTCTCCTATGCCCTTAATGAACCTGATCCCGCCGCTTGGCTCCGTCATGCCGCATCACCCGTTTTTAATCCTGTCCCAATAGGCCTTAGCGGCCTGCTCGGTTTTGTTGTCGCCGTATCTGTAGTAGACGGCGTCCTTCAGCTCGTCCGGCAGATATTGCTGCTTTACGTAATGGTTTTTGAAGCTGTGGGCATACTTATAGCCCTCCACGCTTTCCACCTCCGCTCCGTCGGCGTGCACGTTTTTAAGATGCCGGGGAATATCGCCGGTTTTGCCCTTTTTGATATCTTCCCTTGCCGCTTCAATGGCCAGTACGGCCGAATTGGACTTCGGCGCGGTGGCAAGCAGAATAACGGCCTCGGACAGCGGTATTTGGGCCTCCGGCAGTCCGAGCTGCAGCGCGCTGTCCACGCAAGCCTTGACTATGGCTATGGCCTGGGGAAAGGCCAGCCCCACGTCCTCGGCGGCTATGACCAGCAGGCGGCGGCAGGGAGAGAGCAGGTCGCCCGCCTCAAGCAGCCGGGCCAGGTAATGGATTCCGGCGTCCGGGTCGCTGCCCCGTATGGACTTCTGGAAGGCGGATAGAATGTCGTAATGCGCGTCCCCGTCCCTGTCGTAGCGCATGGCGCTTCGTTGGGAAACCAGCTTAGCGTCTGCCGCAGTTATTTTAATCCTGTCTCCTTCAACCCTGCCGCCGTAGAAAAGCAGCTCCACGGAGTTGACCGCCTTGCGCACATCTCCGCCGCAGGCCGAGCAGATTAGGCCGATGACGCCCTCCTCGATGTCGGCCTTGAGGCCGACTCGCTCCTCCATAAGCCTTGCCGCACGCAGAACAGCCGGGCGCGCGGCCTCTGCGGAAACGGGCTTGAACTCGAAAACCGTGCAGCGGCTGAGGATGGCGTTGTATATATAAAAATAGGGGTTTTCCGTGGTGGAGGCAATCAGGCTAATCCTGCCGCTTTCTATATATTCAAGCAGGGACTGCTGCTGCTTTTTATTGAAATACTGTATCTCGTCAAGGTACAGCAGTATGCCGTTCGGGGCAAGCAGCGTATCCAGGTCGCCTATGACGTCGCGAATGTCGGCGGTTCCCGCCGTGGTTGCGTTGAGCTTTCTCAGGGTACGGCTGGAAGACTCCGCTATTATGGAGGCGACGGTGGTCTTGCCGGTGCCCGAGGGCCCGTAGAAAATAAGGTTGGGGATGCGGCCGCTTTCAATTATGCGGCGCAGCATCCCGTTTTTGCCCAATATATGCTCCTGCCCGACAACCTCGTCAAGGCTCCGGGGTCTAATTTCGTCTGCAAGCGGCTTATAGTCGGTCATAATCATGTTACCTTAAATAATTGCTTTATAAAGCTATTATAACAAAAAATATGGCAAAAACAAGAATGGCGTTGTCTTGCGGGAGGCAAAGGATATATAATCAAAAAGCCCCGACCTTTCTGAACCGAGGAGACTAATATGGACAAGGCATACATAAGCAGGCTGATTGAGCTGCTGGAGGCGGAATACCCGCAGGCGCTGTGCTCGCTGGACTACGGCTCGGACTGGCAGCTGCTTTTCGCCACGCGCCTGGCGGCACAGTGCACGGACGAGCGGGTCAATATGATAACGCCGGAGCTGTTTTCAAGATACCCTACGCTTCAGGCCCTTGCCGAAGCCGAGGCTGAGGAGGTGGAAAGAATAATCCATTCCTGCGGCTTTTTCCGTTCGAAGGCCCGGGATATAATAGAGACCTCCAGGCTGCTGCTGGCCGAATACGGAGGAAGGGTTCCGGACACTATGGAGGAACTGCTGAGGCTGCCGGGCGTGGGGAGAAAGACGGCGAACATCATACTGGGCGATATCTATCATAAGCCGGCCGTTGTGGCGGACACGCACTGCATACGCCTTGCCAACCGCATGGGTCTGGCCGATTCAAAAGACCCTTACAAGGTGGAGCTGCGTCTGGCTCAAATCATACCTCCGGAAAAGCAGTCCGATTTTTGCCACAGGCTGGTGCTCCACGGGCGCAAATACTGCGCTGCGAGGAAGCCGGACTGCGAGGGCTGCCCAATAAACGGGCTTTGCCCGAAAATTATGGCGGGCTGAGCGCAGCCCTCTTAAGGTGCACCGGATTGAAAAAAGCGCCGCCTTTTGTCCGGCGGCGCTTCTGTTGAGCACAATGAGCTTATTTTGAGTAATTGATCCTGGATTGCTTGTAAAGCTCCTCGGCATAGGCGGGTGTCATGACTGACATGCCGTAGAAGCTGAATATGGAGGGCTTGCCGGGCTGGCAGAATTTGTCGGCATATTCCCTGGCCTTGGCCCTCTGCTCCTCCTCCGTGGCGTTCTTCGCGTCGAATATTTCGGGAATGACGCCGATGAGAATCTTGTCGCCGTAGAGCTCGTATATTTTGTGCGTGTCGTTCATCGCCTGGCCGCTCCAGCTGTCCCACCCGGCCTTGATCATGTTGGGAACGGCCTTGAATAGCTGGCCGCATGAATGCAGATCGCAGAATTTTCCCCTGCTGTGCAGGTAGTCGGTGACCTTTTTCATATAAGGTACTATCATTTCCTCGCCGACCGAGGGATTGAAGAAGCAGTCCTTCTGGGAGCCCCAGTCGTCGTGTATGCAGAAGGCGTCTATCTGGGGGAAATAGTCGCAGAATTTTTCGAATATCCTTATGTAGAGGTCGCTGAGCTTGTCAAAGAAATCCTTGACGGCATCCTTTTGCTCCTCGTCAACAAGCGCGAGGATGGCGCCTTCAAAATCCATGAAGGAGATTAGGCGCTCATACCAGCCGTTGAGGAACCAGCAGACGTTGAATTTATCGTCCTTCAGGAATACGCCGTTGTTGGCCTTGGCGGAACCCTCCCAGTCCCAGCTGTCGATATCCGGCCAGACCACCTTGTCGTACAGCTCGTTTGCGTCCTCAATAAAGGGCTTGCCGGGGCGGACCATGGAACCGCCGGCCGAGGGCACGTACTCCCACTCGATGCCGAACATGTCCTTAACGGGGCCAAGCTTCGGCTCAACCCTGTTGGCCTCAAATACAAAGGCCCTTGCCACGTTGTCGGGATTGACGGCGGGAGAAAACATAGCCTGCTCCGAGCCCGTTATCTGCCAAATCGCCTTTTTCTGGTAAGCGGCCCTATAGCCCTCCTTTGGCGAAACGGGGTAATTGAAGGTCTTCATTTGGACTCCGCCGAAACCGGTCACTACGGGTCCGTCAAGCTCTTTGGGGTCAAACTTGGGTATAGACATAATCGCGTACATCCCTTTCAAAAATAAATTATGAATAAACGGAACATTTTATCTAAAACATATTATACAATATGCCGATTGGCTTAGCAATAAAAAATTAAAACTGTATTAAATATAATATGTGTTGCGGCATATGTATTTAAATGCTATTATTCATTGGGGCGGGGGAAAACAGGATAAGCCCCGGGCTTTGGAGCGGATGATGAAGGTTATAATTTGGGTGTTCTTATTGGCGATGGTTCCGGTTTTCGAGCTCAGAGGCGCGATACCCGTCGGCTGCGCTCACGGCCTGCCTCCGCTTGAGGTATATGTTGCGGCGGTAATTGGGAATATGGTCCCCGTGCCGTTTATAATACTGTTCATACGCAAGATATTTGCGCTTATACGGAAGTGGTGGCCCAAGCTCGATAAGAAGGTCGCGCGCCTGGAAAGCCGCGCCCTGAAAAAAGCGGGAACCATACATAAATACGAGCTGCTGGGGCTTGCCCTTTTCGTAGCCGTACCTTTGCCCGGGACGGGGGCCTGGACCGGAGCGCTTATTGCGGCGCTTTTGGATCTAAGGCTCAAGCGGGCCGTCCCCGCGATTTTTATTGGAGTTCTCTTAGCGGGCGCCGCGCTTACCGTACTCAGCTACGGCGTGAGGCTGGGAGTCGCGGCTATGGGATGAGCGGCTTAAAACGCGATGAAGCCAATAATCGATTTTCAAACGCCGATAAGCCAATAAAAAAGCCGTCCCTTTTTTTCGGGGGACGGCTCTCTATATTTGACGGGGCAACGGTAAAAATCAGGCATCCTCAGGCTTTTTCAGTCCGCCTTCTCGAAAGGGTGGCAAGAGCGACGGCTATTCCCAGAGCCAGGGCGGCCAAAGCGAGGAAACGGTAGCGGAAGACCGTGGAGCCGGAGGACAGCGCTTCGGTAAGGTTAGTTATTATAATGGGGCTGAAAAAGCCGCCCATGCTCGGCGCGATGCTTGAAATAAACAGGGTAGTAAGAGCGGAGTTGGTCGGGTCTGAATAGGTGGAGACGCAGAAGGTTACCCGCGGCATAAAGAGGCTCAATGAGGTGCCTGCAAGAAACACCGATATGAGTATGGGCGCAAGGCTGCTTTGGAAAAAGCTCAGCAGGGTATAGCCCGCAAAAAGCAGCAGGCAGGCAAGGAATAGTATCATATCCTTAAGCCTGGCGGATATTTTGCCGAAAAAGATTCCGGCAAAGGCGCCGCCGGCCATTTGGACGGCGTTGCACAAACCCGCGACTGAGGAATAGTTCGCAAAGCCGTTTTTAATATGCGTAGAAATGTTCATGCCGCAGGCGCTGTAGAGCATCATAAAAAAGAATATGCAAACAGTGTAGTAGTACACGCGGGGATTGATCCTTGCGCGCGTAGCTGAAGCCGGAGCGCCGTTTTTTAGGGGTTTCGGGGTCTTGTAGGACGGTATGGAAAATATGCAGAGCGCCGCAACGATAAGATCCACAAAAAAAATAAGATAGCCCCCGTACCAAAAGAAAGAGGCGAGCAAACCGCCGATAAGCGACATCATTATGCCGCCTAAATTTATAAACGAGGTCTGATAGCCGGCTAGTCTCTGCCTTTCGTCGCTGTCAAAATTGTCGAAAAGCAGACCGAAGGTGCTGGTGACAAAACAGCCGGTGGCCATACCGATCGTAAGGCTTAAAACATAAACGGACCAGAAGCGGCTATGGAACAACAGGGCGATAATCGAGCTTAGGCCGAGGAAAATCTGGCCGAGGACTACGGAAAGCTTTTTTGTAATTACGGCTCTGTTTACCAGCAGCGCAATGATTACAGATACCGCTACGGAAACAAAGTTTGTCATGGACATCGCAGTCTGCACCTCGGCCAGCTCGCGGTTGAAAAAGGAGCGGATCTGCTCGGTGGCGGGGGAGAGGGCAAGGGTCGGCATCTGTGTCAAAGCGATGATCAGTATAGTCCATTTTAAGGCGCCGTTGTTCTTTTGGCTTGACAAAATTATGACACTCCTTTTTTGCGCACGCCTCGACATGCGGTTTGGTCATTCTGCCATATGCGTTATAAATATATAGCACGGCATATAATTGATTATATACGAAATTGGCAGCCAAAACAATAATTGTCCTTGACAAAGCGGTTGAGCTATTTTATTGTTGTTATTGGCACAAATTAATAAAAGGGGTTGTAAATTAATGAATTCTCCCGCTGAGATAGCGAAAAACTATCTTGCTATCGGCAAAGCCAAAACACAAAACGGCGCTCTGAAGCTGCTCGTTCTGGGCATACTGGCGGGCGCTTTTATTGCGTTGGCCGGCATAGGAGCAACCACCGCCGCAGTCAGCGTATCCTCCGCATCCGTAGGCAAATTTCTTGGGGCTTGCATCTTCCCAGTGGGACTTACGATGGTGCTTATTGCAGGCAGCGAGCTTTTTACCGGCAATACCCTCATAATAATTCCTGTCCTGTCCAGGGAAGCCACATTGGGCGGGATGCTCTACAACTGGGTCGTCGTCTATATTGGGAATTTTATCGGCGCCATAGCCGTAGCTTTGCTTGTAGTATACGGACATACGCCCGACCTGTTCGGAGGAGCGGATGGAGGGCTGGCTGCGTCTATAGTTAAAATAGCTGCGGCAAAGTCCAGCCTGGGCTTTGGGGATGCTTTTGTCAGGGGTATATCATGCAACTTCCTTGTTTGCATTGCGGTATGGATTTCTTTTGCCGCTAAAGATGTTGTAGGAAAATTTTGGGGCTTGTATATGCCGATAATGCTGTTCGTGCTTTGCGGCTTCGAGCACAGCGTAGCAAACATGTACTATGTGCCCGCCGGCATATTTGCGGCCGCCGAATACGGCATTGACGCTGCCGGCCTAACCTGGGGAAATTTCTTCATACATAACCTTATACCCGTAACTCTCGGAAACATTGTTGGAGGCTCTCTGCTGGTCGGCGTTCCTTACTGGTTTGTTTATCTGCGCCAGCCGAAGAAGCAGCTTGTAACAAAATAATTTTCCCGGTACGCTAGGCTTGATTAATTTCCGTAGTGTATAAATTGATGGCCCCGCTTGACAGGGGCCGTCAGTTTATTTTTAATGGCATTAGAAATGCCATAATATAATAACCTGCTTAAGCAATGAAAATGGCGGGCTTTATGAAAGCGAGGGATAAGCGCTATGAAAACCATATATCTTGACAACTGCGCGACAACCCGGCCTTATCCGGAGGTAACGGAGGCCGTCGCATCGATGATGACGGTTTATTTCGGCAACCCTTCCTCGCTGCACGTTGAAGGGCGCCGCGCCAAAGAAATTTTGGAGCGTTCCCGCCAAACCGTGGCTGCCGCTTTGGGAGCCGAGCCCGATGAGATATATTTCACCTCAGGCGGAACGGAGGCCGACAATATTGCGGTACTGGGCGTATGCGAAGGGAAGGACGGATCGGCGGTTACCACAACCGTGGAGCATCCGGCCGTCCATAAGCCGCTCAGCCATTTGCGCCGCTCCGGCCGGCAGGTAAAGTATATACCAATAGCAAACGGAGCTCTTGATACGGATAAAGCGTGTGAGCTGATAAAACCGGATACCATCCTTGTTTCCGTCATGCTGGTTAACAACGAGACGGGAACCATATTGCCCGTCGCGGAGATAGCCGAGCTTGTAAAGCGGCAGGCTCCAGGGGCGGCGCTGCATTGCGACGCGGTGCAGGGCTTCGGCAAGCTGCGCTTTACCGCTGAAAGCCTGGGGGCAGATCTGATATGCGTCAGCGGCCATAAAATACACGGTCCGAAGGGGATAGGCGCTCTGTATGTGAAAAAGGGAACTCAGATAAGCCGCCGCGTATACGGCGGGGGGCAGGAAAAGGGGCTGCGCTCCGGCACCGAGGCCATGCCGCTGATTGCCGGCTTTGCCGAGGCGGTGCGGATAACAATGGAAAGGCTGGACGCCGACGCTCGCCGCATGCGCGAGCTGAAGGCCTATGCAATAGAACGCCTGAAAGAAACCTTTTTCGACGCCGTCATAAATTCGCCTGCCGAAGGCGCGCCCCACATCGTAAGCTTCTATCTGCCGGGCCTTAAAAACGCGCAGGCCGCCTCATTTTTAAGCGACAACGGCATATGCGTTTCAACCTCGGCCGCCTGCAAATCGAACCACGCCCGCGGCCCCTCGATGCTTATGAGCTTCGGCCTCTCCGCCGAGGCCGCCGACAGCACGCTCAGGGTGGGTTTGAGCGCGGAAAACACCGAGGACGAGCTTGACGCCATGATCGAGCTCTTGAGGAAATACAGGCATGAAAGAGGCTAAATCATGAAATATCGGGTAAAAGCATGCGCAAGGGAAACGCGGCGATATGGCGTTCCCCTTGCGCGTTTGAATTAAGGCTGCCGGCTCTCAGCCCTTATAAGGCGCAAACTGAGATTTCGAGGCTCCGCAAACGGGGCAGACCCAATCCTCCGGCAGGTCTTCAAAAGCGGTTCCAGGGGGTATGCCCCCGTCGGAATCGCCGTAAGCCGGGTCATAGATGTAGCCGCAGGCCGTGCATTCGTATTTCATTGTTTTCCCTCCCGAACAGGTTGATAATGCAAGCATAGCATGAAAGGAGCCCTATGTCACGCGTTTAATTCGTGGGGGGCGGAAATTATCTCCCTTTTGGGTTTCGGGATTTCCCGGTTTTCATTCCATTCAAGCTTATAAAAATGAATATCCCCGGGCTGGAGCATGAAAAGGTTAAATATGGTCTTTCCGTCGCGCGTATAGCCGGAGGGAGGCTGCCTGAAACCGCCGGAGAGGCTGACAAGCGCGTCCGCCCGTCCGTCGGCGATTATACTGGCTCTGCCGGAGGTCAGACCGCCGGTGTAGGCGTAGAGGGAAAACACGTCGTTGTCGTACATGAACATGGAGATTTGGCCGGGCGCGTCGAGAAAGTATGGAAGCTCGAACTGGGCGCGGATCACCTTTAATATTTCAGGCGGAAGGTCATAGATATAGCCGTATTCGTCGGGAAGTACCAGGGTGATCATCTGGCCCTTGCCGTAGCAGTCCCGCAGGACTATGGGGTAGTTTTCCTCGCCGACGACGGCCTTGGCAAGCGTCCAGGTGGTATTGTTGCGGTGCTCCAGAAGCGGGAAGCTCATTAAATGGCGGGATATGTAATATCCTGAAGGCATCATGCCGTCGTCAATAAACTCGTTTGACGAAAAGCGGCGGCCCCTGTATCTTATTGAGGTCAGCTCCTCTATGCCGCGCCTATCCTTCAGCGCCTCGATTATAAAGCCGGAGGTGACGACGGCCCTGCCGCCTGCTGCAACATAGGTCTTGAGCTTGCCGATAATATCGGGATCCTTCAGCGCCTGGACCGTAAGGAAAACGCTTTTTGTTTTCGGCTCCAAGGGGAAGTCGGGGGTCGGTTCAAAGGGTATGCCGGCCATGCCTAGAAAGTCCTCAAGATGGTCTTCGCCCTGCGCGCCGTCGGGCAGATAGCAGGGAACGCCGGCGCAGCTTCCGGCCTTGTCCAGCATGGAATCTATAAGGTCGAGCTGGAGCCCCAAAGGCGTAACCACGCGGTTGTTGTACAGAGAGCCCCAGCAAAACAGGCAAAGCTCCCTTGCGCGCGCAAAGGCCGTAAGGTAGGCCTGTTCCAGGTAAAGCTCGATAGGACTGCAGCCGTAGGGATCGAACCAGCCGCCGCCGTTGCGGCCCGGCGCGTAGTTTTCCATCAGCCGCACTAGACTGTAGCTCAGGTATTTGGGCAAATGCTGGTCGCTGCGCCTTGTGTCCCGGGTTTCTGTGCCGGTGTATATCATGTCAAAAATGCCGCGCTGGATTGCCGGGCTGTAGCCGGACTCCTGATAGGCCTCGGACCAGTTCGGGTACTTTATGATGACCCTGCAGTTGGGGTTTGCCTCCTTAGCGGGCTTTATGATAAGCTCCCGGCTCACCTCGGCGCAGAGCTCTGTGCGGAATTCCTCCCAGCTCCTGCCCCCCTTGGCTGAGCGGCACTCGCCGCAGGTGCAGTTGGTAAAAAACCAGTCGTCGATTATGAACTCGTCGAAGCGCCGGGCGGTATACTTCACCGTATTGACCAGATGCTCGCGCATGGCCGCGTTTGTATAGCAGTAGGTGCCTCCCAGACGCTGCTTGCCGGCGTCCGCCTCGCTCAGATCCGGACAGGTCGTGGTAAGCGCGCCGGATACTTCGACGCCGTTTTCGCGGAAGACTCCGACCAGCATGTCGAGCTGGTCGGCAGGTATAATGAGCCCGTCCCTGTAAGGCTCCAGATACACCTTGTCGCAGCCGCAGTAATGGTTGAAGAATGCAAGCTGCCGCCTAAGAGCGTCCCGGCTCATGGAAACCATGTTTTGAGCCGTGCAGTAAAGAGCTATTTTGAAATTTCTGTAACGTCCCATATTTTGCCGCATTTAATCCTTTCTTGAATTTTTAAGCCATTTTATACGTCCTATCAATGGAAAACAAGGGAAAAAAGTAATAATATAAGCCCCCGTTTTTTTAATAACTAATTTTGCGCGCCAAATCCGTCTTGCCATCTAAGCCGGAGAGAATTATAATAAACGCATGGACATGAATTTAAGAGAAATAAATAAAAAGAACGCCGTTTGCGCTCAGCCGGTTTACGGGCTGCGGGAGCATCTGGCCCTTAAGGGCGAGGCGGAATTGGAATCGCTGAAGCGGCTTGCGGGTTCCGGCATAGAGGACATTTACGGCTGGCTGACCGATCCGGAGGTCTTTAAAATGCTGCTTATGGCCGTCACGCCGGCGGATTTCGAGCTGTTTGCGCGGGCGGCGGAAACCACCTTCCTGCAGGATGATAGCGTTTTCCTGCCGCGCCACTCTTCGCTGACCGCCTTTTCACTCATGACGCCCTTTGCCGTCGGAGATTTGATGTACTG
Organism: Clostridiales bacterium; assembly: GCA_029265405.1. Lineage (GTDB taxonomy): Bacteria > Bacillota > Clostridia > Oscillospirales > Oscillospiraceae > JAJUJI01. The sequence goes on along the minus strand of JAJUJI010000016.1, from coordinate 25,858 downwards.
CGTCGTACCCTCGGAATTCAAGGATATGTGGCGCGATCTGAAAAGGCTCGGTTTTGCGGAGCATAAAAGAAAGAGGGATATGCTGGACATTTACGCCGCCGCCTGCGTAAAGCTGTACGGCGTCGTGACGGTAAAGGAATTCGTAGACATATTCAATATTGAAAGCGGCGGGAAAACGGATGCGGAGGAGGTAGAGGGATATTTGAGGGAGCTTGCCGACGGGCGCTATTACCGCCTTGAGGACGGCATGCTTCTAAACGCGCTTCTGCCGGCGGAGAGCGCGCAAGATTATATTCAAGCCCGGAAGGGCATGCCGCTTTACCTGCCCAGGCACGAGAAGATGCTTCAGCTTGGAGAAGGCGCGTATCTGGACGTGTTCCGTGAGCTTGAAATATACAGGCTTGAAGCTGAAGACATCCTCAGGTCGAGGGGAGTGGAGGATGCCGAAGACAAAGCCTATCTGTTTGCCGACACGCTTTACCTTACTCTGTCAACTGAGCTTGAGGACTGCGAGCACGGCGAGCTGTTTTCGGAGTTTGAGCTTATGGAGGATGCCGCGAGGATTCGGGAGCTTAAAAACAGCGTAAGGCTTTGGGCCAATTTCGGACATACCCCTAATGAGCTGTTTGAAATGATTAAAAAGGGAGAGTTCAGGCCCGAGCGCAACGGGCGCTGCCCCTGCGGGAGCGGCAGAAAGTACAAAAAGTGCCACGGGAGATAAGCATGAAAAACATAATCCTTACGGGCGCACGGGGGGCAGGAAAAAGCACTCTCGCCGATAAGGCGGCATCCTGCTCCGGCTTGAGGGCGGCGGGCCTTAAAACCCTTTTCAAAGAAAAAAGAGGCGAGCCCCACGCCTTTTTATACGCGGCTCCCTGGGGGCAAGAGCCGCTGTTTGACGAAAGCCATGCGGTCGCACGTTTCGGCGGCGGCCGGCCCGAAGGACTGACAGCTGTCTTCGACTCGCTCTGCGCGGGGCTGGTGGACAAGGCTGTGGAAAGCGCCGATGCCGAGCTTATAGTAATAGACGAGCTGGGCTTTCTTGAAAAAGACGCCTTGGCATTCAGAGCTTCCGTCCTCAGGGCCCTGGCTTGCCCAAAGCCCGTTATAGCCGTCGTAAGGCAGGGACTGCCCGCGTGGACGGCCGATCTTGTCGGCGCCGGACCGTGCGCCTTGCTGGAGGCAACCGAGGAAAACCGGGGCAGGCTGGCGGAGGAAATGTTAGAAATATTAAACATTAACAATAATAAATAGAGACGGAACAAAAAAGCACCATGACGCAACATGTTTCTAGCAGCGCCTGCATCGCCGGGGAGTTGAAGCAAATTTCGAGAAAAAATGATATTTATTGATAAAGTATTTAGCATATATTACGATATATAACATAAAGACTGCAACCGTTAAGCATTAAAGCGGCTCCGGCTGAAACCGCAGTGTAAATAATGCGAACAATTGGATTTCAACGGAGATGCATATGCAGAGGGATGAGGGCGGAGGTATGGATTTAAACGAGTTTGCCGAGGCGGCGGGGATGGACTTGAACGAAGTGCTGGAGCGCTTTTCGGGAAATAGAGCCCTGCTCGTGAGGATGATCAAAAAGTTTCCGGGAGATACGGCGTTTACGGAGCTCTCATCCGCTATGGGGACAAGGAACTACAAGGCGGCATCCGAAGCTGCGCACAGCCTTAAGGGGCTTGCTGGCAATCTGGGCTTCAACAGTCTGTTCGCGTTGGCAGGCAGGATGAACCGGCAAGGGAAAGCGGGCGATTATTCCGATTTTGAATCCTTATTCTCGGAGCTGAAGCCGGATTATGAAAGGATAGTCGAGGCTATAAGAGAGCTTGAATAATTCGCTTAAGCCGGGGCGGACTGCCGGAATAGGGTTTCTGTTGCAGCGGCAAAAAAATTCACATACCAGGAACAATGACGATGCGAAGTGTGCTCATTGCCGACGATCAGTACATAAACAGGGCTATACTGGCCGAGGTGTTTCAAAACGACTGTGAGGTTCTCGAGGCATCCGACGGGGAAGAAGCTATAGAGGTTGTAAAGCGGCGGGACGGAGAGATCTCGCTGCTGCTTCTTGATCTTGTAATGCCGCGGCTGAATGGCTTTGAAGTGCTGAAGGAGCTGGGCAGAGCCGGGTATCTTGAAAAAATGCCGGTAATAATGATTACCGGCGAAGACAGCAATGTATCGAAAAAGCAGGGCTTCGACTTGGGAGTCACCGATTATTTCAGCAAGCCCTTCGACACGAATATCATACGCAAGCGCGCCTGGAACGCCATAGAGCTCTACGAGCACAAGAACAGCCTTGAGGAAACGGTAGAAAAGCAGGCCAAACGGATACTGGAGTACAATATCCAGCTCATGGAGCTGCTGGGCACCGTCGTGGAATACCATAATCTTGAGTCGGGAAACCATATACAGCGCGTCCGGGAGCTAAGCAGGCTGCTTGCAAGGGAAATGGGGCTGGGCGAAAAGGAAACGGACATAATCGCAGCCGCCTCGGTCCTGCACGATTTGGGCAAGGTCGCGATAACGGACAATATATTGCTGAAGCCGGACAAGCTGACGGAGGAAGAATTCGCGGTTATCGAGACGCATACCCTTAGGGGCTGCGAAATGATAGAAACCATCAAGGACTGGCGGAGCAACGAGTACTTTTCATGCGGCCACGAGATAGCGCGAAGCCACCATGAAAGATGGGACGGGGCCGGCTATCCGGACGGGCTCGCCGGCGAACAAATACCTCTGGCGGCAAGAATCGTCGCTTTGGCGGACGTGTACGAAGCGCTGGCGTCTAAGAGAGCGTATAAGGAGGCTTTTCCGCCCGAAAAGTGCTATAAAATCATTAAGGACGACTCGGGAAAGCGTTTTGATCCCGCCTGCGTTGAGGCATTTGTCAGGGTGGCGGACGAATTTGAGCGTTTGATGAGGGAATTGAAATAAGGGTTTAAGGATTGCCGCGCCGAAACGTGAAGTTCGGCGCGGTGTTTTTACAGCAATTCTTCAAATTCCTTTCTGTCAGTGGAGTATCTCAGGGCGTTTTCCATGGTGATTTTGCCTGAGCGGACCAGACGGGCCAGATCCGCGTCGAGGGTATGCATGCCTTCCCTTGCGCCTGCCTGCATGACTGAGAGCAGCTGGTGGGGCCTGTTGTCGCGTATCATATTTATCACCGCGTCGGTCCCCGTCAGCATCTCGGAGGCGGCGACGCGCCCGCCGCCAATGGCAGGGATAAGACGCTGGCATATGACGCCCTTCAGCACTCCGGCAAGCTGCAAGCGGGCCTGGTTGTGGAAGGAGGCGGGAAAGCTGTCGACTATGCGGTCGACGGCAAGATGGGCCCGCGCCGTATGCAGGGTGGAAAGGACGAGATGGCCCGTTTCGGCAGCGGTAAGGACGGCTGAAATGGTTTCCGTGTCCCGCATTTCACCGACCAGTATTACGTCCGGATCCTCCCTTAGGGCGCTCCTTATGGCGGACGCGAAGCCCTCGGTGTCGCGCCCGACCTCGCGCTGGTGTATCAGCGAGAGCTTGGGGCGATAAATATGCTCAATGGGGTCCTCCACCGTGATTATATGCGCAGGCCGGGTCGAATTTACGCGCTCGACGATAGCCGCCAGGGTCGTGGACTTTCCCGAGCCGGCAGGACCCGTTGCGAGTATCAGGCCTCCGGCAAGCTCGGACAGCGTTTCAAGTGCTTTCGGAAGGCCCAGCGTATTGAAGTCCGGAATCGAGGCCGGAATCAGGCGTATGCTGGCGGCAGGCTTGCCAAGCTGGCTGTATATGTTTGCGCGCTGGCGCAAGCCGTCCGGCGTTTCAAAGGCGAAGTCGGCGTCCCGCCCGCTTGAATACGCGGCTTTTCGACCGCCCTCGATAAGGGAAAGAAGCGCTTCTTCAGCTTCGCTCTCCGTCAGCTTCAAGCCGGCCGGTCTCAGGCTTCCGTCTATGCGGAACATGGCGTGGAACTCGGAGCCGGAGGAAAGGTGTATGTCGCTTGCCCCGGCCTGGCGCGCCATCCGTATCAATTCCATAAGCTTTATATTGTTCATGCTCAGTACGCCGCCTTTCAAAATTCCTCCATTGTCGTCACGCCCTCCGCAACGAGCCTTGCCGCTGCCTCTTTAAGGGTAACCAATCCCAGGCATTTTGACGCATGCTCTTTGATTGTCTCGCCGGAAGCCGCTGCGGATATGAGCCTGCGCACGCCTTCATCCACTGTAAGTATCTCGTGCACCGCGCATCTGCCCCTGTAGCCCGTATTGCTGCACAGGTGGCAGCCCCGGGCTTTTCTTATAGCTTCGGCTTCGATTCCCAAAAGGCGTATTTCTTCCTCGCTGGGGGCGTAAACAAGCGAGCAGTGCGGGCAGACCTTTCGCAGCAGGCGCTGGGCTACAACACCGGCCAAGGAGTCGGCAAGGAGGTAAGGCTCAACCCCCATATTCAGCAGCCGCGCAACGGAGCCGCACGCGTCGCTCGTATGGAGCGTTGACAGGACAAGATGGCCGGTAATTGCGGCCCTGACGGAAATCGAGGCGGTTTCGGGATCGCGGGTTTCGCCGACCATTATTACATCGGGATCCTGCCTGAGCAGGGCCCTAAGGCCGGCCTCAAAGGTAAGGCCGGCGGATGCGTTAACCTGCATTTGGTTGACCCTTCTTATGTTTTTTTCCACAGGATCCTCGATGGTGGATATATTCAGGCTCTTCCGCGACAGGTATTCCAGGGCCATATATAGGGTGGTGGTTTTCCCGGAGCCCGTAGGCCCGGTAATATAAACGAGGCCGCTTGGGGCTTGGAGGATTTTCATAAACTTTTCATAATCATTCGGCCTCATGCCGAAGGCGCCGGAATAGTCGACGGCGGCGTTTCCGTCCAAAATGCGCAGCACAGCCTTTTCACCGAAAACCGTAGGGATAAGGGAAACGCGCATGTTGACCGTAGCGCCGCCGAGCTGTATCCTCGCGTGTCCGTCCTGAGGAAGCCGGTGTTCCGCTATGTCCAGCTCGGACAAAACCTTTATCCTGGCTATCAGGGAGCCGTGCAGGTTCCTGTCTAGGGTAAGGTAGTCGACTATTGTCCCGTCCATCCGCATGCGGACCTGGGTGCAGTCTTCAAAGGGCTCGATATGTATGTCGCTGGCGTTTACCGTCCAGGCTCGCAGGACGAGGCTGTTGAGAAGGTTTATAACAGGCGTTTCGTCGTCCGCAGGCGCGGAGGCTGCGGCTTCGGCAAGCTTGCCGGCATGGATGTTTGCCTTTTCCGCCGCAAGCTGGACCCCGATTTCCGAATAATGCCGGCTTATGGCGGACGCCAGCGGCGCTTTTTCGGTGAGGATGATTTCAAGCTGCATGCCGCTGATTTGCCGGGCCTCTTCCAAACCGTAAAAATTCATAGGGTCGTCCGTCAGGACCGTAAGTATCCCGCCGCGGGCGCGGACGGGAAGTATGGCGTGCTTTTCCGCCGTCTGGCGCGGGATTTTAGCTATCGCCGAGCTTTCTATCGTTAAATCCTCAATGTCCGAGGAAGCCAGGCTAAGCCTTTTTGCCAGGGCGGCTATTTTTTGCTTTTCCGTTATAAAGCCCAGCTCCACAAGGGCGTCGCCTATGCGCTTCCTGTTAAGCTTCTGGTATTCCAGCCCCGCTTGAAGCTGTGCGGCGGTTATAAAGCCCAATTCCAATAAGACGTCGCCTATTTTGATGTTCCTGCCGCTTTCCAAGCCGGCCTCCTTTATCCTATGCTTTCACGCATGTATAATTCTATTTCCAGCCTGCATTGGACTGAACCCGTCATCATTCCGCCCTCCGACGCTTTACCCTTTAAAAGGGACAGAGAGACGACCCGCAACGAGCCCAGACTCCCGAGCCGGTCCGCATAGCGCAATATGTTTTCCTCAAGCCCGGATATTTTTATTGATATTGAGGCGGCGTATATACCCTTAAGCTCGCCGCTATCCCAACCGAGCGCCGCTGCGGAATATTTATATGGCTGAATGCTGGCATACGCTTCCGGTATGGCCGCGCTGAAGGAAAGGATTTTCAAGCCGCACTCCGCCGCGATGCCGGTTAGAAGAGCGTCAGCCTCGTCAGTTTCCGTAAACGGGCAAAAATATTCGGCGGCCTGCGCGTATTCCGACAGAAGCCTCTCGTATTCTAATTCCGCAGCCTGGAGAGCCTCGCATTTTGCCGCAAGCTCCTCGCATTTTTGCGCTTCGGAGCTAGCAAGAGCGCGAAGCCGGCTGTTCATATTGCGCAGCGGCAGTATGGCAAAACGCCACAGGCCAAGGAATATCAGCAGCGCCGCCGTCAAAGCAAGCAGCCTTTTATCTTTATCCGTAAAAACAAAGGTTATCATTTTTTGAATCCTCCGCGAATTGGCGGACTTATTCAATTTATGAAGCGCTTGCGTCTTCTTTTTCCCTTCCTGAGTCGGAAGCAAGATAACAGGACAGCTCCGCAATGTAGCTTCCATCCTCATTCAGCTCATAACCCGAATAACTGACCTTAATAAGGCATTTGTTGCTTTTAAGAGCCTGAACGCAGCGGTGAATAAGAGCTTCGTCGCTTGTGACGCATATCAACCCGACACGGCCCGCGGCTGAGTCGTAGCTGACCACGGTAATATCCGCGATATCCGGCGCGGCAAAGGTTAAGGCTTTAAAAACCGCGGAGCTCATTACAGGATACGAATCAATGGCCGCTTTTGCGGCTTGCAATGCGGAAATGCGCGCTTCAAGGTCAGCAACAAGAGCCGAGTACATATCGTACCGCGCGGCGTCCGACTTAAGCTTCTCGTTTCCGAGATACAGCTCCGAGCTTTCAACAGCCGCTATCAAAAGCCGTTTTTCCCTGTAAAGCGCTAATGTCCAGCCGAGAAGAATTATTAGCGCGGCTATGAAGGGCGCCGAGCGCTTTATAAGCAGCCTTTTGAGCTTCTCCTTGCGCATATCTCTTTTTTGCTGATATACGAAGCCGGATTTGCCGGTAAAAGTCTCAAAACCGGCTGCGGCGCAAAAATACCTTCCGAAAGGATCCTCGGTTTTAGCCTTTATCCCGTCCTTGGGAGGGCCCTCGATCGCGTCGGTGTCATAAAACAGCGGATCGCAGGAAAGCTCGTCGACTGACAGAGCTGGCTCAAGCTGTCTTATGCTTTCGCAGCAGATGGCAAAGTCTCCTTCGTACACGCCAAGCAGGAAAACGTCCGTTACCGCCCGCTCGATGCCCTGAGCCTTAGCAAATTGAAGCATGGCGCTCACCGAGCGCGACAGCTCCATGGCAAGCTCTACCGGACCGCAATTGGCAGGGAAATTTGTGCGGCCGTAATATGCATACAACCCTTCAACGAAGAATACGCTCGTCAGCTCGCCGTTCCCGACATGCTGGATAAGGCAGGTCCGCCCTGCGATTTTCGGATGCATGGAAAGCAGGCTGACTGCGGAGCATTGCAGCGCATTGACCGAAATCAGCTGAAGGCCGGCATTGCTAAATATATCCATATAAAGCCTTATATAGCTTCTTTCGGCCATGGCAGCCAAAATTCTCCTTGTATGCAGCCTGGGGTCTGTCGAAATTGGCAAATAGCTGAAGACAGGGTCGGAGGCCCGTTCAACGTCCGAGAATTCGCGCGCGATGTACTCTATGGTCTTGCCTGCGCTCACCGCAGGCATGTCGAACAGCTTGACAACAAATTGGCTCCCTTCCAGCACGAGGGATACGGGACCTTTGGGAAGCCCGTGTTCCGCCCATAGCTTCCCAATGAAATCGGAGAAGGCGTCGGCGCTTGCGGGCTTCCCTTCGCGCAAGATATGCTCCGGAATGGCGCAGGATACCCGCCGCTTTAAAATAATCTTGCTGAAAGCGGGGTTGATCGACTGCCTGCCGGCCAATATAGTGATTTTTCCGCCTGATATGCAAACCGATACTGTCATGGCGCTATATGTAGCCTTCGCCCAGCGCGGAATAGCCGCTGAAGACCGGAGTTATTATGGCGATGACGATGAAGCCAACAATCAGGGCCATAATAACTATCATGACAGGCTCCAGAAAGCTTACCAGCCTGGTTAAGGAAGCCTCGGCCTCGTATTCCAGGACCTCGGACAAGGAGCTGAGCATCAGCTCCAGCGTGCCGGATTCCTCGCCTATGCGGACGGAAACGGACATTTTTACGCTGAAGCCGCCGACCCTTTCAAGGGCGGAGCTCAGGCTGCCGCCGGTCCTCACCTCGGATATTACTGCGTCGAATTGGCGTTTGATATATTCGTTCCCGACTGTCGAAACCGCGGTTTGAAGAGCGGGGACTATGGGCAGCCCGGCGGCGTACAGCGAGCTGAGAGTGCGGGCAAAGCGGGAAGTATAGATGCTTTGCAGCAGCCTGCCGATTATGGGTAGACGCAGCTTCGCTTTGTCGAGCAGGAGGGAAACCGAGCGCAGCTTCGCCAGAGCTTTCACTGCAAAAATCGCGGCTGAAGCGCCTAGAAGAACAACAGGAGCGTGGTATTTGAAAATATCCCTCACGGCAAGCAGAAGCCTGGTGCTTGCCGGCAGCTTGGCGTCGGCAAATATGATTTCAAATCGAGGCAATACAATAGCAAACATTACTATCAAAACAAAAAAAGTCAAAACGCCCAAGACTTTTGCGTAAGCTGTGGCGTTTTTGACTTTTAAATTGAGCCGGTGCTCTCTTTCATATTTGACGGCAAGCCTTGAGGCGGTCTTATCAAGACTGCCCCCGGCCTCGGCCGCCCTGTACATGCTTATCATAAGGGGCGGAAAGGCGCCCTGCGCTTCCAGCGCGTCGGATATTGGGCGGCCCTGCCGGATAAGCCGCAGAAGATCCTCGTAAATGGCGCGCTGTCGCGGCCTGAGCGCCTCGTCCCTGAGCATTATTCTTATCGAGCGCACGACTGATATGCCGGAACCGAGAAGCTGGCCCAGCTGGCGGTTGAAATCGGCCAAAACAGAGGGCTTTAACGTAAAACGGCTGCTGATCGCGTAGCAAGGGCGGCATGAAAGCAGCAGCAGACCCTCGGCCTTGAGCTTATGGTGGAGCTCTCCTTCGCCTCCGGCAAAGGAAACGCCATTGACAAGCCTTCCCAAGCTGTCCTGCGCTTTATATCTGAAGCTTGACATGCATTTCCTCCCCGGCCCAAGCTAATCCTCGGCGTCGCCGCTTGAAGTGCCGAAAGGCCAAGCCCCGCTTGAACTGGAGGCGTTGATGGAGTCCGAGGCGTTCAGCACCTTTTGGTAGTGCTCGTTGACTTTGGAGCTCATTGATGAAGCCTTAGTTATAAGCGGTATGAGGTTCGGAATGGAAATGGCAATGAGTATGCCGAGTATCACGATGACGACGATCAGCTCAACGAGAGTAAAGCCATTTTTGCAAGACAAAGCTCCGCTACGTTTCGACGAGTACGCTTTTTTCATTTATTTCCCTCCAAATAGCACTAAGCTCTTTCCAATAACCAGTACCGTTTGTTTAGGAAAATGAAAACGCCGTCGGAACAAATATGGCATAAAACGACAATATTCAACAAATTGAGGTAATTATATATGCTGCAATATAAATAATCAAGCGAGAAAAATCAAAAAATAGACGAAATTTAATAGATTAAATTGGCAAATTCGCTAATTATAGATTATTTTTATAGATCATCCTACGACATATTGTCTTTTTCTATGCAAATAGAGCCAAGCGGAAGCAGGACGAAGCAAAAAGAAGCCGTATATGATAACGATACTCCGAAAAAAGCCGATATAAGGTAAGACAGGGCCGAGCCGGCGGCGACGACCGAATAGGGCGAAAGCCTGACGCCGCCGTTATAGTAAGCGGAACGAACGGCCTTTAAATTAACCGCAAATACCGAAGCAAGGCCTGCAAGATAAAAAAGAAGGCCCGGGAAGCCCGTTTCGGCGGCAAGCTGTATGTATTCGTTGTGGGCGGCTGTGTTTTTAAAGCCGTCCGCCTCAAAAAGAGGGCCGAGGGAATCGGGCCCCCAGCCGAGAACGGGCTTTTCGGCCGCATAGCCCGCCGCGGCGACCCAGAGGCTGAACCTGTCGCCGTTGGCAAGCTCCCTCTTTTCCGTCTGCGCCTGGCCTCCCGACACGACCCCGCCGATTATGGATTTGGCGTCTCCAAGAAGGCTAATCGCGTCGCTTCCGCGTCTGCCGGCACCGAGAGAGCCGGTCAGCACATATACGGCGGAAAATAGTACAAGCGGAATAAGCGAGATAAGGGTGCGCCGGCGGGCAGCCAGCAGCCGGTATGCCGGGGGCATTAGAAGCAAAGCGAGGAAAACTGCCACCTGGGCGCCGAAGGTATCGTTCAAAGTCAGCACCCAGGCTTCAAACACAAATAAAAGGCCCGCCGTCGCGGCGGGGAGAATGCGGGTTTGGCAGACAGTAGCTCCGCCGAGCAGAACAATGGACATGGCCAGAAAGTACCCGAAATGGTTGGGATTCAGAAAAACAGACTGATTTCTGCTCCCGTTTATGCTTGTTATAAACTCAAGACCGTAGTTTTGCCCCAGCATCACAAGACATAAAACAACAGAAACCCCGGCGAAGCAGAAAAGTAGAAGCTTCCTGAGCTTACCGCTTTTAACGTTGGAGCAGGCGACTGCCGAGGCCGAGTATACCATATATGTGAAGAAGCCGTTGTAACGAAAGGCGGTTCCCCAAAAAGCGGTTTCAAGATCCTCAGCCAGCAGCGCGGAAATGCCAGCCCATACGAGGAATAGAGCGAAAAAAGCCGCTTGCGGCTTGCGGCGGACATAGCGTAAAACTGAGCCTAAATTTGCTCCGCGCGCCGCAAAGCAGATTGCCGCCAGCGCGAAAGCAATCAGCATGGCGCCTATGGCCATGAAGAAGTCATGAAGAAGGAAGGCGGCGGGAAAACGCAGGATAAAAGACAGTACGAAAGCGGCGGCGGGCGTGAGCACATATAGCAAAAGCAGAAAGAAAGCCGTAAACTCGCCGCAATATGCATAAGCCTCCCGCGCGGTGACGCGCTTGGTCAGCTCGGCGGGGATGAACTTCTTTCTGGCATCCATCTGCAGCTCACTCCTTAAAATAGGGCGCTATTTGCCGCCGCCTGAAGCGTTTATGTCGTCCGCCATGCGCTTGAAGGCGTCGGCAAGCAGCTCCAGCTCGTCGCCGGTGCGTATATCCGGCGGGGTATACTCAAAGCCCTTCGGAGTATGCCTGCTTTCAATGACCGAAAGCGTGAGCTTTTTAAGCGGTATGACAATCATGCGCCTGACCAGGAGAAAGAACAGGACGGAGACGATCACTGTGATTGAGGCGGCGGCCTCCCAGTTCCTGAATATATAAAGGCAGACCCAGAGCGCCGCGGCGAGCAAAGCAAAGCAGACGACAAGCTTTTTGTCGATGCTCAGCCGGAAAATGTTTTTAAACGAACGCTTCTTTGTCAGCTTTGCGTCCATACGTGCCTCCTCCCAAGCCTGCCAAAATACGCGGGAATACGTCTGTCACGCTGAAAATACTATCAGCGCAATATAAACTGAAAATAAACAAGTTAAATATTATATAACCATACCCCTTTAAGATTAACATTCTATATCAACAGTGTGCTTTTGTCAAGGGTTATAAGCGGCAAAAAGCCGTGCAGTCAAGGCCGAGCCCAAAAAACAACCGGAATATTCTTTAAAAATAAAGGGAAAAAGCGTTTTTTTGCGTATATAATTAATATGGAGGTGACAGGCTTGCGCGACGATAAAAAAACAGGAGCGGGCGTATCGGGTGCTCCCTGCCCGAGGGAAAAGCGAGAGGAGCTGGAAAGGTTTATTTTATCTCCAAGAGCCTGCCCTGCCGCCCTGTCCGTCGGCAGGGAAAGGGCGGAAGAGCCTTGCCGCATCCGCACCTGTTTCCAGAGGGACACGGACAGGATAGTGCATTCCAAGGCCTTCAGGCGCCTCAAGCATAAGACGCAGGTTTTTTTAAGGCCAGAGGGGGATCATTACAGGACGCGGATGACGCATACGCTGGAGGTTTCCCGAATAGCAAGGACGATTTCGCGTGCGTTGGGGCTCAACGAGGATCTGACCGAGGCTATCGCCTTAGGGCACGACCTTGGACATACGGCCTTCGGCCACGCGGGGGAGAGGGCGCTCAACGAGATACATAGCGAAGGCTTCCGGCATAACGAGCAAAGCCTTAGAGTGGTAAGAAGACTGGAAAAAAGCGGCGCGGGACTCAATCTCAGCCTCGAGGTGCTGGACGGCATTGCATGCCATACGGGGCCGCAAAAACCGGGCACGCTGGAGGGCCGGGTAGTCGCCCTCTCCGACAGGATAGCGTATGTCAACCACGATACCGACGACGCGGTAAGGGCCGGCATAATGTCGGAGGGCGATATTCCGCTCGGCGTCCGCCAGGCGCTGGGAGAAAGCTACGGCGAGCGAATAGACACCGTCATAAGGGACGCGGTGGAAGCCTCCGGAGATGATATCATGCTCAGCCCTGCTGTAGGGGAGGCGATGAGGGAGTTCAGGGCCTTCATGTTTGCGGCGGTGTATGAAAACCCAAAGGCTAAGGCGGAGGAAAGCAAGGTAAAGGGGATAATTGAGGGCCTGTATTTGTACTACTTGAAGGATATTTCCCGCCTTCCGGCCGACTATGTAAAGGTTGCTCAGGAAGACGGGGAAGAACGGGCAGTCTGCGACTATATAGCGGGCATGACCGACCAGTACGCGGTATATAAATACGGGGAATTGTTTATACCGAGCGGCTGGAGCCTCAAGTGATAGTTCGCGACAGCATGGCCGCTTGCCTTCGGCTATACGCCGGAGCTTGCGCGAGAGCCTGTCTTAACTACGGCTTGACTTACATATATTTATAGAATCTTTAAAATATTACATTATAAATTTACATGACGGCAGATATAATAATGTACGAACGCCGCAGGTCTGAAAAAGAAAAAAGGGGGACGGGCTTTGGCGATTCCGGAAAGCTTTATAGACAGGCTTGTGGAGCGCAGCGATATAGTAGACGTGGTTTCATCTTACGTGCGCCTGAGCCGCAGAGGCGGCGAATACGCCGGGTTGTGCCCCTTCCACAATGAAAGGACGCCTTCCTTTTACGTTTCGGCCGACAGGCAGGCATACCATTGCTTCGGCTGCGGCGCCGGAGGCGGCGTGATCCATTTTATAATGTCCATTGAAAACCTCGGTTATGCCGACGCTGTGCATTTCCTTGCCCGGCGCGCAGGCATGACTGTTCCGGAGGATGAGAGGGACGATGAGCTCCCGAAGCTGAGGCGGCGCATGCTTGAGCTCAACAGGGAGGCCGCGAGATGGTTTCACGCGAATCTGAACTCCGAGGCCGGCCGGCGGGCGGCGGAATACCTTGAAAAGCGCCGCATCACGATGAAAACCGCCGTGCGCTTCGGTTTGGGGGCGGCGCCCGATTCATGGGACGGGCTGATTAAAGCGATGGCCGAAAAGGGCTACGCCAGGGAGGAGCTTGAGCGGGCCGGGCTGGCGGTAAGAAGGGAAGGAAAGGTATACGACAGGTTTCGCGACAGGCTTATGTTTCCGGTAATAGACGTGCGCGGAGACGTGATAGCCTTCGGAGGCAGGGCCATAGGCGATGCCGAGCCGAAATATCTGAACAGCCCGGAAACGCCGGTCTTTTCAAAGCGGCGCGCTCTATACGGGATCAACCTGGCAAAAAACACTAAGCGGAGCAATATAATACTGTGCGAGGGCAATGTAGACGTGGTGACCCTGCATCAGGCCGGTTTTGACAACGCGGTGGCCTCCATGGGCACCTCGCTGACAGTCGAGCAGACGCGGCTTATTTCCCGCTTCTGCAAGGAAATAGTAATATGCTACGACAACGACCCGGCCGGGCAGAAGGCCACGGAAAGAGCCTTGGAGATACTGAAAAATTCAGATTTTTCGGTAAGGGTGCTCAAACTGCCCGACAGGATAGAGAACGGAATGGCGGTAAAGTGCGACGCGGACGATTTCATAAAGCAATACGGGGCGGAGGCTTTTGAAAAGCTGCTCAAGGGCAGCGGAACAGGAATGGACTACAAGCTTATGGCCCTGCAGAGCCGTTATAACCTTACCAAGGACGAGGACAGAGTCGAGTATTTAAAGAGCGCCGTTGAGGAGCTGGCGGGCCTGGATTCCCCGGTGGAGCGGGAGGTTTACGCGGCAAAGACGGCCCAGGCCGCCGGGGTATCTCTCCAGTCGGTGCTTGATGAGGTGAGCCGTACGGCCGGGAAGAAGCGGCGCGAAGAAAAAAAGCGGCATGAGAGGGAAGCCCTGAGGCCGGAGCGGCAGGTTCAGCCCAGAGAACGGAGCCTGAAATACGAAAATGTACGCAGCGCCATGGCCGAAGAGGGAGTAATAAGGCTGCTTCTGAGGGATACGTCGCTCATAGACGGCTGCGAGCTGGCCGAAGAGGAATTCACATCGCCATTCCTCGGGAGGATATACGGGGAGATACGCCGCAGGGCGGCGGAAAACAGGAGCCTTTCGCCGCCAGCCATAACGGCGCCGCTGGATGCGGCGGAAGCCTCGCATCTTACAGAAATATTGGAAAAGCCGGAAGCCTCCGGCGAATCAAGGAGAGCGCTCGAGGATTACATAAGGGTAATCAGGAGGGAGAGGGTTCTCAGCAGCTCCGATTTGGCGGAAATAGTCAAAAAGATGAAAGAAGAGAAAGGCGGAAGAGGATAAGGATATGGGAAAGAAACCGATTGTACCCGAGGGCGAGCCCACGCCCGCGCAGCTTGAGGCGGAGGCGGACGCGTTCCTGGCAAAGCATAAGGCGGAGGAAAAGAAAAAAAACGCTAAAAACATCGCGGAGCAAAAGAGCGATGAGCTCGAGGAGTCAAAAGGAGACTGCGAATGCTGCCAGAACGATAAAAAGCCCTGCACTCCGGAAGCGAGGATGCAGCAGCTTATTGAAAAGGGGAAAAAGAGCGGCTCGCTGACGGTTCGGGAAATAATGGAGGTCATTGAGGAGCTGCATCTGGATGCGGAGGCGGCGGACAAGCTGTTTGAAAGCGTGGACAATGCGGGCATCGAGACGGTTGACGAAGAATTCAACACTCTCATGCTTGAGGAACTGCTCCCCGACGAGCTGCCAGACGAGGCCGATTTGGAGGAGCTGGCGGAGCTGGAGGAAATAACCGACGAGGAAATCGCGGCTACGGATACTCTTGCGGAGGCCTTCAGCATAGACGATCCGGTAAGAATGTACCTCAAGGAGATAGGCAAGGTCAGCCTGCTGACGCCCGAAGAAGAAATAGTGCTCGCGCAGCGCATGGCCGAGGGCGACGAAAGCGCCGGCCGGCGCATGGCCGAGGCCAACCTGCGCCTTGTGGTGAGCATAGCCAAGCGCTACGTGGGACGCGGCATGCTTTTCCTTGACCTGATACAGGAGGGCAATCTGGGACTGATAAAGGCCGTCGAAAAATTCGACTATACGAAGGGCTATAAGTTCTCCACCTATGCCACCTGGTGGATAAGGCAGGCCATTACCCGCAGCATAGCCGACCAGGCAAGGACCATTAGGATCCCCGTGCATATGGTGGAGACCATCAACAAAGTCATCAGGGTATCGCGCCAGCTGCTTCAGGAGCTGGGCCACGATCCCACCCCGGAGGAGGTGGCCGAGGAAATGAACATGACTCCCGACAAGGTGCGAGATATACTAAAAATCGCCCAGGAGCCCGTTTCGCTGGAGACGCCCATAGGAGAGGAGGAGGACAGCCACCTGGGCGACTTCATACCCGACGAGGACGCTTCGGAGCCGGCCGAGGCGGCCAGCTTCACTTTTTTGCGGGAGCAGCTCATGAGCGTGCTGGATACCCTGACCGAAAGGGAGAAAAAGGTTCTGATTCTCCGCTTCGGAATTGAGGATGGGCGTACGCGCACACTGGAGGAGGTCGGGAAGGAGTTCAACGTGACTCGCGAGCGCATACGCCAGATAGAAGCTAAGGCTCTGCGCAAGCTGCGCCATCCTTCAAGATCAAAGAAGCTCAAGGATTTTCTGAATTAAGGCAGTCTTTTGCGGTTTGACGAAAGCTGCTGGTACATAGAGCGCATGGCGAATATAAATCATGAGATAAACTAAAGATTGCAAAACACTGACAACCGAGAAGCGGCGTTTTACCATGTCGCCGAAAGAAGGTGGACGATATGCCGGATAACCGAAGGACCGGGCCGGAGGCTTTGTTCACCGGAAAGGCTTTACAGACGGCTCTATAAAGCAGTTCGGTACAATCCAAACAGCCTCCGGTTATCTTCGGACCAGCGTGGGCGGGGCAGCTTTAACGGCGCCCCGCCCGCAGATTTTACACGCATTGCAAAAGGTCTCGAATAGTTGCAATTTTATTGACTAAATTTAAAATAAGCTTATAATTTAGGAAGTGCGGGAAAACGCCGAAGCGCGATAAGGCCGCAGCAGAAAAATACGGAAGCAATATAAAATAGCGCTTTGCCGGTCTGTCGGGCACCGGTTTGCAATACGGGCTGGATTGAGGCGCAATAAATAATAAGTATAAGGCGGATATGGCAAATGAAGCTTTCTTTTTACGGCGCGGACCGCGAGGTAACGGGCAGCTGCCACGGCATTGAGGTAAACGGCAAGAGAATATTGATAGATTGCGGCATGGTGCAGGGCGGCGACAACCAAGGCAGCCAGGATTTTCCCTTCGCTCCGTACAAGATAGACTATGTTATAGTGACCCATGCCCACATCGACCATTCGGGGCGGCTGCCGCTCCTTGTAAAGCAGGGCTACAGGAACAAGATATTCGCGACCGGCGCGACGGTTAAGCTTTTGGATATAATGCTGCGCGACAGCGCTCATATCCAGGAAATAGAGGCCGGCTGGCATTCGCGAAAGAACAAGCGGGCGGGGGGAAAGGACGAGGAGCCGCTCTATACCCTTCAGGACGCTGAGGACGCGCTTAAGCTGACGGTTTCCTGCGAGTACGGCGAGAAGTACGAGCTTGACGACGGAATAATACTCCGTTTTACAGACGCCGGGCATCTGCTGGGCTCCGCTTTCGTGGAGCTCTGGCTCACAGAGAACGGAAAGACGAAAAAGCTGGTATTCTCCGGCGACATAGGAAACAAAAACAAGCCCATCATACGGGATCCCCAGTATGTAAGGGAAGCCCATATAGCGGTTATGGAATCCACCTACGGGGACAGGAACCATGAAACGCCGGACGACACAACGGAAGAACTGGCTAAGATAATAGATCAAACCCTGTCGAAGGGCGGAAACGTGGTGTTTCCCTCCTTTGCCGTCGGAAGGACGCAGGAGCTGCTCTATTGCCTGAGGGAGATTAAAGAAAAAGGCATGGTAAAAAGCGCGCCAGACTTTCCGGTTTTCGTCGATTCGCCTCTTGCCAGGGCCGCCACGGAGATTTATGAAGGGGACCTTGAAGGCTATCTGGACGAGGATACGCTTGCGGTCATCAGATCAGGCAAAAAGTATTTGAGCTTCGACAACCTGCACATAACGGAAAGCTCCGACGAGTCGAAGGCTATAAACTACATGAAGGAGCCGAAGGTAATAATATCCTCCAGCGGCATGTGCGAGGCCGGGCGCATACGCCACCATCTGAAGTACAACCTTTGGAGGCCCGAATGCGCGGTGGTTTTTGTCGGATATCAGGCGCAGGGCACTCTCGGGCGCATATTGGCCGATAGGGCTGTCGATACGGTAAGCCTTTTCAACGAGGACATAGCCGTCAAATGCCAAATCTACAGCTTCAGGGGGCTGAGCGCCCACGCCGACAGGGACGGGCTTCTGGAATACGCCCGCGCTTTTGACCCGAAGCCGGAGAAAATATTCGTAGTGCACGGCGAAAGCGAGGTGTGCCGCGGCTTTGCGGAAACTCTGAGGTCAGATGGCTTCGACGCCGTCGCGCCGAAATTTACGGCGGTTTATGACCTGCTGGCGGGCGAGTTTGCCTCGGCGGGAGTCGATTTGGAAGAGGAAGGAGCGGAAGCCGAGCTTACCGCCGCGCACGGCTTGAAGGGCAAGGCCGCCAGGAGGAAGGAATCGCCCGTCTACCAGCGGCTGCTGCTTGCGGGAAGACGGCTAATGGATGTAATCGCGCGCAATTACGGCGGCTCAAACCGGGATTTAAGCGCCTTTGCCGACCAGATCAACAAGCTGGCCGACAAGTGGGACAGATAGCCCTAGCCAGGGTTCGGAGCTGCGCCGCTGCGCCCGGTCGGTCTGAGCCAGCGTGCCTGCCCGCTTAGTTATCCATATCGCTGCTGACGCGGGCATCGCTACGATGCCCGCGTCAGCATTTGGCGCGTGCCTTGCAAATAGCCGTCGGCGACTGTTTGCAGCTCAGGCCGCAAGAGTCGGCGCCTTTTTTATTCCGCCCATACGCACGGAAGCGGGGCCGTAATGAAAAGGCCGCGCCGAAGCCGTTTCGGCCTGACTCCCTTGCGTTTTATTTTATTATGTCCTCAATAAACGCCCTGATGCCCGCCTCAAAGTTCACGCCATAGCGCACGTCCGTACCGGCCTCCCAGGTCCTCCTGATAGCTCCGGCCGTAAAATCGACCGCCGCACGGACGGCCCCGGCCGTACCCAAACCGGCAAGCAGGCCGGCGGTCAGCGCGCTGGCGAAAATATCGCCGGTCCCGTGATAGTAGCCCTCCACGCGCTCGGAAAGAGCAAAGTCGGTCTTATCGGAGGCCGCGTCGTAAAATGCTGCCCCAAGCCCGGAGCCGTCGAAATATACGCCGGTAAGCACCGCCGTTTTTGGGCCTAGAGCGGAAAGGCCGCGCAGCATCCTATTTATATCTTCGGCGGCATAGGGGCCTTCGCTGTAGGGAATTTCAAGCATGAGCGAAGCCTCGGTTATGTTCGGCACAACGACGTCCGCCTTGGAGCATAGCTTTTTCATGCCTTCTGGAAAGGTTTCCGGAAAGCTGGCGTAAAGCCTGCCGTTGTCCGCCATTACGGGGTCGACGACGATAAGCGTGTCGGGCGTTTTGAGCATATCGATAATTTCCGAAACTATGTCAAGCTGCCTGAAGGAGCCCAGATAGCCGGTGTATATGGCGTCAAACTCAAGCCCGAGGGACTTCCAGTGCCTCGCTATCGGGAGCATGTCGTCCGTAAGGTCCCGGAAGGTATAGCCCGTAAAACCGCCGGTGTGGGTGGAGAGCACGGCTGTAGGAATCACGCTGACCTCAATTCCGGCTGCGGAGATTATAGGAAGAGCAACGGTGAGCGAGCATTTGCCGAAGCAGGATATATCGTGTATTGCGGCGATCCGCTTTTGCCTTTTCATAGCCTGTACCTCTTAAGCGTTTATAGGCACATAGTTTAGCATCAACGGCGCGCGTTTTCAAGCGGCCTTTTCCCCGGAAATGACAAAACGCTGTATAGGAAAAATTTTTAAATAATGCGTTAACTTCTGTACATATGGCGCTCAGGGCTTTTAAAAGGTCTTAATATGTGCTAATATTAATCAATTAAGTAATATGAGGCAAGAGGAATAAAAAAATGGGCTATCCCAGTTTGCTTTTTACCGAAAGGGCTTCGGGCCGCGCCGTAGACCCGGGCGTTTTTGAAGATGTGAAGCTGAATTTGCTTTTTTCCGATGAGGCGATAAGCGCGATGCGCGTGCTTTGCAGGCGCGAGGATATATGCGTCAGGCAGGAGCTTTTTAAGGCCCTGCTTAACGAGAACGGCAATACCCTGGCTCTGTTCAAGGCCCTTGCCGCCGCCGCCGAGGATATACGCCGCCTGGATGAGGCGCTGGGCAATGAGCGGTGCGACAACGAGAGAAACTTTCTGTATGTAAATCTGCTGCGCTATGTCGTCCGTTTTTACAGACTGGCCTCGAAAGTAACGGAGAGCTCCGGCCTGCTTGGC
Source organism: Clostridiales bacterium (assembly GCA_029265405.1). GTDB lineage: Bacteria > Bacillota > Clostridia > Oscillospirales > Oscillospiraceae > JAJUJI01. The sequence goes on along the minus strand of JAJUJI010000016.1, from coordinate 5,960 downwards.
CGTTTTGCGAGCTGGTTCGAAAACGAAACGGAGGGAGAAGCCTTCAAGGCTATTGAAAAGCGCTGCGGGGAGCTTGAGGAGGCCTCCCGGGCGGTGAGGACGCTGACCATGCGCATGGCGGGCGACAACCTATGGCTTCGCCTTGAAGACCCGCAGACTCTTATCGGACGCCTTAAAGCCGCTTCGCGGGATTTGGGACTGCGCGATTTGAAGGCCGAGAGGGAAACGGACATAGCGTTGGGGCCCAGGCTCATCAACGCCTCGGCCAGGCTTCGCCCTGCCGAATTTGCGGCTTTCAAGGCCTTTTATGAGGATTTTTCGGATTTCTACGACAGGAGCATACTCAGTTACAGATACGAGCTCAACTTTTACATTGAAACAACGGAGCTGCTTTTGAGGCTTAAGCGGCACAATATTCCGGTCTGCTGGCCTAAGGTGTCCGAAGAGCGCAAAATTTACCTGAAAAATGCGAGAGACATATCGCTTTTGGCTAAAAATGAAACGAATATCGTTCCAAACGATGTGCTGTTTACGGAAAGCGAGCCCTTTTTTTTCCTGACCGGCGCAAACGGAGGCGGAAAGACGACATATTTAAGGTGCGCGGCGATTTCCACCCTGTTTTTCCTTGCCGGCTGCCCGGTGGCGGCGGAGCACGCCGTGCTTTGGCCGGTGGACTGCGTATTCACCCACTTCCCGAGGGACGAGCGTTTTGAGGGCGACGGGAGGTTTGCCGACGAGCGCAGGAGGGTGGAGGAGATAATGAAGGCGCACGGCGGCAATTCGCTGGTGCTGCTGAACGAAACCTATTCCACTACAAATGAGGAGCTGGCCTTGAAATGCACCTCCGAGCTAGCGGAAGCGCTTCACTCTTCGGGCTGCTTTGGGCTTTATATTACGCATCAGCATAAGCTGGCGGGCGACAAGATACCCTTCCTCAGCGTCATAGTGGACGAGAGCGACGCAAACCGCCGCACCTTCCGCATAGCGCGCCTGCGCGCCTCATCCGGCTCATATGCGGAGGACATACTTAAAAAATACGGACTGACCAGGGAAGCGCTGATAAAACGCTTTTCAGAAAAGAAGGCTGGGCAATGAAATTCAGTTTGCTGTATAAAAATTATATTGAAACCATTCCGGACGGCTACGACCCGCTGGCGGAGGCCATGTCCGACACTCTTTACGACCTGTCGATTGATAAGGCGCTGGGCGAGTTTGCCCGCGACGGCGAGGCTGCGGCCTGCGCAATGGAGATCTTCAGAAGGCCTTTGAAAACTCCTGAGGAGATCAAGTACCGGCAGGATATACTGCTGGATTTCATCGAGATGCCAAAGCTGCTTGACGAGCTGCGCTCCATATTCGCCAGCTACGACACCCTTCAGAGCGAGTGGCGAGAGCTGCGTTCCGGAATCTACGTCTACGGCGTTCCCAATACCTCCGGCGGCATACTTGACGCAACTTACGAGTCTGTGAAGATTACGGCCGCCTTTGCAAGAAAGACCGTCAGCTATTTCCGCTCAATCTACGATGCGGTCGACAAATACCCCGTCAAGTCGGAGGGGCTGACGGGAATTAAACGATTCTGCTCCGAAATGACCAACAACGCCTCGCTGGATGAGATAAGCGATATAGCCTCCATGTTCATGCGGGATACCGTAGCCGCATATCAATTCAAGGTGCGGGTTGAAACCGACGATACGCTTGTGATAAGAGCCTCAAGCCTGGCCGAAGTAGCCGAGAACGAGGAAAAGAGCTTTTCGCGCTCGGTCAAAAAGCTGCTTGGCAGCATTGCGAAAACCAACCCGCCGCCGGATGAAACTCCGGAGGCGGATATGGGAGAATTTCATCTTGAGGAAGCCCGAAATATACTGAACGAGGCTCTATACGAGATTTATTCGGCCCTAAGCAGCATTACGGGCAATATATACGAGTTTTTCAGGGGGCTGTCCGGCGAGCTGAGCTTCTACGATACGGGAGTCAGGTATGTGCGCAGGCTGGTGCGCTCGGGAGCGCCCATGTGCATGCCTGAAATACTGCCTCCGGAGGCCGGGATTTTTAAGGCCGAGGAGCTGTACGACGTCCAGCTCCTGCTCCAGGGCATGGAGGCCGGGGAAATTGTGCGCAACGGGATAGATCTTTCCGGCTGCGACGGAGCGCTCATAAGGGGAGAAAATTCGACCGGCAAGACCTGCACCCTGCGCGCAATCGGGGCGGCGCAGCTTTTCGCCCAGGCCGGCCTGCCGGTCTGCGCCAAAGCCGCAAGAATAAGCGCAAGGGGAATGGTTTTCTGCCAGTTCAGCTCGGCCGAAAAGGACTTTGACGCCGGCGACGCCGCAGGGCGCTTCGAGGGTGAGGTTAAGGAGCTGGCCAGGATAATCGACAACCTTGTCCCGCATTCGCTGGTGCTGCTGAACGAAACCTTCCAAACCACCGCCTATTCGGAGGGCGCGGCGGGCATGCGCGATATACTCGAGGTTCTCCCTCTGGCCGGCGCGGCTTATGTATTTGTAACGCATATGCCCATATTCGACAAGATGAAGGGCGGAAAAGTCAAAAAGCTCCAATTTGGGGAGGATTACCGGATTAAAGAGCTGTAATGCCGCAAGACTTGCGCTTTTAATGATAAGCCTCGGGCGGAAATGTGCATATTACCGCCCGAGACTTGTTCGCTTTTGGCGCCGGCACCGACATATTAGTTTACAAAAACCGTAGGATTTCGTATAACTTATAGCATCCGCTCAGCTCTTTCTGATATAGGTCTTGAGCAGCAGCTTCATAAGCCCGTCGGGCTCGTCCACAACAGGAACAGGCTTGTCCTTCCAATACATCGCGTTCGGCTCGGCGTCGGTCAGAGGCTTCCAAAGAGGCATAGGCGTGCCGTCGGCATCGTTGCCGTTGGGATCTCCCGTTTTTATAAAGTTTGCCCAGTAGTTGCACATTTGCCTGGCCAGATCGTAATGCTTGCCTGTAAAGGGACGCCAGCATTTTGCGAGTGTTTCAAAGAAGAACCAAAGATCCACGGAGTGGAAGGTTCCCGGATTGTCCCAGCCGGGTATCTCCGCGTCAAAAACGGCGTAATAAATCGGCTCCTTGATGCCGAGTTTCTCGTCAAAATGCTGAAGCGCTCTCGCCGACAGCTCGATGCCGCTGAAGGCTGAGCGTTTTACCGCCTGCTCAAGGTCGTCGCCGCAATATTGCAGGAATTCTTCTGCATCGCCGCCGAAGATCTCGGCCGCCCGCGCCCTGAAGCTTTCCATGCTGTCGGCGCGAAGCACAGACTTGAATTCAGATTCGGTCCTGGTTATCATCAAGGGCGCCTTCCAGCGCTTGCCTTCCATAAGGTTTTTCTGGTAGTCGCCGATTTGGAAGATCCCGTCGTCAACTGTTCCGAAAAACAGGCGCAGTTCGTTGAGCTTGTCGCGTATGTACTCCGCCTTCAAAGCCCTCGCCTCTTCAAGCGTCTTGACCCCCAGGCGCTCAAAGAAGCGGACGCCCTCCTGCTCGGCTTCGGCGAGCGTATGGATGGGCATGAGAGTCCTGCTGTAAACGTCCGCCATCATGCCGCTTTGGATTATCGCCTTTTTGAATAAGCCTTCGTTTTGAGGCGCTGTGAGCTGCACCGAAACGCTCATGCCACCGGCGGACTGGCCTCCAATGGTGATGTTGTCCGGATCGCCTCCGAATGCTGCTATATTGCGTTTTACCCAGCGCGTTCCCGCCTGTTGGTCCAGATGCCCAAAATTGGTCGGCGCGTCCGGCTGCTCCTTGGTAAGCTGGGGATGAGCCAGAAACCCGAATACGTTGAGCCTGTAGTTTACTGTCACGACGACTATGCCGCGCCGGGCGAGGCGCTCTCCGTCGAACTCCATTTCGGCCGTATTGCCCTCCTGAAGGCCGCCTCCGAAATACCATACAAATACCGGGAGCTTATCGTCGACCGATTTTGCCGGAGTCCAAACGTTGAGATAAAGGCAATCCTCGTCCATCTTAATTTCCGGGTCCACATTCCATTCTCTGGTGTAGATGTTGTTTTGGTCCAAGCCCGGTATATGCTGCATAGAAATGGGCGCAAACTCGGAGCACTTCAATTCCCCGCTCCATGGAACAACCGGCTGGGGTGCGCGCCAGCGGTTTTTCCCGACCGGCGGCGCGGCAAACGGGATTCCTTTGAATGCGGTTATGCGCGGGTCTGCGGCGGGTATGCCCGCAACGACTCCGCCTTCAACCGCTGCCTTTCTTATCATGATATTTACCTCCTTAAAATAATTTGAATAAACGATCATAGCTCCGCGCCAGGCCTGCCGGCGCATGCGCCCGGAAAGGGCCTGATTCAATTGCTGGGAAGAAAACGCGCCCGAAAAGGCTCCGCTGCAATGCTTGTGAGCGCGCAATCAGAGCCTCAGCGCTCAGCTTTATCAAATTACAATATTATCCTTATGTAGTATAGGATATGCTAAATAACAACTGAAGTCAATAAATAAAAACAAACCGCATATAATTTTATTAAAGCAAAAAAGCGAAGAAAGCCGCACCAAAAAAATGGAGCCCTTTTTTGCCGCGAATATATTAAGCATCCCGCGGCGGCGGGGGCCGGCTTTAGCGCCGGCATAAATCAGACTTACTTATCGTTTTTTTGACTTGACTGAATAAAAAGCCGGTGTATAATCATAAACATAAACAATAATAAATATATCGGGAGGTTTAAATTTAGTGGAAAATCTACAAGGCAAGACGGCGTTCATCACCGGCGGCGCCAGCGGGTTGGGGCTGGGGATAGCGAAGGCCTGCGCAAAGGAAGGCATGAACATAGTAATTGCCGACTTCAGGCAAAACGCCATTGACGAGGCGCTGAAGTTTTTCAATGAAAACGGCTATCCGGCCATAGGCGTCCAGCTCGACGTTACCGACAGGGAGGGCTACGTTAAGGCGGCGGACGCTGCCGAGGCCGCCTTCGGCAAGCTGCACATCCTCGTCAACAACGCGGGAATAGGCATAGGCGAGCCCAGGCCGGGGGTGGGAAAATTCGACTACAAGGATATAGACCTTGCTATTGAGGTCAACTACAAGGGCGTACTCAACGGCATAATGACGATAGTTCCACGCATAGTAAAGCACGGAGAGGGAGGCCATCTGGTGACTACCGCGTCGATGGCGGGTCTGGTTCCGGTTCCCGGCTTCATACTCTACAACTCGCTCAAAAACGCCGTAATATCCGTCATGGAAACGCTTGCCTGCGACCTTAAGCAGTACAACATAGGCTCAAGCGTGTTTTGCCCCGGCCCCTTCTCCACAAACCTGGGCCTTTCCTCCGGCGAGCTAAGGGCCAAGCACCTGGGCATAGAGCCGCCGAAATTTGAGATGCCGAGGAACAAGGAAGGCGCGGCGCCTCCTCCGCCGCCTCCGGGACCCATGCCGGATTTCAGCAAAATCATAAGGAATCCCGATGAGGCGGGAGAGCGCGTGGTGCGCGGCATCAAGAGAAACGATCTGTACATATTGACGCATTCCGAATTTAAGGCCGGGTGGGACGCCAGAGCCGCCGCCATATCCAAGGCCTTCCCCGACGAGCCGGTCAACCCTGACTTTATCAAGGTGTTCCCGATGCTTGCCTACAACCCAATTTTCGAAATCCAGACCCAAGTGCCGGCCTTCGAGAAATAGACGGCCGGCTTTATCCGAAGCATGCGCAAAAAAGCGCCTGCTTGCCGAACCGAAAGGAACGGCAGACAGGCGCTTTTTACGTGCGCGTGCGCCCGGTGAGCGCACGTTCAAAAGGGTGAAAGTCCCGAACCCGCCCGGCAGCGGGAAGGGCATAGCCAAGACCAAGGGTGTCCGTGGCGACGCGGAATCTGAAGAAAGGTGGAGGCAAATCTCCGGCCTGACGAACAGGAATCTCATCAGGCCGCAAATGAGGGTAAGGCTCCGCGACAAGTCGAAGCCCAAAAGCTACACGGAGTCATTTG
>JAJUJI010000019.1 GCA_029265405.1 Clostridiales bacterium | reverse complement strand
CAAATGACTCCGTGTAGCTTTTGGGCTTCGACTTGTCGCGGAGCCTTACCCTCATTTGCGGCCTGATGAGATTCCTGTTCGTCAGGCCGGAGATTTGCCTCCACCTTTCTTCAGATTCCGCGTCGCCACGGACACCCTTGGCCTTGGCTATGCCCTTCCCGCTGCCGGGCGGGTTCGGGACTTTCACCCTTTTGAACGTGCGCTCACCGGGCGCACGCGCACACGCAAAAGCCGCCTTCGTACCGCCGTTTGGCGGCTCGAAGGCGGCTTTTGCGCGGCGGCAGGGCCCTTAGGCATTAAGCCGCTCAACGCGCTTATTCGTTTTACTTTTTAATGGGTGCTATCCCCGCCAGATCCAATATCGCGGGCACCTTGCTCTCCCAGCCCAGTGCCATAATATGGACGCCCTGGCAGTAGTCCTTGCACTCCCTGATTATGCGCGCGGCAATCTCAACTCCGGTAATGCCCGCCTTGGTCTTCTCCTTGTCCTTGAGCAGCTCGGCTATCATCTCGTCGGGCGCGTGGACGCCGGCCACATTGGCGTTCATATATTTGAGCATGCCTGCGTTTTTAGGTATGATTATGCCCAGCTGTACGGGAACGCCGAACTGCTTGGCCTTTTCCATAAATTTAATAAACTTTTCAGGCTCGTACACGCCCTGAGTCTGGAAATATTCGGCTCCGGCCTTGACCTTCTTCTCCATTTTCGCAAGCTGCACATCTACGGAGTCGCTGCACGGCGACACGACTGCGCCCTTTGCAAACTTCGGAGGCTCACCGTCGAGCGCGTTGCCGGCCAGATCCACTCCGCTTTCCAGCTTCTTCACCATGTGGATCAGGGATACCGAATCCAGATCGAAAACAGGCTTGGCCTGCGGGTTGTCTCCAAGCGTGGTATAGTCGCCTGTCAGCAGCAGAAGGTTCTCTATGCCCAGCAGGGCTGCGCTCAGCACATCAGACTGCAGGGCGATGCGGTTCCTGTCGCGGCAGGTGATCTGAAAAATGGAGTTGAAGCCGTTATCCTTCAAAACCTTGCAGGTTGCCAGGGAGCCAAGACGCATGACGGAGGACTGGTTGTCCGTAACGTTGACGGCGTGGACCCTGTCCTTGAGATACTCCTTTGCTTCCTCTATCAGGTGGTCGATATGAAAGCCCTTCGGTGGGCCAACCTCGGCGGTCACCACGAACTCTCCGCGTTGAAACAGCTCGGTTATTTTCAATTAAATCACTCCTATTGTCATGTCGGCCGGACGGCCAGCGGCCCGGCCAATGATTTTATTCTTGCACGGAACCTATTCCGCGTCCGGGTTTCCGTATTTGCGCAGCTTTGGCGCGCAGTTCAAGACATCCAGCCTGTTGAGCTTTTCCAGCTTCCTGTAGATGCGCTCCCAGCCGCACTCCATGTTCTTATCGACTTCGCACATTCCGTTTTTGGAGCCGCCGCACTGCCCGTTGACCAGGCTCTTCGAGCAGGCGGTGATGGGGCATATGCCGCCGGTATAATTAAGGTAGCATTCTCCGCACTGCGCGCAATTGACAGTCAGCGGGGTGACGCCCTGGAAGCCGGGCAGCGGATAGGTATCGCAGCAGGAATAGACCCTCTTGCTCTCGAACATGCCGGCAACCGTCTGAACGCCGACGCCGCAGGAAAACACCAGCACCGCGTCGGCCCCTTCAACGGCGTCCATGTGCTTTTTCAACTGAAGCTTAAGGTTGTCGGGGTTGCAAATATAATCCGTGGTAATTATGCGGGCAACCCCGCCGTCCGCCGAAAGCTCCTTCTGCAGCTTTTCCGCCTCGTGCTCGGGAAAATAGACTTCCTTGCAACCGTGGCAGTTTATGATCACGGTTTTGCCCTTGGCCAGCGCTTCGATTGCTTCCTTTGATTTTAGTTGGGTAATCAGCATCTTATTTACCCTTCCTTATTGCAGTTTTCCCAAGCTTTATTCTCTCGACAATCGGGATTTTTGACGAGCAGATATATTCGCAGCAGCCGCACTCTATGCAGTTCATCACGTTCTGAGCCTTCATGCCCTCCCAGTTTTCCTGAAGGGCGTATTTTGTGAAGTACAGGGGGCGGAGCTCCATTGGACATACGTCCATGCAGCGGCCGCACTTTATGCACTCGGCGGCTTCCTTGCTTATAGTTTCAACGGCTATGATGCCGTTGGTGCTCTTCAACACCGGCACATTCAGGTTTTCCACCTTAAAGCCCATCATCGGGCCGCCCAGCTTGACGGTCGCATCCTCGCCCTTTATTCCGCCGCAGTATTCGATTATCTCGCGCACCGAGGTGCCGTTTTTGATGATGAAGTTGCCGGGTCTTGCGATCCGCTCGCCGCTGACGCAGACCACGCGCTCTATGAGCGGCATGCCCTTCCTGATAGCGTCGGCAATCGCCTTGGCTGTGCTGACGTTGCTGACTATCGCGCCGGCATCCATCGGCAGGCCTCCGGGCGGGACCTCGCGGCCCATTACCCGCTTGATGAGCATCTTTTCGGCGCCCTGCGGGTACTTCGTTTTAACGGCAACGACCTCTATATCCTGCATGCCGGCCGTTTTCGAGCGCAACAGCTCAACCGCGTCCGGCTTGTTGTCCTCTACGGCTATCACGCCCTTGGGAGCTCCGGCCGCCTTCATGATCGCTTTCAGGCCGTAGATCACATCGTCGGCATATTCCAGCAGGACATGATGGTCCGCCGTAAGTATGGGCTCGCACTCGCAGCCGTTGAGCAGCACCATCTCAATAGGCTTGGAGGGCTTGAGCTTGACCGCTGTGGGGAAGCCGGCGCCGCCCATACCCACAATGCCCTTTTCACGGACTATGGCGACTATCTCCTCGGGCGTCAGGCTGTCCAGCTCTCCGGCCGGCTGCACGGACTCATGCAGCGCGTTCTTCCCGTCCGACTGAATGACGACCGCCGTCAGCTCCGTGCCCTGAACGGGATGCAGCCTCGGCTCGACGGCAAGCACCGTGCCGCTGACGCTGGAATGGATCGGGCTGCTGACGGCGCCCTGGGCTTCTCCTATCTTTTGGCCGACCTTTACATATTGCCCGACCTCGACTATGGGCTGGGCCGGAGCGCCGGCGTGCTGCGACATGTGTATGACCACGTTGAGAGGCTCCGGAAAGCGCTTCAGGGCGAGATGCTCGCTCATTTCCTTTCTTTCCGAGGGATGAATGCCCCCGTAATAGCCCTCGTAGCGCTTCTCGCGCGCGGCATTTACATATTCGCTTATAAATTTGTAATTCACTTTGGAATAGTCGCGGGTCTGCGCTGGCTGGCTGAGCATTTCCTCCAGCCGTCCCTGCTTCTTCAGCCTGTCGTAGATGAGCTGCCAGCCGCAGTCCATCTCCTTGTTTACCTCGCATTTGCCGTTTTTCGCGCCGCCGCACTGCCCGTTCAGCAGGCTTTTGGAGCAGTCAACGATGGGGCAGATTCCTCCGGTAAGGTTCAGGTAGCACTGCCCGCAGGCCTCGCAAAGAGTGTCGGTCAGCGCCATTCCGTGGTGTCCGTCCGCCGTCTTGGTGTCGCTCGCGGCGTAGACCGGCATTTCGGCCAATTTAGCGACCGTTTGTATCCCCAGGCCGCAGGAGATGACAAACACGTTTTTGGCTTCCTCGGGAAGGGAGCCCGTCAGGCGCTTTGCCGTCAACGGCTCGTTGCAAAGGAAATCGACCTTCGCGCAGCCGACTATCCTTTTGCCCTGCTCTTTGGCTATTTCCTCGAACATGCCGCATTCGGGCTCATCAAAGCCTTCGAGCTCCTTGAAGCACTTGTTGCAGGCCACGACAAACAGATCGTCCTTTTCCGCCAGAGCCGAGGCCAGCTCTTCCCTCTTTTTCAGCTTAAATTTAGTGTAATCCGCCAATTCCAAGCCTCCTTAACTTAGGCCGGCAAAGCGCCGGCGCTAAAATATTGCTGCCAGCTTTATTTGAAAACCATAATGCGCATAAGCATACCGCCTCCATTTAACGCGCAGCCCGGCGACCCGGCTCTTGCGCGCTCTTCTCAAACGGATAAATCGGCGGAAAAAGTCATTATTGTTTTCAATATTAACCGCTTGTAGTTGCGCCAAGCTTCATTTTATACGACATTTTGCATTTTGTCCACCGGTTTTTGAATTTAACCGACTAAAACCGACCAAATATTATAGGCAAAATGCACAAAATTTAGCCGTAAATTTCAATGTCAAGCTTTAAAAAAAGGCCGGAAGCTCACGGCCTGAACTCCCGCTGCTCCTAGCTGCGCCGCGCGAATCTTTTCTTAGGCAAATTGGATAAAATCGATGGCAATCTCCGCATTTTGTGCTATCATGTTTTCACAAACAATTTTAGGAAGGAGCCAGACGTCATGGCCAATAAGCTTGAAATGAAGTTTTACAGCAGCCGCTCGCCAAAACGCGGCTATTCGTGGGAAACCAGCCCTCCGCCAGTTCCGGAAGAAAAAATAGCCGAGACTCTCGAGGCCGACGTCGTTGTCATAGGGGGCGGCATCAGCGGCCTGGCGGCCGGGGCGCGCTGCACGGCCAAAGGACTCGGCGCAATAATCATCGACAAAAACGCGCATCTGGTGGCTCTCGCCGGCCAGATAGCGGCGGTCAACACCTCCGTTATGGCGTCGAAGGGCATCCATATCGACAAGAAGCAGCTCGCCGCCGATTGGCTCAAGGTAAGCGGAAGCCGCGTCCAGGAGGAGCTGCTCTGGATATTCATCAACCGCAGCGCCGAGGGCTTCGAATGGCTGCTGGAGATAGCTGGAGACTGTCTGGAGGTTGGAGTTTATGTGGGCTATAAGGGCCCTATGTTCAATGAATATCCCGGCACGCACCATATTTTCAAAAAGAAAGACTGCGACAAGTACGTTAATTTCGGAGGCGGCATGCTTGCCTGCGAGATACTGGAAAAGGAGTTTTTGAAAAACGGAGGCAGGCTGTTCAGGAGTACGGCGGCCGAACAGCTGGAAAAGGACGGCGACGGCCGCGTAATCGCCTGCATAGCCAAATGCGCGGACGGCAAATACCGCCGCTACAGGGGCAATAAGGCCGTAATACTGGCTACCGGCGACTGCAGCGACGACCGGGAGATGCTGGAGGCCTTCTGCCCTATAGGGCTGAGGCCCGCCAAGGTTTTCCCGAGGCGCGGCAACACCGGCGACGGGCAGAAAATGGCTTACTGGGCGGGCGCCGTTCTGGACAACCCTGAATGGGCCCCAACACTTCACGCGCTTGCCTACAGCGGCTTCCAGGGCTTTTTCCTCCATGTAAACAGGCTGGGCCTGCGCTTTATGAACGAGGACACCTGGATGCAGGCAAAATCCGTGCGCTGCCTCATGCAGCCCGGCGGAGACTATGCCTTCTCCGTATTCGACGGCAAATACCTTGACGAGATAGGCGAGCGCTGGGAGCTGATAGGCGGCCAGGGTATGGCGCCGCTCAGCACCGTCGGGGACAAATACAACCGCGAAGCCATGGAAAAAGAAGTCGAGCGGAACCTATCGGCGGGAAACGGCTTCAAGGCGGAATCTCTTGAGGAGCTTGCTGCCCTTATGGACGTGCCGGTTGACGGCTTTATCAGGACGGTCGCCCGCTACAACGAGCTTGCCGCCAGGGGCGACGATACGGATTTCGGCAAGCGCGCTGTGCTTCTCACCTCCATTGTCAAGCCCCCGTTCTACGCTTTAAAATGGGGGCCCGCCCTGCTCGACGTGTTCGGAGGCGCGCTGACGGACGCGCGGCTCAATGTTTTGAATGCCGACGGAGAGCCTATCCCCGGCCTTTACGCCGTTGGAAACGCCGCCGGAGGCATGTACGCGGTGGATTATCCCCTTCTTCTAAACGGCAACAGCTATGGCCGCGCTCTGGCCTATGCCATGCAGGTAGCCGACAGCATTTCCGGAAGCTGAAACGCCAGAATAATGAAGCCTTCGGAGCAGAGGGAGCAAGGGGGCAAGGCCCGCTCCGCCGCTCCGAAGGCTTTGCCTACCGCTCCAGCTTCCGGAGGAAGGCCCTAGTCCTTTCATGCCTCGGATTGTCTATTATTTCTTTAGGGTCTCCCTGCTCGATAATATGGCCGCCGTCCATAAAGACGACCCTGTCGGCCACGGCCCTTGCAAAGCCCATCTCGTGGGTGACAATGACCATGGTCATCCTTTCTTCGGCCAGCCTTCGTATTACCTTGAGGACCTCCCCGGTCAGCTCCGGGTCAAGGGCCGAGGTCGGCTCGTCGAAAAACAGTATTTTCGGCTTCAGCGCCAGCGCTCGGGCTATAGCCACGCGCTGCTGCTGGCCGCCGGACAGCTGGCACGGATAAGCGTCCTTTTTGTCCTCAATGCCCATCTTCCTAAGAAGGGCCATCGCCTCCTCGACGGCCTCCGCCTTTTCTCTTTTCTGCACCTTAATTGGGGCGTCTATGAGGTTCTTCAGCACGGAAAAATGCGGGAAGAGGTTGAAGCTCTGAAAAACCAGGCCGAAATATCCGCGTATCTGCTTCAGCTCGGCCGGCTCGGCATATACGACGCCGTTTCCCTCCGTTCTCGCCGCCGCTTTGCCCAAATAGCTTATATCGCCTGAGTCTATGGTTTCCAGCAACGTCGCGCAGCGGAGCAGCGTCGATTTTCCGGAGCCTGAAGGCCCTATTATCGCAACTACCTCCCCCTCGCTGACGGATATGGAAATGTCCTCTAAAACGGATAAGCCCCCGAAGGCTTTTTTTATCCCGTTCATCTCAAGCAGGTTCATAACAGCATAACCATCCGTTTCGTAAGGCTTGCGGCTGCCGCCGTCCATGCCGCCGGGCGGTCCGGCTGAAAGCCGTACGGCCCTTCACCTGTAATAAGACAGCCTCTTTTCAAGGCGCTCCATGCCATAGGCCACGGCAAAATTGAATATGTAGTAGAACACCCCGGCTACCACAAAGGGCAGGAGCGTCGCCTGAGAGGAGGCAATTTTCTTCGCCATGGTAAACATTTCCGAATAAGATATGGCAAAAGCGAGCGACGTATCCTTAACCAAGGTTATCATCTCATTTGTGACTGCCGGTATTATCCTTTTTATTACCTGGGGCAGTATAACGCGCAGGAAGGCGGAAGCTCTGGAATAGCCGAGCACCTGCGCGGCCTCGCGCTGCCCGACGGGGATCGATTCTATCCCGCCCCTGTATATCTCCGCAAAATACGCCGCGTAATTTATCACAAAGCCTATTATCACCGCCATAAAGCGGTAATCTGAGCCGAGGTTCAGCTTGAACAGGTAATAAGGGCCGAAAAACACCACCATCAACTGCAGCATGAGGGGCGTCCCGCGCATGACGGAGATATAGAATTTAATAATCAGCCTCAGCGGCGCGCATTTGGACATCCTTCCGAAGGCCACCAGCATTCCCAAGGGGAGGGAGCCGAGCAGCGTCAGCGCATAGATCATTATTGACTTCAGCATGCCGGATGCCAGCGTCGTCAGCATTGTTTGCAGAGTCAAAGGCCGCCACCTCGTTTTATATCGTCAGGCTTAAATGGATGCTCCGCCTGCGCGGTTCCGTGTTTTAAAATGCAAAATCCCGTTTTGCGCAGAGCCGCCGGCGCAGCATTCCGGCGGGGCCGCCTGCCGGCGCCGCAGCCGCTTATGAGGTCAAACCGTCATAATTCAAGGCTTGACCCAAAGCCTCCGGCGCCCGTTCGGCGGCCCCGTCAAAGGTTCTAAATCAATTGATAAGGCACAGGCTTTCCTTTACAAGCCCGTCGTCAACATAATTGTCGGCTATCTTTGCCATGGTTCCGTCCTTGGCTATCTCAAGCACCTTGTCCCAGACCTTGTTTGCCATTTCCTCGTTTCCCAGCAGGAAGCCTATGGCGTACACCTCGGAGGAAATCGGCTCGTCAAGTATCGCGTAGCTCCCGCTCTTTGAGGCCATGTTGTACTTGGCCACGCCCACGTCGGCCACTACCGCGTCCACCGTGCCCTGGTCCAGCTCCATAAAAGCGGAGTTGTAGTCCGAGCATTCCAAAAGCTGGCCGAAGGTCTTTGCAAGCTCCTCGTTGTCCTCAAGAGCGCTGAGACCCGAGGAGTCCGCCTGAACCATGACGTTCTTGCCCGCAAGGTCGGCAAGCGTCTTTATGCCGGAATCGGCCTTGACTACGGCCACTATGCTGTTGTCATAGTAGGCGTCTGTCCAGGTATACTTATCGAGCCTGTCCTTGCTTTTTGTAAAGCCGTTCCAGATGCAGTCTATATTTCCGCTCTGCAGCTCGGTATCCTTCGCGTCCCAGTTGATGGGCTGCGCCTTGAAGGTCCATCCCAGACGGTTGCAGACCTCCTTGGCCAGGGCCAGATCGAAGCCGTCGTAGCTGCCGTCCTCCGCCACAAAGCCGAAGGGCGGAAATTCCGCATCAAAGCCGACGGTAAAGGTTACAGGCTCGGCGTCCGAGGCGGAAGCGGCCTTATCGCCGCCGCTCTTGCCGGAGCAGCCGGCCATGGAAGCAAAAACCATAAGTATGGCTAATAAAAAAATCGGTAATTTTCTCATTCAAATCCTCCTTATGTAAATACTTTAATATGATAACATATTGCCGAATTAAATCAAGCGCAAATCCCGCGCAAAATCGGCTGCCGCTTGTAATAATTTTGGTTAAATGGAAGATACTACGCGTGAGGTTACAATATGGAAACGGAGCTTGCCTTCGGCGCAATCGAAAGCTGCCTTATGCTGGACGCCAATCCTTCATACAGGCTCGACGCCTATTCCCGGGAGGAGTGGTTCAGCGAGCCTCCCTTTGCGATGCTGGCCGATTTGAAAAGGACCGAGCAGTCCCCCGCCCATCATCCGGAAGGGAACGTATGGAACCACACAATGCTGGTCGTGGACGAAGCCGCGAAAAGAAAAAGCTACAGCAGCGACGCCAGGGTCTTCATGTGGGCGGCCTTGCTGCACGATATCGGAAAGCCTCAAACCACAAAAATACGCAACGGCAAAATAACCGCGTACGAACACGACAGATATGGAGCAGAGCTGGCCAGAAGCTTTCTTGCCGAGCTTACGAACGACGCCGAATTCATCGGCAAGGTTGCCCAGCTTGTCAGGTATCATATGCATATTTTTTATGTGGTCAGGGAGCTTCCTTTTCAAGACCTGCAAGGCCTGTTGCGCAGCACAAACGCCGGCGACGCTGCCCTGCTGGGCTTTTGCGACCGTCTGGGCAGAAAGGGTGCCGACGAGGCCGCCGAAAGAAAAGCCGCCATGCTGTTCCTCGAAAAATGCAACGAAAGGACTGACAAGCCATGGCTAAGGAACCTATGAAGAAGCCCGACATCAGGGAACCCCGCGCCGCCGAAGCGAAGGGCGAAGCAAAAAAGATCCAGACCCCGAATACCGGCGGCATGAATGCCGCTCCTTCACAGGACAAAACCAGAAACGGCAAAGCAAGGCAATAGCTTTTAAGGGCCGCTCCATAGTGCGCTCCAACGGCGTCCGCCCAATGGGCGGACGCCGTTCTTCCAGCCATCGGAGCCGCGCCGCAAAAACAGCCATATGTCCGGCCGGCTGCGAGGCTTCTCTAAATATGATCGCAAAACAGTCTTGCACACCGTTTAGCTATGGTTTATATTAAGAAAGGCAAGGAGGCCGAGGCTATGACTTATATTGAGCAAATAAAAGATTTTTCCATGGAGTATTTCAGCCTGAAGGGCAAGGTGGCCATTATAACCGGCGCCAATAAAGGCCTCGGCATGGGATACGCTCTGGCTTTTGCCCGGGCGGGCGCTGACCTGTTTATTCCCTATCACGGAGGCAGTACGGAGGACATAAAAGCGCTTGTCGAGGCGGAGGGCCGCAGAATTGTATTTTACCAGGGCGACCTGCTGGACAGGGACTATTTGAAGTCCATACCTGCTAAGTGCCTTGAAGCCTACGACAGGATAGACATACTGGTAAACAACGCCGCCACCAACTGCTTTGCCGATTTTCTTGAATTTCCCGAGGACGGCTGGGACCGGGTCATTAACGTGAATCTCAGCGCCGTCTACCTGCTGGGGCACGCCGTCGCGAAAGTAATGGTCAAACAGGGCGGCGGGAAAATTATAAACATCGGCTCGGCCCTTTCCTATACGGCGGACGCCAAATGCCCCGCCTACGTTGCGGCAAAGCACGGCATAATC
Organism: Clostridiales bacterium; assembly: GCA_029265405.1. GTDB lineage: Bacteria > Bacillota > Clostridia > Oscillospirales > Oscillospiraceae > JAJUJI01. Next base: position 987 of record JAJUJI010000019.1, on the reverse strand, counting down.
GGGCTTACACGCTCCTTTGCCAATGAGCTTGGCAAATACAACATCCAATGCAACGCGATTTGCCCGGGCTTCATCTACACCGACGTAAACAAGGCCGTAAGCGACGACCCGGTATTTTACAAGCATATAACCGGCAGGATTTCGGCAGGCCGCTGGGGCACCCTCGGCGACCTGATGGGCACCGCAGTCTTCCTCGCCTCCCGCGCCTCAGACTACCTGAACGGCAGCGACATAAAGGTGGACGGAGGCTTCTCCACGGTATTGTAAGCTCGGCGATTTTTCTGAAGCTTGTTTCACAGGCCCGAATAGAGCGCTTAGCGCGCCCGCCAAGCGGGCGGCCTCCGCAGCCGCAGGCGAGCTGCGCAGGCCGCAATTGCGTATTTTCATTTGGTTATCCGATTCATTCCATTGCCGTATTGCCGCGTTTTGGAATTATATTTGCTGTTGACAAATCAGAGAACAGGTGCTAATATATTTTAAAAGCGACGTCGCGGAGTGGAGCAGTCCGGTAGCTCGTCGGGCTCATAACCCGAAGGTCGTAGGTTCAAATCCTGCCTCCGCAACCACTAAAAGGCTTGAAATTGTTAAAATTTCAAGCCTTTTTATTTTTCAGCCCAACAACTTTGAGTATAGTTAGGGTCCGCTGAAAAACGGCTCAACTGACCGTTATTGCGCAAAAAACCGTTCAAAGTGGTACAAATGTCATCTATGAAACTGAGGGACAAAAAACTGAGGGTAAAAACCCCCGGAAAAGGCGGATGCCATGCGGCTTTGACCGCATGGCATCTATATATAATGGCCCCATGATCTTGGACACAAAAAAGGAAAATCATCGTGAATTCTGATTGTCAACGCCGATATAAAAATGTTGTTTTTCGCCGGTTAAAAAATGCAGGAAAACAGCGGTGAGGGAATGTCCTAAAATTAGTTATGTCCCTGCTCGAAAAGGGTATTGACGACGTGCTGCTTCTGCTTCATGTACTCTTT
>JAJUJI010000013.1 GCA_029265405.1 Clostridiales bacterium | reverse complement strand
TGTGGAGGTTTCCTCCGACACCCGCAGCGAAAACTTCGCGACACTCCTTGCCTCCGACGAGCTGTGCGACATCATGGACCAGGCCTGGTTCTTCTACAAGGAAGGCACCGTGAAGGACGCCATACTTGAAGAAGGATATTTCGCAAACCTCTATCCCTACCGCGAGTACATGCCCAACTACCTCTACGAGGTATGGAACCGCAGCAAGATTAACGGTGAATTCAATAAGAAAACGGATGTGTACCAGCGCGTATTCCTTGAGGACGACATCATTCCGGCCTTCTACGGGATGCTGGTCGATCCCGCTCCCGGCACGGGCTACTGGCTGCGCCAGGACTACATGAACGAGCTGGGCCTCGGCGAGGCTAAGAACGTCACCACCTTCGACAAGCTCTACAACGTCCTTACGGCCTTCAAAACCAACTACGGAATAGCTCCCCTGGCAATATTCAAGACCATTGAGCTGACCGGCGGCGTAAGCTTCTCCGGCTACAATACCGCGGCCTACTCCGGCGGCCTGAGCTATATGCGTGTGGTTGACGGCAAGGTTCAGTTCTGCGGCACTACGGAGGACGACCGCGAGCTTATGACCATGCTCAACAAATGGTATACCGAGGGGATCATCCATCCCAATTATTCAAGCTTCGGAAACACCCAGGAAATGACGTCAGAGCTGACAAACGGCGATGTGGCGGCCTGCATATTTACTCCTTCCGAGGTCAAGGCCTGGCAGGATCTTAATGTCGATCCCGACTGCACCTACGCGCCGATTCCGCGTACCAGAAAAACCGAGGACCAGGTGCTTCAGTACGGCCAGAAGCCCGGCAACTTCCACTTCGGCTCCTGCGCAATCTCGGCCAAGTGCGAGAACCTGCCGCTGGTTGTTTCCTACTGGGATTACTGGTTCAGCGACGAAGGCTCGGACTTCACAAGCTGGGGACCCGAGGGCATACTTTGGGAATACAACGACAAGGGCGAGCGCAGGCTGACCGATTTCTGCCTCAACCATGAAGCCGGCCTGGCATGGATCATGTGCGTTTACGGCTGCAACGGCCTTGTCGAAGCCTGCCTCCAGATTCACAAGAGGAATTACGCATACGACGGAGCCGAGGTCTTCCTCGAGGCCTTTGATCTGTGGACGGAAAAGAATTACGGCGGAGCCTATGACTGGCCGTCTACCGTTGAGTTCACAGACGAGGAAAACAATGATATCAAGACCCTGAGCAACGACCTTAACACCTATTTCCAGGAAAACTACATTACATTCCTTGACGGCTCACGGCCAATGAGCCAGTGGGACGCCTTTGTGCAGGGGCTCAATGACTACGGCTTTGCCGACTACGTCGCCATATACCAGGCTGCCTACGACAGGTACTTAGCCGAGTAAAAAATAAGCTCCGGCATAACCAAAGCAATGAAAGGCTTCCGCGCGACGTATCTTAGCCGCGCGGAAGCTTTTCATTATAAGCTTCTAAAAAAATATATCAGCTAAGGCCGGCTCCATTAATTGAATCATTTTTTCCAATGCGCTAAGAAAATTTCGACACATGGGGAATGCGAACCCATTAGAAGCTCTTCAGGCCTGCCTTCAGCCTCGATCCTGCCGTCTATTAAGACAAGCGCACGCTTCGCCAGGCGAAGAATGTCACTAAAATCGTGGCTGACTATCAAAGCGGTTGTTTTAGTCGAATGCAAAAAGCTTTCGACATCCTCGATCAAACGTTCCTTTGACGGTGCGTCAAGCGAGGAAAACGGTTCATCCAAAAAAAGCACCTCGGGCCTAAGCACGAACGCGCGGGCCAGGCTCACGCGCTGAGCCTCCCCTCCGGATAAGGAACGGGCGTTCCGATTAGCAAGATGCAGAATGCCCAGACTGTCCAGCCATTTCTCAACTGCGGGCCTGATGTCTCGCTTCGCCGTGCCCCGGAGCTTCAGACCTAAAGCAACGTTTTCAAATACCGTCGCATTCAGCAAAAGAGGCTCCTGAAAAACGACCGCGATGCGCCGCCTTAAGTCAAGGGGCGCGCTGCCCGCAATCTCAATCCCCCGAAACGCAAGCTTGCCCGAAGTCGGTTTCAACAAAAAAGACAGTATCTTTATCAGACTGCTTTTGCCCGAGCCGTTCGGTCCAACCAGCCCCACGATCTCACCCGGCTGCAGGCTAAAATCGATTCCTTTTAATATTTCTTTCCCATCCTGCCGCCAATTTATATTTCGCGCCGCCAGCAATCGCTTCATCACCGCCTATTTTTTCTGCTGCAACAAGGTCAGCCACAGTGTCGTCAGGTATGACAGGAGAACCAAAATCACGCTTAAGGCAATCGCCACATCATAATTCCCCTTAGATACCTCCATAACGGTAGCGGTGGTCAATACTCTGGTAAGGCCCTTCACATTCCCGCCTACCATCATTGAGGCGCCGACTTCGGAAACTACGGCGCCAAATCCGGCTATTACCGCCGCCAGCAGGGAAAAACGAGCTTCCTTCAGCATAAGCCAAAGGCATTGCCCTCCGGTTGCGCCCAACGCTTTTATTTGCAAACGCAATTTTGGATCGATTTGCTGCAAAGCCGCGGCCGTCAAGCCGGCGACTATCGGCGAGGCTATGACCGCCTGGGCGATAATGATGGCTGCGGGCGTATACAGCAAGCCGAGAAAGCCCAGAGGGCCGGATCTCCAGAGAAAAATCGATATCCATAGGCCTACAACCACAGGCGGAAGCCCCATTCCGGTATTTACCACGCTCAAAAGCAGCCGGCGGCCGGGAAATTTCGTAAAGGCCAGCACAGTCCCGAAAGGTATGCCAAACAGCAGGCTTATCAATGTTGCCGTGCCGGAAACGCGAAGCGTCAGAAGGGTTATCCGATAGACCTCCGGATCGCCTGTTATGAGCATGCGGAAAGCCTTAACAAGACCGCTGTAAACAAGCTCCATTTCAGCTCCGCGCTAGCCGCCCACTTGATCTTCGCTAAGGCCCGCGTCCTTGAAGAAAAGCGGTTCGCCATATTCGTCTTTTCCGAATTCGGCGATCATATCCTGAGTCTTGGAATCGATCATGAACTCTACAAACGCTTTGGCTCCTTCGCTGTTGATCTTGTCGTTTTTCTCCGGATTGACCTGCATCACATGGTATATGTTCAAAAGCGATTTGTCGCCCTCAAAAACGATTTCAAGCTTCAGGTTTTCCTTTTGCGCCAGAAAGGTCGCCCTGTCCGTAAGCGTATATCCGCCCTTTTGGGAGGCTATATTCAGCGTCTGGCCCATTCCGGAGCCGCTCTCCTGATACCATTGGCCTTCCGGCTCAACGCCGGCTTCCTCCCATAGGGCTTTTTCCTTTTTGTCCGTACCCGAATCGTCCCCGCGCGATACAAATATAGACTTGCTGTCATATATGGCTTTAAAAGCCTCCGCAGCCGTTTCCATTTCCTTAACCTTCGCCGGATCTGAGGGAGGGCCTACAAGAATGAAATCATTATGCATTACCAATTGGTAGTTGACGACGTCCTTATTCTCAACCAGCTTCTTCTCGGATGCCGGCGCGTGGGTGAGCAGCACATCGGCTTCGCCCTTTTCGCCCATTGCCAAAGCCTGCCCGCTGCCGACGGCTATAGTTTTTACTTTATAGCCCGTAGCCTTTTCAAACTCCGGGATCAGCACGTCAAGCAGGCCCGAATCCTGAGTGCTCGTCGTCGTCGCCAGGATTAGATCCGGATTGGCCGGCGTCTCAGCCTGCGCGCCTCCGGCCGAAGGCTCCTTATCCTGCGCGCACCCCGAAAGCAGCAGCAAAATAGCCGATGCCGCCGCAAGCAGCAGCTTTTTTGTTTTTCTTTTCGTCCCAATCATTATCGTTTACCTCTCAATTCATATATTTGCCCGTTAAGCTTGTATCATAACCGGAGCAGCTGTTTACCGCGTGCTTGAACTGCTCCGATCGCAGCGCCGAAACCAGGCTTTGCCATTGCTTGGTTTCGCTCGCCTCTTGAAGGCAAATAAGGTCATACCTTTCGCTGAACAACGGTACGAAATCAAGGCCGAGCCGCTCGGCTGCGGCTTTTACGGCTATTCCGGCGTCCGCCTCTCCGTTTGCGACCCGGCAGGCGACGCCAATATGCGTATTTTCCTCAAGCTCATAGCCCTTTATGGAGGCCGGCGCTATTCCTTTTTTCCGCAGGAACGAATCCAGCCTCAACCTCGTTCCGGAGCCTTTTTGCCGGTTCACAAACCGCAGTCCCTCTTTAGAGATATCCTCCATAGTCTCCAGCTTAAAGGGGTTGCCAGGCTGAACGATCCAACCCTGCACGCGCTGCACCAGATTAATCACCGCAGGCGCCTCTCCGGGAAGCACGTGTCTTATGAACGGAAGGTTGTACTCTCCCGTTTGCTCGTCCCACAGGTGCGCCCCCGCGATGTCAGCCTTTCGCCGGTATAGGGCGATAAGCCCCTCCATGCTGCCTCTGAAGGATGGCAAAAGGCTTACTCCCGAGGAAGAATGCTTCAAAAAATCAATGAGCAGCTCAAGGCTCGGTTCGTGGCTGCCTATAAAACGCAAAATATTAGGGGAAGGCTTTTGATTTGCAATCCCGCTATTTTCAACCGCAGGAGCCTGCCGGTTATCTCCCTGCAGGTACCGCTGAAGAGCGCCGCGCTCAAACCTTAGCTGACGGCCTATTCTCCGAAAGGGCAGCTCTCCCCGCTTGGCCAGTTCGTATATGGTATACTTGGAAATTTTCAGCAGTTTTGAAGCCTCTTCAACAGTCAGCAGCGTTTCGTCGGCCATAAGCCTTCCCCTTTCCGAAATCCATATTATATGCTGACGTATCCGGTCTTAATTATAATCAACCGCTTTCTTTTTGTCAATGCATTTAGCTAGTTGTCGTTGTATCCAGTTAGCTTTATTTAGTTTATGTTGGCATTGCTTTTTGGTTTGCCAAACGAAAAAACAGGCGGTCAAGAACCGGTCCTGACCGTCCGCTTATTTGCGGCGGCAATAAGCGCGCCGGGCTTTTCGCTGCCAGCCTATGCGCTCGCCTTATATCTCAAACTCATAGCTGCCCGCCCGAGCTTCAAAAGGCTCAAGTCCCGGAAGCCTGACCTCCGCCTCGCAGTCAAAGGGCACCGTAAGCTTGCAGCAAAACCCTTCCCTTTTACGCCTCCAGCCGCCCTCATACCTGCCCGAAGCCGTCTCCAAGTAGCACTCCGCCCATTCGAGCCTCGCGTCCGGCTCAGGCCTGAACAGTATTTTTTTAAAGCCCGGTTTTTCCTCCAGCGGATTAATCCCGCACATATTCCGGTACATCCATTCCGCTATGGAACCGTAGGCGTAATGGTTGAGGGAATTCATGCCCGCGTCCGACAGCCTTCCGTCCGGCAGCACGGAGTTCCAGCGCTCCCAAATGGTTGTGGCGCCCATTTTTACCTCGTAGAGCCACGAAGGGCATTCTTCCTTAAGCAGCAGCGACCACGCGTCCCCGGAATGGCCGTATTGCGACAGCGCGCCGCAAAGCCAGGGTGTCCCTATGAAGCCCGTAGTAATGCTCATATTGTTTTCCTTCAGCAGCCGCAGAAGCTCATCCGCAGTCTTTTCGGGCTGCACAGATAGCCCAAGGCGCAAGGCCACGACGCAGGCGGTTTGTGTTTTAAGCGTGAAGCTTCCGTCAGGGCAAAAATACTCTTTTTTTATCGCTTCACGCAGGTCCTCCGCCATAAGGCGGTATTTATCGGACTCCTCCTGCCTGCCCAAGGCCAAGGCCGCCTTTGACGCAAGCTCCGCCGAATAGACGCGGTAGGCAAGGCATAAATAAGGGATGTCGCTGGCGCCCACTCGGTTTTCAGGGGCCGAGAGGTTGTCCAGCGCCAGCCAGTCGCCAAAGTGCGGGCGGTCCGACCAATCCTTCTGCCTGCCGACCCAGTCTATCCAGGCCTTCATGCTGTCAAGCTGCCTTTCAAGTATGCTCTTGTCCCCGTAATAAACATACAGTGTCCAAGGGATTATTGCCGCCGCGTCTCCCCAAGCCACCGCGCCGGCCGGAAATTTGCCGCCGCCGCCCAGAACATCAGGGACTACGTGAGGCACTCTCCCGTCGTTTAAGGGCTTTTGCTGTTCCTCCCATAGATCGGCCAGATATTTCGCGTAAAAAGCCATGCAATCCATATTGAAGCAGGCGGTGGGAGCGAAAACCTGAGCGTCTCCCGTCCAACCCAGCCTTTCGTCGCGCTGCGGGCAATCCGTAGGAACATCGATGAAATTGCCTCTCTGGCTCCATAGCGCGTTTTCAAACAGGCGGTTGAGCCTTGCGTCAGAGGTCTTTATGCCGCCCGTTTCCTCCAGGTCCGAATACACCACGCAGCCCGTAAAATCTTCCGGTTCAATTTTGCCGAAGCCCTCGAGCTTTACATACCTGAAGCCATAATATGTAAAGAACGGCTCTGCCGTCGCAGGGTTCCCGTCCGATACGTAGTGGTATTCCGCCTTTGCCGAGCGGAGGTTTTCTCGGCAAAAGCAGCCGTCCTGCAAAATTTCGCCGTATTGCAGGCTTAGCCGCCGCCCCTTCGGCGCGTCGGCCTTGAACCGAAGCCAGCCTGCCATGTTCTGCCCCATATCGAGCACCGTTTCACCTTTGGGTGTGGTTATTACGGCAATTGGCTTTATTTCACGCTTTATTACCACGGGAAGGCTGAGTCTTGCCCTCAGCGGGCCGACGGGCGGCTCATAAAGCTCAACGGCTCCCCACTGCCCCATGACATTAGCGTCGTATATTTCCCCATCGTATATATTGCTGAAAACAACCTCAGAGGGCCTCCAGCGCCAGTCCTCTCCGCTTCCGGCGACTATCTCTCCGCCTGCCGCAGCCGCTCTCAGCTCGCAGATGCAGGCATATTTCGGGCTGTAAAGCCATGAATCTGCGCCCGCCCTGCCAAACCTGCCTCTGGCAATCCCTCCGCCCAGCAGTAAAGCGATTTTGTTTACGCCTTTTTTCAGCAGCGAGGAAACATCGTAGGTCTGATATTGCACCCAGCGGTCGTACGCGTTGAAGCCCGGCGTAAAATATTCGCGGGACGCTCTCTTTCCGTTTATAAAAAGCGTATATAGACCGAGCCCCGAGGCATAGACGCGCGCGGACCTTATATCGTCTTGGATGCTCACTTCCTTTTCGACCCAAACGCAGCCGCCGCCATATTCCCCTACAGGCGTAATCCATTTTCCAGCCCAAGCCTCGTCGAGTTTCGCGGTCTCAAACCACGCCGGCGAGCTTGTCGCGAAGTCGCCCCCGTCGCCCCACACCGTTACCCGCCACCAATAGCGCTTCCTCGGCTTCAGGTCAAGCCCGGGCCTGAAGGCAAGGGAGGACGCGTCTGCTCTTTTCCCGCTGCGATATATAATATCCTCAAACGCCTCGTCCTCCGCTACTTCGACGCTGGCCGCGATTTGTTTTTTTGATTTATCGCTTTCGGCGACCCATGAAAAGGTTGGTTCCCCCAGCTCAAACCCGAGGGGCTCAATAATCCTGTTTGTTTTCAATTTTCCGACTTTCACGCAGCGCTGTCCTTCCCTTCCATAATTAAAAACCGCATCCTTCTGTAAATAATTATAAAAGTAATATAGCATATTCAGGCAATGCGTGCTATGCTTGCATAAAGAAAAAGCATATTTTTCCTTAGGGGGATAAAATTGGAGGCTTTGTCTTTTATTAATCCGGCAGTCGGCGCCTGGGGCGACATGGGGGACGGGACTTACCGCAACCCTGTCTTATTTGCCGACTATTCCGACCCCGACTGCATTCGCGTCGGCGGCGATTACTATCTTGTCTGCTCCGAGTTTCATTTCATGGGCATGCCTGTTTTGCATTCAAGAGATCTTGTAAACTGGGTCACAATAAACCGCATATATGAACGCTTTCTTCCCGGAAGCGGCTACGACGATATGGGCATGTACGGCAAAGGCTCCTGGGCCCCTTCCATTAGATACCGCAACGGCAAGTTTTATGTGTTTTTCTGCACGCCCACGGAGGGGCTTTTCATGTGCAGGGCCTCCGATCCCCGCGGCGCGTGGTCGGAGCCGCTATGCGTCAGCCCCACGCCGGGCTGGGAGGATCCCTGCCCCTTTTGGGACTCAGACGGCAAAGCCTATCTTGGACGCTCGCGCGTGGGCGCAGGCTCGATAATCCTGCACCAAATGTCGCCGGACGGCACAAGACTGCTGGACGACGGCAAAGAGATTTACAGCGGGCCGGTGGCCGAGGGCACTAAGTTTTACTTTGCCAACGGATATTATTATCTGATGATACCTGAAGGCGGCGTTTCCTCTGGCTGGCAGACCGCGCTGCGCAGCCGCAGCATCTACGGCCCGTATGAGAGAAAAGTCGTGCTGAGGCAGGGGAAAACCTGGGTAAACGGGCCGCATCAGGGCGCGCTTGTGGACACGCCCGGCGGCGAGCTGTGGTTTATTCATTTCTCATCAACCGGAGCGGCGGGACGCGTGGCGCATCTGCAGCCGGCGCGCTGGGTTGAAGGCTGGCCCGAAATAACCGGTCCGGTAATGCGCTATAAAAAGCCGGATTTGCCGAGCCAGCCTATATCATGCCCGGCAACTTCCGATTCCTTTGACTCCGGCTCGCTGGGCTTCCAGTGGCAGTGGAACCACAACCCCGACGCTGCCGGCTGGTCGCTTACAGAGCGCCGCGGCTGGCTGAGGCTTAAAGGCGCTCCCGTAGAGGGCAACGCCTTGCGCATCCCCAATATATTGACGCAAAAACTTATGGGAGCCTGCGGCCTCATACGCGTCAGGCTGGACGCGTCCGGTCTGTCAGAGGGACAGTCGGCGGGCCTGATTCTATTCGGAAGGCGCTCCTTCTCATTCGGTGTGCTGAAAACGCGCGGCAGCCTGCTCATAATAGCAGGGCGCGACAACAAGCCCGGCGAGCCGATTTCAGAGGCTTTCAGCGAGCGGGAAATAACGCTGCAGCTAAGCATCCAGTATCTTACCGAAGTCCATGCGGCGTACGGCTTTGGAGACGGCGCTTTCATTGAGGCCTGTTCCGGTGAAGAACTGCTCTCGGCCGGAGTCTGGAAGGGCTGCCGCGTCGGACTTTATACGCGCGACGGCTGCGGCTGCGCAGATTTTGCCGATTTCGAATATTTGCACGACGGGCCCTGCGGATTTATGAATAAGATAGGAGCAACAGATATGAACGGAGCTAATGTTTATGAAGCATAATGGCAACATTATTGAGGATTTGAAAATAGCCTATATAGGCGGCGGCTCGAGGGGCTGGGCCTGGTCGCTCATGGGCGACCTGGCGCTCTCCGGCGATCTTTCAGGCGAGGTGATGCTTTATGACGTCGATTTTGAAGCGGCAAAGAAGAACGAAAGGATAGGCAATTCGCTCAACAGTTCTTTTTCATATAAAGCCGCGGAAACCCTGCGGGAGGCGCTGAGCGGGGCGGACTTTACGATCATATCAATCACGCCCGGAACCCTCGACGATATGGCCTCCGACGTGCACGCGCCCGAAAAATACGGAATATACCAGTCCGTAGGCGATACCACCGGGCCCGGCGGGCTTTTCCGCGCCCTGCGTGCAGTGCCGATGTTCGAGGCGTTTGCGCTGGCTATAAAGGAATACTGCCCAGGATCGTGGGTGATCAACTATACTAACCCCATGAGCCTTTGCGTGAGGACGCTGTATAAGGTTTTTCCCGGAATAAAGGCCTTCGGCTGCTGCCATGAGGTTTTCAAGACTCAGGAAACACTGGCCAGGCTAGCCGCGGAGCGCTTCGGCACGGACGCCATTCCCCGCCGCGAGGTAAAAATGACCGTAACGGGCCTCAACCACTTTACATGGGTAACGGAGGCCTCCTGGAAGGGCCGCGACCTTATGCCGCTTTACAGGGAATATTGCAGGAGTGTCATGAGCTCTCCTCCAAAGCCCATAATACGGGACGAGAGCTTCAGCGTCTTTGCCTGCCAGGACAGGGTGAAGGCCGACTTGTTTTTAAGGTACAATGCCGCGGCCGCCGCCGGAGACAGGCATCTTGCCGAATTTTGCCCGGGCCGCTGGTATCTTGAAAGCCCGGAGGCCGCGGAAGGCTGGGGCTTTACGCTCACTCCGGTAAGCTGGCGCCGCTCGGACATGAAAGCGCGGCTTGAAAAAAGCGAGGCCTATCTTAGCGGCAGGTCCCGGTTTGAAATCCGTGCCAGCGGCGAGGAAGGTGTGGAGCAAATGCGGGCCCTTTTAGGCCTCGGCGACCTTATCACCAATGTCAATCTCCCTAATGTCGGCCAAGTACCAAACCTGCCGCTGGGCGCCGTTGTGGAAACAAACGCCCTGTTTGCTTCCGGCAAGCTCAGCCCGGTATTTTCCGGCGCCGTTGCGTCAAATATCCTGCCGCTGATTGCGCCCGTCTCGGCAAGACAGGAGCTGACAGTCGAGGCCTGCCTGCGCCGGGATTTGGGACTTGCCTTCAGCGCCTTCGTGGCGGACCCGCTTATGACGGTTTCTTTAAAAGACGCCGAAAAGCTGTTTGACGAAATGCGCTCGAATATCAGCCCTTATCTGCGAGAATACAAATAACTAACGTCAATTTTATCGGCGGCTTGCCCTTGCTCCATGGCCAAGCCAGTACCGTACTCGCGATAGCGGCGCAGCTCCGGCCGTTCAAGGCTCGATGCGCTCGCCGCAGCTTTAATCGAGGTTTTATGATTGTTTCCGCTTCACGACGGACGGATATACCGCATTATTACTCCGAGTGGTTTATAAACCGCGTGCGCGCAGGCTGCGCTCTCGTGCGCAATCCAATGAACCGCGCGCAGCTCAGCCGTGTCCCTCTGGCCCCCGACCTTGTGGACTGCATCGTTTTTTGGACCAAGGATCCCGAAAACCTCTTGCCTTATTTGCCGGAGCTGGACAGGCTGGGCTATGTCTACGGCTTTCAGTTTACGCTAACGCCCTACGGCCGCGAAATTGAGCCGGGCCTGCGCGACAAAGCCGATATAAAAGCCGCCTTTATAGAGCTTTCAAAGCGAATCGGCCGGGAGAGGGTGGTTTGGCGCTACGACCCGATTATATTGAACGCCGCCCTCGGCGTCGATTACCATAAGTACGAATTTGCCAGGCTTTGCGAAAGCCTGGCCGCATATGCGGACGCCGCAATAATCAGCTTCGCCGACATATACCCCAAGCTAAGGACGGATGCGCTCCGCAAGGTCTCGGACAGCGAAGTCCGGGAGCTTGCCGCTTTTATCGGCGAAACGGCTCAGGAGCACGGTCTGCGCGTCTCGGCCTGCTGCGAGGAATACGAGCTTTCCCGCTACGGAATTGAGAAAACCGGCTGCATACAAAGGCCATGGCTGGAACGAATCTGCGGCTGTTCCCTGAGCCTTTCAAAAGATAAAGGTCAGCGAGCCGGCTGTCTCTGCGCCGAAAGCGCTGATATAGGAGCCTACGATACCTGCCCGGCAGGCTGCGTTTACTGCTATGCAAACGGCGGAGGCTTGACCGCGCAAAGGCGCTGGGCTTCGCATAAACCCAATTCAAAGCTGCTTTGCGGCGAGCCGGCCCCGGGCGAGGTCATAAAAGACAGGCGCGCAAGATCCAATAAAATCCGGTAGAGCGTTCAGTTTAAGGCCGCGATTCTTACTGAAGACAGCCAAGCTTCGGCAGGCCTTGATTTTTCTTTGCCTTTGCTTAACAAACCACGGAGCAAGCGTGAACCTGTCAGCATGTTGAGCTAAGCTTGTAATTATTATTTTCTTCTATTGTATTATTTATATGCTATATTATTAATACAGGCTAAATTGCCAGTCATATGGCGTTTTTTATTATTGCACAGCGGCAAGCGCATAAGATACGCCTTCATAAAGCTCGATCAATCCTTCTTCCGCCTCAGGCAGCCCGTCTTTCAGCGGCTTATTTTTCTCGGCCCATGAGCTACTTAAAAACATTTTGCGCCAATATGTTTATACATTATAAAAAAAGGTCGTCAGTTTATCCAAGTAGAAATAACCAATAAAAATTGTATGAATTTAGGTTTATTTTAGGGATAAAATATATTGATTATATGAAAATTCTTATTAAAAAAGAAATTTTAATAAGATTCATATATACATTTCAGGCGAAATCATTTATAATAAATTGCACATTTATATTATTGCCATCATTGTCTAAGATTGTCTAAGTAACAAAGGAGGGAACTGCATGGGTACTTACGGTTACTCCATGCCCGGCTATTTTCAGACCATGCCCGTTATAGGCGCGCCGCTGACGGCGGCTAACGCCGAAAACGAGAGCGAGCTGAAAAAGGTCGAAGAAGAGATACAGAAGGAAATTTCAGCGGTGCTTGCCTCCGGGCGCACGGACGAGTCTCTCAACAAGTCCGGTCAGCTTACGGCCCTGCAGCGGCTGAATATTTTGGTTGACAAGGGATCATGGTTTCCTTTGAACAGCCTGTACAACCCCGGCAACAACGAGGACGGCAGCACCGGTGTCATTACCGGCCTCGGCAAGATACACGACAAGTGGGCGGTAATAATCGCCTCCGACAACAAGAAGCTGGCCGGCGCTTGGGTGGCCGGACAGGCTCTTAAGCTGACGAGAGCCACCGATATGGCAAAGCAGCTTCGCATACCTCTGGTATATGTTTTAAACTGCAGCGGAGTAAAGCTCGACGAGCAGGAGAAGGTCTACGCGGGCCGCGTAACCGGCGGCACCCCGTTCTACCGCCACGCCGACCTGATGCAGCTCGGCATTCCGGTAATAGTAGGCATATACGGCACGAACCCGGCCGGCGGCGGCTACCATGCCATCAGCCCGACCATACTTCTTGCGCATGAAAAGGCCAACATGGCCGTAGGCGGCGCCGGCATAGTCGGCGGAATGAACCCCAAGGGCTACGTCGACAAGGAAACGGCCCAGTCCCTTATAGACGCCACAAGAAACGCCAAGGAGGAGGATCCTCCAGGAGCGGTGGCTATCCACTTCGGCGAAACAGGCTTTTTCAGAGAGGTTTATACTGAAGAAGAAGGCGTTTTGGAAGCCATAAAGAAATATATGGACGCCATTCCCGCCTACAACGAAAACTTCTTCAGGGTTGACGATCCCAAGGAGCCCCTCTACCCCGCAGGGGATCTCTATACCCATATCCCCTTCAATCAGCGCCGGGCCTATGATATACGCAAGGTTCTCGCCTGCCTGTTCGACGGCAGCGAGTTTATGGAATATAAAGCCGGTTACGGCCCCGAGATAGTCGCAGGGCTCGCCAAGGCCAACGGGTTGCTCTGCGGCGTCATCACCAACTACCAGGGCATGATCCCCAACTACCCCGAATACCGTGAAAACAGCGTCGGCGTCGGCGGCAAGCTCTACCGTCAGGGCCTTATGAAGATGAACGAATTCGTCACCCTCTGCGCAAGGGACCGCATACCCATAGTATGGATACAGGACACCACAGGCATAGACGTTGGCGACCCGGCCGAGAAGGCCGAGCTGCTGGGACTCGGTCAGTCCCTCATATACAGCGTGCAGAACGCCAAGGTTCCCCAGCTTGAAATTACCCTCAGGAAGGGAACAGCCGCCGCCCACTACGTCATGGGTGGGCCGCAGGGCACCGACACCAACGTGCTTAGCCTCGGCACCGCCGCAACCGAAATATACGTCATGCACGGCGAAACCGCGGCGGCCGCCATGTACGCTCGCCGCCTCGTCAAGGAGCAGGACGCCGGCAAGGATATACAGCCTGTCATAGACAAAATGAATGAGCTCATAAAGAGCTACTATGATAAATCGCGTCCTGATTACTGCGCGAAGGCCGGCCTGGTGGACGAGATAGTCAGGCTCGAGGATCTGCGCAACTATATCTGCGCTTTTATCGGCGCGGCTTACCAGAATCCCGCTTCCATCTGCGCTTTCCATCAGATGCTGACTCCCAGAGCCATACGCGAGTGGGACAGTCTTAATCGATAAAGAGGTGATAAAATGTCCAGCGATGTACCGGTCTCAAAATTGAACAACAAGCCGCTGCTGATAACCGATACCATTCTGAGGGACGCGCATCAGTCTCACGCCGCCACCAGAATGAGGCTTGAGGACATGCTCCCCGCCTGCGAGGTGCTAGACAGCATCGGATACTGGTCACTGGAATGCTGGGGCGGAGCCACCTTTGACTCTTGCATGCGTTTTCTCGACGAGGATCCGTGGGAGAGGCTCAGGGCGCTCAAGAAGGCGCTGCCGAAAACAAAGCTTCAAATGCTCCTGCGCGGTCAGAATATATTAGGCTACCGCAATTATTCCGACGACATAGTAGACCGCTTCTGCAAGAAGTCCATTGAAAACGGCATAGACGTCGTCAGGATATTCGACGCCCTCAACGATGTAAGAAACCTTCAGCAGGCGATGAAAAGCGTCAAGGAATACGGCGGCATCTGCGAGCCGGCCATGAGCTATACCATCAGCCCCATCCACACAGAGCAGTACTTTGTCGATTTGGCGCTCCGCCTTGAGGATATGGGAGCGGACGTCATCTGCATCAAGGATATGGCGAACCTCCTGCTCCCCATGGCCGCCTACAGCCTGGTAGACAAGCTCAAGCGCAGGATAAAGGTGCCCATACACCTGCACACTCACAACACCACCGGAACCGGCGACATGGTCTACCTTATGGCCACGCTTGCCGGCGTCGATATAGTCGACTGCGCCCTCTCTCCCATGGGCAACGGCACCGCCCAGCCGGCCACAGAACCGCTGGTGGCAACCTTGAAGGATTATGAAAGGGATACTGGGCTCGACCTCGAAAAGCTCAGCGAAGCCGCCAAGCATTTCAGGACAGTTGCGGACAAATATTTTGCTCAGGGCATAATAGACCCCAAGGTCTACAAGGTGGATACGAACACCCTAACCTATCAGGTGCCGGGCGGCATGCTTTCAAACCTCATATCGCAGCTTAAGGAGGCCAAGGCTGAGGACAAGTATTATGCCGTCCTCGACGAGATACCGAGGGTGCGCAAGGAATTCGGCTATCCTCCGCTCGTAACTCCCACCAGCCAGATAGTCGGCACACAGGCGGTAATGAACGTGCTGGCCGGCCAGCGCTACAAGATGGTTTCCAAGGAATCTAAGGCTCTCATGCGCGGAGAATACGGCCAGCTTCCGGCGCCGGTCGATCCCGACGTGCAGAAGCAGGTAATAGGCGATGACGAGGTCATCACCTGCCGTCCTGCGGATCTGCTGAAGCCCGAGTTCGACAAGATGAAGGAAGAGATAGGCGAGCTTGCCCGCTCCGAGGAGGACGTGCTCAGCTATGCCCTGTTTCCGCAGGTGGCCAAGGCCTTTTTTGAACGCAGGCTCGAAAAGGAAAACGGCCCCAGTGAAGACGAGCTTATTGCCGTCATGACAGCCGTTCTCCAGGCCCATATGGAGGCCGAAAAGAAATCGCATCCCCTTATCCGCAACGTCGGCGGCTCATACAGGGTGCTTGCCGACATAGCCGTGGGCAACAGCACCGCCCGCGACATCAAGCGCCAGCAATAATATCACAAGAAACGGAGTTAGACGATAGATGAAAAACTATAAGATAACCGTAAACGGCAAAACCTATGAAGTAGGCGTCGAGGAAGTCAACGGCGCTCCCGAAATAAAGTCCGTCCAGGCGGCTGCTCCCGCTCCGGCTCCCAAGGCTGCGCCGGCCCCCGCTCCCGCTCCCAAGGCCGCTCCCGCTCCCAAGGCTGCGTCCGGCGCCGGGGATGTCACCGCCCCCCTGTCAGGAACCGTTCTGTCCGTCAACGTAACCGAGGGGCAGGCTGTAAAGGCCGGCCAGGTGCTGGTCGTATTCGAGGCCATGAAGATGGAAAACGAGATAGTCGCTCCCGTTGACGGCACCGTGAAAAAGATCCACGTTTCCAAGGGCACAGTTCTCGAGACCGGAAACGTTGTCGTTACCCTGGGCTGATTATTTCAAAAGGCTCGCTGCGCGCCGGCGGCGCGGTTTCCGAAAAGGCTTGACGAAGCCGCCGGCTTCAGCATCAAATCATAATTGTTATTTTTAAGGGGGATTTTTCATTATGGATTTCGCGTTTACCGAAGAGCAAAGCATGATTGCGGAGCTGGCGAGGGATTTTGCCAAAAAGGAGATAGCCCCGCACATTGAGGAGGACGAGGAAAACCACTACTATCGCCGCGAGATACTGACCAAGATGGGCGAGCTGGGCCTGCTGGGCTTCAGCATTCCCGAGGAGTACGGCGGCAACGGCCTGGGCTGGATGGAGGGCGTCGCTGCCCTGTACGAGATAGCCAAGGTGCACACCTCCTGGCGCCTCAGCATAAGCGGCAACATTTGGGGACCCGCTCTGAGCATACTCGAATTCGGCACCGAGGAGCAGAAGCGCAAGTATATTCCCGGCCTCTGCAGCGGCGAGCTGGCCGGCAGCTTTGCCATAACCGAAGCCAACTCGGGCTCGGACGTGGCCAGCATGAAGATGGTTGCCAAGGACTGCGGCGACTACTGGCTCCTCAACGGAACAAAGATGTGGATCTCCGGCGGCCATACCTGCGACGTGGGCCTCGTCTACGCCAAGACCGATCCCAACGCCGGAGCCAAGGGCATATCCTGCTTCATAATCGACTACAACAACACCGAGGGCATTACAAGGAATCCCATACACAAGAAGGTCGGCATGTGGCCCGCGCCTACCTCGGAGCTGGTTTTCGAGGACGTTAAAATACCCAAGGAAAACCTCCTCGGCGTTCAGAACAAGGGCTTCCAGCAGTGCATGTGGATGCTGAACAACACCCGCATGGGTTGCGCAACCGGCGCCGCCGCTCTTTCCGCAGCCGCTCTTGAGGGCGCCGTTCAGTACGCCAATGAGCGCACGCAGTTTGGCCAGGCTATAGGCAAGTTCCAGATGATCCAGTATCAGATAGCCGAGATGAAGCTTGAGGACGAAGCCGCAAAGTGGCTGGTCTACAAGGCCGCCTGGCTGAAGGAGAACAAGATGCCCAGCCAGCAGGCAACCTCCATGGCCAAGCTCTTTGCCTGCAACGCGGCCGTACATGCCGCAAACCTCGCAATGAAGATTTACGGCTCCTACGGCTACTCCGACGAGTACCCCTGCGGCAGATGGCTGCGCGACGCCAAGCAGTTTGAAACGCTTGAAGGAACCTCAAACATCCACATGGGCATAGTCGCCGGCATAGAGCTCGGCTACCAGCCCGACAGGTAAGCTCCGAAAGGCGTCGGTTTTAAAGGCTCCGCGGCGCGCCCCTGCAGGCCGCCGTAATGACAATTTCCGCGAAAGGTTTGGTGTTTGAATGAGCGTATTGTATGAAAAGAAGGAGCGCGTCGCGGTCATAACCATAAACAGGCCGGAGGCCTTGAACGCCATTAATTACGACGTGCTGGCCAAGCTATCGGAAGCGGTGGAAGCAGCCGCAGCGGATGATGAGATTTACGTTTTGATTCTTACCGGAGCAGGAAAGGCCTTTGTCGCCGGAGCCGACATTTCGCTGATGAAAGACTTCAGCCCCGTTGAGGCAAAGCGCTTTGCCGAGTACGCCAACGCCATATTCAGCAGGCTCGAAAGCCTTCCCAAGCCCAGCATAGCCGCAGTAAACGGCTATGCTTTGGGCGGCGGCTGCGAGCTCGCCATGGCCTGCGATATCAGAATAGCCGGAGCGAGGGCCAAGTTCGGCCAGCCGGAAGTGGGGCTCGGAATCACTCCCGGCTTTGGCGGCACACAGAGGCTGCCCCGGCTTGTCGGCGCATCCAAGGCAAAGGAGCTTATCCTGACGGCCGAAAGCATCGGCGCCGATGAGGCTCTGAAAATAGGGCTGGTCAGCAGAGTGGTTCCCGACGAGGAGCTCATGGGCACGGCCTTTGAATTGGCGGGAAAAATAGCCAGGAATGCCCAAGTTGCGGTACGCCAAAGCAAGGATGCCATCAACAGGGGCCTTCAGTGCGACCTTGCCACCGGCCTTTCCTATGAGGCGCAGGCCTTCTCCGTCTGCTTTTCCACCGAGGATCAGAAGGACGCGATGAACGCTTTTGTCGCAAAGAGCAAGCTAGGCGGCTTCAAGAACAAGTAAACGCATATTAGGCTGAAGCGTTTCAACCTAGTTATATTATTCGCAGCGCTGCCTTCCCGCAGAGATTTCAAACAGAAAGGACTGAACAGATGAAAAAAATAGGTGTTATTGGAGCCGGAACCATGGGAGCCGACATAGCCCAGGTTTTTGTGCTGAAGGGTTACGACGTAATAGTCCGCATACGCGAAAAGACCTATGACAACATCGCCGCTTCCACCGCCAAGTTTGACAAGACCCTGACCCGTCTTGTCGAAAAGGGCAAGCTTGAAGCCGCCGCAAAGCAGGCCGCTCTGGAGCGCCTCACCTTCACTTACAGTGTAAACGACCTGGCCGACTGCGACCTAATCATAGAGGCCATAGTAGAGGATATGGAGGTCAAGAGGGAGCTTTTCAAAACTCTCGACGGAATCTGCAAGCCCGAAACCATACTGGCCTCCAACACTTCTTCCCTCTCCATTACCGAGCTTTCCACCTGTGTGGCCCGTACAGACAAGTTCATCGGCATGCACTTCTTCAATCCCGTTCCCGTCATGAAGCTTGTTGAGGTCATCAAGGGCCTTTTCACCTCCGATGAAACCTTCAAAGCCATTTACGATTTGTCCGTCGCCATCGGCAAGGATCCTGTCGAGGTCAAGGACTCCCCGGGCTTTGTCGTAAACAAAATACTTGTTCCTATGATAAACGAGGCCATCTGCGTGCTTCAGGAGGGCGTGGCTTCCGCCGAAGATATAGACAAGGCCATGAAGCTCGGCGCCAACCATCCTATGGGTCCGCTGGCGCTCAGCGACCTAATCGGCAACGACATAGTGCTGGACATCATGGAAATCCTCTATAAAGAAACCGGAGACCCGAAATACAGACCGGCCCAGCTTCTCAGGCAGATGGTCAGAGGCGGCCTGTTGGGCAAAAAGACAGGCAAGGGCTTCTACAAGTATTAAACTTCAGGGGGAGAATCACTGTGAATAAACTAACGACAGCCGAGGAGGCCGTCAAGAAGGTGAGGGACGGCGATGTCCTTCTGGTGGGTGGCTTTCTCAAAGGCGGCAGCCCCGAAACGATTATAAAGGCCCTGCTCGAAACAAGCTCCGCAAAAAATTTAACTGTCGTGTCCAACGATACGGGAACTACGGAAACAAACATGATCAAGGTCATGCAGCAGGGGCGCGTCGTCAAGGTGCTCGCCACCTACATCGGCGGCAATCCCGTTACTGGCCAGATGCTCATCGACGACCCCGAAAGCGTGATTCTCTATCCCCAGGGCACTCTCGCTGAAAAAATACGCTGCGGCGGGGCGGGCATAGCAGGCTTTTATACCCCGGTAGGCGTCGGCACGGTCGTCGAAAAGGGCAAGGAAAAGCGCGTATTTGAAGGGCGCGAGTACCTGCTTGAAACCGGGCTGCGCGGAAACGTGGCCTTTATAAAGGCTACGATTGCCGATAAGGCAGGCAACTGCTACATGCGCGGAACCTCTAAAAATTTCAACGCAATCATGGCCAGGGCTGCCGATTACGTGATAGCCGAGGCCAGAAAAATAGTCGAGGTCGGCGAGCTCGACCCTGAGCTTGTGACCTTGCCCGGAATTTTCGTTGACGCGCTGGTGCAGTCGGAGGATGTGTTGTAATGGACGTTAAAAGCTTAATCGCCAAGCGTGTGGCTATGGAACTGAAGGACGGAGATGTTGTAAACCTTGGCATAGGGCTGCCTACGCTGGTTTCCAACTTTTTGCCCGAAGGCGTCAACATAACGCTGCAGGGTGAGAACGGCATGCTGGGTCTCGGCCCGGTAAAGGCCCCCGGCGACGAGGACTACGAGGTCACCAACGCCGGCGGCTTCCCTATAGAATCGCTTCCCGGCTCCTGCTATTTTGACAGCGCCACCTCCTTCGCGATCATCAGAGGCGGCCATGTGGACGTAACCGTGCTCGGCGCGCTGCAGGTGGACGCCAAGGGCAACATAGCGAGCTGGATGGTACCCGGCAAGAAGGTGCCTGGCATGGGCGGCGCCATGGATCTTGTGGTCGGCGCAAAAAAGGTGATAGTAGCCATGGAGCATACCGTAAAGGGCGAGCCGAAGATCCTTGAAGAATGCACCTATCCCCTTACCGCCGTGGGCGTGGTAAAACAGATTATAACTGAAATGGGAGTCATGGATATCACAGGCGAAGGCATAGTGCTTCGGGAAATCGCAGCCGGCTGCACAGTCGAGTCCGTGCAGTCCGCTACGGGAGCGAAGCTGATAATCCCCAAGAATCTGAAAGTCATGCAGGTGGATTAATTTTCCCCCAAGTCAAACGGCGCCGAAAAGTTTAGCTTTCGGCGCTGTTTTTTTGCTTTGTAAATATTTACAGGAGCCGGAAAAACAATTATATTTTATATAATATAATTATTTTATCATGATGGAGGTATGAAATAATATGAAAACAAGCGCCTCCGCCGGCGGCAAGGCCCCGCGTCCCGGCTTTCCCGAGGATATCGCCGAGCTGCCCGTTATTCCCTCACTCCCCGACCCATTTTCCTTTTTCGACCCGCGGTTGGGAACAAACGGCCGCGTCGCCACGAAAACGGACTGGGAGGCGCGGCGCGAGGAAATCAAAGACCTGGCCATGTACTATTTTTACGGCTATAAGCAGCCGACGCTAGGACAGGCCTCACGCCTTATTTCACGCGATACCGAAGTGCCCGAAACGGTCCTGATCGACAGGCGGAAAGTCATGGAGGCCGGCTCCTTCGGAGTAAAGCTGCCGGAAGGCTCGTACATATGGGATTTTTCGGACTTTTCCCTGCACCCGGTTTTGGACTATCGCGACGAAGCTTGGGGCTGCTGGGAAAACCACCGGGATTTGCTTCTAACCGTCCCGGCGCATATCCGCAGTGACATCCTAGTCGCAGTAGCCGACGTCGGAAAAACGGCGGAATTCAAGCTTGACGCGCTGGAGACGCCGGTTGAAGGCATTGACACCGAGTACTCGCCTCCTTATCCGGTCCTTATCGTCATAGGCGGCCTTCCCGCCGAGCAGGTGCGAACTCTGAAGAAATGCGGCTACGCCTGCATTTGCATGAATACCGGCACGGTATACTCCGATTCTCCCTCGCGCGGCGGAGCTTACACCGAGCTGTATCCGTATTCCCCCGGCCTCTATGAGTACGACTCCGGAGCGCTGATGGGCTGGGCTTGGGGTGTCAGCAGGATAATCGACGCGCTTGCAAACGACCCTTCCTTTGGTATTGACGCCGGGCGGACCGCCGTCACCGGCGTGTCGCGCAACGGGAAAGCCGCCCTGCTGGCTGCCGCCTTTGACGACAGAGTATCCGTCGCTATCCCCTGCGACTCGGGCGCGGCCGGTCTGACGGGCTTCAGGGTTTTCAACGAGGGCAGGCTTTACGGCTACAACGTTTTCAATGAGCACTGCCAGATGAACCGCGTTTTTTCCCGCAACGAAAAGCCGATAAACACCATAAGCGGCTCCGGCCATTGGCTCTGCTCCAAGGCGTCGGCTTTCCTTCCGGACAAAAACGAGCGTTTTCCCTTCGACATGCATGAGATAGCCGCGCTTGTCGCTCCGCGCCCGCTCCTTGCCTTTTCGGGTGAAAATTTCGAGTGGGTCAATTCAGTTTCTACCGCTGTCACAGTCGACGCCGTACGCGAGGTGTATGAATTTCTCGGCGCAGGCGGCAATATAGCGCTGATTGTACGCGACGGAGCCCACGCCAACCAGGACAGGGACCTCCCTTTCATAATAGCCGTCATGGACAAAACCTTTGGGCGTTCCGCCGAGCTTACGGCAAAGCGCCATATTGAGCTGATGAATTCCGACGATTTCAGGGCTCTGGACGGCAGCGGTGTAATATATCCTGAGAAGACGTTTCCCTCAATATTCGCCATGAGCGCCGTGCCCTACGAGCTTGACAGCGCCTATCGGCGCTGGTCACGTCCGGGCAAATACTTCATCTGGACTGATGCCGAGCTCGTAACCGAGGGCTTCCCCTTTGAAATCGCCGCTTATACCGACGCGCCGGAGGCGCGGCTTACTCTGCCTGACTGTACGGCGTTATCGGAAAAAGCCGCAGACGGAAAGGCCGTTTTTAAGCTGTCCTCCGAGATGACGAAGCCCGGACGCTACAGGCTTGAAACCGCAGGCTCCGACAAGGAAAACATGACGGTTTATTTTCAGGGCCAGACCCTTTCCGACGCATTGCGCCACGGTTTGAACCTATACAGCACCAGCCCCGACGGGATGAGCGTCGGCTTTTCCGGAAGGCTCGCGGAAAAGGAAGGCATCGAAGCCTTCATAACAACGGCAGACGGCAAAACGGAAAAGCTGGAAACGGGAACCATAGACGGCGCCGCTCCCGTTTACCTTGAGCGTTACGGTGTTTCCCTTAAAAAGCAGGCTATTTGCGAGGGCCCTTTTGTTTTCAGCCTTAAAAACGTCAGGCTCGAGCCTTTGCCCGGCTTTACGCTGGAGCTGCATCTGGAGCTGACGGGTGTTATGCAGCCGAACCCCTTTGCCGGAGGAGCCCTGGAGGGCCGCGCCCAATCAAAGCAGGGAGAGAAGCCGACGTGGCCTTCCTCCTGCCTCAAGCGCGGCCCCATGCCGGAATGGCCCATATATCCGGCCAGCGCAGCAGACGACGGCAGCCGTCCGGAGCATATTCCGTCGCAAAGCGCCTTTTCCGTTGAGGTTGAGCTGGCCGAGCGCGCGCCCGACCGCATCCTTTTCCGCTTTGGAGCCCCGGTCAACCCAAGGGAGTTTGGCATAGGCTTTGAGGGGATATCCTCCTGGAGGCTTGAATGGGCGGAGGACGCAAGCTCCGTAGAGGTCGTATTCAACGAAGCTGTACCCGAAGGACGAAAGGCTGTGATCTTCCGGCTTGCCGACATTGACGGCAACATGCTCCCCTCTCCGGTAGCGCTATGCTTATAAAAAAGCACAAACGGCAGCCGCCTGAGAAGAAAGCGGCTGCCGTTTGCATATATCCTTCGCCGAACCGGATGCTTTGGGAGTCATTAGGATTTTCCGTATTTCGTCAAGCAAGGGTGGGACTTGACGAATATTAGCACATATATCCGGAAACGTTGGCTGACGTTTTTACCTAATATAACGGCGGGCAGACCCGACTGTGCTCCGCCGCTTATAAATCCGGCTGCGGCAAATTTTTAGCCCTCTGATAAGAGGTGGGATAAATCCTTTCCAGCGCCAGCTCCATCCGCCGTTTTACGGCCATGGCCTGTCCGCTGAATTTCAAACGCTTGCGCTTGCTTTTTTTGGCAAGCATAGGCTTTCGGCGTGCTCCTTAAACTCTAACCCTGCTTTTTACATACTCGTCGATAACCGCAGCGGCCTTTTTGCCCGCGCTCATAGCCTCGGCCGCGGGAACATCCCCGCTGAAGCTGAAGATGCCGTTTTCGGCGGTTTCAAAGTATTCCCTTCCGCTATCCGCAACCGTTATCACGATGTCGGCCCGGATTTCAAACTCGCTTTCGTAAAGAGGAATATACTTGAAACCGGTCTTCTCATCGCCCAGGGCCATGAGCTTTTCGCACCATACGCCGGCCACATGGCCGTCCCGCCCTATAAGCTCAAGCGGGCTGCTCAGAAATATAAAGCCTATATCCTCTTGCTTTGCTCGCCTTAGCTCATTTGGGCCGACCTTCATATCGCTTTCGGCCGTCCGGCTCACTATAGTAACCTCGGCTCCGAACCGCCTGACGCTTCTGGCCGCGTCCAGAGCCTTGGCGCCGCTGCCTAGAACCACAGCTTTTTTGCTCTTGAATTCCGGCGCGTCTATATAATATTTTTCCTTATTCTTGGAACAGACCCAGTTGAGGAAGCAGTCGGCGCTGAAAACGCCCTTCAGGCTTGCGCCCTTAATGTCCGCTTCAGCGTGCAGCTTGCTCCGTCCGGCTATATAAACCGCTTCATAGCCCTCAACTTCGAGCAGCTCCTCAGCCCTTCCGCAGCGGCTATCGGTTATTATTTCAACTCCAAGAGCCTCCAGGCTTGCGATATCCCTGGCAAGCGCCGACTCCGGAAGCCTGAACCCCGGCATATTTTCAGCCAGCTCTCCGCCTGCAACCGGTCCTTCTTCATACACGGTGACTTCATAGCCTCTTTCGGCAAGCTCTCCTGCGCAGGCAAGGCCTGCCGGACCGGAGCCTATTACGGCTATCCTGCGGGCGGCGGCTGATTCTTTTGCCGGCTCGGCGCCGTAATTCGTATTAAAGTTATGCCAGTCGGCGACGAAACGCTCAAGCGCGGCTATTGACACTCGCTCCCCGCCGTCCCTCCGGAAGCAGGCTCTTTCGCATTTGGGATTGACGGAGCAAACGCGGCTGCAAACTGCGGGAAGTATATTCCGCTCCTTTATTATTTCATAAGCCTTTTCAAAATCCCCTCTAGCCACCTCGGCAATAAAAGCCGGGATATTTACATTTAGAGGACAGCCTGAAATGCAAGTCTTATCAGAACAATCTGCGCAGCGTCCCGCCTCCTCCATAGCCTGCTCGGGCGTATACCCCAGCTCCACCTCGAGGAAGCTGTTTTTTCTGACCTTGGGATTAAGCAGCGGCATCCTGTCGCTTCCTGCATTGCCTTCCATAATTGACCCTCCACATTTAAGGCCCGTCGTTATTTTCGGGCGACTCAGTTTCGTTTATTTTCTTGCTGCCCTTCTTTTCGTCTTCATGATAGCAAAGGCGAAGCTTAATGTGAAATATAAAAGGCGCATACCGATATTCCCATATCTATATGCGCCCCTTTTCCGCAGGCAATTCAATATTGAATTTTAACTTAGCAATATTTAATTTTATCACCATATTATATATATTAATTGTAATGGCTTATTTTAAACATAATTAAGCACACATTTTTATATACGTTTTTTGATTTATACGTATTTTTTAAATGCCACCTCGTTTTTCGATTCATAGAGCTTGTCAAGGTATTTCCTGTCAAGCTGGGTAAAATTGTAGCTTTTCGGGTAAATAAGCACGTCCTTGTATTTCTGGCCCGCTTCCCTGCATTTCCGCTGGACGAGGTCAAAGCGCTTAAGCCAAATCTCGGGCACCGGCGAAACCCACATATATGTGGTCGGCACCTGTGAAAGCAGGTCGAACTGGCTTCCTCGCTCATATACATATATGCTTTTTTTAAGGCGGTCCCCGCTTTGAGGCTTTTTCGCCTCCTTATCCGACATGTAGGGTACGCCTAGGTCTCCGTGCACTATTTCAGTGTAGCATTTCAAATCGTGGAAGCTGAGCTCCGGGACGGAAGCGAGTGGATGCCGCCTGGACATCATCGCAAGGTACTCAAATTCCCATATCGGGTCAAACTCAAGCTCCTTATTGAGCAAAAAGTCAAGAAAATACTTTTCATGTATGGTCTGATAGCGTATGATGCCAAGATTATAATCGCCGTTGGCAACATCGCTTATCGCCTGTATCGAATTCGTTTCCTTTACGTCAACATCTATCTCCTGCTCGTGGTCAAGCTCGCAGACAAAGCGCGTAAATGCCGTGGATATATAGCTGCCTCTGGGTATGACGATATTGAAGCGCTGCTTCGCCTCGTTTCGAGATATGTACAGCGACTCCATTTCGTTTATCTGGGCCACGATATTTCTTGCGTACACCAGGAATTCAGCCCCCTTTTCGGTAGGCACCATACCCTTGGATGTCCGCTTGAATATCTCGATGCCCAGCGTATCCTCCAGCTCCTTGATGGCCTTGCTTAGGTTAGGCTGGGCCATGAACAGGTTGTCTGCGGCCTGCGTAATAGAGCCTGTTCGCTCCACCTCAAGAGCATATTTGAAAAGCTGGGTATTCATGTGCACCTTCCACTAAAAATAGCTGACCTTGATTTTTTTGCCCATCTTCTTCAGGCAATCTGAAAGCTCCATAATAAGGCGCATTTTGTTTCTGAATGCCAGCGGCAGAGAAGGATTCTGATGCGCCGGGTTAACCGCCTCGCCGACGAAGAAATTTATATCGGTGGCTTCCTCAAACAGGAGCCTGGATATTTTCGAGGCGGCATCCTTCGCCGTACGCCAAGGCAGACTGAAAACGCCCTCGTCCAGGTATTCCTTCGCGTATTTCAGGACCCGGTTCATAGTTATGACTCCCTCCGTCACCAGGTCTGCTCCTTCAAGCTCAAATTCGGGCGGGATATCTTCGTCCGCGTATTCAAGCTTGGTTTTAAGTTCCTTTCCCAAATACTCTGCGGCTATCCTTGCGGTGGTTCCTCCGCATACTATGGACTTGCCCTCCTTTGAGAAGAAAAGCGACATCAGCTTATGGTCGTCCTCCTTATTTGCGGGCGGGCCGATGACAAGGTTGACCTGCTTCCTTTTTCTCACCTTCAGGACGCAGACCGTCGTATCGTCAAGCGCCGCGCCGCCGTACCTTCTCCGGCACTCGTTAAGCAGCAGGGCGGCGCAGGCTTTCGCCGACATATCCGGAGCATAGACGGAGGCAATAAAAGCCGCGACGCTGTCCCTGTCCCAGGATTCGTCAACCAAGCCGCCCATTCCGGTGTGGATCGCCCCGTCGCTGAAGATAACAAGCAGATCTGAATCCGCTAGGCGCAGCTTGGACATGTATACCGTTTTGTCATCAATCAAAATTGCCGTCTTCGGGTACTCGGCAGGCTTTCCGCCTTTTAAATATATTGCGTCGGGATTGTCATACTGAATGATTTCGGCTTCGGTGCTGTTTGAAATCCGCGCGGCCGTAAATGTTGAGTAAGCCGCCTTCCTGACCCTGCAAATCGGCAAGGTCGCCGCTACTGTTGCTATGCACTCATCCAAAGCGATGGAATTTGCCAGCATTGTGGACAGTATTTTTGCGGTAAGCGTAGCTAGGATATTGGCCTTGACTCCGCTGCCCATACCGTCGGCAAGCACAGCAACGGCGGAGCCGTCCTCGCCTTGCTCCGCTACGACCCTGTCGCCGCAGAGCTGCTCTCCGTCCTTATTAAGGCTTACAAAGCCGATCTCGACGCATAGATCATTCACTGTGCAGCGACTCCTTCAGTTTAGTCAAAGCAACCTTTATTTCCGCCGTTGTCTCGCCGAGCAGGGAGGCTATCTCCTGCACCGCCCGCATCTGGTTGTCGATGACCTTGTCGGCGGTTTCGATAGTCTGCTGGCTTATCTGCTCCTTCCTTTGCCTTTCGGTTTCCTCGGCTGTCACGTCTCTCATAAATACTATTATCAGGCTGTATTCCTTGTCGTGCACGATGGTCAGCTCCGCGTAGGTTCCGTATTCGGCAAGATAGAGCCTATGGCGGTTGAAGGCGCCTTTCCCGGCCTCGTCTCCCGTCAGGGCCTTGCAAAAATCCTCGGTGGGGAGCAGGCGGGTAACGCTTTTGTTCAGCACATCCTCGGGCTTTTCTATGCGAAGCATGCGCTGGGCTGCGCTGTTCAAGCGCTGGACCTCCATTTTTTCGTTCAGAACGAGAATGCCGTTGGGTGTATTTTGTATGACATTATCTGAAAAGGCTACGGCCTTTTCCATCAGGTAGGGCAGACACATGAATAGATCCGCCTTTCCGCGAAGCACGGCTGCAGCCTTTTCACGGCAGGTATCGTACCCGCAGGTGCCGCAGTTGAGCTCATGCTCGGGCTTGGTCTTGCCCAGCTTGCGCAGCACCTCGGAAATTTCCTCCTCGCCGGCCCGGCAAAGCTCTTTTATAAAGGGCTTGAACTCCTTTTCAAGCTCGCCGGGCTCAGGCTGAGCGACCGGAAAATCCTTTTTTCCCGCGTGGGCGCTGACAGCCATGTAGCCCTTTACCGGCATGCGGCTGTTTTTATCCATGCCCGGACCGTTAACGCAGCTTCCCTTGCAGGAGGACAGCTCGATAAAGCATTTATGAACATTGCCGCCGCTCAGGATATCCTTTATGGCTTCCATACAGGACTCAATCCCATCCACGGATAAATAGCTGAAGCCTGCATTGCCTTTATCCATGGTATTTATAACGCCTCCGGCCGTCGGAAAGATTCTTGCCCTGCTCTCGTCGCTGGCATCCTCCGCCTTCTCTATTTCCACGCCCTCCTGGGCAAGCCAGCGGGTCAGCTCCTGAAAGGTCAGCGCGCAGTCCACATAATTTTTATATGTATCGGCCTCGGCTTTTTTGGATATGCAGGGGCCTATAAAAACTGTCTTGGCCTCGGGATCCTTGTTCTTAATGAGCCGGCAATGCGCCTCCATGGGCGAAAGGACGGGCGCAAGGTAAGGCAGAGCTTGCGGATAATACTTTTCAACAAGCATATTGACCGTAGGGCAGCAGGAGGAAATTACCACATCCGCTTTTCCGTCTCTGATCATACGCTCATATTCCTTTTTTACCAGCGTCGCGCCTATGGCCGTTTCCTGAACGTCGTAAAAGCCCAGCTTCGTAAGGGCTTTTTTCATAGAAGCTATGGTAGCCCCAGGATAGTTTGCCGCGAACGAGGGAGCTACGCTGGCATAGACTCGCTCATTCCCGGCTATCAGCTTTTTAGCCTCGGCCGTATTATCCACGATCTCCTTTGTGCCCTGCGGGCATATCAGCAGGCAATGTCCGCATAGTATGCACTCGTCGGTAACTATGCTTGCCTTGCCGTTTTCAAATTTGATTGCTTTGACCGGGCAATGACGGATGCACTTATAGCAGTTTTTACATATGGATAGATTCAGCTTCAAATATTCCTTCATATAAACCACCCTCCTTCAGGCCAGGCACTATTCCGGCGCTCCGGACGGGCCGCTTTTTCCTGCCCTGGGCAGTATCTCGCTCATAAAGAATTCATCGGCCGTCTCCGGAGAAAGCTTGAATACGCGACCCTCAAGCCTGACGCAGGCCCCGTTCATACATTCATCCATGCAAAGGACGCCGTTTATTTTTATTTCATCGGACAGGCCGTATTCTGCGGCCAATTGCCTTAGCCTGTCTGTTATCCGCTTCGAGCCCTTCATGTGGCACGAGTTGCCGACGCATACCTCAACAGCGACCATGAATTTTGCTCCTTTTTCAGCATCCGTTCATAAAATTATATCATGACACCAAGTTATAATTCAAGCGGATATACATGTTAATAAATCAAACATAATTCCCTTTTTTATCTTTGCTTTTGCCGCTTTTCAATCGTCCATAAGCTTATAGAATTCTTTGGAATACTTCTCTGTCCCGTCTGGGTACAGCCAGTATGCTTCTGTTCCTTCCGTTTTTTCAATAAGCTCAAGCCCCTCCTCAAGGCTCATATTGAAAAGCGCGGTAGACAGTGCGTCGGCCTTCGCAGAATCGTCTGAAACGACTGTAACCAGAACAAAGGTGTTTTTGGGGTACAGCGTAACGGGGTCTATGATATGGTGGTATCGAACCCCGTCAACCGTATAATAGCGCTGGTAGGAGCCGCTGGTTACTACCGCAAGATCCTTCACCTCAAGGATATGCCTGTATTCTTCCTCCCCTGTCGACGATAATGGGTTTTCTATTCCCACAGTCCAGCATTTGTTTCCTTCCTTTCCGCCGACAGTTTCTATGTTTCCTCCCGCTGCGATCAAGTAGCCCTCCAGCCCCTTTTCCCGCATAAGCCTGGAAACCTCCTCAACGGCATAGCCCTTGCCTATCCCGCCGGCGTCCAGACTCATATACGGATCGGCAAGATACACCGTGCTATTATCCTTGTCAATTATCATATCGCCTATATCAATGTGTTTTGCGGCTTCCTTCAGGGCGTCGGCATCCGGCAATTTGGCCTGATCCGGATTGGCGCTGCCGTATTCCCTCGCCTCGTGCCATAAGGACAGGACGCTCCCCATCGCTATGTTGAACCTGCCGCCCGTGTATTCTGTCATTTCGGCGGCATATTCAAGCATTCCTATCAGCCGTTCGTCTACCTTGACCGCCTCGGCGCCCGCCTTGTCGTTTATTGTTTTTAAATTGTTCAGGCCTTCGTAATTATTGTATATGTCGAACAGCCTATGGAAGTATTCCAGTTCCGAATAAATAAGCCCGGCGTTTTTATTGAACGTTTCCTCGTCTGCTTCATAGCCCGTAATAACTGTTACCGTATCGAACAGTCCCGCATAGGTAGCCTGATATTTTTTTAAGCCTGAGCCTGCCGTCGAGCAGGCGGAGAGGCCGGCCAATAACAGCAGCGCGTGAATCAAAACTGTTATTTTTCTCATATCGCATCCTTTGTCGCCACATTTTAAAGCGTCATAAAGCATTATAAGGCTGACGTGCAAAAATGCAAGCGGCCGCCGCAGAACTTGTCGCTTGCGGCGGCCGTTTTTTATTTTTATTATTGCTCAGCCCTTAATAGAGCCTATCATGACGCCCTTAACAAAGTACTTCTGGACGAAGGGGTATACGCAGAGTATGGGAAGCGTAGCGAAAATGATGGTCGAATACTGAAGCAGCCTCTTGTAAAGGTTGTAGCTGCCCGCCTCGGCCCCAAGGTCGAATTCCGAGGTGCCGGAGGACATGATAAGTATTTCGCGGAGTATTATTTGCAGCGGATACAGCTTCCTGTCGGTAAGGTAGATTGCGGCAGTCAGGTACTCGTTCCATTTGCCGACGGCGTAGAACAGAGCGATAACTGCTATCGTTGCTTTGGCCAGAGGCAGCGTTATCCTGAACAATATGGTCAGGTGCCCGGCCCCGTCAAGCTGGGCCGATTCCTCGAGGCTGGCCGGTATAGCCTGGAAGGCTGTTCTGACTATTATGACGTTGAACACGCTGATGACGCCCATTATGACAATGACCCATCTTGTGTTGACTATTCCGAGGAACTTGTTGACCATGTACAGCGGTATCATTCCGCCGCCGAAAAACATCGTGAAGGTCATTATAATAATGAGGTACTTCATCCACAGCGTCCCCCTGCGAGATACGCAGTAGCCGCCCAGGGAGCAGAGCAGGACGCTCAGCAGAGTGCCAGCGCCGACATAAAAGAAGGTGTTGGCGTAGCCTCTGATAAGGCTGCTGTTTCCTAAAACGAAGGAATAACCCTTAAAGGTCAGCGGATGCGTACTGTCGGACAATGGCCAAAGTATCATTCCGCCCTGATATTGCGTCAGCAGCGTGGGATCGCTGAAGGAAGCGAAGAACACGTGGAGCAGAGGGGAAAGGCAGGCAAAGGCCAGAAGCAGAAGAAGTAAGGTATTGATTATTTTAAAGACTATTCGTGAAGGTGATTCCTTGATTTTCATTATCTTGATCCTCCTTAATCAGAACAGGCTCGTTTCTGAATACTTGCGGCTTATGCTGTTGGCGAGGAAGAGCAGCAGCAGGCTTATAAAGGAGTTGAACAGTCCCACCGAGGTGCCGTAGTCAAAGTCGCCGTCTATGAGGCCTCGCCTGTAAACAAAGGAACCGATAACGTCCGCCACTTCGTAGGTTAGGGGCCTGTAAAGAAGGATAATCTTCTCGATTGCCGAGTTCATCAGGCTGCTTATCGTAAGGATCAGCATGATAATGATCGTTGGCGATATGCTCGGAATCGTAATATGTATGGTCTGCTTCCATCTTCCCGCGCCGTCTATCTTCGCCGCTTCATACAGCTCCTGATCGACGCCGGAAAGCGCGGCCAGATATATGATTGAGCCGTAGCCCACGTTCTGCCAGGTGCCGCTGAATATGTATATGGGTCTGAAATACTCCTTGACGTTCATCAGATCCTTGTTTTCGGCAAGTCCAAGCTTGACGAGAAGCATGGTCAACGCGCCGTTGTAGGAGAAGAAGTCCGTAATTATGCCGCAGATAACAACCATTGAAACAAAGAAGGGCATATAGCTGATAGTCTGTATGACCTTTTTAAAGTACTGGTTTTCCACCTCGTTGAGAAGCAGCGCCAGGATGATCGGCGCCGGGAAGTTGACGCAGATGGACAATATGTTCAGGAAAAAGGTATTCCACAGCAGGCGGCCAAGGTAGTAGCTCTTGAAAAAGTCCACAAAGTTCTGAAGGCCTATCCACTCGCTGAACAGGAAGCCGCCGCGCGCGGAATAATCTTCGAAGCCGAGCATAATGCCGACCATAGGTATGTAGTTCCAGATTATGAAGTAAATCAATATTGGAATCGCCAGAAAATAGACCGATCTGTTGCGTATCCAGTCTGTTTTGATGGTTTTTTTGTTCATACAGTCTTCTCCTTTACCTACCGTTTCTCAAGGCTTGCCATATTATGCACTTTCACATAAACCGAGCTTTTATGGAGTCAAGTATATCACATTTTTACGAAATTACAAGCAAAAACTAATAAGTCGGCCAAATATTTTTGAGCATTTTGCTGCTAACATTAATCATATATACGGCTGCGTATGGTTAGTTTACCGTAATCGGCTCCAGCCTTGTCCGGTAATAGGGGGTACGGGCTTAAGCATATAAATAACTGACTATAAAAATTGTACGGAGCAGCCGCTTGAAAAAAATACCGCCCCTTTTATACAATACGCTGCTTATGACGGCCGCCTCGCTCATATTGCGTACAGGCGGACTGTATATGCAGTCCTACATAACAATCAGGATCGGCGCGGAGGGCGTCGGCCTGTTCATGCTCATCCTATCTGTACAATCCTTAGCCGTTACCCTGGCGACCTCTGGAATACGGTATTGCGCCACACGGCTGGTATCGGAGGAGCTGGGGGCGGGGCGCAGCGGACTTGTAGCCCCGGTCATGCGGCGCTGCGCGCTTTACGCCTGTTTTTTCAGCCTGTTGTCCTTCGCTATTTTGTTTGCCTGGGCCGACAGCTTTGCGGCTATGGCTGGCGACGAGCGGATAGGCGGGGCGCTGCGCCTTTTGTCCTTCGGCATGCCTTTTTTGGCCCTCACCTCCGTCGCCGGCGGCTATTTCACCGCTGTGCAGCGCCCATGGAAGGGCGCTCTCATCCAGCTTTTCGAGCAGGCCTCAATGATAGCGGCGGTCCTGCTCCTGCTGCCTCTGGCCGAGGGGGACGGGCTGGCGGCTTCCTGCTCGGCTATAGCCCTTGCCGGCTCAATTGCCGACGCCGCCGCCTTTTCTCTGGCTCTCCCTCTCTTTCTGTACGACAACCGCAGGCATATGAAAGCGAAAGGGGCAAACTCGGGCTTCTTCGGCTGCAAGCCCGAAAAATTGACCCGCAGGCTGCTGCGCCTGTCCCTGCCTCTGGCGCTCAGCTCCTACGCACGCACCACTCTATCTTCTCTGCAGCATTTGATGATACCCACCGCTCTCAGGCGCTCAGGCGCTTCCTCAGACAAGGCCCTATCCACCTACGGAGTCCTGCAAGGCATGGCCTTTCCAGTGCTTTCCTTCCCTTCCGCTTTTTTCCTTGCCCTGTCCGACATGCTCATACCGGAGCTGACAGAAGCGCAGGTGCGCGGTAACAAAGCGCGCATGAATTCAATCGCCGGCCGCATACTGTCCTACTGCCTTATTTTTTCCTCCTGCACGGCGCTGTTTTTTTATTTTTTTGGCAGAGAGCTGGGGCTGGCCTTATACGGCAGCGTGGAGGCGGGCAGGTTTATCAGGCTAATGGCTCCCCTTGTCGTGGTCATGTATATGGACATGGTCACGGACGGAATGCTCAAGGGCCTTGGCATGCAGCTCGACTCCATGATAGTAAATATAACCGACGCTCTGCTCTGCCTGATATTCGTATATTTCCTGGTTCCGGTGTGGGCCGTAAAGGCCTATGTGGGCATCATTTTTTTCAGCGAATGCTATAATTTCGTCTTGAGCTTCCGGAAGCTGTCGGAGGTCGTGGATATAAGGCTGAGCATAAAAGCATTGTAAAGGCCGCGCTTTTGGGTTATATTAGCTTTGGTGATTGTATGAAATTAT
The DNA here is from genome assembly GCA_029265405.1 of Clostridiales bacterium. GTDB lineage: Bacteria > Bacillota > Clostridia > Oscillospirales > Oscillospiraceae > JAJUJI01. Next base: position 64,431 of record JAJUJI010000013.1, on the reverse strand, counting down.
TGGCGCTTGACGGCAACAGCATATTCAACCGTGCCTTTTACGGCATACGTCTGCTTTCGGCCTCCGACGGCCTGTATACCAACGCGGTATACGGCTTTTTAGCCATATTGCGCAAGCTTATGGCCGAAGACAAGCCCGACGCCATCTGCGTAGCCTTTGATCTTCCGGCTCCCACCTTCCGCCATGAAATGTATCAGGGCTATAAGGCCACCCGCAAGGGCATGCCGGACGAGCTGGCAGTCCAGCTGCCCTGGTTGAAGGAGCTGCTGGATGCCCTCAAAATACCCCGCTATGAGCTGCCGGGCTATGAGGCCGACGATCTGCTGGGCGCCATATCCGAAAAATGCTCCCAATCCGGCTGGGACTGCGTTATCGTCACCGGCGACAGGGACAGCCTTCAGCTTATCAATAAAACGACCCGCGTCAAGCTGGTATCCACAAAAATGGGTCAGACCGAAACGGTCGAATACGACGAAGCCGCGTTTGTGGAAAAATACGGCTTCGAGCCGTCCCGTTTGGTGGATCTGAAAGCCCTGATGGGCGACAGCTCGGACTGCATACCCGGCGTACCGGGAGTCGGTGAAAAAACGGCAATGGAGCTTATGCAAAAATACGGAAGCCTCGATAGGGTTTATGAAAACCTTAACGGGCCGGACATTAAGCCTTCCGTCAGGGCAAAGCTGGAGGCCGGGCGCGAGAAGGCCCTCATCTCCTACAAGCTGGCCAAAATCGCAAAAGACGCTCCGCTCGAGCTCGATCCCGCCGCAAACCTTGTCAAGGCTCCTGACAGCGACAGGCTGTACAGGCTCTTTACCCGCCTTGAGTTCGCCAAAATGATAGAGGCCTACGGTCTGAAGCCTCCCGCCGAAAAAGCCGAGCCTACGGATGCGCGGGACGGCGGGACGCTCATATGGGCCGACGCGGCTCCCGAGGCCGTTATCGCCGCCTGCGCCGGCTCCGAGGCCGTCTATTTTGCCTGCGATAAAGCTCTGTCCGCTTTCGCGATAATAACGTCCGGCGGCGCTTTCACGCTGGCGGAGGTTCAGCCGCGGTTTATTGAGGATTTCTTCTCCGGCAAAATAAAAAAGGTCTGCCACGAGGCCAAGGCCGTCATGCGGCGCTTGCTTGAGCTGGGCCTTTCTTTTGACGGCTTTATATACGATACGGCGCTGGCCTCATATCTGCTCAATCCCTCCGAGAGCGGCTACGATCTGGCGCGCTGCGCAAAGCGCCTGCTCGGGCGCGAAATACCCGCCGCCGATTTCGACGGTGAGAACGCTCTCGGGCTTAACGGCAGCTTTTCCGCCCTGGACTCGCTGAAGGCGCATGCGCTGGCCGTCCGGGAGCTGCATGCCTATACGCGCCCGCTGCTCAAGGAACAGGGCATGGAGGAGCTTTTCAATAGCATTGAGCTGCCTCTGTGCGAGGTGCTGGCCGATATGGAGTTTAGAGGCATAGCCGTTGACCGCGCGGCTCTCGCAAGGTACGGGAAGACCCTGGGCGAGGGTATTAACGGGCTGACTGCGGAAATCTATAGCCTTGCGGGCTATGAATTCAATATCAACTCAACCAAGCAGCTTGGCGAGCTGCTGTTCGACAAGCTGAGGCTTCCGCCCTACGGCAAGACGAAGACAGGCTACTCTACAAGCGTGGAGGTGCTTGAGAAGCTGCTCGGCATGCACCCGATAATAGAAAAAATCATGGATTACCGCAAGCTGACAAAGCTCAAGTCCACATACGCCGACGGGCTGGCGGATGTGATTGCCTCGGACGGCCGCATCCGCACAAGCTTTAATATGACCGCCACCGCCACAGGGCGTCTTTCCTCCGCCGAGCCGAACCTTCAAAACATCCCCGTACGCACGGAGCTTGGCGGCGAGCTCCGAAGGATGTTCGTGGCGGGGCCCGGCATGGTTCTGATCGACGCGGATTATTCACAAATCGAGCTTCGCATTCTGGCCCATCTCTCCGGCGACGAGACGATGATTAAGGCTTTTGCCGACGGCGAGGATATACACAGAGTCACGGCCTCGCAGGTCTTCAACACTCCGCCCGAAGAAGTCACTTCCATTCAAAGGAGCCGGGCAAAGGCCGTCAACTTCGGCATAGTCTACGGCATTTCAGACTATTCTCTTGCGCAGGATATAAACGTGACCCGCGCCGAGGCAAAGCGCTATATAGACTCCTATCTTGAAAAATACAGCGGGGTAAGGCGCTATATGGAAGAGGCCGTGGCCGAGGCCCGCAGGAAGGGCTACGCCTCCACCCTCTTCGGCCGCAGGCGCTATCTGCCGGAGCTTGAATCGAAAAACTACAATATACGCTCCTTTGGCGAGCGCGTGGCGCTGAACATGCCCGTCCAGGGCACCGCCGCCGACATCATCAAGCTTGCCATGGTCAAGGTCCGCGCCCGTTTCAGGGCCGAGGGCATGAAGGCGGCGCTGCTGCTGCAAATTCACGACGAGCTTATCGCCGAATGCCCCTCGGAAGAGGCGGAAAAGGCCAAAGACATAATGGAGGAGGAGATGCAGGGAGTGGTTGCGCTCAGAGTCCCGCTTGTGGCTGAGGCGCACGCGGGCGGCTCCTGGTATGAGGCGAAATGAGCAAGATAGTCTTTGTTTGCTCCGGAAACACCTGCCGCAGCCCCATGGCCGAGGGCATCTTCAACGCGCTTTCCAAACAAAAGGGCGCCGGGCATTTCGCCCTCTCCTGCGGCCTGTCGGCCTTGCCGCGCATGCCGGCCTCGCCTAACGCCGTAGCCGCCGCCGCCGAATACGGAGCCGACATATCAGGCCATCTTTCCCGTCCGGTCACACCGGCGCTTCTTTTGGGAGCGGAAGCAGTCTACTGCATGACGACCGCCCATTTGGAGAGGCTGAAGGCGCTTTTCGGCGAGTATGCGGATATAATCAGGCTAATGCCCTGCGGAGAGGTGCCCGACCCCTACGGCGGCAGCCTTGCCCGATATATGGAAACCGCCGGGCTTATTTACGGCGCCGCCGCCGAGATTCTGAGGTCGCTGCCATGAAGCTTTTGCCTATGGAGGCGCGCCACATCAGCCGGGCCGTGGAAATAGAAAGGCTGTCCTTTCCCGACCCCTGGCCCGCCTCGTTTTTTGTTTCCGAGCTCGAAAATCCCTTTTGCCGATATATAGCCGCCGAGGACGAGGCCGACGGCAGGCTTATGGGCTATGCCGGCTTCCAGTATGTGCTTGACGAGGGCTATATAAACAATATCGCCGTATCTCCGGAATACAGACGCAAGGGAGTCGCGTCGGCCCTTCTGGAAGCTCTTATTGAAATGGCGCTTGAGCTGGGGCTCAGCTTTTTAACGCTTGAGGTGCGCGCCGGAAACGCCCCGGCGCTTGCCCTGTATTCCGTCTTTGGCTTTAAGCCTGTGGGAAGGCGCAAAAGCTATTACGAGCGTCCCCGCGAGGACGCAATACTGATGACCAGGCTTTTGAAGCCGGAAAAGGCCGGATCAGAGCCGGCCAATGATAATATAGAGGAAATTTAAACATGCTCATACTGTCCATTGAATCCTCCTGCGACGAAACCTCGGTCGCCGTTACCGAAAACGGCCGCCGCATACTCTCCAACGAAATATCATCCCAGACGGAGCTGCACGCCGCATACGGCGGAGTGGTTCCAGAGCTTGCCTCCCGCAGCCATATACAGGCCGTCACGCCGCTGGCGGACAGGGCGCTGGAAAGCGCCGGCATTTCCAAAAGCGACATAGACGCCGTTGCCGTCACATGCGCTCCGGGCCTTATAGGAGCGCTGCTGGTGGGAGTCAGCTTTGCCAAGGCCGCCGCCTTCGCTCTGGGGGTTCCCCTTATACCGGTACACCATATCCGCGGCCATGTGGCGGCAAGCTACCTTGCTTATCCGCAGCTTGAGCCGCCCTTCGTCAGCCTGGTGGCTTCCGGCGGCAGCACCCTTATACTGGATGTCCGCGGCTATACTGACTACCGCGTCATTGGCTCCACCCGCGACGACGCGGCCGGAGAATGCTTCGACAAGGCGGCGCGCGTCCTGGGGCTTGGCTACCCGGGCGGCGCAGCCCTGGACGCTCTGGCCAGGGATGGAGACCCTTTCAAATACAAGCTGCCCCGTTCCAAGGTCGAGGGCAACGCCTTCGACATGTCTTTTTCCGGTTTGAAAACCGCGGTGGTCAATTTGGCGCATAGCGCCGCTCAAAGAGGCGACAAGCTGGATCTGCCTTCCCTTGCCGCCTCCCTGTGCGCCGCAGTGAGCGACGCGCTGGTTTTCAGAGCTATGGAGGCAGCCGTCCGCTCCGGCTATGGCAAGCTTGCCGTCGCCGGCGGAGTCGCCGCCAATTCCATGATCCGCTCCAACCTCAAAAGCGAAACCGAACGCGCGGGCATCGCATTCTATCCCGCTCCGCTTGAGCTTTGCGGAGACAACGCCGCGATGATAGGCAGCCAGGGCTACTATGAATATCTTGCCGGCAATACTGCGGACGCCGCGCTCAACGCCTGCGCTACTCTTTCTCCCGAAGCCGCCTGCCGTTGAGGCCCGTTTTTACGATGCAGGCATGCACTGACAAGCTTCATCCTTCTTTTCTCCGCGCCCCGTTTCTTATGCTTATGTAAACCATTTTATATCCTTTTTACCTACGAGGCCCAGGCCTTTGTCAACATTGGCCCCCGCAGCGACTCAGATTGCGGCGATAAGGCTTGAAAAGGGCTTTGTTGACAACTCTGTTGATAATGTGCATAACCGAGTGTATTTTGCTTCTTTTTATTTATTACGTAAACCTGTCGTCCTCCCTAATCGGAGCCTTTTGTTTACATGTTATGCCATTACTTGCCATTATATGGCATTATTGTAAAATTTATGTTAACTTTTGCGGCCTTTCATTTAACAATTTATCCGTTTAATGTGAAGGTGTTCTGAATTAATCCTGCATATATTACATTATGTAATATTATTGCAATCGGTAAAATGGCAGCCGGAAGGCAACCGGTCTGCCGCAACAGTCAGGAAGGCGAAGGTATGCAAACGTAATGGATGTCAAGCGCTGAAGCGAGCTTGCTTACGCTCACGCCAGCACTTGACATCCTTAAATAAGCGCATTAATGCCACGATTATACATCCGGCAAAATAATAATGCATTTTTTAAATTGTTTAAATTATGGCCTAAATTATTTTACAATTGGGGACAATATAATATGCTTGCCATAACTGGTTGATTTTTCCTTTATGTTAATACCGCTATTGCTTTAACACGATGTGTTGGATATAAGGCCGTTATAATTGATAATTTATTTTGCAGCAGTCCTATTTATCGCGACAACAGTCCTTCTGTTGTTTTTTTCACGGTTCAGACGCTGCTCCAATACGTCGTCTATAGGCAGTCCGGCGGCCTCTCTAAGCTTATTGTCGTATTTGATAATGCCTTTGGGGTCAAACAGCAGGACGCTGGCTATGCTTATTACCGCCATGAGCGCGACAAACAGAAACGCGCCGTTGTAGGTGAAGCGCGCAGCGATGGACGCCACAACAAAGGGCAGGGCGGCGCCTATTACAGTGCCCAGCGGAGGCGCGCCCGAGTAAACAGCCGGAAAGTCCTCCTGGCGCCAATAGCGTACTATGGCGCTTAGGCCGAAGTTGGAGGAAGCTCCCATAAACAAGCCCAGGATCCAGCAGGCCGCAACAGCGCACCAAGGGTTGTCTATAATGCCGACAAGTCCAGAGATCAGCATCATTATGGATGTAATGAATACGGCAGTCCGAGTGCCATACTTGGTGTCGATAACACCCAGCAGCCAGCTTCCAAAGCAGGCGAAAATAGACAGGCCGAAGAGTACGGCGGAATAACCCTGGCTCATCAGGACAAAGCCGGGAATGGCCAAAACGCCCAGTTCGTTATTGTAACGCATCAAAACGGGAATGATTTGAACCATGAAAGCTATAGCGCAAGACAACAGCAGAGAGTTTGGTATAGCCATCAGCCACCAGTCTTTGCAACCCCAAATCTTTGAGCGCTTCCAGACCGACTTTTTTCTTGCCTCAAGCTCGGCGGCAAGCATCTGATTGGCCATCTCGGCAGTAAAGCTCTTATCATTATCGCGATAGGCTCCGCACTGCTCCGGAAAATCTTTCAGGAATAGGCCGCAGATGATGATGCCAAGCAGTGAAATCAACCAGTAGGGGGAGAATGCAGCCAGATTAGCCTCGGCCAGCGACATTCCCTTGCCCAAGGATATTCCATGCTGGATCATAAAAAGATTAAGACATATGCCTGTAACTATAGGAAATGACATAGTAACGATGCCCATAACGGTACCCTTGCGGCGGGGAAACCAGTTTCCAATAAGCAGAGTCACAAAGAAGCAAGCCCAAAGCTGGGTGGTTATTAAAACCAGAACAAAAAAGACGCACCACAGGGTGATCATAGTGGGAGGAACAACGCAAATCAGAGCGCAGAAGACCAGCGAAACAAGGCCTATCGCTATTCCGACACGCTTTGCGCTTTTAATGCGGCCTATGCGCGGCGCGATAATAAAGTAGGTAATCAGGTATCCAGCCAAGCTTCCGATCAGGTTCATCAGGGTAGTGGTCGTTGTGCCTCCGTAGTACTGGCTCATAGCATTTTGCGGGAAATTTGTAAATGCTGTATAGCCTGCGTATGCCAGCATCTGGTATAATATCAAAATCGTTCCCCGAGAGCCAAAGCCGATACTCTTTTTTTGCATAATTATTCTCCTCTTCGTAATAATTGTGGATTGCCGCAATAAATTGCACTCCGGCCCTGCCTTTGTTCTTTGCTTATTCAGCAGTTCAGAGATAAAATTGTTGCCAAGCTAATAAGTTGCCAACCTGATTATTGCGCGGGAGAACGCCATCGTTTATTTGTGCGCCATTGTTTTCCAGGGAAGCAAATACAACCGCTTCCCCATAAAAACGAAGCCGGCGTGAAGGTCGTTTTATCGGCGTCCATCAACGCCTCGGGGTGCTTCAAATAATAATTCCCGTATGCAGCCTGACTCTCATCATTTATTTAATAGCAATATAGCTCCAAGAGCAATGCCAGCACTCGAGGGGTCATCGTTTGCCGAGCGCGTATTATGCGGGCTTGACGGTTTATCAATTCGCTATATTATTTTTATAAATATATTAATTAATTATAGTAATTTGTTTTGTTTTTATTTCTTTTTTGCATTGTATCACGAGCATTGCGAGGTTTTGAAATACATTATTTTTATGACCTCATAAATGTTAGTTAAATTCAGTCTGTATTGCATGCGTCTGATTTCAGCATCTCATAGTAACGCGTCATTAAATAAATATTATAAAATTATGCCAGGCGCAGAGTCGGCATTATACAAACACTCTGCACCTGGCAAATATGCGCTAAATATTGCTTGAATGTGTTTTATTTCCTTGTTTATTTCTTGGTTTTTGTTCGGATTGAGATAATAGTGGCGCGGAAAAAGCAAATGCAGCATAGCATAAACAGCCTCAGATCAATGCGGGCCTGAGGCTGTTTTCGATCAGCGCGTATTTCCTAAAACTTCGGCGCTGGCTATTTTCGTGTGTGCTATGGGCTTCCATTCCACCTTTGCGAAGATGGCCACTATGGAAATGGGAACATAAGTAAACATAAAGAGCGGGAAGGTAAAGGTATACAATATCTTCTTTGCCGGCGAGCAGCGTATCTGCTTCCATTCCGTTACCGTGGTGACAAGGCCCACAATATAAAGCAATAGATACGAATTGCGCAGGCTGTCAATTAGGCTGTCAAACAAAATGGTTACTCTGATATCCAGTATGATTCCCGCTATTTGCGCCGCGATATTCAAGCATAGGCAGGCAATCGTAAGAAAAAACGCCGGCATAATCGTCATTGTCATATCGTAGCAGGAAATGCCCTTGCCGTTGAATATATTTTTAACAAGCCTTGCTCCATATTTAAACCATACCTGCAAAAATCCCTTCGACCAGCGCAGCCTTTGCAGCCACGACTGGCTGAACCTTGTAGGCTGCTCGTCGTAAAGCACGGCCTTCTCGGCAAAGCCTATCTTGTAGCCCTTCAGCACGTGATCAACGGTAAACTCGATGTCCTCAGTCAGAAGATAGTACTTCCAGCCGCCGTCCTTCTCTATAACGGCCCTGGATACGCAGAAGCCGGTGCCGGAAATCGCGCAGCTCGTATTCAAGAGCATTCTGGCGCCGTTGAGGTATCTGGATTCCCTGAGGAACCAAAGCGAATACCCGGCCGAGATCCAGTTGTCGTCGTAATTTTTTGAATTCCGGTAGCTTGTGATAATGTCGTATCCGTCGGAAAACACCTTATTCATTTCGCTTATATAGTTCCGGTCAAGGATATTGTCCGCGTCGAACACTATAAACGCGTCAAAGGGTTTATCGGCGTAGTCTTCCCTGATCCTCGCCAGCAGAAAATCCAGCGCGTAGCCCTTGCCAACCTGCTGCCTGTTGAACCTTCGGTACACCACGGCTCCGGCGTTCTCGGCTATTTCGGCGGTATTGTCCGTACAGTTGTCGGCCACTACGAATACCGTTACAAGCTCCGAAGGATAGCTCTGCTTTTTTATGCTTTCTATGAGCTGCCCAATAACGCCGCTCTCGTTTCTGGCGGCGATAAGCACCGCGTACCTGTGCATCTTTTCTTCGCCCGTCGGCTTGTATTTTTTTATCCATGGCACTATAAGATAAAAAAGCTGATAAGCATAGCAGCAAAAGAACAAAACTCCGATAATGAAGTTGACCGACCCAATGAAATCCATTATTCGCGCCTGGTGCAGCGCAGAAGCCGTTTCGGCGCTTATCCTTTCGGCCATGCCCTGGATTTCCGTATGGGCGCGGTAAAGAACCGGCTGCGCAAGCCTGTCAAAGTCCAGATTCGCATCCGTGGCGCAGCCATATGATATTTTAAGCAAAACTATACAACCTCCGTGTTTTTTCCGGGCGCGAAAGCGCGCGGCCCGCCGCCCGCACCGCCGGGTTTGCTTAAACCGCTTATAGGTTTAGCGCAATCCCCATTTTTTATTAACAGATCTTGCTTTTTATGCCTTTTTATGCCTTTTTATGCCTGACGGTTTTCAGCGCATAAAAATACCGCCCAACAAGCGTCTGCCATCGCATCGACAAACCTTCTCATCAAACGGTTCTATGGTGCCGGTGACCGGGATCGAACCGGTATGGTGTCGCCACCGAGGGATTTTAAGTCCCTTGCGTCTGCCTGTTCCGCCACACCGGCGAATTTCCGCCGGACCGCCGCTCAGCTCATCTCCGCTCGGCGACGCGCTCATGCGGCGCCCTCGGCAAGTACGGATTATAGCACCGTCTTTTTCTGCTGTCAATTGAACTGAGGTAACAAATAAGCCTGATTTAAAGTCATATTTAGGCTCTTTTTTAGTAATTTTCAACTTATCGCTTTAAAAAAGTTTACAAGGCGGACGGAAATAAGCTATCCGTCCGCCTTGCGGCTTATCAACCGGAGCCTTGGCGCTTCTCAATCCGGAACGGCGCGCCCGTCAGGCGGCGTCGGAGCGTTTTCCTCCTGCCCCATGAGCTGCGCCCATTGGCCGGCCGGCCCGGCCCCCGCCAGTCTCCTGAAGCCGGACGCCGCGGCGCCTTTGGCGCCCGGCACGAAGCCCTCGGGGAAAGCGAATCTAAAGCTGCCGCCCTGCTGGACAAAATTCGTCTCGCGTATGCTGTCGCTTTCCGATGATATATAGCGCTTTGCCTGCGTAGAAAACAGCGTATAGTACTCTCCGCGTTTGGCCATCAGCTCCTGATGATCTCCTATCTCTGCAATCTCTCCGTCTTTCAGGACTATTATCTTATTAGCGGTAGTGGCGCTGGAAAGCCTGTGCGACACGAATATGGTAGTTTTGCCCTTTCTCAGCGCGTCAAACTGGTTGAATATTTCCTGCTCCGCCATAGGGTCAAGCGAGGCTGTAGGCTCGTCAAGAATAAGGATGTCGGAGTCGGAGTAAAAAGCTCTGGCAATCGACAGCTTCTGCCACTGGCCTATGGATAGCTCTATGCCGCTGGTCTCAAAATAGCGCATAAGTGGAGTATCATAGCCCTGCGGAAGCGAATCTATGAACTGGTCCGCCCCGGCTTGGCGAGCGGCATATTCTATATTTTCCCTCTCTATTTTTTTATTGATATCTCCGAAGGCTATGTTCTCGGTCACGGTAACGGCGTATTTTCCAAAATCCTGGAATATTATCCCGTACAGCTTGTATAGCTCGGATATGTCATAATTTTTAATGTTAACTCCGTCGAGCAGTATTTCTCCCTCAGTAGGGTCGTATAGGCGGGTTATGAGCTTGATCAGCGTGGTTTTGCCCGCGCCGTTCAGCCCTACCAGCACCGCGCTTTCACCCGCGTTCAGCGTAAGATTAATGTTTTTCAGCACCAGCCGCTCCGTGCCGGGGTAAGCGAAGCTGACGTTGCGCAGCTCTATGGTATGCCCGCAATGCCGCAGAGGCTTGACCGGCTCGGCTACCGCCGGAACAATGGTCTTTTTTTCTTTCATGAACTGTATCATGTTGTCTATAAACAGCGAGCCTTCATATATCATAGCGGTAGTTGAAATAAGAGCCGTAACCCCGGCCGATATGGCGTTAAGCGCGCTGGTATAGACCGAATAATCGCCTATTTGCTTAACGTTTGTTGCCACAAGATAAAACAATGCCATGTTGAGGGCGGCGGTGCACAGCGTAAGGCCTATATTCCATCCGCCTTCTCTCCATATGATAGACTTTATCCCCTTGAAATACTTTACGAATATCTCGTTGTACCGCCCTATAAAAAGATCGGAGAGATTGAAGAGCCGGATCTCCTTTACAACGTCCTTGTTTACCATGATGTTGCTGTAATACTCAAGCTGGCGCCGGTCCTTGGATCTGAAAAGCATGTAAATGTAATTTTTGCGCCTGTAGTGGAAGGACACCCACGCGGACAATATGGACAGAGCCACAAACATAATGAAGAATATATAGGCCGTCCAATTGAGCCTCTTTAAAAGCCCCACAAGTATGCCCACATAGGCCAGCAGGGATATTATCCTGCTGACCAGCTCGAACGAGGAATTGAGTATGTTTACCGGCCGCACGCCGGCCTCCCGGCTGGCATTTTCCAATCTTGAGTAGAAATCGGGCATGTCGAAGGAGGCCAAATCCACCTCCTTGGCCTTTTTCATTATTTTTATCTTGATATGGTTTGTGACCAGTTCGCCGGATATCCTGGTGATAATGCTGTTGAGGCTGGACACAAGCCCGTTTAAAAAAGTGTATCCGAATTGCAGACCCAAGGGTATCATCAGATTGACCTCCTGGGTAAAGGACAGGACTATCTTCTCCAGCAGGTTTGCTGTTATCAGCGTTCCCGCAATGGGCATGACGCCGTTGTACACCGTCATAAACATCATTACAAAGAGCAGGGACGGCTTGGCCTCCCAAACCAGCTTGAATATGTAGACCAAGCGGTAGACCGTGCCTCCCACCACCTCCTTCAAATAGGCGGGAACCTCCCTGACGCTTTTAGGCTTCGGTATATTGCTCTGCTCCTCCATGGGAGGACGCCCCATATGACCTCCGGGACCCATTATAAGCACCCTTTCTTTATGGCCTCAATTTAATAAGGCACCTTTCTATTATGAAAGCAGTATAGCACAACTGAATTGAAAAATCAACCAGCTTGCAAAGGGAAAAGGCATGATTTGCATATGGCGGCAAATCATGCCCGTCTTGACCTCGCGGGCCTTTTAGAGCGCTTGCTATTTAAAGCTATCTGTTTTCGCTGAGATAAATTTGCACGCGGCTCTGTATTGTGGCGGCCACGGCTGCGGCGGTTTTTTGGTTGGCAAAATAGGCTCCGGCTTCCTCCTCGATAATAGAGAGTATCTCTCTGTTGCTTCTCACCACCGTGGCGACGCTCAAAATGGTTTCATTCATCTGGTCCACCTGCCCCTGGGTTATGGGCTCCACCTTTGCAGTCTGCCCTCCGCCAAACATTCCTCCGCCGAACATGCCCATCCCGCCGAACACGCCTCCGGCCGCCCTCTCGGTTTCCGTCATGGCCTTTTGGGCAAGGGCGTCCAGGCAGCTCCTGTAGACCGGGAAGCTGAAATTGAGCTGGCTTTGATACTCCTCCGAAAGAAGGTATTTTACAAATTCCCAGCACACGTCCGTAAAATTGCTCTTTGACGATATGGCGATTTCAAGGCTGGGCGATATCGTTGAACCGACGCCTTCGGGAACGGGGAAGCCGATAAACGTAAACTCGCCTCCGAAGGTTTCCGCCAGGTCGCGCATCTGGGAGTAGCTGTTGAGGTATTGTACGCTAAGAAGGGTCTTGCTCTGGGAATACTGTGTGTTATCCTGCTGCATCATTCCGAAGCCGCCAAAGTCCACTCGGTCCGGGAAGGTGTTTAAAAATTCCAGCATCTTAATAAAGGACTCCGAGTCGAAATAGCACTCGCCCGTATCATAGTTTATATAGCTGTTCATGGCCATATTGCTGAAATTGGAAAGCATATTGGTTTTGCTGGCATTCGCAAACGCCTGGGCATTTGGGAATTTTTGCATAAGCGCCTTCAGGTCGTCCATAGTCCAGCCGGGTTTGGTTCCCACATTTTCAGCCTTTCCGGCCACTGTCATCACCGTGAATGCAGCTATGGCGCTGTATATTTTCCCGTTGAAGGAAGGCGCTTCGAGCACGTTTTGAAGGTACTTGGACTTGTCGAATGACGGGTCGGAGGCCATTATCGCCCCCATGTCGGCCAGCAGCCCCTTGGATGCGTATACGCTGTATGGCAGGCCGGACATGGAAAACAGATCCGGTATCTGGCCTGACACTATGTCGTAGTTGAGCTGATTGACGCCCCCGTTGTAATCCGAGCTTGTGTTGTATTTCGAGTAGTCCAGGTATTGTATTCGGTATTCGTCGTTCTGCCTGTTGAAGCGGATGATTGCGTCCTGCAAGTTTGAGTCGAGGTAGACGGATGCAAAATTAATCACATATTTTTCAACGATATCCGCTTCGGACTTTTTGGAAAGTATGCCGAAGGACAGGCTCTGGTAGTCGCCGCTGTACTCTGATATCATGAATTTGCCCTCAGGCAGTACTGTTAAGTTTGAAACGCGGTTATAGTTCATGTCTGAATTGAGCCAGTTAAGTATTTCCTTTAGCTCCTTAGTCTGCAAATCATATGTATAGACGCAGGAGCCGCTGTTTATTATCACCGTCGAGCCTTCTCCGCCTATAAAGGACTGGATGTTTGCAAGAGGCACGGTGCCCAGGTCCTCAAAAGTCTTGCTTTCCTCGTTGAGCCTGGCAAGCGTCATATTTCCCGCAAAGGTCACCCTGTCGAAGGTGTTCTTAATCCCTACTATCTCCCCGTCGCCCGTTATCGTTAGCCCGGTGAACATCGAGTTGTTGGCGGGAACTGTATATTTAAGCTTGCCCTGCGCGTCCACAACGGATATGCCGTCCATAGACGCCAGCACAAGGTCGCCGTTCGGGCAAAGGAACATGCTGCTTATATAGAAATATGGGCTCTGGCTGAGTGAAGACGAATCTATGCTTGCCAGCTCCCTGCCCTCAGCATCGGCGTGTATGAGCCGCCCCGTGCTGGAGTAGCTGAAGGTGGCGGGCGCCGAAACGCTCGTCTGTTTGTAGTACCACAGCGTTCCGTCCGGACAAGGAATTATATTGCTGGTATTTGTATATGTGCTGCTGCCGTCCTCCTCGTTATATTCGTTGCTGTCGGCAAAGGTAGCGAGCAGCCTGAAGTCCGACCCGTCCAGATTCATTGCGTACAGCGAGGTGCCGTTGCTGTATGTTGTATTGCCATCCTTCTCCTCCGCATGGCTGTAATACGCCGTAACGTAAACCTTATCTCCGGCGCAGCGTATCCCGGTTATGAATTCTCCCTCCTGGAGCTTTGCGTCCAAATATTTTATTGAGTAGACATGCTCCAGCTTGACCTTGCGCAAGCCGTTGGCGCCTCCCCCGCCGCCTCCCGCGTCGCTCGCTTCAGCTTCCCCGTTTTTTCCTCCGCAAGCGCAAAGCGACAGCGGCAAGGCAAGCAGCAGCAGCGCCGCTATAATCCTAACAAATCGTTTCGACATTTTTTGACCTCCGTAAAAATTTTATTAATTTTATTAAATACAAAGCAATAAGCAGCAGCGGGTATACGGCCAAAGCGGCGGCGGACGCCGCTAATACGCTGCATATTATCTCACCCGAGCGGGCCGCGTTTTCCCAGTATGGATAATAGACCGGGCTGTCCTTCCTTGCCAGACCGGACAGGCCTCCCGCTCTTTTAAGCGACTTTAAAAAGCCAAATCTGCCTGTGTTTTCCATAAGCTCATAGTTGCCCTCGCTGAAGTCCAGCGCGTCCTCCAGTATGCCAAGCGCATAGCCGCTCACCGGATTGGGCAGTACGGCTTCATAGCAGTTGATTGCCTTATCCGCTCCCGTCCTGTAGGCAAGGTTGTACGGCAGGTACACCGTGGGCTCCTCGCCGTAGGCCTCCCCCGCCGCTCCCCGTCTGGGCGGCCGCGAAACGCCCGCTATCAGGCACTTCCAGCCTCCGATTTCCACCGTCTTGCCTTTCAGCTCGTAGCCGCCGAAAAGGCTCCATGCCAGGCGCATATCCAAAACTACGGCGTCCCCGCTCAGAGCGTCCTCCTTGTAAGTCCAGCCGCTTATCATGTCCAGCGGATGGAACAGGAAAAAATCGCCGCCGGTGCAGATTGCCCGCGCGCGTACGGTTTTTGAGCCGGCCGACACCGTCACCTTTGCTTCCATGCTGTACGAGCTTAGCCACCGCCCCTCGGCGGCTCCTTCGGCAAGCGCGTCTTCTATGCTTTCGTTTATCTCCATGACATCGTCATAGCCGCAGCTTTCGTCGTTGCTTATAAAGCAGGTAACCTGCGAATAGCGCTTTTCGCCGCTTTCCCATCTTTCGGCCGCGTATTGGTCGCCAAAACTACCGGAGTAAAAGCGCTGAGCCGCCAGCAAAGCCGCCGCAAGCAGGGCGCAGAGCGCTCCCGCGCCGGTGCGCGCGATATGCTTCCTCTTCATTCCGTCGCCGCCAGCCTTACCTGCATGCCGGCCTCAAGCGGCTTGCTCGACGTGGTTATCACATACTCAAATCCGAAATCCGTACCGGCATCCAGGGCGGTATTGTAGTTGTCCCTGTCCAGGACCGTCACATCCACACGGGTGGCTATATAGCGGTTTCCGAGAGGCGTAGCCTTGGCCTTTGCCACGAGTATGAAGGTCCCGTCGGCATCCTCCCTGACGGCGCTGTTCGGCACCACGACATTGTATGTGGTTTCCCTTTCCCCCACTATCAGGCTGAGCGACTGGCCCTCGGTCACGTCCCCCGTCACGGTGAACTCAAGCAGCTTCCTCTGGCCCGGATTTGAAAAATCGGGCTTTATCGCCGCAAGCACAGCCTCCGCGTTTGACCACCAGCTGTTGGTGACCTTTGCTATGTCCCCTATATGCACCAGGCGGCTCTGGTCGTTGGTTACGGATATGCTGACCGTAAAGCCCTTGCCGTCGACATTTATAGTGCAGTAGGTATCTCCGGCCCTCACCGTGTCGCCGGCGACGCAGTTGACCGAGGCTATGACGCCGGCGTATTTTGCGGTCACCTGGTTTCCTGCGCTCTTGGCCTCAAGCTCAGCTACAAGCGCCCTCTGCTTCTCAATTTCTTTTAGGGACTGCTCTAGCTCAAGCTTTGCCGCCTTTAAGGACGCGGAATCCGAACGCTTCTTGCTCTCAAGCGTAAGCCTGGCGGTTTTGAGCTGCCTCTCAAGCTTAGTGATATTTTCCTCCGCCTGTTTGACCGTGACGCCGCAATTTTCCGAAGCTGCCGTTTCGGCCTTCTGCGCCGCCTTAAGCTCCGCGTTGGCGGCCTTGAGGGTGGCGTTGGTTTCCTCCAGCAGGGCGTTGAGCTCCTTCGTTTTGGCCTCAACGGCCTTGTCAAGCTCCTTTTGCGCTGAGCTGACGGCAGCCTCGCAGGTCCTAACCGCCTGCTTAGCCTTGTCCATTTCCGCGTCGGCCGCCTTGAGCTTTGCGTCAAGCTTCTTTACTTCCTCCAGCTTTTCTTTTGCCGCCTTCAGCTCTAGCGACTGGTAGTAGGCGTCGTTCATGGCGGAGTACATCGTGTTTTCCGCGCTGGCAAGCTGGGTGGCGGTAGCCAGGCCGTCTTGATACTGGGCCTTAGTGATGTTGTAGGCGCTTTCGGCGCTGTCCTCCTTCTGCATGTAGGAATTATACGTGCGCTGGGCTGATGTTACGGCGTCCTCCGCAGCCTCCAAAGTCATCGGCATTTCGGCCTTAATATCGTTGTAGGCCTCCTGCTTAAGCTCATATTCATCCTGAGCGTCCGCCAGCTTTTCCTTTGCAGCGGCCAGAGCCTCAAGCTTTGCCGCCACCTCCTCGGAGCCGCCGGACTTTCCGGAGCTGAGCTCCGTAAGCAGCTCTTTGATATCCGCAGCCTTGTCCGTTAAGGCGTCCGCTTTTTCCTTTGCCGCCTCGGTTTCAGCCTGAGCGGCTTCGTAAGCCGCCCAGTATTCCTCAAGCCCCTCCCTCTGGGCTTTAGCGGCCTCAAGATCCTCCTCAAGCTGCTCGATTTCGTTTTCGGACTGCGCATAATCGGGCGCGGAGCTCTGCAGCTGCTTGAGCTTGTAGTTGTACTCAAGGGTGTCCAGCTTTTCCTTAGCCTGCTCCAGTTCCTCGCTGTCTGTTTCCTCAAGGTTTATGAGCGCCTGACCGGCTTCAACGGTGTCGCCCTCCTTGACCAGAACAGATTTTACTTCCCTTGTCTCCTCAAGCTGGACATTGTAGGCCATATTGGCCTTAACGGTGCCGGTACCCGTAATGCTTGAGCTTATCGTTCCGTAGCCGGCGTACTGCCCGGAGACTTCGGGCAACGACCAGTTCATAATCGTATTTGAAAAGAAGGTGAGCACGAGCATAATGGCAAGAAATATGATAGCGGCGTTTTTTACCCAGCCGCGCTTTTTTTCGCTGTTGTTCATCATCGTTTTCCACCTTATCCTTTTAATCCGCCGGAATAATTGATCCCCTCTACGAGATACTCCTCGCCGTAGAGGAAGAGGAGAAGCGCCGGTATCATGTATATGCAGGCCACAGCAAAGGCAAGGCTTATTTCGCCGGAATTTATTTCTGAAAGGAACACGGAAAGCGGCTGCTTATCCTTGTCGGTAAGCAAAATGAGAACCTGCTCCACCATGTTCCAATAGTCTATGAATACGAGAATAAGCACCGAAAATACCGCGTTTTTGCAGGAGGGTATGCACACCTTCGTGAAAATCTGCCACTCCCCCGCCCCGTCCAGCCTTGCGGCCTCTATAAGGCTTGAGGGTATGCGCCTCATACACTTTGTCAGGATGAATACCGCGAAGGGTGAAAAAATGCCGGGCAATATCACGGCCCACCTGGTTTCGATGGTGCCCAGCCATTTGGCCACGAGAAAATTGGGAACAAGCGTTACCTGATACGGCATCAGCATGATAATAATGTAGGCAAAAAACAGCAGCTCCCGGAACCTGCCGCGGTAGCGCGCAAAACCGTAGGCGGCCAGCAGGGCTACTCCGGTTTGAAACGCCACTATTGGAGCGACAAGTATGACGGAATTCCAAAATTTCAGCAAATAGTCGGCGCTTTTAAAGAGTACGGCTATGTACTGCCTGAGGGATACTATGTCGGGTATGAATTTCAGGTTGACCCTTTCGGACATATACGCCTTTCCTCCGGACTCGTTGGTGGCGAAAACAGCTCCGTAGTTTGCCGTAATCTCCTCGGAGGACATGAAGGAATTGGTAAATGTCAGTACCGTCGGCAGCAGAAACAGGACAGCGAACAAGCCCGCCCATATGGTCAGCAGCGCAAGCCCGCAGTTTTTGCGCAGGCGCCTTGCGCTGCGGGGCCGGTGTGCGCTCCCGCTTTTTGGTTTCACTGTCCCTCCACGTCCTTTCCCACTCTCGCCTCCACCAGGAAAAGCGAGCCGATTACAATCAGCATAGCCGCAAACATTATGAGCGCCGCAGCCGAAAGCTTTTGGTAGTCCAGATTGCGGAAGGTGTTGTTCATAAAGTGCTGCAGCATGTACAGGGTTTCGTATGGATAAGCCCCCGTCATCAGGTATACCTCCCTGAATATTTTAAAGGAGCTTATCAGAGAGAGTATTGTAACAAATAGGAGCGACGGCGAAAGATATCTAAGCTTGATCCTGAAAAATCTTGCCGCAGGCCCCGCCCCGTCCACCTGGGCAACCTCAATTATTTCTCTCGGTATCTCCGCCAGCGCCGCCATAAACAATATCATATTGTAGCCCAAATTTTTCCATAGGAAGAGAGCAACTATTACCAGCTGGCTGTATCGTGACTTCATCCAGTCCACCGGCTCTATGCCGAATGCCGACAGCCACGCGTTCAAGGCCCCGTTGTAATGGAAAACCACCTGCCATATCAAAACTACCGAGGCCACCGGAACCATCATCGGGCTGAGAAAAAACGTCCTGAACCGGCTCTTTAACGGTATCTTAGCCTCAAGAAGCATAGCAAGCATAAGCGAGAGCACGACCGCCAGCGGAACGGCTATGAACGAAAACATAAGCGTGTTGGCGGAAGCCTGCTTGAAGGCCGCGTTTTTCCATACCTTAATAAAGTTGTCCAAAAACACAAAATCTCCGTTAACCGGGTTGTCCACAAGCGAGTAGTACACCACCACCGCCAGAGGAGCTATAAAAAATACAAGCACCCCCAGCAGGCTTGGCAGGAGGAAAAGCGCCGACCTGCGCCTTGCCCTGCGTGCTTCCGCGGATCTTCTGCGCCTCAATACGCACCACCTCTGTTCTGCGTTGTCTATTTTTTGCTAATTATACCCTGCCCCTTTGTTCCTTGAAAGTCACGCAAGTAATATATTATACAATTCAGGATTACATTGGTCATATCGCCGGACTTCCTTCAATGACCAAAAGAGGCCGTATCCGCCGTTTGCCGCAAGCGGCGCGCTTCAGGCGCGATATTGAACAAAGCTCGGAAGCCTTGCAAAGGCTGCGAAATTTCATCTTGACAAGCTTTTAAACGAGGTGTTACGCTGTCAATATAATAGTAGGGAGGTTTTTCCGATGACTAAAAAGGAACAATTCATGTCCGTTTTGCGCAATGAAAAGCCTATCAAATGGATGGGCTACGCTTTTGACGCGTTCCCTCAAAGCCAGTTCCATGTCTGCATGGATCCCATTTCCATATGGGATATTCTTCAGTTTTCAGGCGAGTTCATAGACAACTGGGGAGTGGCGCACCGCTATCTGCCCGGCGACCCCGGCATTATCCCCATTGTCAACGACCAGAACAAGGTAATTAAGGATATTACAAAATGGCGCGACTATGTTCATTTTCCCGAAATACCCGCGCTTGACTGGACGCCCTACAAGCAGGCTATAGACGCTTTGGACCGGGACAATACGCTGGTGATGGTGCCCTCCTTCCGCGGTCTATTTGAGCGCGCCCACTGCCTGATGACCTTCGAGGATGTGCTGATCAACATGTACGAGGAGCCGGAGGCGATGAACGAATTTTTCGCCGCCTACACCGACTGGAAGCTTCAGGTAGCCGAGCAGATCATAGACAACCTCCATCCCGACATGATACATTCGCATGACGACTGGGGCTCCAAAACCAGCCTGTTTTTCTCGCCCGAAAAATTCCGCGAGCTGCTCAAGCCCCACTACGCCCGCCTCTACGGATACATAAAGAGCCGCGGCGTGCTTGTCCAGCATCATGCCGACTGCTACTGCCAGGGCTTGGAGTGCGACATGGTTGACCTGGGCATAGACATGTGGCAGGGCGTTCTCCCCTCCAACGATATAGTCCAGATACAGAAAAACACTAAGGGCAAGCTTCTGCTGATGGGCGGCCTGGACCAGGGCGTCATTGACCAGGCCGACGCCACCGAGGACGTTATCCGCGCCGAGGTACGCAGGGCCATAGATACCTACGCCCCCGGCGGCTGCTTCCTCCCCTGCATAGGCAGCCTCGAGTGCCTCAACGCCCATGTGACTCCCATAGTCATCGACGAATGCAACCGCTACGGGGCCGAGTGGCTCTCCAAGCAAAGATAAACGGCGGACAAATAAAAAAAGCATGCCTTGCGGCATGCTTTTTTTATTTGTCCGCTTCACGGCGCGCCGCCCAAGAGGCTAAGCCAAAACAAGGCGTTTCAACTCAACCGCAGGGATAAGCGCAGCCTGCTTTTATATGTGCAGCGCCGCCTGGAAGCCCCCGTTGACGGCGGCCGAAACGTTGCCGCCTATCTTCTTGGCGTCCCCGACTATGTAGCACTCGGTTTCCGGCGCGCAGCGGCGCAACTCCTCTATGAGGGGGTAGTTTATCTTCATGCCCATGGCCAGAAGCACCGTATCGGCCTCTATCTCGAAATTCTTGCCGTCGGGCCCTTTGGCTATTATACCCTTGTCCGTAACTTCAACGAGCGAAGTCTGGTATTGAACGTGGATTCCGAGCTCCGCCAGTATCTGAGGCATCTCGCTCATATGGAAGAAGGGCTTGGGCATCATGTCTATTATTCCGGTAATCTCCCTGCCGTCGAGGGCAAAGTCGTGAGCGGCCTCCATGCCCACGTCGCCGGCTCCGACGACGACCACCTTTTTGCCGACCTTGTCGCGGTATTTCGTTTCCGCGTCTGCCGCCCACATGACGTTCGGCCTTGTAATGCCGGGTATGCTTTTCGGCACCAGCGGCTCGGCGCCGATGGCGATTATTATAGCGTCGTAGGCCTCAAGCTCCAGCATCTTGGGGGTAGCCTCGGTGTTAAGCAGTATCCTCGCCTTTCCGGCCTTGACAGCCTTCTGCGCCTGGACGTTCAGCCATTTCACGTAGTCCTTCATGTCTATCTTGAGCGGAGGCGCGGCGGCTCCGTTGAGACAGCCGCCTATCCTGTCGGACTTTTCATAAACCGTCACGTCGTGCCCGCGCTCTATGAGAGTATGCATGGCGGTAAGGCCGGCCGGTCCCGCGCCGACTACGGCGACCTTTTTCTTAGTCTTGGCGGGAGGCACTTCCCCGTCGCGGAGGTAATCGGTCATGCCGGAAATGGGGTTGACCGCACAGTTGATGACCTTGGGCCCGCCAAGCCGCATAGCGCAGGCATTGCAGCGCAGGCAGGGGCGTATGTCCTCCCTGCGGTTTGCCGCGGCTTTTTTGGGCATGTCGGGGTCGGCCATAAGCGGGCGGCACATGGCGACAAAGTCGCAGAAGCCCTTGGCCAGATATTCCTCGGCCAAATCGACGCTGGTAATCGAGCCTACGGCGGTAAGCCTTATGTCGCCCTGGAAATAATCCTTGATTTTTTCGGTCCAGTGCACGTTGAAGCCGCGGGGCATGGTGTAGCCTTGCAGCCAGTAGCGCATATACTTCATCAGGCCCTCGGAATGCAGGCCGGCGGAAACGTTGAACATATCCACGCCGTGCTCCTTGAGTATCTTCATGAGCTTGAGCGTTTCCTCAAAACGCATGCCGTCCTCGATTATTTCGTCGGCCGAAATGCGGTAGTCAATAACAAAGTTCGGTCCGCAGAGCTCGCGCGTCTTCTCAACCACCTCTATGGCGAAGCGGGCGCGGTTTTCGAGCGAGCCGCCGTACTTGTCGGTGCGCTTGTTGTAGTGCGGAGATGTGAACTGGGAAATCAGATTTCCATGCCCGCCGTGCAGCAGGGCTATGTCCATTCCGGCCCTCTGCATGCGCTTGCAGGCCATGGCGTATTTCATAACCGTTTCGTCGATTTTTTTCTGGTCCATCTCTATGGGTATGTAGGGCTCGCGTCCTTCCCTGGCGGCGCGCATCTTTTCGCTGTCGCCGGGTATGGGGCTGGAGGAGAAGGGCAGATGGCCGACGGCTTCAAAGGTGGTGTCCTTGCCGTTATGGTTTACCTCCAGCGAAGCGTGGCAGTCGTATTCCAGCGCCATTTCGGTATACCAGGACAGGGGCAAAACGCAGCGGTCGCTGCTGAGGTCGAGCTGGCACTCCTCATCCTTGCATTCGGTGATGTCGATGGAGGAGTTGCCGACGTAGAGTATGGCAGCCCCGCCGCGGGCAAACATGCGGAACCAGTCGACGAACGCATGCGTTACAAGCCCGTCCGGGCTGGCGAGGTTCGGCGAAGGAGGCGCAAGTATGATGCGGTTTTTGAAATCGACGCCGTTGATGCGGATGGGGGTAAACAAATGCTTGTAGTTTGATCCCATAGCAATTTCCTTTCGTATATGATAATTTAATTGATATACCTGTTGGACATAAATAGGGACGCGAATCAAACAACATTATATTATAACAAAAACGCCAAATTGCCAACTGCAAATTTCACCGTATTGCAGTAATTTCACATAGCAGCGCCCTTATTAAGCCTCCGGCGTTTTTTGTCGAATAATCTATTGATATATGGCGGCGGTTTTGATAGTATAAATATGTTTGGTTGCACTATCGTCTGGCGGAAGGTCTGGTGCCGATGTCTGTCCTCAAGCGGTTGAGGCCACAAAAAAAGAGCGGCGGAAAACGCGCCGGGCGCGCCCTGCCCGCTGCGGTTTTATTTATAGTATTTTGCGGCGTTTTTTCGCTGCTGTCATATACCTCTCTCTTAAAACCCTCAGCCAGGGCGGAAAACGCGGAAACGGAGGCCGTGACGGATGCGATGCCTTCCGAGGCTGCCTCCGAGCCTTCCCCGGAATCGGTTCCAGCGGCAAATGACGAGCAAGCCTTTGGTCAGCCCTTGGAGTCGTCATCGGCGGCCGAGCCTTTATATTCCAATTTGCAAACCTTCCGCAACACCCTGATATGGCGGAATATCCCCATGCTTGACGGCTGCGCCTTCTACCCGCGCCGCCATTGCCGCCCCGCCAGCGTCGGCTGCCGGTTTTTCAGCGGCGGCGGCACACCGCTCCCAGGCTACTCCTGGGGCTGCGAAATACCGGAAACAGACGCCGTCGGAGAGGAATATTTTAATGACGCCGCCTTCATCGGCAATTCTCTCGAGGAGGGCTTCATGCTCTACGGTGGGCTTTCCACAGCCGCTTTTTTTGCAGCAAAGTCCATTACCGTAAAAAATATATACACGGAGAAGGCAATAAGCGTCGGCGGAGAATATAAAACCATCATGGAAGCGCTCGGACTCGGCTCATACTCAAAGGTGTACATCTTGTTGGGTCTGAATGAAATAGGCTACGACTGCCAAACCTTTCTCAGCCTTTACTCAAAGCTGATAGACTCTATCAGAGAGCTTCAGCCCGGAGCAGAAATATACATACAGTCCATTACTCCCGTATCCAAGGCCATGTCGGAGAGCGGCTCAATATTCAACAATACGGCCATCAGGGAGCGCAACAAGGCTCTCGCAGGGTTCGCCGCCCATAAAAAAGCCCATTATGTGGATATCTACGCGGCGCTTGCCGACGGTGACGGGAATCTGCCGGAAAACGGCAGCTACGACGGTATACACCCCTATAAAAAATACTATGCGCAATGGTATGAGTATCTGACAAAGCATACCGTTCACGAGGTGGAAAATTGAAGCTGTCAAGAATTTGCGCCTGCGTCACACTTTTTGCACTGCTGCTGTGCGTCTGCGGCTGCTCGCACGCGGCGAAAGAGTTTGACCCCGAAGCCTTTGCCGGAGACATGCTGGCCAGCGGAGCCTTTTCCGACGAGCTTACAAAAACCGAGGCCGAGATAGGCTGCCGTCTCTATGGTATTTCCGAGGACGACGCCGAAGCTATGCTCTTTTACTTTTCATCAGGGGCTACGGCCGAGGAATTGGCGATTTTTAAGACATCCGGCAAGGATGGGGATGCCGATAAGCTTTCGGAGGCGATAAAGAACCGCTTGGAGCGCCAAAAATCCGTTTACGAGTCCTACGCTCCCGCCGAGGTTCCCAAGCTCGACAAGGCGGTGATCGGCGCCGCGGGGGCATATTTGGTGCTGTATGTTGCCTCCGATTATGACGCGGCGAGCAAGGCGGCGGAGAAATACCTTGATTCTTAATTGCAAGGTGCGCCCGGATCAGGAAGGACGCGAGCTTAAAGCAATTTTAAGAAACGAGCTGCGGCTTTCGGCTTCGCTTTTTAAGAGGCTGAAGGCCGCTTCGGCCATAAAGGTCAACGGCCTGCCGGTTTTCCCAAGCTTCCGCGTCAGCTCGGGCGACGAGATAAGCCTTGACCTGGCTGAGCCGCCGGCCGATTTCCCGCCGGAACATGGCCGCTTAAATATACTGTTTGAGGACGATTGGCTGCTGGCTCTTGACAAGCCGCGGGGCATGCTGGCCCACCCTTCGCATAGCCGCCTGACCGGCACCCTGTCAAACTTTGCCCTGCAGCATATCCTTGACGGCGGCGGAACCGCCTGCCACGCCGTGAACCGCCTAGACAGGGATACGGGAGGGGCGGTCCTTTTTGCTAAAAGCGGCTATGTGAAAAGCCTAATGCCTGAGCTGATTACCCGCAAGGAGTATCTTGCCGTCGTCTGCGGAACCCCCGATCCGCCGGATGGAACAGTGGAGCTGCCCATCAGGCGCGCCCGCGAGGGCGGCATGCTTCGCATCGTCGCTCCCGACGGAGCTTATTGCCGCACCGACTACGAAACCCTCGGAAGCGGAGAGGGCCTCTCTTTGCTGCGGCTTGAGCTTCATACAGGCAGAACTCATCAGATACGCGTCCACTGTATAGCGATAGGCTGTCCGGTTTTAGGCGACAAGCTGTACTGCACGGAGGAATCCCGGCTTATTTCAGACAAATACGCGGCAGAGTTCCAGCATCTCCACGCGTCGCGGCTTGTCTTTACCCATCCCTTTACCGGAAGCAGCGTCGAGCTGCGCTCGGTTCCCACGTGGGATATATTGCCAATTATATTATAGACCAGATAATTTTAAACTTCTTATTGACAAGGGGTATTTTCAGATAGTATAATGTTCAAGCTTTGGCCCGGTAGTTCAGTCGGTTAGAACGCTAGCCTGTCACGCTAGAGGTCGACGGTTCGAGCCCGTTCCGGGTCGCCACAAAAAAGGGCCTCGCAACGGCCCGTCATGCTGCTGTAGCTCAGTCGGCAGAGCACATCCTTGGTAAGGATGAGGTCACGCGTTCGAATCGCGTCAGCAGCTCCAAAAAAAACGGCTGATTCCAGCCGTTTTTTATTGTTTTATGCCATATGTCACTTGCATGCGTCGGCAATTTGCCGGCCGTCTGCCGCTATAGCTCAGCAGCGCTTAACCGTTTTTCCTGCGCTTGACATTCGTGCTGCACGATAGTTTAAAATAAAGGCATACGAGCTCCCCATGCGTATATAGCTGCGGACGGCCGCAGCCGGGGTGAAACGATGCAAAATTGCGGCAAGGAGAGTGCTTATGGAAAATCGCATACTTATCGACCTCAACGACAGGGCAAACTGGCTCTACGAATCCACCTCTCCGCCAACGGCGGGAGGCTACATTGTCGAGGAAAACCGCGTAATCCTTATGCCTGAAGGCGAGCATCGCCTTTTCGCTTTTACCGACGCCGTCATGCATCACGCGCCGGACATGCTCCCCTTCACCCACGAGCACCGCTCCGGCTTTGAGACTTTTTTCATTGACGGCGGTTCCATGGAGTTTTACAGCCAGGGCAAGGTTGCAACCTTGACAAAGGGCGACCTGGTCCACATACAGCCCTTTGTTACCCACGGCATGCTTTTCAACGAGGACACAAGGTATCGCGGCATTTTTCAGGATTGGAAGGTGATCGACAGCTTTCCCGAGCTGTTCCGGCTCAAGGAATATGACCCGGATGCGTCCTCAAAAATGGCGGCGCAGGGTGTTTCCGCCAGCCAATACGATTTCTACATCCACGACGCTTCCAATTCCGTCCGGGTCAGGCCTGAGGAAATCGACGCCGTGCGCAATCCCTCAAGGCCGCTGGCTGAATTTGCGCTTGAGGGCGTAACAATGCGCATGGTCGTCGGGCGCTGGGAGACAAACGGTGTCAGGGAGATATGGCAGGCCGAAATGAAGGAAGGCTTTCATGCCGAGTGGAACGACTTCCCGGTCAATCCGGAGCTGTTCTACATAACGGAGGGCGAAGTCGAATTTACCGTCTACGGTAGAAAATATATCGCCCGCGAGGACTGCCTTGTCAAAATTCCGAAATTTGCCCCCCGCAGCATGACGGCCTTGACGGACGCAAAAATGTACGACTTGGGCGGCCTGACGATGTGGTACCTGCTTCTTCTCGACTATTCGTCGCTCGACGCCGCGAAACGAAGCGATAAAGAAGCCGTAGGCAGGCTTAAAGCTCAATATGGCTGCGGCATAAAGTCGGCAGGACCCGCATAGGCTTCCGCTGCTAAAAGAAAGGAGCTAAAGGAGATGCCCTACATAAAGATCAGCCTAGCGCAGAAGCTTGAAACCGGGCCGCGGGCCGAGCTTGCGCGCGCTTTGGGAGAGGCGCTGGACCTTATCCCCGGCAAGAACGGCAGCATGCTCATCGCAGATATTGAGGACGGAAAAAACATTTACATGGGCGGCATTCCGCAGGACGATTTTGTTTTCATAGACGCACGTTATTTCTCGAGGTTTGAGTATCACATTAAAAAAGCCTTTGTAAAAGCGCTGTTCGACGCTGTACACAGGCTTTTGGGTACGCCGTATGAAAAGATTTCCCTGAATCTGACCGAGTGTACAAGCTGGGGCGGCTTCGGCGATTTCAAGGACGAGTATTACTGCGATTAAAAGCCGCTTTGCTCAGCTTATGCAAAATTCCATGCCAAATATTTAATTGCCTCTAAAGAAACGGTTAAACGTTTCGATATAAATAATATGGGCGATTATAAGTTACGGATGGAGTTGACGGTTTTGTTCGGCTGGTTTCATAAGCTAAGGATATACGGCAAGCTTTTTGTGAGCTTTCTATTTGCCGCTTTTCTGACTGCCGCAACGGGAGCCGCAGGAATTGTTTTTTTGTCGGCTCAAGGCGGCTTGATTACGACAGCTTCCTTTGTCGTGGCAGCCGTCGCTTTTGTTTCTATCGTACTGGAGCTCCTGCTGGGCCGATATATAGCCGCGAGCATAGGTCTTCCAATACGGCTTTCGGTTAAGGTGGCAACCATGCTGTCAGTTGGGGATCTTGATGTCGCCGAGGTCGTAAAAGACGACCACAATGACGAAAGGGCGGATGAATACGGCGAGCTGGGGCAGGCCTTCAACGCGCTGATCACAAATACTCAAAGGCAGGTTGACACCGCCCAAAAGCTGGCCGACGGGGATTTGACGGTAGCCTTTGACATCCGTTCGGACAAGGATCTGCTGGGGAAGGCCCTTACGCATGTCGTTGAAAATCTCAACAAGCTGACTGCTTCAATAGCGGCGGCCTCTAACCAGGTCGCCGACAGCGCCATGACTCTCTCCAACTCAAGCTCCGAGCTCTCCCAGGGCGCGACCGAGCAGGCCAGCGCCATACAGCAGCTGACAGCCTCGGTCGAGCAGGTTTCTTCGCAGATCAACGCAAGCGCCAAAAGCGCCGAAAAGGCCAACGAGCTTGTCATCAAAGCCAACAGCCTGGCTGAGAAGGGCAACATTCAAATGAAGGACATGCTCAAGGCCATGGGCGAAATAAACGACTCCTCTCAAAGCATAAACAAAATAATAAAGGTAATCGACGATATAGCCTTCCAGACAAACATACTTGCGCTCAACGCCGCAGTGGAAGCCGCCCGGGCGGGACAGCACGGCAAGGGCTTCGTTGTGGTGGCCGAGGAGGTTAGGAACCTCGCGGCCAAGTCTGCCGCCGCCGCCAAGGAAACCACCGAAATGATAGAAAACTCGCTCAGCAAGGTGGAGATAGGAACAAAAATAGCCGGCGAAACCGCAAATGCCCTGAGGATGATTGTTGAGGAGGTCAATTCCGCCACTGAACTGATCAAATCCATCGCAGCTTCCTCCGAGGAGCAGGTCGCAAGCATCAGTCAGATTAACCAGGGCATATCGCAGGTTTCTCAGGTGGTTCAGACCAACGCCGCAAACTCCGAGGAGGGCGCGGCGGCCAGCTCCGAGCTGGCCGAACAGGCGGAAAAGCTCAAAGAAATGGTCGGCTCCTTCAAAATCAGGCAAAACGCGGCGGCTTCTCCCCAAGGCATCAGGCTTTGAGTCCCGCTGAGCGGCAAATTGCTGCGGATCTTTCCCGCGTCTTCCGGAAAGGTCCGCAGTTTTTATCTGCACGCTATTGAAAAAGCAAAGCAATATATAGTAAAATTGCAGTATTATAACAAAAGGCTTTGGCCTGATTAAAGGAGCAAATCTGTTATGTACATCACCACAATGGAAAACGCTTTTTCACTGGCGGGCAAAAATGCGATCATTACAGGCGGCAGCAAGGGGATAGGCTTCGGAATAGCCACAGCCTTCGCCCAACAGGGAGCCAATATAGCCATCATGGCCAGAGACGAGGCCAGCGGAAAAAAGGCCGCAGAGGAGCTCAGTTCTAAATATCCCGGGACTTACAGATATTACAAGTGCGACATAGCCGACATGAAAAGCTGCAAGGCCGCAGCCGAAAGCGCCATAGCCGATTTCAAGTACATAGATATCCTTGTCAATAACGCGGGTATAGCAATTACCGGCAACCTGCTGGATATGGACGAGGATATCAAGCCTTGGCTCGACTGCATAAATGTGGACCTCAACGGAGCCGTGCGCATGTCTTATTTTATAGGCAGGCACATGAAGGAAACCATGAGGGGCGGGAGGATAGTCAACATAAGCTCCAACGCCAGCGAATCTCCCAGCAAAACGGTAAATATGACCGCCTACTGCGCCGCAAAGGCGGGCATCAACCTTTTCACCAAGGGCTTTGCACTTGAAATGGCTCCATATAATGTTAGGGTAAACGCTATAGCCCCCGGCTTCACCTTTTCAAATTTCATGGCCGGCATGTCGGAGGAGGCGGCCGATATGATGGCGCAGGGCATCCCAGTCAAACGCTTTGGGCGGCCTCTGGAGGTCGGCGCGCTGGCAGTTTACCTTTGCAGCCCCGCCTCGGACAATATAACGGGCGAGGTAGTATTCATAGACGGCGGGCACTCGCTCGCGATATGAGATTTAAAAAAAGCCGGAGCCGATGCGCAGCATCCGGCTCCGGCTTTTTTCTCTCAGCCTGCGTTTTTCAGCGTCGAACGGGCAAGCAAGGTCCTCGCCTCGTCATCGCTCATATCGTAATTCCACAGCAGCTTGTATATCTCCTTGGTTTTTTCTACCATATCATAGTCATATATGTCCGGATAAAGCAGATTTCCAAGCCACCAGACCCCGAGCGTCATGTTTATGGACGGCGGGTTGGACATCCAGTTGTAAGGAAGCATCGGAATCTCATAATACCTGCCGTCCTTGACGGCCTTCAGGCCGGCCCAGGCGGAATCGTTTGCAACGGTTTCGTAAATGCTGCCTCCGGCAAAAATTATAACCTCCGGGTCGGCGTTGTAGAGCTGCTCCATATCGATCACGTTTCCGCCGCCCTTGTTGGTCACATCGTCCACAACTATGGCGTTTTCCGCGCCTATCAATTCTATGACCTGCGCCTGCACGGAGCCCCTGGCGTCGGTGTTGAGCCCCGACTCGCCCGAGGTATACATGACCGATATCCTGTCGCCCTCGCCTATTTTTGCGGCATTTTTACTGGCCATGGAAACCGTTTCATCTATAAAAGAAGCGATAGCCTCCGCCCTTTCCTCCAACCCCAATATTTTTCCAAGCGAGCGGTAGGCTTCCGCCGCGCTGTCAAGATCGGCTTCAAGAAAAATCGTAGTTATACCCGTCTGCTTCTGCAGCGCGTCCATATCGGCGGCTATCCCCTCCTTTTTATCGCCGAGGTCTATGATTAGCTGAGGCCCGGCGTTGATCAGCTCCTCAAGGTTGATGGTGCTCTTGCTCCCGTAAAGCTGTCCGGTAACCGGCAGGCTTGACAGTCTCTTCGGCAGGTATGCCGCCTGCTTGTCCGTCGGCGCGCCGCCGACCGAAACCAGATAATCCGGACACAGGGTAGCCAGGATCATCGTTGCGACCGCTCCGCTTGGCGCGACCTTGGTAATTTTCCCGGGCAGCTCGACCGTTCTGCCGGCGCTGTCGGTAAATGAGGCAGTACCCTTCTCCGTAGAAGAGGAGCAGGCGGATAAGCCTAGGATAAGCGCCGCCGCGATTAGTATTGCCGCAATCCTTGTTTTCATTTTGTATTACCTCCGTTTTTTATTGCAAATAAAAAACGGGCTGTTTAGAAACAGCCCGCAACGCGCCATAGCGCCGCATACGCAACGCCCTTAAACGCATCTGGTCGTTTCCTTCTCAAAATAGAAAGCCGGTACGTTTCCATGCCGACTCCGTGAACAGCCTCGGACAGCTATCGCTCCTTAGGCCGTTCAGGCCTTGCTTTCTTAGGCTGCTCTTAAGGCGGGCGCCCTTAGACAGCAAGGCTCGGAAACACATATTAATTTTAATGATGTTATGGTAGCATATCGTTTTACCCCTGTCAATACGCTTAAGAAAAATACCTATGTTTTGTTCTTATTGACAGAGGGAATTTGTTGCCGCATAATGTTGCAATATAGGGCATGCTCCGGGGGTGCAAAAAATGGATGACAGAGCTCATTCATACAAGCTTGGGTTTTCTTTGCTTATTGCGGCTTTTGTCGCTATTTTTCTTGGCTCGTTTGTTCTCGGCCGATATGCGATAGGCTTGGGCGATCTTTTTAAAATATCAGCAAGCCTTTTCATGCGACTTTTCGGAGCCGCTGGCCTGCGGCAGACCTGGACGGAGGCTTCCGAAACGGTGTTTGTAAATGTCCGCCTGCCTCGCGTAATCGCGGCGGCCTTCATAGGGGCGGCGCTTTCGGCGGCGGGGGCCTCGTATCAGGGCATGTTCAGAAATCCCATGGTTTCGCCGGACATACTGGGGGCCTCCACGGGCGCGGGCTTCGGCGCGGCTCTAGCCATACTGCTGGGGCTGAACTATATTGGAATAACCATATCGTCCTTTTGCTTCGGTCTGGGCGCCGTTTTCCTCACCTGCGCCATAAGCCGCGCCAGCAGGCTTAACGCCACGCTGTCCATGGTTCTGGCCGGCATCATGGTAGGCTCCCTCTTTTCAGCCGGCACCTCCTTCATCAAGCTGATAGCCGACACTCAGGAGCAGCTTCCCGCGATAACCTACTGGCTTATGGGCTCCCTGGCCTCCATCAAGGGAGGCGACGCCCTGTTCGTATCGCTTCTTGTAGCTGCAGGCATTATACCGCTGCTTCTTCTAAGGTGGAGAATCAACCTGCTCACCGTCAGCGAGGATGAGGCAAAGAGCCTCGGAATAAACACCTCCCGCCTGCGTCTGGCGGTCATTATATGCGCAACCCTGATGACGGCCGCAGCCGTATCGGTCAGCGGCATGATAGGCTGGGTTGGGCTTGTAATTCCGCATTTTTGCCGCCTGATTTTCGGCTGCGACTACAGGCGTCTCATACCCTCCTCCATCCTGCTTGGAGGCGGCTTTATGATGGTCGTGGACGATCTGGCAAGGACGGCGACAACAAGCGAGATCCCGCTCGGCGTGCTGACGGCCTTTGTCGGCGCTCCGGTATTTGTTTGGCTGATTTTAAGAAGGAGCGCGGATAATGAGGATTGAGGCCAGAAATATAGAGTTTTCATATAAAGGAAATAAGGTTCTGAGCGGGCTGGACTTTTCCGCCGATTCCGGCGACGTCGTCGCGGTCCTGGGTCCCAACGGGGTGGGAAAAAGCACGCTTTTCCGCTGCATGCTGGGCTTTTTAAAGCCTCAAAAGGGAGCTGTGCTTATAGACGGCGTCGATATACGGAAAATGTCCAGCGCGGAAGCGGCCAGACGCATAGCATACATCCCCCAATCCGTATCGCCGGTTTTCAATTATACAGTTCTCGATACCGTTCTGATGGGGGTAACTAACCGGCTGGGCCTGTTCCAGTCTCCCAGGCCCAAGGACGTCGCAAAAGCGGTTGATGTGCTTAACAGCCTCGGCATAGCGCACCTCAAGCACAGGGGCTGCGGGCAGATATCCGGCGGCGAAAGGCAGCTCGCCCTGCTCGCCCGCGCGCTGGTGCAGGAAGCCGGAGTCCTTATCATGGACGAGCCTACATCGAATTTGGATTACGGAAACAGCTGGCGCGTCATGGAGCGCATAAGCGCCCTGGCCGGAGGCGGCTATACCGTCTTTTTTTCCACTCACGATCCCAACCAGGCCTTTCTGCACGCGGGGCGCGTTTTGGTCATAAAGGAAGGCAAGGTTCTGGCCTTCGGAACTCCCCGCGAAACGCTGACCGAGGAGCTGTTATCCGATCTCTACAATATAAATGTCAGCCTTCGCTCTGTACCCTACGGCGGCGGCAGCATAACCGTTTCGATACCGCATGGCTGATTGAAAAATCGGAAAAAAGAAAAAGGCGTTCCGGCCGGCCGGAACGCACTCTTTTTTTGCGCGCTATTCCCTTTCAAAGCTCCTTGCGAAGGAAAAGCCGTCTTTTTGCATGAACACATCCAGCTTAACCTTGTCTCCCCGGATTATCGATTGTGTAAACTCAAATACCTGCCCGTTTTCCGTCCTCGTGACCCTCTGGTGAAAAAAGCCCGCGCTTCCCGGCTTGCATTGCAGTATCTCGGCCTCGCTGTGGTCAAGCTTTATGGCTTCATAGCTGTCCCTCGCGCTTGCGGGCATGATGCCGACGTCGTACAGCAGCGAATAAAAGGAATGCTTCTCCAGCAGCTCGCGCGTTAGCTTTGGATAAATATACTGCGGGTAATAGGAGGTTTCAAGCATCAGCGGCACGCCGTTGACCCTGCGTATGCGGGTAAAACGGTAGACCGGCACATCCTCGGAATGGAGCTCAAGCATTTTGGATATATCGGAATCAGGCTTCAGCACGTCAAACTCCAGCAGCGTGGAGGACGGCATAAGCCCCATCGCCGTCGCTTCCGCCGTAAAGGAGTAGATGTTTTCATTGCGCCTGTGAAGCTTGGGCTCGGCCACAAAGGTGCCCCGCCCCCTCTGCCTTATCACGAGCCCCTCGTCCTCCAAAGCGCCGAACGCTTGCCTTACCGTGCTCCTGCTTATGTTGTAGGCCCTGCAAAGCTCCGCTTCTGAGGGCAACATATCTCCCGTCTTTAATAATCCCGCCGATATGCAGCGTTTCACGACTCCAACAAGCTGGTAATAGAGCGGTATGCCGCTGTCGGCGGAAAGATTCGCGCTGAGAACGGGATTAGGCGCCATATTACAACCTCCGCACCAATATTTTCAATAATAAATCCCATGTATTATAATACTTTCTCCTGCAGTATGCAATCGTATTTTTCGGGCATGCTATAAGACAAAAAAAATAATAAAATTTACCGCCGCATATTGACAATTTTTGATTGCCTGCATATAATGTACATAGATAACATTACAAACGTATGTAACATTTGATTGTAAGGCGTTATTTATCTAAAAGGATGTGCATATATATGAAAATTGGCATCAACGGTTTCGGACGGATTGGGCGCAACGCGCTGCGTCTGGCCGAAGGGCGCGCCGACATTGAAGTCGCGGCCATAAATGACCCGTTCAGCGACGCCGATTACATGGCTTACCTGCTGAAATACGACTCTGTCCACGGCCGCTTCAAGGGCGACGTTAGGGCTGAGGATGGAGCGCTTATAGTCAACGGCCGCAAAATCATGGTCTACGCCTGCAAGAACCCCGAAGAAATACCGTGGAAGGCCGCCGGAGTTGAATACGTGCTTGAAGCCACCGGCTTATTTACTTCCATGGAGCAGGCTTCCGCCCATATCAAAGCCGGAGCTGAAAAGGTCGTTATTTCCGCCCCCTCTAAGGACGCGCCGACCTTTGTGATGGGCGTCAACGAGATGAGCTATGACCATTCCATGAGCATAGTATCCAACGCTTCCTGCACTACAAACTGCCTGGCTCCGCTTGCCAAGATACTCAACGACAGGTTTGGAATAGAGAACGGCCTCATGACCACCGTCCACTCGGCAACGGCGACTCAGAAAACGGTTGACGGAATGTCGCCCAGGGACAAAAGGGCCGGAAGGTCCGTTTTTGGCAACATCATACCAGCCTCTACAGGCGCCGCCAAGGCCGTGACAAAGGTAATTCCCGCGCTGGAGGGAAAGCTTACAGGCATCTCCATGCGCGTCCCCACGGCCGACGTATCCGTTGTTGATTTGACCGTCAGCCTTGTCAAGCCCGCCTCCTACCGGGAGATTTGCGAAGAAATTAAGCGCGCCTCCAAAAATGAAATGCGCGGCATAGTGGAGTATGTGGACGAAGACGTTGTGTCCACCGATTTTACGGGCGACACGAACACCTGCATATTCGACGCGGGCGCAGGGCTTGCCCTGAACGACCGTTTTGTCAAGCTCATAGCCTGGTATGACAACGAAATGGGCTATACCTCAAAATGCCTTGATTTGATGGCTTACATGAAATCAAGGGAAGCGCGCGCTTCCCGAACCTCCCGCAAAACCAGCGTTGAAGGGAAGGAGAAGCGGTTAGTTACCGCCTGACCGCAGCTCCGGATTCAAATAACATCTTCCTCTCTTTCATAGCTTGCTTTTTTGCTTTTGCCTCGCGAAGGCCCGCAGACGATAAACGTCTGCGGGCCTTCGTTTTTTCCATAAGCCCGCATTTTTCAGTCTTGCTTTCAGAACGCGGCCAGGCCAAAACCAGCTTTTGGGCTTTTTAGAAGAAAGAT
This sequence comes from Clostridiales bacterium, assembly GCA_029265405.1. Classification (GTDB taxonomy): domain Bacteria; phylum Bacillota; class Clostridia; order Oscillospirales; family Oscillospiraceae; genus JAJUJI01. Next base: position 29,587 of record JAJUJI010000013.1, on the reverse strand, counting down.
TGCGGTAAAGACGCGCGTTCCTGTGGAAAAATAGAGCGAGGTGTTTACGTTGAGAAAAATAAAGCGTTTTATCGCAGCGCTAGCGGCGCTTCTTTTCCTCTGCACAGCCGCCGGAGCGGCGGATATAGTCGAATACACCGTCGTTTCCGGAGACTCTCTTTGGAAAATTGCGGTCAAATATCAGGTTGGCCTTGACGAGCTGATTCTGGCCAATCCGCAGATTAAAAACCCTGCCCTAATTTATCCGGGCCAGACCATAAAGGTTCCGGTGGTTCCAAAGGCAGTAACCGACAGCGAGGACGAGGTCATAAGGCTCACAAACCAATTCCGCGCTCAAAACGGACTTCCAGCGCTTAAAAAGAACTGGGAGCTTTGCCGCGTAGCGCGCTTCAAATCCCGTGACATGCGCGACAGGAACTATTTCGACCATTACAGCCCGACCTACGGCGCCTTTTCCACAATGATTAGGAGCTTCGGGCTTTCCTTCCGTTCAGCCGGCGAAAACATAGCGCGCGGGCAAACGACGCCTTACTCCGTTTTCACGGACTGGAAGAATTCCTCGGGCCATCGCGCAAATATGCTCGGGGCCTCCTACACTCAGATCGGCGTCGGCTACGAGCCGGACGGCAACTACTGGACAATGCAGCTTATAGGCTAAGCGGCGCAGCCGTATTCGGGGAGGGGCAGGCTCACCCCTCCCTTTTGAATTTGCCGCGGAGCGAGCCTTTTTCAATAAAGACGTCGAACAGGCGCAGGCATTGCGGCAAAACAAGCAGCACCGTAAGGACGCTGACAGCGGCGCCACGGCTGATAAGCCTGCCTATATAGGCAATTATCGGCACGGTCGCCATCCAGCCCACAATAGCCGCGGCTATGACAAAAACCAGCCCTGAGGTTAGAATAGTGGGTGAAGAGACGCAAACGGCTTTCCTTATGGCCTCGGAGGGGGCAAAAGTCCGCCTGAAGGCGCAGTAGCGGTCCGTCAGCAGTATGCCGTAGTCTATCGTCGCTCCCATCTGGATGCATATGGCTACGAGATAGCAGACAAAATATACCGGGGACTTCGCGGCGGCATTTATCGACAGGCCGACAAATATCGCTCCCTGTATGCAGGCGACAAGCAGCAGCGGCATGCTTACCGAGCGGTAAAGCAGCATGACTATAATGAATACGGCCAAAATATTTATGACATTGATATTTATTATATCAGTCGAAAACGTCTCGCGTATGTCACAGATATTGGCGCTTGAGCCCAATACATAGTACTCGCCGTAATACCGCGACAGGTCGCGTCTGAGAGTCTTGACGACATATGCCGCCTCGTCGCCGGCAACCTCAGAGGAAATATTGAAAATCAACCGGGAATACCTGCCGCCCTCAAATCTGTCTATAGCGTAGAGCGCTTCGTCCCATTTCCGGTCCACCTCCTCCCGCAGTCCGCGGCCGATGCGCAAAGGAAGCGAGCTTTCGGAGGCGTAGACCGCAAGGTCGGCTTTTTTTACGCTTCCGCCGGCCTCTACCCCGAAATGCGCGAATATCTCATCTATCCACTTGCCGCTTATGCCGTAAGCCGAGCTGATTTCTCCCGCGGTCATGTATCTGGCGGCTTCGGCCGCCTCCAGATACCTAAGCTCCGCCTCCTCCTGGGCCGCCTCCGCGTATTTCATAACAAGATTGTTTTCCAGCGCATAGCCTATCAGCTGATACGCGTAAACCGGGCCGCCGCAGCGCCTTATGACCGCGTCCGCAGCCGCCTCGTCGTACATGCCGCCGAGCTTGATAACAGCCTCCCGGTCAAGTACGGCAAAGGCCCTCTTCATGGCCTCATAGCTGTCCCTGAGGGAAGCCGCGCCGCCTTTTTCATAAAGCCAGGCCAGCAGCTCCCGGCCTTCTATCCTCAGCCCGGCCGAAGCCTCCGGCAGCAGGGTGCAATATACGGCGAAGGCCTGCCTTTCGGCCAGTCCGAAGGCGGCCGCCGCCTCCTTGTATGTCAATTCATCGTAAAGCGCCTTCGCTTCCGCATACTTCGCGTCATAAATATCCTGATAACCTGACATGGCGGGGGCGTATTCCTTGATGAGCTGATTGCGGCTGACATATTGCAGTATTTGATACCTTGTCAGGCTGTCCGAGGCCGGGTCGGCCCCATACTCCCGGAACACTGCCGCCGTAAGGTCAGGCCCAAACAATTTTCCCAGAAGCGGGTCGGCCTGTATCCGCTCCGCGTCAAGACGTTCTTCCGCCTCCTGCACGGAAGCGTAATAAGCTTCAAGCCCGGAATCGCCTGTCGTTTCGTACAGGTATTTTATAAGCTGCGCCTTCGTCAGCCTTGCGTTTTCGTCGAAGCCCTCGGCGCCAAGCTCGTACATGATGCCGTAAACGGCGCTCCGGTTTATATGGAAGCTTCCGGCCGCTTCCTCGGCGGTATATGTCCCGGCCAGCTTCAGCGCTGCCTCGTACTGCTCCCGAAGCTCCTCCTGCTTTTTATCTGCATAGTCCATAAAAAACTGCGTGCGGTGCAAATAGGACAGAACCGCGTCCGGCGCAAGCCTGTCGTCAGGTTCGGCGCCCATAGCCGCCCAGAGCGCGTTTGCCGTATCTGAGTCAAGCCCGTATTTTGCGGCCATATCTGCTGCGGTGATCGAAGCGTAAAGCTCCTTAACTTTAGAGCACAACCCGTCGGCCTCCTTCTGCTTTTCCTCAGCCAGCCGCTCGATATAGCCGCTTTCCTTGAGGTATTTCAATATGTCGTAAACAAAGGCCTTCCTGCCCTCGGACCCCAGCGCGGCGTAAACGCCCCGCATGTTTTCCGCCGACGTTCCGAAGCGCTCCGCGGCCTCCTCCAGCGCCAGCTCGTCATACAGTCCGGTTGAAGCAAGGCCGCTCGCTCCGGATATGGGCCTTTCGCCCTTATAATCTATCGAAGCGGCATAAGCCATGACCTCCCGCTCTTTTTCCTTGTCGCCTTTAGGGACCAGTACAATCAGCGGATTTTGGATGCCGAAGGCCTCGTTTATAGCCTCTCTGTCGCTATAGACTTTGCTGTTTCTGTTTACCTCAATGTCGTATATGAATTCCAGCCTCCGCTGCATGAAATATGCCCCAATGAACAAAATCAGCGCCATAACCGGAAGCCAAAGCTTTTTGCCTGAGGCAAAGGCGGCCAGCCCTTTCATATCGGGTATAAGCCTTTTATGGAGCGTCATTTTCATCAGCCGGTCGCATGCAATAATAACTGCCGGCATAAAGAAAAAGGAGGAAAGCAGGCTGCATGCGATGCCCTTGGCCAGCACCCCTCCTATGTCCAGGCCTATCTTGAAGCGCATGAACATCAGCGCGCAAAGCCCCGCTATAGTAGTCAGGCTTGAAGCGGCCACGGAGGTGAAGCTTGCAGTAAGCGCGGCTGCCATAGCTTCTTTTTTGTCCTCCGTTTTTTCCCGCTCCTCGTGGTATCTGTGAAGTATGATAATGGAGTAGTCCATGGCAAGCGCCATTTGCAGAACGGCGCAGACGGACTGCGACACAAAGGAGATGCTGTCCAGCAGCGCGTTGGTGCCGACGTTTATCAAAAGCGCCACGCCTAGATTGCAGAAGAAAACGAGAGGATCGGCCCATGATCGCGAGGTCAGCAGGAGTATGGCCAGCACGACCGCTATGGAAAGGACGAGTATTTTACCAAGGTCGGCCTTAATCATATCCCTATTGTATCCGGCTTCCACCGCATAGCCCGAGAGCGCAAGCTTGCGGCCCTCCAGCTTTTTTTTAATCAGCTCTATGGTGTCCGAAGCTTCCCTGGAAAAATCGCTGTGGCTGAGGTAAATTTTGAAAAGGGCCTTGTCCCCTTGGTAATATTCTTCGCTGTCCGCGTCGAACATCACGGAATCCACTCCGTCCGTTTCCTTAAGGATTTCGGCCAAGCCTTCGGCGGTATCCCTGTCCGCTTCAGAAACCATCGCCTGCAAATACCCGACGCCGCCAAATTCTTCCTCCATGACCTTCAGCGCCTCGGCAGTCAGGCTGTCCTCAGGCAGGTATTTTGTCATATCATAATTGACATTCGCCCTGCCCGCCAGCCACGCACCGAAGGCGGCCGCAAGCAAAAATGCCGCGGCAAAAATAAACCTGCGTTTCACCGCAAACAACGCCGTTTTTCTCATCATGCCCATGTCGCCTCCAAAGTCTGCTGACTATATAATATTATACCTTCCGGGCCGAATAAGGGCATATTTTTTTCATCTGAAAGCTCTCATTCCGTTAAGGCAGGAGGCCGGCTAGCGGCCCGGCTGGTCATATTCCACAATTTTTCCTTTTTGCTGCCCTAATTATTTTGCTTGACATAAATTCAGGCAAATGCTATAGTATCAGTACAGTTTAGTTCGAGTGCTTCCATAGGCGCAGGCTGTTTTTACGGCCGCCTTTGGGAGAGAATAGAAAAACGGGTGCAAATCCCGTACGGTACCGCCGCTGTAAGCGTTTTGGTTAGGCTCGTTGGCGAAAGCCAGTCATTGGTTGACACCGAGAAGGCAGAGCTTATCCGCTAAAGCGCAAGTCAGAAGAACTGCTCGGATTGCAGACTCCTGCCGCGAGTAACGGTCAAGGGGCTTTAATTGTTTGCAGAAAAACGGCTGCGGCGCATTGGTTGCAGCTGCTTTTTGTTTTTTAGTCATAGATAACTCATATCCTCCCTACCTGAAACGCCCTGCCGTGACGGAACACACGGCAGGGCGCTTCATTTGCCGGGCTGTTCAATCCGCCGCCGTCCAGGCCGTATCCAGCGCCACCTCCATCATTTCGGTGAAGGAATTTTGCCTTTCCTCGGCCGAGAGGCCCTCTCCGGTGAAAACATGGTCCGATATGGTCAGCAGCGACAGGGCCCGCTTGCGGGAAGCCATCGCTTCCCAGTATATCCCGGCCGTTTCCATTTCAACGGCCAGTATGCCCATGTCGCGGTACTGGCCGGCGGCCTCGCCGTTCTTATTATAGAACATGTCGGCGGTAAATACCGAGCCTACGCGGACGCCGACACCCCGCTTTTCGGCGAGCTCTACGGCGGTGCGCAGCAATCCGAAATCCGCCTGCGGAGAAAGCTGGCCGGGGAAACGGTACTGCATGGCGTAGTTTGAATTTGTGGATGCCGTCATGGCTATCACCAGATCGCGAAGCCTCACGTCCTCGCCTATCCCGCCTGCCGAGCCTATCCTTATAACCGTCTCTACTCCGTAAAACGAAAACAGCTCGTGGACATACAGAGCGGCCGAGGGCACTCCCATTCCGCTGCCCATTACCGAGAGCCTGCGGCCCTTGTATATGCCCGTATAGCCCAGCATGTTCCGGACCGTATTGAAGCATACGGGGTTTTCAAAATACGTTTCGGCGACCTTTTTGGCCCTGAGCGGGTCGCCCGGCATCAGCATAACCTTTGCGATAAGCCCGGGGTCGGCCTCGATGCAGGCCGAAGGGCTTGAGAGCAGCTCAGTCATATCCATACCTCCAATCAGTAAAGCGCAGCGGCAAGCTATCGAAGCTATACGAATAGAGCGGCAAGGCTCTCAGTATACGGCGGGCGGCAGATGCCCTTTTCCGTGATTATGCCGGAAATCAGGCTGTGGTCGGTCACGTCGAAGGCGGGATTATAGCATTTGACGCCCTCCGGCGCCATGGGCTCGGCATACCACTTTTCCCTGATTTCGCCCGGCTCCCTCAGCTCGATTTCGATCTGCTCTCCGCACGGGCAGGAAATGTCTATCGTAGAGCTTGGCCCCAGCACATAGAAGGGTATGCCGTAATGCCTGGCCAGAATAGCGACCCCGCTGGTGCCGATTTTATTGGCCGTGTCGCCGTTTGCGGCAACCCTGTCGCAGCCGACAAAGCAAAACTGCACCCAGCCCTTCTTCATTACCATGGAGGCCATATTGTCGCATATCAGGGTGACGTCTACCCCCGCCTTATGCAGCTCGTAAGCCGTGAGTCTTGCTCCCTGGAGCAGCGGCCTCGTTTCGTCGGCAAAGACCCTGAAATTCATCCCGCGCTCCCTTCCCAGAAGCAGAGGGCCCAGCGCCGTCCCGTATCTCGAGGTGGCAAGCGGCCCGGCATTGCAATGCGTCAGCACTCCGTCGCCGTCCTTTAAAAGGCTCAGGCCGTGCTCGGAAATAGCCTTGCACATGGCTATGTCCTCGTCAAGTATAGCCTGTGCCTCCGCCCGCAGCGCCTCGAGCATGCCGTCCATACTCTTTTGCCTCTCTGCGGCCGATGTCATGCGCTTGATAGCCCACGGCAGATTTACAGCGGTGGGACGCGAGCTTTTCAAATACTCCGCGTCCTCCTCAAGACGCTTTAAAAATTGCGGATAAGGCAGGCTTTCATATTTGCGCGCAAGGCAATACAGCGCAAAGCCTGCAAATATCCCGATGGCGGGCGCGCCTCTGACCCTAAGGAGCCTAATGGCCTCGTACATCTCATAAGGCTCGCTCAGCTCCAAATACTCGGTTCCGTTGGGAAGCCGGGTCTGGTCGAGAATAATTACGCTCTTTTCGTCGTCCGACAGCCTAATGTGGTCTATCATCTGTCTCAATGCTCAAGCCGCCTTTGCATCATGCTTTTTTGATGATATCACACTCAAATATTATTGTAAAGCGCCCGCGCCGATGTCATAATAGCTTTAAAAACCTATTCATAAGTTACTAAAAAAAGAAAGGAAACGAGCTATGTCAAAAATCAAATACCTGGAGCCTCTTCAAACTCCTCCCCACCTTTTTCCCGCCGACCCATATTTGCCCGAAGGCGCCAAGGAGCTTGCCCTTAAGGACGACGAGATCAGCGTGACTTATCTGCACGATGTGGTATACGCCGAGAGAAGCGGAGAAAGACAGCGCCTTCAAATATTGATACCCTCAAAGGGCTTCATGGGCATGCCTGACGACTCGCGCTGGCCGCTGGTCGTTTACATACCCGGCTCGGCCTTCATGCGGCAGGACAACTATATGATGCTGCCATGGCTTATCGATTTTGCCAAGCGCGGCTACGTGGTGGCCAGCGTTGAATACAGGCCAAGCGATGTGGCGCCCTTCCCCGCCCATGTGCAGGACACCAAGACGGCCATACGCTTTATGCGCATGCACGCCCGCGAATACAGGGTGGATCCGGACAAGATTGCCATTTTCGGCGGCTCCAGCGGCGGGCACACGGCCGCCTTCGTCGGCATAACCGGCGACGAAGGGCCCGATACCGACCTTTACGGGGAATACAGCGCCAACGTGGGCTGCATTATCGATTGGTTCGGCCCCACCGCCATAGAGCTGATGAACGCCTATCCCTCGGGAATCGACCATACAAAGCCGGACAGTCCGGAAGGCAGGCTAATAGGGAGAAAAAATGTCCTGGAAAACCTTGAGCTGGCATACCCTGTCAACCCCATTAACTATCTGAGCAAGGACAAGCCGACTCCGCCCGTTTTAATCATGCACGGAGACAGGGATTTTTTGGTTCCTTTCAATCAGAGCGTACTGCTGTATGAAAAGCTGCGGGAGCTGGGAAAGGACGTCGAGTTTTACAAGCTCAAAGACGGCAGCCACGGCTTCATGGGCTTCAACAGCAGGGCGGCCTACGATATAGTGGACGAGTTTATCAGAAGAAAGCTGAATATAGCGTAAGAGCGGGCAAGGCCGGGCCGCTGCGCTCCGGTTTCTCAATAGCGAAGGCGCATCCGGCGGCCGTCTCGGGCTTACGCTCGCCGCACCTCCACCCGCGCTCATCCGCGCGGCCGCATACGGGAAGCTCCCCGCCGGCGGGCCGATGTCCATAGGCATAATGCTGCTATATAAGCGAAAATGAGTCCGCCCTCATAAACGCTTCGGCCGGAGGCTGCCGCCTTCCGGCCGATTAATTTTATTAAATTTAAATTGTGCCCGCGAAATAAATATGTTATAATAATGTAAAATTTTCAGAGCTTTCTTCGGTTGCCGACAATAAATAATACTTACCTGGAGATTTAACATGCCGAAGCTGCTAGTTCATCTTTGGATAGCGGATCAGCTTGCCGCAAGGTACGGCGACCTCAAGGACCCGGATTTTTATCTGGGCAGCATCGCGCCTGACGCCGTTTATTCAAGATGCGCCGACATAAAGCGCCTGAAAAAGATGACCCATATCGTCTCGCCCTTAAAAACCTGGGAAAAGGGCGTCATGCGCAGCTATGAGGCTATCTGCCGCCCCTCGCTCTTCGAGCTGGGGTACCATATGCACATCGTCACCGACATCAGGTTTTTGGAGGCCATGCGCTCGTTCTATGCAAAAAACAAGGTGCCCGGCTGCGAGCGAGCCCATTACGATAAGCTGATAGTCCCCCTCGCGATAAGGACCCTCTTCCCCGGCGAGCAGGCATACAGAGACTGCGTGGCCTACGCTCGGAAGTATAAAACCGCGAGCTTTCCCTTCGGCATTACGAAGGCGGACATAGAAAACAATTTTATTTATGCGGACAACATCTTTGAAATTAAAAAAATAATAGCGGATAAAGCCGATTTGGACATACCCCTTCCCGACTATAAAAACATTTGCCTTGGCATTATGGAGCATCTTGCAAGCGCATTCCGCTTATAAGCCGGCGGACGGCCTTCCGGCAAACGCAAAACTGAGTTGAGGCATGGCGGCACTTTTGCCGCTCCCTGGCCTGGCGTCGCATACGTAAGGCCAGCAATATGCCGGAGAAGCTCTCAAGCGGGCAAATACAGCTTGCGGCGCAGCAAATACGGCGCCGCCCGGAACGTGCGCCCGCTCCGGAGGCTCTTAACTGCAGGCCCGGAAAGAGCGCATGAGCAATCTCAGCCGCATGGCTTTGGCTCCATGCGGCTGAGGTTATTTTGATATCAACGTTCCATATCCGGCTACCGCTCCTCCCGGAAAAAAGACAAACCCAGGGCGGCCGGTCCGAGATTCTCCCTTTTTCTTTTCATTGACACAAAAACCAGCACAGCCAGCGTCACAAGATACGGGATCATTTTAAACAGCTCCTGCGTGCTCCTTGTAAGGCCTGAAATATAAAAATACATCCAATACAGTATGCCGAACAGGTACGAGCCCCAGATGGCGTTGACCGGCTTCCAGGTCGTAAAAATAACCAGCGCTACGGCAAGCCAGCCCAGGCTCTCAATCGTCAGGTCGTTGCCCCAGGTGCCCTTGATGTAGTCCATGGTGTAAAACACTCCGCCAAGCCCCGATATTCCCGCGCCCAGGCAGGTCGCAAGATATTTATAGCGAATAACGCTTATGCCCGCCGCGTCCGCAGTGGACGGGTTCTCGCCCACGGCGCGCAGGTTTAGGCCCCGTTTCGTTCTCTTTAAAAACCAACCGCAAAAAATAGCTATCGCCAGGGCAAGATAGACCATCCAGCCGTAAGTGAAAAACACCTTGCCAATGTACCCCAGGTTTGACAAGGCCGGTATATAGGCCCGGAAGACCGAGCTTGTCGCCGCAACGGAGATCTGACCCACCCCGCCGGCCAGCTTGTTCAGGCTGCCGCCGAAAAAGTTTCCGAAGCCCGAGCCGAAAATAGTCAGCGTCAGGCCTGTCACGTTCTGATTCGCCCGGAGCGTAATGGTCAGAAAGCCGTAAATGAGCCCTCCTATACAGGCCGCGCCGAAGCCGCAGCCGAGGGCAATAATCAGGCAGAGCAATTTGTTCGGCTCCGCGACGGCGCTTTCGTAATAAAAAGCGCCCATCAGGGAGGCTATGCCGCCCAGATACATTATGCCGGGAACGCCAAGGTTGAGGTTGCCCGATTTTTCCGAGAGTATCTCCCCCACCGCTCCAAACATTATTACGGTTCCAAAGACCACGGCGGCCTGCATCAAGGATATTATCTGGCTCATCTTGCCGCCTCCCTTTTGCGGAAAATCAGCTTATAGTTTATGAAAAATTCGCTGCCGAGTATGAAAAACAATATTATGCCCGTTATCATCTCCGAGGCATAGTCGTTGAGCTGATACTGGGAGGCTATCTCGATAGAGCCTTTTTCAAGGAACACCAGCAGCAGCGCGACCAGGATCATTGCAAGCGTATTAAATTTGGCAAGCCATGCTACGATTATGGCCGTAAACCCGCGCCCTCCGGCCGTGCTTGTGGATATGGTATGGCTCGCGCCGGAAACCGCGATAAAGCCGGACAGGCCGCAAACGGCTCCGGAGAGAAGCATCGTCCTAATATAAACCCGGGCCACCGAAATCCCCGCGTAGCGCGCGGTGTTTTCCGATTCGCCTACCACGGCTATCTCGTAGCCGTGCTTGGTATGCCTGAGATAGATATACATGGCGACCGTTACGGCAAGTACAATCGCAAGATTTAAAAAATACTGCTTCCCGAAGACGGCCGGGAACCAGCCGTACTTGGTCCCTTGATTTATTATCCCCACGGTATTGGACCCGTACGGGTTTTCCCACTTCGCCACAAAAAACGAGGTAAGCTGTATCGCCACGTAGTTTAGCATAAGCGTAAACAGAGTCTCGTTGGTTTTCCATTTGGCTTTGAAAACAGCGGGAACCAGGCCCCAAACGGCGCCTGCGGCCACGCTGGCCGCTATCATGACCGCAAACAGAAGCGCCGTTGGCATCCGCCCGCCCCAATATATCATGCAGGCCGCCGTAACCAGGCCCCCGACCAAAATCTGCCCCTCCGCGCCGATATTCCAGAAGCGCATTTTGAACGCGGGCGCAAGGCCGACACCCACGCAAAGAAGCATCATCGTGTCCCTGACGGTTACCCATGTTCGCCTTGAGGTGCTGAAGGCCCCTCTGAACATAGTCGCGTATACCCTGACGGGGTTCATGCGTACTATAACATAAATCACGGCGGCGCAAACCGCCAGGGCAAGAATCATCGCTATAATGCGTATGCCCCAAGCCTTCCAATGCTGCAGCCCGCTCCTTTTTGCTATGCGCACAAAAGGCTCTTTTTTTTCATGCATGCTTTTGACCGCCGCCATCGATCCTGTCTCCCGCCTTGTTATTTTTCAGATACGTCATCGCGTAGCCTATGCTTTCCTTCGTGGCCGTCCTCGCGTCGGCTATATCGTTGAGCCGCCCGGCGCAGAGCACCAGTATCCTGTCGCACAGCTCCAGCAGCACGTCCAGATCCTCGCCTACGTAGATAACGGCCACGCCCGCCTTCTTCTGTTCCGACAGCAGCCTGTATATGGTATGCGAGGTGTTTATGTCCAGGCCCCTCACGGCGTACGCAGTCATAAGCACCGTCGGCTCCGCGGCCAGCTCCCGCCCCACCAGAACCTTCTGAACGTTTCCGCCGGACAGTTTTCTGACAGGCGTGCCCAGGCTCGGCGTCGTCACCTCCAGCGTGTCCCGCACGTTTTCCGCAAGCCTTCTGGAAGGCCCCATGTCCATAAAAAAGCCTTTGCTCTTACGGTAGCTTTTTAGCATCATGTTTTCCGGCATCCCCATGCCGCCAACCAGCCCCATTCCCAGCCTGTCCTCGGGCACAAAGGAGAGCTGGACGCCCAGGTCGTGTATGTCGGACGGCCTTTTGCCGACAAGCTCGCACTGCGTACCGTCAGGAGCAACGTATATGACGCTTGAGCCGCTTTCGGCCTTCTGAAGGCCGGCTATAGCCTCCAGCAGCTCCTTTTGGCCGCTGCCGGACACGCCGGCGACTCCTAATATCTCGCCTCCGTAAGCGGTAAAGCTTACGTTTTCAAGGACCGGCACCCCCTCGCCGTTTCTGACGGACAGGTTTTTGACTATCAGCCGTGGAGTCGGGTTTACAGGCTCGGAGCGCTCTATGTTGAGCGATACGGACCGGCCCACCATCATCTCTGCAAGCCTTTCGGGGTCCGTTTGGCATGTCGGAATGCTGCCGACAAACTCCCCCTTTCTCAAAACCGCTACCCTGTCGGATACCTCCATGACCTCATGGAGCTTGTGCGTTATTATCACAACCGACTTTCCGTCGTTCTTCATATTTTTTATGACGGCAAACAGCTTTTCCGTCTCCTGCGGCGTCAGCACCGCCGTAGGCTCGTCCAGGATCAGTATATCCGCGCCGCGATAAAGGGCCTTTACTATTTCAAGAGTCTGCTTCTGGGAAACGGTCATATCGTAGACCTTTCTGTCAGGGTCTATCTCGAAGCCGTATCGGCCGCAGATTTCCCTTATCCTGTCGGCCACCGCCCTTTTGCCCAGCCTCTTGCCCTCCTTCAGTCCGAGGACTATGTTCTCGGCGGCGGTAAACACGTCCACCAGCTTGAAATGCTGATGTATCATTCCGATCTTCAGGTCGTAGGCGTCCTTTGGAGAACGTATTGATACTTCCTCGCCTCCGACGAATATCTGCCCCTCGTCGGGATAATAAATGCCGGAAAGCATGTTCATCAGAGTCGTTTTGCCGCTGCCGTTTTCGCCGAGGAGCGCCAGTATTTCTCCCTTGCATATATCCAGGCTGACCGAGCTGTTTGCCTTCACCTCTCCGAAGGACTTTGAAATGTTTTTCATTTGAACCGCGTATTCCATCGGGCTCTCCTTGCAGTTTGATTCCGCAACATTATATAAAAAGCCATGCGGAAAGGGCAAGCCCTTTCCGCATAAAAACCGGGTAAGCCGCTGCGCGGCGGCTCCCTGCGGGAGCATGATCAGTTCAGCTCGGTGATTCCGTCGATGCGGATATCAAAATAGGGAGCGCTGCGGATGACGGATTCCTCAAATACCCCGTCCTTAATGGTTTCGGCGCCGTTGAGGCCCCAGGAGCTTGTATATGAGGTCAGATGCTCGCCGCCTACGGTAAAGGTGGAGCAATCAAATACCTTCAGGCTGCCGTCCTTGATGGCGGCCTCAACAGCCTCCACCTTTTCCTTGGTGCCGGGAGCGCAGGAGGCGCCAAGGGCAGATATCATGTTAGCGCCCTCGGAATAACCCCTGGCCCAGTCTGTGGCTATGTCCTCGCCCTTGAGCATGCAGTTCATAGCGTAGGTGTAGTAAACGCTCCAGTCGTTCAGGGCGGAGGTCAGAGCCGCGTTGGGAGCCACAGACAGCATGTCCACGTTGTAGCCTACGCAGTAGACCGTGGTTCCGGCGGCAAGGGCCGCCTCGCAGGCCGACGGGGCCCCCGAGGAGTCGGAATGCTGGCTTATGATGATGCTGCCGTCGGATATAAGGGCGTTGGCAGCCTCGGCTTCGGCGGTGGGAGAATACCAGCTGTTGGTATAGGTTACGTCCATGGAGACATTGTCGACTATCGACTTAACCCCGAGATAAAAGGCCGTATAGCCGGAAACAACCTCGGCATACGGGAACGCGCCGACATAGCCTATTTTTATGTTTCCGTCCTCGTCGTAGTTTTTATCCGCTACCTTTCCTTCGTCAACAAGCTGCTTGAGCTTCATGCCGGCCACAACGCCGGAAACATAGCGGGCCTCATAGGTGTTGCAGAAGGCGTTTTTGAAATTCTTTAGGCCGGAAGCGGCGGCCGTGTCGCCCGTCATGGCGATGAAGGTAACGTTGGGATTTTCCTCTGCTGCCTGCTGCATATAGGACTGGTGGCCGTAGCTGTCAGAAATAATGTACTTGCAGCCCTGCTCAACAAGGTCGGTCGCTGCGTCAAAGCAGTTTTCATCCTCGCTGATGGAGTATTTCCATATGATTTGGTCTTCCTTGATCCCGACATTGGCAGCGGCCTTTTTAATGCCGTTTATATGCGACAGGTCGTAGCCGGTGTTTTCATCGTGGACCAGAATTACTCCGATCTTCAGGTCGGCGTTTTTGCCCTTGGTTCCTCCGCAGGCGCTCAGGCTCAGGCACAGGATGAGCGCGAGCAGCAGCGCTGTTACTTTTTTCATTTCTTTCCCTCCGAATTAAAATATAGTAAAAGCTTTGGCATATATTTTTCGGCTCTCAGGCCGGGGCTTGTAAAATCAGCGTCCGTTATTCTGGGGCAATAAACCGCCTTGCGGATTTCCCCCGTTCAGCAAAATTCTATGCCGCCCGCTTCGCTCATTGACTTGATGCGGGCCAGGGCCTCAACCCTTATGCCCCGGGCCCGTATCCTGTCGCCGCCGGGCTGGAAGGCCTTTTCTATGGCCACACCCGCGCCGACCACCTCGGCTCCGGCCTGCTCGGCTATCCTTATCAAGCCGTCCAATGCCGCGCCGTTGGCAAGAAAGTCGTCTATAATCAGCACCCTGTCGCTTGAGCAAAGATACTCTTTTGAAACAATGATGTCATATAGGGTGCCGGAGGTGTAGGACATGACCTTGGCGGTATAGACGTCTCCGGCTATGTTTTTGGTTCTTGTTTTTTTGGCGAATATCACGGGGCATTTGAATTCCTGCGCGGCTATGCAGGCAAGGCCTATTCCGGACGCCTCTATGGTTAAAATTCTGTTTACTCCGCAGCCCTCGAAGAGCCGCTTGAACTCGCGGGCCATCTCCGCAAAAAGCTCAACGTCCATCTGGTGATTCAAAAAGCCATCAACCTTCAGGACGTCTCCTTCTTTAACTCTGCCGTCTCTGCGGATTCTCTCCTCCAAGAGGCGCAAAGCATTCATCCTCCCCGACAAAAAACTGCCTCTATTCTACAACAGCGGCAGGATTTTTACAAGAAATATTTTTTTATAAAAACAACAGCTCCCTTTTTGCCCGTCTTAGTCTGTTTTCCATAACAGGGCCCCGCGCCGGGACGCCGCAAGCCGAAACCGCCGCGGAAGCGCTTCCGCGGCGTCGGACAGGCATCCTCATTTTTCGCGGCGGAAAAGGGCCTTTCTGAACAGTATCGCGTTCATAACCGCAAACAGCAGCGCAAGGACCGCCAGCGTTATCAGCGACTTGTTGACGCTCTGCGGGGCGTAGCTGAGCAGCAGAAGCATCGGGAAGCCAAACAGTATGGCCCAGGGCTGATGATAGACAAGGTTGTCGCAAGCCTGCGTTTCAAATTTCGGATCCTTTTCCCTCAGGAGTATGACGCCCGTGCTTGCTGTGCCTGTCAGCATGCCGTAAAGCGAAAGAAAGGCCTCATGCTCATATTGCGGAAAGACACGCCTGCAAACAATAAGCAGATAAAAATACGTTATGACCGCCCCTAAAACGCATATCAGCGCGAGCGGTATTATGAACTCATGCCTTGTGAAGGCCGAAAGCTTTATAGCCGCTATCGAGGCAACCACCATTACGTCGAACATGAAGCCGGCTATGCGGTTTTGCATGAAATCGTTGGTGTATTCCCTTTTAATAACGCCCTTTTTCTTCAGTCCTCTAAGTGCGGCCTTTAAAACAAGAGCAAAAATAGTGCCTATCAGAAAGTTGAAGCCCCAGACCAGAGGCCTTACGGTATTGTATCCGAAATTGCCCATGACGCCCGTTTCAATGACGCTTTCTATGCCCTGCATAAAAAGATAAGCCGCGATATACGATATGAATACAAGCGCAAGCTGCACGGTGAATTTATCCATGGATTCGGAAAGCGGGATCTCGTCGCCTCCGGTTATATGCTCGGCGGTAAGGTCGTCGTCTATCGTTCCTTCGCCAATGCTACCCTTGAATATGCCCTTCCTCCTGAGCACGTTTAGATAAATGACGCCTCCTATGCTTGCCGAAACAAAGCCCATGGCGGCGACGGTCAGACCGAAGCTGGTTCCGCTGGCAAAGCCGCAGACGGTCTCGTAGTTGTGGCCCCAGTTGTAAGCCTGGCCCGGACCCTGCCCGTAGCCCATGGGCAGAAGAAGGCCAGAGGCCCAAAAGCTGCCCAGCAGATAATAAAGCCCTATCGTAACGCCCAGGCCCAATACCGCCTGTATCAAATAGGCGGCCACTACCGTCACTCCCGCATCGAAAGCGCCCGTTCTTGACCTTTTGTCCTGCTTCTTGTCTATCTTCCTAAGCGCCATGGCTACAAAACCCAGGCCCAAGCCATGGTAGGTGAGCATTTCCAGAGTTGCGGTGTTCAGCAGCTTAACGCCCGCCAGCCTTTCAAGCAAAAAGTCTGCGGCAAGCAGCAGGAAGCCCCCCAAAACCGAGCTTGGTATCATAAGCCTGCGGATTAACCTAACCGTATTGCGCAGTATATTTGCGGCTATCATCGTGCCCAGAAGCAGCGTAAGCGTGATGACAAAACTCCATACCTGCGTATCCCAAAAATTCAGGCCCGTAGTCATTTAGCGCCCGTTCCTCCTTGAACCGGCATAGCCGCAGCGCACATTACGGCGCGGCGGTTACTTCACCGACAGATTTAAA
The DNA here is from genome assembly GCA_029265405.1 of Clostridiales bacterium. Lineage (GTDB taxonomy): Bacteria > Bacillota > Clostridia > Oscillospirales > Oscillospiraceae > JAJUJI01. The sequence continues at coordinate 13,365 of JAJUJI010000013.1, read as the reverse complement.
GTATTGAGCATTCTTTCCGCTATGTTCATTTCCTCTTCGGTAAACTCGCCCGACAGCTTCTCGACCGCCTTTGCTATAAAGGCGTTTGAGGTGTCGTAATAAGAGTAAAACTTATCCGAAACCATGAGCCTGCATTCGCGCTTGTCGTCCTCCGACAGGGTCTTTATCACATAACCCTTGGCCGCAAGGTTGTTGGCCTTATATGTCGCGTTCGGCTGCGAAACTCCGATGGCCTCCGCAAATTGCGATATGGTGGGATTCCCGAGCAAATATATAACGTCCGCCGCAAAAGCCTCCGTTGCGCTGAGGCTGCCGTCCTTTTCCCTTATGCGGCCGAACAGCTCCTTATAATGTATAAGCCTGAACTTTTTATACAGCTCGGTCACCGTTTTATATAACATAATAACCTCCGTTTTGTGCGGCGGTCAACCGCCGCAGGCAAAGAAAGCCGTTAATTTCTTGTTAAACGGCTTAATACCCGCTTGCGTCGCGGCTGCAGTGAGTATGATTATCCCATATAATTGTCAACTCAATATTACATCCGGCGGCAGCCCCGCCGCACCTGCGCCTTTGCGCCATGGCCGGAAGCGGCTCTTGCCGCTTGTCAATACCGAGCAGATTTATATAAAATTATTTATATAATAGATTACCCTTCTTTTCTTGTCAATACTCAGAAAGCTTGGTATAATTTGAGTATGAACGTTTATGATTTCGATAAAACCATATATAAGGGCGACAGCTCGGCCGACCTTATTAAGTATGCGCTGCTTAGATACCCCCGCTCCATGGCAGCGCTTCCGGCCATGGCCTGGTTCGGCATCAGATATGCGCTGGGCATATCGAAGAAGGAGGACTTTAAGGAAAGGCTTTTTGCCGTCGTGAGGTATATTCCTGACATGGAGAGCTTTTTGGCGGATTTCTGGGCCGTACATGAGCGCAAGCTGTCGTACTGGTATCTGAGGCAGAAGAGCGGTGCCGACGTGATCGTTTCCGCCTCCTCCCGCTTTGCGCTGGAGCCCATATGCCGCAAGCTGGGCGTTAGCCTCATCGCAACGGAGGTTGACGGGAAAACGGGCAAATTCAACGGTCCCAACTGCCACGGAGAGGAAAAGGCGCGCAGGTTCCGCCTGGCTTATCCCGACGCGGAAATAGACGGCTTTTACTCCGACTCGCGGAGCGACGCGCCGCTTGCGCGGCTGGCCAAAAGGGCCTTTCTAGTGAAAAAGGAAAAGCTCAGCCCCTGGAACGGTTGAGCTTTCGGCATGGAATCCAACAAGCCCCGGGAAGCTTTGCTTTCCGGGGCTTTAAAATAGTGAGGAGAGCGGGACGGGGTGCAACTTGCGATTGCACGCACCCGTCCCGCAGCCGCGCGCAACCGGCCAGGCACTCCGGCGCGCAACATTTTGCTTCCTTCAAATCAGGTCGGGAAGCGTTTCCGAATATGTGCGTAATTATTATACTGTCCGGTATTTTTGCTGTCAATAGCGTTATGCGCTTATTTTTTTACTTCATAGCCTAATGCTATTATTGCAAAGCCAGCTTTTATTATTCATCAACCACCAGCGTTGTCGCCATGGTCATGAAGCTGCCTGCCGCCCAACCGCTCCAGGGCCAGGGATCGTTTGCCGCCGGAGGCTGATTGAAGCGTATTTTTTCACCCGTCAGCGGATGACGGCTGTAGGGGGCAAAGCCGAGGATCATACCCTCCTCCCTGAGCTTGTCGCAGAAGCGCCTCGCTATTATCGACGCTTCCTTCGTTTTCCCGGCAATGTGCAAGCCCGCCGTAATTATCAGGTTGGCGGGCGCCACCACACGCCCCAGCACAAACTGGTCAACAAAGGAGCAAAGAGGGCTCTTCATGCTTTCGGTGCACAAGCCTATGGGGCTGAGCAGCTCGCCCTCTATCATAAGCTTCTCGGCTATCTTGTCGATAATATGACGCGGCAGCCTGTCGCCCAGCAGTATGGGCTGGTAGTTTGCAAGGCTGAGGCTGTCCACCGGGCGGCCTTTCTTCCTTGATATGAACCTTTCGCCGTCCCAGAATTCGGTGATGAGCGTGTTCAGCAGCCTGTCGGAGCGGCCCTGCCACTCCTTTGCGGCCTCCTCCTCGCCGGCTCCACGTGCAAGTCTGGCGGTGGCGGACATGAGCGCCACAAGGAAAGCTATCAAATCGGGGCTGCTGCACGGGAAGCCGTCCTTAAAAATGGAAGCGTCGTCCCAGCCGCTGTCGTGCGGCGAGTTGACGGCTATCAGATCGTCGCCCCGGCCGGCCGAGCGGTAGGTGGTCCAATAATTGGCCCACTTGGCAAACTTGGGATACATCCTTTTGCATTCCTCGGCCGTAAGGAAGCCGTCGCCGCATTTGCGTATTAGAAAGTCCAGCGCAAAGCCCTGGAAAGGAGCCTGGATCGCACCCGCTCCGGAATAGAAAAGCATGCCCGGCAGCTTGCCGGTTCTTTCGTCCTGATGCTCAAACAGGGCGCAGATCTGCCGCCAGCCCTCCTTAGGATTTCCCTGCATGGCCATGGCGTGCAGGCTCTGCTGCCAGGCGCAGCAGGCGTTCAGCCACTGCAAATGCATAAGTATCATCGGCGCCTTAATGTATCCGCCGGGGTTTACCCGGTGCGTCCATATAAGCCACATGGCGTATTCCGCCGCTTCCTCGTATCCACTGGCGGCGGGCCTGTAATTCTTTTTGAACGCCTCGAAATCGGCCTTGTTGTCGGCTACGACTTTGTCGAAGGGCTCGTAAGCGCCGCCGTATGAGAACTCTCCGCTCATGTATTCATGAACGGCTATGTCGAAGCTGTCGGTTTCTTCGTCCGGCTTGACAAGGACGGCGCAGCTTGCGTATTTGCCTTGCGCCCTGTCGTAGACTGCCTCGACGCTGACAGAGCCTTCAAGCGGCTTGAAAAACATTTTACCGTGCTTGCCAAAATACAGCTCCGTTCCGCTGCCGTCCAAAAAAGGAAAGACGCCCCGGCAGGCAGCCGCTCCTCCGCCCTCCCGGGCCGAGCGCAGCTCTATGCGCAGAGCGCAGTTGCCGCGAATGCGCAGCATATTTTTGTCCGTCAGCGCTATCTCCGCAGTCCCCCCCACCTCGCCGTACTGGGTCATCTTAAGCGAGCCCGCGTCGGCAAAGTAGTAGTAGCGCACTGGCCTTTCATACTGCAATATTTTAATGTCGAATACGAAGTCTCCCCCGCTCATCATCGAGTCCGCCTTTGTGTTGCTCAGGCGGATAAGCGGCAGATAGTAATCCTCAAAAAGATAGAAGCCGGAGCCGCGCCTTCCGTACGGAGCGCGGATCAGGTCAAACTTTTGTCCCTTTCCAAACCCGAACATCAATTCCATCCTCCCCACTCCAGCGCACCCACTGCTGCCTCAAGCTGCGACAGCCTCTCCTGAAGCTGCGGCGCATATACCGGCGCCTCTCCGAACCATTGAGGGTTTTCTTCCCCGGTTTCGTCTCGGTAAGCATAAAAATAGCGCCCCCTGGCCGTATCAAAGCGGTATTTCCGCCACCAGGCAAGAGCGTCCTTCAGCGCCTCGCGCAATCTTGCGATATCTTCTTCAGAAATTTTTTCCAGCATGCCCTCGTCGCGCATGCGGAGCACGACGGCGCCGAACAGCGGCGTAATGCCGCTCTTCCCGGCCTCAGCAGAGGCCAGCGCAAGCTCGAACACGGCGCGGGGATCAGAAAACAGATAAGATTCGCACGCCAGCTCGGCTGAACCCGTTTTCCGGGCCTCCGACCACAGCCTGTAGGCCGTAAGGCCGTCCGTGGGCTTCAGGGTATCGCAAAAGGCTTCAAAATCAGCCTTGTTTTCGGCTGCGCATTCGTCAAGGCTCCTTGTAATCTCCGGGACGTCGGTGTCGGCGGGCAGCTCGATGCATGCCGCTTCCATGCGCCCGTCAACGGCCATTATATCCAGGCAGGGCGGGACGCTGCTCCAGCGCTTCAGCATCCACGAATCGTCGAATTCGAAGGTCCCGCGCAGTATCCTGTGAACCACGCGCCCGCCCAGATTCGTTTCCACCCCGTCGGCATATTTCACGGAGTTGGCGCCTGTCAGGGGGCTGCTTAAGCGAAGCTGGGGTACATCTCCCTCCATCCTCAGGGCGTTGGCGGCCTTATCGATGGCAAAGCGGACTCTTCCCTTTCCGGTTATCAGCTCGGCTATAAAAGGTCCGGCATTGACGCTATAGGGCAGCTCCTTCCCCCCGTCCATAATCTGGATTCGAAGAATGCCCATAGAGCTTGTGCCGCCGAAAACCTGGGCAAAGGGCAGCGCATTTCCGGCAGGCTTGAGCCCCAAATAGCAGCCATCCGGCAATTGGAGAAGGACGGGGCGCGAGCCGCGCCGGGCCAGAGGCGTTTTTGCCAGGTCCAGACTGAAGGCTTCCTGAATGTGCTTCAATATTGCTCCTCCTTGCTATATTTTGTTAGCATTACTTTAACAAATTATCGCAAGGCTTTCAAGCTTTTCTTATTCAATATGCTGTTTTTGCCGCCTGTACATCAGCCGCTCCGCCGCCTCGGCCAGGCGCAGGCCAAGATCCTTTTTTCTTTGCGGGTGCAGCTCGAAGGGCTCTCCCAGATCGCGGGCCGACACCGCCTCGCAGCAGGGTATATGCAGGGGCGCTTCGCGCTGCGCCTTCTGAACCGCGCTCCAGCCGGGCAAAATGCCTGCAATCGGATCCGTGTAGTCGGCCAGCTCCACGCAGACAAAGCCGAAGTTTTGCCTGAGCGTCCTGCGCCAGCATTCGACCATTATTTTCAGCTTGCCGGCGTAATTCATATAGTTTTCCGCCTCGTAGGAATCGCTTTCTCCCTGGTACCAGAATACCCCCTTAAAGAGCAGACCCGCCAGCGGCGCAAGCGAGGAATTGAACAGCCCTGAGGGCAGGCTGGGCGGGAAAACGCAGTCGGGCGCTTCGTTTGCCGCCGTCTCCACCGTGTATTTCCATGTTCCGGACAGCTCAACCCTGACGCCACCCGCTTCGAGATAATACGGATGCTCCGGAATAAAGCCGCCGGCTCCCTTTGTTATGACCAGCCGCACCGCAATAAGGTTCTCGCCCTCCCGAAGCAGCCCTTCCGGCACCCTGTATTTGCGCGGAGGATAGCGGTAGCCTGTGGAGCCGACCTTCACCCCGTTTATATAGGCGGTATCGGAATCCATAAGCTCGCCGAGGTACAGCAGCCCTTCCCCCTCCGGGGCCTTATCAAAGCGCGCTTCCCTGTAAAACCAGACCGAACCGGAAAAGCCGTGAAGCTCCGTGCCCGCGGTCATGCCCGGCACCCGGAAGTCTTTTGCGCTCCGCGGCGCCTCCGCGAGGCTTATATCCCTCCTCAAGGCATGATACCACGCCTTAGTTTCCTCCTCCTGCCTGGCTAGCAGGCTTTGCAGCGAGCCCTCGGCTAAAAAAGGAGCTATTTTTTCCTTAAGCCCCGGCAGCTTTTCTATTTCATCATTCGGCAGCCAGGCCTCGATGCGCGAGCCCCCCACGGCGTTGAGCACCACGCCTATGGGGACCTTATGCCTTTCATGCAGCTCCCTTGCGAAGAAAAACGCGGCTGCGCTCATTTCATAAAGCTCCCGGCCCCGCGCTCTCTTCCATGCGGCCGGCTGTACCTCATCCTCCGGACGGTCGAACCTGTAGGAAGGAGCGACCTTATACTCCCTTATATCAGGGTAGCAGGAGGATGCCAGCTCCCCGGCCGATATGTCCAGCACCCTTTCGCAGGGCAGCTCAAAATTGGACTGGCCGCTGAACAAAAAGACGTCGCCGAAGCAAACGTCGGCCACGGTGACGGTCTCTCCTCCTCCCCGGACGGTCATTACATAGCCCGCTCCAGCCTCATGCGGCGGCAAAACGGCCCTGAACCTGCCGCCGACGACGGCGGCCTCCGCCTCGGCCCCGTCTATCTCGACGACGACTGAATCGGACGCCGCCTTCCCCCAGATCTCATATTCCGTATCCCTCTGAAGCACCATTCCGTCGCTGAAAATCGGCATCAGCGCGATTGATTTTTCCCATTGTTCCATATCACTGCCCCCGCTTAATAAAGCTTTCTTCCCTTTTCGTCCGGAATCATCGTTTTTCGCCAAAAATAGGAATTTATTACGTCCCGCCATTCCTCGGCGCTTTGAAGCTGCTCATTGAGCCTCTCTAGCACGCGCAGGTAGGCTCCCGGCTCCACTTCCCCCTCCAGCTCCTTCCAGAGTCTTATAAGCTCGGCGGCCTCCCCGGCGCCCTCGAAATGGGCATCGTAAATGTGCTGTATAAGGGTTTTGCCGCTTTTGAGCCTGTACGTATACGGCAGGCGGTGGAAAAACAGCAGGAGCTCCTCGGGGCAGGTCTCCCTGTCCGCGTATATGGCGTTAAGCGGCGGGTTGTATTGCTCCGTATATCCCGTTCCGGCGGGAGTGCGGTCCACTCCTATGGCCAGATGGTCCGCCCTGTGGTAGGTGCCCCAGCGGTCATACTCGTAGCCCTCGGGGCTGGGCCCGTAATGGGTGCCGGGAGCGCACATCCAGCCTATGCCGAGAGGGGCGGTGTATTTTTCATAAGCGGCATGGGAATTCATCAGCATCTTTCTTATGTTGCGAATGACCTTTTCGCCGCGCCCGTATGTCAGCGCTATCCATTCGCCCGCAATATCCTCGGCCGACAGGGCGTTGTCGAAGGCGAGCCTCCCGAAGCCGTAAAGATTGGCGGCCGCCAAATCGTGGCCAGTCCAGTTGCAGTCGCTCCCCGTATTGGAAACCGCGGCCATGCCGCCGATGACGTCCGCTACGGCGTCTCTTTCGCTGCCGTTGAACGTCCTGAAGCTAAGTATCTCCTTGAATTGGGGAATCAGATAGCACACATGCCTTTGCTGGCCCGTGTACTCCTGCGCTATCTGCACCTCAAGCAGGCATTTTGTTCTCCTGAGCTTCCCGAAAAGAGGCGAAACCGGCTCCCGGACCTGAAAATCCATAGGCCCGTTTTTTATCTGCAGATATACGTTGTCGGCAAAGCTTCCGTCCAGCGGCGCAAAGCTGTCGCAGGCGGCCCGCGCGCGGTCGGTTTTTGTGTCGCGCCAATCCTGCCTGCAATTGTATACAAAGCAGCGCCAAATAATCAGGCCCCCATAAGGCCGTACCGCTTCGGCCAGCATGTTAGCGCCCTCCGCGTGGCTGCGCCCGTATGAAAAGGGGCCGGGCCGCCCCTCGGAATCGGCCTTTACTACAAAGCCGCCGAGCCTCGGCACGGCCGAAAACACCTCCGCCATTTTATCCTTCCACCAGGCTCGTACGGCCTCGTCAAGCGGATCGGCCGTGCCGAGCCCGCCTATGCTCAGCGGCGCGGCAAAATCCAGCGACAGATACAGCCTGATTCCCCAGCGCCAAAATATCTCCGACATTTCCCGCAGGCGGCCCAGGTATTCGGAGGTTATAAGCCTTGAGGCCGCCCCCTTTACGTTTACGTTGTTGATGGCGGCGCCGTTGATGCCGCAGGAAGCGAGCAGACGGGCGTAAGCCTCCGTGCGCTCGTTGACAACCACCTTGTTATCGCGGAAAAAGAAAGACGCTCCTGAATAGCCCCGCTCTATGGAGCCGTCCAGATTGTCCCAGTGGTTGAGCATACGCAGTGGCTTGGAAGGCGCTTTTGCTTCGTTGAAATCGGTGTCGCCGCAGGCCAGCTTTCTTATCAAGGCGAAGGCTCCGTACAGTACGCCGCAGGAGCCGCCGGAAACCGTCATAACGCCATCCTTCAATTCCATGCGGTAGCCTTCGCCGCCGGAGGCTTCCTCAATGAGCAGTACGCAGGGCCTGTCGGCGCCTCTTTCGTCTTCCCCCTCCATTGTTTCGGGCGTACGCCCCGTCATGGCCTCAAAAGCGGCCTTAAGCTCGGTTGCGGCCGTTTTCAGCTGTACGCCGCCGCCCCTGCAAACTATACTCCCGGCAAAGTCTCCGACGCCCTCCGTTTTTCGGTAAGCAAGCCAGGCCCGAGAGTATTCCAAACCTTCCATATAAATCGCAGCCTCCTGTCATTGAAAATTAGTGCAGCCGATATTACAATGTATCCGCGCGCGGAACCGCGCCGAACAGATTGAAAAGGATGATGCGGAGCATGACCGACAGAGAGTGGGAGCTGATCAAAAAAATCGCCGCGGGAAAAAACCCGGACGCCGTTCCGGCCGGCTTTATCGCCGACAGCCCCTGGATACCCGGCTACTGCGGCGTTTCGACCATAGATTATTATACGGACATGCGGCTCTGGCTGGACTGCCACAGGAGAATCAAGGCCGATTTTCCCGGACTGCTGCTTTTTCCGGACTACTGGGTGGAGTTCGGCATGGCGGCGGAGCCCTCCTCCTTCGGCTGCAAGCTGAATTTCTATCATCACCAGCCGGTGACCATAAGCCATCTGATCGACTCTGCGGACGACATAGAAGCGCTCGCCCGCCTTCCGGTACCGGATCCGCGCAAGGACGGGCTCATGCCCTTGGCTATAAACTATTACAAACGCGTCAAGGAGCCGCTGCACGACGAGGGGCAAAAAATCCGCATGGTCGCTTCCAGAGGGCCTCTGAATATCGCGAGCTTTCTCATGACCATACCCGAATTCTGCGTCGCCATCAAAACGGACCCGGCCTCCGTCCACAAGCTGCTGAAAACCACCACGGCCCTGGTCCTGCGCTGGCTTGAGGCTCAGATCGAGGCTCTGGACCATGTGGAGGGAATTCTGGTGCTGGACGACATATGCGGCTTTTTGTCCGAGGCCGAGTATCTTGAGTTCGCGCATCCCTATCTCAAGGACATCTTTTCGCATTTCGGCTTCCCTGTGAAAATGTTCCACAACGACAACTTTGGAAATAAATACGCCGCTTTCCCGCATATCGCGGACCTGGGCGTTAATATCTTCAATTTTTCGCATTCCGCCGACCTGAGCCGAGCCCGCGAGCTTCTCGGCGAAAAAGTCTGCATCCTGGGCAATATCCCCGGCCTGGAGGTGCTGACCAAGGGCACGCCCGAAGCCGTGGCGCGGGAGGCGGAAAAACGCCTGAACGCCTTCGGCTCTAAGCGGGGCCTGATCCTTTCCGCCGGAGGCGGAGCCTCGCCCGGCATGCCCGGAGAAAACGTGCTTGCTCTCATGTCCGCGCTGGACGGCTGGAACGCCGCCCGCAAAGCGGCGCTTAACATATAAGTTTATTAGGCTGGGTATTGTCTGCAAATTAAATACGAGGCCGTGCCCGGGCAAACGTCCGGCACGGCCGCTGTTATCATTTGCGGGCGCGCAGCTTTTTCAGCCCTTTTGCCCACTCGGCTATTTTTCCCGCGCCGCCCTCCAGAAGCAGGTAAGCAAGTATCCCTACCGCCAGCGCCCAGTTGAGGCCCGCAAGATAAACGACGGCGCCAGTCATCCCGGCGGTTCCGGCTGCGTTCCTGTCGCCCCTGATCTGCTCGACCGCGATATATGAGCAGGCAAAGCCCTGCACCACCAGAGTTACAGCCAGAGCTATCGGAAGCACGGGCTGCAGAAAGCTTGCAACCGGCATTAGCAGCACACAGATTGCCGTCGAAAGCTTGAAGGCGCCCACACCTCCGAAAAGGCTCTTCATCGAATCCTTGCCCTCCTTGTAGCGTTCTCCGATGGACACTGTGACGGCGGCCCAAAGAGGCCCAGCAAGAGGGGTAAACGGTGCGAAAAGCCCCAGGATCAGGTTGCGCAGGCCGGTTATAATGTTTGTGCGGTTGGCGTTAAACTCCAGAGGCTCGTCCGGCCGCGCCTCCACGCACTCGGCCAAAACGCTTTCGGCCGTTATTATCTCTCCGAAGGCTATGACATAAACGGCTATGGCCGTCGGAACGGCGGCGAGGAAAACCGAAGCGGATGGCAGCCCTACTGAAAATACGCTTGAGGCTTCGAAAAGCTCCCTAAAGCTGAAGGGTATAAAGCCCCACTTCAGCTCCGGCAAAGGCAGCTCTCCCGAAATGAAGCCGACGGCCATGGCGGCGACAAGGCTGGACAGCATGCCGTATTTGCCTATTTCCTTAAAGGCCTTCTTCCTGTCCTTCATTTTTCTGAACGAAACGGAAAACAGCACGAACAGCCCTACGACGGTGCCGGAGCCCACAGAAAGCGGATACTTAGATAAATAGCCCCCTCCGCCGAATACCCTGGCCAGGGCGGCTATGGCTGCCCCGAAGAGTATGCCCGCCTTAAGGGAAGGCGGTATGAGCGAAACCAGCCTATGGGCCAGCCCCGTGGCTCCCAGTATTATGAATATGGCCGAAACCTCAAGCTGCAGCGCGATAAGCGCGTGGATAGAGTCTATGCCCACGGCATGGCCGCCCAAATATACCAGCACCAGCGACAGGGCCGAGGCTATCCAGCCCGGAACCACAGGATCCGCAAAAAGCACATGCAGCAGGCCCAGCGCCTCGGCCAGCGCCACCGCAGTCAGCGCCGCCTCGTAGGAAAAGCCCAGGCTCTCCTGCAATATTGGCACGGCCGATAGGCCAACCGCTATCATCAGCGCGCCCTGAAGCACCTCCGGCAGCTCCAGCCTATAATGCGCAAAGGGCAGCATTATACTCAAACCGTTCTTTCTTTTCATAACTTCCCCCAAAATCCACCGGCCTATGGCATCTAGTATATGTATTTATCCGCTCAATGCAAGCCCAAGAAGCCTCGCTGCCGTTAGAAAAAAAGGGCCTTAGTCCCGGCCCCTTTAGACGCTATCGCCAATTTCGAAATTAAGGCTCATGGCATGCGCCCGCCCGTTTGGCATGTTTCGGTCGGCTCCCGGCGCTTCAGCGGCCCGCAGGCCCCTCCAAAGCCTTGATTCTTTCATAGAGCATGCGGTTGACCGGAAAATCCATGCCGTGCTTTTCGCCCAGCCTCAGTACGGTCCCTGCAAAAAGCTCCACCTCCGTGGGCCGCCGCGCCTCCACATCCTGCTGCATTGACGGCTTGCCCCTCGGGCTGACCCCGTTCAGAACTCCAAGCCAGTAATCTAGGTCCGCCTGCGTTAGGCGCACTTCCTCCTTCTCGGACAGAGCCAGCACCTCCCGCATGGCCCCGAGCATGACCTCCCTGACCGGTCCCTCCTTCTGCAGGCCCTCGTAGCCGCAAAGGTAGACCGCAGCCGTCTGGTTGACTCCGACGTTGAGCATAAGCTTGCCCCACATTTTTCTCCTGATGTCGCCGGACACCTCGTACGGAATTCCTGCTTGCCTGAAAAGTCCCTCAACCGCGCTTATTTTATCCGCCTTGGATGCCTCTCCCCCGAAGCTGATCATACCCATGTGCTCGTAAACGAGCCTGTTGCCTTCCCTTACAGCGTCCATCCCATGGGCTACGCTGTATAAAACCTTTTCCATGCCGAAACGGTTTCCTATGAGCTCCTCGCTGCTTATCCCGTTGAGCAGCGAAATTATTATCGTCTGCGGCCCGACCTGGCTTTCGGCGGTTTCGAGCGCCTCCTCCAGCCCGGGATATTTAACCGCAAAAATAATCAGATCCGCCGGTTCGTGGGAATCCTCGGGGACGCAATAGTTAAAATCACACCGTTTTCCGTTGCAATAGACTCCCTCGCGCCTGTATTTTTCTATCCTTGCTTTATCCGCGACTATCCTCAGGCTACCCGCCGGCATAGACTCGGACAGGCGGTGCCCGAACAGGATGCCCAGCGCCCCCAAGCCTATTATCGAAACGGTTTTTATTTGCATGGCCTTATCTCCTTTTTTAGCGCCGCCCAATACCGCCGCAGGCGCAGCGCCCGAGCCATCGGCGTTAAAATTCCTTCCAAGCATAATGTAAGCATACGGCCGCCCTAATGTCAACGGAAACGCGAACTGCTGCGGCATCGCGCAGCAAACCCGACAAGCCCGCAACGGGCTTATCGGGTTTAGCGCAATCAGCTGCGGCTGGATTACTTTCCGCCGCCCCAGTTCATGCCGGCGCTGGAAACCGCGGCGCCGCAGGGATCCACTATGCTGGCTCCGCCGTCGAGCATCGAGGTCGTGCCCGTCATGAATGAGGACTCGTCGCTTGCCAGGAAAACCACTATGCCGGAAATTTCGTCCGGTGTGGCCGGCCTGCGCAGGGGAACGAACCTGGTCAGCGTATTGAGCGCGCCGCCTATGTCAGTATTCAGCGATTGGGCAAGGCCCGCCATTGAATGCTCCAGCATCTCCGTGCGCACCGGTCCGGGGCATACCACGTTGGCCCTGATGTTGTAGGGGCCGTAATCCAGGGCCGTCGCCTGCGTCAGCCCTATCAGGCCCGCTTTGGAGGCGCTGTAGGCGGGCATGGCCGGTATATTCCTTACCGCCGCCAGCGAGGCTATATTGATGATGGAGCCTCCCCCGTTTTTGATCATATGCGGAATTGCCGCCTTCATCATGAGGAAGGGTCCGGTGAGGTTGATATCGATTATTTTTTGCCACTGCTCTATGGGTATTTCAACAACCGTACCAGCCGGGTCTATTCCGGCGTTATTTACAAGCACATCCAGCTTGCCGCCGAACATCAGCGCGGCGTCCACCATAGCCTTGGCCTGTTCAAAACTGGACACATCGCCCTGAAACACAAAAACCGTACCCGCCGGCAGGCTCTCGGCCACCTTTTCAAGCAGCTCCCTGCGGCGGCCGGTAATGACGACCTTCGCTCCTTCCTCTACAAAGCGCCTGGCAAAATCGGCGCCTAGCCCGGTTCCTCCTCCGGTAATCAAAGCCACCTTTCCGTTTAAACGACCGCTCATTATCATTACCTCCTTAGTGTTATTCAAATGCCTTCAAATTTTTGAGGAATTGCCTTTATTATAATCCATTTTCGGCCTGTTGTATATCTTTTTTTAATAATGACCAAAGTAACTACATATCATATTATTTTTATTATAAAAAACACTTTAAAAATTCATTGTCATGTTGTATAATTACCGTTGCATAATTTTATATGCTATTACTATGAAAGGAGCAGAAAATGAAGAAATCAATCGCGACGCTGCTTGCAGTCATGCTTGTTTTAGCCCTGTTCGCGGGCTGCGGCGGCAACACCAGCTCCGGCGGCAATTCAATCGACAATGAAACCAACGCCGGAGAAACCAACGCCGGCGCCGATTCCGGCAGCGCCCCCTCCGACGAGGCATCGGCCAATGGAGACTACAACCTGGCCGCCGGCAAGTGGGAGCTCAACGAGGACGGCCTTTCAAGCGCCAAATACGTCTACGAGCTGCCGCTGAGCACCACCGACGAGGTCTTCACCCGCTGGACCACCTGCTACACCCCCCAGTACATACCCGAGGGCGGTTGGGGCGAGATAGAGACCTGGAAGCAGCTTGAGCAGATGACCGGCGTGCACATC
>JAJUJI010000015.1 GCA_029265405.1 Clostridiales bacterium | reverse complement strand
TTCGAAATCCATAAAGATCACATCCATTTTTCAGGCCTGCTCCGTCAGGCCTTTTTGTGCTGCGTTTCTTTTCTTCAACCTCTCAGCGAGAAAAAATCTTGATTTTTTTGAGCTGAGAGGTTGACTATTCATAGTTGGTCTATCCTTGCGACGGTATCGCTTTTCCTTACGCAGCTCTGGGCCAGTTTTGCGGCCTGCATCAAAACCTGGTCGCCTATGTCGTGCCCCCAGGTGTCATTCACTCTTTTGAAATGATCCAAATCAAAGGTGACAATCGAAAGATGCTGGTTGTGCCTGTCGGCAAGCTGGAACTCACGCTCTATCATCGCGTCCAAAAAATACCTGTTTTTCAAGCCCGTAAGCCTGTCAGTCACGGCCATTTCCCGTATTTCTATTTCTTCCTTTTTCAGCTTTGCCGTTTCGGCGTTTGAATACAGCAGCATAAGGCATATGAGAATTATAGGCAGCGACAGCAGGAAGGCCTTAAGCGCCATGCCTGCAGCGGAGGCGGACATAACAAGAGTCCATGGGGTGGGCTCTAATTTCCGCACATAATAATATCTGCCCCCCACTCGCTCGGCTTTTCCTCCGCTCAGGCTCATAATCATATCTACCCGGCTTTCCGGAACGCCAAGAAGGTCGCCTAAGGTTTTAACCTCTTGTCCGTAATTTTCCTCCCCGCCGGACGCTATTACCACGCCGCTCCCGCTCGCAAGATATGAGTCGTAGCTTTCTTTGATCATCATACCCAGTGCAGCCGTAGTGTAATCCAGGGAAACGACGCCTATAAAATCGTCGCCCCGATAAACGGGGCTGGAAATTGTAACCATCGGTCCTTTGCCGGCTTCGTCTATATATACATCTGACCAGACGGTCTCTCTTAAGGGATTGCTTTCGGGCGATGCGGATATATAATATTGCTTTTCCTTAAGCCTATCCGTATACGCAAAGCCTTCTCCCGCCTGCGGGTAAAGCATGATGAATCCGTTTTCGCTTGTATAATAGAGCCAAGCCGTGCCCTTTATCTGGCTGTAAAATTCCTTAAAAAGACCGCTGTAGCCGAGAGCTAAAACCAATTCGCTTTTCTTAATTCCCGAAGCCGGCACCTCGCCTTTTCCGGAAAGGGTGCCGAAGTCATAATTCAGCATGGAGCTGTTGAGCATGTAGCCGTCCGTTTCCGGCTCATATTTCAGAGCGGCATATAAACCAGGCATGTCGGCTTCTCCCGCCGTGCTTATAAAAGTCTCTCCATATGCAGCCAGCATCCTGCTGCAAGCTATACCGGAGTGCAAAACGGCGCTTACAGCGGCCGATTTTGCGGCTCCGGCATCCTCAAATGATTTTTTAAAATAGATGTATGCGCCCGAAAAGGCAAAAGCAAAAGCCAGCCCCGATATTGCGGCATAAGTCCATTTGATTAAGTTTCTCTTCAGCATTCCGCTTTTACGCCCTTTCAAGCCTACAGCATAATTTAATAATTTGTGTTTTATTTATTATACTTATTATAAATATAATGTCAATATATATTGCTGCTGTAAACGTTTTATCGGGCGTTCAGTCCGCTCGCGAAAGGGGTGGGCATATGCCTTGAGAACGCGCGGCTTTTCGGTGCATAAATAGAAGCCCTAAAACAATAATAAGCATGATCCTGTTACCTAACAATCATAGTTAAGGCCGTCAAATCATGCTTAATAAAAAGAAATTTATATGCTTTCTTCTTATTTTTTCCCTTGTAATGTCTATTAGCTGCGTCTCGCGGGCTGAGGAAACAGAGGAAACATCGGAGAGCAGGCGGGATTTCATCAGGTGGGTTGATTTCAATGTGCCCTGCGAGGCTATGAAGAAAGCCATAGCGCTTGACGTGGCTTCCCATGAAAGCGGTTCTGCCGTCAAGCTTAGCTTCATTGAGCTTCTGGCCTACCTTGCCGCCAAAAACGGCAACAATTTTAAAGGCTACAAGGACAGCCAGCTTGACGCCGTCGCAAAAAAGCTGAATTCTGGCCAGACTATGGCCGAGCTCGCCGAAAAGCTTCGCTATTACGGCTATTACCTTGAGGCCTTTACCGCTGTTTTAGGCGGCTTTGTAGGTGAATATGAAATAGAATTGCCGGAAGATGGCGGGCAGGCAGGCCGCTGGGAAAGGCGCTACGGTCTGAAGGTATTTTCACCCATAGCCAAAGGCTTTTCCTACACGCATACCGACGATTTCGGAAACAGCCGCAGCTACGGCTTTTCAAGAACGCATCTGGGCAACGATCTTTTCGGTCAGGTGGGTACGCCGGTGATAGCTGTTGAGGGCGGCGTCGTGGAAGCGCTGGGCTGGAACCAGTACGGCGGCTGGCGCATTGGCATCCGCTCCTTTGACTCAAAGCGCTACTATTATTACGCGCATCTGCGGAAGGATTTCCCGTACCGCAAGGACCTGCGGATAGGCTCCGAGGTGGCCTCCGGCGACGTGATCGGCTACCTCGGCAGGACAGGCTACAGCCTAAATGAAAACGTAAATAATATAAAAATACCGCACCTGCATTTCGGAATGCAGCTTATTTTCGACGAATCGCAAAAGGAGTGCCTGAGCGAGATTTGGATAAACGTCTATGAAATAGTGCGTCTGCTTGACGGGCGGCGTTCCGCCGTCGTCAAGGATCCAGAAACCAAGGACTATCGCCGGGTCTACGGCTTCAGGGACCTGTCTTCTTCACATGATTGAAAGCGCTCCGGCCTAAAGCGCGGATATGTCGCACGGAGTTTTGCCTGCATGCTCTTTACGGTTATTTATCCTGCGCTATATTTCAGCCTTGGTTTCGCAGTACACGCATCTGTATATGCCCTTTTCCCTGTCGGCCAACTTGAAAACATGCTGAAGCTCCTGCTCGACGGAGGTTATGCACCTCGGATTTTTGCATTTTATAACGCCTGTTATCCTTTCCGGGAGAGTGGGGTGTATCTTCCGTATCCTAACCCCGTCTTTAATTATGTTTACTGTAATTCGCGGATCGATAAAGCCCAGTATCTCGTAGTCTATATCCAGCACCTCGTTGATTTTGAGTATGTCCTTTCTGCCGTATTTTCCGCTGACCGCGTTTTTTATTATCGCAACCTCGCACTGGCATTCATCCAGGTTCAGATAATAATACAGCTCCATGCCCCTTCCGGCGGGGATATGGTCTATCACTATTCCGTCAACTATGGTCCCTATTATCATATAATCACCCTCCCGCCGACACGCGGCGCATTATTCCATTAAGCATCTTTCATAAAAGCTCCAGCAGCATCATTATCAAGGCCATGCGTATATATTTCCCGTTGAGCACCTGCCTGAAGTAGCAGGCGCGCGGATCCGAGTCCACCTGCACGGAAATTTCATTCACCCTCGGCAGAGGATGCAGTATCGAAAGGTCGCTCTTCGCCCCGGCCAGCTTCTCCGGCGTGAGTATATAGCTGTCCTTCAGCCTTATATAGTCGGCCTCGTTGAAGAAGCGTTCCCTCTGCACCCGCGTCATGTAGAGGATGTCAAGCTTCGGCATCGCGTATTCCAGCGAGGCCGTTTCCTCAAACCTGGCGCGGCTTTTAAGCAGTATGTCGCTTTTTACATGCTCCGGCAAGGTAAGCTCCTCTGGGGATATCAGTATGAAGTCCACATTTTCATAACGCGTCAGCGCCCCTATAAGCGAATGCACCGTTCTTCCGAACTTCAAATCGCCGCAGCAGCCGACGGTTATATTGCCCAGTCTCCCTTTTTCGCGCTTGATGGTAAGCAAATCGGTGAGCGTCTGGGTAGGATGGCTATGCCCGCCGTCTCCGGCGTTTATAACGGGTACGGAAGCGTTCTGGGCGGCCACAAAAGGGGCCCCCTCCTTGGGATGCCTCATCGCTATTATGTCGGCAAAGCAGCTCACGGTCCTTACCGTGTCGGCGACGCTCTCACCCTTGGCCGCCGAGCTGCTCTGCGCTTCCGAAAAGCCCAGCACGTTTCCGCCCAGTTCATACATTGCCGCCTCGAAGCTAAGCCTTGTGCGCGTGGACGGCTCGTAAAAAAGCGTCGCCAGCTTTTTCCCTCTGCATTTTTCACGGTAAGCCTCGGGGCTTGCTATTATATCCTCGGCCCTTTCAATCAGGCAGTCTATTTCTTCGGGCGTAAGGTCGCGAATATCGATCAAATCTCTTTTCATTTTATTTTGCCCCCGCTCATCCAGCTCTCGTCGGAGGGCTCGTCTCTGAACCTAAGCAGCATGGGTATGTCGCTCTCAGAGATATAGCCGCGTTCCGCCGCCGCTTCTACTACCGTGTCAAAATCTGTAAGGCTCACATTCTTTACATTTGCTTCGGCCAAGCGCTCAAGGCCCTTCTTCATGCCGTAGGTGAATATGCTGGCTATGCCCAGCACCTCCGCCCCGGCCTCACGCAGCGCCTGAACGGTGTCGATGGCGCTTCCGCCGGTGGAAATAAGGTCCTCGATGACGACCGTCCTCCAGCCTTTTTCCAGCCTGCCCTCGATCCTGTTGCCCAGCCCGTGGTCCTTGGCCCCGGAACGGACGTAACCCATAGGGAGTCCAAGAATATGCGCGGCTATCGCGGCGTGGGCGATGCCCGCAGTGCTTGTCCCCATAAGGCACTCGGCCTGAGGATAATGCTTTCTGACCAGCTCGGCCAGCCCGCACTCCACATCCTGCCTCACTCTGACGTCAGAAAGCGTCAGCCTGTTGTCGCAGTATATCGGGCTTTTTATGCCGCTGGCCCAGGTAAAGGGCTCCTGCGGCCTGAGATAGACGGCCCTTATATCCAGCAGGTCCTTTGCGATTTTCATTTTCATTTCCATATCGGCGTCATTCCTTCCATATTTTTTATGCTCTTGAGCCGCAGCGTTTTTTATCGCGCCCCGACGAATGCGTCGACGCAACGCCTGTAGGCCTCCGCCGGATCGGGCGCCGCCGTTATGGGCCGGCCCACCACTATATAGTCGGCTCCCAGCTCCCCGGCCTTTTCGGGCGTGGTTATCCTCGCCTGATCGTCCGTGGCGCTTCCCGCAAACCTTATACCCGGAGTTACCGTGTAAAAATCGCTTCCGCATGCCTCATGCACTCTCCCTGCCTCCAGCGGCGAGCAAACCACGCCATCCAGCCCCGCCGCCTTAGCGTTTTTGGCGTAGTGAATCACCGTTTCTTTCAAAGGCAGGCTTATCAGCAGCTCGCTTCTCATTCTTTCCTCGTCTGTGGAGGTAAGCTGCGTCACGGCAATCAGGAGCGGTCTTTCTCCGCCGGGTCTGGCCAGCCCCTCCAGCGCCGCCTCCATCATAGCGCGCGTGCCCGCCGCATGGAGGTTTACCATGTCGATGTCCAGCCTTGATAGCACGGACATCGCTTTTTTTACAGTGGTCGGGATATCATGCAGCTTCAAATCGAGAAAAATCTTATGCCCCCTTTCCTTTATCCTTCTTACTATTCCGGGCCCTTCCGCGTAAAAAAGCTCCATGCCTATTTTTACAAAGGGCCTTTCCGCTCCAAATTTACCAAGAAAAGCCAGCGTCTCCGAACCGCTGCCAAAGTCGCAGGCTATTATTACATCCTTTCCCATCAATGCGCCCCTCCTATTATCCCTTTCAGGCTGTCAATCCCATATTTCTCCATTACCTTCGGCAGACGTTCTATTATCTCCTTGCAGGCATAGGGATTTTTCAGGTTGGCAGCCCCCACCTGCACCGCCGTGGCTCCAGCCAGCATCATCTCGACGACATCCTCTGCTGAAGAAACGCCGCCCATGCCTATGATGGGCAGACGGACGGCCTCGTAAACCTGCCATACCATGCGCAGGGCGACCGGAAATACCGCCGGGCCAGAAAGGCCTCCAGTCTTGTTGGCAAGCACCGGCTTTTTTGTTTTCAGGTCTAGCCTCATCCCCATTAGCGTATTTATAAGGCTCAGCCCGTCGGCTCCACCCTCCCGGCAGGCGGCGGCTAT
Source organism: Clostridiales bacterium (assembly GCA_029265405.1). Taxonomy (GTDB): domain Bacteria; phylum Bacillota; class Clostridia; order Oscillospirales; family Oscillospiraceae; genus JAJUJI01. Next base: position 39,306 of record JAJUJI010000015.1, on the reverse strand, counting down.
TTCGCATATGTCGGCCACGTTTGGCGAGAGCTTCATGTAGACGGGCTTTCCGCATACTTCCCTGACGGCTTTGGTCACCTCATAAGCGCTCTCCGGCTTTGTTCCGAAGCTCATTCCGCCGTCGTGCACGTTTGGGCAGCTTATGTTAACCTCAATTATGCCTATTCCCTCCGTACGGTCGGCAAGGGCGCAGCAATATCTGTATTCCTCGACCGAAAAACCGCTGATATTTGCGATCACAGGCTTTGAGTAAACCCTTTTCAGCTTCGCCAGCTCTTGGCCGAGCACAGCTTCTATGCCCGGATTCTGCAAGCCTACGGAGTTTAAGAGCCCGCAGGCGCATTCAGCTATTCTTGGCGTGTCGTTTCCAAAGCGAGGCTCCCGAGTCGTGCCCTTTAGCGCTATGGAGCCAAGTATATTTATATCGTACCACTCTGCAAACTCATAGCCGTAGCCGAAGGCGCCGCTGGCCGGTATGACGGGGTTGTCAAGCGCTATGCCGCTCAGCTCCACGGACAGGTCTACCATATGATTTCCTCCTTTTCCAGCACCGGCCCTTCCCTGCAAATTCGCTTTGCTCCGTATTTGGTCTTGCAGGAGCAGCCCATGCAGGCGCCGAAGCCGCAGCCCATGCGCTCCTCAAAGCTGAATTGCCCGGAGCCCTCGGTTTTATCATACACAGCCTTCAGCATAGGCTCGGGCCCGCAGGCGTAAACGTATGAATACACGCCGGCGCAGCTAACGGCGTCGGTCGCAAGGCCTTTCAGCCCCGCGCTGCCGTCGGCGGTGGCTATTATCGTTTCAGCTCCCAGAGCCCGAAAAGCCTCGGCAAGAATGAGCTCCCTTTTTCTATTGAAGCCAAGGATGGCAAGCGGGGCCTTGCCTTGCCAAAGCAGCCTTTTGGCAAGCCCGTACAAGGGAGGGATGCCGGCGCCTCCCCCTATCAGGAGCGGCCTTGCGCCGCTGGGCTCAAGCTCGTACCCGTTCCCTAGCCCCGTGAGCAGGTCCAGGCGACGGCCGGCCTCCACACCGCTCAGGGCCTCCGTACCCCTGCCGACCGTTTTGTATATCAGCGTCAGCCTGCCTTCCTCCCAGTCGCAGACAGACAGAGGGCGGCGAAGGTAAAAGCCCTCAAGCTCTATGTTTACAAATTGCCCCGGCCTTTTGATTGCCGCGGTATCTCCCTCAAGCTCAAGCCTCCATACCGATTCGGCTATGCGCTTGTTTTCTAAAACGGTAAATAGCCCTTTATTCATTTTCCTTCCCCCTGGGCATGCAATCCCATACCGTTTTGCCGTCAACTACGGTCATCAGGCATTTGCCCCAAACCCTCATGCCCTCGAAGGGAGTGCTTCTGCCCATGGACGCAAATTCCTCGGGGGCCACCGTATATTCTTCCCTAAGGTCGAACACCGTAAAATCCGCAGGCTTCCCCGGCGCTATCCCGGCCCCTATTTCAAATCGCTCAGAAGGGTTTGTATGCAATAGGTCAATCAGCGCGCCAAGCCCTATTATCCCCGTCTTCACCAGTCCGGTATAAAGCACCGGAAAAGCCGTTTCCAGGCCTACCACACCGTTCAGGCTGCCCGCCAGTCCGCCGGATTTTTCCTTTTCAGCATGCGGCGCGTGATCTGTGGCTATCATGTCGATCGTTCCGTCCGCTATGCCTTCTATCAGCGCCAGCCTGTCCTCTTCAGAGCGTATCGGCGGGTTCATTTTAAAGCGGCCTTCATCCTTAATATCCTTGTCGTCCAGCATCAGATAGTGCGGGGCCGTTTCGCAGGTCACGTCCAGCCCCTCGGCCTTGGCCCTGCGCAGCAGCGCGACAGACTCCTTTGTGGAAACATGGCACATATGGTAGGCGCAGCCGGTTTCCCTTACCAGCCTCAGATCCCTCTCAAGCTGACGCCACTCGCTTTCCGCCGGCAAGCCGCAGCTGCTGTTTGGCGCCGCGCCGCTTTCCGAATGTGCTTTTATTCCGTTTATGTAGGTTTCATCCTCGCAATGAGCGGCTATGATCTTGCCCAGCTTTTTTGCTTTCAACATTGCTGCCCGCATCAGCTCCTCCGATTGGACTCCCCTTCCGTCGTCTGAAAAGGCCACCACCCTGCCGGATATTTCCTCCATGGCCGAAAGCCGCTTGCCCAGCTCCCCGGCCGTAATCGCGCCGTAGGGGTACACCTTGACAAGAGCGCCTCGGCCGATCAGGTCAAGCTCTTGTTTCAGGTTTTCTTCGCCGTCCGGTACCGGATTAAGGTTCGGCATGGCGCAAACGTGGGCAAAGCCGCCGCGGGCTGCCGCAAGCGTGCCCGTTCTTATGGTTTCCTTATAAGAAAATCCCGGCTCCCGCAGATGTACATGCACATCCACAAAGCCGGGAAAAACATATAGGCCGCCGAGCTGCACCGTTTTTCTAAACGGGTCCCGCTCGCGAAAACGTGAAAATTCAACAAACCGCCCGTCTATAACCAAAAGGTCCTTGCTGTTGAAGGCTCCCTGGCGGTAAGCCGTCATTCCTCTGTATAATGTTTCCATCGCGTTCCTTTCCTGGGCACGCAAAAGCCCCGAGCACTTCAGCTCCGCTCTCCCGCCTAAGGACTGAGGATTGCTGGCATAAAAAAAGCCCCGCAGGCGTTTGCATAAGCCCGCAAGACCATCACGCATAATCCACGCGGGATTACGCAACAATATCGAAATCTTGCCGGCATCACTGTACCGCTTTAAAGATTTTATTTATATTAATCCACAAAGCTTCTTTTGTCAAGGGCGTTTCAACGTTTTCCGAAATATCTTGCGGCCGCCTTTTTCAGCTCCGCACAGAAGGTTAAAATTTCGTCCTCGGTCGTATATTCGGAAAAGCTTACCCTAAGCGCACCGTCGATTATATCGGCCGGAAGTCCCATCGCCCTGAGGACATGACTACGCCTGCCCTTTGCACAGGCCGAGCCGCGTGAAACGCATATGCCCACGCTGTCAAGGTAATTTGCAAGCACCTCCGCCTTGCAGCCTCTGAGCGAGAGGCATTGTATGTGGGGGGCGGTATCCCTGCCGATAAACACCGCGCCGGGAAGCTCGGTGCGCAGTATGTCGTTCAGCCTCCGGTAATTGTCCGCGCTTTTCCGCCTGGCGGCGGCGCCGAAGGCCGCTATGGCCGGCACCGCCTCGGTTCCGCTGCGGCTGCCGCCTTCCTGGCCACCCCCATACATGAGCGGATTCAGCCTTACGCCCTTCTTCATCCAAACCGCGCCGGCGCCCTTAACGCCGTGAATTTTATGAGCGCTCACCGTCACTATATCCGCGCCCAGCGACTTTACGGTAAATGGTATCTTTTTGAACGCCTGCACCGCATCTGTATGCAGCAGCGCCTTTGAAGCGCGCGCCTTAAGCAGCCTTGAAACCTCGCCGACAGGATTGACGGCTCCGGTTTCGTTGTTGACAAGCATCAGCGATACAAGTATGGTATCCTCCCTGAGCGCGGCCTCCACAGCGCTCAATGGTATAGACCCGTTTTCATCCGGTTGAAGGAGCGTAATTTCAAAGCCCGACGCGCCAAGCTGCTTGAGCGCTTCCAGTACGGCTTCGTGCTCGGTCTGGCCGCTTATTATATGCCTTCCTAAATGCCTCTGCCTGTTTGCGGCGCCAAAAATGGCATAATTGTCGCCCTCCGTTCCGCCGGAGGTGAACACCAATTCATCCGGCCGTCCGCCCAGAGCCTGGGCTACGGAAGAGCGGGCCTCCTCCAGCAATACCCGGGCTTCCCTGCCCATCGAATATGAGGCGGAGGGATTTCCCCACCTGTTCAATATCGCGTTTTCCGCCGCCGCCGCCGCTTCGGGGCAAGGCCTGGTGGTCGCCGCGTTATCAAGATATATAATGGCCATAGCCTACTTATTCACTACCCTTGACGAAACCCTTATCCTTGCTATCGCGCGGGAAAGCGCGGCCTGCGCGTGCGCCACGCTGGCCGCGTCCTTGCGCGCCTTTATGCGCTCCTCCGCTCTGGCCTTAGCGGCCTGCGCCCTGATCAGGTCGATTTCATCGGCTCTTTCGGCAAAGTCCGTCAGCACGGTAACCCTCTCGCCGGTTACCTCCACAAGACCGTCCCCGACGGCCGCCTCCTCCGTCTTCCCGTCGATGGTATAGCGCAGCTCGCCGGCTTTAAGCGCCAGAACAACGGGTTCATGGCCCGCCATAACTCCGTACTCACCGTCTATAGCTGGTATTACAAGCAGCTCGCAGGGCCCGTTATAAAAGACCCTGTCGGTTGCCAAAAGCTCAAGCCTGAAGGTACGCGCCATATCAACGCTCCTTTACCGCGCGGCGGACAGCTCGCCCGCCTTTTTTCTCACGTCGTCTATCGTGCCTACATTGAAAAACGCTATCTCCGGATACTCGTCCATTTCTCCGTCTATTATCGCCTTAAAGCCTTTAATCGTCTCGGAAATTGGAACATATACGCCCGGTACCCCGGTAAAATTTTCTGCTACCTTGAAGGGCTGGGATAGAAATTTCTGTATTTTGCGGGCCCTGTAAACCGTGAGCTTATCGTTTTCGTCCAGCTCCTCCATGCCCAATATGGATATGATGTCCTGGAGCTCGTTGTATCTCTGCAATATGGCCTGTACGCTGCGGGCCACCTCGTAATGCTGCAGGCCCACATACTCGGCTTCCAGTATTCTGGATGTGGAGGCCAGAGGATCGACGGCAGGATATATGCCCTGCTCGGCAATAGTTCTTGACAGGAAGGTTGCGGCGTCCAGATGCGCATAGGTTGTGGCCGGGGCCGGATCGGTGAAGTCGTCCGCCGGCACATAAACGGCCTGCACCGAGGTTATCGAGCCGTCCTTTGTAGAGGTTATCCTCTCCTGAAGCTCTCCCATATCGGTTGCCAGCGTCGGCTGGTAGCCCACCGCCGACGGCATGCGCCCCAGCAGCGACGAAACCTCGGAGCCCGCCTGCAAGTACCTGAAAATATTGTCTATGAACAGCAGCACATCCTTATGCTCATGGTCCCGGAAATACTCCGCCATGGTCAGCCCGCTCATAGCCACTCTCATTCGCGCCCCGGGCGGCTCGTTCATCTGGCCGAACACCAGAGCCGTTTTCTTTATAACGCCGGACTCCTTCATATCGTTCCATAGGTCGTTGCCCTCGCGCGTGCGTTCCCCAACTCCGGTAAACACGGAATAACCCCCGTGCTCGGTGGCTATGCTTGTTATCAGCTCCTGTATCAAAACCGTCTTGCCGACTCCGGCTCCCCCAAACAGCCCTATCTTGCCGCCCTTGGCGTAGGGGCAGAGCAGATCAATGACCTTAATGCCCGTTTCCAGCATTTCCACTACAGGGCTTTGCTCTTTTAGCTGCGGCGCGCTTCTGTGTATGGGCCAACGCTCGGCGTCAGCCGGAACAGGAGCGCCGCCGTCTATTGCGTCGCCCAGCACGTTGAACATGCGCCCAAGGGTTTGCTCGCCGACGGGTACCCTGATAAAGTCTCCCGTAGCCTCCACGAACATATCGCGGTGCAGGCCCTCGGCGGCGTCCATCAATATGCAGCGCACCACGTGGTTGCCGTTGTGCCTGGCAACCTCCATGGTGATTTTATTGCCGTTGTTATCCGCTATCAGAGCTTCCTTGATTTTGGGAAGATAGCCGCCGCCAAAGGCGACGTCCACAACAGGGCCCATGACCTGAATTATCCGCCCTTTTTCCATATCAATGACCATTCCTTTCCGCCGCGCCAAGCCGTCAAAGCGGAATTTACTTGCTATGCTTTTTCTTATTGCTCTTCTAGAGCGTTGGCGCCGCCTATTACCTCGGCAAGCTCCGTGGTAATGGCCGCCTGGCGTATCCGGTTGTACAGCAGCGAAAGCTTTTCAACCAGCTCTCCGGCGTTTTTTGTTGCGTTATCCATGGCTGTCATCCTTGCGTTCTGCTCGGAGGCGTAAGCTTCTATCATGGCGCCGTATATCAGGCCCTTGACATAGTTAGGCACGATGTTGTCCAACACCGCCCTCGGCGACGGCTCGTACAGCTCCTCGTATTCCGATGACTGTTCGCTGCTCGTCAAATCCGCGCCGGGAAACATGTCGGCGCTCATGGGGAGCAGCTTTATCATCTCTGCCTCGGCCAGCAGCGCGCTTTTCATTTTTGTATAGACGACATAGATCTCGTTAAGATTCCCGCGCCTGTACTCGTCAACCACGCTTTCGGCAATCGAGCGGGCTCTGTACAGGTTCGGCTTTACCGCCGCATAGTTGTGCTCCTTTTCTATCTCAGCCAGATCGGGCTTCCTTTTAAAATGGTTGTAGCCGGATTGCCCTATGAAGTAAAGCTTGTCAAGGCTGTTTTTTCTCAGCCTCTCCTCGCAAAGCTTGATAACATTGTGGTTGTAGGCCCCCGCCAGTCCCCTGTCAGACGTTATCACAATATATCCGCGCTTGATTTCCTCTTCCGGAATCGTCTTTCCGTTGGCAAAATAAATGTTTTGGATATGCGTATGGTTCAGGATGTCGTTTATCGTTGATTGAAGCTTGAAAAAATATGGCTCCGATGCCGCCAGGCGCTTTCTTGCCTTTTTCATTTCCGATGAGGCCATAAGATACATGGCGTTTGTTATCTTCATCGTTTTCCGGACGCTTATCATCCTGTTGCGTATTTCTCTCATGCTCTCCATGCCTGCTCAGCCGCCTTTCCGCCCTCCGGGCTCGGCTTCATTTTGCAAGCTCTGGTAGGCTTTTACCGCGTCCAATATACCGGTTTTCAGCTCGTCGGTCATAATCTTGCCGTTTTCTATTTCGCTGACTATGGCGGGATAATTCATTTCAATAAAAGCCGTCAGCTTTTCTTTGTACTCCTCCAGCTTGTCGGAGGGCACGTTAATGAGCAGCCTGTTGGTGGCGGCCAATAGGAGGATTACCTGCTTGTGCAGCGGCATCGGATGATATTGGGGCTGAACCAGAAGCTGGTACAGGTTTTTCCCGTAGACAAGCATGCTTTTTGTCGCTTCGTCCAGGTCGGAGCTGAACTGTGTAAACGACTCCATTTCACGGTACTGCGCCAGGTCTATGCGCAGCGTGCCGGACACGGCTTTCATTATCTTTGTCTGCGCCTTGCCGCCCACACGGGAGACTGACAGGCCCACGTTAACCGCCGGTCTCTGTCCGGTATGGAAAAGCTCCGTCTCAAGATATATCTGTCCGTCGGTTATCGATATCACGTTGGTCGGTATATAGGCCGAAACATCGCCCGCCTGGGTTTCTATTATGGGCAGGGCCGTCATTGAGCCGCCTCCCGACGCCTCATTCCTGCGGCAGGCCCGCTCCAAAAGCCTTGAATGCAGATAGAAAACGTCGCCCGGATAGGCCTCGCGCCCCGGCGGGTGCTTCAGGAGCAACGAAATCGCTCTGTATGCCTGCGCGTGCTTGCTCAGGTCGTCGTATACTATAAGAACATCCTTGCCCTTGTCCATGAAGTACTCGCCTATGGCTGCTCCGGTATAAGGGGCGATATACTGCATTGTCGAGGGCTCGGAGGCTGTGGCCGACACTACGACGGTGTAGTCCATCGCTTCATAGCGTTTTAGGGTATTTATTATCTGCGCAACCGTGGAGGCTTTTTGTCCTATTGCCACATATATGCAGACGACGCCCTCGCCCTTCTGATTGATGATGGTATCGACCGCAAGCGTCGTTTTGCCGGTTTGCCTGTCGCCTATGATCAGCTCGCGCTGGCCGCGGCCTATGGGAAACATGGAGTCTATGGCAAGGATGCCAGTCTGCAAGGGCACATTGACCTCCTTGCGGCTGATGACTCCCGGAGCCTTGCGCTCTATCGGCCTGTAATCGCTGGCTTTTATCGGTTCCAGCCCATCTATGGGCTCGCCCAACGCGTTCACCACCCGGCCGAGCAGCTTATCTCCGACCGGCACGCCGGCGCTCTTTCCAGTCCGCCTTACGCGGCTGCCTTCCTTTACCTCGGCGCCGCCGCCGAACAGGATGCAGCCTATGCTGTCGGCGCGTATATCCTGCACCATTCCCTTTATTCCGGAGTCGAAAACCACTATCTCGCCGTAGGCGGCGTGGTCAATGCCTTCAATCAGGGCTATCCCGTCGCCCGCCGAACTGACCGTTCCGATCTCCTGGTTCCTGGCCTCAAGGTCAAAATCCTCGACTACCGCCCTCAGCAGGTCTATTATCCCCTGAGCGCCCGCCGGGTCCTGAAGCTGTGGCGCCGCGAGTCCTTCCAGCCGGTTCTTAAGCTGATCAAGGCGGCCCTGTGCGCTCCAATCGTATTCGTCGTTTCCGGCTGTAAGCTTGAAGCCGCTTATAAGCGACTTGTCCTCCTTCATGCTGAAAACGACGCTTCTTTCATCGCAGCCATACCTGCCGACGACGAATCTGCGTATGGAGTCAAGCTGCTCACTGTTGGGAGGAGTGACATAGCTCAGCACGACATGGCATTCTCCCTGAGCCTTATGCGCTTTTTCCTCAAAGGCCTCCAAAGCCTCCATCAGCTTGGGGCAGTCTCCGTTCAGGCATACAATTTTAAGAAAATCCCTTATTTCCTGAGGAAATATCTTTTCTATTATTATGTTCTTTTTTTCCAGGCTCAGAGTCGGTTCCGCAAGCTGCTCGGCCAAAACCGGAACGGCTTCTATAATTTCCTTCGCATGCAGGACGGCGCCTAGCGATACCTTCAGGTCGCGAAGGAGCCCGGCATATTCAATCGCTGTTTTCGCCATCGGCGCCTCCCGCCTTTTCAATAAACTCGTCATACAGAGCGCTGTCGCCGCCGACTCCCGCTACCACGGCTGCGGCGGCTACGATTATCTCTTTTATTTCATCCTTTGCCTGCATGATTATTTCCGACTTGCGGTTCTGGCCCTCGGCTTCCGCGTTCCTTATAATAAGGCCCGCCTTTCGCTTCGCGTCGTCAAGGATCAGCGCGTATTCCTCGGCGGCTTTCTTCTGCGCCTCGGTCAAAACGGCAAGCTTCTCCTCCTCTATGCCGCGCATGGATTCCATATGCCGCCGCTCCAGCTCAAGCGCTTCGGTCTTAGCCGACTCGGCCTCGGCAATGCTGGCGTCTATTTTTGCCTGCCGCTCGGCCAAAATTTTATTGACCGGCTTGAACAGAAACAGCCTCACCAGCGCGCAAAGCATAAGTATATTGACGACATTGAACAGAAGGTTGATATCTACTCTTAGCACCTTGCACTCCCGGCTTTCCTGAACTTATTTTAAAACAAAAAGGATAAGGAGCGCCACGACAAGGCCGTAAATCGCCGTCGCCTCCGCCAGCGTGCAGCCCAAAATCAACAGGCTCGTAATCTTTCCGCTGGCTTCAGGCTGGCGTGCAACTGCGTCCGCCGCGTGGCCTGTCGCTATACCGATGCCTATGCCTGCGCCTAAGCCGCAAAGAACGGCTATGCCGGCGCCTATAGCCAATAATGTACTGCTCATAAAAAACAATCTCCTTTTCGCCTCGGCTTATTCAATGGCTTCTTTTATATATAGTCCCGTAAGGAATACAAAAACATATGCCTGCAATATCCCGTCGAAAAAATCAAAATACAAGCTCAATGCCGCCGGTATGATCACCGGAACCACGTACTTTATTATTTCCATGATAATAAACGAGCCAAGTATATTGCCAAACAACCGCATGCAAAGCGATAGAGGCCGGGTTACCAAATCAAGCACGTTGAACGGAGTAACAAGGGCCATAGGCTTTGAAAAGGATTTCAGCCATCCTCCCACGCCCTTCGCGCGGATCCCCGCCGCCTGTACGAGTACAATGCTCATCAAGGCCAGCCCCGCGGTAACGTTTAAGGCCTTTGTCGGAGGCTTTAGTCCCAATACGCCGATAACATTTGCAAAGGCCAAATATAATAGAACCGTAAACAGATACGGAACATACCGCTTCCCGTGCTCCCCGACTATTCCGCCGAGCAAATCCTGAATCTTAACTACAACAAGCTCCACGGCGGCCTGTCGCTTCCCCACCCGCTCGACTCTCAAGTTGCGCGTAAAAATAAAGCAAATCAGCACTATAACCGCCATGATTATCCATGTCACAACGGTTGCTTCCTCTATTTCTATTCCGAAAACGGTAAATACCGTTTGGCTTGACAAGCCCTCGGTCAATCTCTCGGATAGAGTCATAAAAAACGCCTCTTGCTATCATTGTTATTAAAAACAGGCATTAACGCTCCGCTGCGAAAGCCGGAACCAGTTTAATAATCATAACTCCGTTTGATGAAGGTGTAAAGAATAATATTGCATAAAATGAACACATTCAATATAGTCATGTTTGGAAATCATTGATATGTGCAATTTACATGGCTGTCATTTATCATATTTGCGTTCCGCCATATATTTTTTCGCCGCAAACGCCGCCGCCGCGCAGGAAGCGCAAACGGGCAGCGCGGCAAGGCCTATGGCAACGACGGCGTTTCGCGCAAGAAACCAGACAAGGGCCGCGGCGGCCAGGCCGGCGGCGTTTCCGAGCACGGGCAACGCTAGGAGCAGGGCCGGAATGCGCCGCCTTTTTTCATCCTGTCCGCCCCGCCCCGCCGCTTCCTCTTGGGGCTTTGCGCTTGCATCTTGCTCGGCTCCCGCAGCAAGCCCATTCTTTTCTCCAGGTTCCATTTCCTTGCGCTTACTCCTCCAGCCTTATGCCCAGCAGCCCGGCCAGGGTCGGCCTTAGACTGAATTCCCGGCAGAGCTTCTTAACCTCATCCAGAGCCTTTAGCCTGGCTTCCTCTCCGGAGTTGGCATAAACAGCCCGCAACATTATATTCTTAGGCGTGTCTAAGGGATTGACAATATCCAGCGCCTGAACCTTGTAGCCGCAATACGCCAGCAGATTTGCTCTTATCGCGTCGGTAAGGATAGCCGAAAGGTTTTCCTTCAGTACGCCGTAGCGGGTAAGGATCGGAAAGTTTGCGCTGTTTATCATTCCGTTGAGCTCGTGCTGGCAGCAGGGCATCGCAAATATGAGCTTGGCTTTCCAGCGTATGGCATTGTACAATACGCAGTCAGTCGCGGTGTCGCAGGCGTGCAGGGACACAATCATATCGGGCCTGAAGGGAGGCTCGAAGGTCCTTATATCGCCGTTGACAAACCTCAGGCCCTCGTAGCCGTACTTTTCGGCGGTTTTGCCGCACAGCTCCATTACGTCTGCTTTTAGATCTACGCCTATGAGCTCCGTCTTTATATTTTTAACCCGCGTCAGATAATAATACAGCAAAAAGGTCAGGTAGCCCTTGCCGCAGCCGAAATCTATGGCCTTTATGGAATCATACCCGCGCTTGGAGATTTCGTCGTCAATCGTTTCCAAAAATCGGTTTATTTGCCTGTATTTTTCGTGCATGGCCTTTGCGACCTTGCCTTCGGGCGTAAAAACCCCCATATCGGCCAGAGGCGGTATCACGGCGCCTTCAGGCAGGATATACTTCTTTTCCCGGTCGTGGCCAGTTTGACTTTCCTTCCTGCATGTGCTATCCTTATTTTCATTCTTAAGAAAAGTCACCGTTCCGCTTTTCGACGCCATAACGGCGTACTCGGCTCCCTCCGAAAAGGCGTTTAGCCGATAAAAATGCCCCGGCATCCATTCGCTTATAAAGGCCGGAACGTCTTCGTCCCTTATATTTTCATGGAAAACCTGCTTTCCGATGAATTTTTCCGCCTGGTAATACTCCCTGCGCTTGTGCAGCACGATCTTAATGCAGCCGCCGTCTTTGTTCCTCGGCTTGCTTAAAACCAGCCTTTCAGGGCGCCGGCCCATTATATATTGGGTATATTCCGCTATATCGTTCATAGACTACCCCGTCATGGCAAAGCTCCTGGCTTACATGCTTCAAGAGCTTAGGCAAGATAAAAAGCTGACAATTCTACCTGCCCATTCAAGTAGAAGTCATCAGCTTACAGCAATTCCGGAAACCCGAGGGAGCACTTCATTCCCGCCGCCACATTACGAGCAAGTATAACATCAGCCCGGGCTGTTTGCAAGAGCAAATCTCAAGGGATGTTGAATATTGCGGCTTTTCTTTTCGGCCTCCGATAGAACGGATCGCCGGAATCCATATCCGGAAGCCGAGGCGCGAGGGAGCGTCACCGCCGGCTGCGGCGGCCTTATTCGACTATCACGGACTTTATCAGCTCTGCGAACTTTTCCCTGTCGGCGGCGGTGCCGTGTACGACTACCTCCACCGGCTTAGTCAGGTCCAGGCTGAAGATGCCGAGCAGGGATTTGGCGTCGATCGTATAACGGCCCGACACCACGTCTATGTCGAAAACCTGCATATTGGCGGCCGTAACAAACATTTTCACATCCTCTATGGTATGAAGCCTGATTTTTATATTATCCATTTCTTAGTTCGCCTCCCGCATTGCCATTTCGTTAACATTATATTAACCGTCTTTACCGAAGTCAAACAAAACGCAGGTTAATAAAGTGTAAATTATTTAAGAACACACGTCGCGGAGTGTTTATCGCTCCGAAGGGAGCCGCAATAAGCATGAAATTTATGATTTATACTCTCGGCTGCCGGGTAAACCAGTTTGAAACTGCGGCTATGGAGGCGGAGCTGAAGGCCAGGGGCCATGAAATTGTTCCCTCCGGAGCCGACGTCGTTGTAGTCAATACCTGTGCGGTGACCGCAGAGAGCGCCCGCAAATCCCGCCAGGCCGCTCGAAGGCTGCTCTCGCGCAACCCTGGCGCCGTTTTGGCCCTCTGCGGCTGCTGGCCTCAGGCGGAGCCAGAGGAAGCGCTTGAGGCCGGCGCCGTTCTCATATCCGGTTCCGGGAACCGCAGAGAATTCATCGAAAGTCTCGAGAAATTAAGCGACTATATCGGAGCTCCCGCAAAAAGCATGATAGACGACCCAAAGAAAAGGCGCTTGTTTGAGACCCTTCAACCGGCAAGACTTGTCGGGCGAACTAGAGCCTATCTTAAGGTGCAGGACGGCTGCCGCAACTATTGCGCCTACTGCATCATACCCTATCTAAGAGGTCCGTCAAGAAGTCTTCCTTTCGGTGAGGCCGTCGGCCAGGCGGCCCGTATGGCGGAGAGCGGAATCAAGGAAATTACGCTGGTAGGCATAGAGCTTGCCTCATACGAGTACGGATTGGCTGAGCTGGTTCGGGCCGTGGGTTTGGCCGCTCCGGGCGTCCGGCTCAGGCTGGGCTCCCTGGAGCCCAGGATAATAACGGAGGAATTTTGCGATATATTATCCGGCGTACGCGGCTTCTGTCCGCATTTCCACCTTTCGCTTCAAAGCGGCTGCGACGATACCCTAAGGCGGATGGGCCGCAAATATGATACGGAAAGGTTTTACCGCTCTGTGGAGATCATCAGGAGGCATTTTGACAATTGCGGCGTCACCGCCGACCTGATAACGGGCTTTCCGGGAGAAACGGAGCGGGAATTTGACGAGACCCTGAGCTTTTTGAAGCGCTGCGCCTTTTCCCGCATCCATGTCTTTCCCTATTCCGAGCGGGCTGGTACAAAAGCAGCGAGCATGCCCGGCAAGCTGCCGAAAGCGGTCCGGCTCGAGCGCGCGGCCAAGGCTTCCTCGCTGGCGCGCGAAATGGAAATAAGCTTTTTATTGGCTCAGGTGGGAAGAAAAGCCGAGATCCTGTTTGAGAGCAAGGAGGGCCATACTCCCAACTACTGCCCAGTAGAACCGCCACGCGAGGGCCTGGATGGCAGGCTTATAGCAGCGACAATAACGGGAGCCGACACAGGAAAATTGTCATTGACAGCAGTTATTTAGCGAATTATAATATTTCTAATTTTTATATATGCGCATCCGATTTTATGGTTAATTTAAAATGTCAAATGAAAAGGAAGGTAATTACTAATGGCGAGTGACAGAGTCTATAACTTTTCGGCGGGGCCGTCCATGCTCCCGATCGAGGTTCTTGAGCAGGCAAAGGCGGAGATAACCAACTTTGGCGGCTCAGGCACCTCAGTTATGGAAATGAGCCACAGGAGTAAAGCCTTCATTTCAATATTTGAGGAAACCAAGGCAAATATGCGCCGCATGCTGAACGTGCCTGAAACGCATGAGATACTTTTCCTTCAGGGCGGCGGCACGCTTCAATTTGCCATGGCTCCGATGAACCTCATTCCGCGCACCGGCAAGGCCGACTACTGCCTTACCGGCAACTTTGCCAACCTTGCTTTCAAGGAAGCGAAAAAATACGGCGACATCTCCGTTGCGGCCTCCTCGGAGGACAGAAAGTTTGCATACATACCCCCTCAGAGCGAGCTTAAGATACGGGAGGACGCCAGCTACCTTTATTATTGCTCAAACAACACGATAGAGGGCACCGAGTGGAAATACGTTCCCGACTCTCCAGCTCCGCTGGTGTGCGACATGTCCTCAAACATCCTGACACAGCCCATAGATTTTCCGAAATACGACGTGGTGTTTGCCGGAGCGCAGAAAAATATGGCTCCCGCAGGCCTGACGGTGGTTTTCGTCAATAAAGCCTGCGCGGGAAGAGCGTTTCCCTTTACACCGGTCATGCTGGATTACGCGGCCATGATTAAGGGCGATTCCATGCACAACACGCCTCCCTGCTGGCCCATATACATCCTCGGTCTTGTCCTCAAATGGATGGATACTCTCGGCGGGCTGGAGGGCATGCAGAAAATTAAGGCGTCCAAGGCAAAGGTACTGTACGACGCGATCGATTCAAGCTCCCTTTTCAAGGGCTGCGCCGACAAGGAGGCCAGAAGCGACATGAACGTCACCTTCTCAACCGGCAGCGAGGAGCTGGACAAAAAATTTGTCAAGGAAGCCGAGGCCGAGGGCTTTGTCAACGTGGGAGGGCATCGAAGCGTCGGCGGCATGAGAGCATCGATTTACAACGCCATGCCAATTGAAGGCGTGCGTGCGCTTGCAGATTTTATGCGCGAGTTTGAGCGCGCAAGGGTGTGACGGCCAGGGAACCTGCTTGCTTAATCAACCTTGGAGGTGCAATTTATGTATACAGTTAAAACCATGAATAAAATAGCCAAGGTCGGCATGGACCGTCTTGATAAAAATTACTTCGTTCACGATGATTCCGCGCCCGACCCGCACGCAATTATTGTCCGCAGCGCCGACATGCTTAATTATGAAATAAATCCGAGCCTCCTCTGCGTAGCTAGGGCCGGCGCCGGCTACAACAACATTCCCATAGACCGCCTTGCCGCGGCGGGCGTCGTCGCCTTCAACACTCCCGGGGCGAACGCCAACGCAGTTAAGGAGCTGACTTTGGCCGCCCTGATACTCGCCTCGCGCGATGTTGTCGGCGGCATAAAATGGCTTGACACGATAGCCGACAGAGGACCGGAGGTGGCGGCTCTTGTTGAAAGCGGCAAGAGCGCTTTTGCCGGCCCTGAAATAATGGGCAAGACTCTCGGGCTTTTAGCCCTGGGCGCGGTAGGGGCAAAGGTGGCGGTATGCGCCGCCGCCATGGGGATGACCGTTATCGGCTTCGACCCTTATGTTTCCGATGCCGTCAAGGAAGAGCTGCTGGGAGTATGCGAGATAGTAAGCGACGAGGACGAAATATACAGGCGCTCGGACTATATTTCCCTGCATCTGCCCTACAACAAGGAAACCAAGCATAAAATAAACGCTTCCACCATCGCCAAAATGAAGGACGGGGTAAGAATAATCAACATAGCCAGGGGCGAGCTTGTAAACGACGCCGACATAAAGGCCGCTTTGGAATCCGGCAAGGTGGCCCGCTATGTGACCGACTTTCCTAATTGCGACCTGCTCAACTCAAAGTGCGTGGTAGCCATGCCCCATCTGGGCGCCTCCACTCCCGAAAGCGAGGACAACTGCGCCGTCATGGCCGCCGCTCAGACGGCGGAGTATATACTCAAGGGCAATATTGTCAACAGCGTGAACCTGCCTAATATATCTATGGAAAGGGCGGGCAAGCACAGGGCGGTGCTTATCGCAAAAAAGGACGCTTCGATTCCCGTCCAGGGTGTCGCTTTTATGGAAAAGACCAGAGGCGATTACAAGGTCGCCTTGATCGACTTTAACGAGGCGCCCGACATCGGCAGATTGAAGGCCATCGAAGGGGTCATAAGAGCCAGACTCATATAGAGCTTCATTATCACTATCACTAATATAAAGTGCGGCGGAGCCGGCGTTTAACGCGCCGGCTCCGTATTTGCTTCTAATCGCCCACATACCAAAGATCTGAATCCGAGGAAGGCCTTGCAGAAGGCGTGGGCGTGGGCGTGGGCGTAGGTTGTGTTTCTCCGGAGCCGCCTGTACCGCTCTCGCCGCCCTCTCCGCCAGAGCTTCCTCCGCCGCTTTCGCCTCCGCCGCTCTCGCTTTCTGCCGGCTCTTCCGAGCTTGTTTCGCCGGTTTCGGCGCCATCCTGCGGCTCCTCCTCGCCGGTATTTTTGCCGTAGCCTGGGGGCCGCGAATACTTGTCCTTGGTATAGGCGGCAAGCTGCTCCTCGGTCAGCGTCACTACGTTGCCAGTATGCGGGTCTATAAACTGGCCCGTATCCGGATCTATCAGATAGCCCGTTTTCCAGTCTACCTGCTTAAGTCCGCTTAGCGGATCCAGCAGTATATCGCGCTCCTTGTCATAATACAAGCCGGTTGTCGGGGAGATGAGATAGCCGTGAGGATACTCCACATACCAGCCCGATACGGGGTCCTTCCTGTGAACCCTGCATTTTGTCATTTCAGACAGCACATAGGGTACGGCGTTCTTCAGTTGATATGACTGGTTCTCGCAGGTTGCGTTATAATCGCTGACCAGCTTGTCGTAAGCGGCCTTGTATTGCTCGGCAGTATAGGTTTTCCCTTCCCATTGTTTTTTAAAGGCCTCGTAGGTTTCTGTCCAAGACAGCTTCTTGGGGTAATTCCCGTCCGGGAACCAGGCCGGAGTAGTCACCTTTATGTCAAGACCGCTGAGATCGAGAACGGACGCCGTTATTTTGCTGCTTTCCGGGCACTCGTCTCCGAACAGGCCGTAGCTGTCCTTGCAGAGTGTGACATATTTATGGGCCGTACAAATAGTCGTGGGCATCTCGGAGGGGTTCATATACAGGGTCATGGTCCTGTCGCCCCTAACCTCATGCTCGCAGGCTTCAGTAGCCAGCAGGCCCGTATCCACGCAGACCGTAACCTTTACCATGCCGTCCGGCACGGTAAAGGCGGCGTCCTTATAGCCCTTTGCGGCGTGCGCCTTTTCCATTACCTGCTTCCACATGCCGGTGGCCGGATTGGAGCTGCCCATATTTTCCGGTATATCATAGCCTGTCCATACTGCGGCAAGCAGGTAGGGCGTATAGCCTATAAACCAGCGATCCTGCCAGCTGCTGGAACCGCCTGACTTGCCGGCAACCGCCATATTTCCGAATTTTGACAGCCAGCCCGTGCCTCTGTTGACCGCGTTGTTGAGCATGTCCGTCATATAATAGGCCGTTGTCTCGCTTATAGCCACATGGCTTTCGGGGACGTTTTCATACACAAGGTTGCCCAAGGCGTCTTCTATTTTGGAATAGGTGCGCGCTTGCGTGTATACGCCCTTGTTGCAGAATATCGTATAGGCTTGGCACATCTCTCGCACCGTTACGCCTTGCGTAAGCTGGCCAAGCGCCATTCCCGCGTAGCTGACGTCCGTCATGCCGTCTTTGTCCTCAATCAGATTGGTAAAGCCCAGCTTATTTGTAAGCTGGTCAAAGGCTGCGCGCGGGGTCAGCATGTCTATCATCTGCGCTGCTACTGTGTTTATGGAAACCTGCAGGGCGTAGCGCAGCGTCACTGCGCCCTCGTTTTTCTTGTCGTCGTTGTCCGGGTACCAGTCTGTGCCCTTAAGCTGCACAAAATCGCTGTCGTCAAATACCGTATAGGGCTTTACAAGCCCTTTGTCCAGACACAGAGAATAGGAGGCCAGCGGCTTTATTGTCGAGCCCGGCGAGCGCAGCATCATAGTCGCCCTGTTGAAAAGGCGGGAGCCCGTCTTTTCCCCTATGCCTCCGGAGAGCGCCTTAATATCGCCTGATTTTGGGTCCATAACGATTATTGCCGATTGCAGCTCCTGATACGAGCTTTTCTTGTAGCCGGTGGGCAGATTGCTGCCGCTGGAATAAACGTTGTCCACTGCGTCCTGTATGCTCTTATCAAGCGTTGCGTAAATTTTATAGCCTGCGGAATAGAGGAGGGTTTCCGCCATTTTATAGCTTATGCCCTTGACCTTCATCAGATCCTGGATTACATCCTCAATCAACGCGTCCACATACCAGCTTGTAACCGATGTTGATTCGCCTTCATCCTCGGACTCTTCATCATTCGAGGATTTGAAAACAAGCTGCTGCGCCAGCGCGTCCTCATACTCTTCCTTCGTAATGTAGCCCTCATCGTACATCTTGTAGAGTATCAGCTCCTGGCGCTTCTTGTTGGCCTGAGGGTTGATAAACGGGTCGTACATGGACGGGTTGTTCGTAATTCCGATTATGCAGGCGCATTCGGCTATAGTCAGGTCTTTGACTTCCTTTCCGAAATAAACGCGGGCAGCCGCGCCGACCCCGGTGCAGCCCTCGCCGAGATATATGGAGTTGAGATACCATTCTATTATTTCTTCCTTGGTGTACTTCTTCTCAAACTCCAGCGCCCTGAATATTTCAAGCAGCTTTCTCCTTACAGTCACATCGTCGTATTCCGTCAGAGTTTTTATCAGCTGCTGGGTTATGGTCGAGCCGCCGAAGGTATCCGACATGGAAAGGAACATGTTGACAAAGGCCGCAGTAGTCCTGTACCAGTCTACGCCATGATGCCTGTAAAACCTCTGGTCCTCTATCGCTACGGCCGCATGCTCCATATACTTGTTTTCGCCCAAATCCTCATAGTTGACCCAGGTCGATTTAGTCTTGCCCGAAAGCTGCTCAAGAACCGCCCAATCGCCCGCGGCTTCGTCCCAGTAATATATCGTGCTGGTCTGAGCGAGGCTGAAGTCTGACAATGAAACCGAAAACTCGTCTGACAGGGTGTTTTTTACATAAGTCGCGAAAACTACCAGGAACATTGTACCTGTGCAGACTATTATAAGAAACAGCGTCAGCAAAATTTTCAAGACAAGCCCGACGGTCGCCTTTGCTCCGCGCGTACCCGCCCTGGCGCCGTCACGAACTATTTTTTTGTAGTTGAGCCTTTTCATCGGCTGGTTATTGCCATCCACAGACTCACCTCCCTGAAAACACAATATATACTATTATAGCTGCAAATGTCAAACATATATAAGCTTTCTGTGAATATTGCCGAGTCCTTAGCCCCGCATTGCGGCGCTTATTTCTAATTAAAAAACACCTTGCATTGCCTTGCTTAAAGCCGCAACGGTATAATAGGACCCATTTGCGGTTAAAATTAACCTGCAAAGCCGGCGCGAAGGGTAAAACTGAAAAGCATGCTTTATGATGCATTTTGCAATTAGTTGCGCTCGGATTTATTGTTTTATGGGAGGCGCCGCATATGCAGTACGCGGGAAAAAAAACATTAATGCTTTGCGCATTTGCAGCCGCAGCCATAATGGTCGCGACCGCCGCAATTAAGCTTGGGGGTCTTGCCTCCGTTTTTGCTTGCGGCGATGCTCCTAAATTTATCATACGCGAGCATAACGGCACTATTTGCGTCTTTCACTGCCAATACGGCGATATTCCGGCTATCGTAACCGACATATCGATCGACAGGCTTGGCCAGAGCGACAGGGAGCAGCTCGGAAAAGGCATAAAGGCGGCCACTCGCGAGGAGGTGCTCATGTACCTTGAGGATTTCGGCAGCTGAGGCGGCTTTTCCCCGCTTGAAGGCTCAACCGCTAATCAAGGGGCGG
Organism: Clostridiales bacterium; assembly: GCA_029265405.1. Lineage (GTDB taxonomy): Bacteria > Bacillota > Clostridia > Oscillospirales > Oscillospiraceae > JAJUJI01. The sequence goes on along the minus strand of JAJUJI010000015.1, from coordinate 19,447 downwards.
AAGGCAGCGGGCGCGCCGGGAAGCTCCGCGAACGATTCCGCAATTTTACATAGCCGCCCTTTTGCGCCGCAAATCCGCTGAGACTTCTTTGCCTTGCAATATGCGTTGCAATAGTATAATATAGCATAAAGGATAAAGGCGGCGGCGCATATGGTCTTATTGTTATGCCATACCGTCCTTGCCTTTAATCCATTGAAAGGAATGATTTCTCATATGGGCGGGTTCGGAGACGATTATATAACAATTTCCGATGAGGACGGCAAGGAGTACGAGCTCGAGCACCTGGATACCATTGAGTTCGAGGGAAAGCTTTATATGGCCTTTCTTCCCGTTTCAGATAATGAGGACGAGGTATACGAGATGATACTTTTCCGCGTTGTTGAGGAGAACGGGGAAGAGCTTCTTGAGACTATTCAGGATGAAGTCGAGGCGGAGCGCGTATATCAGAAATTTATGGAGCAGCTTTTCAGCGAGGACGAGGACAGCGATTAATCCGCAGAACATGGATTGACAGAATATGCCCCTTGCATTGCTCAGCGCCATATGCTATTATTAAGCCGAACAGTAAAAGAAGCTTAATAAACGCATATGAAGATTATTTAAAACAAACCCTGCTGTGTGCGTGACGGGTCTATTTAAACCCACATCACTTATAAGGGATGCCTGAATCAACACTCCCGTCGTGAATTGCAGGCCTCCCCGGGTATCTCTATATGACTTATCCGGGACGTTGGAAGCAGCGAAGCGGCGGGGAGGCGACCCACCTGCCTCTCGTGCAGGTTATAAACGGGCTCGCACGGCACAAGCGGGGCGGCTCCGGCTCTGTACAGGGCCGTGGGATGCGCTCATATCGCGCATATAACAGGCGGCTTGATTCATTTGAAGCAAGCCGCCTTCATATTGCAAATCGCATGATTGCAAAATTTTGCTTGCATTGAATGGCCCCGCAGTTTATAATATTTCAGTTGACTGATACCCTACATTATAAAAGGAATGATAGTTGTGAGTGCTTCGAGGGAAAAAATAAAGCGCAGGGAAAAAAGAGCCGAGGGTACTGAAAAGCGCCAGGTTCGGGCCCAAAAAAGCTACAAAGAGAAAAAGAGGGCAAAAATAATCAAAACCGTGACCGGCGCGGTCGCTCTGGCGCTTGCAATCCTTTTGGTTGTTTTCAATTCGTCTTTGTTTTATTCCGGGTTTACCTCCATCCGCATGGGAAGCTGGAAATTTAAAAACACCGATTTCAACTACCAGTACTTCACCAATTATTACAACACTTATAATCAAATCTATTCCACCTACGGCGATTACAGCTATATGCTTCTCGATACGAAAAAACCCCTTGACGAGCAGAACTACAGCGACACCCAAACATGGGACGAGTATTTTGAGGAAGCGGCTCTAAACAGCCTCCAGCAGATGGCCATTCTATACGACAAGGGAAAAGCGGCCGGCTTTGAGATGACCGACGAGCAGAAGGAAGCCGTCAAAACCAGCATTGCCGACTTGAAAAGGCAAGCCTCCAGCAATAAATACACCGATTTCAACAGCTATCTAAAGGCTATGTACGGCAAGGGCATGAATGAGGAGCTGCTGACAAAAATACTCAATACTTCCTATTACGCCACCTATTACAGCCAGGAGCTTGTCCGTCAGTGGAAAGAAAGCTATACCGACGAGCAAAAGGCTGATTACTACAACAACAACCGCGCAAAATACGATCTTCTTACCTACTATTCCTACTATGTGGACGGCTCCGCCAACGACGAAGAGGGCATTGACTCCGAAACAGCCATGGCCAACGCCAACAGCACGGCTCAGGCTATAGCCGAAGCGGCCACCGAGGAAAGCTTTGCGGAGCTGGTTTACCAGTATTGTCCGGAGGACCAGAAGGAAACCTACTCCGACCCCAAGGCCTGCCGCCATGAGGATGTGGCTCCCTCCAGCATCAGCAATTCCGACTGGCTCAATTGGCTGACTAGCTCAGACCGCTCATACGGCAATACAAAGGTCTTCCCTTCCGACTCCGGCTATTATGTGTTTATGTATATCGGCTCCAACCGCAACGAATACAAACTGGAAAACTACCGCCAGATAGTCATAAGCGTGGAGGCCGACGCCAACACCGGAGAAATCACGAGCGCCGCCCTGGACGCCGCAAAGGCTAAGGCGGACGAGATCGTAGCAAAGTACAATGAAAACCCCTCCGAGGAAACCTTCATATCCCTTACCGATGAGTATAAGAGCGAAGGCGACACCGTCAGCGGCCTGTATCAGGACGTAAATATGAGCCAGCTTTCCGGGGATATCAAGGCCTATATTTTCAGCCCGGACCGCAAGGCCGGCGAGGTCGGCTATATATACACCGATAAAAAATATTATGTTTTCTATATGCTTGACGAAGGCGAGCAGTACAATCTTTCGCTGGCCGAAAGCCTTATGGCACAGGACGACTATACAAAATTGATCGACGAGGCTTCCGACGCCTATTCCATATCGACCAATTTTATATTCAGTTTCGCAAAAAAATGATATAAACCCGATATGCCTAGAGGGACGCCGGCGCCGCCGGCGTCCCTCTCATCTTATATCAATTCAATACGGTTTTCCCGGCGAGCACCCTTTTATAGTCCTCATAATTTTTCTTCAATAGAGCCGGCGTATCAAGCCCGTATGGGCATCTAGACTTGCATTGGCCGCACTCGAGGCAGCCTTCGATGCGCTTCATGCTTTTCTGCCCCTCCTCAGACAGGAGTCCGGCGTTTGGCGCCCTGCGCAGCAGCAGCGACATCCGTGCGCACTGGCTTATATTAATCTCGGCGGGACAGGGCATGCAGTAGCCGCAGCCTCGGCAAAAGTCTCCCGTAAGCTCCGACCTGTCTTTCTCAATAACCGTTTTCAGCTTTTCGTCCAATAAAGGCGTCTCTCTTATGTGTCCAAGGAACTCCTCAAGCTCCCTTTCGCGCTGTATGCCCCATATGGGCAGCACGGAATCGAATTGGGACATATAAGCGCAGGCCGCTGCGGAATTGGTGATCAGCCCGCCCGCCAGGGCCTTCATGGCTATAAAGCCCATGCCCGCGTCCTTGCACTTGCGCACAAGCTCAAGCTCCAGCTCCGAAGAAAGGTAGCTGAAAGGAAACTGAAGCGTATCGTACAGCCCGGAATCTACGCATTCGTGCGCCGTGCCGAGCAGATGGGTGGTAAGGCCTATATACCGTATCTTGCCCTGGCGCTTGGCCTCAAGCATGCACTCATACATTCCGCTGCCGTCGCCAGGTCTGTAGCATACGGGCGTGGCGTGAAACTGAAAAATGTCTATATGGTCGGTTTTCAGCGTCTTCAGCGACTGGTCGAGGCTTGCCCTGAAATCCTCCGGAGTTCTGGCAAAGGTTTTTGAGGCCAGTATTATTCCGTCCCACAGGCCTTCAAACGCCATACCCAGCTTCTCCTCGCTGTCGGTATAGGCTCTTGAGGTATCGAAAAAATTCATGCCGCCGTCGTAAGCCCTCCTTAAAAGCCTAACGGCGGACTGCTTGTCCACCCTCTGTATCGGGAGCGCTCCGAAGCCGTTCTGCTCGGCCTCAATTCCTGTTTTGCCCAGCTTTATTTTAGCCATTGTATCAGCCCTTCTTTCTGTTTGAGGCAATGATAACTCCCGGCAGGCAAAAGCGCAAGCTCTCAAACGGCGATTATATTGCTATTATGTCTTTTATCAAGTTCTTTTGTATCGCAAATTCGGGAGTTCCCATCGAGCCGGGCGCGACCTCGTGCTCGTCGAATACTATTACAAGGCGTCCTTGGCTGTCAAAATAATAGTTTTGGTCTTCACCTATCTCTTTGAATGCCTTTTCGCCTGCAATCCAATACACAGCGCCTTCCTCGGCTTCCATTCTTTCCATCATCTGGCGCTTTATTTCTTCGCTGATAATGCCGATATAATCGCTGCCGGGCTTAAAAAGCCCGCCCAGCTCAACGTATTCTCCGCTTTTTTTATTAATGTTGTAAAATTTATAAAACGTTTGCCCGCTTGCCGCAATTTGCAGGGTCGTTATTTTCAAAGTAAACCAGGCCTCGTTGTCCGCTGTCACCTTCCAGCCCGCTGTAAAGCTGCGAAACCCTGAAGGCATTCCGCTCCCCTGCTCAGGCTCGGCCATCCCCTCCTCAAAAAGCTCCCAAAGCTCCTTTGCGTATGCCTTTATAGCCTTATTTACGGTCCTTACTCCCTCCACATCGGTCATATTCACTATTTCCGGCATGGCTATGACCGCTTTGTTGTATTTGTCCCTGTATCTGTAGCAGCAGCAGGTCGTTACCTTAAGCTTTGAGCTGACCGCCGGCATGGCCGCCCCGGTCAGGCATAGGCCCGCTATTGCCGCCATGAGCATCGCCAGAGCCGCGCAACGCTTTACATAAAAGCCTGTTACGGAACCCACAATTTATCCTCATTTCCATATCCTGATATATCCCGAATCGCTAAGCCTCTTTATTATTAGCAGCGCCATCGGAAACAATACCATGCCCCATACTCCGGCAAGCCTGAAGCCAAGCCAAATCGCTATAAGTGCGGCCGCCGGGTGCGGACCCTCCCCGTTCCCCAGCAGCTTAGGCTCAAGAAGGCTTCGCACGGTTGAAACGCTAAGATATGCAGCCAGCAGCAGCAGCGCCTTCTTCACGTCCCCCGAAAGTAATTCGACAAGCCCCCAGGGAACAATGATCATGCCCGCCCCGAGTATGGGCAGCGCGTCTATCAGCGCCACCGCCGCCGCGGCCGCGACGGCATTTTTAACCCTCAGCAGCAAAAAAAAACATAAGAGCTGTGCGAAGGCGGCCCCCATGAGCGCCAGCTCCGCAGCCGCCCAACGTTTCAGAGCGGCTGAAGCCTCTCTTGCGGCCCCATTGAGCCTGTTCCAGACTTTTTCCGGCGCCTGCTTTTTCAGGAAACCCCTTGCCTCGTCGAAACCGGAGCTTATGAAAAAAGTGCCTATTGCGCTGGCGCCTATAAACATTAGGGTTTTGGGGGCCGAGGAAACCAGAGAGGCGAATATTCCGAGCAGCTTTGAGTAAAGCTGCGCGGGGAGCCCTGTAAGGCTTTCGTTCAGCTTGTCGGCGGCATTGACCAGAAACGCCTGAAACTCGGGAGGGGCCGCGTCTATAAAGCCGTAAAGCCTGTCCTCGCAAGCCCTCAGTATCAAGGGCACTTCCGAAAGCTTTTCAGGGAGCTTTTTAATAAGCTCGGCTAGCCACAATATCGCCTGCCAGCCGGCAATGAAAAGCAGCATACCCGCACCGCCGAAAATCAGGACCGTCCCCAGTGCCGCCGTATAGCCCCTTTTAATTCCTCGCTTTTTCTTCAGCCGGCATGCCGCCGGTTCTATCAGGCAGGCGGCGAACCAGGCTATTATAAACGGCATAAGATATTTAAAGGCAAGCCAGCAGCCCGCAGCCCATGCCGCTATTGCAGCAAGGCGCTTTGCCCTGCTTATCAATCCATCATATTTCATATGCAATAAAGCATCTTCGCATGCGCACCTCGCGCTGCCTTAATTTATTATTTTTGCCGTATTATTGCCGGCATTCTGTATTAAGGCTTTTATTAAAAGCCGTTCAAATCCGGCTTATTAAATAATTGCATTTCGCTTAAGTATATGCTAATATTTTGAGATAATACAAAGACAAGGAGCATTGGCAATGGCTTCAGATAAGGTTTTTGCGGCAATAATGGGATACGGGATAGTCGGCTCAGGCGTCGCCGAAGTATTGAACATGAATCGCGACAAAATCGCTTCCTCGGCGGGGCGCGAGCTCAAGCTGAAATATATACTCGATATCAGAGATTTTTCATCGTCCCCCATGGCCGAGCTTTTCACAAAGGATTTTACGGTTATTGAGAACGATCCCGAGGTCAAGGTTGTCGTGGAAACCATAGGAGGCGTCGGAGTCGCTTATGATTTTACAAAGCGCTGTCTTCTGTCAGGCAAGCATGTCGTAACATCGAATAAGGAGCTTGTTGCCAAGCACGGTCATGAGCTTTTGGCCATAGCCGCAAAAAATAACGTCAATTATTTGTTTGAGGCCAGCGTAGGCGGCGGCATGCCCATACTTCGCCCCATGGTGACCTGCCTTGCGGCCAACGAGATAGAGTCGGTCTGCGGAATAGTCAACGGTACGACGAATTTTATATTGACAAACATGCGCGAATGCACCATGACCTTTGAGGACGCGCTCAAGCAGGCCCAGCAGCTTGGCTTTGCCGAAGCGGACCCTTCGGCGGACGTGGAGGGAACGGACGCCTGCCGCAAAATATCCATACTGGCCGACCTTGCTTACGGACGGCTTGTCAGGCCGGAGCTTGTGCAAACCGAAGGCATAAAGAATGTTTCGGTCAGGGATGTGGAGATCCTGCGTAACTTCGGAGCCAAAATTAAGCTTATCGCACGCTTTGTATACAGCGGAGGCAAGCTGATGATATGGGTGGCGCCCCATGTGCTGCTTCCGGGACATCCTCTTATAAATGTGGAAAACGCGGACAACGGCATAATGGTGAAGGGCAACGCTCTGGGTGAAGCCATGTTTTTCGGCTGCGGCGCCGGAAGCCTCCCGACGGCAAGCGCCGTCATCGCCGACATGGTGGACGCGGTCCGGCATACGGACAAACGGCTCGACATAGGCTGGACCGACTGCGGAAGCGATTGGATAAGCGGAGGCGAAGATTTTATCAGCCGCTGGTATGTCCGCGATGAGAGCGGCGAAGGACACATTACCTCGCCGACGGATGCCTCCGGCGTTTCAATGCATATGGTAAAGTACAGAATACTGGAATAGCCCTCTCTTCCGGCGCAAGCCATAGAGCCGCGCGTACGCCATAAAAAATGTATTTAAAAAACACCCCGCTTATGCTAAAATAGCGCATAATGGGGTGTTGTTTGATTTGTCCCTTTATTGCTTAAGGAGTGTATCGTCCCAATGCTTTTTAAAGCTTCTCCGCCCGAGTGGATAATTGCGTTTTTGGGAAATCCCGGAGAAAGATATGAATATACCAGACATAATGCCGGTTGGCTGGCCTGCCGTGCCATTGAGGAAAAGCATAAGGTTAAAACTTCGCGGCTGAAATTCCACGCGTTTACGGATACCGCCGATTTCGGGGGATCGAAGGTACTCCTCATGCGCCCGCAAACTTATATGAACCTAAGCGGCGATTCAGTTGCGCCAGCGGCCGCCTTCTATAAGATCCCTCCGCAGCGCATTATTGTCGTTCACGACGACACCGCCCTTCCGCTCGGGCGCATAAGGATTAAGCGCGGCGGTTCCGACGGAGGCCATAACGGTATAAAAAGCGTAACGCTTCGGCTGGGCACGCCCGATTATCCGCGCATCAAGATAGGAGTAGGCTCTCCCCCGCATCCCGAATACGACATGGTCGATTGGGTTACAGGTAGGCTTTCACCCGGCGACTTGAAAATTTTATGCGATGCAGCCGAAAAAGCAGCCGCAGCCGCAGAGGAGCTCGTCAGAAGCGGCATCGAGTCCGCCATGAACAGGTTCAACGGGGCTTAATAAGCCGTCAAAAAAGGAGTGAAGGCGTTGGACATAAAAGAAATACAGGAAGCCGTTAAAAAAACTCTGCTCAACATGGGCTTGAAAATATACAAGGTCTTTTTGATTTATTTAGGAATGCTTTTGGTTCTCAACCTAATGATCTATCTTTTGATGAAGCCTATTGCAAATTATATGGTGACCGTATACGAATACGTCTCTAACGGCAATTACGATATACCCGAAGCAGGCGGTAACCTGTATATAGCAATGCTGCTGATTCTTATCATCGCCCTGCTTTCAAGGCTGGTTACCCTGGGTTGGGACGCGGTATGCCTGAAGGCTTCCAGAGGGATAAAAGATATCAGCTTCCACGATCTCAGCTCCATGTTCCCTCTGTTCTGGAAAGCGGCCGTCATATATGTAATCGAATACGTGCTTGTCCAAATAGGCCTTTTATTTTTTATAGTTCCCGGCATTATTCTTCTCTTGCGCTTTAGCATGGCTTTTTATGTGCTTATAGAGCATCCGGACTACGGACCCTTGAAGTGCCTGAGGCAAAGCGGCCGTCTTATGGTTGGCGAAACTACGAATCTGATCCGCCTTGGCGCAACATTTTTCTTCCAATATTTAATTGCGGCTGTGGTATGGTACTTCAGCAGCAGGCTGCTCAACCTTTGGAAGGTTCCTCCCGTAGCCATAGGCTATTCGGCCTTCTACAACAGGCTTGTATATTGGAAGCCCGAGGCCAAAGCCGATGAGTAGCAGGCGATTTTTAAGGGAGGAGGCCCTTTTCGGCCCCGAAGGCATGAAAAAACTCAGCCGCTCCTGCGTTGCCGTATTCGGCCTTGGAGGCGTCGGAAGCTGGGCTGCCGAGGCTCTGGCGCGGGGCGGCATAGGCCGTCTTTTTCTGATAGACTATGATACGGTCGCTGAAACAAACTTCAACCGCCAAATCATCGCTTTATCCTCCACGCTCGGCCGCTTCAAGGCTGACGTCATGGCTGAACGGGTTAGGGATATAAACCCCGAAATCATCGCCATTCCCATCACTGAGCGTTATGAAGCCGGTACGAGGGAGGCTTTTTTCAATGATAGCTACGATTATATCATAGACGCGATAGACCTTGTTTCCTGCAAGCTGGACTTGATAGCCACGGCTCTTGAGCGCGAAATCCCGATCATCTCCTGCCTCGGAACGGGCAATAAGCTTGACGGCTCAAAATTCAGGATAACGGACATATCCAAAACGGAAAACGACCCGCTTGCACGAGTCGTACGCAAGGAGCTTAGAAAGCGCGGCATTTTGCATCATCGGGTTTTATGGAGCCCGGAGGAAGCCCTCTCGCCCGCGCTTACAGAGGAAGCGCCGCCCGCAGGGCGGCGCAGCATACCGGCAAGCGTCAGCTGGGTGCCTCCGGCCGCCGGCCTTATGCTTGCCGGCTATGTGATACAAAGCCTTTTGAAAACGGAACGGGATTGAACCCGTTCCGTTTTTGTCAGCCTCTATACCCTGCCGTAATATATCCTGCTCCCCGCCTCGACGGAACGGGTCAGCCAGACGTTGCCGCCTATCACACAGTCGTCCCCGATTACGGTATCTCCGCCAAGGATCGTTGCTCCCGCATAGATCACCACCCTGTTCCCTATGTCGGGATGACGCTTTATGCCCTTGACTGGGTTCCCGTTTTCGTCCAGTTCAAAGCTCTTGGCGCCCAAGGTTACGCCCTGATACAGCTTAACATGCTCGCCTATGGTGCAGGTCTCGCCTATCACAACGCCCGTTCCGTGGTCTATAAAGAAATATCTTCCTATTTTTGCGCCGGGATGTATATCGATTCCCGTAACCTGGTGGGCATATTCGGTCATCATGCGCGGCAGAAGCGGCACCTTCAGCTCATACAGCCTATGGGCCAGCCTGTATATGCTGATGGCCTCAAATGCCGGATACGCAAGCATGATTTCTTCCTCCGAACGTGCGGCCGGATCCCCTTCATAAGCCGCCCTTATGTCGGTCTGAAGACACTCGGCGATATCCGGAATTCTGTCAATAAAGGCTGCTGTCATACTGTCGGCCTCATATGCCCCCAAGCCTTCTACGCTCAATATATCGCATATTATCTCGTTGAGAAGCACCGCCGACCGCTGAAGGTAGCTGCATATAACGGTGGGCATAAATTTGGGATCGACTTTTTCGGAGCCGAAAATTTGTGGCCATATGGCGCAGCGCAAGAGGTCGATCAGCTCGGCAACCTGTTTTTTCAGACCCGGCCGGTTTACCGAGGCCCCATGACGCGATCCGTTGATTTTTGCAAGCCGCTCCGTGGCGGCCCGTATGCTGTCGTTTATATTCTCAAACATCGGCTTCTCCAATTCATTTTGGAATGGGCTGCTTTAATACTACCAAGCGAATGGTCCTTTTTCAAGCACTGAATATTAAGAGAAACGGGAGAAGGGCCATATGGCCCTTCTCCCATAGACTAGTAAATAAACCAATCAGAGCTTAAGCATTAGACGCCATGTATTCGTCATAGCCTTCCTGGTAAACCTGAATGACCGTTGAAAGGCCCATGTCCATCATGGTCTGCACGTAAGAGTCCCATTCGCTGAAGGGCCTCTCGCCGGTAAAGAACAGGGAGCTGTTTTCCGTAAAATAGGTATTTGCATCCGTTCTGTACTGGTCTATGGTTTGCTGCTGCTCGTCGGTAAATTTAACGCCGGTCGGCCAGGTATAGGCGTCGTCGTAGAAGCCGCTCACATCCCAAACGTCAAACATAGCGACAAAGCGCTCGCCGCCTGGGTAAGCGTAGTTGCGTCTCCAGTGCTGTATGCCCGCGTCGCCAAGCTCGTTGTAGCAGTAGCAGTCCTGTAGCCATGCGGTGCCGGCTTCGTGGTTGAGCGCGAATTCCGTAAGCATGCGGTTTCCGTTGTCGTCATACTCCCACAGCTCGCCCTCGGGGCCCCAGTTGGTCCAGTCGGAGCCGCTGTCGCTGTACTGCCAATCCATAAAGGTCATCAGCAGTGGCAGGTTCTTGCACTTTGCTGAGAAGCAGGCTGAGCCGTAGTTTATCTTTCCGCCCGAATAGCCCCAGTGTATAATCTGATCCTCGGTCCTGCGCAAGCGCTGCGTGGGCTCCCATCTGGCGTTGGGATTTATGCATACCGCCTCGTCCGCCTTAACGGTGGAGGGCGTCATTATGCTGCAGCCCAGCAGGTCGTTTGCCTGGTTCGTCGTTATTGGCGAAGATGTTCCCGCCACGTTTCCCGACCAGTTGGGATCTATCAAACCCTCCTTGAGCCACTGGTTGAGCATCTTCATCAGCTCAAGGTCGTCGTTCGTGGTGCCGCAGAACTCTACCTTCCCGTCAACAACTCTGGTGTAGACAAGGCCGCCGTTGTACGGAGTCGTATTGAAGCCGCACCAGTTGAGAGGAGCAAGCTCAAAGGTGCTGTAAATCATCATTGGGATAAAATCCGGGCCCTTTGCCGTTTTAAAGGCCGTCAGTATCTCATGGAGCTGGTCATAGGTCTTTACGTCGTGCGCGTTGCCGAGATTCAGCTCGTCCATAAAGTCCTGACGGAGCATGTATCCCGTATTGAGGAGGGGCGTTTCATAAAAGCCGACCATGCTTATCCAAACGTCATCCTTATAGAAAGCAGTGTCCATAACGTTTTTATCGTTCAGGCTGCGGGTATAAACTTCATATAGATAGTTTGGTATGTAGTCCTTGTACTCGTAGAAGTTGGCAAAGTAGCCGTCTTCAACGGCATTGATCAGTGGGCCGCTGGTCCAGAAATAGGCGGCCTGGGACATTATGTCGCAAAGAGAATCCGAATTGACCAGAACTGAAAAGTTCTCGCTGCGGGTGTCTGAGGCCACCAGCGAATACTCGATGTCAACCCCGGTCATTTCCTGCATGCCCTTGTACATGCTGAGCCCGTCATAACCGTCCTCCGGCAGGTACTGGGGCGTCCAGCAAACGGTCCACTGCGTAAACTTTTCGCCTGTTGTGCTCAGCGGCAGCTCGTACTCGTATTTTTCTACCGGCCACCCCTCCTCGTTCACCTTATACTTTCCAACGGCAAAATTATAAGGCGAGTTGTCTTCCTCCGGCTTCTGCGTTTCTGAAGCGCTGCTGCCGGAGTTTGCGCTCGAATTATCCGAAGTACCCTCTTTGTCATTGGCGCCGCTGTTTTGGCCGCTATCCGTTTTTCCGCCGCAGCCGGCAAACAGTGCCAATACAAACAGTACTGCCAGAATCAAGCTAAGCTTTCTTTTCATTTGCGTCTCCTTTCTGATGCTGCTTTCGGTTTAAGGGTAGTATTACTATAATAATATTTTAATTTTTTGTCAATATAATTTTTAGCTATTATGCTAACTATACCGCTATATTTATTGTTTTACAAATTATTATTAATAAATTTAATCAGATTCTACGCATTTATTAATATAATTCAATTTTGCTTCTACACCGCTTATTATTTATTTCAAATACTTGTCACCGTAAATATATCGGCATGTAACCAAAGCAAACCCCAAGCCGTACGGCTCGGGGTTTGCTTTGGAGTGCTGCCTGCTCTCAAGCGCGGGACTTCATATATTCGTCATAGCCCTCCTGGTATACTTTCAGCACAGTGGAAAGCCCCATATCCATCATTGTCTGCACATAGCTATCCCACTCGGAGAAGGATTTTTCGCCTGTAAAGAACAAGGGGGCGTTTTCCTGGAAATATGTATTGGGATCCGTCCTGTTCTGATCGATTATTTCCTGCTGCTCATCGCTGAATTTTACTCCCGTAGGCCAAGTGTAGGCGCTGTCGAAAAAGCCGCTGACATCCCAGGTATCAAACATGGCTATGAAGCGCTCGCCGCCGGGATAAGCGTAGTTTCGCCTCCAGTGCTGTATGCCCGCGTCGCCAAGCTCGTTGTAGCAGTAGCAATCCTGGAGCCAGGCGGTTCCCGCCTCATGCTTGAGAGCAAAATCCGTCAGCATGCGGTTTCCGTTTTCGTCATACTCCCAAAGCTCTCCTTCAGGGCCCCAGTTGGTCCACAGGGAACCGCTGTCGCTGTACTGCCAGTCCATATAGGTCATCAGAAGGGGCATATTTTTGCACTTTGCCGAGAACACCGCGGAGCCGTAGTTTACCGAGCCGCCGGCATACCCCCAATGGATGATCTGGTCTTCTTTTTGGCGCAGCCGCTGGGTAGGCTCAAACCGGCATTTCGGGTTGACGCAGGTCATTTCATAGCCAGCAACCTCCGAGGGGGTAAAAATGACGTATCCCAGCAGGTCGTTGGTTATGTTGCTGGCCAGGTTTGCCGTATAGCTGAAGGACGACCAGTTCGGGTCTATCAAGCCTTCGTTCCACCATTGGTTAAGCATTTTAAGCAGCGCCAAATCGTCGCTCGTGGTGCCGCAAAACTGCACTTCACCGTCTACAACCCTGAGATATGTCAGGCCTCCGTTGTACGGCGTCGTATTGAAGCCGCACCAGTTGTAGGCGGCAAGCTCCATGCTGCTGAAAACCATCATTGGATAGAAATCGCCGCCTTTGGCAACCTTGAAGGCCTTCAATATCTCGTGGACGCGGTCATAGGTCTTGACTTCATGCGCGTCTCCCAGGCCGAGCTCATCCATAAAGTCCTGCCTGAGCATATATCCCGTATTTTGTATAGGCGTTTCAAACAAGCCGTACATCGTGACCCAAACGTCGTCCTTATAGAATACCGTGTCCATTATAGTCGAGTCGGTCAGGCTCCGGCTGTAAATTTCATAAAGGTAATTCGGTATATAATCCCTGTATTCGTAAAAGTTTGCAAAGTAGCCGTCGTCAACGGCCTGCTGGAGCGTGCCGCTCGTCCAGAAATACGCGCCCTGGGCCATAATGTCGCAAAGTGAATCGGAGTTTACGAGAGTGGCAAAGTTTTCGCTCCGAGTATCGGCCGAAACCAGGAAATACTCGATGTCCACGCCGGTCATTTCCTGCATGCCTTTGTACATGCCAAGTCCGTCGTACCCGTCCTCAGGCAGATACTGAGGAGTCCAGCAAATGTCCCACTGGGTAAATTTCTCACCCGTCGTGCTCAGAGGAAGCTCGTATTCATACTTTGCCGTAGGCCAGCCCTCTTCGTTTACCTCGTATTTTCCTATGGCAAAATTATAGGGCGAAGCTTCTTCCTCGGGCTTTTGCGTCTCCGTTTCGGATGCGGTTCCTTTGGAGGCGGCTTCCGGACTTGCTTCCGCTCCGCCTTCCGCCTTCTCTTTTGCCGCGTTATTGCCGCCGCAGCCCGAGAACAGCGCAAGGATAAACAGGATTGCGAAAATCAAACTGAGTTTTTGCTTCATGTGATATTGCCCGCTCCTTTCATATATTAATTTTATTTTAATGCGATATTCGTACAATGCTTAATTAATTACACGCCAGCATTAATTATAATATTATTTAATATATTGTCAATATAATATCTGCATATAGTTCCATTTTTTTAAACATTATTTAATATTGCTCTGCTTAAAAAAATAACAGCGGCCATTGCTTTTATTCACAGCCGTGCTGTTTTAATGTTACTTTTAGCACTTTTCATTCACCCCAAAACGGCATATTATATTTTATGTAAAAAATATATTCGGCGCTGCGAGGGAGGCGCTTTTATGTCCGTTACCAAGCTGTTTTTCGTAGACGACGAATCGCTGCTGCTGGACAGTCTTGAGGTTTTCTTCGAGCCCCTTCCGGAATTTTCGGTTGTCGGAAAAGCCGAAAGCGGCGAGGAGGCTCTTGAAAAGCTCAAACGGATCCATCCGGATCTTATACTAATAGACCTGAACATGACCGGCATGGGCGGATTAAACCTGATAAATTCAGTTAAATCGCTTTATCCGGACATTAAAATACTGGTTTTGACGACTTATTACGACGAGAAAAACATCATCTCCGCCGTTTTCAACGGAGCCGACGGCTATATACTCAAAAGCGCCGGCCGCGAATCCATCATCAACGCCGTCAGGAATACGATGACCGGCCAAAGCGTCCTTGACGGCAAGGTTATGTCTACTCTCCACTCCTATGTGGAGCAGGCCGTAAACGACAAGGAATACGCCAAATATAAGGAGCTGGAGCACCAGATACTGCTTAACGGTCTTACGAGCCGCGAAAAGGAAATTTGCCAGCTTGTAGGGGAAGGCAAGAGCAACCTTGAGATAGCCGAAACCCTCCATCTAACGGAAGGAACGGTAAAAAACTATCTTTCCCACATTTACAGCAAGATGGATCTCAGAGACAGGCTGGCTCTTGCGGTAATAATGACAAGATTGAAATAGCTCTATCGCCGAACGCCGCAGCCGTTTATTAGCAAATGGCTGCGGCGTTCGGCATAGTTGGCTGGCGCGCCCGTTTTGCGCTCGCTTCTTTTTTTAATCTATGCTTAATTTATATTTAGCCTTATCCATATTTATGAACGCCGAATAAATGCTATTATGTATTCGGCGCTAATTCTTGCGCATTTTTGTTTGAAATGTCTGAACGGAGGTTGCGGGGTTTGAGCGGCGGATGCGGACACATTATAGAAGTTGATGGGCTGTACAAATCATACGGAAGCGTACAGGCGGTAAAAGGCATAAGCTTTTATGTCGAAACCGGCAAGCTTTTTGCTTTTCTCGGCCCAAACGGGGCGGGCAAAAGCACCACTATGGATATTATATGCACCTTTCTTAAGCCCGACGCCGGCTTTGCGGCGGTAGACGGGTTTATCCTCGGAAAGCAGGACAACGAAATAAGGCGCGCCATTGGGGCTGTTTTCCAGGATGGGCTGCTTGACGGGCTGCTTACTGTGGAGGAAAACCTGCGCGTGCGCGGCGCATTTTACGGGCTGAGAGGCGCCTCCTTAAGCGCAGCCGTAGCCGGCGCAATCTCGGCCGCAGGCGTTGAGGCTCTTGCAAGGCGGCAATACGGAAAGCTTTCAGGCGGGCAGCGGCGCCGCTGCGATATAGCCCGGGCTTTGGTAAACACCCCCAAGGTGCTTTTTCTCGACGAACCGACCACCGGCCTTGACCCGCAAACGAGAAAGGCAGTTTGGGATACCATACGCAAGCTGCAAAAGGACACGGGCATGACGGTTTTCCTGACTACCCATTACATGGAGGAAGCCGCCGAGGCGGACTATGTGATAGTAATCGACGGCGGGAAAATCGCCGCCAAGGGCACCCCTTCCGAGCTGAGAGAAAAATATGCCTCCGACAAGCTTTCACTGATATGCCGCGACGCCGAGGCTGCGGCCGCTTTCCTACGCTCCGCCGGAGTAGCCTTTCAAGCCTCAGCCGGCAGGATAACAGCAAGCATTGAAAGCACAATGGCCGCCCTTCCGCTTATAGAAAAATGCCGGGAATACATAACCGGCTTTGAGGTGACCGCAGGCACCATGGACGACGCTTTTATAGCCATTACAGGAAAGGAGCTCCGCCAATGATCAGCTTTGCCGTGCGCAACCTGCGCCTGTTTTTCAGGGACAAATCGGCGGTTTTTTTCTCCTTGCTGGCATCGCTTATAGTGATTGGGCTGTATGTGCTTTTCCTCGGCGATGTCTGGACCGCCGGAATGAGCGAGCTTGACAATGCGCGCCAGCTTATGGATAGCTGGGTAATGGCGGGCTTGCTGGCCGTAACCTCGGTTACGACGACTATGGGCGCATTTGGAACCATGGTGCTTGACAGAAGCAGAAAAATAAGCAAGGATTTTTACTCCTCGCCCGTTTCCAGAAAAAGCTTGGCCGCCGGCTATATTATAAGCTCCTTTCTTATAGGGCTTGTCATGTCCTTGTCGACTCTTGTACTTGCCGAACTGTATATAGTCTCCGAAGGCGGCTCTTTGCTGAGCGCGACCGCGCTTATCAAGGTTCTTGGCCTGTTGCTCCTTTCTTGCCTGTCCAACACCTCGATCATGTTTTTTGTTACTTCCTTTTTTGCTAGCGAAAACGCCTTCAGCACGGCCAGCACGATAATCGGTACGCTTATAGGCTTTCTCACCGGCGTTTACCTGCCCATAGGCATGCTGCCGGCGCCCGTGCAATGGGTCGTAAAGCTTTTTCCTCCCTCGCATGCCGCGGCCCTGCTTCGCCGGGCAATGATGCCTTCGCCCATATCGCGGGGAGCTGTTCTGCCCGCCGGATATGCCGCAGATTTGCAAAGGCATCTCGGTTCGGTATTCTGTTTCGGCGGCAAGGCCCTCAGCCCTTCGGGAAGCATACTGTTTCTGCTGGCCGCCGCGGCGCTCTTTTTTGCCCTGTCCGTTTTAAATATCTCAAGGAAGGCGAGGCGATAGGCAGCTCGTTTTTGCGCGCCGGCAAAAGAGGCATCGCCTTTCGGCGATGCCTCGCTTATTTTTTTCATGGGTCTGATTGTTTCAAACCGTGTCCGTCTGCATTTCATTTGCGCGCTTGCGGGCGGGCTCACGCAACGGGGCTTCCTCAAGCAGCGCCGGATTCATCAGGAGCTCCTTCATTCGCGCAAACGCCTGCGCCAGATAGTGCCCAGAGCAGATCCTTTCGTCCATCACGACGCCCAGCGGCAGGCACCTGTCGTGAACGATGTTCCCCTTGGATCTTCTCGGGACCTCCCGCATGTTGCCTATCGTCATGGATATGCTGGTCGTTCCGAAATCGTAAACATGGTGGTATATGTGGTTTGTGCGTATGCTTGCAAGATTGGAAATCAGAAGGCTGGCGTGAAAAGGACTCACCTTTATTAGGGAATAAGGCAGCAAACCGTGGCGGTCCAGAAACTTGACAAACCCTATGGCCACCGACATGAGGCCGCTGAGATTGCAAATGATCCTCATCGCCTTGTCCAGCAGGTTCGATTCGTTCATCACCCTGTTTTGCCCTATATATTCCTCTATTTTCCTCTGCACGTCGAACACGTTGTCCGTTTTGTCGAGGTATATTTTTGACATCGTATCGTCGTTGCTATCGGGCCTTAAAACAACCATCGAAACGGTAATATCCTTATGCTGGTATACCCTTTTATTTGATATGAATCTGTTGATCGCGGGGAATTCCTCGACGGTCCTTAGATAAGCCGTCAGCACCAGCGCAAGGTGGCTGACATTCCTCCCCTCCTTGCGCTTTGCGTTCATATATGCGTGCATGGGCTCCACCGGAACATCCAGCGTGACCATATTCATCGCGTCGTATTTTTTTGTCAAAAAATAAGGTATGAGATAATACATCGGGTCCGCGTCTCTGACCCTTATACCGTCAGGCCTCATAGCAGCCTCCATTCCGCCATTTATTTTCAAGCGCAATGCGCGAAAGGCTAATCAAACTTAAGACTTTCAGCCGTTTTGCATCCGGGGATGCTTCGCATTTTCGCTTATTGTCGGCTGGACTTAACATAAGAATATTTATATAAATATTTTTATGGATTGTATCTCATTATCATTCGCATGTCAATATTTTTGTAAAAAACGCTGACATGCGCTGCGCAGATTGCGTTTACCTTTTATTCCACGCCATGGCGCCGGCGCGGGTTTTCCGAGGCTCGGGCCGTGCTTTGTTTTTTGGTTATCGGAATACCGCAGCAATAAATATCGCCGCTTTGTGTTTACAAAGGCTTACTTTTATTATATATTTTATGCAAGCCCATATAACAAGGAAAGCAAAATAATAATATGCCAATAAAAAAAGAACGCGCCGGCTGACCTTATGCGGCGTTACGGCCGTCATCGCCTTTAATACTCGCCGATGCGCGCCTTCCCGCCGCCGGGTTAGCCGGCGTTTTCCATCGCGGACGGCTATGGACTCCTTTAACTGGCGCCGCTGCTTATCCCTGCAGTATTATTCCAGTCAGCTTTTAAGCGCCGCCAGATCCTTGTAGAGCTTTATCTTGTCCTCATCCACATTGACGTTTATTACGGCCTTCCCATCCTCCGGATTCTGGTAGAAGCACAGCAGCTTGTCGCCGAGCATCCCGTTGGCGTAGAGATACTCCTTCAAGGCCTTGTTTGCTATGCAAACAAACATAATCGCGTTAAAATGAAGCCAGTTCATCTTCACATGACCAGATTCGATCTGTGAAATCGTGACCCTTGAAATGCCGCAAACGTGCCCCAGCTCCTCCTGAGTCATGCCCAGCCGTATTCTGATGTCTATAAGGTGCTCGGTAAGCTTTTTGCAAAACTCTCTTTTTTCTTCCTTCGTAAGCTGATACTTTCTTGTCATAAATATTGCACTTCCCAATACCAATTTTTAATACCGCCTAAAATATAAACTGTATTGTTACTATACAGTCAAGTGTTTTTTCTGCAACCTAATATTTTTTACATTTTAAACATATTTTGACGATATATTCCGTTTAATTTTCACGTTTTTCAATATTTAACACGTCTGAAAGGACGGCCGCTCCAAATGAAAAACCCAAAAATCCCCTTAATGACCATAAGCCGTTTTGCCGAGCTCTGCGGCACCACCAGGCAAACGCTGCAGTACTACGATAAAATGGGATTGCTGCACCCGGCATACACGGGCAAGCAGGGCTACAGATATTATAGCGCAATGCAGAGGTACGATTTTCAAATCATATCCACGCTCAAGCAGAGCGGGTGTTCCCTGGAGGAAATCAAAAGAATCACCGATCAGAAGGGGCAGGGCGGCATGCTGCCGGAGCTCGCAAATAAAAAGCTCAAGCTTGAGCAAGAATCCAGGAAGCTTATTTTATACCTGACTTTTCTAGGGAACCGCTGATTAACAGCGCGCTTATTTAAGCACATGCCGAATTGCGAGGCTGAAGCGTCCTAATACATCGGAAATGACTGTTGTTGAGAGGTTTCAAGCTCCCGTTTCCCCTGCTTTTCCTCAAAAAGGGCGCAATAACCCCTATGCCCGCCGCAGGCGTCGTCCGGCTCGGGCCAGAACTACCAGATT
>JAJUJI010000005.1 GCA_029265405.1 Clostridiales bacterium | reverse complement strand
GATGACTTTTGGCTCAAATTCGCCGTTTCGGTCGCGCGGTACCGCTATCTCGCTTTCTCCGTACTCGCTGATGATGGTTTTGCGGTTATAGCCGTTGCGTGAGTTGCCGCTGTTGTCGCCCGCGTTGCTGTGCTTTTCGTACCCTAAATGCTCATCCATCTCGGCCTCAAGCATTTGCTCGATTGTTCCCGCGAAAAGGCGCTTAAGCTTTGCCTGAATGTCGTTTGTGCTCTTGCAGTCCTGCATCAGCAGGCTAACTAGTTCCATTTCCTTGTCCGTGAGAATGTTCTTTGACTTTTTCATTTCGTAACCCCCAATTCATTTTATGGAGATTATACCCATTTACACGGATGATTATTCAGCCTCTATTAATACTTTCGCCACACCATACGATCGACAATCCCGGTATAAGATTGAATAATTTTAACAACCTTACAGCTCACGTTTCCGTCCGTATAGTCCGGCACCGGAACCCCAAAGTCGCCGTTTTTATTCATCTCCACCGCCGTCTCCACCGCCTGCAGAACCTGCTCGACGGTTATCCCGGCGATAATGAAGTTGCCCTTGTCCAGCGCCTCCGGTCTTTCCGTGCTTGTCCTTATGCAGACAGCAGGGAAAGGATGTCCAACCGACAAAAAAAAGCTGCTCTCCTCCGGCAAGGTTCCGCTGTCGGAAACTACGGCAAAAGCGTTCATCTGCAAATTGGTGTAGTCGTGGAAGCCGAGGGGCTTGCTTTTTATAACGCGCCCGTCGAAGGAAAAGCCGCGCCGCTCGATGAATTTCGCGCTCCGCGGATGGCAGGAGTAAAAAATCGGCATATCGTACTTTTCGGCCAGGGCGTTGACCGAATTCATGAGGCCGAGGAAGCTGGCCTCATCGTCTATGTTTTCCTCACGGTGGGCGGAGAGCAGCAGGTACCTGCCTTTTTCGAGCCCCAGACGCTCAAGCACACGGCTGCGCTTAATTTTATCAAGGTTCGCGGATAATACCTCGGCCATAGGGGAGCCCGTGACGTAGGTGCGCTCCTTAGCCGTTCCTTCGGCGTTGAGATAGCGGCGGGCGTGCTCGCTGTAGCAGAGGTTCACGTCGGCGATGTGGTCCACTATGCGGCGGTTGGTTTCCTCCGGCAGGCGCTCGTCGAAGCAGCGGTTGCCCGCTTCCATATGGAATATGGGTATATGCAGCCTTTTGGCGGAAATCGCCGAAAGGCAGGAATTCGTATCGCCCAATATCAGCAGCGCGTCGGGCTTCAGCTCCGCCATGAGCCTGTAGGATTTCGATATGATATTCCCTATAGTTTCTCCCAAATCCGAGCCGGCTACCGCAAGATAATAGTCCGGCTCCCGAAGCTCCAGATCCTCGAAAAAGATCCGGTTGAGCTCGTAGTCATAGTTCTGCCCCGTGTGGACCAGGGTGTGCTCGAAATACCTGTCGCATTTCTTTATGGTTTCGGATAGGCGAATGATCTCCGGCCTTGTGCCGACAATCGTCATAAGCTTAAGCTTTGGCATCCTTAAACCTCCAGATAATATGTGTCAGGCCTGTCCGGATTGAAGGGTTCGCTGGCCCACATTAGCGTTACCATATCCGAAGTCCCTATATTTTCAATGTTATGCGTATACCCGGGCGGTATATCAACGACTTCAAGCTTTTCGCCGGAAACATTATACTCATAAATTTCGGTGTTGTACACGCTGCGGAAGCGTATTATTCCCTTTCCGCTGACTACAAGAAATTTTTCGTTCTTAGTATGGTGCCAGTGGTTGCCCTTGACAATTCCGGGCTTGGATATATTTACGCTAAACTGCCCCCTGTCGGGAGTGCGTATCATCTCTGTGAAGCTACCCCTCTGGTCGGCATTCATCCGGAGCGGATAGCTGAATCTGTCCCCGGGCAAATTAGAGAGATATGTAGCGTACAGCTTCCTTACAAAAGCGTTTTCCAAATCCGGCACTTCTCTCGTTTCCCGGCACTTTTTGAAGAAATAGAGCATATCTACAATTTCGCCGAGCCTTACCGTATGTGTTATCGGAACCTCGCAAAAGCGCCCTGCGCGGGTTTCCTCGCCCTTAAGCGCGCGTATTAGCTCCGCTGTAACATCGTCTATATATGCCAGTCTTAAAACCGCGTCACGGTCGTTTACCGTGATAGGCAAATCGCGTGCTATGTTGTGGCAAAAGGTGGCCACCGCGCTATTGTAGTTTGGGCGGCACCATTTGCCGAACACGTTCGGAAAGCGGTAGACGAGGACCTTTGAGCCGGTTTCGCTTGCATAACGGAAAAACAGCTCTTCCCCCGCCTTTTTTGACCTCCCATACGGATTGTCAAGCTCGGCCTGTGTCGAGGAGGAGAGCATAATGGGGCAGGCGTTCCCATGTCTTTTGAGAGTGTCAAGCAGCAGCGAAGCGAAGCCGAAATTGCCGGACATGAACTCCGACTCGTCTTTTGGGCGGTTGACCCCGGCTAAATTGAATACAAAATCAGCCCGGGTGCAATACTCGTCCAGCAGCCCGGGTTCGGTGTCTATGTCGTATTCAAAAATCGTAATGTCGGCGCTCAAGCCGGAGCCGATATCCTTGCCGTCCCTGATGTTTTTAAGGCAGGCGGCAAGGTTCCTTCCTATAAAGCCTTTTGCGCCTGTTATTAGCACATTCATGGTTTTCTCCCCATTCCGGCAAGCTCTTGGCGAATAAACTGAAGCGCAAGCAGCTTGGCCTTGACCTGCTCTACATCCAGCAGCAGGGTATTGTTGGAATTGAATTCCTTGAGCATCGCGCGCTCTCTGTCGCCCTCGGTAAAATATTTGTCGTAGTTGAGGTCGCGCTTGTCGCAGGGCACGCGGTAAAACGCGCCCATGTCAATGGCGTTGGCGCATTCCTCGTTTGTGAGCAGCGTTTCATACAGCTTCTCGCCGTGGCGTATGCCTATCGTTTTTATCTCAATTTTTCCGTCCGGATCGAACAGTTCCAAAACCGCACGGGCGAGAGTCTCTATGGTGCAGGCCGGAGCCTTTTGGACGAGTATGTCGCCCTGCCCGCCGTTTTCAAAGGCAAATAGAACAAGATCCAGGGCCTCGTCAAGCGACATAATGAAGCGCGTCATTTTCGGGTCGGTTATCGTTATCGGCTTGCCCGCCTTAATCTGCTCGATCCACAGCGGGACGACGCTGCCGCGCGAGCATAGCACGTTTCCGTAGCGCGTGCAGCAAATCCTCGTCCTGTCGGGGATGACGGTGCGCGACTTTGCGACTACGACTTTTTCCATCATGGCCTTGCTTGTCCCCATCGCGTTTACCGGATAGGCGGCCTTGTCGGTGGAAAGGCAGATGACAGCTTTAACGCCCGCCTCAATGGCGGCCGTCAGCACGTTGTCGGTGCCGAGGACGTTGGTCTTGACGGCCTCGAGCGGGAAAAACTCGCAGGAGGGCACCTGCTTGAGCGCGGCGGCGTGGAATATGTAATCGACGCCGTGCATCGCGTTTTTAACCGAGGCCGGGTCGCGCACGTCGCCGATATAAAATTTGATTTTGTCCGCAACCTCCGGCATTTTAGCCTGGAATTCGTGGCGCATGTCGTCCTGCTTTTTCTCGTCGCGGGAAAAGATGCGGATTTCGGCTATGCCGGTATGTAAAAAGCGGTTTAGCACGGCGTTGCCGAAAGAGCCGGTGCCGCCGGTTATTAGGAGGGTTTTGCCGGTGAATAAGCTCATTTTTGCTCTCCTGTAATACGAAGCTTTATCTTGGATAATTGCATATGGATTTTACGCTTAATCCAAGCCATAAATTTAGTGCGACAATATTTATTAAACGCATTATTCAAGCCCTTTTCGTTCATTAACCCAAAAAACGTATCTCTTTGCTTAGAAAACTGCGCGGACTTTATGGCAGCGGAATTATATACTATTGCTTGCTCCCAATTAACAGGCCGGAATATCAGATATGTTTGTATTTGTTTAAACAGCGACTTTCCTTTATCAGAATTAACTATTACCAAAGAAGTTCCCTTATCATCGTCCATATCTGGTATTATATACTGGATTCCCCAGAAATCTGCCAAGGTTATATCGCTTTGACGAGGAAAGCCTTTGAAAGCGCAATTATAACAAGAGGGTCTTAGATAGAGGTTGGCGAGGAAGCCACGCATATACCTATCTTCATTATGATGCTTTACATATTCTGCTCCGTTGTTAAATATAAAACGCATTGAAAAAGAATTCCATCCGTGTTTCTTATACCGGAAAGAGACGCTCTTCGTTTTGGAAGCGGCTTTTTTTTCGCGTAATTCAACATACTTTTCCCAAACGAGAGGAGACGGTACTCCATGGCAAATCAGATCTTGCGTAATCAAATTCTTATAATCATGTTTCAGGTAAGCATATAGTCCAGCAATCTGACAAGGAGTTCCGGAAAACAGCACCAAACGACCCGTATCTAGATACATGGCTGCTTGCCTATAAGTATCTCCAATTCGGCTTTGCACATATTTAGAGCCTCGGAGTTTTTTCAAACCTTCAATCGTTTCTACCGCCATGTGAAAAACAGACTTGCAATCATCAGAGAAGACAGCGCCAAAGACAATACCGCCGCTTTTTATTACTTGCACAGCAAGCAAAGTAAATATGCCGCCAGAAGAACTTGCAAAACGTATCAGCTCCTCCTTGTTGATGGCCGCATAAGCCATCAACCCTTCTTCTTCAATACAAATGGCTTTTGAATTTATATTGATTATCGGGCATACCTTCATACAAAGCCCGCATTTTATACATTTCTCTATATCCACCTCGGGATATAGAAATCCTTCTCTACAAAAGGTCATGCGGATGCACTGTATTGGACATGCGTTTGCACAGGCGCTACAGCCGGAACATTGTTTCTTTTCATTTATATGTATCATGGAGCTTACACTTTCCGAAATTTTCGACCAATGGTATGAAGCGGTAGTTTAACTATTGTTTTTTCATAATCATTCATGCTCAGAAACCACATAAACACGCAATATACCAGAGAATAAAGGGACATTTTCAGTAAGAACAGAACTGTAGACTGCGTCTTAATAAAAATGGTCATAACAACCCCAAACCCGATTGGCACAATCAAGCCAACAGACATCCTGAGAATGTTTTTCCAAAATAACACTATATCAATGTTGCATTTTTTATAATAATAAATATTCATGACCAGTCCATTTGCAAGAACTAATGAAACTGCCGTACCTAAAGCGCTGCCGATTGCCCCGTATACCTGACAAAGATAATAGGAAAGTCCCAGATTCAATAATGCCATCGCGCCATATACCACAGAACGGAAGCTATGCCTGTTTTCTGCCCTTTGTATTTCTATACCGAGATTTTGGATTAAAGGAATTGAAGCGGGAAGAATAAGGAGCAGCATAACATAGTAGGAATCCGCATAATCTGCACCCGCCCAATACCTGACAATAAAATCTTTGCCGAAAAAAATAAGTCCGCTCGCTATAAGCCCTAGAAACAAAAATTGAATTCTGCCTACTTTAGTAAACAGCGAGGTAAGCTGTAAACGCTGTTCCGCAAAGTCTCCATAGGTCTGATTGACTATTTTATGTACGCGTGGTGTAAATACACCAGAAATGGATGTGGAAAACATCATGTAATAGGTATTTAGCGAGTAACCGACCGAATAAACAGCAACAGCGGAAGTTCCTTTGAACCGGCCTAACAGGATCTTGTCAATATTCCAGTTAATCTGATCAACAATCAGATTAATGGCAATAAAACTTGTATATATCAGCAGACTAACGAAAATTCCTTTTTCAAATGAATGGAATATAAACTTGTTCTTTAGAATAAACAGAACGTAATATAAGTACAAAATATCAGTAATCAAAGCAAGAGCGACTGTGATAGATACCATAGCAATAGACCGATACCCCATCAATAGCAAGGGAAGGGTCAAAAGCGGACTGACAACGGTTTTTATCAAGTTTAGAAGTTTAAGATATACAAATCGTTCATTGGCCGCAATGATATTGGCAAAAACACTCATTGGAAAAGAAATGGAGAGATTGACGGTGAGAAGTAGCATCAGTACGCGCGCTAATTCATATTCTGCCGTCGTAAGTCCATACTTGAAAATAACGTCGAGATGGAATGACAAAAACAGACCGCAAGCCAGCGCAACACAACCAATAATAGATAATATTATTAGGAACAAACCATTTAACTTATAAATGCTTACTGTATTGTTTTCTTTTTTATATATTGAAAAATAGTGGATATAACTGCTGTTAATTCCTAAGCTTAATACAGACAGCATTGAAATTGTAGATGAAACAGTATTATAAAGGCCATATTCATTTTTACCTAGCAGTTGTATCATAATCGGCGTATATAGTAAACCGATAATGACCCCAATAGCCATTTGCAGATACGATAAGAAAGACCCTAACTTTAGTTGGTTAATCTTCATGTTATCTTATTTAACCTTGATAAATTACTGTGTAAAAACGTCTTGGAGGCTTCTTTCATTTGCTCAAGCTTTTCCAGCTTCCTAGTATAATCAATAGGAGGTAAGGAGTCTATGTAAGAAATCGTTTGCTTATCTGCTGAGTTGCAAAAACGTTCTGGAGTTTCATAGAGAGAAGTCAAACTGTATATCCGGGATTTCATTGACGATTTTGCTGTCCGCTCAAATACTATATACTGCTTTTGATAAATACCGGAAAAAACTGTCGCATGAAAACTATCGGTAAAAATAAACTCGGCATACTTAATCAATGAAATGAAATCTTCTGGAGATACATTGTAGAGTTGTTCGTGACCAAACTTTTTGTCACATGATCTGAAGTACCCAAGTAAGTGCGGAAGTGTAACAATTGCCAAGTTGTGTTTATGAGAATATTCTATAGCCAGTTGCCTTTCGGTATTGTCATCTCCAAGAAAGTAGCAAAACATATATGGATGTTCTATGATGCGGGGCGAGCAAATTTTGTCCCAATCCTCGAGGGTTAGCAGCATGGTTGGGTCAAGCACCCACTGAACTGGAACAGGAGAAACAGGACTTAAAAGAGCCACCGCGTTCTGTTCTCTTACTGAAACAGCTGCAAAATCCACCAAACTGTTTTTAAAAATACAGAGCTGTTCTTCTGTAAGATTATCTGATGAAATACTGGCAGCATACGATATTTTTATCTTGGTTGAAGGTACAAAATCCATATAGAATCCATCGAAGAAATATTCTGGATTCCAGACCTGATCGCTTCCCACGATAAAAACATCATAATCATTTACACATGATTTCAAATCCTTGGTTAAATAAACATTATAGGAATGTGGAATTTTAGAATTTGCAAATTTTGAAAAACAGGTATCCCTTTTTTTCTTCTTTATATTATAAGATATATAGATAGACGTTTTAACTAAATCTTTGACCATATGACATATCTTTTTGAAAGTAAGTTTTTTCCTCAATGACTTCTGCAGAAAATCATAAGAAATAACTTCACATTGATAACCAATATTGTTTAGATAAACACTCAGAGCATATGATTGTAAGAGTCCACCGTAGTTTTTGCTTCCATAATAATGAGTGAGGATACCGATTTTATAATTACCTTCTATTTCCACTACACTTTGCACCCTTATATTGCATTTTGAATAACTGATATACTATGTTTGTCCATCTCAATTTTACAAAAAAATATAGGATAAACTTTTTAATGTTACGATTGAAAACACTCAGGTTCTTTCGCAAATACATATCATATTCGACTTTTTTTATGATGTCTTTCCGTTCGGCTTTACTAGTTTCATTATAAAGAAAAAATTTTGTAATACAGCCTATAATAAGGTCAATATACAGTTTTTCAAATCGTGATATTGATTCTGCATCACAATTGTTTTCTAGCATTAAGTTTCGCATCTTCCCATAGACAAATCGGTGAATCTCGTATGTATCCTTATGTAATTTACTGAATAATGAATTATCATCTCCGCGGTAATAATGATAATATATTTCCTTTGAAAAATATACGTTTTTACAAACAGATAAATACAACAAATTAAATAAAGTATCTTCACCTAATGAAATGTTTTCGTCAAATGTAATTAACATATTGTCAATAAGCTCTTTTTTATAAATTTTACCACATGGACTACAAATGCATATCAACGGATAACAGACCTGAAGGTTCTCAAAAAGTGATTTAATAGTAAACTGTTCATTTTTATTTATTTTGTAATCTACGGAGTCAATTAATTTTTGATTATTGTATGTTTCCATAACCAATCCAGAGATATACAAATCAGGTTGATATCTTTCCACATCATCCTGCGAGTTCTTTATAAAATCTGCGTCAATGGTATCGTCACTATCAACGAACATAACATATTGACCTTTAGCTATCCTTAAACCTTTATTTCTCGCGTTGCTGACGCCGGAGTTCTTTTGATGAATGACGGTAATCCTTTCATCTATCTGTTCCAATTTATTAGATATTATAGCACTTTGATCCGACGATCCATCATTAATAATGATTATTTCTATATTTTTATATGTTTGGCCCCGTATACTATCAATACATAATGATAGTCTTTTTTCTGCATTATAGACCGGAACGATTACACTGACTAAAGGTTTACTTTCCATTGTTATACCTCGTTAAATTATCAAGGAGTATTTTTATGTCAGATTTAAAAAGGGTATTTAAGTTTTCAATAATTTCTCTTCTATCATGACTATCAAATAAATCAATTCGTTTAATTGCTTTCGCAATTTTTTCAGGGGTTTGGTTATTATAATAAAACATATACTTTCCAATTGCAGATGTTTCGACAGCAGGAATTCTAATACTTAACACTCTAAGGCCGTTCGACATATATGATAATATTTTCGATGGAAATGATGAATTGTTAAAACTTGATGCCGGATCTTGCGTACTAAGTCCTATATCGCAGCTTTGAATAAATCTGATGTATTCCTCTCCGCTTTTCAGACCGTCAAAGGTAACTTTGCATTTAGTTCGTTTTGAGACTTCGTCTATTATTTTTAGTAAGCTTTCTTTTTGTGGGGCGCTTCCGAAGCCTAAGATGTGAATATGATACTTTTCATCTAAAAATTCAGCAGCAGCAGCAGCAGCGACAGCTCCTCCCTTTCGTGGATCAAGAGTACCCGCGTAAACGCAATGGATTCTGCCGTCGTTAAATTTGCAACCCCTGTCTATTTCCGATATATATGTACCATGCAAAATAACATGCGGCTTATTATCATTATTAATTTCTTTTTCCAACAGCTCTGTTGAGAAAATATATGCGTCCGCTGATTTTAACCACTTAAGCTCACGTTTTCGTTTTTTATGCTCTCCAGTAACATCAGAATATATTTCGCAAACCTGCATGAGCATAGTAAAATTGATGTGCTTTCGCAATTTTTTCAGAACATTTATAAGCGCAAGAGAATGATAAACCAGGATGATACTATTAGGCTTAACCAATTTACGCAATTCATTATATAAATCTCTTTCTCGATAAATTTTATATAGGATACGATAAAACAAGTTTTTTTTAGAAACGGATTTATACGAAGGGAGAAAAATAGCTTTAGATGTTGTTCCTATGCTTTCTTCTTCTCTTGGTTTATATTCAGAACCAGCCTGTGCGGGCGATAAAATAATCGTATTAAACCCGGCTTCATTTATAGCATGATTCAAATAATCCATCATAGTAACAGCAGCGGGAGAACATATTCTATAATGGTTCTGAGTAGAATAATAGCCAAGATATAGTATATGATTCATGTAGGTACCTCTATTACTCGCTTCACTTTATTTCATTCCAAAAGAATACGTACGGATATGCTTCCGCCCACAGGTGCAGGTGCTAATTCTCATCACAAGTGGCTCCTTTATGCATAATTTTATTTTCATATCAACTAATAATTATTAAAAAATTATATTATTATTAAGTGCAAACATAGTCCCGATATATGTACTCAAGCAAAGGAGCTATAATGTATATAGCGTAAGCTTGAGAGCATGTCGCGTTATTGAACAGCAGTAAAAGTGGAAAAATAAAAATCAAGCTTTTATTTACTTTTAAGGGCCTAAAAATCAGATATGTATATAATAAGCCAACCGGTACCCCCATTATGGCAAGTGTATCCAAAATATGCGAATGCTGCCCCAATTCACGGAGAATATAATCTAATTCATTTGGAGGCAGAATGCTTGAACCCAGGCCGTTTGTTTCTCCGATAATGAGCAAGCTGCCAAGGAGAGTCGGAAGTCTATCCGATTTAAATTCATCCCAAATAGCTATGAATATATTAGCACTGGAGCCTTTAAGCAGTTCCGCAATGCGCCCCGAAGGAGATATTTTTATTATCAAGTCTATAAGGCAATTGAGTAGAGGATTGTAAAAAATTAAAAGCGCCAATAGGATGGAGAGTGATATGCATCTCTTTCTAAAGGTACGCCCAGCCAATAAGTTAAGGATAATACCTATAATCGACAGCAAAAAAGCTATCATGTAGTTTCCTAATATTAGCGTAATAAGCATAAGGATTGTCAACAATAAATAAGATAATTTGTTATAATTCCCAAAAACATTAAAAGCTGCAACGCAAATTATCATGCAGAAATAAATGAATTCATATCCCCCGATTCCCCTGCGTTTCAGCGCTGTTGTAAGCTCGCCGCTGCTTTTAATAAGCCGTGATATATATGGAGAAGCAAGCAGTGAAGATACCGTGATAACCCACGTTATAGCCGCAAAAACGAAAGTAAGTACAACGTATTTCTTTAAAGCATCTAAATGGCCTGTATTATATAAATAATTATACATAAGCGGAGCCGTAATAAATAGCGACAGATCCAGATAACGGTTTGCCCATACTCCGTTCCCAAATAAATATGGAACAATTGCGGAGTAAAAAACAAAAAATACCGTTCCTATTAAATGAGTCAGGTTGACAAAGCATTTTTTCTGGTTTGTAAACGCGACTAATAATAAAGCCATATTTAACGCTATTCTTATTACAATGTTCATATTTCCCAAATAG
The DNA here is from genome assembly GCA_029265405.1 of Clostridiales bacterium. Taxonomy (GTDB): domain Bacteria; phylum Bacillota; class Clostridia; order Oscillospirales; family Oscillospiraceae; genus JAJUJI01. Next base: position 174,279 of record JAJUJI010000005.1, on the reverse strand, counting down.
CCATCAATTGGGGGAAATATGCTGCTGACACCCAAGTAAAATAAAATTAGGCATATTATGTTGTGTATTTTTATAACTTTTCTGGTCACTTTAAACCTCATGACAATATCATACTATAAAGCTCGTCAAGGCGCGATAAAGAAATATTGTTAGCAAAACGAAAATTAATCGTCTTTTGAGCATTTTCTTTGAATCGCAATAATTTACTCCGGTCATTCACCAATTCTTCAATCCTTTTAATAAACTCATTTGCGCTACCTAAAGAAACCAAAAAGCCATTTTCTTCATTGGTTACAACCTCACGCATGCCGCCGACATTGCTGGCAATCAATGCTAATCCGCATTGCCCCGCTTCTATAAGGGACATGCAGAGGGTTTCATGAAAGGAAGGCATAACAAATATGTCTCCGGTAGATAGAATGCGTTTTATATCTTTTTGAAACCCTAAAAACAAAACTTGCCCCTTATCCAATTGGGTTTTCAAGGCTACCTTCATATTATCAAGATATGAACCGGTACCTGCAATAAGAAAAGTCATTCTATGATTGTTATTAAAATATTTAATGACCTTTACCAAAAGCTCATAGCCCTTTTCTTTTTCTATGCGACCTGCAGATATAATTACTATGTTTTCCGCTGGGATATTTAGTTCTTTCCTTATGGCATGTCCATCAATTTCAGTAGTGTTTTCCAGAAGCATATTATATATGTGTCCATAATAATTTTTAGAATAACGTTTGACATTTCGTATTTCATGTACATATTTGCTTACACCAAAAGCTATTTTTGCCCCACTTAGGGTATACATCTCTAGAATATTCATAATTTCTTTTTTAAATATATTCTTATTAAACTCGATAGCCTCGGAAGTGCTGCCATGTATGGCTAGTATAATATTTTTAATACCAGACAGTTTGCACGCAACGGTGAGGTAAAAACCGATCAATTCCAAACCCACAATTTGAACAGCATCTGGCTTTGCCTTTTTAATCTGCTTTACCAGATTATAAATAATGCGAATGTTAAAAAGTCCCATTCTACCTTTAGGAACAAATAGCGGTATAAAAGTATATTTTTCTTTCAAATTGCTCTGCATAATACGCAAATGGCTATTATATGGTCCGCCGTTTTCAGCGCCTTGCCTAAATGCAATCATTATGGTTTTCAATGAATCTTTCCTTCTCTCTTAGCCATTAACTTTTCGTGCTGTAGTATTTCTTCATCGGTAAATCTTTGTTTAATCAACTGCGCTGGATTCCCTGCAACTATGCTATAAGGTTCTACAGATTTTGTTACTACGCTCCCTGCTCCTACAATAGCGCCTTTTTTTATGACAACGCCGCTAAGAATTATTGAATTAACGCCAAGCCAAACATCGTCTTCTATTACTATATCAGTATCATCACCTAGTTTTTTATTCACTTCATCCATATAAAACCCGAGTCTATTATAAATATGGTTTCCGCCATGTACATTTACGCCAGGTCCAAACATAACATGATTTCCAATATATATGTGACCATGGGCACTTTGGATAACACATCCCGGTCCGAAATAAACATGGTTTCCTATAGATACATTTGAATAACTAAAGATGCAATTTTTGCCAATATAAACATTTTGACCGCATACTATGAATTTTGTCGTTCTATATTTTATTATGCATCTATTAATAACTTTTTCTAAAAAAGATAAAATACATCCAAATATAACCAGCACGGCACATTTCCTTTCAACATTGGATTATACTACCATGTTTTATAATTTGCTTAGGAAATTATAAACTTCTTCCTTATAAGCATGATAGTCAAATACTCTATTAATTAGTTTATCTTCTAATTTACATACAGTTGCCTTATTTATCACATGCTGTAAAGCCTTGCAAATTGAAGCCTCATCAATATCATTAAGCAATATACTTCTGCCGTCTGACGGGAAATATTGCCTTATATCACTTATATCGTTAGCTATTATACCTGTGCCGCTAGTTATGCATTCAACAAATTTAGTTGGGAAACCAGCCATGTTTTTTCTGTTTCGTTCCCGTATAAATATACAATAATCCGATTGACTTAAGGCGGAGATGCTTTCTCTATGAGATACTCTACCCATAAAAGACACCTTATCGCCTAGGGTTTCCAAACTGGTAATATATTGAGGATACAAATCTCCGAATTGTTGCCGATCCAAACCTAATATTTTTAGTTTTACTTTATTATCAGTTTCAATTTTACTGAAACAATTAACAATCAAACCAATATTGTCCTTATCATAACCCGGGGAGCCGGCATAAACAAATTCAATGCAATCATCATTTTTCGTTAATTTTACTCTCCATTTTTCTTCGCTTATATCAACAAGAGGCGGCAATATAATGATATTTTTTACATAATTACTATAATATTTCTCTAAATAGGAACTGATAGATATTATTCCATCCACTTTTTTATGAATTAACTGCATCACCAGCGTTGTATCAATGAATTTAATTAATTTCAGAGGGTTAAAAGAAAATTTATTTTCATACCATTCAGTTACGTCCGCAATTACTTTTATTTTTCTCATTTTGCAATATGCAAGCAATCTAAGCAATGGTATTGCATGCAAATTATAAGCTATCACATACTGTATGTCTTTATACTGTATAAGCATATTTTTAATATAACTAAAATCAATTAGATATTTAAACCATTCAAGGCCATTTCTGGGATAAGGTAACGGGTGGTTGTCAAAAACGTCGATTTTGGCTGCCTTTACATTATCCCTGTCCACACCGCAAAATACCACATGGTAACCAAGATCGCGAAATATACGCGAGTTGTTTATGACACGATGAGCTGCCGCATTTTTGTCCGGCATTTCAAAACCGCCGATGTAAATAATTGTGCCACGGTTTTCATTCACAGAATTTCACCCGCCAGATGTTTCACAATTTTTCTTTGTACCATTTAACGGTTTCTTCTATTCCTCTTTTAAAATCCCACTCCGGATTATATCCCAACAGCTCTTTTGCTTTACTGATATTAGCATTGCTATGTTTGATATCACCTTTACGCCAAGGGCCATATATCGGCTCGATATCATTATTCAGAATTCTTTTTATTATATTAAAAATATCTATCAATCGTTCTCGGCCACCGTATGCAATATTGAATATTTCTCCATTTGCTACTTCTGGAGCAAGGCAAGCCTTCAAATTCGCTTCAATTACATTCTCTATATATGTAAAATCGCGACTCTGCCTGCCGTCTCCGTATATTATCGGACGCTCGCCTTTTATTAATTGGATAATAAATTTAGGTATAACTGCGGCATAATCCCCATCAGGACTTTGACGCCGTCCAAATACATTGAAATAACGGAGGCCAATGGTTGGTAAACCATAATGGATCATATATTGCCTTGCCCATTCCTCACCGAAGAGTTTCGTTACCGCATATGGCGAGAGAAGGTTTCCTTCTATACCCTCTGTCTTGGGAAGATTGGGTTCATCTCCATATACAGAGGAGCTTGAAGCGTAAACGAATTTTTTTACACAATTTTGCCTTGCAGCTTCAAGCATGTTTGCTGTCCCAGCAATGTTATTGGCGCAGTAAAACAAAGGCTGCTCAATGCTTCGAGGAACGCTTCCCCACGCCGCCTGGTGAAGGACATAGTCTACCCCAGCGCATGCTCGCATACATGTGTCAAATTCTTTTATATCGCCCGTAATAAGTTGAAAGTTAGCCGATTTAATAAACTCCGCAATATTCTCCATTTTTCCGGTTGAAAAATTATCAAGGCAACGAACATTGTATCCGAGCTTAAGTATTGCTTCGCAAAGGTTTGAACCTATAAAGCCTGCTCCACCTGTCACTAAAAAAAGCGTTCTCTCTGGGAATTTAAGATCGCTGTATCCCATTTTTACAGCCTCCAATAAATGTAACCAGCGTCTTCAAATTTTTTCTTGTCAAATATGCCCTTAAGATCCAGCAAAGTTCTCTTCCCGTCGTTAAATAAAGCATCAATATCCTCAATAGTCAAAGAAGTAAATTGTATATGGGCTACAGCAACAATTACAGCATCCATGTTTCGTATTTTGCTTAAATCCTCAAGCTCAACTCCGTATAAGCGGCTAGTCTCTTGCATATCTGCATATGGATCAGTTATTTTAGGCTCTATTCCGTATTCGCGAAGCTCTTTAACAATATCAAATACTTTGCTGTTTCTTATGTCAGGACAATTTTCCTTAAAAGTGAATCCAAGAATAGCCACGCTTGCCCAATTAATTGACTTTCCCGCTTTAATAAGATTTTTGACTACATTCTCTGCAACATATTTGCCCATATCGTCGTTTATCCGCCGCCCGGCAAGTATGATTTGGCTGTGATAACCTAGCATCTCGGCCTTGTATGTAAGATAATACGGGTCAACACCGATACAGTGTCCGCCGACAAGGCCAGGATAAAACTTAAGGAAGTTCCATTTCGTCCCGGCAGCTTCAAGAACAGATTTTGTGTCGATGCCCATCTTATTAAAAATTATAGAAAGTTCATTCATAAAGGCGATATTGATATCGCGCTGACTGTTTTCAATTACCTTGGCAGCCTCGGCCACCTTAATTGACTCGGCACGGTATACTCCCGCTTCTATAACAAGCCCGTAAACCTTGGCAATCAGGTCAAGCGTTTCTTCATCCATGCCTGATACAATTTTAGTTATAGTTTCAAGCCGGTGTTCTCTGTCGCCGGGATTAATGCGTTCCGGAGAATAGCCAACTTTAAAATCTACCCCACATTTCAACTGCGATTCTCTCTCTAGGATTGGAACGCATACTTCTTCGGTTACTCCAGGGTAAACAGTAGATTCATACACTACTATGCTGCCCTTTACCAAATATTTGCCAAGTGTGTAGCTTGCACGCTCTAAAGGAGTAAGATCGGGCGAATGATCGTTATGTACTGGCGTCGGTACGGCAACGATATGGAATTTTGCTTCTCTCAGTCTGGTTTCGTCAGCGGTAAAGTCCACAGAGGTATTCTTGATAACATCGTTTCCGACTTCTTTTGTTGGATCAATGCCGGATTTATATATACTTATTTTTTGTTCATTCATATCAAAGCCGATAACACTCAATTTTTTTGCAAATGCTATTGCTATAGGTAAACCCACATAACCAAGACCAATTAAGGAAAGCTTTTCTTCTTTGTTAACGAGTTTCTCAAACAAGTTAATGAACATCTACTTATCTCCCTGGATTACAAGTCCCATAGCACTTAGTATTATAGCATTTACGCCTTCTACATCATATTTTTTTTCTACGATGCTTCTGCTTATTTGTCCCATTTTAATTACAAGCTCGCGGTTATCCGCTAAAAATAGCATTTTTTCCACTAATGCCTCGGTATTCATAACCGGAACAATAAAACCGTTTTGGCCATCAATCACCGTTTCGCGGCAACCTGGAGCGTTAGTAGTTATAATAGCTCTGCCGCATGCCATAGCCTCTAGGATAGTTTTCGGAGTACCCTCGCGGTATGAAGGTAGAACATATATGCTGCATTGTGAAATATATGGTCGAACATCCTGCTGCTCACCATAGTACTCTACTGTATTATCTTCTGTGTATTTTTGAATATCTTTAGGCGTAAGAGCCGTTGGATTAGTATCATAAGGGCCTACGAGCAAACATCTTATGCTTTTATTTTTAGCTTTAACAGTACGACAGGCTTCAAGATATTCTAATATTCCTTTATCTTTTATCAGACGGCCTATAAAAAGAAAAGCGGGGTTTTCAGGTAGGGGCGTTGGTATAAAATTTTGTAAATTTACACCCGAGCCATTGATATGAACAACTTTATTCTTGGAAACAAGTCGTTTGCTTGTAAAAACATCGCTATCATCTTTATTCTGAAAAAAGACTGTATTACAAATATGCAATGCTATACGGTATTCTAAACACAACACCGCCCTAATAAATTTGTTGTCAACACCTTTTGCATTAAAAACCGATCCTATGCCTGCTATAAGTGCAAACACCTTTTTGACACCCATAATTCTAGCTGCAATGCAACCGTATATAACCGTCTTTGCATGGTAAGCAAAAATAATATCCGGCCTTTCTTGTAATAGCATTCTCATTATTGAAAATAATGTAATAATATCTGCAAAAGGATTCATACCGTTGCGATTAACCTTAATTGGATGATATTTAATATTAGCCTCCTTAAATGTTGAACGCCATTTTTCTGCCGGCTCGTTGCCAACCGCAACAACTTCACAGCCCTCTTTTAGAAACGCCTTCATCATATCCATACGAAACCAAATAAGGGAGGGAGTATGACTTGATAAAACAACAATTTTCATTATATATTTACCTTCTCTTGATTGTCGCTCGTAATATCTCTTAGATGACTACCCGTCCCGCCCTCAACTATGCCGTCCCGCCTGAGGACGGAAACAATCGTTATAAAAAAACACCTGCAATCAAACAAAAAGCTCATTCGTATGACATACTCGCCATCTAGCCTCGCCTTCTCCGCGATTTCCAGCTCGTCGCGCCCGTTAATCTGCGCCCAACCGGTTAGGCCGGGCCTTATATCGTTTGCACCATATTTGTCGCGTTCCTCAATCAAGTCAAATTGGTTCCATAAAGCGGGGCGCGGTCCTATTATGGACATCTTCCCGGTGAAAATTTGAGCTATTTGCGGCAGCTCGTCTAGACTTGTCTTACGAAGAAACCTCCCTACGCGCGTTATCCAATGCTCCGGATTTTCCAGCATGTGCGTCGGCACATCGCGCGGTGTATCTATCTGCATAGTTCGAAATTTAAGTATGTTGAAATAACTTTTATGTATCCCCACACGTTTTTGCCTGAACAGCGCGGGACCCGGCGAATCTATTTTTACAGCTAAAAATATGGATAGAAATAACGGCGAAAGCACAATCAGAGCCAGTGCGGAAAGCGCAATGTCAAGAACTCTTTTGAAAACCTTTCGGTACATAATACTTCAACCTCAAAAATGATAGTATCCTGCCGCAAGTTGCTTAAATATGGCTGCCTATGAAACAGCCTGCCCAGGCTCTGAGCTTTGTCTAAATTGACTGTTTCCTCGCCGTGCATGGTGGGCGACGATAAATACAGCCTCTTCTTTTCCATACTCATCATATTATCCGAAAACCTCGCCGCTGTGTATCACCGAAAAGGGCGACACCGCGGCGTCCTTTTTCACCGCCGCGGCGCTGCCCACATGCACATATTCGCCGACGGAGGCGTTTAAATCCACTACCGCGCCGGAGCTTATTATGCAGCCCCGGCCTATCCGCGCCCCCGTGCCGATTATGGCCTTCATTTCAACCACAGTTCCTTCCCCCACGACAGCGCTGGGGCTGACGGTGGCCATCGGATGGATGAGCGTCGGCAGTATAAAGCCAGCTTCCTCAAGACGGTCTATCCATTTGGCTCGAAGCGCGCAGTTGCCAAAAGACGGGATCGCAATCGGATATGTATTAATATACTTTTTGTAGTTTTCGCAGGCGTCGATCGCCAGCTTGTTGTTCGGGTCATCATCGAGATAGGCGATATCCCGGAATACGCCCAGCGCCTGCGCCGTTTCCTTTACAACCGGGCCCTGGCTGCCGGCGCCGAGGATGAGAAGATTCATGCGCTTTGCTTTAATAGAATCAGGCTGAGCGGGTGCTACATAATCAGATGTATATCTTTCCAGAATGTTTATTTTTTCCGGGTGAGGAGTGATGTAGCCGGCAAACTTCTTCTGAATCTCTCCAACCTGCTTTACTCCAATATATGATGCAATAGTATAAAGGTCTATATCATTTTCTAAGCAGCGGCGTATGAAAGCGTTCCGAAGCTTTATCGCGGTTAAGCTTTTTGCTATATTAAGCTTACTGTTTATTGACAACAACAGATTTTGCAATAGGTGTGCCCCGGGCGTAGTCTGATTACCGCTTATAAGAAAACACTCGGGATCAGGATATAGGTCTATGTTTTCTTCTAATATTTTCACCACATGGTCTGGGATAAAAAGTTTTCTATCGGTTTCTCCGGCTGTTATTTTATACTTCTGCGCCGATGATGAAGCTGCCCTTGTTAGCGTGTTATGTATTGTAAGGGTTTTATTTTTAAAATCGATGTCGCATAACCGCAGAGCCGTAGCCTCGGCAACCGTCAGTCCCATATGCAGGCATAAATAAGCGGCAAGCTTACGAGGCTCTATATTATCCGTAAGAGCTTTTTCAATTTGCATGCATTGGAACTCGGTAAGCATCCGGCTGCCTCATTTCTTTGTCATTTTACGACATTTACAATTTTTGTCTTTGCAATGGATAATAACACAGTAAATAAGTAAAGTCCAGACATTTTCCATATTTTTTAAAGAAATTTTACGCGTAATAGTGATTTGCTTATACATTTTCACTACTATTTAAATATAAAAAAGCCATTCGGATTAATAATAGTCATTTTAATATCAAAAACCACAAATAAATGCGTGTCACTATGTTAATTTCAATTAAACATGAGATAATGTCTGTCTTAAAAGGGGTGAGGTTGATTACGGCTAACATCAGAAAAATGGAAGGCAAGACGGGCACATCCTATAAGATAACAGTCACCAGAGGACGTGATATGGAAGGCAAACAGATTCGACACTTCCTGACCTGGAAGCCCCCCCGGCATGACGGAACGTCAGATTGCCAAGGCTGTGCAGAAAGCCGCTTTGGATTTTGAGCAGAAGATTGAGCAGGGCTTCGACGCCGACAACCGGCAGACCTTTGCCGAATACGCCGATTATGTTATCAAGCTCAAGGAGCGGGCCGGCGCGAAGCACAGAACAATTTATATGTATAAAGAGCTGCTGGCTCGGATTAATAAGGCAATAGGACATTTGAGGCTTTGCGAAATACGCCCCCAGCACCTTAACAGCTTCTATAATAATCTTGCCGAGAAAGGGCGTCCGCAACAGTATGGGCAGAGCAGCTCCCGTCATTGATGTATCAGAACTGTTGAAATCAAAAGGAATTACCCGTTGCGCGTTAGCCGAGGCATCGCAGGTTTCGGCCGCCACGATAACCGCAGCATGCCGAAGCCAGAAAATAACAATCGCAAAAGCCGAGGCAATCGCCAAGGCGTTAAGATTAAAACCGCTGATATTTTCAAGATAGAGCGGGATACCTCGCCGTTATCCAACAAAACCAGCCTTGAGCATCACAGGCTGATTTCTACCGTTATGAACCAGGCGGAAAAAGAAATGCTGATACCCTTCAATCCGGCTTCCAGGGCCGCGCCTCCAAAGCAGGTGCATCATGAGGTTAGCTATTTTCAGCCTATAGACATATCAAAGATATTAGATTGTCTGGAGGAAGAGCCAATTAAGCGGCGCACAGCGACCCATCTTCTTCTGATAACCGGCTGCCGCCGCGGAGAAATAGCGGGCTTAAAGTGGTCTAAGGTGAATTTTGACAACAGCCAGATAAAAACCGATACCACCTTGCTTTGCTCGCCAGATATCGGCATTTATGAGGATACGACGAAGACGAGAAACACCCGCTTTATAAAAATGCCCGCCGAGACTATGAAGCTTCTTAATAAATATTATGAGAACTGGTATCTTGAACTTAAGCTAAAAAACGGCGGCTTATGGCACGATACGGATTATGTTTTTATAAAGGATAATGGTGAGCCGATGCATCCCGACAGCCTGACCGTATGGCTCGGCAGCTTCGCGCAGCGCCACAGACTCCCTCACATTAACCCCCACGCCTTCAGTCACACTCTGGCAAGCATATTAATAAACAACGGAAAGGACATCGTATCCGTTTCAAAGCGCCTCGGCCATACCCGCACCAGTACGACGATTTATATATACACGCATATGATAAAGGAAGCCGGCGAAATGGCCGCCGACTGCATAGCCTGTGTGGTTCTCAGAAAGAATAACGCCTGGAGATGCAATATATTGCCAACTATCATAAAAAACATGTCAACCGCTGCTGTGAGACAATAACTCATGGCAGCGGTATTGTTTTTGCTTAATTAGTTGTTTATCTTCTTGTTTTCTTGTGCGCCAAAAGTGCGCCGATTCCTAAAACAAGCGACCTCTCAAAAAAAGAGCAAGCGGCCGAATTCCGCGGAATTCGGCCGCTTTTTTGGCACGCTTGGAGGGATTCGAACCCCCGACCTACTGGTTCGTAGCCAGTTACTCTATCCAGCTGAGCTACAAGCGCAAGCATCGCCCGGCCGTTTCAAGCCGAGAGCTTAAACATACTAGCACATCTTACGGGAAAAATCAATATGCGGCGGCAAAAAAACGCCCTCTCGACCTCTGCCGCATAAAATCAGGCGAAGGCGCGCGATATGGCTCCGTATAAGCTTTCGAGGGACGTGCGCCGGTAAATTCGGTTGAAACGCTTCGGGAAGCGTTTCCGTTTAAGGTTCAGGCTATCCGAGCCGAAAACGGCGAGCTTGCCTATAAACTCAGCGGCACGGACAGAACCTGCCCGCTTGAGGCGGCCCATGAAAAAGCGGGGATAGCGCGAAGCCGATTCCGCCCGAGGGCGCCGTGGCGCGACGTTAAGGCTGAGCGCAAGCGTATTTTGCATCTTGGAGAGGCCCGGCTCATTTGCGACGCGGGGCCCTCTCTTTGGCAAAAAAAGCGGCTTTGGCTTGACACAGGCGGCCTATGGTGTATAATAAAGCCTGACAATTAAATAGCTGAACAGACCCGACATGCAGGAAGCTGGGTGAGAATCCCACACTGTCTCGCAACTGTATTTGCGGAGCGGCGGCCATTATGCCACTTTGAAGATCTCGCGCCTGAGATCTACATGGGAAGGCGGCCTTAGCGTTGAGGCATAAGTCAGGATACTCGGTCGGATTTGATATGCCAAGCCTTACGAAGTATAAGGAAGGGATATTTTTATGGGCAAAACAGGGTAAAGCCGGATTAAAGCACCTTTCTTATGAGAGGTGCCGTTTTTTATTTAAATGAAAGGATGATGAAAATCATGGGCTTAAAAGCTAAACTGCCGGGCGAAAAAGCCGCGGTAAGGGCGTCGGTTTTCGTTGCCGTTTTTCTGGCTTTCCCGGCGGCGGGGGCGCGCGCGATGCATATCATGGAAGGCTTCCTCCCCCCGGCGTGGTGCGTCGCGTGGGGCGCTCTGTGCATCCCCTTTGTCGTAAAGGGCTTCTTTTCGATAAAAAAGAAGATTGCGGGCAACTCGAGAATGCTTCTGCTCCTGGCCATGTGCGGCGCCTTTGCCTTCGTTTTGTCGGCGCTCAAGCTGCCTTCGGTGACTGGCAGCTGCTCCCACCCGACCGGCGTCGGTCTGGGGGCGGTGCTGTTCGGTCCTTCCGCCATGTCCGTAATCGGAGTGATTATCCTCCTCTTTCAGGCAATGCTTCTGGCCCACGGGGGCCTGACGACGCTCGGCGCCAATACCTTTTCAATGGCCATCGCGGGCCCCTTTGCCGCCTTCGGCGTTTATTGGCTGCTGAAAAAGCTTAAAGCGCCCGCCGCCCTCTCGGTGTTTGCCGCCGCCTTCATCGGCGATCTGTTCACTTACATAGTAACCTCCGTACAGCTGGCCGCAGCCTTTCCGGACCCCGGCGGCGGTTTTATGGCGTCCGCCGTCAAATTCCTCGGAGTATTCGCGATAACCCAAATCCCGCTGGCCGTTTCGGAGGGGCTTCTGACGGTCGTCGTATACCAGGGAATAAAAAAGTACAGCCGTCCGGAGCTTGAGGCGCTTAAAGCGTATTGAAGGGAGACGACTACATGAAGCTTTGGCAGAAAAATCTGATATTGCTGGCGCTTGTAGCGGCTATTTCCGTCATACCGCTGGTTTTTGTCAAGGGGGAATACGGCGGGGCGGACGATAAAGCTGAAACGGTCATAACGGAAATCGACGAAAGCTATACCCCTTGGGCCAGTTCTCCCTACGAGCCTGCCAGCGGCGAGATAGAGTCCCTGCTGTTTGCGCTTCAGGCCGCCATCGGCGCGGGGATAATAGGCTTCGGCTTCGGCAGGCTTTCGGCGAAAAGCAAAGCGGGCGAAAAGAATTGACTTTAATAGACAAGCTGGCCTATTCCTCAAAGCTAGCGCATGTGAAGGCGGGGAGCAAGCTCCTAGCGGCGCTTGTCGTGATGTCGATATGCCTGGCTTTCGGTTCTCCGGCGGTAAGCGCAACAACAATAGTTCTGATGTCGGCAGCCACCCTGTTTATGGGCGGCTGCCGCCTGAAGCGATACGCAAAGCTCATGCTGGTTCCGATGGCATTTGTTGCGACAGGCGTATTGACCATAATCGTATGCCGGCTCGGCCCCGGAGACTCGTCCCTGTTTTCCTTCAGACTGCCGGGGGCTGACTACGGCGTGACCGCCTCGTCTCTCTATATGGGCGCGCGCGTTATGCTGAAGGCTTTGGGCGCGGTGACCTGTCTTTATTTTTTTTCGCTGAACACGCCGATGAATTCGTTTTTATCCCTGCTTAGAAGGCGGTTTCCCGGCGTGCTTGCAGAGCTGATGGAGCTTATGTACCGCTTTATCTTCATAATATGGGATGAGGCCGGGCGGATCCGTACCGCGCAGGCCTCGCGGCTGGGGTATGGCGGCTTTTCAGACAGCCTTCGTTCACTGGGCGAGCTTGCGGCCGTAGTTTTTATTAGGGCCTTCAGGAGGGCCGACAGGATAGGACTGGCCCTGGAGTCCCGGGGCTTCGAGGGCAATTTTGAATATTTGTGCGAGACTGAAAGCTCCAGCCCGGGGCTGACGGCGCTGACCGCCCTGTCGGCCGCCGCGTTGGCCGCAGTCGGAACGCTTGAAAGAGCGCTGAAATAGCGGAGCATGCCCTGTGCCGGGAAAACCGTATAAGGAATTACAGCTTATGAATATTATAGAAGTCCGCAACCTTTGCTATTCGTACGAGGACGGCGAGCCCGCGCTAGATAACATAAATCTGGACATCGCCAAGGGGAAAACCACCGCGGTGCTTGGGGGGAACGGAGCGGGGAAGTCCACGCTGTTTTTGAATCTGAACGGAGTTTTGAAGCCGAAAAGCGGCTCCGTATACTTTGAAGGCAGGGAAATTAAATACTCCAAAAAGGAGCTTTTGGAGCTTCGGCGAAAGATAGGCATAGTTTTCCAGGACCCGGACGACCAGCTCTTCTCGGCAAGCGTCATCAAGGACGTTTCCTTCGGCCTCATGAAGCTTGGCCTTGAGCTGGACGAGATCAGGGCGAGGATCGACGCCGTAGTCGGCCAGACGGGAATCGAAAGCGTCATGGACAAACCTACGCACGCGCTCAGCTTCGGCCAGAAAAAGCGGGTCGCTATAGCGGGCGTGCTTGTCATGCGGCCGGAGGTCATAATCCTGGACGAGCCGACGGCCGGGCTGGATCCACAGGGAGTAAGCGAGATACTCGGCCTGCTCTGCGATATAAGGGAAAAGACCGGCGTGACCGTTCTCATCTCGACCCACGACATAGATTTGGTCCCCCTTTATTGCGACGAGGCGGTTGTGCTCGACAAAGGAAAGGTTGTTTTTTCCGGGCTTCCCGGCCGGCTTTTTTCCCGGCCCGAGCTGCTGAGGGAGCACAATCTGCGCCTGCCGAGGATTAATCATCTCATGAACATTCTGCATGACAGGGACGGCCTGGCCGTGGATACGACGGCCGCCACCATATCGCAGGCCAGACGAAGCATCGTAAATTTAGTGAAAAGCGGGGGACGGTAAAGCATGAAAGGAATTTTATACGGCGTGGGCATGGGCCCGGGCGATCCCGGCCTGGTGACGCTCAAAGCGGTGCGCGTCATACGAGACTGCGGCGCAATAGCGGTTCCCAAGTCCGGCGACGGTGAAAGAGTCGCCCTGAACATAGCAAGGCAGGCTGTCGGCGGCATGGAGGGCAAGCGCATCATTGAGCTTGACATGCCCATGACGCGGGATAGTGATCTGCTGCGCCGCTCCCACGAGAAAGCCGCCGGCACGCTCATCGGCTTTCTGGACGAGGGGATAAGCGCCGCATTCCTTACCCTGGGAGACCCCACCATATACTCTACATATATTTATATACACAGAATAATACGCGGGAAGGGCTATGAGGCCAGGATAATACCCGGCGTGCCCTCCTTTTGCGCGGTTGCGGCAAGACTGGGAGACTGTCTTGTTGAGGCCTCCCAGGCGCTGCACGTCATACCCGGCTCCTACGAGGGCCTGGAAGAGGGCTTGCAACTGCCCGGCGCCAAGGTGCTGATGAAGTGCGGAAAAAGCTTCGGGCGGGTAAAAAGAAGGCTGAGGGAATGCGGGCTGATCGAAAGCGCAAGCATGGTGGAAAATTGCGGCTTTGACAATGAGCGCATTTACGAAAGTCTTGACGAGGCCGACGAAGAGGCCGGCTATTTTTCCGTAATAGTTGTAAAGGATTGACGGGCGAAGTCCATACGGAATAAATGCCGGCATATTTCAGCAAACCGAAAGGGAACTGCAAGGCTATGGGTATAAAAATGGCGGGCATAGACTACCGCAGCGCCGCTATAGAGATTAGGGAAAAATTTGCGCTGACGAGCGCTTCGGCGGCCGAGCTGCTGAAAAAGGCGGGCCGCGCCGAGGGCGTATCCGGCTGCGCCGTGATAAACACCTGCAACCGCATGGAGCTTTGGCTGAGCTGCCGCGAGGAGGAAGCCGTTTCGCCTTACGAAGAGATATGCGCCTTTTTCGGGTTTGACCCGGCGGCATATGAGGGCTGCTTTGCTCGGCGCAGCGGAAAGGAGGCCGTACTGCACCTATTCGAGCTTGCCTGCGGCCTGAAATCCATGATTTTCGGCGAGGAGCAGATACTCGGCCAGGTCAAGGAGGCGATAGGCTTCGCGCGGGACTGCGGCGCGTCGGACGCGGAGCTGGAGGCCCTGTTCCGCGGGGCGGTAACGGCGGCGAAAAAGGCAAAGACGGAAGTCAGGCTGCCCTTCGTCAGCCGTTCCGTCGCCTCGGCGGCCGTTGTCTTTTTAAAGGAGCTTATCGGCGATTTGAAGGGCCTGCCCTGCCTTGTGATAGGCAGCGGGGAAATGGGACGGCTTGCGGCAAAGGGCCTGCTGGCCGAGGGCTGCGAAGTTGCCATGACGCTGCGACGCTATAAATCGGGCGATTCGATCGTGCCGGCAGGCTGCAAGGCCATAGACTATGAAGATAGATATCGGAAGCTATTTGAATCAAAGATAATAATCAGCGCCACGCGGAGCCCTCATCATACGCTTGAGCATGATATTCTCAGCAAACACCGGTTTTGCGAAGAAAAAATCATGTTCGATTTGGCGCTGCCGAGGGATATAGACCCCAGGATAGGCTCGCTGCCGAACGTCAGGCTGTACGACATAGACAGGCTCGGCGGGCGGCTGGCCGACGGCGAGGACAGAGAAAAGCTTGCGAGGATAGAGAAAATCATCAGCGAGGAGATTGGGGAATATGAGCGCTGGAGCCGCATGCGGACGCTTATCCCCAAAATAAGCGAAATAAGCGCTTCGGCCTGCGCCGACGTGGAAGGGAGGCTGCGCAGCGGCCTTAAGCGCGCCGGGCTGGATGAAGCCGTTCTAAAGCTTGTCCGCGAAGCGGCGGGAAGGGCCGTATCCAAGGTGGTCGAGAGCATGCTGCTCAGCCTTTACAAGGAGGAGGGCGAGGCCCCGCCGCCCGAGCTGCTCTCCGAGATGAAAAAAGAATCTTTAGGCTCCTCGCCGGAGGGGAAAAAGGCCGGGCTGCTCCGCTTTCCGCTCTTTGTGGACCTAAGCGGCAGGAAGGTGGCGGTAATAGGCGCTGGAAACGTGGCGCTGAGGAGGGTAACGGCGCTGCTTGCCTATCCCTGCAGGATAATAGTTACAGCGCCGGAGGCCCGCGAGGAAATATTGGCGCTGCATGAGCGGGGAATGCTGAAATATGTGCAAAAGGAATACGAGCCTTCGGATCTGGACGGGGCTTATCTTGTTATTGCAGCCACCGGCAGCAGGGAGGTCAACCGCCGCGCTGCCGAGGACGCGCGAAGGGCCGGCATATACTGCAGCGCGGCCGATTGCAGGGAGGAGTGCACCTTTTACTTTCCGGCCACCGTACGCTACGAAGGCGGCGTGATCGGCATTTGCGGCACCGGCGAAAACCATGGCCTCACAAGGCAAATTGCCGCTGAAATCAGGGAATTCGTCAAAGCAAGAGAAGGGTACATCTGAAAGCCGAAAGGAATGACGTTTATGAGGCGTTTGCTGCGAGTCGGCAGCCGCGAGAGCAGGCTGGCCGTGATGCAGGCGCGGCTGGTTATGGATGCGCTTAAAAAGCATCATCCGGAGCTTGAACTGGAGCTTGTCACAATGAAGACAAGCGGAGATATTATACTGGACAGGAGCCTGGACGAGGTCGGGGGCAAGGGCCTTTTCGTAAAGGAGCTGGATGCGGCGCTGAGGAACGGAGTCATAGATATTGCCGTCCATAGCCTGAAGGATATGCCAGCGGAGACGCCGGAGGAGCTGCCGGTTGTAAGCTATTTCAGGCGCGAGGATCCACGCGACGCGCTCGTGCTGCCTCTTGGCGCCGAAGCCTTGGATCAGAGCAAGCCCTTGGGCTGCTCCAGCGCGAGAAGAAGGCTTCAGCTCGAAGCGCTTTATCCGGGAGTCAGGGTCGAGGGGTTGCGCGGAAACGTGCTGACCAGGCTTGAAAAGCTGGACAAGGGCGGCTTTTGCGCAGCGGTGCTGGCCTGCGCCGGGCTGAAGCGGCTCGGCCTCGGCGGCCGAATATCGAGGGTTTTCAGCGAGGACGAAATGATTCCGGCGGCGGGTCAGGGCATTCTGGCCGTGCAGGCCAGAGCGGGAGAGGACCACGCCTGTCTTGCCTGCGCGGACGATATGGAGGCAAGGCTGGCGGCAAGCTGTGAAAAGGCCTTTGTCAGGCGCCTCGGCGGGGACTGCTCCTCGCCAATAGCGGCTTACGCAAGGCTCAGCGGCTCGGAAATAACGCTTCGCGGCCTGTACTATGACGAGAAGCGGAGAAGGCGTGCGCAAGGAAAGCTGGCCATGCCCGCGGGCGAGGCGGAAAAGCTTGGGATAGCCTTGGCCGAGGCGCTGATGAGGGAAACGGAAAGCAGGACTTCCGAGGAGCCGCCGAGATGAAGCGGGGAAAGGTATGGCTGGTCGGAGCCGGACCGTCCGATCCGGGCCTTCTTACGCTGAAGGCGAAAAAAGCTCTTGAGGAGGCCGAGGTGGTGCTGTACGACAGCCTTGTGGGGCCGGGCGTACTTGCCGTGATTCCGGAGGGAGTCCGGCTTATCGACGTTGGCAAGCGCGCCGGGCGGGCACATATGAGCCAGGAGCGGATAAATAAAACGCTGCTGGAAGAGGCGCTTAAAGGCTGCAAGGTAGTCCGCCTGAAGGGCGGGGATCCCTTCCTGTTCGGCCGCGGAGGCGAGGAGCTGGAGCTTCTTGCCGAGCACGGCATACCCTTTGAAATCGTGCCCGGCGTGACCTCCGCGATAGCGGTGCCCGCATATGCGGGCATACCCGTTACGCACAGGGATTTTTGCTCCTCGGTCCATATCGTCGCCGGCCGCAAAAAAGACTCGGACAGGCCCGACGTCGACTTTGAGGCCCTGGCGCGCCTGAAGGGCACGCTGGTTTTCCTTATGGGCGCGGGAGCCCTGGAATACATTTGCTCAAGCCTTATAAGCGCCGGGATGGACGCCGCGACTCCGGCGGCGGTACTGGAGAAGGGAGCTTCCGCCCGCCAGCGCAGGGTGGTAGCGACGCTGGCCTCATTGCCGGAAGCCGCCGCGCGGGCCGAGCTCAAAACTCCGGCCATAATCGTTGTCGGCGAGGTCTGCGGCCTGGCCGAGAGGTTTCATTGGGCTGAGGACAGGCCTCTGGGCGGTGCGAGAGTCGTCGTTACGCGACCCAGGGAGCTGGCTTCAAGGCTGTCCGAAACGCTGCGCGGCATGGGCGCGGAGGTGGTGGAGCTGCCCGCAATAAAAACCGTGGAAATCAGGGACAACGCCGGGCTGGACCGGGCGCTTGAGAACCTGTCGGATTACGACTGGATAGTTTTCACGAGCCAGGCCGGAGTTGGAGTGTTTTTTGACAGGCTGCTTAGAAGCAAGAAGGATGCTCGCTCGCTTTCCGGAATCAGGCTTGCCGCCATAGGCGGAGCGACGGAAAAGGCGCTGGCCGAACGGGGGGTAATCGCCGATTGCGTGCCGGAAAAATACGATTCGTCCAGTCTGGGGAGAGCGTTGGCGGCAGCGGCAAGGCCCGGAGAACGGCTGCTGATTCCCCGGGCCAGGATTGGCTCGCGGGAGCTTACCCGGGAGCTGGACGCGGCGGGCCTTGTATACGACGATATACCAGTTTATGATACGCAGTATGCCGCCCCGGGGGCGGTGGATGTCGGCGGCCTGCTGGCCGAAAGGGAGGGCCTTTATGCAGCCTTCACCAGCGCCTCCACGGTCAGGGGTTTTGCGGCAATGGCGGGCGGGGCAGACCGCTCCCGTGTCAAGGCGGTCTGCATAGGGGAGCAGACCGCCGCCGAAGCCGCAAGGCTGGGCATGGAGGTTTATGTTTCTGATGATATAACGGTTGACAGCCTGGCCGAAAAGATAGCCGAGCTGCACAGAGCTTCAAAGGAGAGGTGAAATATGGTTCAAAGGCCGAGAAGGCTGCGGAGCTTGCAGCCGCTGCGGGCTATGGTGCGCGAAACGCGCCTGTCAAAGGCGTCGCTCATCTATCCTGTTTTTGTCAGGGAGGGCTGCGGCATCGCCGAGGAGATAGCCTCCATGCCCGGCCAGTACCGCTACAGCGTGGACAGGCTGCCGGCGGCCGTCGACAGGCTGCTGGAGTCCGGTGTGGACAAGATCATGCTGTTCGGCATACCTGACTGCAAGGACTCGCTGGGCAGCGGCGCCTGGGACGAAAACGGGATAGCGCCGAGAGCGCTGCGCGAGCTGAAGAGAAGGTATCCGGAGCTGTACTGCATAGCGGACGTCTGCCTGTGCGAATATACCGACCACGGCCACTGCGGGGTCCTGGCTTCCGACGGGCGGGCTATAGACAACGACAAAACGCTGCCGCTGCTTGCCAAATCGGCTCTTGCTTATGTACGGGCGGGAGCGGACATGGTTGCTCCGTCGGACATGATGGACGGGCGCGTCGGAGCGATAAGGAGCCTGCTGGATCAAAGCGGCTGCGCGGATGTTCCGATTATGAGCTACGCCGTGAAATACAGCTCGTCCTTTTACGGGCCGTTCAGGGAGGCCGCCGGCTCCGCCCCTTCCTTCGGGGACAGGAAAAGCTACCAGATGGATTACCACAACAGGAGGGAAGCGCTGAAGGAGGCGCTGCTGGACCTGGACGAGGGAGCCGACATAATTATGGTGAAGCCAGCGCTGTCGTACCTGGATGTGCTGCTGGCCGTGTCGGAGGCGGTCAATGTGCCGGTGGCGGCGTACAGCGTCAGCGGCGAATACGCCATGATAAAGGCCGCCGCCAGGGCCGGGTACATAGACGAGGCGGCCGCCGTCTGCGAGGCCGCCGTGTCGGTGTTCAGGGCGGGGGCGGACATGCTTATAACGTATTTCGCGCCGGAAATCGCCGGATATATAAACGAAGGCAGGATAGGCTGATATGTACAGGTCCGAAGCTCTTTTTGAGCGTGCGAAAAAGGTAATTCCCGGAGGCGTAAACAGCCCGGTGAGGGCCTTCGGCTCCGTCGGCTGCTCTCCGCGGTTCATAAAAAGCGCGGCGGGGGCCCTCGTCACCGACGAGGACGGGAACAGCTATATCGATTATGTCGGCTCCTGGGGGCCCATGATCCTCGGGCACAACCATCCGGCTGTAAGGGAAGCCGTCGTTAGGGCTGTTGAAAACGGCCTAAGCTTCGGGGCCGCCACCGAAAACGAGGTCAGAATGGCGGAGCTTGTCTGCTCCGTATTCGGCTCGGTTGAGATGGTGCGCATGGTCAATTCCGGAACGGAGGCGGTAATGAGCGCAGTGCGCCTTGCCAGGGGCGCTACCGGCAGGGACAAGATTCTTAAATTCGAAGGCTGCTATCACGGACACTGCGATTCAATGCTTGTTAGCGCAGGCTCAGGGCTTATGACCGGAGGCGTCAGCGCCAGCGCGGGCGTCACGCGGGGCTGCGCGAAGGATACGCTTACGGCCGCCTATAACGACCTTTCCATGGCGGAGGAAATTTTTGAAAAAAACAGGGGCGAAATAGCAGCTGTGATAGTCGAGCCGGTCGCCGCCAATATGGGTGTTGTGCCCCCGAGGGAGGGCTTTTTGAGCGGGCTGCGCAGTCTCTGCGACCGTGAGGGCGCGCTTCTCGTCTTTGACGAGGTGATTACGGGCTTCCGCCTGAGCCTCGGAGGCGCTCAGGAGCGCTTCGGCGTGATTCCGGATCTGACGGCGCTGGGCAAGATCATAGGCGGCGGCCTCCCCGTCGGTGCCTATGGCGGCAGGAGGGAGCTTATGGAGCAGGTTGCGCCGCTGGGAAGGGTATATCAGGCCGGAACGCTCAGCGGGAATCCGGTCGCAATGGCGGCGGGCATAGCCCAGCTTGAGCACCTTAAGGCCCACCCCGAGGTCTATGAGCGGCTGGAGTCCCTGTCGGCGCGCCTTTTCGGCGGCATCCAAAGGCTGCTTGGCGGATGCGCGGCGCCGCTTGCACTGAATTTCGTAGGCTCCCTGGGCAGCCTTTTCTTCGCTCCCGGCCCGGTGCGAAATTACGCCGACGCCCGCCGCTCGGACACGGGGGCCTATGCCCGCTATTTCAGGCATATGCTGTCAAGAGGCATATATCTTGCCCCTTCGCAGTTTGAGGCTATGTTTTTGTCGGCTTCGCATACGGACGAGCATATAGACGCCACACTTGAAGCGATTGAAGATTTTTTATCTAAGGAGAGCGCATAATGACGGGCATACTGCTGCTGGCCCACGGGAGCCGGGAAGGCGACACCGAGCGGACCATGAGAAAGATAACCGAGTATGTAAAGGCCGAGCTGGGGAGCGATATGGTGGAGGAGGCCTACCTTCAATTTAGGGAAAAAAACCTGGAAAAGGGGCTTTTGAGCCTTATAGAGCGCGGGGCGGACGAAATAAAGGTCGTACCGTATTTCCTGTTCCAGGGGGTCCATATAAAGGAGGATATACCCGCGGAGATAAAGGAGTTCGGCAGCCGCCGGCCGAATATAAAAATAACCCTGGGCGGAACTCTGGGCGCCGATAAAAGACTGGCGGAGATAGTGGCCGACAGGGTAAGGGAGATGTAAAGGCGGCGCCAGACAGGCAGCGCGGCAGGAGCATATGCTTGACAGCCTACTAAAACGGCGCTCAAGCTGGCGATTGCATGACGGGGCGGCGGAGTGGCGTCTCAGAATTCAAAAACCGGAAGGAGGGCAAAGCCTGGCCGGAAATATTTTTTTTTTGCCCTCAATACGCAAACGAATTTGCCATGGCTTAACTCAGCCGGTAAAAACCGGAGGGTGTGTTCGAAGGCCCTTTCAAGGCTCGGTCTATCGCTTATCTGCGCTTCACGGCCATTGATAAAAACGGCCGCTATAGCCCGTTTTTTGGCTATAGCGGCCGTTTGCCGTATATCGGCGCCTCACTTTTGCTTGAGTTGCGCTGAAGCGCCATGTTTAACGCCGCCCTATATCGGTTATAGTTAGCCGTAGGAGTGCGAAGATATAATAAGCTCAGGAATCGGCGGCGTCGGAAAAATCGAGTATTTCCGAGTCGGACAGCATGTAGTCCTCGGCATACGCCCCGTCCCTGCGCTGCGCGTAATCACGCTCCGCGAGCTTCTTGTTTATATCCGGAAAGATGTCGTTGGCGCTGATGCCGACGCCGCTTTCCGGCGAGTATGAGCTTGAGCGGTTCCCGGAAGCGCCGCTGTTTTTATGGCCCGTCATATTGCCTCCTAAATTGAATATTGGTCCAGGCGCGATCCCTGCAGCTTCAATTATATGAAGCCTGAAGCCATATATACGAGCCAATTTATTTGTCTTATGATTTTGAGGGTTTAAAAATATACAAATTTGTAGATATTTAGTGTTTACAGGAATTATATGGCATGTTATAATAATCGGTGATGCCATTAAATTGATCCCGGCCAGGCGCACGGCCGGGCGGTTTCAATTTGCAGAAATTTCGGCGGAAAGAGTGGTTTAAAATGTGCGTTATATCGGATAAGGATACGGCGAAGCTGATGGAGAACATAAGCATAGCCATGCTGAATACGCTTAACGTATCGTTTTCGGCGGTGGACCTGATGATGAAAAAGCTTGAGGAGAAGGACTATTCCAAGCTGGACGATTATTTGGCAATGCTCAGGCACACGCAGTACAGTCTCCTTTATATCGCTCAAAATCTCGGCGAGCTGGGCGCAGGCGCCGCTAATGAAGCGCCTTACACCTTCCGGGCTGTGGACGTGAATGAGCTTTGCGGGAAGCTGGCGGACACGGTTTCGGTTCTTACGGACACTACGGGAATAACCTTGACCTTTAAAAAATGCAAGACCGACGTCGTGCTGACGGCGGACTATTCAAAGCTTGAAAGAATGCTTCTGAACCTTTTGGCCAACAGCTTTCTGCATTGCGACAAGGGAGGGAAGGTGACCCTTTCCGTCGATAAAAACGACGATTATGTTATACTCGCGGTTTCAGATAACGGCCATGGGGTAAGCAACGATACCATGCCTATACTGTTTGAGGATTTTGTGCGCGAAATCGACGGGTACGAGCCTAAAAAAGGCGTGGGTCTTGGCATCAGCGTGGCGGAAAGCATTGCCAGAATGCATGGGGGCAGCATAATAATAACCTCCTCGCACGAAAAGGGCACCGTAGCCACGGTGTCGCTGCCGAGAGGCGGCTCGGCAGTGCTGGCCAGCGACATACGAAGCGATTACGATGATTTGAAGATGCATAATGTATTAACGGCTTTATCCTCCGTGCTGGACTATAAAAAATACGCTTCAGCGTATAAATAGGGAATTTTGGTGTTGACAAATCGGGCTTGAATTACTATAATGATTAAGCCTTCTGTCATGAATGGTCATGGCGGGTAGCATCAAAGCCTATTTGCGAGAGTGCTGGAATTGGTAGACAGGCACGTTTGAGGGGCGTGTGTCGTATGGCGTGTGGGTTCAAGTCCCATCTCTCGCACCAGAAGCATGCGCGAGTGGTGGAATTGGCAGACTCGCTAGATTCAGGTTCTAGTGTGCAATACGCACGTGCGGGTTCAAGTCCCGCCTCGCGCACCAAAGACGGCCCGAATGGGTCGTCTTTTTTAAACAGAGCGTTCTTTCCATATTGACAACCGCGCTAAGATTGATGTGCGGGTTGCAGCGCAACAAAGAAATAGCGATAAGTCGCGCACTGAGCAGGAAGGCAGATATTTGTGGAAGCTTCGTCCGCCAAAAAGCAAATAGCGGCTAACCGCAAAGCCTTTCACGATTACTATGTGGAAGACCGCTTTGAGGCCGGAATATCCCTTGCTGGGACGGAGGTAAAGTCCATACGGCAAGGCGGGGTAAATCTCAAGGATTCTTTCTGCACGGTAAGCGACGGGGAATTGTTTGTCCGGGGCATGCATATCAGCCCGTACGAAAAGGGCAGCATATTCAATAAAGACCCTATGCGGCCGAGGCGCCTGCTGATGCACAAAAGAGAGATAATGCGCCTGTACGGAAAGGTAATGCAGGAGGGATACGCGCTTATTCCGCTTTCACTTTATTTCAGCGGCTGCCGCGTCAAGGTGGAGCTGGGGCTGTGCAAGGGAAAAAAGCTGCATGACAAGCGCGACGCGGACGCCGAGCGCAGCGCCAGGCGCGAAATGGATAAAGCGCTGAAAGGAAGGAAGTTTGACAATGAGTAAGAATCCCCTGGTAACGATAGAGATGCAGAACGGCGACAAGATTGAGATGGAGCTGTATCCCGAGACAGCCTCAAACACTGTCAATAATTTTATCGAATTGGTCAAATCCGGCTTCTATGACGGGCTGATTTTTCACAGGGTAATACCCGGATTCATGATTCAGGGCGGCTGCCCGTCCGGCTCGGGTACAGGCGGCCCGGGGTACAGTATCAAGGGGGAGTTTTCTTCAAACGGTTTTAAGAACGACCTTAAGCATACGCGCGGAGTTCTTTCAATGGCGCGCAGCTCAAGACCCGACTCGGCGGGAAGCCAGTTTTTTATTATGGTGGACGACGCTCCGCACCTCGACGGGGATTACTGCGCTTTCGGCAAAGTAGTATCCGGCATGGAGGCCGTGGATAAAATAGTAAATACGCCGACCGACGGCAACGATAAGCCAATCAAGGCCCAACGCATGAAAAAGGTTACTGTGGACACCTTCGGGGTAGACTATCCAGCGCCCGAAAAGAAGAAGTGACGTACATGGGGGCGTAATGGTTTCGACGGGGGCGTGCAGGCAAGATAAGCGTGCGGATGCGCTCAGCATCCATAAAATGAGCGATTATAAATTAAACAACAACGATTATAGCGAACTGGTAGCCGCTTAAGGCTGCCCGTCTGCGCCGGAGGGGCCACGGGCCGGTTGCGGGCGTCGATTTAGTGGCGGACGTGAGCGCGCAAAGCTTTGAGCGCGCCATGCATGATGAAGCTACCTGACTCAGGGGCGTGTCGGCTTGCCTTTGTGAAGGGGAAAGGGGCGTAAGCTCGAAATAACCGTCTGCGCACGGAGAAGGTTTTGTTTGCATACTTTCGGACAGGGGTTCGACTCCCCTCGCCTCCACCATCAATTTAGGCGAATATAGATGCCATGCGGTCAAAGCCGCATGGCATCCGCCTTTTCGGGGGTTTTTACCCTCAATTTTTTGTCCCTCAGTTTCATAGATGACATTGGGCCTTCTTGAAATGCTGGAGGGATTCGAACCCACGTAAACAACTTCATTGCCCGGCGGTGCTCTCGCTTACAACTCCCTGAGCTTCGACAGCAGCTCGGATTTGAGCCGCTCTTTCCGCCTGAGAGCTTCCGGGTCCTTCCGCCTGAGCGCCTCCTGCCCGCGCCTCCACGCTTCCGCTTTGCTCTGAGGCAGCCAGACTGTATGCCCGTTCTCCGTCTCCACCGCCACGCGCGGCTCCCTGTACCTGTTCGTCATAAATTTTATCCTCCGTTTCAATGTTTTCTCTGTTGAGAGCATAGTCTGTCTGTTCGCCAGGCTCCGCGGATTTGCCCGCCGCCGCGTCGTCCTTCCCGGCCCGATAAGCCGCTTCCCGTTGCGCGGCGGTCAGGACGCCGCCATCGTCTGCCGCAACATTAACGCTGTCGATACTTTTTCCTGTTATTCCAGCGTTATAGTAAGCCTCCATACCCCTGAAATATGCCGTAGCATCCTGCGTTGACGGGTCGTAAAGGGTTGTAAGCACCTTCGCCCCAGCCTTTCCGAGCGTGTCCGCGATGTCGGCGATGCGCTTTGGCATTCCTCCGCCTGCGGCTTCCATTCCTCATGACGAAAATCCTGCGCTGTTTTCTGCATATTCCTGCCTCCTGCTCCTATTGGGTTCCCATTTCGCTTGGTATTAGGATCCTTTGAAAGCATTATGGCATGCTTTTCGCTGTTTGCCTATGTGTCCTCACGCTTGACGCTTACCTTAAAACTGTGCACTTTGTCGCGAATATTCGTGCATTTTACCTGACTGCTTACAATATGCATTTAAAGGCGCCGGCGGCAAGCCGACGCCTTTAAATGATTGTGCCGCGGAGCAAAAATCATCTGACAGGCACGTAGTCCGGATTGAAGTACGGGTATTTTTCCCCTTCCTTTATGAACCAGATGGTGTTTTCACCGGATCCTTCCTCCGATATGTTCCAGTGTTCAAAGGTGGCAATCTGCTTAAGCTCTTCGCCGGTCTTGGCTTCGATTTCGACCGCAACGCCGCTGCTGTTGTCATCGAAGGCTGAGGCTGAGGGGTTTTCCGTCGCATTCCAGTAGCAGCCTGAAATGTCGGTGCCACTGCCTGTGATTTGGTACGCAAAGGCAAAGTTGTTGGCGATATTGCCCGACACATAGGCGTTTTGGATGACGGCATTTGTGGCCCGTTGTACAAAGCCGGCTCCCCATCCCATGCCATTAAAAGCACCGCCATAATCATCACTTTCTTCCATTTGCCCGGCGAAATAATTATCCGTCAAAGTGCTGCTTGAAACAAAAGCTGCAAATCCTGCCGCACTCCATGGAAGCTCTCCAAACTGTTCGGGATCTTTGTTTCCTCCCACCAGCCCGGACGCATAGCAGCGGGTAATATTGCTGTTTTGTATATTCATTGCAAATCCGCTCACACCTGTGTTTCCCAGCACATCCCCTTCAGCGCCGCAGAGGTCGATATGGCTGTCCAAAATCCAGCCGGCGAAGCCGCCGCCCGACAGAAACGCGCTGTCCAGATCCCCGTAGGCATGGCAGTTCTTTACGTCTGTTTTGATCAGCTTGCTGGCAAAGCCGCCTGCAGGCCCATTTTGGATATAAACGTCCAAATAGCTTGGATTAATATCCAGATTGCTGATATCAACAGAGGCTGTGCAGTTCTCAATGGTGATATATCCGGAAGGTGCATTGGTTCCGTTTGCGTAGCCGATAAACCCGCCGACCTTTTCCGTTGCCAAGAAGCTGCCTTTCCCCTGAATGAGTCCGGAGGCGCCGCTGTTTTTGATAACAATATCCCCGTTAGTGGGCACGCCGGAATTCACCGTGTCCGCCACGCCAATAAGTCCGCCGGTTCCAGTATCAAGAAACTGTGGTGCGCCTACTATTAACGTAAGCCCTGACACAGTGCAGTTGTCAACCGTCAGCGTTTCATCCGAGGTGTTCTGAAGCTCTCCGGCCAGCCCGCCGGAAGCGAAGATGGCTGAATAGTTCCCTGGAAATTCGTTGACGAGCTCTACATGTACCCCATCCGCCCGGGTGTCCGATATGCTTCCGCCGTCCAAAAGCCCGGTGACGCCTCCGACGTTCCGCAGAAAATAATTATCAAATTCCGGCTCATGCACCACCATGGCCAGGTTCTCAACAAGGCAGCCTGAGTAGCGGGTACCCGTGCTCCTTCCTATCAGCCCTCCAATATACCGGTTTGCATTATCCAGAGATGTCGCCTTGCTTGAAACATCGAGGTTCACGCCGCTTACCGCGCAGTCCTCTATCGCGGCGCCTTGCGCTTCTCCCGCCAGGGCTCCGAACCTTGACTTGGCCGTAACGCTTGGGTTCTCAAGCCTCACGCCGGTTATCAGCGCGCCGCTTCCAAGGCGGCTGAAAAGCCCCTGCAGCTCCCTGTCCCTGCTGATGGCGAGGTTTTGTATCGCATACCCCTCTCCGGAAAGGGCGCCGGTGAAGTCGGAAGCCGTGTCCGCTACCTCGTCGTAACCTATCGGGATAAAATTATCCCCCGCAAGGTCAATGTCGGAAACCAGCATGTATTTCTTGTCCATGCCGCCGGTATAGATGCCTTCCCACTTGGTGCCCGCGCCGAAGGTGTTGGCGGCGGCAATTTCTATCTGGTTTAATTCCTGCTTGTTGGCAATCGGAATCCAGCCCTCGTGTATTCTCGCAGTGACCGGATCCCAGGCAGGCTCTATGGCGTCGCTTGCCGCCGTTCCCGTATAGCTTCCGGTTCCATTTACCACGACTCTGACCTTTAAGTCATGGTCATCCTCCGTCAGCGTGTAGCTCTGACCGGTCGCTCCGGATATGTCCGCAAATTCCGTTATCCTTTTGCCGCGCTGCCACTGGTATGTCACCGTTGCTCCGGCAGGGCTTACCTCGGCGTATACCGTTTCCCCTATGGTGGCCGCACCGCTTATTTTTACGCCCGTTATCGCAATAGTAAATGGGTCAACAGGCCCGATGCTGCTGCTTGCCGCTGTCCCCGTATAATTGCCGGTGCCTTTGGCTGTCACCCGGATCTGTTTCCCCTCGTCTTCTTCCGTCAGCACATAGCTTGGTTCTGCCGCTCCCGATATATCTTCGTATTCTGTTCCGTTACTGCTTCTTTGCCACTGGTATATTACTGTGGCGCCTATAGGACTTACCTCTGCGTAAACCGCATCCCCTACGGTGGCTGTCCCCGTTATATTCACACCTGTTATCGGGATAAGCACAACCGCACGGCTTCCGGACGATACCCCTGACGAGCCTTTATCATCATTGGATTGGCTTATTTTCTTCCCGCCGATATCAGCCACGATATCTTTTTCGAGTATCTCCGTGTAGTCCGGTTTTTTATACAATTTTACATTGTTTGAGCCGATATGGGCTTTTTTGATCTTCCCTTCACCGCTGATTTGCGTGCCGGCATTGATTCTTGCTTCTGTTATGGTAGTTTTGCTGTCCGTATCGATTTTGGCTGTCGACTTGATTTTCAGTTCGCCAATATCGGAGGATTTGATCGATAGCTTCGGTTCTTCTTTGGCTTTGGTAATGAGCACCTTATCTGCCGTCACATTCTCAAGAATGACAGGCTTGCCCGCGCTTCCGCCGCCGATTTCCAGCTTGCCCTTTATCGTGCAGTTTTGTATGGTTATGTCCCCCGCCACTCCCGGCGTTATGTAAATGTCGGCTTCAATAGCCTTGTCCTTTATGACAATGCCCGGTTTAATAACAGTTATTTTTATAACGCCGGAAGGTATGTTTTCCAAATCCTCCTGGCTGGTTACGATGTAGCCCAGCACGTTTTCCGCTATAGTCATGATTTCTGCGCGGTTAATTATTCTGTCAGGCTTAAATGTGCCGTCGGGATATCCCTGCAGGTAACCCATCTGGCTGAAGGACAGGATGTTTTCCTTTGTTCCTTCGTCCAGATTCCCTATATCGGAAAAATCTATCGCTTCGCTGCTCCGCTCCTGCTCCGCCAAGTCCAGAAGCAGGGAAACCATTTCGACCACGTCTTCCCTGGTGGCAAATTCCTCAGGTTTTGCCTTGAGTCCTTCAAGGTAGCCGTAATACCTTGCCCTTGCCGTATCGGGGGCATACCATTCCGTGCCTTTCACGTCCTCAAAGTTATCGCCGCCTTGCTGTATCAGCCCAAAATAGCGGTTAATGAGGGCGAAGAGCTCGCAGCGCTTCATGCCCTGGTCGGGGCGAAATGCTCCGTCCGGGTAACCTTTTAGAAAACCTTTCCTGGCATGCTCGGTTATGGTTTTTTCAGCCCAGTGGCCCTTGATGTCGCTGAATGGAAGGCCGTCCTGCACGCCCGCTTCCGCCGCGTAAGCGCTTGGCATCAGCGAAAGAAGCAGTATAAAAGCAAGCATCATGCTTAATATTTTTCTTTTTCTATTTTCCATCATATCACCTCAAAAAAATAAATTATAGCAATAAATACACAAATAAATTTTAATATACCCAATTATATTTATATTTATCGATAGTCAAATTGCGCTATTTAACGACTGTATTCGGTAAATTTTAAATGATAGGGCTTTTGAAGAGGTCACCCTGTTTTCATGTAAATGGATGCGCCGCTCATTTAGGGATTTCTGTACTGCTCCAGCAGACCCATGTGCTTCTTGGATTTTTGATGGATGCGGTGCGCTCTAGCTGCCATATATTCTATCAGGCACTCCCTTGGCACTAAGTATTTGTTGCAGCACCATACCCCAGCTATCTTTTTTGTCTTTATCCGCTCGGATACTGTGGATTGGCAGTATTCCGTTAGCTTTGTGACATCATTTACCGTGAGGGCATCCGAAAAGGTGTGCCGCTTGTTCTTAAGCGTTGCCATAAACCTCTCGGAGTTGATTGCCTTCGCCGTTTGGCGCTTCGGTTTGCGTTTTATTTCGCTTGAAAATATCCCCGGTGGTGTCAGCAGGGTCTCATGAGATTCTTCCAAGCGGGTAAGGTATGCAATAACGTCGGTTATTTGGATTTTAAACCTGAGGGTCTTTTTGCCGGTATCCTCGCAGGGGATATATCCGTTCTCTGAAAGCCATGTGGCTTTTCGTTTGCTTATGCGGCAAATTCTGCAAAGCCGGTCTTGACTTATCTTTTCCGGATATTCAGCCAGAAGGTAAGAGCATTCGCTCGCCATCATCGTTCCTCCCATAACGTTGCTCCTTGGGACAGAGAATTATGCTCTGTCTGCTGCAGGATGTTCTGTTAAAAATCAATGTCAATGGCAGGATACGCTTGATTTTGATTTTTTAAATCGCCGGGAAACTAAAGTATCTTAAGGTTGTTTCGCCGGTTGTTTTATTGCGGCATTCCCGCACTTTGCCATTATAATTTTAAAATACGCCCGAAACCGGCTTTCGGGCGTATTTTACCGTCGTGCGGCAGCGGCAGGGCCCTGCGCGCGCACGGAAGAAAAGGCACGTTCCGCTTCCGCGCGGCCGAGTCTGGCCACATCAGGCGGTGCGGCAAACGGGGGCAAATTGCCGCTAATGCAAATTGAAAGTCATGCATGACTGTGCTATAATTATATTTAATGGGCATATGGAGGAACGCAGCGGATGACCATAATAAGCACAAGCGAAAAGGAAACCGAGGAGGCGGGCTTTGAGCTGGCGCGGCGTCTCCGGCCCGGGGATGTCGTCGCCCTGTACGGAGGGCTGGGGGCGGGCAAAACCGCCTTTATCAGGGGCATGGCCCGCGGGCTCGGCATAGAAGCCCGGGCGACAAGCCCCACCTTCAATATAGTAAACGAATATCCGGGCAGAATACCGCTCTTCCATTTCGACATGTACCGCCTGTCCGGACCGGAGGAGCTGTTCGACATAGGCTGGGAGGATTACCTGGACCGGGGCGGCGTTTGCGCCACGGAGTGGAGCGAAAACGTGGAGCCGGTCTTCGACGGGAACGCCATAAGGGTGCATATCCTGAGAATGGACGAAACCAGCCGCATGATAACCATAGAAGAAAAGCGGAGGTAGATTGCCATAATAATACTTGCGCTGGAATCCTCGGCAAAGGCCGCTTCGGCGGCCTTGTGGGAGGACGGGGCGTGCAGGGCGCTGTACTATCAAAACTGCGGGCTGACCCATTCAAGGACGCTGATGCCTATGGCGGAGGCCATGCTCGGAAACTGCGGGTTGAAGCCGGGGGCGGCTGATCTTATCGCCGTGGCCCGCGGGCCCGGCTCCTTTACCGGGATAAGGATAGGTGTGGCGGCGGCCAAGGGCCTGATGTGGGGGCTGGACAAGCCCTGCCTCGGCGTGTCCACCCTGGAGGCCATGGCCTGGCAGGCCGCCCGCCTCGGAGGGCTTGTCTGCGCGGTCATGGACGCGCGGCGCGGCCAGGTATACAACGCGCTGTTCGACTGCGCTGAGGGCCGGCCCGTCAGGCTGACGGAGGACAGGGCCCTGAGCGCGGCGGAGCTCGGGCCGGAGCTTGAGAGGGCGGGCCGCAGGGTCCTGCTTGTGGGCGACGGGGCGGAGCTTTGCATGAGGGAGCTTGCCGCCGGCGGAGTCAAGGCTGAACTGGCGCTTGCGCCGGAGCATATAAGGCATCAAAACGCCTGGGGCGTCGCGCTCGCGGCGGCCGAGGCCTGGCTGAGCGGCGGCGGGACTGCGGAGGAGCCGCAGCCGGTCTACCTGCGGCTGTCGCAGGCCGAAAGAGAACGACTTGAAAGGGAGAAACGATAATGGCGGAACTGCACATAATGGACCACCCGCTGATACAGCACAAGCTGTCCATACTGAGGGACAAGAATACGGGCGTCAAGGAATTCAGGGAGCTGGTTTCGGAGATAGCGAGCCTCATGTGCTTTGAGGCGACGCGGGATTTGCCGACGGAGGAGGTCGAAATAGAAACTCCGGTGGCCAAGGCCAAGGTCAGGCGGCTGGCGGGGAAAAAGCTGGCGCTCGTTCCCATACTCAGGGCGGGACTCGGCATGGTGGACGGCATACTCCAGCTCCTGCCCGGCGTGAAGGTGGGCCACATTGGCCTTTACAGGGATCCCGAGACCCTTCAGCCTGTGGAATACTACTGCAAGCTGCCCAGCGACATAGCGGAAAGGGAGATTATAGTGCTCGACCCCATGCTTGCGACCGGCGGCAGCGCGTCGGCGGCCATAGATTTCATAAAAAAGCACGGCGGAGTCAATATTAGGCTCATGTGCATTATAGGCGCTCCCGAGGGAGCCGCCCGCGTCAGGAGGGAGCATCCGGACGTGGACATCTATGTGGCGGCCATGGACAGCCATCTCAACAGCCACGGCTATATAGTCCCCGGTCTCGGCGACGCGGGAGACAGGATATTCGGAACAAAATAAGCTGATTTCGTGGGGGGCGTAGTTCGTCCCCCATATGACTGGACGGATATGATCGATATTGCGGTTAAGGGCATTAAAAAGTCCTTCGAGGTCGATAAGGAGATACTCAGCGGCATTACCTTTGAGGTCTATGAGGGCGAAAAGGTTGGCCTGCTTGGGAAAAACGGGGCGGGCAAAACCACGCTTTTCAAAATCATAGCCGGCGAGCTGGAGGCCGACGAGGGCGAGGTTGTCCTCGGAACGGGCAAGCGCGCGGGCCTCATGTCCCAGATACCGGCGTATCCCGCCGGATATACCGCAGAGGACGTGCTGAAGGAGGCCCAGGCCAGGCAGTGCGCCGTCCAGGCGCGCCTTGAGGAGCTCAACCGGCGCATGGAGAGCGGAATTTACGTCGATTCCAGGGAATACGACGCGCTGACGGCGGAATTCGAGGCGCTGGGCGGCTACGATATGGAGACCGAGCGCGACAAGGTGGCAAACGGACTCGGCATTTCTCAGGCTATGAGGGCGCAGCTTTTTTCGAGCCTCAGCGGAGGCGAGCAGACGAGAGTCAACCTCGCAAGGCTGATACTTGAAAAAACAGACATACTGCTTCTGGACGAGCCGACAAACCACCTTGACATGAGCACTGCCGAATGGCTTGAAGGCTTCCTGCTGAAATTCAGGGGCACCGTGCTGGCCATATCCCACGACAGATATTTCCTCGACAGGGTGGCCGGGCGCATCATAGAGATAGCCGGCGGAAGGGCCGAGTTTTACGCGGGGAACTACAGCTTCTACGTCAGGGAAAAGGAAGCCCGCTACCTCGAGCGGCTCAAGCGCTGGGAATGGGAGCGGAAGGAGGCCGAGCGCCTGGAGGAGGCCGCCGACAGGCTGCAGCAGTGGGGAACAGGCAACAGGAAGCTCATGCACAAGTCCTTCGCGCTGCGCACCAGGGCCGAGAGGATCAGGCGGACGGAGCGGCCGGACAGGGAAAGAGCTATGAAGGCCCGCTTCGGGGTAGCGGAATTTAACGCCGACGAGCTGCTCGTCATACGCGGCCTGTCCAAAAGCTTCGGGTATAAAAGGCTTTTCGAGGGCGTGGAGCTGAAGCTTGCCGGCGGCGAAAGGGTGGCCCTAATAGGGGACAACGGAGCGGGAAAGACAACGCTGCTGAACATCATAGCGGGCATGGAGCCGGCGGACGCCGGCCTCGTGCGGCTCGGCCCCGCGGTCAGGAGCGCGTATCTGCAGCAGCGCATAAGCTTTGCCGATATGAGCCTTAGCGCGCTGGACACCTTCGTGCGCGAAACCGGCTGCCCGCCGCAGACGGCCCGGGACAGGCTCGGCGCCTTCAAGTTTTCCGGCGAGGACGCCTTCAAGCGCGTGCGCGACATGTCCGGCGGCGAGCTGAGCCGCCTGAGGCTGTGCATACTGATGACGGGAAGCATAAACTTCCTTATGCTCGACGAGCCTACCAACCACCTGGACCTTATGTCGCGGGAATGGATCGAGGAGGCGCTGGAGGCTTACGAGGAGGCTCTGCTTTTCGTTTCACACGACAGGTATTTCATAAGCCGCTTCGCCACGCGCATCTGGGAGCTTGACGGCGGGCGGATAACGGACTACCGCTGCGGCTACGAGGAGTACAGGAGGCTGAAGGAAAAGGCCGGCCGGGAGCTGCGCGCCGTTAAGGAATCCGCGCGCCGGGCAAAGGAGAAGGAAGCGAAAAAGGCCAGGGAGCCCTCTCCGGAAAGGCTGAAGGCGGCTCTGGAAAAGGAGATAGGCGCGGCGGAGGAAAGGCTGAAGACGCTGGAGGCGGAAATCGAGCGTTACGCCTCCGACTACGAAAGGCTGACGGCCCTGTATGAGGAGAGGGCCGGGGAGGAGGAGCGCCTGCTGGACCTGTACGAGAGATGGTGCGTGTTGACTGAGGGCGCCGCCCGGTGATAGAATAGCTCAACCTTGAATCCGGAGCATTGACGATGATAGAGAAACTTAAGCTTATAGAGGAAAGATACGCGGAGCTTGAAAACAAAATGGCAAGCCCCGAATATTATAACGACCCTTCCGCCATAAAAAAGCTTGCGCGGGAGCAGAAGGAGCTTGCGCCCATAGCCGAGGCCTACAGGGAGTATCAGCGCCATGAAAAGGCGGTCAGGGACGCCGAGCTGCTGCTCAAAACGGAAAGCGATCCGGATTTTCGGGAAATGGCCAGGGAGGAAATTGAGAGCGGCAAAGCAAGGCTGGCCGAGCTGACGGAGAAGCTCAAGCTCCTGCTCCTGCCCGGCGACCCCAACGACGGAAGGAACGTCATAGTAGAGATACGCGGCGGAGCGGGCGGCGAGGAGGCGGCTCTGTTTGCCCACTCGCTGTTTCGCATGTACTCCATGTACGCCGAGCGCAGGCGCTGGAAGTGCGAGGTTACGAGCGTGAGCGAGACGGAGCTTGGCGGCGTAAAGGAGATATGCTTCATCATAGAGGGCGAGGGCGCCTATTCGAGGATGAAGTTTGAAAGCGGCGTCCACAGGGTGCAGAGGGTGCCGGACACCGAGGCCTCCGGCCGCATACACACCTCCACGGTCACGGTGGCCGTGCTGCCGGAGGCGGAGGAGGTCGAGTTTGAAATAAACCCGTCCGACCTCCAGATAGACACCTTCCGCTCCAGCGGGGCCGGCGGCCAGCATGTAAACAAGACGGAGAGCGCAATCAGGATAACGCACCTGCCCACCGGCCTTGTGGTGGAGTGCCAGGACGAGCGCAGCCAGCATAAAAACCGCGACAGGGCCATGAGCATACTGCGCTCCAAGCTCTACGAGATGGAAC
The DNA here is from genome assembly GCA_029265405.1 of Clostridiales bacterium. Classification (GTDB taxonomy): domain Bacteria; phylum Bacillota; class Clostridia; order Oscillospirales; family Oscillospiraceae; genus JAJUJI01. Next base: position 139,241 of record JAJUJI010000005.1, on the reverse strand, counting down.
TTGAGAAGCAGACTGCCGCCATGGCCGCCGAGCGCAGGAGCCAGGTGGGGACGGGCATGCGCAACGAGCGCATACGCACCTACAATTTCCCGCAGGGCAGGGTGACGGACCACCGCATCGGGCTGACGCTGTATAAGCTGGATTCCATCCTGGACGGGGATCTGGACGAGCTTATAGACGCGCTGAGGACGGCGGACCAGGCCGAAAGGCTGCGCTCGGGCTCGGAGGAAGAATGAATACCCTGCTGCTTGGAGAAAAGGACGCGGCCCTCGCCGCCGAGATAATCAAGCGGGGCGGGCTTGTCGCCATGCCCACCGAGACGGTCTACGGCCTGGGCGCCAGCGCCCTGAACGAAAGGGCCGCGGCCCGCATCTTCGAGGTCAAGGGCCGGCCGGCGGACAACCCGTTGATAATCCACGTGGCCTCCGCCGGAGAGCTTGAAAAATGGTGCGTGAACATACCGCCCTCGGCCTACCTCCTGGCCGGAGCCTTCTGGCCGGGGCCGCTGACCCTGCTGCTTGAGAGAAACGCCATAATACCGGACATCGTGACAGCGGGTCTGAAAACCGTGGCGGTGCGCTGCCCGGACCACAGGCTCGCCCTTGAATTGATAAGGCTTGCCGGAGTGCCCGTCGCGGCCCCCTCGGCCAACACCTCCGGAAAGCCAAGCCCCACCGCTGCCCGGCATGTACTGCAGGACCTTTGCGGCAAGATAGAGGCCGTCCTGGACGGGGGCGGCTGCCGCGTGGGCCTCGAGTCTACCATAATAGACCTGACCTGCAGCCCGCCGAGGATACTGCGCCCGGGGGGCGTGACCAGGGAGCAGCTTGCCGCCGTGCTGGGCGAGGTGGAGGTGGACGCGGGGCTTCTTGGATCCGGCGAGAAGCCCAGGGCCCCGGGCATGAAGTACAGGCATTACGCCCCGCAGGCCGACGTCATTATAGTCAGGGGGGACGACGCGGCCCGGATATTCGATTACATCAACAGCCGGCCGGACGAGGGCGCCGCCGTGCTCTGCTTCGACGGGGAGGAGCGCTATGTAAAGTCGAAAATATGTCTGGCCTACGGCAGCGAGAGGGAGCCCTCCACCCTTGCGGAAAGGCTTTTTGCCTGCCTGAGGGAGCTGGACAGGGAGGATATAAAAACCATCTACGCCCGCTGCCCCTCGGAGGACGAAGGAGGGGTGGGCTTCGCCGTCGCCAATCGCCTGAAGAAGGCCGCGGGAGGCAGGGTAATATGTTTGTGATAGGCATAACCGGCGGCACCGGCTCGGGCAAGACCACGGCGCTGGAGGCCGTCAGGGAGCTGGGCGGCTTTGTGATAGACTGCGACGCGCTCTACCACGAGCTTTTGGCCGGAAACAAAAGGATGCTGGAGGAAATCGAGGCGCGCTTTCCCGGCACGGCGGCCGGCGGCGCAGCCGACCGCAAAAAGCTGGGCCGCCTCGTCTTTGCCGATCCGGAGGCGCTGGCCGCGCTCAACTCCATAACGCATAAATATGTGGACATGGAGGTCAGGCGGCTGCTGGAGCGGGAGGAGGCGGCGGGGCGCAGGCTGGCCGCCATTGACGCCATAGCCCTCATAGAAAGCGGGCTGGGCCGCCTTTGCAATCTCACGGTGGCGGTCATCGCGCCCGAGGCCGAGCGCATAAAAAGGCTCATGGCGCGCGAGGGCATAAGCGAGGACTACGCCCGCCTTCGCATATCGGCCCAGAAGAGCGACGAGTGGTACAGGGAGCGCTGCGACGTCGCGCTAGTCAACTCCGGCGGCAGGGAAGAGTTCAAAAGGCTCTGTCTGGAGCGCTTCGCGGCGTTCATAAAATAAAAGAGGCGAATGAAATGAATATTTTTGAAAAGCTTGAATCCAACGTCAGGTCGTACAGCAGGAGCTTCCCGGTGGTTTTCACCCGCGCCAAGATGTCCAAAATGTACGCCGAGGACGGGCGCGAATATCTGGACTTTTTCAACGGGGCCGGAGCGCTCAACTACGGGCATAACAACGACTACATAAAGGCAAAAATAATAGAGTATATCGCCGGCGACGGCATAAGCCACGCCCTGGACATGTACACAGCGGCCAAGGCCGGCTTTCTGGAAGCCTTTGAGGAGAAAATACTGGGCCCGAAGGGGCTGAACTACAAGATTATGTCCTGCGGCCCCACGGGGACCAACGCCGTCGAGGCCGCCCTGAAGCTCGCGCGCAAGAATACGGGGCGCATGGGCATTTTCGCCCTGACGGGCTCCTTCCACGGCATGACGCTGGGAAGCCTTTCGGTGACCAGCGGCAAGACCGTAAGGCGCGGGGCGGGGGTTCCCATGCCCTACGTCACCTTCGTGCCCCATCCCAACGGCTTTTGCGGCGACAGCATAGCCTACATGGAAAATATTATAACCGACGAATATTCGGGAGTGGACGTGCCGGCGGCCATAATAATAGAAACCACGCAGGCCGAGGGCGGAGTGCAGGTGGCCTCGAACGAATTCCTCCAGAGGCTGCGCGACCTCTGCGACCGCTACGGCATAATGCTGATAGTGGACGATATACAGGTGGGCTGCGGCAGGGGCGGCGGCTTCTTTTCCTTCGAGAGGGCCGGCATAGTTCCCGATATGGTGGTGCTGTCCAAGTCCATCAGCGGCTACGGCCTGCCCATGTCCCTGCTGCTTATGGAGCCGGAATACGACATCTTCGCGCCGGCCGAGCACAACGGCACCTTCCGCGGCAACCAGCTTGCCTTCGTGGGGGCCAGGGCCGCCCTGGAATACAGGGAAATGGCCGGCCTCGAAAGCAGGGTAGCCGAGAACGACAGGCTGATTTCCGACTTTATCGCCTCCCGCCTGCTGCCCATGGACGGCCGCCTTGCCCACAGGGGCATAGGCATGATACACGGGGTGGATTTTGAAAAGCTCGGGGACGTGAGCGGAAAAGTGGCCAGGGAGTGCTTCAAGAACGGGCTTATTATAGAGCGCGCCGGCAGGAACGACTGCGTTTTGAAGCTCATGCCCGCGCTGACCATCGAAAGGGACGAGCTGTACGCCGGCCTTGAAATAATCGAAAGGGCCATGAAAAAGGTTTTGGCCGAGCTGTGACGGAATAGGCGCCGCGGCGGGCGCGCCGCCCGCTGCCGGCGCGGCGAAAGGAAGGAAGATTTGCTTGACTAGAGAGGAACTTTTTTACAGGCAGAAAAACGTTTACGAAACCGCGGGCGAGGAGACCGCAGCCGAGATATTCGCCTTTGCCGAGGGCTACAAAAGCTATATGGACGCCTCCAAAACCGAGCGCCTGGCGGTGAGGGAGGCGGTGAGGCTGGCCGAGGAAAAGGGCTTCAGGCCCTATGCCTTCGGCTCCAAGCCCAAGGCGGGGGACAGGGTATATCTTGTAAACCGCGGCAAGGCCCTCATACTTGCCGTCATCGGCGGCGAGCCGCTGGGCTCGGGCGCAAATATCGCCGCCGCCCATGTGGACGCGCCGCGGCTGGACCTGAAGCAGGTGCCCCTGTACGAGGACGGCGAGCTGGCCTTTTTTAAAACCCACTACTACGGCGGAATTAAAAAATACCAGTGGCTGGCCCTGCCTCTGGCGCTGTACGGAACGGTCATAAAAAAGGACGGCGAAGCCGTCGATATAGCCGTCGGCGACAGGCCGGGCGAGCCGCAATTCGTCATTACCGACCTGCTGCCGCATCTGGACGGCGACCAGATGAAGAAGAAGGCCTCCGAATTCGTCCCGGGCGAAAGCCTGAACATACTGGCCGGCAGCCGCCCCGACAGGGAGGAGGGCGAAGGCAGGGTAAAGCTCACCGTAATGAAGCTGCTCAACGAGAAATACGGCCTTACGGAGGAGGACTTCCTTTCCGCGGAGCTTTCGGCGGTCCCGGCTCTGGGGGCGCGGGACCTGGGCTTCGACCGCAGCCTGATAGGCGCCTACGGGCACGACGACAGGGTCTGCGTCTACGCGGAGCTGATGGCGGTCCTGAACGTGGAGAAGCCGAAAAGGACGGCCGTCTGCCTGCTTGTTGACAAGGAGGAGATAGGCTCCGAGGGCGTGACGGGCATGCTTTCCACCAGCTTCGACCGCTTCCTCGACGATCTTTGCCGCGCGCAGGGGGTTTCGCTCTACGAGTGTCTGGCTAATTCCTTCTGCCTTTCCGCCGACGTATGCAACGCCTTCGACCCGAATTTCCCGGAGGTGTCGGAGAAGCGCAACAACGCAAGGCTCAACTACGGCGTGGCGATAATGAAGTACACCGGCTCTAGGGGCAAGTCCGGCTCCAACGACGCCTCCGCCGAGGTCATGGGCCGGGTCAGGAGGCTGTTCAGCGCCAAGGGAGTGGTTTGGCAGACAGGAGAGCTGGGCAAGGTGGACCAGGGCGGCGGCGGCACGGTGGCCAAGTATGCCGCCCGGCGCGGCATAGACACGGTGGACGCGGGAGTACCCGTCCTGTCCATGCACTCGCCCTTCGAGGTCATAGCCAAGGCCGACCTTTACATGGCGTACAAAGGCGCGCTGGCGCTGTACGAGGAATAGATCCGCTCCTTAAGCGGCCCATGAATATTCGGCCTCGCCCCGAGTAAAATATCTCGGGGTGATTCCGCCTATGGCTGAAGAAATAAACCGGGACGACGAAAAAAGCGAGCAGCGGGAGCAGATAAGGGAGTTCGGCTCCGCCGCCGCAACGGGCTCCGGCGGCATACACTGCCTGACCATAGTCGGGCAGGTGGAGGGGCATGTCCTGCTGCCGCCCGACAACAAGACGACAAAATACGAGCATGTGATGCCCATGCTCGCCGCGATAGAGGAAAGCCCGGAAATCAAGGGGCTGCTGATACTGCTCAACACCGTGGGCGGCGACATAGAGGCCGGGCTCGGGATAGCGGAGCTGATAGCGAGCATGAAGAAGCCGACGGCGTCCATAGTTCTCGGCGGAGGACACTCGATAGGCGTGCCTCTGGCGGTCGCGGCCAAGCGCTCCTTCATCGCGCCCTCGGCGGCCATGACCCTGCACCCGGTCAGGCTCACGGGCGTGGTGCTGGGCGTTCCGCAGACCTACAGCTACCTTGAGCGCATACAGGAGCGCATCGTAAAGTTCATAACCGCAAATTCCAAAATCCCGCGCCGCAAGCTCATAGACCTCATGCTCGAAACCGGCGAGCTTGCCGCCGACGTGGGCAGCGTCATATACGGCGAGGAGGCCGTGAAGCTGGGCCTCATAGACGCGGTGGGCGGCCTCAGCGACGCCCTGGACTACCTGCACGGCCAGGCCGGCCGGGACGGCGGCGGTTCCGGGCTGAGCCTTGCTAAATAAGAGGCAAAGCGGGTATTGTTATCTAAAGCATATTATGGTAAAATACGTTTTACGTAAACCAATCTGACGTTTCGGGGGTTTATATGTCGGTTTTATTCGCGGTCTTTTTGGGCCTCCTGCAGGGCCTCACGGAGTTCCTGCCGGTGTCCAGCTCCGGGCACCTTTCCATACTGCAAAATTTTTTCGGAATGAGCGACATAGAGCATTCGCACATGCTTTTTGACGTTCTGCTGCATTTGGGGACGCTCATATCCGTCCTGATAGTTTACCGGAAGGACATAGCCGCCATGCTCAGGGAGCTTTTCCTCCTGTGCGCGGAGGCGCTCGGGCTGAAAAAAAGGGAGAGCTACATAGGGCTGGAGGATGAAACCAGAAAAGGCGGCCCTTCAAGGCGCCTGATGCTGCTGATATTAGTCGCGACGCTGCCGCTGATAGCTGTGCTGCCCGTAAAGGACCTCGTCGAGAAGCTCTACTACAAGACCTGGTTCATAGGGCTGGCGCTGCTTATCACAGGCTGCCTTCTTTACATAAGCGACAGGGTAGTTGCGGGAAAGAAAAACGAAAGGAATGCGACGCTGGGAAACGCCCTGGCGATAGGCTGCTTCCAGGCACTTGCCGTCATCCCCGGGCTTTCGCGCTCCGGCAGCACCATATCCGCCGGCATTTTCAGCGGCTGCAGGAGGGAATTTGCGGTGAAGTTTTCCTTCCTTCTGTCCGTCCCGGCCGTTTTGGGGGCGAACATACTGAGCATAGCCGACGCGGCGAAGGCGGGCGTGGACGTTTCGCTCCTGCCGGCGTATCTGGCGGGCATGGCGGCGGCGGCCGTGTCCGGCTGCGCGGCCATAAAGCTGGTGGGCATGCTCGCGGCCAGGGGCAAATTCGGCGGCTTCGCCTACTACTGCTGGGCGGTCGGCCTGGTTACTATAATCGCCGCTTTTATTGTCTGACGAGGTGAGATGATGGCGCAGGCGTCAAAGTCCGGAAAAGGCGGCCGCAAAACGGCCGCGAGCGCTCCGCGCAAAAAGGCGGAGAGAAAAAAACCCGCCGCGGCCGGAGGCGCGGCGCGGCAGTCTCAGCCGGCGGCGGAAAAACGGAGCCGTCCCGGCCCGAGGTACAGGGGGGTCAAGGCCTTCGCGGTACTGATGCTGGCCCTCTTTTCGCTGATAGGCTGCTTTACCTCGGAGGGCTGGTTCATTTCCTTTTTCAGAGTTTTCATGCAGGGGCTCATAGGCAAGGGCTACTTCTTCCTTCCCCCGGCCCTGGCCTTCTGCTCCTTCCTGCTGGTCATGTTCAAGGACAGGCCCGTAAAAAGCCGCATCGTCTGCACCCTGCTGCTCACGGTGGTCATAGGCGCGCTCATACACCTGTTTGCAAGCACGGCAGAGCTGCGGTGGAGCTGGAAGCTGCCGGGCGAGCTTTACCGCTCCGGCATGGCTGCGGGCAGGGCGGGCAGCGGCGGCGTGGTGAGCGGCCTTCTGGCCATGAGCTTTGAAAGCCTGTTCAACAGGCTGGGGGCCGCCATCGTGCTGGGGCTCGCCTTCCTGTTCCTGCTGCTGGCCGCCTTCGATGTTACCTTCGCGACCATAGCCGAGCGGTACCGCGCAAGGAGAGCCGTCGAGCCTGAGGAAGAAGAGGATTATTCGTTCGGCGCGGGCGCCGCCGAGCCGAAAAGGCAGGCGGAAAATGAAAACGGCCGCCCGGCCGAGGCCCAGGCGGCCGAGCGGCCCGCTGCCGTCAGAACGGCCAAGCGCTCCAGCATAGATATTCCGGTGGACGACCCGCCGAGGCTCGGCGCAGCTTCAAAGAGGGAGGCGGGCTCCTATTTCAATCCGACGCCCGGAGTGGAGCCTCCGGACAGGAAAAAGCTGGCCGACATATTCATAAGGGACAAGGTTTCCGCCGCCGCTCCGGGCGGAGATCCGGCCCCTGCCGCGCAGACGCCGCCCGCCGCCCAGAAGGAGGCGAAGGCGGCTCCGGCTCCGGCTCCCGCGCCGGCGCCGACGCCGGAGGAGATAGCCGAGTATGAGCTCAGGCACAAGGCCGCCAAGGCCGCCGAGGCCGTGGAAATGAAAAAGGCCGCCGAGGAGGTGGCAAGCTCCATAGAAAGGAGCCTTACGGCCTCCGAGCCGGTGAAATATACATACCCGCCCATAGAGCTGCTTTCCGCTGGAGCGGCGATGAACATGGCCGAGGGGCGCGAGGAGATGGTGATAAACGCCAAGCGCCTTTCCGCCACCATAAAGAGCTTCGGCATACCGGCCGAGATAACCAACATAACCCGCGGCCCCTCCGTGACCAGGTACGAGGTGGAGCTGGAGCAGGGCGTCAAGCTCAACAAGCTGACCAACCTGGCCGACGACATAGCCCTGGCCCTCGGCGCCTCGGGGGTGAGGATAGCCCCAATACCGGACAAGATATCCATAGTCGGCATAGAGGTGCCCAACAAGATAACGAACATAGTCAACCTGCGGGACGTCATCGCCACGGAGGAATTCAGGAGCAAAAGCTCCAAAATAACCTTCGCCGTCGGCAGGGACATAGGAAACAACCCCATAGTAGGGGACATAGCCAAGCTGCCGCATCTGCTGATTGCGGGAACAACCGGCTCCGGCAAGTCCGTCTGCATGAACTCGCTTATCATCTCGCTGCTGTATAAGGCGACTCCGGAGGAAGTGCGCCTTATAATGATAGACCCGAAAATGATAGAGCTGGGTATATACAACGGCATACCCCACCTGCTGATTCCCGTGGTCACCGACCCCAAAAAGGCGGCCGGCGCCCTGCAATGGGCCGTCATGGAGATGCTCAAAAGGAACGGCATGATAGCCGAGGTGGGCGCGCGCGATCTGGACAGCTACAACAAGGCGGTTTCCAAAATAGAGGGCGGGCAGCCCCTGCCGCGCATAGTCATACTCATAGACGAGCTGGCGGACCTGATGCTTGTGGCCGCAAAGGACGTGGAGGAAGGGATAGTGCGCCTTGCCCAGATGGGGCGCGCGGCGGGCATGCACCTGGTGGTCGCCACCCAGCGGCCCTCAGCCGACGTCATAACGGGCCTCATGAAGGCAAACATCCCCTCACGCATAGCCTTTGCGGTGGACTCGGCGCTGAACTCGCGCATCATACTCGACACCATGGGGGCCGAGAAGCTGGTGGGCAAGGGCGACATGCTCTATTCGCCGCTGGGCTCCGGCAAGCCCCTGCGCGTTCAGGGCACCTTCGTCACCGACAGCGAGCGGGAGGACGTGATAAATTTCGTAAAAAAGCAGGGCCTCGCCAGATACTCCGACGAGGTCATGGACGAGATAGAGCGCAGCGCCGAAAAGGAAAGCAAGACCGCCGCGTCCCCGGTTTCCTCCGGCGGCGACAGGGCCGCCCAGAAGGACGAGGAGACGGACGAGCTGTTCAACGCGGCGGTGGATATAATACTCGAATCGGGGCAGGCCTCCGTATCCATGCTGCAAAGGCGGCTCAAGCTGGGCTATTCCAGGGCGGCCCGCCTTGTGGACCAGATGGAGGAAAGGGGCATAGTCGGGCCCTTTGAGGGCTCGAAGCCCAGGGCGCTGCTGATGACGAGGGAAAAATGGAACGAGCTGCTGGGCATAGCGCCGCCGGAGCCGGCTCCGGAAGCCGGGGAGGATGAGGACGGGGAGGAATAATAGGCCCATTGCGCCGGCTGCGGAGCGACGGGGCTCACAGCTCGCGCAGGTCGTAGGGCGTGCTCTGGTAGACGTAGTAGTTGAGCCAGTTGGTATAGAGAAGCTGGGCGTGGGAGCGCCAGTTGACCACGGGCTCCCGGGCGGGGTCGTCGTCCGGGAAGTAGTTTTCGGGCACGGCTATGTCCAGGCCCCTGCCTATATCCCGCAAATATTCCTTTTTGAGCGTGTCCGCGTCGTATTCGGGGTGTCCGGTGATGAAGAAGCGGCGGCTGTCGGCGCTCTTGACTATGAATACTCCAGCCCTGTCCGAAACTGAGAGCAGCTCCAGGCGGGGCTCGGCGAGTATGTCCTCCTCGCGCACCTCGGTGTATCTGGAGTGGGGCGCCCAAAATTCCTCGTCGAAGCCCCGGAAGATGGGCGAATAGGGCTTGAGCAGCCTGTGCCTGAAAACGCCGGAAAGCTTTTTCGGCAGGTCGTATTTGGGTATGCCGTAGTGGTAATAGAGCCCCGCCTGGGCCCCCCAGCAGATATGGAGGGTGCAGTAGACGTTCGAGGAGCTCCACTCCATTATCCGGCACAGCTCGTCCCAGTAGTCCACGGTTTCAAAATCATAGTTTTCCACAGGCGCTCCGGTTATTATCAGGCCGTCGTAGCGCCTGTCCTTTATCTGGCTGAAGGTGGTGTAGAAGGACTCCAGATGCGACTCGTCGGTGTTTTTCGACAGGTGGCTCTCCGTCCTGAGCAGCTCCACCTCGATTTGCAGGGGGGTATTGGACAGCTTCCTGAGAAGCTGGGTCTCGGTGACTATCTTCGTCGGCATCAGGTTGAGTATCAGCAGCTTGAGCGGGCGTATATCCTGGTGTATCGCCCTGTACTCGGTCATGACGAATATGTTTTCGTTCTCAAGCACCGATTTTGCCGGAAGCTGGTCGGGTATTTTTATGGGCATTGGTTTTAGGGCTCCTTTCCTGCGAGCTTGATAGGGCTTTCACTCATGAGAGGCGCAGGGGCGTTCTTCGCCGCAGGCTGGTATTTGCGGTTTCGGAATAAAAATGATGGAAGCTGAGAGAAGGCGGCGGCATCCGCCGCCGCCTTCCGCCCTCAGTCGGCAAACAGCAGGGTGGACAGGTATCTTTCCCCGGTATCGGGAAGTATCGCAACTATGTTTTTGCCCCTGTTTTCCGGCCGCCTTGCCAGCTCAATGGCCGCCCAAACGGCCGCGCCGGAGCTGATGCCGACAAGGATGCCTTCCGTTTTCCCTATGGCCTTGCCCGCGGCGAAGGCGTCCTCATTCGTGACGGGAATGATCTCGTCGTAGATTTTGGTGTTCAGCACCTCGGGTATGAAGCTTGCGCCTATGCCCTGTATCTTGTGGCTGCCCGCCACCCCCGTGGAGAGGTAGGGGGAGGAGGCCGGCTCCACGGCCGCCACCCTGACGGCGGGGTTCATCGATTTCAGGTACTCTCCGACGCCGGTTATGGTTCCGCCGGTGCCAACGCCGCAGACAAATATGTCCACCCTGCCGTCGGTATCCTCCCATATCTCGGGGCCCGTGGTTTTGCGGTGTATGTCGGGGTTGGCGGGATTGACGAACTGGCCGGGAATGAAGCTGTTGGGAATCTGGCCGGCAAGCTCATAGGCCTTGGCTATGGCGCCCTTCATGCCCTTCGCCCCCTCGGTGAGAACCAGCTCGGCGCCGTAGGCCTTCAGAAGCTGGCGGCGCTCTACGGACATGGTTTCCGGCATGACTATTATTATCCTGTAGCCCCGGGCCGCCGCGACGGACGCCAGCCCTATCCCTGTGTTGCCGGAGGTGGGCTCTATTATTACCGAGCTTTTATTCAACAGGCCCTTCGCCTCGGCGTCGTCTATCATGGCCCTGGCTATCCTGTCCTTCACGGAGCCGGCGGGATTGAAGTATTCCAGCTTGGCCAGTATCCTGGCCTCCAAGCCGTACTTCCTTTCTGTATTTACAAGCTCCAGCAGAGGCGTTCTCCCTATTAGCTGGGCTGCGGAGGTGTATATTCTCGACATTATTTGCTCTCCTTTATTTTTGCGGCTATATGACGTAGCTGTCGGCACCGTTGTGCTCCTTCAGCAGGTCGGCTATAGTCACGCTTTCAAGATAATCGTCTATAAGCCTGTCCAGCTTTTGCCAAAGCGGCAGCGTGCGGCATTCGGCGGCGCGGGAGCAGGCCTCGGCCGAGGGCTCGAGGCAGGCCACCGGCGCCAGCGAGGTTTCCATAAGCTTCAAAACGCTGCCGACGGTGTAGGTTTCCGGAGCGCGCGCCAGCCTATAGCCGCCGCCCCGGCCGCGCAGGGCCAGGACAAAGCCCCGCCTGCTGAGAATGGCCAGTATGCCTTCGAGATATTTTTCCGATATGTCCTGGCGCCGGGCTATATCCATGAGGACTATGTATTCCCCGTTGTTGTGTTCGGCCAAATCTATCATTACCCTGAGGGCGTATCTGCCCTTTGTAGATACAAGCATTCCTTCTCCGCCTTTCATTAAACATAGTATATCACAATGCTTATGTGCGTTCAAGAAAAAAATGCGATATGCACATTGACAAAGTATGTTTATGCGCCTATAATTCTCCCAAGCTAAAGGAAAGGCGAGAGAAGCGAGATGCCGAAATACAGATTTGAAACCCTGCAAATACACGCGGGCCAGGAGGCGCCGGACCCAGCGACCGGGGCGCGAGCCGTACCCATATACGCCACAACCTCCTATGTTTTCAAGGATTCCGCCCAGGCGGCCGCGAGGTTCGCCCTGGCCGAGGAGGGCAATATCTATACGAGGCTTTCCAATCCCACCACGGACGTTTTTGAAAGAAGGATGGCGGCGCTGGAGGGCGGCGCGGGCGCGCTGGCCGTGGCCTCGGGAGCTGCGGCGATAGCCTATGCCGTGCGCAACATAGCCGCGGCGGGGGACCACATAGTGTCGGCCTCCAACCTGTACGGGGGGACGGTAAACCTGTTTGCCAATACCCTTCGCGAGGCCGGGATAGAAACCACCTTCGCGGACCACACGCGCCCGGAGAGCTTCGAGGCGGCCGTAAGGCCAAACACCAAGCTGCTCTACGCCGAAGCGCTGGGCAATCCGGGCGGCGACGTGGCGGATCTGGAGGCGATTGCGGACGTCGCCCACAGGCACGGAATTCCCTTCATAGTGGACAGCACCTTTGCCACCCCGTACCTGCTGCGCCCGATAGAATACGGCGCCGACGTGGTTGTCCACTCGGCGACCAAGTTTATAGGCGGGCACGGTACGGTTTTGGGCGGCGTGATCGTCGATTCCGGCAGGTTCGACTGGGCCCGGAACGACAAGTTTCCGGGGCTTTCAAAGCCGAACCCCTCGTATCACGGCGTAGTGTTTGCCGAAGCCTGCGGAAGCGCGGCTTATATTGTGAAGCTGCGCACGACGCTGCTCAGGGACGAGGGCGCGGCCCTGTCGCCCTTCAACGCCTTCCTGCTGCTGCAGGGGCTGGAGACTTTGTCCCTGCGCGTGGAGCGGCATGTGGAAAACGCCCTGAAGGCGGTCGAGTATCTCAGCGGGCATCCTCAGGTGGAGAGGGTCAACCATCCCTCCCTGGCCTCAGGCAGGCAGAAGGAGCTGTACGAGAAATATTTTCCGAAGGGGGGCGGCTCCATTTTCACCTTTGAGATCAGGGGCGGGGCCGAAAAGGCAAAGAAATTTACCGAGAGCCTTAGGCTGTTTTCCCTGCTGGCAAACGTAGCCGACTCAAAGAGCCTGGTGATACATCCCGCCTCCACCACGCACAGCCAGCTTGACGAGGCGGGGCTTGCCGCGTGCGGCATCAGGCCCAATACCGTGCGCCTCTCCATCGGGACGGAGCATATAGACGACATCATAGACGACCTGCGGCGGGGCTTTGAGGCCGTCAAATAGCGCGGCCGGGCGGAGGCGCGCCGGGGCCCGCGCCCCGCTGCGCGCCTTTTCGGCTTTCAGAGCCCTCTGCCTGCTATGGGCGCGAGGCGCTTTGCGGCGGGATACAGGGCGGAGGCGATGGCGGCCCCGCCCAGCCACTGCAGGGTGTTTGGAAGGAGAGAGGCCGCGGCGTAGGCGGGGCCGAAGAAGGCCAGCTCGAACAGGGCGTAGCCGGCGGTCATTACCGCGCCGCCCGCCGCGCAGGCCAGAAAATATCCGGCGGCTTTTTTGCCGCTCTTTTTTATTATCATTACCGCCGCCGCCGCCATGAGGCCCTTGACGACGAAGGTGGGGGCTATATATACGGTCGCACCGGCCAAAAGGTCGGCCAGCGCGCTGCCCAGCGCCGCTCCCAGAACCGCCAGGGGCCCGCAGAATACATACGAGGCCAGGTAGATGGCCACGTCGCCGAAATTTACGTAGCCTCCGTTTGTGGCCGGAATGGGTATCCTGACCGACCAGGTCACCGCAAAGACAAGAGCGGCGAGCGCCGCGCCGTACACTACCCGCCTGACGTTGTCGCGCATTTGCATCTCCCTTTCGCGCCGCCGCGTTTCGGAAAAAGCCCGCTCCGGGCGGCTAAAAAATCTGTGGCATTGATGATATGATACGCGCGGCCGGTTGTCAATGCCGATTAAAGGCATATATAAACCTGATTGTATAATTTCATAAATGAAGGCCTATCCCGCTTAACCACTTTATGCTATATTGTCAATAGACAGCAAGCCGCAACCGGCATGAAAGGAAGAAACGAGCGATGGAGCCTAAATTTTACAGCAGACTGTCGCCCAAGCGAGGCTGGTCCTGGGAAACGCCGCCGGCGCCCGTGAGGGAGGAGCAGATTATTGAAACGCACGAAGCCGACGTTGCCATCGTAGGAGGCGGCATTTCGGGCCTTGCCGCCGGGGCGCGCTGCGCCCAAAAGGGAATGAAGGTGATAATAGCGGACAAGCATCCGCAGCTTTTGGGCCGCGCCGCCCATGTGGGCGTGCTGGATTCGGCGGTCATGCGCAGGCTCGGCATCAGCATAGACAAGAAAAGGTTCGCCCGGGACTGGATGGCGGTATCGGGCAGCCGCGTCAACGAGGAGCTGCTCTGGCTGTACATAAACCGCAGCGGCGAGGCCTTCGACTGGCTCATGGAGCAGGGCGGAGAGGCGGTGGACGCCACGATATATACCGGATACTACAAGGGCCCCGTTTTCAACGAGTATCCCGGGACGCACATAGTGTTCCAGAAGCCCGGCTGCAGCAAATACAGGTTCAATATGGGAGGGCAGCTCGTAGTCGAGATACTGGAGAGGACCGTTCTTGAAAACGGCGGGAGGATCCTGCGCCCCGTCCGCGCCAGGCAGCTGGAAAAGGACGAAAGCGGCAGGGTCGTATCCTTCGTTGCGGAAAGCGCGGAGGAAGGAAAATACACGCGCTTTAAGGGCAAAAAGGGCGTCATCCTCGCTTCCGGCGACATAGAGGGGGATCCCGAAATGCTGGAGGCCTTCTGCCCGCTGGCGCTGAAGGTGCATAACGCGAGATACTGGCCCAAGGGCAACAACACCGGCGACGGGCATAAAATGGCCTATTGGGCGGGCGCGGCGCTGGACAATCCGCCCTGGGCCCTTTCCGTCCACGGCCGCCGCGACGACGACGCGTCATACTATTCGCTCTATTTCCTGTTTGTCAACGCCAGGGGCAAGCGCTTCATGAACGAGGACACCTGGACCCAGGCCAAGTCCATGCGCGTCATGATGCAGCCCGGCGACGATATCGCCTATACGATTATGGACGGCAAGTGGCTGGAGGATTACGGGGCAAGGTTTGAAATAACCGGCGGTCAGGGAGTCGTGCCGCTGAATATAGCCAACTGGGGCGACAAATGGTCGCCGGACTGCGGCCTGGGCGAGGCTGTGGAGCAGATGGTTGAAAAGGGAAGGTGCGCCTGGAAGGCCGACACGCTGGAGGAGCTGTCTGAAAAAATAAAGGTCCCGGCGGAAAACCTGAAGGCCGCCGTGGACAGGTACAACGAGCTGTACGCCCTGGGGGAGGACCTCGATTTCGGCAAGCGCGGCGAGCTGCTTACCAGCATAGTCAAGCCGCCGTTTTATGCGCTCAAGTGGGGCGCTTCGCTGCTGGACGTATTCGGCGGCGCGGTAACGGACACGGGAATGCGGGTGCAGGACCCCTTCCTGGAGCCTATACCGGGCCTGTATGCCGTAGGCAACGCCGCAGGCGGCTTTCACGGGGTGGATTATCCGCTGCTGCTGAACGGAAACAGCTTCGGGCGGGCCCTGACCTGGGCCCTGGCCGTCGCGGAAGCCATAGAGGCGGACAATAGATAGGCTGCGAAAACGCGCTTGAGCGGACCGGAGGGCGGCGAGCGTGCGCTTTACGGGGTTTTAAGCTCCTTGAGCATATCCAGCAGCTCGCCCGCCTCACGGCTGAGCTGGCCTGCGCGCCAGGCCGCCACGATGCTGTGCTCCCTGAAGCCGGGATATCTGGGAAGCGGGTAGTTCTTTATTTGCACGTCTGGGCCCGTCCTGTCTATGCGGCCGCACAGGGCCGCGCCCCTTCCGGAGCCGACCGCCCTGATGAGAGAGGCCATGTTCGGAACGGACTTTACCGCCTTCGGCTCGAAGCCCAGGGCGGCGCAGGCGCGCCTGGTGATGGATTCCATGTCGGCGGCGCTGTCGTATTGGACGGTGTAGAAGGTTTCGCCCGCCAGACCCTCTATGGGCGGCTCCTCGCAGCGTGCCAGGGGATGCCTTGCGGATATGGCAAGATACGTGCCCAGGGGCGTCAGCTTTACGGAGGATACGTCCTTTAAAGCGCCGACAACAAAGCCCTGTGATATCGCCATATCGATCTCCGAATACAGCAGCGCCTCCTTCAGGCCCTCGGAGCCGTATATGGTTTCGCTGAGCTCCACATCGGGATGGAGTTCCATGTATTCAAGGACTTTCCGCTTTATGCAGTCATAATCAGAATTATAGTCGTAGGTTTCCGGCAGGCCCAGCCTGAGGGAGCGCTTTGGCCGCCTCTGCATGGCCCTGGCCTCGTTGACCGCCCTGACCATAGCCTTGAACGGCTGCTGAAAGGCCTCGTATAGATACCGGCCCTCCTTCGTCAGGGATACGCCGCGGCTTTCCCTGACGAAAAGCTTGACGCCGGCGGCCCTTTCAAGCCGGGAAATGGTTTTGCTCAGGGCCGACTGTGAAATGTACATTATCCCCGCCGTATCGGTCAGGTTAAGGTGCTCCGCGACCGCCATAAAGGCCTCTATTTGCTGAAAGGTGAGGTTGAGCATGCTCCCTGGCTCCTTTCCAGGCGGCTTATGCGCGCCTGCCTGCGGACATTATAGCACGGACGCGGGCGGCAGTCGAGAAGCGCGCGGAGCATGACATGGGAATGCCGTTATGACGAATAAGTCATAACGGCATCGCTTTTTTGAATTTTACATGGACGCAAGGCGTATTTTATAATTAACCTGCAATAAAAGAACAGAAATTTAGCCGCAGCGCATGGAAGGGAATTCGATTATGGATTTCAAGCAACTTGAGGCTTTTATCAAGACAGTCGAGCTGAGCAGCTTTTCCCTGGCCGGAGAAGCGCTTTACCTTTCCCAGCCGTCCATAAGCCACCATATCGGCAACCTTGAGCGCGAGCTTGGCGTCAGGCTCATTATGAGGACCACGAAGGAGGTAAAGCCGACGAAGGACGGGAAGCTGTTCTACGAATACGCGAGGAACATCGTCGCCCTAAAGGAAAAGGCGGTGCTTTCCGTTAAAAAAAGCTCCCGCCCCTTTACCGGGCTGGTCGAGCTTCGCTCCTCGCCCGTTCCCGCCCTGTACCTGCTTCCGGAAGCGCTGGCCGGGTTTGCCAGGCGGTATCCCGACATATCCTTCAGCATAGCGACGGCCGCCTCCGAGAGCGTGGTAAGCGACGTGCTGGCGCAAAGGTGCGAGCTGGGCATAACCGGCGCTCTGCTGGAGGAGCAAAGGTGCGATTACAGGTTTATAATGTCGGAGCGGCTGGTTTTGATAGCCCCGCCCGGGAAAAGCATAAGCGAAGCCAATCTGGCCCAGAGCATATATTCGGAAAGCCTGGTCGTTCGCGAGGAGGGCTCCTCCATGAGGCGCCACGCGCTGGAGTTTTTAAAAAGGCTCAATATCGTGCCGGAGAAGCTGAATATCGTGGCCAGCCTCTCGGATACGCAAGGCATAGTCAACGCCGTGTCCAAAGGGCTGGGCCTTGCGGTCGTTTCTGAAATAGCTGCAAGGGAGCACGCAAGGAACGGGCTTGTTTCGGTGGTGGAGACGCCGGGCGCGCCGTATAGGCGCAGCTACTATTTTGTTGCGAGAAAGGACGCCGTCCTGTCCGGACCCGCGCGGCTGCTGATGGACTACGTATGCGAGCATTGCCTTGCGGAGGAGTACGGAGCCTTGGATAGGGAGCGCGCAATGTGAGCATCGCCGGCGGGCGGGGCGCCAAGCCGCAAGCTTTCGGCGCGCCCTTTTTTATCTGCTTTCCAGCAGCTCCATCAAAGCCTCGACGCTCATGCCGAACAGGGAACGCTCTCCGCCGCCCTCGATTATCGACGCCAGGCCGCTCTTTTTTTCCTGGAGCGAGAGTATGCGCTCCTCTATGGTGCCGGCCGCTATCAGCTTATAGACCTGGACGGAGCGGGTCTGCCCGATGCGGTGGGCGCGGTCGGTCGCCTGCTCCTGGGCGGCCATGTTCCACCAGGGGTCGTAGTGTATGACCAGGCTGGCTCCCGTAAGGTTGAGGCCCGTACCGCCGGCCTTCAGGGATATGAGGAACACGTCGGCCTCGCCCGCGTTGAAGCGCTCTGCCATATCGAGGCGCTTTTCCTTGGGGGTGGAGCCCCTGAGCAGCATGCTGCTTATGCCCGCCTCGTCAAGGCGCTTCCTTATTATGTCCAGCATCGAGGCAAACTGCGAAAACAGCAGAGCTCTCTGGCCGCTGCCCTTTGCCTCGGCGAGCAGCTCGAGGCAGGCCTCCAGCTTGGCGCTGGGGCCATCGTAGCCCTCGTAGCAAAGCGAGGGATCGCAGCAGAGCTGGCGGAGCCGTGTCAGCAGGGCGAAGATCTTCAGCTTCGCTTCGCCCGCCTTGGCGTCCGCCGTTTCGCTCCGAAGCTGCCTCAGCCCGAGGTTCAGGGCCGCGTCGTAAATGCTGCGCTGCTCCCCCTCCAGCCGGACTGGCACTACGGAGCAGACCTTCGGCGGCAGCTCGCTGAGCACCTCCGTCTTGAGCCTGCGCAGTATGAAGGGAGATATCAGCCGCCTTAGCTGCTCGCGCGCGCCCTCATCCTCGTTTTTTACCACCGGCAGCTCAAATTTCTGCCTGAAGCGGGCGTAGCCGTACAGGTAGCCGGGCATAAGAAAGTCGAAGATGCTCCAAAGCTCGCTGAGCCTGTTTTCTATGGGCGTGCCCGTGAGCGCAAAGCGCTGCCGGCACTCTATGAGCTTTACGGCCTGGGCGCACTTGGTGTTTTGGTTCTTGATGTATTGGGCCTCGTCTATCGCGAAATAGTGGAACGGCCTGCCGGCGTAATGCTCGGCGTCCCTTTTCAGCAGATCGTAGGAGGTTATCACCACCTCGCCCGCGGCTATGCCGGAAATGAGGGCGCGGCGCTCGGCAGCGCTCCCGGCGACGACGCGCACCGGCAGCGAGGGCGCGAATTTGGCGAATTCGTTTTTCCAGTTGAGTATCAGGGAAGCGGGGCAGGCTATCAGGGAGGGAAGGGCCTGGACGCCCTCATCCTTGGCCGAATTGTATCTGTTAAGCATAAGCGCTATAAGCTGGAGGCTTTTGCCCAGGCCCATGTCGTCGGCCAGTATGCCGCACAGCGAGCAGTCCTCCAGACCCCTGAGCCAGCGGTAGCCGGCCTCCTGGTAGCCTCGGAGTATGCCGCAAAGCGTTTCGGGAGGCTCGCAGTTCTTCTTGCCCAGGTCTCTCATGGCCTGGGCGAGCTTGTTGAAGGCCTCGTCCTTTTTCACCGCCAGGCCGCCCGGGCGGCCGCCGAACAGCCCGTCCAGGTACAGGGCCCTGAAGGCGGGAGCCTCGGCCCGGCGGGCGGCAAGCTGCCTGTCCGTAAGCTGCAGGCCCTCGGCAAGCCGGGAAAACTCGTCCAGGGCCTCCCCCTCGAGCCTCAGGAAGCTTCCGTCCTTCAGCCGGAAGTATTTGCGCTTTTCGCGGTAAGCCTCCAAAATCGCGGCAAGCTGCTCGGGCGGCAGCCCGCCGGAGTCAATCTCCATCTGCAAAAGACCGCCGGACAGGGAGACGCCTATGCCGGCCCTGAAGGGAGGCCTGAGGGCGTACCTTTTCAGCCTGTCGCTGATATGGAGCTCCGCCGCGGCGCGCAGCTTCTCCAAATCCTCGGTCATTAGGCGGCAGACCGCGCCGTCGCCCTCGACGTAAAAGCCGGAGCCCGGCTCGAAGCGCAGCACCCTGCCGACGGCGGCTATGACCCGGTTTTCGGCGCGCACGTCGCGCCAGCGGCCCGCGGCGCCGGCTTTGGCCGAGCCACGCGCGGCCCCGCCCGGGTCGGAGAAGGGCTCGCCTGTCAGCATGTTTATAAGCTCCCCGCCGTATTCGGCGACCGGAACCCCGGTTATGCGCGACCTTGCGGGGGCGTCGAGATAAAGGTGCGGCGTCATCTTTTCCGGCAGGCACGCCTTCAGCCTGTCCGACCTGTCGATTATGGAGACATGGGCCTCAATTTCGGGCAGAACGCTGGAGCAGAAGGCGGGCACATCCTCCGCGGCAAAAACCAGCGCGCCTTTGTTTTGAATGAATGCCTTCATAAGGTCCGCTATGGCGGCGCTGCGCTCGCCGCCGCATCTGGCGATTGTCCGCCCCGCAATCCTGCCCCCGCCGCTATTTTCCTCGCGCAGGACGTATACGTGGCGGCCTGCATAGACGCTTGACCAGCAGCCGCAGGAAAGCTTCAGCGCCCCGTCGGGCATGAACTCGGCCTCGACGGCTATTTCAGGGGCATCCTCTGACAATAGGAGCGGGGCCTGCGCACCGCCAAACGAGCTGAAGACGCGGCCCTTGAAGGACTCAAAAAAATCGTCCAGCGCGTCCGGCGACAGCTTAAGGCTGCGCTCGTCCCTGCCGGAGGAATGGTAAGGATAGTAGCCCGCCGTGAAGGGAGCGTGCATGGCGGCAAGACGGCATTCCTGGCGCCACTTTTTGACAAAGCGCACGTATTCGCGGCTTTCCGGCGTAAAGGCGCCAAGGCTGTGAACAAAGGAAAGGCCCTTTCCGTAGGCCACGCGCTTTTTTGCGTCTATGGCGTCGATGAACTCGCCAAGGCTTTTTACCACGTACTGCCTGTCGAACCCGACGGTGAAGCTCAGCTCGACGCCCTTGGAAAAGCCGCCGACCAGCAGGGTTGGAACAAAAAGCACGTTTCGGCTTTCCGCCTCGGGATCGGAGTCTCTGGAGGCGTAGGCCGAGAGCAGGGCGCGGGCGGCAACGTCGGTCCACAGTCTTGGAGGAACCGGGACGGCGGGCCGGGGCCGTCCGTTAAGGCTTTGCGCAGCGCCGGAAGGGGCGGAGGCTGCGGAGGTCTTGCCGCCGTCTGTTTCAAGCCTTCCGCTGCTCTCCAGCGCCTTGCGGGCATACAAAAGCGCGGCCACGCAATGCTTGCAGAGGCCGCCGAAGCTCTCGGCCGCTTCGCAGGTGCAGCGATAATCCGTTATGCTTCCGTCGGCGCCGATTTCCGCCTCCACAGCGTACATGCGACGGCCCTGCACCCTGGCCTCCAGTGTCCACCCTCCGCCCTCCTCCTCGGCTACGCTCGCCTTTTTGACGCGGCCGCCGTTTAAGTAGCCCAGCCCGCGCGAATAGACCGCCAATGAAAAAGCCGCTTCGCGTATGGTTTCCGCCGTAAGTTTCATGCCGCATGCCCCTTGATACGTTAACTTGAAAATCATACAGCATATCATATCCCGCGAGAAGATAAAAAACAAGGAGCATTTTTTTCGCGGGAGCCTGCGGCGGACATTTTCAGCGCCGCGCCTGCGGTGTATAATGAAGAAAAAGACGGAAGGCTGGCATATAAGCATGCTCATCAACGGACTTCAAAAGCTGACCCTGCTCGACTACCCGGGACGCACCGCCTGCACGGTCTTTACCGGCGGCTGCAATTTCCGCTGCCCCTTCTGCCACAACCCCTCGCTGGTGCTGGAGCCGGAAAAGCAGCCCGCCATAAGCCCGGAGGAGCTGGCGGCCTTTCTGGAAAAGCGCCGCCGGGTCCTTGACGGGGTCTGCATATCCGGCGGCGAGCCGACGATCCATGACGACCTGCCGGAGCTTGCGGAAAAAATAAAGAAGCTAGGCTATTCGGTCAAGCTGGATACAAACGGAAGCCGCCCGGCCATGCTGCGCGAGCTGCTTGAAAACGGGCTCATAGACTACGCGGCCATGGACATCAAGTCCTCGCCCTCCGGGTACGCCGGGGCGGCGGGCCTGCCGGAGATAGACCTCGCGCCCATAGAGGAAAGCGCGGCCCTGCTCATGGAGGGTAGAATTCCCTACGAATTCAGGATAACGGCGGTGAAGGGCATACATGAGCCTGCGGATTTCGCCGAGATCGGCGCGTGGCTGAAAAAGGCCGACAAGATATATATACAAAGCTTCAAGGACTCGGGGGCGCTGCTTGGCGCGCGCGGGCGGGCGCCGGAGATGAGCGCTTTCTCCGGGCCCGAGCTGGAGCGGCTGCTGGGCGAGCTGCGGCGGCACGCAGGCTCGGCCGAGCTGCGCGGGGCGGATTAAGGCCGCCTGCCTCTCCCGCGGACGCAGACAAATTCCCAAATTATTGAGTTAAATTGGCAGACATCACACAATATATTGTGATTTGTTATTGACAAGCTTTTTGGGGCCGTGCTATGATATAGTCGCTCGCTGCCCATAGGATTATGAGACCAAAACGCTGCTAAAGAGAGGGAAAGGCATGTACAGGGTAGTAAAAAGGGACGGAAGGATAGTCGATTTTGACCTGACCAAAATCGCGTCCGCCATGAAGAAGGCCTTCGACGCCACGCAGACGAATTATACCGACAGCGTAATAGACTACATGGCCATTATGGTGACGGCCGATTTCCAGCCGAAGATCAAGGACGAGCTGATATCCATCGAGGATATACAGGACAGCGTCGAATCCGTCCTGTCGCGCGGCGGCTATGAGAACGTGGCCAAGGCCTATATACTCTACCGCAAGCAGCACGAAAAGCTCCGCAACGTCGGGGCGACCATGCTTGACTTCAAAAAGACCGTGGACAACTACCTGAAAAACAACGACTGGCGCGTCAAGGAAAACTCCACCGTGACATACTCGGTGGGCGGCCTGATACTCTCCAACTCCGGAGCCATAACCGCCAACTACTGGCTCAGCGAGGTGTACGACGAGGAGATAGCCGGAGCGCACAGAAACGCGGACATACACATACACGACCTGTCCATGCTGACGGGCTATTGCGCCGGCTGGAGCCTGCGCCAGCTCATCCAGGAGGGCCTCGGGGGAGTGACGGGGAAGATAACCTCAAAGCCGGCCAGCCACCTGCTTACACTCTGCAACCAGATGGTCAACTTCCTCGGCATAATGCAGAACGAATGGGCAGGCGCCCAGGCCTTTTCCTCCTTCGACACCTACCTCGCCCCCTTTGTAAAGACCGACAACCTGAGCTACAGGGAGGTCAAGCAGGCCATACAGGCCTTTGTTTTCGGCGTCAACACCCCCAGCCGCTGGGGCACTCAGGCTCCCTTTTCCAACATAACCCTGGACTGGACGGTGCCGGCCGACCTGGCAGAGCTGCCCTGCATAGTGGGCGGAAAGGAGCAGGAATTCTGCTACAAGGACTGCCAGAAGGAAATGGATCTCATCAACAAGGCCTTCATAGAGATCATGATCGAGGGCGACGCAAACGGCAGAGGCTTCCAGTACCCCATCCCCACCTATTCCATCACGAGGAATTTCGACTGGTCGGACACCGAGAACAACCGCCTGCTCTTTGAGATGACCGCAAAATACGGCACCCCGTATTTTTCAAACTATATCAACAGCGACATGGAGCCCTCCGACGTGCGGAGCATGTGCTGCCGGCTGCGCCTGGACCTGCGCGAGCTGCGCAAGAAGAGCGGCGGCTATTTCGGCTCCGGCGAAAGCACCGGCTCTGTCGGCGTAGTGACGATAAACATGCCGCGCATAGCCTACCTTTCCAGGGACGAGCGGGAGTTCTACACAAGGCTGGACAGGATGATGGACATTTCCGCCCGCTCGCTGAAGGTAAAGCGCAACGTGATAACCGAGCTGCTCAACGCGGGCCTGTACCCCTATACCCAGCGCTACCTGGGCACCTTTGAAAACCATTTTTCGACCATAGGCCTTGTGGGCATGAACGAGGCCTGCCTGAACGCCCGCTGGCTTGGAAAGGATCTGACCTGCCGCGAGGCGCAGGAGTTTACAAAGGACGTTTTGAACCATATGAGGGAGCGGCTGGCCGACTATCAGGAGAAGTACGGAGACCTGTACAACCTCGAGGCTTCCCCGGCCGAGGCCACGGCCTACCGCCTGGCCAAGCACGACGTGGAAAGGTACCCGAACATTGTAACCGCCGCGGAAAAGGGCGGCACGCCCTACTACACGAACAGCTCCCACCTGCCCGTGGGCTATACCGAGGATATTTTCTCCGCTCTTGACATACAGGACGAGCTGCAGACGCTGTACACCTCCGGCACCGTGTTCCACGCCTTCCTGGGGGAAAAGCTGCCCGACTGGCGGGCGGCGGCCTCCCTTGTAAGGAAGATAGCCGAGAACTACAGGCTGCCCTACTACACGCTGTCGCCCACCTATTCGGTATGCAAAAACGACGGCTATATATCCGGAGAACGCTATGTCTGCCCCGTCTGCGGAGAAAGGACGGAGGTATACTCCCGCATCACCGGCTACTACAGGCCCGTGCAGAACTGGAACGACGGCAAGGCCCAGGAATTCAGGCAGCGCAAGGTCTACAACATAGCCGAGTCCAAATTTAAGGGCGGCAGCCCGGCCGGGCGGGGCGCGAAGGAGGCCGGCGCGGAGCGGGACGGGCTCTCGCGGCCGGCCGCGGAAGGCAAGAAGCGCGCCATATTCTTTTCCAGGCTTACCTGCCCCAACTGCCGGGCCGCAGAAGCGCAGATGCTGAAGTCAGGCTTCGAGTATGAAAAGGTCATAGCCGAGGAGCGCAGGGATCTGGTGGAGCTCTACGGCGTAAAGGGCGCGCCCACACTTGTCATAGCGGGAGACGCGGGCTTCGAGAAATATTACGGAGTGCCGGAAATCAAAAGCTATCTCGCCTCGCTGGCCGAAAGGGCCGTTTAGCGGGCGGAGGCGTTAAAGCCGGGCATGGCGGCCATGCCCGGCTTTAACGCCAAGAGGCCAGATGTAAAGAAAAGGGAGCTTCCAGTTATGCATGACATAGTCGTAATAGGCGGAGGGCCGGCGGGAATGACGGCTGCGCTCTACGCGCTCAGAAACAACAAGAAGGTGCTGGTGCTTGAAAAGCAGGGCTTCGGGGGCCAGATAGCCTATTCGCCCAAGGTGGAAAACTATCCCGGGACCAAGCGGATGAGCGGCGAGGAGTTTGCCGACAGGTTCCTCGACCAGATCTTGTCGCAGGGGGCGGAGATTGAATTTGCGGCCGCGACCGGAATAAGGGACCGCGGGGCGGAAAAGCTCGTCGTCACCGAGGAGGGCGGGGAGTATCCCTGCCGGGCCGCCGTGATTGCCGTCGGGGTCCGGCACAGGCTGCTGGGCATAGACAGGGAAAAGGAATATATAGGAAACGGCATTTCCTTCTGCGCGGTCTGCGACGGGGATTTCTACAGGGGCAAGGTCGTGGCCGTGGCCGGGGGAGGGAACTCGGCCGTTCAGGAGGCCATGCTGCTTGCCGATGTATGCGGGGAGGTAGTGATAATCCAGGACCTGGACTATTTCACCGCCGAGAAAAGGGCTCTGGAGCTTTTGCTGGCCCGCCCCAACGTGCGCGCCGTGACGGGCACGCTGGTGGAGGGCCTGATAGAGGAGGGCGGAGCCTTCAGGGGCGTAAGGCTGAGGCCGAGGCAGGGCGGCCCCTCAAGGGAGCTGCGCTGCGACGGGCTTTTTGTCGCCATAGGGATGGAGCCGCAGAACGAGGCCTTCCGCGGGCTTGTGCCCCTTGACGCAGCGGGCTATATAGCCTGCGGGGAGGACTGCCTCACCGGCCGCGAGGGCGTATTCGCGGCGGGAGACTGCCGGGCCAAGAGCCTGAGGCAGCTTACGACGGCGGTGTCCGACGGGGCCGCGGCGGCCGTCGCCGCCTGCAGGTACATCGACGCCGGAAGGCGCTGAAGTCGGTAAGGGCGCCCCGCTTAAGCGGGGCGCCCTTACCGAAAATAAAATCAGTAGGAGCTTATCTCGAGAGTTTCGTCGTCCTCGCCCTTTTCTATAGCGCGTATGACCACATGGTAGCTGTAGTCCTCGCTGACCTTCACCAGCACGCGCTCGCCCTGCCTGCGCCCCATTACGGCCTTGCCGAGGGGGGATTCCTTGCTAATAAGCCCCTTCAGGGAGTTCTGGCGCAGAGTCGTGACCAGCCTGATCCTTTGGATCTCGTCGTCCTCCTCGAAATACAGCTCGACCCAGTCGAACAGGCCGGCGGCGTCCCCGCCGGCTTTTGCGCTTATGACCTTGGCCGTTTTGATCATGCGCTCAAGATACCTGATCCGGCTGTCGTTCCTGTTTTTTTCCTGCTTCGCGGCCCTGTATTCGAAATTCTCGCTCAAATCCCCGAAGGCGCGGGCCGCCTGCACCTCCGCGATAAGCTTGGGCCGCAGGACATTTGCGCGGTAGTCTATTTCCTCCCGCATTTTCTTGATGTCCACCTGGGTCAGCTCGTCGTACATTTTATTTCACCCGCCGCTTGCTTTATTTTTTGCAGTTCCAATACCCAATATAGCCGGTACCTGAGTCGCAATATGGGGAAAAGGCGCGGCTCCCCGCCGCCGGAGCGCCGCCGCGCCGAAAATTCCAGCAGCGGCGGATTCCGGCAAAATTCGCGCCGATGATAGCACTAAAATAGCCGCATGTCAACGGGGCGGGAGGTTCCGTCCCGCCCGCCGGGGCATATCATGTATACAGGGCCCGCGCGGGCGGGGGCGTCCGCGGGGCCGGGCGGCGCGGACGGCCGCTTCGGCGAATAAAATCGCTGAACAATTTTGCGCGCGCTGGGTTGTCTTTGCTTGACAAATATGTTATGCTATTAACAGTTTTGAAACAAAGGGGTTGGATTTTATGGAAAAGAGGGAAGCCGCGCGCAGGATATCGAGCACCCTTGCCATAGCGACCTGCGATATCCTCATAGTATGGTGCTCCATAGGGGTGTCCTTTCTCGTGCGCTTTGATTTCCTCTATTCCTCCATTCCGGCCCGCTACGCCGGCGAGGCGATCATGTTCCTTCCCGTATACACGCTGATGACGCTGCTCTTTCTTGCGGCCTTCGGCGCCTACGGCTTCGTATGGGACTTAATCGGCATCTCGGCCCTGGCCAGGATAATACCGGCGGTTATCCTCTCGTGGATCTGCGGATACGCCTACATGCTGCTCGCCAGCGTCAGGATACCTATTTCCGTCTATTTCATGTCGCTGATGCTGAACCTGCTGTTTATAACCGCCCTGCGCTATTCCTACAGGGTGCTGAGGCATTATATGAACGCCATGGACAATAGGAACGTTTCCGGCGTAAACACCATGATAATAGGGGCCGGGGAGGCCGGAAGGATGCTCGCCGTGGAATACGCCCACAACAAAAAGTGCGGGGTGCGGGTGCGCTGCTTCATAGACGACAACGCCGGCAAGAAAAGCAGGAGCCTGGAGGGCATACCCATAGTGGGCGGCAGGGAGGTTATACCGGAGGCCGTGAAAAAATACGGCATAAAGCAGATAATATACGCCATCCCCAGCTCCACGGAGGCCACAAAGAAGCAGATACTGGAAATATGCAAGAACACGGGCTGCGCCTTGAAGACGATACCCGGGCTGTCGCAGCTTGTGGACAGCGCGGTAAAGCCGCACATGCTGAGGGAGGTCCGCCTCGAGGACCTGCTTGGCAGGGAGCCGATAAGGGTAAACACCGAGGAGATACTCAGGGAGCTTTGCGGCAAGGTCATTATGGTCACCGGCGGTGGCGGCTCCATAGGAAGCGAGCTCTGCCGCCAGATAGCCTCGCACGGCCCGAGAAAGCTTATAATCGTGGACATATGCGAAAACGGCGTGTACGAGCTGCAAAACGAGCTGCGCAAAAAGCATCCGGAGCTGGAGCTGCATGCGCTGATAGCCTCAGTAAGGGACGCCTCGCGCATGAACGCCCTGATGGCCGAATTTGCGCCCGACATAGTGTATCACGCCGCCGCCCACAAGCACGTTCCGCTGATGGAGTACAGTCCCAACGAGGCGGTGAAGAACAACGTGTTCGGGACGTACAACACGGCCAAGGCCGCCGCCGACAACGGGGTAGGCAAGTTTGTGCTCATATCCACGGATAAGGCCGTAAACCCCACCAGCATCATGGGCGCGACAAAGCGCATCTGCGAGATGATAATCCAGATGATGAGCCGGCACTCGGAAACGGAGTTCGCTGCGGTGCGCTTCGGCAACGTGCTGGGCAGCAGCGGCTCTGTGGTGCCGCTGTTTAAAAAGCAGATAGAGGAGGGCGGGCCGGTCACCGTGACGCATCCGGAGATAGTCCGCTACTTCATGCTGATAAGCGAGGCGGTTTCGCTGGTGCTCCAGGCCGGAGCCTACGCCAGGGGCGGGGAGATATTCGTGCTCGACATGGGCGAGCCGATGAAAATAGACACGCTGGCCAGAACGATGATACAGCTTTCCGGGCAAGTGCCCGACGTAGATATCAAAATAGAATACATAGGCCTGAGGCCCGGCGAAAAGCTTTTCGAGGAAAAGCTGATGGACGAGGAGGGCCTGGAAAAGACCGCGAACAACAGGATACATATAGGCAAGCCGATAGAGATGGACGAGAAAAGGTTTGCCAGGCAGCTCCTTGAGCTGAAGGCCGCCTGCGAGAGCGACTCGCCGGATATCGCAAGCTATGTGTCAAGCATCGTGCCCGCATACCGGCCCGACGGAGGCGTCATACGGGTGGTTAAGCCGGAAAAGCCGGCCCTGCAGATAAAGCGCGTATAAACCTGCGCCCGGCTTATTTTGCGGCGCGGCATCTCGGATGCCGCGCCGCTGAGCTTGCCCGGACGGAGCAGGGGCTTGAGCTTTCGCAAAGGGCATGCTATGCTTAAGCCGGCGGCGCCGAATATTGTTGGGGATGTGAAATATGGCAAATAGAGCAAAGCCCGACGTGGTCGTAAGAGCCTGCGGAGATTATGGCGAGAAAAACGCCGTGAGCGCCCTGGAGGCGGTCCTGGAGCCGCTGGGCGGGCTGGACTGGGTGGAAAAGGGTATGCGCATAGCCGTAAAGGCAAACCTGGTGGGGCCCTTCAGGCCGGAAAGCGCGGCGGTGACGCATCCGTCGCTTCTGGCGGCCCTTGCAAGGCTGCTGACCGGGAGGGGCGCGCTCGTAACCGTCGGGGACAGCCCGGGGGGCATCTACGGCAGGGTCTATCTGGACAGGGTCTACAATGCCGCCGGCATGAGGGCGGTTGAGGCGGCGGGGGGAAGGCTGAACTATGACTTCGGCGTGGGCGAGGCGGACTTTGCCGGGGCCGCCGTATTGAAAAGCTTCGCCTATACAAGGTGGCTGGACGAGGCCGACGCGATAATAAACTTCTGCAAGCTTAAGGCGCACGGGATGATGGGCATGTCGGCGGCGGTGAAGAACCTGTACGGCACCATACCCGGCACCTTCAAGGTCGAGTACCACTACAAGTATTCCAACCATAGGGACTTTGCCGACATGCTGGTGGACTTGAACGAGTATTTCAAGCCGCGCCTGAGCCTGGCCGACGCGGTTGTCGCCATGGAGGGCAACGGGCCGACCGCCGGCGTCCCGCGCTTCATGGGCGCCCTGCTGGCCTCGGAATCTCCCTATAAGCTGGATCTTGCCTGCGCGGGGCTTATGGGGCTTGGCAGGGACAGCGTTCCCTATCTGAAGGCGGCATACGAAAGGGGCCTCATTCCGGCCGACCGGTCGGGGCTGCTTATCGACGGCGATTATGAGGCGTTCATAGCCAAGGATTTCAAAAACGTGGCGGTGCGCCGGGAGCTCACCTTTTTCCTGGGCGGAGGCTTCGGCGCGCTTTTCAGCAAGGCTGCGGACAGGGCTTTGAGGCCCTCGCCGAGGCTTGAGGACGGTGCCTGCGCGGGCTGCGGAGTCTGCTCCGGGCTGTGCCCGGCCAAGGCGATAAGGATAAGCGCTGGGAAGGCCCGGATTGACAGAAAGGCCTGCATACGCTGCTTCTGCTGCCAGGAGTTCTGCCCGAAGGGCGCGATGAAGGTACACAGGCCGGCCGTGGCCAGGCTCATCAGCAGGCTCTAGCTTACAGGCGGCGGAACCTCTCCATTACCGCACGGTCCCCGCGCAGTATGTCCTTCTCCGCCATGCCGGCGCTTTTGAGCAGCTCGTGCTCCCGAGCTATGCCCTGCACGGGGTCCACGCCGAAGGCGCCGGCGTCGGAGCCGGCCGCGATCAGCGCTCCCAGGCCGACGGCCTTCCTTACGTTTTCGAGCTGGAGGGCCAGATTTTGCTCCGCCACACCCGGCCCGAAGCCCTCCCGCCCGATGAAGCCGGCGGCCGCGGCAAGGGTTGGCACCCAGACCGCGCCGGTTTCAGCCAGCAGCTTAAGGCAGGCCCCGTCCATAAAATAGCCGTGCTCTATGCTGTCAGCCCCCGCCTCGAGCGCCGCTTTTATGACGTCGGCCCCGTTGGCGTGGCTCATTACCCTGAAGCCCTCCCCGTGCGCGATTTTTATAAGCTCGGGTATTTCGCGAGGCTTCAGGCCGCCGCCGGTCAGCCCGCCGAAGGTCTTGAAATCCATGATGCCGGATACCATAAGCTTTATAAAATCGGCCCCTTCGGCCTTGGCCCTGAGCACCAGCCTGTAAAACTCCGAGGCGTTTGAAAAGGCATGCCCCACTATCCAACCGTAGCTTCCCTTTTTATGCGCGGCAAAGACGCAGGTGCGGTATTCTATCCCGTAATCCGCGGCGATGCGGGCCGCGAAGGAGGATGCGCCGAGCCTGTCCCCGCCGTCCCTGTAATACTCCACTCCGGCCTCGGAGAGGGCCTTCAGCCGGGCACTGATCACGCCGGCGTCCACGCCGTTTTTGTGCAGCTCCATGGCGTCCTTGTAGCTGCTGCCGTCCATGAATATATGCCCGTGGCACTCACGGTATGTTTTATTATTAACAATTAATGCATCCATATTTTTCACCGCCGAACATTCTATACCCTTTCGGGCGTTTTGGCAAGCCGGCGTTTTTTTTATAAAAAGCAACTCCTTCCGGAACATTCGGCAGGCGGGCCGAATATAATGGTTAGTGGGAAGAGCATGCTTTCCAAGCGTGAGTCCCAGCCATATATAGGCAGGAGTGATGCGATGAGACACAGCGGATATTATATACTTCACCTGATAGGCAGCCTGCTGGTTTCGGCGGCCATCGCGGGGCTGTACCTTTTCCTGTTCAAAACCGGCTATTTCCCGCAGATTTGGGCGACGGTCTGGATCGCGGCGGCCGTCTCCGCGGTAATATTGGGGCTCCATATCCTTAGGCTCCCTTCGGAGCGCAGGCCGCCCGGCCCCGGCCCCGGCCCCGGTCCCGGTCCGCATCCCGGCGGCCCCTTCCTTATGGGCAGCGTCATCGGGGCGATAGCGACGATAGGCTTTGCTATGATGGCAGCGGGCGGCTTCCTTTCGGCGGCGGCCAAAAGCACGCTGGTGCTGGTGTATTTTTGCGCCATGTTCTTTGCCTTCGAGCTGATACAGCTGGCCGCCTACGCCCGGCATAAGCTGAGATAGAGCCGGGGCGAGCTGTTCCGCACTTTGATTTTTTAAAGCTCCGCTTGCGGAGCTTTTTTTATATGCGCCGTTTTGTTGACGCAAAGTTTCAGCTTTGTTTATGGTTTGTTTACAAAATCGGGGAGTCCGGCCTTTATGCTATAAAAGCAAACCTTGGAAAGGCAGGAAATTACCGATTATGAAAAGTCACGATAAGCCGGCTTTGGAAGGCGGCGCGGCCGAGAATATCGAGGCGGCGGAAGGCGGCGGCCTTGGAGCCGCAAGCGCGCCCGCGGCAAAAAAGCGGTACAGGCGAAAAAAGAAATTGACCGGGAAAAAGCTTATTTTTCTGATCATACTGGCCTGCGCCGCGGCGGCGGCGCTCTACTATCTCTATACGCTCTTTTTTGTCGAGGAGGAAAGGCAGGCGATCACGGGGAAAACAACCTACGGCTCCCTGAATAAGGCCGTGGAGGGCTCCGGTACGACCGAGGCCGCCGATTCCGTGACCTACTCGCTGCCGTCAAGCGAGGCTGCGGTTATAGGCTGGTATGTCAAGGCGGGAGACACGGTGAAGGAAGGCGACCTTCTTTTCGAGCAGGACGACAGCGGCATCGACGAGAAGATAATGGTCCTTAAAAACGGGGACGCCAGCACGGACGGCATAGCCGACTATCAGGCCGACATAAGCGAGCAGGAGACGGCGATAGACGAGTACGAGTCCGAGCTTGAGGACTACCGGGAGGATCTGAACAATCTGGCGGTATACGCCCCCTTCGACGGTTATTTGACCTATGTCGCCGACGTGGAGGCCGGGGACACGGTCAAGGGCGGCTCGACCCTGCTGGCGACGATAGTGGACGACTCATCCATGACGCTCACGCAGTATTACAGCTACGCCTATAAAGACGAGGTCTATGTCGGCATGCCGGCCACAGTGTCGGTAGCCTCGCAGATGCTGTCGCTCAGCGGCGCCGTCAAGGAGATATCCTATGTCGAGAGGGCTTCGGAAAACGGCATGCGCTGCTTCAAGGTTGTCGTTGAGGTGGCAAACCCGGGCTCGCTGTCCGAGGAAAGCGAGGCGACGGCCGTGCTGACGGCCGACGGCGGCAAGATATATCCCACGGAGTTTTCCGGAGACGAAAGCAAGCTGGAATACGCCGCCTCGACAGATATCACGGCCGAGGCGGAGGGGGAGCTGCTGCTTGTTTCCGCCGAGCGGTATCAGAGAGTGAAAAAGGGCGCTCTCCTGTTCCAAATAGACAGCGCGACCCTGGACGAAAATATAACCAGGCTCGAGGAAAAGATCGCGCAGGCAAAGAAGCAGATAGACAAGGACAACAGCTGGATAGAGTCGCTGCAGGAGCAGATAGCCGACCTTGAGGACAGCCGCGCCGAGTACAAGCGCTATTCCGAGATATCGGGGCGGGTCATAAGCTCGGAATACCAGCAGATGCGAAACGGGATGTACGTCGGCAGCGTGACCATCTACAGCCTGGACACCATGTCGGTAACGGTTTCCTTCGACGAGCTCGACGTGGATTACCTGAAGGAGGGCATGGACGTCACCGTGTACCGCACAAGCGCCGAAAAGAGGATAGAATACGACGCGAAGCTTACGTATCTGAGCCTTGAGGCGACCTCAAGCAGCGAGGGCGTTTCCACCTTTGAGGGCACGATAACCATCTATTCCAACGGTGAGCTGCCCGCGGGCGTAACCGTATATTATTCAATCGACGTCGGCGATTCGACCGAGGGAGTGCTGGCGCCCGTCAACGCCCTGAAGAGCACGGAGGACGGCACTTATTATCTTATAGTCCAGGCTGACAAGGCCCCCGAAAACGCCATAACCGTCGAGAACGCGGATTATCCGGAGGGCTTTTACCCTGTGAAGGTGGAGGCCGGCTCCTCGAACGGGACCTATGTGTATATCACCAGCGGCGTGGAGGCGGATACGACGGTGTTCCTGCGCTACATGAATACGGCGCCCGCCAACGGAGACAAGACCAGCGACTATGACGACGGCAGCAAGGACCAGGCGCAAAGCGACAGCGGCGCTTATCCCTCCTTCCCCGGCAACTGGGGCGGCGGCGATTTCAGCGGCGGACCTCCCGGCGGAATGGGCGGCTTCGGCGGCTGAACGGGGCGGTGCGGCAATCTATGGGACTGATTGAATTAAAGGATGTCTATAAAATTTATTCCGAGGGCGAGCCGGGAGAGGTAAGGGCGCTTAACGGGGTCTCGCTCCATATAGACAGGGGCGAGTTCGTGGCGATAGTCGGAGCCTCCGGCAGCGGCAAATCCACCATGATGAACATACTGGGCTGCCTGGATGTGCCGACGCGCGGGGAGTACCTGCTGGACGGGGTGCCCATAGGCCTGCGCAGCGAAAACGAGCTGGCCGAGATACGAAGCCTCCAGATAGGGTTCATATTCCAGGGCTACAACCTCATACCCTCGCTGAACGTCTGGCAGAACGTGGCCCTGCCCATGACCTATCAGGGCGTAAAGCCTGCCGAGCGCTTTCAAAGGGCGATGGAGGCCCTGGAGCAGATGGAAATTTTGGATAAGGCGTACAACAGGATATCCCAGCTCTCAGGCGGCCAGCAGCAGAGGGTGGCCATAGCCAGAGCCATAGCCACCCGTTCGCCCGTTATTCTGGCCGACGAGCCTACGGGCGCTCTGGACTCGAAGACGGGCGGCCAGGTGCTGGACATACTAAAGGGCCTGAACGAAACGGGAACCACCGTCATACTCATCACCCACGACATGTCCATAGCGGCCAGGGCGCCAAGGCTGGTGAGGCTTAAGGACGGGAACATAATCGAAGATACGGGCAATGCGGCCCGGGCGGCGGAGGTGGGGGGATGAGCGCGGTAAAGATGGCGCTTGAGGCCATAAGGGACAAGAAGGGACGCTCCTTCCTCACCATGCTGGGCGTAATAATAGGCGTGGGGGCGGTGCTGATACTCGTCACCGTCGTCAACGGCATGAACGCGGACATAGAGGCCTATTACGAAAAGATAGGCGTAAACAAGGTGTCCGTTGACATAAACTACAAAAACCGGACCGGCTCCGCCGACATATCCGAGGACCTGATCGCCTATGTAAACGGGGAGCTGGGGGATATGACCGCGGGCATCACGCCCGACGACAGCATGACGGGAACGCTCAGATACTACGGGGCCGCCAACGACACGGCTACCATTTATCTTGGCAACGAGCAGTGGTCGGCCTGCAACAATTATACGCTAAACAAGGGCCGCGACCTGACAAAAATGGATATGGACAACCGCAGCCTGGTCTGCGTCATAGGCTCCTATGTCGCCGAGTCGCTGTTCGGCTATATAGACCCTCTGGGCCAGTCCATTGCCATAAACGGCACCCAGTACACCGTCGTCGGCACCTACTACGGCAAGGACGGCACCGCCGAAGGCTCCCTTGACGACGTGGTGGTGATACCCTACACGAGGAGCAGGGCCATTTCGCAAAGCTCCACGGTGACGAGCTTTACGGTAAAGGTAAACACGGCCGAGGAGGTGGACGCCGTGATAAGCAGCCTTGACTACTGGCTGAGCGAGGAGGTCGATTCGTCCACCGAATATGAGCTTACAAACCTCAACGCGCAGATGACCGAGGCCGAGGGGGAGACGACCTCGCTGAGCCTTATACTGGCCGGCGTGGCCAGCATAGCCCTCATAGTCGGCGGCATAGGCATAATGAACATCATGCTCGTCACCGTGACCGAGCGCACACGCGAGATAGGCATCAAAAAGGCGGTCGGCGCGAAAAGAAGCGTCATAATAACTCAATTTCTTGTCGAAGCGAGCGTGCTCTCCGGAATAGGGGGCCTGCTGGGGATACTTATAGGCTACTCCGGCTCGCTTGTTATAGGCAAGGCCCTGTACGACCTGATACTGCTGCCCGATTTCGGCTACACGGCCGCGGCCTTCCTCTTTTCAATAGTCATAGGCGTGGGCTTCGGGCTTTATCCGGCCGTAAAGGCCTCCGGCCTGCAGCCGGTGGAAGCTCTAAGGGCCGACTGATATAAAAAATGGGGGATACTGTGAAAAGGAAACTGTTATCGATGCTCGCAGCGGCGGCGCTGCTCCTGTCTCTGACGCCGGCGCTTGATTTGCCCGCCGCCGCCTTCAGCGACATCAGGGACGAAGGCGTAAGCCTGGCGGCGTCCGTGCTGGAAAGCTTCGGGATTGCAAGCGGCTACGGGGACGGCACCTTCAGGCCCGATGAAAAGCTGAGCCGCGCCCAATTCTGCAAGCTGGCGGTTATGGCCATGGGCTTGGGCGATTCCGTCGAGAGCTATGCGGCCAAGACCCTTTTTTCCGACGTGAAGGGCGGCACCTGGGCGGCGGGCTATGTTAATCTCGCTTACTCCAAGGGGATAATCAACGGCTACGGGAACGGTGTCTTCGGCGCCGGCGACGGCGTAACCTACGGGCAGGCAGCAACCATACTGCTGAGGATATTGGGCTACGGGGCCTCGCAGGTGGGCGGAATATGGCCAGACGATTATGTGAGCTTCGCGTCCCGCATAGGGCTTGACGAGGGAGTGGAGCTGGAGGCGGGCGACAGCCTCACAAGGGGACAGGCCGCGCTGCTGCTGTACAACCTTCTGCTGGCCAAAGACAGCTCCGGCGCCGAGTATTACAAAACGCTGCCGACGGCAAGCTCTCTGGTTTCCGACGCGGTTATCACGTCCGTGGAGAACGGCGCCGCCGGCTACCGGAGCGCGTCGGGCGACAGGACGGCGAAGGCCGCCTACGGCCTCTCCGAGGACTTCGAGGGCCTTCGCGGAACGCTGCTGCTTTCTTCAAAGGGCCTTGTCGCCGGCTTTGTTCCTTCCGAGTACGGGTACAGGGACGTGAAGGTCGCCTACGTCGATTCCGGCACGCTTAAGGACGCCGACGGGGTTTCCCATAAAATGGACGGCAACATCAGCATTTTGGGCAGCAGGGCGGCCTATTCCTACTCAAGCTATTGGTACGAGCTGCTCGTCGGCAGCGCCGCTAGGCTGTATTTCGACTCCGAGGGCAACGTCGAGCTTATCTACAGCGCGGCCTTCACCGCTCCCCGCGTTTCCTCAAGGGTTTCGGGCGCCGTGATAGCCTCGGCTTCGGACGGCGTTGCGGCCTATCTTGCCGGCGGCGAAAAGGAGGAGGCGGAGCTGGACGAGGCCGCCGCGGGCTATAAGGACTGGATCGGAAGCAGGGGCACGCTGCTGCTGGATTCCGACGGCGAGGCGGTAGGCTTCATACCGGACGAGAAGCCCGGGAAGGACGTAAAGGTATCCTCGGTCAAGGCCTCCGGAATAACGGCCGCCTCCGGCGAGTACTGCAAGGTGGCGTCGGGCGCGCAGATATACATAGGCGGCGAGCTTGACAATTACTCGAGCCGCTGGTACGACATAGACGAAGGCGATATCGCGAGGCTGTTTTACGACGGCGACGGAAATATAAACCTGGTTTACCTTCAGGGCGGAGCCTACGGCGACGCCGCAGCCGTGGCCGAGACGGACAGCGTCAAGACGGAGCTGGCCGCAAAGCTCAGGATAAGCTCGACGGGCTATAAGGTCGTGAAGAACGGCCGCGAGGCCGATTCGAGCGAGCTTGCCCGATACGACGTGGGGCAGTACGACGCCGTGACGAACACGCTGACGGTCTCTGATATAAAGATAACCGGCTGCATAGAAGATATCGCCTATTCCGGCGGGGAGCCGTCCGGGCTGACCATGCTGGGCAACACCTTTGAAGTGCTTGACTGCGCGCAGGATACCCTTGCCGGGTTCAAGGAGGGCGACAGGGCTACGCTGCTGCTGACCTCCGATAAAAAAATAGCCGCCGTTTACTCGCCTCAGACGGTTACGGCAGTGATGAGAGGCATATTGAAGCTCAGCGGGAGCACGGTTTCGGTTGCGCTGACAAACGGAATAACGGTCAGCGGTACGGCCTACAGCGCCGATTTGGAGGAGCTGGACGGCGGACTCGTCAGCGTTTCGGCCTCGTCCAGCGGCAAGCTGGCGGTAACGGCGCTGTCCTCCGGCGTCTCGGGCTCGCTGAGCCTGAGCGCAAAGACCCTGGGCGGATATAAGCTGGCCTCCGGCGTAAAGGCCTACGACTGGGCGGGAAGCGGTCCGGCAGTAGAGATAGACCTTGACGACATTACCTGGACTGACGCCATTGCGTCAAGCTATATATCCTACGCGGGCGTCAACAGCGCCGGCCTTGTAGACCTGCTGCTGTTCAAGGACCTGACCGGCGACGCCTACACCTACGGCATGGCCACCGTCGTCACCAAGACCTCCACAGGCGCGCTTGCCGAGAACAAGTCGGCGTATGTGACGAACCTGAACGGCGCCAGCTCCTCGGGCCTGACGGCTTACGCCATTACAACCGGCAGCTTCATCGGCATAGCGGTCAGGGGCGACGGCGTGCTGGCAGGCTACAGGAGCCTGACCGCCGTAAAAGAAGTGCCTCTGAGCGCCTTCTCCGGCGACGGCTATGTCAGCGCGGGCGGCTGTCTTATTAAGATTGCCGACGATGTCCAGGCCTACGATTCCGAGACGAAAACCTGGATGACGCTTGAGGAAGCCATGGCAAAGCATTCCGTGTTCACGGTCTACTACGACAGGCTGCCGGACAGCGGCGGCAAGGTCAGGATAGTCGTTGCCGAATAGAGCGGGGGCAAGCCGCGATCCGGCTTGCGGAAGGCCGCGCGCCGCGGCGCGCGGCCTTCCGCATTATTCCGGCTTTTCCCCGGGGGCCACGCGTATGTCGGCGTTTCTCGCGCTGTAATTGGTGACCGCCTCAAGCCTGCGGCTAAGAAGCGTGCCGTCGGCCCCGTACACGCTGCGGTAGGTGGTGACCTTCATTCCGTCCCGCCCGGGGTCCGCAACCTTCCTTGAACCCTTCGGCACGCTCGCGTCCTCCGTGTAGGTAGCTCCGCAGGGGTAGCGTTCGTTTATTTCATAGCTCATTTGCACATAGGTGCCGTCGGTCTTGGTGCCCCAAAGCTCCGCCGTCACGGTTTTGCCCGTCCTCCAGGCGCATATTTTTATGGGGTAGTCGGTGCTGTTTTTAAACCTGAAGTCGGGGCCGCCCCAGCTCACCGTGGCGTCCATGCCGTAGGGCACGTAGGTTTGGTAATATATGTGGCCTGTGCGGAACACTATGTCGAGGTTGGCGAGAAGGCAGCAGTAGTACAGGGTCGAGGAAAGCTGGCAGATGCCGCCGCCCACCTGCTGGACCAGCTCGCCGTAGGAATAGGCCGTCGCCGCGCCGTAGCCCTTGGCCTCGGTGCGCTCCCCCACGGCCTCGTTGTAAGAAAATACCCTGCCGGGAAGCAGTATATAGCCGTCTATTTGGGCCGCGGCAAGCTGGATATTGCGGGAGCGGACCTCGTTGTCCGTAAGCTGAGTGGTGACGGAGGCAAGGCGGTCCCTGTAAAGCAGGGCCTCCAAATCCCCTGAGCATACCTTGGGCTCGAGCGTTTTTAACGGTATTTCGACGGTTTGGCCGTAGTCCGCGCCCTCCAGGGCGGCCCTGGCCGCCTCCAGGTCAAAGGTTACGCCCCGGGACTCGGGCATGACATTGAAGCTTGCGTCGAAGGCCGCGTCTGCAGGCTCCTTATGGACAAGGGCAAAAAGCTCGTCGGCGCTGAGCTCGTCGGGGTATGTCGTCTGCGGCTCATATTTCAGGGGGACGTAGCTGCGGCTCCTGAAGGCGCCGGTGATCAGGCCGAACAGGGCGGCCTCGTCTGCCCGCAGCCCCGTTTTTCCCCGGGTATATTTTACGCGATCCTCCTCCACAACATAGGAGCTCCGCCGCGCCTCCACGTTGACGCAGGCCGCCGCGCGCGCTATCAGGGCGCGCAGAGCCGCCTCGTCCAGATGGAAGCGCGGCAGGCTGAAAAGCTCATGTCTTTTGAAAAGACATCTGAGATAGGCCAGCGTCCTCCTGACGGGGTCCTCGTATCTGCCGAAGGCGTAAAGCTCGCGGGCGGCCTTTACGCAGTCCGCCTCAAGCCCCACGTCGGCCGCCTTCACCTCAAGCCTGAAGCCGGAGGGGAAGTCCACGGCCACGGACTTGCCGTTGTAGGCCGCAAAGTCCGACTCGGCCAGCCTTTCGGCCGCCTCCTCAACCGTCATGCCCCCGAAATTTATCCCGCAGGCGGAGACGTTCGGAAAGATCACGCCGCCGTTTGCCGACGACCATGCGCACCGGGCAAGCAGGGCGGCGCCCGAGGCGACGGCGACGGTCAGGACTATAAGGGCGATATTCAGCGCCTTCATGCCCGCGGGGCCGCGCGGGACGGGGCCTGGCGCGGCGCGGCGCGCTCCGCGTCCGTTTCTCATCGCATAGCGCCCGTCCTTTCAAGCGGAAGGCGGAGGCTCGGTACGGAATTCAATACAGGGTGTCGTAATATTCCTCCTTGCGCCAGGGCATGCCCACATGGAATTTTTGCTCCGCCTGTGCGTCCAGCAGCTCGCCGATAAGGCGGTTTGAAATAAGAAGGCCGCGCGGGGTGAGCCGCCAGCGGGTATCCACCTGCCTTGCCAGCCCCAGCTTCGCGTAGCTCTCCAGCAGGTCGCGCAGGGGCCTGAAGCTGTTTTGGTAGCGGCCCTCGTATTCCCCGGCCTCGATGCCTCTGGCGGTGCGCATGCCGAGCATTATATATTCTGAAGCCTGCTCGAAGACCGTCACGTCCTCAAGCTCGGAAAAGAGGCTCCCTCCGCCTTCCACGGCGGCTATATAGCGCTCTATGTCGGGAAGGCAGGTGAAGCGCCGCCCTCCCATGAGGGAAGCGGCCGACGCGCCGAAGCCGGCGTATTCCTCCAGTGTCCAGTATTTCAGGTTGTGCCTGGATTCATAGCCCTTTTGGGCAAAATTCGATATTTCGTACTGTATATATCCCTCGGCGGCCAGAACGTCCACCGCGTATAGATACATGTCGGCCTGCATGTCCTCGTCGGGGATGCTGGGCATATCCCTGTACCTGTACAGGGGGGTGCCTTCCTCAATCTTCAGGCCGTAGCAGGAGAGGTGGCGGCAGCCCAGCTTGACTGCGCGGGAGAGCGTGACCGCCCAGTCCTCGCGGCTTTGGGCGGGCAGCCCGTACATGAGATCCAGGCTTACGTTGTCAAAGCCGGCCTCGAGGGAGGAGCGGACGGCTTCCTCGGCCTGCTCCCAGGTATGCCGCCTGCCGAGAAACTTCAAAATCGCGTTGTTGGCGGTTTGCGCGCCCAGCGATATCCTGTTGAAGCCCTCGCGCCTCAGGAGCTTCAGCTCCTTGGGAGCTACGCTGTCGGGGTTGGCCTCGAGGGTTATTTCCGAGCCGATAAGGACGGAGCAGCGCTTTTTTAGCTCGTCCAGTATGGCGACTAGGTTTTTGGCCCCGTACCAGCTCGGCGTGCCGCCTCCGAAATAGACCGTGTCTATCAGATAGCCGTCAAGCCGGGGCGCAAACTCGCGGATATGGCGCAAAACGGCCTCCTGGTATTTGGGAATGAGAGCCTCCTTGCCGGAGGAAGAGCAAAAGTCGCAATACTGGCACCTGGAGGCGCAAAAGGGTATATGGATATATACGCCTATCCTTTTTTCCGGCATTTTATTTCTCCCCAAACGCATTTAATAATACCGCAATCGGGCGCGGAAAAATGTCGCTTTAGGCAAAAGGCCCGCCGTTCAGACAAGCGTTTTCGCCCTGCCGGCGGCCCCGCCGCCTTCCGGAGGCCTTGCGGCCGCGCGGGCAAGCTCCTCCTCAGCTGCGGAGGCCGCGCCTATCGCGCCGGCAAAGACCGAGTGCTCGGGAATTATGAAGTTCAGGCCGTGCAGCTTTGCCACCTCGGCGAAAATCTCCCTGGCCTTGACGAGCGTCGTCAGCGTGCCGGTAAGCACGACGTCTTTTATGCCGCTGTTTTTGCAGGCGAAGGCGGCCATGATCCCGACCACCTGGAAAACCAGGTTAAGCAGCCCGAGGGCTACGTCGGCCGGCTCGGGGTTGTATTTCATCTTTCCGAAATTTGCCGCCGTTGCGTGCGGGGGAAGATTGGGGAGCGGCCCCCTGGTTATATCGCCTATCGTAAGATCCACGTTGTCCAGATCCCCGCTTTCGGCGAGGCGGGCGACCTCGGCTATATCCTTCTCCCTCAGCAATCCGACCGACAGCCCCACAAGGGTGCCCCCGCCTATGCCGCTTCCGCCTATGTGGGTTATCGAGCCGCCGCATACGCGTATGAAGGCGGTGCCCGTGCCCATGCTGACCACAAGAGTCTGCCCCGAAAGGTCGAAGCCCGCAAGGCGGCAGCCTCCGCGCCCGACGGCCTGGAACTCGGTCATCCTGTACGTGGGGATGTTGTACAGGTCGCAGTCCACATAGGAAGCGCCGACGCCCGTCAGCACTATCTTCGTTATATCCTTCAGCTCAAGGCCGTATTCCTGCAAAAAATGCCCGATGGCCCCGTATACCGAGGTGATCTGGTCCGACGCCCTGACCTGAAGCACGCCAATCAGCCCGCCGTTGCCGGCAAGGCCCGCTATTTTTGTCGTCGAGCCGCCCAAATCTATTCCCAACACCGCTTCCAATTGAAAACCCTCCCAGCTTATGAGCGTTTTGTAATTATATGACGACTGCGCGCCCGTGTCAATAAAAGCGGCGGCAAATGGACGGCCGGGGCGTTTTTTGCGCTTTGGAATACAATTCGGGCTAAATTTGCGCAAAGCGCTTGAAAAAAATAAACCGCGGGCTATAATGCAATTTGATTGCCAAATAAGCTTGAGGCGGGTAAATGAATGATTTTAGCGCTGAACCTGTTTATTGCGACTTATATCCTTTTGCTGGTTTTCTCCCGGTACAGGCCCTATATAGCCCTGGCGTCGGCGGCGCTGTATGTGCTGCTCGGCATCCTTCCCCTCGGCGAAGCGGCCGCTTCCGTCAACTGGAACGTGATTATGATGATCGCGGGAACCATGGGCGTCACGTTTTTTTTCATAGAATCGAAAATGCCGGCGCTCCTGGCTGATATCATTATAGACAGGATCTCGAACGTCAAATGGGCGATTATAACCCTGTCGCTCTTTGCGGGCATCATATCCGCCTTTATAGACAACGTGGCTACCGTTCTGATGGTTGCGCCCGTGGCGGTCACAATCTCCAAAAAGCTGAGGATATCTCCCGTGCCCAGCATAATAGCCATAGCCATAGCCTCGAACCTGCAGGGCGCGGCGACGCTTGTTGGGGACACGACTTCAATACTGCTGGGGAACCACATGGGCCTGGATTTCCTGGACTTTTTCGTCTACCGGGGCAGGCCCGGCCTGTTTTGGATAGTGGAGATAAGCGCCGTCGCAGCCTCGCTGGTGCTGCTGGCCGTGTTCAGGAAGGAGAAAAATAAAATCAGCCTGGACGAGAAAGCTCAGGTAAGCGACTACTTCCCGTCCTTCATGCTGCTCGGCGTGATAGTGCTGCTGATACTCGCATCCTTCATACCGGACAAGCCTCCGCTTACCAACGGCCTTATATGCATGGCGCTGTTCATAATCAGCCTGATAAGGGAAGCCGCGGCAAAAAAGGATATGGGAGTATTGAAGGAAGCGGTCAAGTCCATAGATTTTTACACCCTGGGGCTTCTTGCCGGCCTTTTCATTGTTATAGAGGGCATAACCAAGGCCGGAGTGGTGGACGCGATAGCCGGACTGTTCATTAAAATAAGCGGCGGCAGCCGGTTTGCCATATACTCTCTTATCGTATGGGCCTCCGTGCTGTTGTCGGCGTTTATAGACAACATTCCGTATGTGGCCACCATGCTGCCCGTCGTGGCGGGCATCGCCTCGAGGCTCAGCCTGGATCCGGCGCTGCTGTACTTCGGCCTTATTTCCGGAGCCACCCTCGGGGGCAACCTGACGCCCATAGGGGCCTCGGCCAACATAGCCGGTCTGGGCATACTGAGGAAGGAGGGCTGCGAGGTGAGCGTCGGAACCTTTATGAAGATAAGCGTGCCCTTCACCCTTGCCGCCGTCATTTCCGGCTACCTCCTGGTGTGGTTTGTTTGGCGCTGAGGACGGCGGCCGAAATCGGCGCGGAGCGGCGCTTTGTTGACAGCGGCGGCGGCCGCGGAGTATAATCGATTGCAAGGGTACCTTTTAATGCGAGGTGAGGCGGCGTGACCTGGGCCAAAAGCGACCTTTACGAGCAGCTTGTGCGCCTGCAATGGCTGGTCCACAGATACCAGCTTCAAAACTACAGGGAATTCGGGCCCTTTGCCGACCCGCACAGGGGTCAGGGCCGGGTGCTGGCCCTGCTCAGGCTCAAGCCCGAAATAAGCCAGAAGGATCTGTCCAATATACTCAACATCCGCTCCCAGTCGCTGGGCGAGCTGCTTTTCAAGCTCGAGCGGAGCGGCTACATCACAAGAACCGTCTCGGAAACCGACCGGCGCGCGATAACGATAAAGCTGACGGACGCCGGAAGGAGGGCCGCTAGCTCATGCGAGCCCAAGTCGGACGGCGACAGGATCTTTGGCTGCCTGAGCGAGGAGGAGCGCGAGACCCTGCGGGGCTATTTTGCGCGCGTTATCGAGGCGCTGGAGGAGCAGCTCGACGGCTTCGGCCCGCACGGAATGGAGCGGCGCGGCTGGTTCGGCTTCGGAGAGGAAGGCGGCGGCTTTAAGGGCGGGTTCGGGCCGGGCTTCGGCTTCGGCGGCTTCGGCTGGACTCCCGGCGAGGGCGGCCCCGGCGAAGGCCCGGGCGGCTGCGGCGAGGACTGAGCCTTTCGGGATTAAGAGCATATATAATATGATAAGGCGCCTGAGCGTTTATGCCCCGGCGCCTTTACGTTTTGCCCGCCCGGCGGCCAAATAAGCAAAAAACGGCCGTCCAGCGCGGTTTGCAATTCTTATCTGAAAAATTGCGCCGCCCCCCTTGACAAAATAGAAAGGCACCTTTATAATGCAAAATAGAAAGGCGCCTTACTACTTTAAGCGGCAACGGAGGTGAGAAAATGGAAGGAAAAGAGAACCTTGCCGGGCGGCTTATCGAGGCCGGAGCGCTGCTTGCCGCGCGGAAAAGACGGACGAGCGCTGAAACGGAAAGGCTGCTTGAGCTGCTCAGGGCTAACCCGCGCATAAGCGTAAGGGACCTGGCCGAAAAGCTGGGAGTCGGTCTTGAAAGGCTGGACAGGATGCTCGGGCGCATGGAGGCCCTGGGCCTTGCGACTGTCGGGCCGGGGGAGGACGGAGGCCCGATGGAGGCAAGCCTGACGGCATGCGGAAAAAGGCGGGCGGAGCTGGCGGAAAAGGAGCGCGAGAAAACCGAGAGCCTGCTCGGCTGCCTGAGCGAGGAGGAGCGCCGGCAGCTTGCCGGGCTTCTGGACCGGCTCCTTGAGAGGCTCAGGGATGAAGCCGGGGAGGAAGATTGGGAGCGGCCGCGCCGGGAGGCCTTCCGGGGCTTTGCCGGCGGCGCCTGGCGGCGTCCGGGGCCTTTTGAAGAGGGGCGCGGCGGGCGCTGCGCCGGCTTCTTCTTCGGTTGGCCGGCCTTTTGAGCCGGCGGCGTTTAAGCTTAAAATCCTTTAATCGGGTGCTGGTATATGAACAGCCGCGGACCCGGGCGTGTGGCGCGCCCGGGTCCGCGGCTTTTTCATTCAAGATCCCTGTTGCAGCGGATGAGAATCTTGGGGTATTTGCCGCTGACCTGGGCTTCGAAGGCCGCGGCGGCGTCGTCAAGCTCGAACACCGCGGAGGTCAGGTCGTCCAGGTCCATATCCGGCAGAAGCTGCGCGGCCCTCGGAAAGGCATAGGGGGCCACATACATTCCGGTTATGGTAAGCTCGTTGTAGTAGCAGAATTTGTAAAGGTTAAGAGGCATTTCAAAATCGTTCGGGTACATGGCCGAGTAGATGAGCCTGCCGC
Organism: Clostridiales bacterium; assembly: GCA_029265405.1. Lineage (GTDB taxonomy): Bacteria > Bacillota > Clostridia > Oscillospirales > Oscillospiraceae > JAJUJI01. The sequence goes on along the minus strand of JAJUJI010000005.1, from coordinate 94,405 downwards.
CCTTGGCCGTTATATACGGAAGGCTGTATACGGCCTTCGGCGAACCGGAGCAGTCGAACACCACGTCGAAGCCGAGGCCGCCTGTTATCCTGGCCGCGGCCTCCCTGACGTCCTCGGCGGCCGGATCCACGACATGGCTGGCCCCGTATTTTGCGCCGAGGGCCCTGCGCTCGGCGATAGGCTCGATGAGCGTTATATCGGTCGCGCCGGACTTTTTCAGGGACTGGAGTATGAGCAGGCCTATGGGCCCGCCGCCGCTGACGGCGACCCTCTGCCCGAACTTCAGCTCGGCCTTGTCTACGGCCCGAACCGCTATGGCCAGAGGCTCCAGCAAAGCGCCCTTTTTGAGGGAGACGCCGTCGGGCAGCCTGTACACCTGCGACTCGTGCCAGACGAGATATTCGCTGTAGCCGGGATGGTTGGATTCGTCCGCGTGAAGGCAGAACTGCTGCTGCCCGTTCTGGCAGTAGTAGCAGGTGCCGCAGAACCTGAGGAAATTGCCGGATACCCTGTCGCCGACCTTCAGCCCCTTTTTCGTCGCCCTCTCGCCCAGCTCGACTATCACTCCCGAGACCTCGTGGCCCATGCCGAAGGGTACGGGCCAGCCGAAGATGCCCTCCACAAGGTGCGGGTCGGAGCCGCAGATGGCGCAGTAGGCCACCTTTATTTTCACGTCCTCGGGGCCGACCGGGTCCTCCGGCACCTCCCAGACCTCTATCCTGCCCCGCTTTTCGGGGTCCTTTTCCCTAAGGCTGCCGATTTTGACGGTCCTTATTGATTTCATTTCCCTCATCCTTTCCTTTAAGCCTTGTTCTTGCGTCTATTTCCTTGCCGTTCAGGGCCGCGCAGACCAGCTTTTCCCCCTCGTAGCGCAGCTTGAGGGAGAAAAAGGGAGCGTCTTCCTCAAGCAGGCGGTGAAAGAGCCTGTCCCCCTCCCATTGGGGCAGCTCGGCCAGCCTGCCTTTTTCTATCCATTCGAGGACTCCCTCGTCGCATTCGGACAGGCGGCCTGAAAAGCTGTCGGAGGTGAAGATGTGCATGTACTCGCCCTCCCACCTGTCGGATACAAAGGTGACTATGCCCCTGTAGCGCCAGGACAAAAGCGTAAGCCCCGTTTCCTCCAGCACCTCGCGCAGCAGGCAGTCCTCCGGGCTTTCGCCCTCGAGGAATTTGCCGCCTATGCCTATCCACTTGTCGCGGTTGGCGTCGTTTTCCTTCTTGATCCTGTGCAGCATCAGGTATTTGCCGTCTTTTTCGATATAGCATAGGGTGGTGTTTTTCATTTTCTTTTTATAAACCCGTCGTAGACCTTTTTGGTTTCGTGCACGACGATGAAGGCGTTCGGGTCAAGCTCCTTGAGCAGCGCCTTCACCTCGTGCAGCAGCTTTGCGTCTATTTCCATTATCAGCAGGTATTTGTCGCCGCCGAATTCCGAGGCCTTCACGTCCAGCACGGTAACCGCGTAGCCGGCGCGGCGTATTTTTGACACTATTTCCGGCTCCGCGCCGCTTGTGACCACCTGGAGCTCCACCACGTCCCTGATGAACCTTTTGGATATGAGGCTGCCGCAGAAGGTGCCCGCGGCAAAGCCGCCGGCATAGGCGAAGGCCACCCATATGCCGGTTGCGTTGCGCAGGGCCTCGCGGGCTATCAGAAACCAAATGAAAACCTCGAAAAAACCCACAAGCGCGGCCAGCGCGGACCTGCCCTTGACTACTATTATCGTGCGCAGCGTGCCCAGAGACACGTCTATGATGCGGCAAAAAAAGATTTCAATGCATAATATAAGAGTCGCCAAGCGGGGCCTCCTTATTTGTTGTTTCAGGGCCGGGCGCGGTTGCCGAAGCTTGCATGCAAGTATATCATATATTTATTGATTTGAATACCGGAACATAGTATAATATCAATGAAAACGCCGTATACATGAAATTGCGGAGGTACATAGCCTGATGAAAAAGATACCCTATTCCGATGAAGAACTGAAAATAATCGGCGAGCACATCTCCACCACCTCGTCGCCCATGTCCTTCAAGCCGCCGATGCTGAATACGCCCGTCACTCCCAGGGAAAACGTGGCCGCGGCCGTAAGGCGCGAGGGCGCGCTCTGGTTTCCCGGCTTCGGCGATTTTTTGAACGTGGAGTCCCGCACCAACCTGGACCATGTGGCGAGAGCCGAGGTGTTCGACATGGGGCCTCCGCAGGCTCCCGAGGAAAAGGGGGGCAAGGACCTGTTCGGCGTGGAGTGGGTTTTCGTCGAAAAGGTGGGCGGTTCCATGGTCAAGCCGGGCAATCCCCTGCTCCAGGACGCCAACGACTGGCCGAAGGTGATAAAGTTCCCCGATGTGGACAAGCTGGACTGGGACGAGTGCAGAAGGCTCAACACGCCTCTGAATCAGACCGTCAGGTCCATGCACGTCACCTTCCAGAACGGGCTTTTCGAGCGCCTGATCTCCTTCATGGATTTTGAAAACGCCGCTCTTGCGATTATTGACGAGGAGCAGAAGGACGCCGTGCACGCCCTGTTTGCCAGGCTCTGCGACATGTACGAGGCCATGATAAACAAGTACCTTGAAATACTGAGGCTCGACGGGGTGGTCTTCCACGACGACTGGGGCAGCCAGCGCGCGCCCTTCTTCTCGCTGGACGTGTGCATGGAGATGGTGGCGCCCTATCTGAAGCGCCTGGCGGACTTCTGCCATTCCAAGGGCCTTTGGTTCCAGCAGCACTGCTGCGGCAAGAACGAGCTGCTGGTTCCCGCCATGGTGGCGGCGGGCGTGGACATGTGGTACCCGCAGCCTATGAACGACGTCGATATGCTGCGCGAAAAATACGGCGACAAGATAATGTTCGGCATCGCGCCTCCGGCCCTTCCGATGGACGCGAGCGAGGAGGAGGCCGACGCGGCGGCCAGGGCCTTTGTGGCCAAGTACGCCCCCGACTTCCAGGAAAAGCCCTTCGTGCTCTTTTCCTTCATGACGCCCCCGCAGCTTACAAGGGCCATATACAAGCACAGCCGAATCGCGCTCAGCAAATAGGCGGGCGCTCCGGGTTTGCGTTGAACGCGGCCCGGCGGGAAGGCCTGAGCTTTCCCGCCGGGCCGCGATTATAAATAATGACACAATTATCATAAAATTACACTTATATTGTTCATCTCGTTGCAGAATATAAAAGCGGGACACCAAAAAAACAACGAGGAGCAATTTCGATGGCAAATTCCAGCAACAGAATTCTGAATCCGAACGCCCGCGAGGCCATGGATAGGTTCAAGATGGAGGCTGCGGGCGACGTCGGCGTATCCCTGAAGCAGGGCTACAACGGCGATATAACCTCAAGGCAGGCCGGAAGCATCGGCGGCCAGATGGTTAAAAAGATGATACAGGCCTACGAGAACGGCATGAAGTAAGGCCGCTCGGACGGAAAGGCCAATAAAGAGAGGCGGCGGCCGGCTTTGCCGGCGGCCGCCTTTTTTGGGCGGCGGGGCCGTGCCGCCGATTTTTCCGCGATTTTCCTTGTAAGAAATAATGTGCGGTGGTATAATTTCACATCATAAGAGGACGGCGGGGCGGGAGACGCGAAAGGGCGGACGCGCCGCCGAAGGAGGGAGGAGCGTATGGGAGAAGCCGCTCTGGCGGTAAAAGGACTGACGAAAAGATATTCGGGCCGGGCCGTTCTCGACAGGGTGGACCTGACGCTGGAGGAAAACCGCGTTTACGCGCTGTTGGGAGAGCCGGGCAGCGGGAAAACTACGCTGCTTCGATGCGTGGGAGGGCTCTGCCGCCCCGACGAGGGCGAGATATCCGTGCTCGGGAACCTGCCGCGGGATTTGACGGCGGCGCGCAGGGAGGTCGGGATGCTGATAGACCAGCCGGCCTACTGCGCGGACCTGACGGTTTTGAACAACATGAGGCTTCAGGCCAGGATAATAGGCGGCGTGGATAAAAAGCGCATAGCCTCGCTGATGAAGGCCATGGGGATAACGCCGCGGCAGACCGGCCGCCGCTCCGCCGGCGGCTGCCCGCCCAGCGTAAGGCTGAGCCTCGCCGTGGCGCTGGCCTTTCTGGGCGCGCCGAGACTGCTCATTCTGGACGAGCCCTACAGCGGCATGGACGGCGACACCGCGGAGCTTCTCAAAACGCTGCTCGAGCGGGAAATGAGCGAGCATCCCATGACGGCGCTGATATCCGGCCAATTTTTCGCCGAACTGTACCCCGTGGCCACGGACTTCATAATAATGGACAGGGGCAGGGTGCTGTCCCAAATGACAAAGCGCGAGGTGGAAGCCCGGCTTCCGGCGGGGATAAGCAAGAGCGGGGAATACGAGGCCTTCTACAGGGCGCTTGCAAAGGAGGTCGGAGCTGGCTCATGATGAACCTTATTCGCGCCGAGCTTTTCAAAATAACTCGCAGCGTCCCTCTGCTGCTGCTGACGCTGGCCGCGATAGCCGTAAACGTCTTCCTCAGCTCCCGGAGCAAGGTGGAGCTGACGGACCTGTACGGCCTGCCCGAGCTTTCGTCGGTCAGCGTGTTCGTGTCGTATTTCGAGGAGCGGGACATGTCCGCCTCCTCGGCCAAGGCTATGATGGCAAAGAGAGGCTATCTTGACCCGGAGGAGAGCCGCGCCGAGACGCTCATCGAGGTATTCGAGGACATACAGCCGCACCAGTTCAAATTAGTCCTTAGCAGCGTCAAGGGCCTGCTGCTGCTTCCGCTGCTGCTGCTTTATCTTTACATATTGAGGGATTTCAGGACGAGAAGCTATCTAAACGCGCTTTACACGGGCCGCTCGAGGGCGGAGGTCTATTTTTCGAAGGCCGCGACGTTCATATCGGTTTCCTTTATAGTGTCCTTTATCAGCGTTTTGCTGCTTGCGCTGTCCTATGCCAACACCGTCTTTTCCCGGCTGCCGGCCGGCTACGTTTGGGGGCGCTGCCTGCTCTGCGCCCTGCTGGACACGGCCGTGCTGGCCGTCCCCTTCATGCTGGCCTTCGCGCTGAGAAGGCCGCCCCTGGTCGTCACGGCTGCGATGATATATTCGCTTGCCGTCAGGTTCAGCCCCGGCCTCGTCTGGCCGGCGGCGGCGAAAAGCGGCATCGAGCTCTGGTCGCAAAACGCCACCTCGGGCCTTATCGGGAACGCGGTTTTGAGCGCCGCCGTCTTCATTGCGGCAAGCCTTCTTATAGGCTGGCTGGCCTTTGAAAGGGCGGATCTGAAATAAGCGGGCGGCCGACGAGAAAAGGAAGCCGGAAAGCCGGAGCCGAGCCCGATATTTTGCTTGCAAACTCGGTCGTATTATGCTAAGTTAGACGTGCCGCGCCCGGCTGCCAGGCGCTTTAAGGGGCGGCGGCCAATCTCTGGAGAGTTCCCTGAAACACGGGCGCCGAAGGTGTAAGCCGGCAAAGCCGCCGGCGATCTCTCAGGCAAAAGGACAGAGGCGGAAAATATGGCCTGTCCTATCTCCAAGAGTCAAACTGAACGGTTTGACTCTCTTTATTTTTGCGCCTCAGGCGTTTCAAATGCAGGAAGGAGTATAAGCCATACCATGCAAACTCAAATCAACGCAGCCATAGTTTGGCTGGACGATCTTGTCTGGGGAAGGCCGCTGATCATTCTGGTCATGCTTGTGGGCGTTCTTCTGACGGTGAGACTGAAGGGGCTTCAGGCAAGCCGGCTTCCGAGGGCCCTGAAGCTGATGTTCAAAAACGAGGCCGACGGCAAGGGGGAGGTAACAAGCTTCGGCGCCCTGTGCACGGCGCTTTCCGCCACCATCGGGACAGGCAACATAGTCGGCGTCGCCACGGCGGTGGTGGCCGGCGGGCCGGGGGCCCTGTTCTGGATGATAGTCGCGGCCTTTTTCGGCATGGCGACCAAGTACGCCGAAGGGCTTCTGGCGGTCAAATTCCGCGTGGTGCGGGAGGACGGCCATGTGCTGGGCGGGCCGTTCTACTATATCGAAAACGGGATGGGCAAAAAATGGAAATGGCTGGCCAAGCTGTTCGCCTTTTTCGGGGCGGCTGCCGGCCTTATGGGCATAGGAACCATCACGCAGGTAAACGGCATCTCGTCCGCCGTCAAAAACTTTTTCGACCCGAACGATCTGCATATGGCGGGCGTATTCGGCCTGCAGGTTTCATGGTCCGTCATTATCTGCGGCGCGATAGTTACGATCCTGGCGGCGCTGGTGATCCTCGGCGGCCTGAAGCGCATATCCGGCGTGGCGCAGGTCATAGTCCCCTTCATGGCGGTGCTGTACGTGGTCTTCGGACTTTCGCTGATAATCCTGAACATAACGAGGCTTCCTCAAGCCGTAGTCGAGATCGTCAGGGGCGCCTTCAACCCGGCGGCGGTGACGGGCGGCGCGGTGGGCTCCTTTATGGTCGCCATGCAGAAGGGCGTCGCCCGCGGTATTTTTTCAAACGAATCGGGGCTCGGCTCGGCGCCCATAGCCGCGGCCGCCGCCCGCACTAAGGAGCCGGCCCGGCAGGGGCTTGTGTCCATGACGGGCACCTTCCTCGACACCATAGTGATTTGCGCCATAACGGGGCTTTGCATTGTGCTGACCGGGGCCTGGGACAGGGGTCTTCAGGGCGTGGCCGTCACCACGCGGGCCTTTCAGGACGGGCTGCCGGTCAGCGGGGAGGTTACGGCCTTTGTACTGATGGTCTGCCTTGCCTTCTTCGCCTTTACGACTATACTGGGCTGGGACTACTACAGCGAGCGCTGCCTGGAGTATCTTTGCAACGGCAATATGGCCGCCGTGAAGGTGTTCAGGTATCTTTACCTGCTGATGGTCTTTGTGGGGCCGTATATGACGGTAGCCGCGGTATGGAACATAGCCGACATATTCAACGGCCTCATGGCCTTCCCGAACCTGGTGGCGCTGCTTGCGCTCAACGGCGTTACGGTACGGGAAACGCGGGATTATTTCAAGCGGCTGAAGGCCGGAGAAACGGAGTAAAAAAAGGCGTGGCCCGGCTTTTGCCGGGCCACGATTAATTATGCGCCGCCGCTACATTTCCAGAACCGTCCTGCTTATCAGGTCGTTCTGGCCGGTGATGTGCAGCTCCACGAAATAGGCCGAGAAGCCGGCCACCCTCACCACAAGGTCCCTGTACTCCTCCGGGCGCTTCTGGGCGTCCCTGAGCGTGTCGGCCGAGATGACGTTGATTTGCAGCTCCATGCCGCCGAGGTCGAAATAGGTCTGGACAAGCTGGCTCAGCTTCCTTATGCCGTCGGTTCCGCTCAGGCAGGAGGGGCTGAACTTCATGTTCAGCAGAGTCCCGTTGGCGAAGGAGGTCTGCTCTATGGCGGAGACGGACCTTACTATGGCCGTGGGGCCGCTACGGTCCATCGACTGCACGGGCGATATGCCGTCGGCCAGAGGCACCCCGGCGCTGCGGCCGTCGGGCGTTGCGCCCGTCAGCTTGCCGAACATGACGTTGGCGGTTACGGGGAAGAGGCCGGCGGTGTAGCGGCCCCTGGGTCCGGTGAAGGAGGTCACGGTTTCGGCGTATTTCTCCGACGCCCAGGCCGCCCACTTGTCCACCTCCGGCTCGCCGTTGCCGTAGTGCGGGCACTCGTTTTTGATGTAGGACTGCAGATCCTCGTAGCCCTTCCAATCGTTCATGAGGGCGTCGTACAGCTCGCGGGTGGTGCATTTCTTCGTATCGAAGCAGAGATGCTTTATCATAAACAGGCTGTCGGCTATGTTGCCTATGCCTATGCCGGGAATGCCGCTGGCGTTGTATTTGGCCCCGCCGTGCATGACGTCCATGCCCTTTTCCATGCAGCCCTCCATCGTGGCCGAAACCACCGGGAGGGGCAGCAGCTCGCGTGTGACGTACTCGGCGTTGTTGTTTACCAGCACGTGCCATTTGAGGAAGAAGTCCACCTGCTTTTTATAGGCCTCGAGCACCTCGTCGAAGCTTTCCATCTCGTAAAGATGGCCGGTTGGCAGCCCGACGCGAGGCGCCTGGCCGCCCGGCCCGCCCCCGAAGAGGGGCATGGGGAGCCTGCCGTCGTTTATGGCCAAAAGCAGGGCGTTCGGCAGGTTTATGTAGGACATGCTGCCGGTGCCGCCGCAGGCCGGCCAGTCGTTTCCGTTGCCGCCCGGCTCCACGCAGCCTATGGGCGAATAGTTCCGCGCGTCCTCGAGGGTAAAGCCGCGCTTGAGCAGGCTGGGTATTATCACGTCGTCATTTTCAAAGGTGGGGATGCCGCCGCAAATTTTTGTGGTTTCAATCGCGGCCTCCCAAAGCTCCGGCGGAGTGTTCCTGTGTATCCTGAGGGACTGCGGGGGGTCGTGCAGGACCAGCCTGGCCATGGACTGGAGCATCATGTACGTCACCTTGTTTGAGGCGTCGTTCCCGTCCTTATCCACGCCGCCCATGCACATCATCTGCCCGGAGGTGTAGCCGGGAGCCGACTGCGTTGCCCCGTAGCTCCAGGGCTTGTTCATTTCAGCCACCTTGAGGTAGAACAGGTCCATGAGCTCCTGGGCGTAGTCCTCCGTGATGGCCCCGCTTGCCAGGTCGCGCTCAAGGAAGCCGCCCAGATACTGGTCCACGCGGCCGAAGGTTATGCCGTGCATGTTGGCCTCAAGGCAAAGGCAGGTCTGGTACAAATAGAGGCACTGGAGGGCCTCCACAAAATTCCTGGCCGGGTTCTCCATGATCCAGCTCAGGGTTTCGACCATCATTTCAAGCTCTTTCTGGCGCTTCGGGTCCTTCTCGGCGGCAAGCTTCTCCGCCGCCAGCGCCGCGTAGCGCTTGGCCAGGGTTATCATGCCCTCGCAGACTATGGCCACGGCGCGGTAGAAATTGTACTGGCTGGCGGTGTTCCCGGGCAGGCCCTGCTCAACAAGCTCCGCCTGCTTTTTCTCAGCCTCCTCCTTGATGGCCTTGAAGCCCACGCGTATGGCCTTGTCGTAGCCGGCGACAAAATGGCCGACCGGCGTGTCGCTTATCGTCATGCGGCCTATCATGGTCACGCCGTTGAAGTCGTGCGGCGCGTACTGCTCGGGGTAATAGGCCAGCGTCTTGGCGTAGGTGCTCTCGCCCTTGAGCCAGTAGTCCACGGTGTCCCTTACGTAGCGCATATCCTCGTCCGATATCCAGTAGGGGTCTATGTCCCTGGTTCGTATGGAGCCGCTGCCTATCTCGTCCTTGATGAAGGAAACGCAGTTTTCGGGATAGAGAGCGCCGGCCCTGTATTTGCCGGACTGGGCCCCGACTATCACCTCGTCGTCGCCTATGCGGACGGGGATCTTTTCAAAGATCTCCTTCATGGCCAGAGCCCTGCGGAGTATCCCGTTCAGCTCGGGATGGCTCCGGTAAAACTCGGTTATTATCTTATAGCGCGCTATGCATATCTCGGGCTTGGTGTTCCTGTAGGCGGCGCGCTGGCGCGCTACGCGCTCCGTGACAGGCTTAAGTATAAAGCTCATTTATAACTCCTTTGCCGGCAAATATGTACCTGGCTATATGATACCACGTTGGGGCGGCAAGTCAATGAAGCGTTTTTTTCAAAAAGGTTAATTAAGCGTTAAGGGGGCAACGGCGCAAGGCGCCCGCCGGCGGTCCGGCGGGCGCCATATATCGACAAGCCTTATAAAACCTTGGCCAAAAACTGCCTTAGCCTGTCGCTTTGCGGGTTGTCGAAAATTTCGGAGGGAGTGTTTTCCTCTATTATCCTGCCGCAGTCCATGAAAATCACCCTGTCGCCGACCTCCCTGGCAAAGCGCATCTCGTGGGTGACGACGACCATAGTCATCCCGGAGCGGGCCAGATCCTTCATGACGTCCAGCACCTCGCCGACCATCTCGGGGTCCAGGGCGCTGGTCGGCTCGTCGAAGAGCATGACGTCCGGCTCCATGCACAGGGCCCGCACTATGGCCACACGCTGCTTCTGGCCGCCCGAAAGCTGGCTGGGATAGGCCGAGGCCCTGTCCGGCAGGCCCACCTTGGCCAAGAGCTCCATGGCCTTCCCTTCGGCCTCCGCCGCTCCTAGGCGCTTGAGCTTCCTCGGGGCCAGGGTTATGTTTTCCAGGACGGTCTTGTGCGGGAAAAGGTTGAAGTGCTGGAACACCATGCCGATCTTTCGCCGGAAAAGGTTGATGTTGACGCTCCTGTCCGTTATGTCCACGCCCTCGAAGGCGACGGTTCCCTCCGTCGGCAGCTCGAGCAGGTTCAGGCAGCGCAGGAAGGTGGATTTTCCGCTGCCCGAGGGGCCGATTACGACGACGACCTCGCCCCTGCGTATCTCCGCGTCCACCCCGTCCAGCGCCTTTATTTTGCCGCCGCCGAAGTGCTTTTTCAGGCCGCTTACGCGTATGAGAGCCTCAGTGGTCACCGCTCCTCAGCCTCCTTTCAAGCTTGCCCACGAGCCAGGTGAAAAACATGACCATAACCAGATATATCAGCGCCACCGCGATGAGCGGCATGAAAGACGAGTAGGTGACTCCGCGTATGATGTCGCCGCCCTTGGTGAGGTCCATCACGGACACATAGCCCGCGACGGCCGTTTCCTTCAGCAGGACTATGAATTCGTTGGCAAGAGAGGGGAGGACCACCTTGAAGGCCTGGGGAATTATGATGTGCCGCATCGTCTGCACATAGCTGAAGCCCAGCGAGCGCCCCGCCTCGAACTGGCCGGGGTCTATTGACATTATGCCGCCTCTGATGATCTCCGCCACGTACGCGCCGGAATTTATACCGAAGGCGAGCATAGCTATGGCGACGCCGTTGTTTGACGAGGCAAACACAACGTAATAGATGATCATAAGCTGCACGATCACCGGCGTGCCCCTGATTATCGTCAGATAGACGCGGCATATGAAATCCCCAAGGCGCAGCAGACAGTATCCCAAGCCCCGCCTCATCGAGTCCCTGTTCTTGTCGTAAGTCGAACGGATCACGGCGATGACGACGCCTATCGCTATGCCCAGAAGAAGGGCAATAAGGGTTATTTCAAGCGTGTTGCCAAGGCCGCGCCACAGATATTTCCATCTGTCCTTGGTTATGAAATTAAGAATGAAGTCGCTTTTGAATTTTTCAAGCCAGTCGGACAACGGCATCACCTCATGAAAAAAGAGGGGGGCGGCGCGCGCCGCCCCCGCAGATACGATTATAATTACTGACCGATGTATTTGTCAACTATGGCCTGCACCGTCCCGTCGGCAATCAGCTCCTCGAGAGCGGCGTTGACCTTTTCCAGCAGCTCCGTGTTGTCCTTGTCGATGCAGATGGCGTAGTCCTCCACGGCATACTCGGTATCGAGTATCTTCAGGCCGGTATTTGCCGCGACAAAGGCCTTAGCCGGCTCGTTGTCTATGATGACGCAGTCTATCTTGCCGGATACGAGGGCGGCGACGGCGTCCGCGCCCTTGTTGTAGCGCTGCACGGTGCCGAGGCCCTTGTCCTCTATATCCCAGGTGGCGTACAGGTCGCCCGTCGTGGTGGTCTGGACGCCTATGGTATAGTTGTTCGAGCCGAACAGGTCGTCAACGCTTAAAATCGGGCTGTCCTCCCTGACTATGACCACCTGCACCCCCGTGGCGTAGCTTTTGGTAAAGTTCACGCTCTCAAGGCGCTCGTCCGTCACGGTCATGCCGGCCATGCCCATGTCCACCTTGCCGGAATCCACGGCCGTGATTATGGAGTCGAAGGCCATGTCCTTTATCTCAAGGGTCATGCCCAGCTTGTCGGCTATGGCCTGCGCTATCTCCGCGTCTATGCCGACTATCTTGTCGCCGTCGTAGAACTCATAGGGAGGGAACTCGGCGTTGGTGCCCATGGAAAGCACTTGGTCGTTGCCGTCTCCCTTTGCGGCCGACCCGTTTCCGCTCTCGGCGGGAGTCTCGGCGGGAGTCTCGGCGGGAGCGGCCGTCCCTCCGGCGGACGAGTCCTGGCCGCTTCCGGCTCCGCCGCCCTTGCTTCCCGAAGAACAGGCGCAGAGCGCTCCAATCAGGCACACGGCCAATATAAGCGCCGCAAGCCGAATAAACTTTTTCATTTTTCTTCCCCCTGAACACTTCAATATGGAACGAAAGGATTATATTACGCCCCATCGCGCATGTCAAGCATAAAATTTCATAAATAAAGCGCAAAATGCATAAATATGCAATACGCGCGCATGCCCCCGCCGGCGGGGCGCAAAAAGCGGCCAACTGGCTATTGACAAACAAAGCGCCATGGTTTATACTTGCTCTTGCTCTCGGCTCCGGGGCAAATTAGGACACTTAGCTCAGCTGGTAGAGCTTCCGCTTGACGTGCGGAAGGTCAGGGGTTCGAGTCCCTTAGTGTCCACCAGCCGGGGCAGATACGAACGCCGCATACGTCATGCGGGGCGTGTTTGCCGTCATCGTCAAAGCAGCGGACAGGTAAATCCTGCCCGCTGCTTTTTTTCTCGAAAACTGCCCGCCCTCGGCGATTTTATACCGGGTCGGGGTTTGCGCAAAATACGGGACAGGCCTATAAGAACGGCTGAATGAGCCCTAGCCGCTTGGCCCGATATGCCCGCTCCAAAATATTCCGATTTTATGTTTCCTCCTGGGCCGCCAATTGCCGGCCGCTGTTTATGGAGGATGCTTTTCGCATGATTAGGCCCGGCGGAAAACGGCCGGTCAAGAGAAAACCGCACCTCGTGCGGCGGCTGGAGGCAAGCCGGAGTCCGAATTCCACCTTTTTTAAAAATGACGGCGCTTCATTGGAACCCGCGCGAGGCCGCCCGCAGCCCGGGAAGCGATTTTCACGAGGTCGGGGTAGGCATAGGGAAGGAAGGCCCTGTAGGCCCGGCAAAAGCGGTTCGGGCCCGCCTCGCCCGCGAGGCCGTCTTCCCTGTCGCGGCGGCAGCCGCCGCGGCACAGCGCGTAAACCCGGCACTTTACGCACTCGCGCCGGCTTTGCCGCGAAGAATCCATGAACCGTACCGCATTTTCGCTTCTGTAAAGCTCGATCATGTCGTGGCGGCGTATGTCGCCGAGGCGCCATTGGTCTGTGGCGTAAAAGTCGCAGGAGTAAGCGCCGCCGTCGGCCTCAAACACGAACTGGCAGCCGCACCCGCCCGCCAGGGCGCAGCTTTCCGGAGGCAGGCCCATCAGGATCCGGACCAGGTTGTCGAAATATCGTATGCCGATTTCTCTGCCGCTCGCCAGGTCGTTTTTCCAGCGGTCGAAGAAGGCCTTGAGGAAAAGGGCGTAGTTTTCCGGGCTGAGAGCTTCGCCCGGCTTCCCGCCGCTTCCTCCCGGAGGCCCTATGCAGGGGATGAACTGCAGATACCTGAAACCGTTGGCTTTGAAAAAGCTGTAAAGCCTTTCCGAATGCAGGGCCGAATAGTCGGTGACGACGAAAAGGATGTTGTAATCTACGCAGTATTCGTTAAGGAGCCTGACGGTTTCCATTATCCTGTCGAAGGAACCGCGGCCCGCTGCGTCTACGCGGTTGAGGTCGTTCAGGGCTTTGTACCCGTCGAGAGACAGGCCGACGAGAAAACCGTTGGCGCGGAGGAAGCGGCACCAGGCCTCGTCCAGGAGCAGCCCGTTTGTCTGAAGGCAATTTTGAACGGCGGCGTTGTTTGCGTTGTATTTTTTTTGGAGCTCGACGACGCTTTCAAAAAAGCCGAGCCCGCAGAGCGTCGGCTCCCCGCCCTGGAACGAAAAGGTTGCCCGGCCGGAGGCGAATTTCAGCGCCTTGCAGACGATCAGCTCTATCGTTTCGGGACTCATGAAGCCGAAATCTGGGGTTTTTCTGCCGCTCGACAGCGAATGGTAAAAGCAGTAGCGGCAGCTCATGTTGCATTTGCCCGACGCGGGCTTGATAAGAACGCTTACTGGCGGCAATGAGGCACTTCCTTTCGTTTAACGTTGGCGCGCCGGTTGCGCGTTACCCGGATAAGGGCTTGATTTGCGGGCGCGCTGTCCGGGCCTCCGTCCCCTCATTCGCGCCTTAGCTCCCCCTCCATCTCCAGCGTAAGCTCGCCGTCTCCTGTCGGCCTTTCAAGGTCCACCTCGACCCTGTCGATCGAATTTGTATACATGAAAAGCTTCTTTTCCTTCATTTTGCCCGTGACCGATACGGAGCCGAACCTCCCGATCGACATTCCGCCGAACGGGAACAGAGGGGAGGCCTCCAGCCTGAGGCTTCCCGCCGGTTTCCCATCTATGAGCAGGCGGGCAAGCCCGGCTCCGGGCCGCAGCAGCGTGAAATCAAGAGCTAACTCGCGCCGGCCTTCCGGCACTACGGCCTCGGACTCGACGGAGCTGTGCCTGAAGCCGAACCAGTTGTGATGGTATATCAGGCGCCCGCCGCTGATATATAAAGCGTGGCCGCTCTGGTTGTCGCCGGCGGAGAAGAGGACTCCCTCGTCGCCCTCGGCGTAGTCCGCGTATACTTTAATTAAAAAAGAGCTTTGGGGAAGAGGGACGCTTCCTCCCGTCATCTCGGGGTAAAGGATATGGCGCGTCCTTTTTGCGGACGGCCGGAAGCGGAGGATGGCCTTGGAGTGGTAGCCTTCCATCTTCTTCATATGGCTTTCGAGCATCGGAAGCACCTTGTATTTGCCCGCCTCGCGCCACCATAGGTCAACCAGCTCCCGCAGCTTCTCGGGGCATTGGGCGGAAAGGTCTACGGCCTCGCTGAAATCCGCGTCGGTATGGTAAAGCTCCCACCTGTCCTTTGAGAAATCGAAGGACGGGTTCTGGACGTGGTCGGCGACGGCCTTCCAGCCGTCGGCCCAGATGCCCCTGTTGCCCAGCATCTCATAGTACTGTACGCGCCTGCGGGTAGGCTCCTCGGGATGCTCGAAGGTATAGACCATGCTTACGCCGTGCTTCGGCTCCTGGGGCACGCCTTTAATCGCCTTAGGCTCCTCTATGCCGCAAAGCTCCGCGACGGTCTTGTAGACGTCTATGACATGGTGGTACTGCCCCCTTATGCCGCCCCTGTCTTTGATGACGCGGGGATATGCCATTATGCACGGGACCTTCACGCCGCCGTTGTGCGACCAGGACTTGTACAGCCTTAGCGGGGTCCCGCTCGCGTGGGCCCAGGAGGTGGGGTAATGGCAATATGCGTCCTCGGAGCCGAGCGCCGCGCTCTCCTCCTCGCTTATGGCCGGAGGGTACTTCTCCGTAAAGAAGTGGTACATCGTGTTCTTTATGCCCCGGGGCGTACCCTCCGGCGAAGCCCCGTTGTCTGAAAGGAAAATGATCAGGGTATTGTCGTATTGCCCGATTTTTTTCAGGTAATTTAACAGCCGGCCTATCTGTGCGTCGGTATGGGTGAGGAAGCCGGCGTATACCTCCATGTACCTTGCAAGGACGCGCTTTTCCGAGTCGGAACAGGAGTCCCAGGCCTCGGCGTAGACGCGGTCTTCGGTCAGGACCGCGCTGGCTGGTATAATCCCCAGCTCCTTCTGCCGCCGGAACACCTCGCGCCTGTAAGCGTCCCAGCCCATGTCGAACCTGCCCTTATACATGTCTATGTACTCCTTCGGAGCCTGCAGCGGCGAATGCTGGGAGCCGTAGGCCAGGTAGCAGAAGAAGGGAATGTCCGGGGCCTTTGATTTGGAATCGCCGATATATTTAATCGCCCTGTCGGTCAGGTCCTCGCTGAGATGGTAGCCCTCGGCGGGAGTTTTAGGCTGGTCCACAAATTCGTTGCCGCAGACGAGCGAGGGATAAAACTGGTTCGTGCAGGCGTTTAAAAAGCCGTAGTATTTATTGAAGCCGCGGCTCAGCGGCCAGTCGTCGAAGGGCCCGACGCCGCTCAGGTCCGAGTCGTTGGCCAGGTGCCATTTGCCG
Organism: Clostridiales bacterium; assembly: GCA_029265405.1. Lineage (GTDB taxonomy): Bacteria > Bacillota > Clostridia > Oscillospirales > Oscillospiraceae > JAJUJI01. The sequence continues at coordinate 78,610 of JAJUJI010000005.1, read as the reverse complement.
ACGGCAAAGGTGTTGTACCCGTTTTCCGCGAGAGCCTCGCTGATAAGGCCATATCTCCTGTCTATACGGCCCCTGTAGCCCTCAAAGCCGAGGTCGTAGTTTGCCAGATAACCCATGCCGACGGCATGGTGGTTGCAGCCGGAAAGCAGGCTGGCGCGCGTCGGCGAGCACATGGGGTTTACGTGGAAGTTCTGATAGCGCAGGCCGTCCGCCGCGAGCGCATCTATGTTCGGCGTTTCAATAAGAGAGCCGTAGCAGCCCACGTCGGCAAAGCCCGTGTCGTCAAGGAGTATGAGCAGCACGTTCGGCGCGCTCTCGGGGGCCTTTTTCCTCTCCGGCCACCAGGGAACGGAGTCGAGGTAATGGGTCTTGACTATTCCTTTGAATTCCTCGCTCTGGATGGACATTCCGGTTCCTCCTCATTATTGTTTTATTATGGCCCGCGCTCGGCCGCGCATATTGCCGGGCCGTGCGTCAGGGCTTCGGGCAATCTTTCGGCCATTTTGGCATAAAGTACTCAAAGAGGCTCCATACGGGCTTTTGGGGGAGCTGCGCGGCTTTGGCAAGGCCGAGCAAAAAAGAAGGCGAGCCATCTTTAATCCGTTTTGGAAAAAAGTTTCCCCAAAAAGCGGCCCTTGCCGAAGGGCACGCTCAGCCTGCCGCTATTTGACGATAGGGCTGCCCATATACCATTCGAAATACATTGCCGCGGCGCCGACGGCAATGGTTTCGTAGCCGAAGGAGCCGCCCTTTTTGAATACTACCCTTGAGCTGGCGTAGGCGTTTTCCTTAGCCGATCTTACCGCGGAATCAAAAAATATGCCGCTCTCCAGAACCAGGGGCCCGTCGATAATAACGTATTCCGGATCAAGGAGTGTGACGTAGTTCGCCAGGCCGACGCCGAAGAGGACTCCGGCCCGCCTGAGCTCCTCCGACGCCACGGCGTCGCCCTTGCCGGCGGCGGCTAGTATATGCCTATAGTTTATAGCCTCCGGAGGCGCGCTTATAATCGAAGCCTCGCCAGCGCTTATGCGCCGGCGTACGTTTTCGGATATGGCCGGAGTTGAGGCATAGCACCTTACGCAGCCCCTCCTGCCGCAATAGCAGAGCTCGCCCTCCGAGTTGATGGTGGTGTGCGAAAAGGCGTCCTCTACGTCCTTTGCGCCCCGTATGAGGACGCCGGAGGAAACGCTTGCCGAGCGGATGCCCACCTCGCAGTTGAAGTAGGATATGCTCTTGCAGCTCTTCCCGCTCCCGTAAAGGTACTCGGCCAGCACGGCCGCGCAGGAGCCGTTGTCCACATAAACGGTGCAGCCGAGCGCCTTTTCCAGCATATCCCGAAGCGGTACGCGGCTCCAGTTGTTATACCTGAAGCTCTCAACCTCGCCCGTAGTGCCCGTTTGCCTGTCCACCGGTCCCACCATGCCGACTCCGGCCCCTAAAATATCGGCTGCCGAGATCGAAAAGCTATCCAAAAGCCCCGCTATGGCTTCGGAGACGCTGTTTACCGCGTTTTGCGGCGTATATCCGGTCAGCGGCAGGCCGTATATCATTTTCGAGGCCCTGACGTTCATCTTCAAATCGCAAACGGCCGCATATATATACGTCCTGGATATGTCTATGCCTATGACGTATTTTTCATGCGGCTTTATGTCAAACAAATACGGTTTTCTTCCGCCGGAGGATTCCTCCTGGCCTGTGGCCGCGATCGCGCCTCTGCCCGCCAGCGAGGCCAAAATCCGGTTCAGGGTGCTGGGCTTGTAGCCGAAGCGCTCAAGCAGCGCCTTTTTTGTCAATGGGCCTTCCTTCTGAAGCTTCAAAAATACTTCCTTTTCGTCCCCGGTCAACGCCCGCAAATCCATGTCCGCTCCTAACGCAAGGGCGGCCGATCCGCCCGCTGGCCCGGCGCCCGGCGGCTCCGCGATGCCTGCGTCGGGTGGTTTTTTATGCTTACGGCATTATTATAGATACTTTATTCCATTTTTGCAATAAGTTTTTATCAAGAGATTTGCGGCGCGTCAAGCCCTGCCGGACGGGTGCAGGCGGCCGTTTAAGAGGCGGGCGGAACGGCGCTATCCGGCGCGCCCGCATATTCCCGGCTTTAGGGCGTGGCCGCTTCATCTTGTCCGGCGCCCTCTTTTGCGGGCACTGTCTTTCCGAAACAAGCGGCCGGAGCGAAACCAGTTTCGCTCCGGCCGCCGTGCCGATTGGGGTATATGCTTATTTCGCGGCCTGCCGCGCTACCTTTTTCATGGCCTCCAGCGCCTCGTCAGGCAGCCTGTTGAAGCCTTCCTTGACGACGGCGCATTCCTCGATGAAGGCCACCCGGTCCAGCATGCGCTTGGCAAGCTGGTCGGCGTAATTTGCGTCGCCGAAATCGGGGTTGAAGCCTTCCACGGGGAGGTATTCGAAGCTGTCGATTTTCCCGAAGGGCTTGAACTCGGCCTTTTTCTCGATTATGCTCTCAAGCGAGCCGAGAGTGACCTCCTTGGGAATCTTTTTGCCCATCATGTCGCCCGTGTTGAGGATATAGCATTCGACGCGGTTTTCCTCAAAGAGCTTCTTGAAAGCCTTGTAGTCGTTTCCGAGAGGATAGGTGCGGAAGGGGTTGGCGTAGGGCTCGACGACAAGCGCGTTGGGATCGACGCCCTCGGCCAGCCTTTCGGCCGTAGTGCGCTTTGTGGCGAGAGTCGCGCCCATTGCCGAGGCTATGACGCTGTCGCTTATCTTCAAAACCGGAGGCAGCGTCGGGTCCTTCATCAGCCAGAAGATGGCGTTGACGGGCTCCTTGAAGATGTCCACGCGGTTCGGGCTCCAGTAGCGGCTCTTTATGGCGCGCCCGTTCCCGTTGCGGATGTCCTCGGGCACTATGACCTTCTTGCCGTTCTTGTCCAGCGTCACGCCGACGTTCTGGGCGGTCAGCAGGTACTTGTTGTCGGGATGGTCGGCGGGATAGTCCTGGGTCTTGTCGTAGTAGGTGGGCTCAAGGGCCACCGAGTAGGCGACATCGCCGGTATTGATGATGAACGCGTCGTCGTGGAGGACGGTAACGTCATATTTGCCGTCGTGCTTGGCGTGGGTTATGGTTGACTTGCCGGAGCCGGAGAGGCCGAAAACGGCCGCTACGTAGGACCTTCCGGGCAGGTTGTACTTTTTCTGGCCGCCGTGGCAGGCGCAGAAGCCGTTCCTGTTGGCGCAGCCCCAGGCAAGGGTAAGCGTGCCCTTCTTGAACTCGCCGAAATACCTCATGCCGAGTATGGCGGCGCAGTTGTGCTCCGGGTCGAAGAAGGCGAGGCCCAGCGGGAAGTCCGGGTGCTTCCACTGCGGGTCGCCGAAAACGTAGATGTCGGGATCCTTCATGGGCCTGGAGGAGGCGTACATGGCGTTGTACTCCTCGGTGCAGTACTGGAAGTTCAGCAGCCAGTTGAGGAGCAGCACCTCCTCGCCCTCGGGCAGGCACAAGTGCGCCTTGACCATGAACTCGGGAGCCAGACCCACATAGGCGCTGGTGGTGTATAGCTTCTTCCAGCGCGCGTCGTAGATGGCGTCCCTGATGATGGGACTGAACTTGTCCACCGTCACCCCGGGCTCGCCGAGTATGCGCCTGGCCGCCGCGCAGCGGCCGTGCACGCCGCCGTCGTTGAGCACTATGACCTTTGCGCCGGCGGGAAGCCCGTTCTTTTCGGGCTCGCATATCTCCATATCTGTCACAATCGCGCCGGGGCTCTTAAGCGCGAGCTTGTAGGCTTCCTTTGTGGTTTCGACCGGATAGGTGTTGTTGCCGTAAAAAGCCGTCTCGATGATAGTCTTCATCGAGTCGAAGCATGCGCCCTTTTTTATATCTCCCAGCTCAAAAAACTGCTTTGTTGCCATTATATGCCTCCGTTATAAATTATGTTTAGCCTGCAATAGCCATATTATATTAAAAACGCGCGCGCTTTTCAATAGCCATATTCATATATGCGCGCGTATAACTGCGGTTTATCAAGAAAACGCCGCTCTTTTTGCCGCTTATGTGCGGCCGGCGGCAAGATAATATTTGATTTTTGCGCGGTTTTGTTATTTAATATCGTGAGGAACAGATACAGTTGAGCATATGATCAATCGATAAAAATCATCAAGGAGGACGCAAATTGAACGCACCGAAATTTGACCCGAAGGAGCTTGTGCCGGTCGGGCACAATCCGAATTTCCGGGGAGGGGCCCCCATACCGATTTTCAACACGCCGGTAACGATGAAGGAAAACGCAAGGCTCATGTTCCAGCGCAAGCCGCTGTGGACGGGCCTGGAGTTTTCGCTTGATTTCACGCTGTTCTGCCCCGCCGTGCACCCCGACAACGTCGCGCGCGCCTCGGTATTTGACGGCACGATGGTGTTCGGCGTGACCAACACCACGGGCGGCAAGGACATGTTCGGCATAGAGTGGGAGTATGTCCCGTCCGCCGGCGGCTCCATGGTCCGCCCCGGCAAGCCCTACATCGAGGACGCCAACGAGCTGCTGACCGACAAGATAGTATGGCCCGATATCGAAAAATGGGACTGGGAGGGCAGCGCGAAGGCCAACGAGAAGTACCTGCAGTCCGACCGCTTCATAATGTGCTGGGTGCTCAACGGCTGGTATGAAAGGCTTATCTCGCTCATGGACTTCGAGGGCGCCGTCATGGCCATGATAGACGAGGACCAGACCGACGCGATAAAAGCTTTTTTTGATAAGCTGACCGACCTTTACATTAAAATACTGGATAAATATTTTACCTATTACCCGCAGATAGACGGGTTCTACATCCACGACGACTGGGGCTCCCAGAGGGAGACCTTTTTCTCGCCCGACGTCGTGGAGGAGATGATAGTGCCCTACATGAGAAGGGTGACGGACTTCATACACTCCAAGGGCAGGTATTGCGAGCTTCACAGCTGCGGCCAGATAGCGCGCCAGGTGCCGAACATAATCAAGGCCGGCTGGGACGCGTGGGGGCCCCAGGTGTCCTTCGAGGTGGAAAGGCTTTATAAGGAGTACGGCGACAAGCTGATATTCTGCTTCAATCCTCCGGCCTTCGACCCGCAGACGGCCTCCGAGGAGGAGCAGAGGGCTTCCGCGAGAGCCTTCATAGAAAAGTTCGGCGAGCCGGGAAAGCCGGTCATGGTCAACCACAACAGCGGCGCCCTGCTGACTCCCGCCTTCTGCGAGGAGCTTTACAAGCAGTCGCGCATAAAATACGGCGAGCAGCTTGGCCTGAAATAGCCCGGACGGGGTGAGCGCGCGGCGGGAGCCTGCTTAATGGTCGGCCGCCGCTTCAGGCGCGGGAAAGGGATATTGCTATGATCGAATTGAAGCTGCAGGTCAGCGATGTGGACTACGATACCCTTGCGGAGCTTCTCCTGCCTGCGGTGATGGAGCAGATGGGGCGGGCCTCCGACAGCCCGCTATGGAGCAGGCTCCTGCTTTCCTCCCAGGGCTTTACCGCCGGCGCGGCGAAGGCCGTTCTGGCGAGGATGTCCAAGGAGAAGAAGGAGGAAATGCTCGCAGGCTATATAAACAAGAACGGCTCCAGGATAGCAGAGCTGTTCATGCAAATGGCGGCGTCCAAGGGCGTCGGCATGACGGTTTCCGGCGTGGAGGCCGCCAGGCGCTGAATACGCCGGAAAGATAAATAAAGCCTCCGCGCCGCCGTTTGGCGGCGCGGAGGCTTTTGCAGCGCGATTTAAAGGCGCGCGGAGGGCGACAACGATAAAATGCGGGAAGCCGCGATGCGCAGAGATTTCAATCCACGCCCTCCGTGCGGAGGGCGACGTAAATTTTGACCGTTGCCAAGATTGTGGGAGCGATTTCAATCCACGCCCTCCGTGCGGAGGGCGACATTAATCTTGTTAAAAATACAAATGGTGACTGTGGATTTCAATCCACGCCCTCCGTGCGGAGGGCGACCGTTGATAGCCGTCAGGGTTATGACCGTCTTGCCCATTTCAATCCACGCCCTCCGTGCGGAGGGCGACGCTTGCCGGCCAGGCGGAGGGCGCGATATACGCCATTTCAATCCACGCCCTCCGTGCGGAGGGCGACCGGGATGTCGGCGGCTTTTCCTCTTTTAGTAGTATTTCAATCCACGCCCTCCGTGCGGAGGGCGACAAAATCTCCATGTAGGGACTAAGCTTACCCTTAACATTTCAATCCACGCCCTCCGTGCGGAGGGCGACGTAATAGGGAGGGTGTATTAGTATGACACGGATGATTTCAATCCACGCCCTCCGTGCGGAGGGCGACTGCCGTTCTCCCAGACCTTGGTGGTGCCTCCCCAATTTCAATCCACGCCCTCCGTGCGGAGGGCGACGATAATATCCCTCCCAAAAATCTAATAAGGGAGGATTTCAATCCACGCCCTCCGTGCGGAGGGCGACTACCGCCTCCAACGCATCATATACCCAACTACCAATTTCAATCCACGCCCTCCGTGCGGAGGGCGACCGTACAGCTTGGTAAGGTACATCCTTTCATCCTCGAGATTTCAATCCACGCCCTCCGTGCGGAGGGCGACTTTCATTTTGTTTTGTCCCGCCTTTCTTGACATAATTTCAATCCACGCCCTCCGTGCGGAGGGCGACTCTTGTACGCTATGTATCCGTCTGTTGCCTTTTCATTTCAATCCACGCCCTCCGTGCGGAGGGCGACTGAGTTGGTCTGCCGGATGAGTAATACTGGAAGGATTTCAATCCACGCCCTCCGTGCGGAGGGCGACAGCTACGACGGCGCGGACTCGGCCAACGAAGCGATTTCAATCCACGCCCTCCGTGCGGAGGGCGACTTGCCGGTAATCGTCTGTTAGGAAGTGGGAACATATTTCAATCCACGCCCTCCGTGCGGAGGGCGACTACCAGTGCGTATGGTCTTATAACAGCATATGGTTCCATTTCAATCCACGCCCTCCGTGCGGAGGGCGACGGGGCAATCACCCCAGACAAAATTGCGGTTGTTATTTCAATCCACGCCCTCCGTGCGGAGGGCGACGTGGTTTATGTCATATCTTACATCCCCTTTCCTATTTCAATCCACGCCCTCCGTGCGGAGGGCGACCGCACCAGCTTCGTATTGTTCGTTGCCCAGCGGAATTTCAATCCACGCCCTCCGTGCGGAGGGCGACTCTTGTCGTTGCAAATTTCGATAGCAACACTCACATTTCAATCCACGCCCTCCGTGCGGAGGGCGACTGCAAAAACGCATAAAAATTATAGCATAAATCATGCAATCGTGCACAAAAACGCAAAATAAAACGGGAAATTTCAGCCGAGAAGCCCGGAAAAGATACGGCTGCGCGCTAGAAAAACGGTCAAAAGCCGGTGCGAACCCCCCGGGGAAAGCATGACCGCTTGACCTTCGCACGCTTAAACCATCAGCGTTCCTTCGGGGTCGTAGGATACTTTGGCCCCGAAATGCTCTATCCTGCCGGAATAATTGTTCCCGAGATAGTAAAGCCTCAGGCTGTCCTTCTCCTTATCGATGATATCCAGCAGCCGTGCCCGCACCATTTTGCACTGTGCGGCGTCCAGACTGCACTCAAAAACGGAATTCTGCACCCGCTGCCCGTAATTTACGCAGAGCCTCGCCGCCTGCCGCAGCCTTTTCCGGCCCGCGGCGTCCTCCGTATTTACATCGTAGGTTATCAGTACCAGCATATGCTCTCACTTCCACAGAAACGGAGGGTAACCGTCCAGGTCGCCGCGCAGGAAGCTGGCAAGCAGCAGAGCCTGCACGTGGGGCACAAGCCCCCAAGGCAGCTTTTCCTTTAAAAAAGGGTGTGTAATTTCCTCTCTTTTCCGGTTCTGCCAGGCGGTCAGAAAGGCTTTTCTGCCTGCCTCGGTCAATGCGACCGCGCCGCTTTCGCGCTCCTCAAAATGCCCGTCCTGAACCACACGGTTATTGATTAACGTGAGCACAAAACGGTCTGCAAACAGGGCGCGGAGCTCTTCCATCATGTCCAGCGCCAGCGATGCCCGCCCGGGCCTGTCCCTGTGCAGGAAGCCCACGCAGGAGTCCAGCCCCGCACTTTCGGCGGCGGACGCGCATTCGGAGGCCAGCAGCGAATACGCGAAGGACAGCAGGGCGTTTACGTTGTCCAGCGGAGGGCGGCGGCTGCGCTCCCTGAAAAAGAAGCGTTCCTTTTGGTTGAGTATAAGGTCGTCAAACACCCCGAAGTATGCGCTTGCCGCTGTTCCCTCAAGGCCGCGGAGCCGGCCCAGGTCCCCGGCCTCGGCGACGGCGGGGAGAACCCCGTCAAGCAGCTTCTCGGCCTGCTCCAGCTTTTCCGCGTCGACGCGCAGGGCATGGTCGCGCAGGGTGCGGTCTATGCTCCAGCGGCTGTTGTACACCTTTCCGAATACGAAATTGCGGGCCGCCAGGCAGCTTTCGGCCTCGCTGTCGGAGAGGCGGTACTGCCTTTTTCGCAGGTTCACGCTGCCCCTGATTTCGCCGCAGGAGCGGGCCAGAAAGCGCCCGTGCGGCGTCATAAAGCATAGGTTTATGCCGCGCTCCGCGCAGGCCCCCATAAGGTGCGGGCTGGCCCCCTTGTAGGAAAAACAGAGTATGCCCTCCAGGGCATGAAGGGGGAATTGGCCCAGCCGTTCCTCGCCCCTGAGAACTATGACGGTCTCCCCGTCGAGCGCGAGGTAGGCGTCCTCGGTGGTGACAAACAGGGTGTTGAGCAGCTTTCTCATGTTTTGTTATCCTTAATATGCTCCGCAAGGTATCTGTCTACGTCCGGCGCCTTGGCCAGGCGCGGCAGACAGAGCTCCTTAAGCGAGCAGGCGCCGCAGCCCTTAGCGGGCCTGACCTTTGGCGTATGGCCGCGCCTGTACAGCTCCCGCATTTCGGCGGCCAGCTCGGCTACTCTGCCCCGGAGCTCCGGCGTAAACTCCACTCTTGTCCGGCGGCGCGGCTGGCCGTAAAACAGGCTGCCCTCCGGTATGCGGCAAAGCAGCATCTCCTCAAGGCAGAGGGCCTGGCAGCAGAGCTGGAGCTCGTCGGCGTCATGCTCCTTGGGCGCGCCCCTCTTGTACTCTACGGGATAGGGAAGCCACAGACCCTCCCGGCCGCGAAGGCTCACGCCCTCCGGGGAGGGGCGGAACTCCACCGCGTCGCAGACGCCGGACATGCCCAAACGCCGCGAAAACACCGGCAGCCCCCGCGCGACAATAACGCCGCCCCGAACCTCGGTTTGCGACGGGTCGTGCGCCCGCTCGTGAAGCAGGCGCCCCTCCGCCGTCAGCAGGTTCTCGGACCACAGATTTTCGATTTGTATCAGCGCCCACTGCCTGCGGCAGTACGCAAAATGCTGCAAGCCGGAAATCGGCAGGAGCTCGTCATCGTCCGTCATAGGTCTGAGGTTCGAGCCCCCCGAGAGGAACGATAGTATAGCTTCCATCAGGATTGACATGAAGGCTGTCGAACACCTTTGCCGAAGGATATTGACCGTGCTTGTTGTTGTGCTTCCACCAAAACACCTTTTGGACCTGAAGACTCCCCTCGGGCCGTGCGGATGACGCGTCGTTTTCAAAAAGCGAAAGGAGCGCCTCTTTTATTTTTTCAGCGTCGTTTTCGGTGAAGCCGGTCTTTTCCGCGAGCTGGCAGTTTATGCTTCCGCGAAGCAAATATATTCCAAAGTCCACATAATGCTTCGTGCCCATAGTATCGGAAGCCTTTCCTTTTTTGCCTGCTTCTGAATTTACGCTTTTTGTGATTTGCATATCGATAATATCGATAGGCGCTACGCTGACACCCTGCTGGATGGAAACCGGACCGCGTATCCCCACGGAAAGCTCTCCGGTTTCTTCCCTGCCTTCATCGTCCTTTGCCTTCTTATCCGTTTTATCCTTGTCTTTTTCCTTTTTAAACGCAAAGACCTGCCCGAAGGCCCTTACGTCAATCCACTTTTCGCAAGCTATTTTTGCAAAAAGCTCTGCGTTTGCATTTTTGCCCTTTTTTATTTCCGCGGCAAGCCTGGGGTCTCCCTCGGCCCTATCCTTCAAGCTGCTATAATTGCTAGACAAAGCCTTGTCAAAGGCCATATCGTTTTCACGGCCATTTGACTGCACGAATATGTATTCGCCCATATCCTGCAGCCTGTTGCGGATTTTGCGCTTGATCGCCACATCGGAAAAGATGCCATAACCGTTGTAATCCTGGCGCGGACGGTTCCCGTTCAAGGGGTCGCCGTTAATGTTTGAGCGGGTGGCAGAAACAATGGCGGCAAAGTCGATTTTGTTAGCTATCGCAGACATTTTCAATCCTCCGTTTTATTGTCTTCATCAATGTTTTTAGCGTTGGCGTTTAACCTGTCCTTCTCCCTTGACTTTAACGCGCAGCGCTGGGAGTCATAACCAAGAAGGAACCTTCCATCCAAGGCTTCTTTGGATTCAAAGTCGCCGTCAAGGAACATCATTTCTATTTCCCCAAGAAGATCCTTATATTTGTCTCTGACGATGAGATTATGCTTTAATAAATACGGGCAGATGCTCTTGCGAATTATGAGCCATGTCCTAAAAGGCGTCTGGGCAAACTGCTGCATGTACCTTTCCGCGTTTGTATAACGGTTTTCCTCCCTGTTATAGGTGCTGCGCTCTATTTTTTCGGCGACGGCAAGCAGCCGCCCGAAAAGATAGCTTCTGTTATTGCATGTCGTATCAAGCTCCATGCCGTATATCGCTCCTTTTTCCCAATAATGACGTTTAACAAGAGAACAGGCGATGTGGAGGACGCGGAGATAGAGGAAGCTGCTTTCGTAGGCAAGGGGATTGGACGCCTTCAAAACGGCGGATCGGACCATGTCATAAGGAACCCTGGCGTTTTCAATTATGCAGGGGCGCAGACGCTCATAAGTCGATATAAGCATAGGTGCTTTCTGATTATCACGCTCTCCGATGGTACGCAATTCCAGACGCTTGGAGCCGTTGCTCTCGCGCCGCTCCCTACCGTACAAAGCCCTTGCTGTCTCGCTCAAGGATGCCATGCCTTCGTATTGGCAAAATTTTATTCCTTTATAATACTCATGCCGCCACAGGCAGCTTTCGTGCCACAGACGTATGTTCTTCAAATAGGTCGAGGTTTCCAGCTCCTTGAAATACGTCAGGGCAAGCCGGCCGGGGCCAGCGCTTGCCAGGGCGATGATGACCATATTGGACTGATCGCCCAGCTTTGCCGAATAACCGTCGATAGCGGCGTTGAAGTCCTTTGCCGCCGCGTAATTGGTTTCGCCAGTCTCCTGCTCCTCTTGGCCTAACAGCCATGCTTTGCTTTCGTCGATGGCTTCCTCCTCAGCCGTCGTTTGCTCGATAATGTACGCTGCGCTTTGATAAAACTCCGGAATGCAGTTCAAGGCGTTCTCCCAAACAACTATGCAAACTCCGTCTTTTAAATAGCCCTGCCTCCTTATAATCCATTTAAGCGCGTTATGAATTTTCTGCGAGGTTTCATAGCCTATTGATACTGACTCGTTGTAGCCGCTGTCTTTATCCTTTGTTTTGAAGCGGCCGCGATAAGTGAAATTTAAGTCATCATTTGCCGAAAATAGCTTGGCTCCATCACCGTTGAAGCGAATCTGCTTGGGGTGAAAGGCCGCTACTACGGTTCTTTTGCCGCTAAGGTAGCATAGGTCAGTCATGGAGAGCCGTGAAAAATAAAAGTTTGCATAGCTTTGCTGGACGGACTTGTCCAACCAGATGTCGCTGCCGCTGGACTTGACGGAATCCCGGAGCATCTCTTCCGGCAAGCTGGGGGTGCTTGTCATGACTCGGAAGCGGACTACGGCTTTTTTTAGCTCCACGCCGTTTATTTTCTGTTCCAGCGGCGCGCGGCCTTCTTCGTTTGTTTTAATGATGTTTCCTTGCTTTATTAGGTCGCTCATGAGAGCCTTTTTGCTTACGTAGCTGTGTACGGCGCAGACCTTCGGGTGAGAGTACGCGGAATTGCACCATTCGCCAAGAAACGCAAGGTAATCTGTGAAGCCTTTTTCAATTTTAGCCTTTTCGCCTTGCTCCTTTTTTTCCGAAACGCTCTCAAAAGCAACCCTTTCAAGAAAGTCTCCGGCAACATATCTAAGACTGTCAAACAAGGGATGAGGCGCTGCAGCGGTACTCGTGCGTGACGACGACTTTTCTGTCGCCGGCGCGATCGTTTCCGACGGTTCTTTTTTTCCCAGCGTCCGTGCGTACAAAAAGCTTCCGCTGCTGTCAATAAAAACTTCAATTTGGGCGTTCACGGTCGTATGGCAAACAGGCAGAAGCATAAGCTGACGGCCGTTCCAGTCCTCCACCTCCCCGGCGCGCCAGGAATTGGTTTCATACAAATTGTATAGCGAAGATGCCCAGCTCATTCGCTCGCCTCCTCGTCTGTGAATTCGCCAATGCCAATAAAATTGCCGTGCTTATTGCCAAAGGGCTTGACGGACATTTTGTGAAGTATGCGCCTGTCCTTTTCGGGTATTTCCTCCGGAGCCGGAAACTCGATTATGCCCTTTCGCATGACGACATTGTGAAAACGCAGAGCAAGGCGCCCTTTTTCCTCTACGCGCACTGCTTCATCGGGATAGGTAAAGCCGTGCAGCATGTAGCCAAGGGTCAGCTCGTTTATGCCGTCGTATGCGCCGGGGCCTTCTCCGAATACGCAGGGCTCGACATAGCCCTGGCATTCCCGCGTACCGAGGAAAATGTCCCTTCTTCCCCCGGACTTGATCATTCTTCGCGCTATGTTGTGATGCTTATGCTCGTTGCTGCCGTCATAATCATGAAAAAGCTCTGGGCGGTTTTCATTTCTGATAAAATGAGCGCGCACCTGATACTTGACGTTGATGAGATAAGTGTAGATAGACAGATCATTTTTGCCTTTCGAGGCGTTGTAATTAAGCGTTCTAACACCCTCGGAAGCCGTCTGAATCGGGTTCATCACTCTTACCGCATCGATAATCCATACTATCGTGGGTTTCCAGTAAATTGAGGAAACAATACCCTTTAGGGCCTCATACGTCGGTACGTAATAGCTGGTTTTTTCGCCGCCGACGCGAGTAACCGGGTCGGAGAACAAGGCCCTGTCGCCGCTCACTGCAAATTCGACCGTATTGCGATATTTGGCCAAAATCATCACCTCCTTTGTCTTCTCAAATGAAAAACGCGCCGTCGCCGTTGTCTGCCCCGAAGGTTTCATCGTAATAATCATGCGATAATATGAACACCCCCGTTTCCTCTTCAAACCTCACGCCCCCGGACAGGCTATCCAATAAATGTTTTCTTAGGCGCACACTGTACTGCTGCAAATGCCGAAGCTCCGCCCGCTGCTCCTTAAGGCTGCTGGATTTAAGCAGCCTGTCTATGTGCTCTTTTGCGTCGCTGTTGTACTCGACAATGACTTCGATCTCTCCTTCGTCATCTATTACGGAGAAGGCCTCTCCTGCTTCCCTAAAGGCTTGCTTCAACAGGGCTGAATTTGTTTTGCACTTGTTTTTTCTGCCAGCCGTCAGCAAATCGATAATGGTGTGCTCAGGGTCATTAGGGAGGGGAAAAGACAGTTCGTTCCTGTTTAATTTTGAAATAAACCTGGCGTAATATTCGTCTACAGCGTTCTTTGACAGGGCCCCGCCTAAGTAATTCTGCGGATTGCTTTCCAAGCTAAAAAAAACCTCTCGAGCAGCTTCCTGAGCCTTAAGCAAATAGGGCATGCGGCTTATGCTTTCGTCGCGTATAAATATTACTTCTACAATCCCTTTGTCCGCTTCCCTGTTGCGGTTGCAGCGCCCGGCGGACTGGATTATGCCGTCCAGCCCGGCCAGTGAGCGAAGCGCGCGCTCAAAGGAGACGTTTACACCGGCTTCAATAAGCGTTGTGCTGACGCAAACGGTTTTTGCCGTTTCATCCTTGCGGCTCAAGCGTTCAACCATTTCGGAAATTACGGCGCTCCTGTGAGCGGGACACATATTGGCGGAAAGGTGAAACAAGCGAATGTTGGCGACGTTTTTAAGCTTATCGCCGACATGCTTACAGATATAACGGGCTGCCTGCCGCGTGTTGACTATTGCAAGAAGCGACTTTACATCATTTGATTGGGTAATTATATGCTCGGCCGCTTGTTCATAAGTAAGCCCGTTTCCTCTTATGTTGGGTATAATCTCGACACGCCCGAAGGCCTCGTCGTATTTATCCGTTTTGTCGACGATGTATTTAGGCCGAAGAATTTTATAATCGTCCAGCTTTTCCAGCGGCGGCTGGGTCGCAGAGCAGAGGACTATGGCCGAATTGCAGAAATAAGCCAAAAAATTCATGGCCGCGTTGAATAGCTTCATTATTTTCAGAGGCAGGGCCTGGATTTCGTCGATTATAATAACAGAATTACCCAATGCGCTCAGCCTTCTTGCGTTAGACGTTTTGCCCGCGAACAGTGTGTTTAAAAACTGTACGGCCGAGGTTGCGATTATAGGCGAATAGGCCCAGTTCTCCGTTAGCAAGGAGTATTTTTTCAGATCTTCCTTGTCGTCCGGGGAGATGACAACGTTTGAATGGTGAATCAGTACGGCCTCGCGGTCGCCTGCATACTTTATTATTTCATCCGCGTTCTGTTCAAGAATTGAATTGAAGGGAGCAACGTAAAAAATATGCCTTTTCGCATAGCGTTCCGCCGTTCCAAGAGAATAGCGGAGAGCGGAAAGCGTTTTTCCGGCCCCGCAGGGAAGCACCAGACGGAATATTCCGCTTTCTCCTCCGTCATATTCGGCGCATATGCTCGAAATCTCGTCTCGATATTCGTCGAGGGGCGAATATGCCTTGCTTTGTTTATATTTTTCCAGCTCCCGCCTGCAATTTTCGGCATAGAGCCGCCACAAGTCTTTGAGTTTATCGGCCGAAGGAGGTTCCAAAATGCTGGAAGCGTCTTCAAAGTAAGCGGCGTCGGTTCGGTCGGCGTCGATGAGTATCGATGTCAGCAGCCTTTCGTACATGGCCAGATAGAAATTACTTGAGCCGCAGACAGGGTATTGCTGATGAAAAGCGTCTATTTTTCTGCATATTGCTTCCGCCTCCCCACTAGCCTTCTGAAAATCCTCTCTAATAGACTCAAGGCCGTAGTAGTTGTTTACTATATTTTCTACGCCGGCATATGAAGCGGCGATCCTTCTTTCGGCATCGCAACAGGCAATCTTTCCGTCTTCGGTAATGCAGTCGCGAAGGCCGTGATGGCTCATGATGGCTGTACGCGCCAACTCTGCGGCCAGTCTGGCATAAATGTTTCCGTTGGAAGCCAGCCTGTCTATAAAAACAGCTCCGTAAGTCGAATGGATTACAGAACCACGTTTTACTGCTTCACCGACCGCGGCTGCTTTCAAGTATCTTTTATACTCGTCAGTGTTTTTTCCGTCGTCATGGTGCATGCCGGTAAGCCGCGCGATATTTCCCATGCCGTAAGGCAGCCCGAGTCTATATGCAATCGAGGCGACATTTTCGTTGTGTTCAAATACGCCCTGCACCTTGCCGTCGCTTTTTCGTATTCGTGCTATATAGCTGATTTCCGTCACGGCAATTCTCATCTCATCTCAGCCCTCAGTTTGCGCGCCTCGGGCGCGGGAGCCAAAGAGCCGAATAAATCGCACCGGGAATTTCAAGCATTGAATATCGCAACAGGTGTCCGTTAAAACGGACTTTATTGCGATTTTGCAAAAATATGACAAAAAATTTGCGGCTTGATAATGCGGGCTTCGACTAAAAACGACCATATATTAGCATATAATAGAAAATATGTAAATAATATGCAAAAATATTTTAACAATATTTAGAAAAGAGCCCGGACGCGCTTTTCGCGCGGCCGGGCGGGTAAAGGGGGCGCGGGGCAGGCCCCAGCCGGACCCCGCGCCGCGCCGGAGCGAGAAAGGCGGCGCGGAGAGGGCGGAAAAGGGCGCGCGGCGGCAGGGCGGACGGGGGAGAGAGGGCGGGCGCGGAACATCCCTCCGGAGGCACCTGACGCCGCCCGGCGAATACGCAAAGGACGGCGGGGCGTTTGCTTTGTCCGGCGGAGGGCGGGCGGCTGCGCCGTGTCAGGGGCCCGGGCTCTCCCGACGCCGCGTACCCCCGCCCCGCGCACGGAGGCACGGAAAAAAGATTCAAAGCGGCGGCTCCCCTTCGGGGGAGCCGCCGCTCAGGCGCGCGGGGCGGGGCCTGGAAAATCAGAAATTGAACTTTTCAAAGCCGCCAGTCATGTTGGCTATCTCGGCATAGCCGTCCTTGATGTAGAACAGGCCCAGGACGTTGCCGGTCTGCTCATTGTATATGTTCTTCAGGAAGGGGCTTGTTTCGAAGGCCTTGTCCTGCGCCTCCCTGCTGTCGTCCAGGACGGCGGTGCCGCGTATCCTTATCCAGGCGTTGTCCTTGTTCAGGGCGCAGATTTCAAAATTCGGGTTTTCCACGGTCTGCCTGAAGGACTCCTTCTGTTTGCCCATGCCGAAATACAGCCTGTCCTTAAAAACCATGAAGAAGCCGAAGGGACGGACCCGGGGCTTGTCCCCGTCGCAGCTGGCGTAGAAAAACGCGCCGCAGCTTTTGAGGAATTCGACTACCTTATCCAATTCAAACACGCTCCTTTTATTGATATTTGGAAAAAGCATAGCACAAAAGCGCGGGCTTGTAAACGGGCATTGGGGCGGCGGAGGGCCGCGTCAGGAGCGTGAGAGAGCGGCCAGGCCGCCCACGTATATTTCGGAGCCTGAAGCGCCGCCCGGCCCGGCGGGGCCGGAGGAGGCGGCCGCCCTTTCGGCCAGCCGCTCGCGGGCGACGGCGAGCATCAGCTTTATCCTGTTTTCCTGGTTTACGCGCGTGGCTCCGGGGTCGTAGTCCACGGAGACTATGTTCGCCTCGGGTCTGGCCCGCAGCACGCTGCGCACCATGCCCCGGCCGACTATGTGGTTGGGCAGGCAGCCGAAGGGCTGCACAATAATTATGTTCTCATAGCCGCTTTCGGCCAGCTCCAGCATCTCCGCCGTAAGCAGCCAGCCCTCGCCCATCTTGCAGCCGTGGCCTATGCAGGAGCGGGCCAGCTCCCTGACGCGCATGAAGGGCGTGGGTGAAACGTATCTGGAGCTGCCCTTCAGGGCCTCCAGCATGTAGGACTCGAACTTGAGGAAGAAGCTCCTTATCAGCGCGGCGGCCCATTTTATCAGCGGATTCCCGCCGTAGAGCGCGTGGTCGTCTATCCTTGTGCCCGCCGAATACAGCATGAAGGGCAAAACGCCCGGAACCATCACCTCGCAGCCCTGCTCGGCCAGAAAATCCTCGAGCCGGTTGTTGGCGAGGGCCGAGTATTTCAGGTAGATCTCGCCGACTATGCCCACCTTCACCTTTTCCGTCTTTTGGATCCTTACGGCCTCGAAGGAGGCGACTATCCGCTTGAGGAAGCCTCTCACCGCCCGCGCCGAGACGGCCCTGCCCCGCTCGAACAGCCCCGAGAGCAGGCCCACCCAGTAGTCCACAAGCGCCTCGCTCTCGCCCTTTTTCACCTCGTAGGGCTTGGTCTGGTTCTTCAGCAGCATGAGCAGGTCGCCGTAGACTACGGCGGCCATGGCCTTGCGCAGCAGCGGCAGCGTTATTTTGAAGCCGCTGTTCTTCTCGAGCCCCGCAAGATTTATGGAAATGACGGGAATATGGCCCAGGCCCGCATTTTTCAGGGCCTTGCGCAGCAGGTGTATGTAGTTGGAGGCGCGGCAGCCCCCGCCCGTCTGCGACATTATCACCGCCGTCCGCTCCAGATCGTAGCGGCCGGACTTCAATGCGCTGATGATCTGGCCTATGGTAAGCAGGGCGGGATAGCAGGTGTCGTTGTGGACGTATTTGAGCCCCTCGTCTATCACGCTCTGGTCGGTGTTGGTCAGCAGCTCCATGTCGTAGCCGCAGCCGGCAAACACGTTGCGCAGCATCCTGAAGTGTATGTCCAGCATGTTGGGTATGAGGATCTTGTGGGTCCTCTTCATTTTTTTCGTGAATTCTATCCTCTCTGTGCCGTCAGTCATGCCTCGCGCCGCCCTCCTTTCTGTCTATGGCCGCCAGCAGGCTGCGTATCCTTATGTTCACGGCGCCCAGGTTGGTCAGCTCGTCTATCTTTATCTGCGTGTATATCCTGCCGCCGAGGCGCAGTATGCGCCGCACCTCGTCGCCGGTTATGGCGTCCAGCCCGCAGCCGAAGGACACGAGTTGCACAAGGTTCATGGATATGTCCCCGCTTTCGGCTATAAGCCTGGCCGCCGCGTAGAGCCTCGAATGGTAGGTCCACTGGTTCAGCACGGCCACGGGCCTTTTCTCAAACCGGCCGCCCAGCGCGTCCTCCGATATGAGGACGGCTCCGTGGGAGCAAATAAGCTTGTCTATGCCGTGGCTTATCTCCCCGTCAAGATGGTAGGGCCTGCCGGCCAGCACTATCACGCGCAGCCCTCCGGCTTTGGCCGCGGCAAGGTACTCCTCGCCCCTGCGCCGCACCTTCCCGAGATAGCTCTCGTATTCGGCATAGGCGGCCTTCGCGGCGGCCCGCACCTCCCGCAGCGGTATGTCCCCGAACTCGCGGGCGAGTATGGCGCGCATCTTTCCCGGAAAGGCCCTCCTGTTGTGCGGCCCCACGTAGTCCTTTATGAATTTTAGCCCGCCGAGGCACTTCATGTTGGCCGCTATAACCTCCGGATAGTAGGCCACCACAGGGCAGTTGTAGTGGTTGTCGCCCAGCCCCTCGTCGAAATTGTAGCTCATGCAGGGGTAGAATATGGCGTCCGCCCCGCTCTCGGCCAGCGCCTCTATGTGCCCGTGCAGGAGCTTGGCCGGGTAGCAGACGGTGTCGGAGGGGATGGAGGCCTGCCCCTTGTGGTACAGGCTCCTCGACGAGGGCGGAGAGACCCTCACTCCGAAGCCCAGCCTGCTGAAAAAGGTGTGCCAGAAGGGGAGCAGCTCGTACATGTTCAGGCCCAGCGGCAGGCCTATGGTTTCGCGCCGGCCCTCATGAGAGGCGTAGGCAGCCAGCAGCTCCCTCTTGTATTCGTAGAGGTTGAGGGCCTGCTTTTGACCCTCCGGCTTCAGCGGCCTTTCGCACCTGTTGCCGCCAATGAATTTCCTCCCGCCGCCGAAGGTGTTTACGGTGAGCATGCAGCGGTTGGAGCAGCCGCCGCAGGTGGCCGACGAAACCTTGTGCTCAAAGCTTTTAAGACTCTCCGCGTCCAGTATCGTGCTTTTGCCGGAGCCGTTTTCCATGGCGCAGAGCGCGGCGCCGTAGGCGCCCATGAGCCCCGCCATGGGCGGCCGGGTCACATTGCGCCCCACCTCCTGCTCGAAGGCGCGCAGCACCGCGTCGTTCAAAAAGGTTCCGCCCTGCACGACTATGTGCTCGCCCAGGGAGCCGGGGTCGCCCACGCGTATGACCTTGTACAGCGCGTTTTTAACCACGCTTATCGACAGGCCCGCCGAAATGCTGCCGAGCGTCGCCCCCTCCTTCTGGGCCTGCTTGACCGAGGAATTCATGAACACCGTGCAGCGCGAGCCGAGGTCCACCGGCCTGTCGGCAAAAAGGCCCTCGCGCGCGAAATCCTCGATCGAGTAGCCCAGGGCCCCGGCAAAGATCTGCAAAAAGGAGCCGCAGCCGGAGGAGCAGGCCTCGTTGAGGAATATATTGTCTATGCAGCCGTCGGCTATCCGGAAGCACTTTATGTCCTGCCCGCCTATGTCCAGTATGAAGTCCACCTGCGGGTCGTAGCGCCTGGCGGCCGTGAAGTGCGCCACCGTTTCGACCACGACCAGATCCATGCGGAAGGCGTTTTTGACTATCTCCTCGCCGTAGCCGGTGGCGGCTGAGGATGCTATTTCGATGCCGGGGTACTTTTCGTAGACCTCCAGCAGAAAGTCCCGCACCAGCCCCACGGGGTTTCCGGCGCTGGGCAGGTATTTATAGCAGACCGGCTCGCCGCTTGAGTTTATTACGACGGCCTTGACCGTGGTCGAGCCGGCGTCTACGCCTATGTAAGCCCTGTTGTCCGGGCCCAGCGGGGCGAGGCTTATCCCGCCGCCGTGCCGCTCCCTGAAAAGGCGGTAGCTCTCCTCGCTCTCAAAAAGTGGCCTGCAGGCGGCGTAGCCTGACCCCGATGGGGCTGCTCCTATTTTTCCTATCAGCTCGTCCAGCCCGCAGACGGCGCCCTCGCCGGAGAGGGCGGCCCCGAGGGCCACGTAGTAGAGCGAGTCGGCCGGCAAAAGGCCTTCGGTCTCCAGCGCCCTGTCGAACCGCGCGCGCAGCTCGGGCAGAAAGGTCAGCGGCCCGCCGAGGTAGACCACCTTCCCGGCTATCTCCCTGCCCTGCGCCAGGCCCGCTATAGTCTGGCTGACCACAGCCGAAAGTATGGCGGCGCAGATGTCCTCCTTGCGCGCGCCCTGGTTCAGCAGGGCCTGTATGTCGCTCTTTGCGAAAACGCCGCAGCGCGAGGCTATGGAGTAGACCCTTTCGCTGCGCGCCGCCAGCCCGTCCAGCTCCGCCGGGGTCAGGCCCAGCAGCGTCGCCATCTGGTCTATGAAGGCGCCCGTGCCGCCCGCGCAGCTCCCGTTCATGCGCGCCTCCGGCGCGCCGGTAAGAAAGAGCAGCTTCGCATCCTCGCCGCCCAGCTCTATCACCGCGTCCGTACCCGGCAGCAGGGCGGAAACGGCCGTCTTGGTCGCGTAAACCTCCTGCACGAAATTAAGGCCGCTTTTCTCGGCAAGCCCTATGCCGGCCGAGCCGGAAACGCTGATACGGACAAGCTCCTCGCCCGGAAAGGCCTCCCGCACCGCCTGCAGCATCCCGGCGGCCCTCTCCGCTATCCGCGAAAAATGGCGCCGGTACTGCCTGAAAATGATCTTTATATTGTTTGAGGCGTCGAGCACCGCGCATTTTAGCGTGGTGGAACCGACGTCCAGCCCTATCCTAAGCATTTTTCAACTCCCATGCATAATTGCCGCTCAGCTTATACCATTATAATAAGTATATTTTTTATTTCAAGCTTTAGTTTTTAACAGGGAAGCATTATCTGCGGCAAAATAACCAAAAAGCTCCGGGGCGCTTTGTAGGCTGTGACGGGCCGGTTTGAAGCCTTGGGCAAGAGCCACATATTTTTGCATATAAACAGCTCAATCTTGTAGGTTTAGCGGGCCGGCCGCTATTGTAATTTCCGCCGAATGGTGGTACACTCTTAATGAAATCATATATAAAAAAGAGGTTTTGCGCTAATGGAGGAATTCAAGGTAACCGTCGAGGGTTCGGGAAAGCATGTGCACCTGTCGAGGGAGCATCTGGATATTTTGTTCGGAAAGGGCTTCGAGCTTGAGCCGAAGAAGTATCTGTCCCAGCCGGGCCAATATGCTTCGACTTCCAAGGTGGACATAGTCGGCCCCAAGGGGACGATAAGCGGGATGTCGGTGCTGGGCCCTGCGCGGAAGGAGACTCAGGTGGAGCTTTCCTTTACAGACGCGAGGAAGGTGGGCTTCGAGCCGCCCATCAGGCTCAGCGGCGACCTTGAGGGCAGCCCCGGCTGCACGATAATCGGGCCCAAGGGGACCGTTACCATAGACAAGGGAGTAATCGTGGCAAAGCGGCACCTGCATTGCTCGCCGGAGGACGGGGCCAAATACGGCGTCAAGGACGGCGACGTGGTGAAAATAAAGGTCGGAGGGGAGCGGGGGCTTGTCTTTGACAACGTGGAGTGCCGCGTCGGGCCGACGCACGCCACCTTCGTCCATGTGGACTACGACGAGATAAACGCAGCCGCCCTTTTCGGCGACACAACCGGGATAGTCCTCAAGGACTGAAGGCTTATCGGGAGGCACTATGTCAAGGCGCATGCTTGTCGTGAGAAATCCCAGGGCCGGCACCTTCCTGGCCCAGAACACCTTCCTTGAAGCGGCGGGCGTGATTTTCAAGAGCGACTACAACGTTTACGTCTACAGCACCCAGGCCAGGGGGGACGCGACGCGGGTGGCGGCGGAGGAGGGCGCGGGCTACGACTGCGTAGTGGCCTTCGGGGGCGACGGGACGCTGAGCGAGGTGATAAACGGCCTCATGCGGCTTGAAAACCCGCCGGTGCTCGGCTATATACCGGCAGGCACGACCAACGACTTCGCGGCGGGCCTGGGCATACCCAGGAGCATAATCCGAGCCGCCGAAACGGTGCTGGAGGGCGAGCCGGTGGAGATAGACGTCGGCTGCTTCAACGGGGACCGCTATTTTTCCTACGTGGCCTCCTTCGGCAGCTTCACAAAGGCCTCCTACTCGGCCCCGCAGGAGGCGAAGAACCTGCTGGGCTACACGGCCTACCTGCTGGAGGGCCTGAAGGGCCTCGGCGAGCTGCGGCCCTACCGCGCCGCCGTCAGCACGGAGCGGGGGGACTTCGAGGGCGACTTCATCTTCGGCGCGGTTTCTAACGCGCTGTCGGTGGGCGGCGTGCTGAAGCTGAGCGGCAGCGAGGTGGATCTGGGCGACGGCCTGTTCGAGGTCATCATGATAAGGACGCCCAAGAGCCTCGCCGCGCTGCAAAGGCTGCTGCACGACATAGCGGCCAGGCATTACGACGGCGACCAGATATTGTTCCTGAAGGCCTCCGACATAACCGTGAGCTGCGAGCCGCCCGCCGCCTGGACGGTGGACGGCGAAAACGGGGGAGTGCTTGAGCGCGCGCACCTTACCAATTGCCGCAGGGCCATAAAGATATTGAAACCAAAGGAGAGCTGACATGCTAAGCATAAGGGGGCTGCGCTACGCCGTCGAGGATGCCGGCGGCGGGCGGGAGATACTCGGCGGCATCGATTTGGATGTGGAGCGGGGCAGGCTGGTCGTCATAACCGGGCCGAACGGCGGCGGCAAGACGACGCTGGCAAAGGCCGTCATGGGCCTTATAGAGCCCGCGTCCGGCAGCATCAAATTCAACGGGACGGAGCTCATCGGCCTTTCCGTGACGGAAAGGGCTAGGCTCGGGATAAGCTACGGCTTCCAGCATCCGCCGCGCTTCAAGGGGCTTCAGGTGACGGAGCTTTTAAGCATAGCCGCCGGCAGGAAGCTGACGCCAAACGAGTGCTGCGCCTATCTGGTGAAGGTGGGGCTGTGCACGGAGGACTATATAGACAGGGAGATAGACGCCTCCCTCTCCGGCGGGGAGCTCAAGCGCATAGAGATAGCGACCATCCTTGCGCGAAACAGCTCGCTGATGATCTTCGACGAGCCGGAGGCGGGCATAGACCTTTGGAGCTTTTCAAAGCTGACGCAGACCTTCGAGGCCATACACAAGAGAAGCGACAGCACCATAATCATCATCTCGCACCAGGAGCGGATAATCAGGCTGGCCGACGAGGTGGTCCTTGTGGCGGGAGGCAGGGTGACGCAAACCGGCGCGGCGGGCGACATACTCCCCCACATAGGGGACGTGGCCGTGGACTGCGCCATTAAGGAGGCTTTGGTATGAGCAAGCTCAGCGCGCTTGAAATGAACCTGCTCAGGCAGATAGCGGACCTGCACAAGATACCCGAGGGCGCCTACAACATACGCGAAAACGGCCAGCTCGGCGGCCGCAACTCCACGGAAAACATAGAGATAAGCACTAAGACCGACAAGCCGGGCATAGACATAAGGATAAAGCCGGGCACGAAAAACGAGAGCGTGCACATACCGGTGATAATCACGAAAACCGGCTACAGCGAGCTTGTCTACAACGATTTCTACGTCGGTGAGGACAGCGACGTAATCATAATCGCCGGTTGCGGCATACACAACAGCGGCTGCGACACCGCCCAGCACGACGGAGTGCACACCTTCTACGTGGGCAAAAACGCCAGAATAAAATACGTGGAGAAGCACTACGGGGAGGGCGAGGGAACCGGCGAGAGGATAATGAACCCCTCCACGGTGGTTTATCTGGAGGAGGGGGCCAGGGTAGAGATGGACACCTCCCAGATCAGGGGCGTGGACAGCACGAGGCGCAGCACCAAAATCTACGCCAAGGCCGGCGGCGAGGTTCTCGTGCTGGAAAAGCTGCTCACCCACGGTAGGCAGACGGCGGTTTCGGATATGGAGATAATGCTGGAGGGCGACGGCTCCCGGGCCAGGGTCATATCAAGGAGCGTCGCGCAGGACGAGTCGGAGCAGACCTTCTATCCCAAGGTCACGGGCGGCGCCGAGTGCTTCGCCCACGTCCAGTGCGACAGCATCATAATGGGCCGGGCCAAGGTCAGCTCCATACCGGCGATAAACGCCAGGCACGTCAGCGCCCAGCTCGTCCACGAGGCGGCCATAGGCAAGATAGCCGGCGACCAGCTCCTGAAGCTGATGACGCTCGGACTGACGGAAAAGGAAGCCGAGGAGAGGATACTCGCGGGCTTCCTTAAGTAGGCCGCGCCGCAAAAGGCTTCGGCGCAGCGCGGAAGGGACGGTCAGATATGACGATAAGAGATGTCGCCGGCATACTGGAGGCGGAGGTTTGCTGCGGCGAGGACAAGCTGGACAGGGAGGTCACATCCGCCTTCGGCTCGGACCTCATGAGCGACGTGCTGGCCTTCGCGAAGGACCAGCAGGTGCTGCTTACCGGCCTTGTCAACGCGCAGGCCGTGCGCACGGCCGAGCTCATGGACATGAGCTGCATAGTCCTCGTGCGCAACAAAAAGCCGGACCCGGAGATGCTCGCCCTCGCCCGGGAGAGGGGCATAGCGCTCCTTTCCACAAACAAGACCATGTTTTTGTCCTGCGGCCTGCTCTACGCCGCCGGGCTGAAGGACAGGGGCCTTCCCGAAAATGCCTGAGGTGCGCCTTAGCTACGACATAGACGGGGACGATTTCTCCTCCGCGGGGGAGGCCTCCGTCGCGATGAAGAAGGCCCTGCGCCAGATGGGCATAGAGCCGGAGACAATAAGGCGCTGCTCCGTGTGCATGTACGAGGGCGAGATGAACGCCGTGATACACGCCGGGGGCGGCAGGGCCGAGGTGCTTGTCAGCCCGGAGCGGATTAAAATTACGATAGAGGACGACGGCCCCGGCATAGCGGACGTGGAGGCCGCCATGAGGGAGGGCTACTCCACCGCGCCGCCGAGGGTAAGGGAGCTTGGCTTCGGGGCGGGCATGGGGCTGCCGAACATGAAAAGGTGCTCCGACGAGCTGGATATAGAAACCGCCGCCGGCCGGGGCACGAAGATAACCATGATTGTAAGGCTGTAGCGCCGGCGGCCGGCGCGGAAGAAGGGAGGGGGCGCGGCCCATGCCGGACAGGCAGATATTCCATTCGGTTAAGCTGGACAGGGACAAGTGCAGGGGCTGCACCACCTGCATAAAGCACTGCCCCACCGAGGCCATACGGGTGCGCAGGGGCCGGGCGCAGATAATCAGCGAAAGGTGCATAGACTGCGGCATCTGCATACGGGTCTGCCCCCACAAGGCAAAGAAGGCCGAGTGCGACCCGCCGGAGCGGCTCGGGGACTACAAGCATAAGGTGGCGCTGCCCGCGCCCTCCCTCTACGCCCAGTTCAGGAACCTGGACGGCGCGGACAGGGTGCTGGCCGGGCTGCTGAGGATAGGCTTCGATGCGGTATGGGAAGTGTCGCGCGGCGCCGAGCTTATCTCCGAGGCCACGCGCCGGGCGCTGGCGGAGGGCTCGAGGCCCCGGCCGGCCATCTCCTCGGCCTGCCCGGCGGTGGTCAGGCTTATCTGCATAAGGTTTCCGGCCCTTATACCGAACGTGATAGACCTGATAGCGCCCTTCGAGGCGGCGGCCATAGCCGCAAGGAGGGAGGCCGCCGAA
The DNA here is from genome assembly GCA_029265405.1 of Clostridiales bacterium. GTDB lineage: Bacteria > Bacillota > Clostridia > Oscillospirales > Oscillospiraceae > JAJUJI01. The sequence continues at coordinate 52,822 of JAJUJI010000005.1, read as the reverse complement.
AAAACGGGCCTCCGGCCGGAGGAGATAGGCGTTTTCTTCATCACCCCCTGCCCGGCCAAGGTGACGGCGGCGAGGAACCCGCTGCTGCTGGACAGGCCCGTCGCCGACGGCTGCCTGTCCATGACGGAGGTATATAAAAGGCTGCTGCCCGTTTTGAAGGACATAAAGGACCCGCCGCCGCTGGCGCGCTCGGGCGCGGAGGGCATAGGCTGGGCCAGGTCAGGCGGCGAGACGTCGGCGCTGGCGCCGGACAGGAAGCTTTACGTGGACGGCATAGAAAACGTGATAAGCGTGCTGGAGAGCGTCGAGGACGGGAGCCTGTCCGAGGTGGACTTCATCGAGCTCAACGCCTGCAACCAGGGCTGCATAGGCGGCTGCCTGACCGTGGAAAACCCATATATAGCCAGGGAGAACCTGGCCGGGCTGCTGCGCGGAAGGAAGGGCTCCGCCGCGCCGGCCAAGCCCGAGCCCTTCGCGCCCGCCTCGCTGAGGGGCGCGAAAAAGCTGGAGTACGAGCCGATATACGAGATAGTGGGCGACAGGGCGGAGGCCATGGAGAAATACGCCCGCATTGAGGAGCTTAGAAAGGAGCTGCCTGGCCTGGACTGCGGCTCCTGCGGCGCGCCCTCCTGCCGCGCCCTGGCCGAGGACATAGTGCTGGGCAAGGCCTCCGAGGACGACTGCATCTTCCGCTTCAGGGAAAAGATGGGCGGCGGCGCGATGGCGAACCCGGACGAGTTTTTGCCCCCGCCCTTCAGGAGGGAGGAAAAGGAATGACGAACGCGGAGGCCGCGCGCAGGCTGGGGCTTGACTGCCTCTGCCCCGGCGAGGAAAGGGAGGTTTCCGGAGGCTACGCCGGCGACCTGCTGAGCTGGGTCATGGGCAGGGCAGGAAGGGACTGCGCCTGGATAACGATAATGTCGAATGTAAACGTTGCGGCCGTGGCGGTCATGGCCGAGGCTTCCATGGTGATACTGGCCGAGGGGGTGAAGCCGGACCCGGAGCTGCTTCGGCGGGCGGAGCTGGAGGGCATAGCGCTGTACTCTAGCCCGCTGAACGCTTACGAGCTGTCCTGGAGGCTGCATGAAGCTCTATTATGACCTGCACATGCACTCCTGCCTGTCGCCCTGCGGCGACGCGGAGATGACGCCCGCGAACATAGCCAACATGGCGGCCGCGGCGGGCCTGGACGTCATCGCCCTTTCCGACCACAATTCCACGCGCAACTGCCCGGCCCTGCTGGAGGCCGCCGGGCGCGCCGGCCTGCTCGCCCTTCCCGCCATGGAGCTTACAACGGCGGAGGAGGTCCACGTGCTCTGCCTGCTGCCGGACCTGGAGGCGGCGGAGCGCTTCGGCCGCTACGTTTATGAGAGGCTGCCGGACGTCAAAAACCGGCCGGAGATCTTCGGCGCGCAGCTTGTCATGGACGGCGGGGACGGGGTGCTGGCCGAGGAGGAGAGGCTGCTCATGAACGCGACCTCCATAGGCATATACGAAACCGCGGAGCTTTTGCGCGCGTACGGCGGGATAGCCATCCCGGCGCACGCGGACAGAAGCTCCTTTTCCGTTTTGGCCAATCTCGGCTTCATAGCGCCCGAAATGGGCTTTTCGGCCGTGGAGCTGACCCCCGCCGCCAGCGTGCGCAGGCTGCTCGGGGCCCATCCGGAGCTGAGGGGCCTGGCCGCCGTCGCAGACTCCGACGCCCATTATCTGGAGCATATTAGGGGCAGGGTCTCCTCGCTCGAGGCCGAGGCGGCGACGCCGCGCGCGGTCATCGAGGCGCTGCGCCGCGGCTCCGGCCTCAGGATATTGTAGGGCGGCGCGGAGCATGGAAAATATTGCGCAAACAGGCTTGAAATAGGGCCTGAAGGCTGTTATATTGTTCATTTGAACAGACAGGATTTTTTTGGCATGGCTTGACTTGTGCATCGGAGCGTTAATTTTTTAATTATCATATAATTTTCAAACGCAAGGAGGAAAAAGGCTGATGCCGAACAGGAAGACTCTCGTCCCCTTCCGGGGCACGAGGGAGCAGGAGGAAAGGCTCAGGGCCGCCATAGAGAGGCACAGGGGCGAGCCCGGGGCGACGATGCCGGTAATGCAGGAGGCGCAGGAGATCTACGGCTATCTGCCCGAGGAGGTGCAGATAATGATAGCCGAGGGGCTGGGCGTGCCGCTTACGGAGGTCTACGGTGTATCTTCGTTCTACGCCCAGTTTACGCACAATCCCAAGGGGGAGGTGCAGATAAGCGTGTGCCTGGGCACCGCATGCTACGTCAAGGGCTCGGGGGCCATACTCGAGCGGGTGTGCAGGAAGACGGGCTGCAAGGCGGGCGAGATAACCCCCGACGGAAAATTTTCGGTCGACGCAACGCGCTGCGTGGGCGCCTGCGGCCTGGCCCCGGTCATGATAGTAAACGGCGACGTGTACGGCCGCATCGTGCCGGACAACGTGGACGCTATAATAGACGGCTACCTGGACGGGAAGAAATAGGGCATGAAGGAGCTGGCCCTGAACGTGCTGGACCTGGCCCAAAACTCCATAGCGGCGGGGGCGCGGCGCATCGAGATAGACGTGGCCGAGTCCGAGGCCGAAAACACGCTTGAAATAGCGGTGAGCGACGACGGCGCCGGCATGGAACCGGAGCAGGCGGCCCTGGCGGCCGACCCATTTTTCACCACCAGAAAGACAAGGCGTGTGGGCTTGGGGCTGGCCCTGTTCAAGCAGGAGGCCGAGCAGAGCGGCGGCTTTTTCCGGCTTGAGAGCGAAAAGGGACGGGGCACGAGGGTGTGGGCCACCTTCAGGCTGGACAGCATAGACAGGCCGCCTCTTGGCGACATGGCGGCCACTCTGGCGGCCCTTGTGCAGGGCGCGCCGGACGCGGACATCACCTACAGGAGAAAAAGCGGCGGAGGAAGCTTCGAGCTTTCCACGGCCGAGCTGAGAAGGGAGCTTGGCGGCGTTCCGCTGGCCGAGCCGGAGGTCCTGAGGTGGATAAGCCGGTACGTCGCCGAAAACGAGGCCCGGCTGAGCCGGGGGCGCGGGCCGGGCGAGAGCTGATATTAAAAGGATGATGACATAATGAAAACGATAGAGGAGCTGCGTGAGCTCAGGGAGAGCATGCAGCGGAAAATGAGCCTGAGGAAGGCCGGAGACGATGAAACGGTGAGGGTGGTCGTGGGCATGGCCACCTGCGGCATAGCGGCCGGGGCGAGGCCCGTCTTGTCCGCGCTGGTGGACGAGGTGGGCAAGCGCGGCCTTAAAAACGTAATAGTGACGCAGACGGGCTGCATAGGCGTCTGCCGCCTCGAGCCGGTGTTCGAGGTCTACGGCCCGGACGGGAGCAAGACGACATACGTGAAGATGACGCCGGAAAAGGCGCTCAGGGTGGTAAGCGAGCACCTTGCCAACGGCCGCGTGGTGGAGGAGTACACCATAGGCGCGGCCGAGAGGGAGGAGGCCCGCAAATGAATTTCGTGAGGACAAACATCCTCGTTTGCGGAGGCACGGGCTGCACCTCGTCGAAAAGCCCGGAGATAATGGAGGAGTTCGGCCGGCAGCTCAAGGCCTTCGGGCTCGAGAAGGAGGCCCGCGTCGTCCAGACGGGCTGCTTCGGGCTCTGCGCCGCCGGGCCGATAGTCGTGGTGTACCCGGAGGGGACCTACTACTGCCATGTGCGGCCAGAGGACGTAAAGGACATAGTGTCCGAGCACATACTGAAGGGGCGCATAGTGCGCCGCCTGCTCTACAGCGAGGACAAGGCTTCCGGTACGGCCCGCTCGCTCGAGGAGACGGATTTCTATAAAAAGCAGAAGCGCATAGTGCTGCGCAACTGCGGCGTGATAAACCCCGAGGACATTACCGAGTATATAGCCTTCGACGGCTATATGGCGCTGGCCAAGGTATTGACGGAGATGACGCCCCAGCAGGTCATAGACGAGGTCAAGGCCTCCGGCCTGCGCGGCAGGGGCGGGGCCGGCTTCCCCACGGGCCAGAAATGGCAGTATGCGGCCGGCTACGAGGGCCCCGTCAAGTACGTCTGCTGCAACGCCGACGAGGGCGACCCCGGCGCGTTCATGGACAGGAGCGTGCTGGAGGGCGACCCGCACAGCGTCATCGAGGCCATGGCCATCGCGGCCTACGCCATAGGCTCGAAGCAGGGCTACGTCTATGTCCGGGCCGAGTACCCCATAGCCGTCAAGCGCCTGAAGATAGCCATAAGCCAGGCCAGGGAATACGGCTTCCTCGGAAAGGACATCTTCGGCACCGGCTTCGAGTTCGACATGGACGTGCGCCTCGGCGCCGGGGCCTTCGTCTGCGGCGAGGAGACGGCGCTGATGACCTCCATAGAGGGCAACCGCGGCGAGCCGCGCCCGCGCCCGCCCTTCCCGGCGGAAAAGGGCCTTTTCGGAAGGCCGACGCTGCTCAACAACGTGGAGACCTACGCCAATATACCCTGGATAATCAACAACGGCGCGGCGGCCTACGCCGCCTACGGCACGGAAAAGTCGCGCGGAACGAAGGTCTTTGCGCTGGGCGGAAAGATAACCAACACCGGCCTTGTGGAGATACCCATGGGCACGCCGCTCAGGGAGGTCATAGAGGACATAGGCGGGGGGGTGCCCAACGGGAAGAAGTTCAAGGCGGCCCAGACCGGCGGCCCCTCCGGCGGCTGCATACCCGCCTCGCTCATAGACACGCCGCTGGACTATGAGAACATGGCGGCAATCGGCTCCATAGTCGGCTCGGGCGGACTCATCGTCATGGACGAGGACAACTGCATGGTGGACATAGCCAAGTTCTTCCTGGAGTTCACGCGGGACGAGAGCTGCGGCAAGTGCTCGCCCTGCCGCATAGGAACTACGCGCATGTACGAGATACTCGAGAAGATAACAAGCGGCAACGGCACGCTGGAGGACATAGACACCCTCGAGGAGCTGGCCCGCCACATAAACGAGAATTCGCTCTGCGGCCTGGGGCAGACGGCCCCCAAGCCCATAATTTCCACGCTGACCTATTTCCGCGACGAGTATGTGGCCCATGTCGTGGACAAGCGCTGCCCCGCCGGCGTCTGCAAGGCCCTGCTGAGCTACAGGATACTGGCCGACAAGTGCAGGGGCTGCACGGTCTGCGCCCGCAACTGCCCGGCCGGCGCCATATCCGGCACGGTAAAGCAGGCGCACTCCATAGACCCGGCCAAGTGCGTCAAGTGCGGCGTCTGCCTTGAAAAGTGCAAGTTCGGCGCCGTAGTCAGGGAATAGAAGGCGGAAGGGAGAAAGCTCAATGGATACCATAAAGGTAAAAGTAAACGGCATCGAAACCGAGGCGCCGGCCGGCTCCACGGTGCTGGAGGCGGCGCGGGCCGCCGGCGTGGAGATACCCACGCTGTGCTATATGAAGGATATAAACGCCATCGGCGCCTGCCGCATGTGCGTGACCGAGGTAAAGGGGGCCAGGGGGCTGGTCGCCGCCTGCGTGTACCCCGCCGCCGAGGGCATGGAGATAATCACCAATTCGCAGAAGGCCTTCGACGCGCGCAAGAGGACGCTGGAGCTCATACTGTCCAACCACCGCATGGAGTGCCTGACCTGCGTGAGGAACCAGAACTGCGAGCTGCAGAGGCTGGCCAGGGAATACGGCGTGGAGCGGGTGCGCTTCGGCACCCCAAAGGACATGCAGCCCCAGTTTGAAAGGACGACGCTGCACCTTGTACGCGACAACTCCAAGTGCGTGCTCTGCCGCCGCTGCGTGGCCGCCTGCGGGAAGCTGCAGAGCGTAAGCGTGATAGGCCCTAACGACAGGGGCTTTGCCACCCACATAGGCTCGGCCTTCGACAGGGACCTGAGCGAGGTGGCCTGCGTAAGCTGCGGCCAGTGCATCACCGTGTGCCCCACCGGGGCCCTTACCGAGGTGGACAATACCCCCGAGGTCTGGGCCGCGCTGGCAGACGCTTCAAAGCACGTGGTCGTCGGCACGGCACCGGCCGTGCGCGCGGCGCTGGGCGAGGAGTTCGGCGACCCGATAGGCGCCAACTGCCAGGGAAAGATGGCGGCCGCGCTCAGGCGGCTGGGCTTCGACGGCGTGTTCGACGTGGACGTAAGCGCCGACATGACCGTAATGGAGGAGGGCGCGGAGCTGCTGGAGCGCCTTGCGGGAGGCGGCCCGCTGCCGCTTATAACCTCCTGCTCGCCCGGCTGGATACGCTTCTGCGAGCACTATTTCCCGGAGCTCATACCCAACCTTTCAAGCTGCAAGAGCCCGCAGCAGATGTTCGGCGCGCTGATGAAGAGCTACTACGCCAAAAGGAAGGGGCTGGACCCGAAGGATATCTACGTCGTTTCCGTAATGCCCTGCACGGCCAAGAAGTACGAGGTGCGCCGCGAGCTTGACGACGCGGCGGGCGGAGTCTGGGATGTGGACGCCACCATAACCACCCGGGAGCTGGCCAATATGATAAAAAAGGCCGGCATCAAATGGGACAGGCTGCCGGAGGAGGACTTCGACCCGGAGTTCGGCATCTTCTCCGGCGCGGGAGTAATTTTCGGGGCGACGGGCGGCGTAATGGAGGCCGCGCTGCGCACCGTCGCGGACCTCGCCACGGGCCGGAGCCTCGACAGGCTGGACTATCACGCGGTTCGCGGCGTCGAGGGCGTCAAGGAGGCGGAAGTCGCCCTCGAGCTGCCCGACGGCGGAAAGCTTACGCTCAACGTAGCCGTCGCCAGCGGGCTGGCAAACGCCAGGAAGCTGCTCGAGAAGGTAAAGAGCGGGGAAAAGAGCTACCACTTCATAGAGATCATGGCCTGCCCCGGCGGCTGCGTAAACGGCGGGGGCCAGCCCATACAGCCCATGAGCGTGCGCAACTTCACCGACCTGCGCAGCGAGCGGGCCAAGGCCCTTTACAGCGCCGACGCCGCCATGAAGCTGCGCAAGAGCCACGAGAGCCCCATAGTCAAGGAGCTCTACGCCTCCTTCCTCGGCAAGCCGGGCAGCCATATCGCCCACGAGCTGCTGCACACGACCTATATCGCCCGCTCCAAATACCCCGGCTTCGACGCCGAGCGCCAGGGAAAGAAGCTGCCCGCCCAAAGCGAAAAACGGTAGGGAGAGGAAAGAGCCGGGCGGAGCTTTATATAAGGATATGCCGGAGCAAATCCGGCATATCCTTTTTTAAAATATTTCATATTATTGTATTGACAAGGGCTTATGGGCATTGTATTTTAGCGTTGCCGCCGGGATAGGCGGCAACGCGACAGAAAGCAATATGAAATGAAAGCTGGTATGGGATTTGATCGAAGACGGCGGTCAGGAAAACCCCCTCCCCGAGTCCGGGCTGACGGTGGGAATTATTTACAACCTTAAAAGGGGCATACGCAACCATGTCGTGGACGCGGAGGCCGAATACGACAGCATGGACACGGTGCGCGCCATACAAAGGGCGCTGGAGGAGGGCGGCGCCAGGGTCCTCCTGCTGGAGGCCGACCTGGAGCTGCCGGAAAAGCTGGCCTCGGCGCGCATGGACATAGCCTTCAACATAGCCGAGGGCTTCAACGGGAGGGGCAGGGAGGCGCAGATACCCGCGCTGCTCAACATGCGGGGCATCCCCTTCACCGGCTCGGACGAAACCACGCTATGCATAGCGCTGGACAAGGCGCTGACCAAGCGGCTGCTGGCCACCTACCATATACGCAGCCCGAGGTATGCCGTGATTAGAAGGGGCGAGGCTCCGAGGCTGGACGGGATGAGGTTCCCCGTCATAGTCAAGCCGAACGCCGAGGGCTCGAGCAAGGGCATTTCGGACATCAGCGTGGTGCGCTCCAGGGCCGAGCTGCTGGAGCTGGCCCGGCGCAATCTCGAGCTTTACGGCGGCGACATGCTGGCCGAGGAATACATCGAGGGCCGGGAATTTACCGTGGGCCTGCTCGGCAACGGGGAGGAGACTAGGGTCTTCAGGCCCATGGAGATAATCTACAGGAGCGGGGTGGAAATACCGGGAGGCTACAGGGTGTACAGCTATCCGGTAAAGCAGGATTTCGAGCGCTACGTGAGCTACGAGTGCCCGGCGGCCCTGACCCCCGCCCAGGAGGCGGAGATGGCGAGAGCCTCCAAAACGGCCTACAGGGCGCTGGGCTGCCGCGACTTCGCGCGCATAGACTACAGGCTGGGCGCAGACGGGCAGCTCTATTTCATAGAAATAAACCCCCTGCCGGGGCTAGCGCCCGGCTACAGCGACTTCCCCATGCTGGCGGGCTTCTGCGGCGTGGAGTACGGCGAGCTGGTAAGGGGAGTGCTGAGGGCTGCGCTGAGGCGCTGCGGCCTCGGGCTCCGCGCGGCGGCTGTCTGAAAACGGGAAAAGAAAAGCAAAGGGCCGCCGGAGCGACGCTCCGGCGGCTTTTTGCGTGCGCTTTCGCCTCCCCTTCAGGGGAGGCGAAAGCGGGCCGCATTACCTCAAGGGGAGGCAGAAGCGGTGATGCCGCGCCGGGTCTAGCGGCCAAGCTCCCTTTCAACATCCAGCAGTGAGCGCCCGGTTTCCCGCGCTATGCGGGCCAGGTCCTCGTACTCCGGCTTGCCGCGCTTTACCCTTATGTCGCCGTAGGGCGTGGAAACGGTTTCCGTACGGCGCTGAAGCTCGTAGCGGTCGCAGAGGCGCTTCCTTACGCCGAGCGTCGTTGTGTTTCTGAAGATGCAGGCGGCCAGCGCGTCGGCGTCCTCGGGGCGGCAAAGCGCTGTGAGCATATAGGCCGGGCGGTTCTTCTTCATCTGGATGGGCGTGCAGAACGCGTCCAGCGCGCCGGCCTCAAGCAGCGTCTCCAAGGCGAAGCCGAGCTCCTCGCCAGTCATGTCGTCCAGGTTGCAGCACAGCTCGGCGACGCGCCCGAAGCCAACCTCAAGCTCGGGACCGCGCGGCGCGGGATAGCCCGCCGGAGCCGAGGCGCGCAGCGCCGAGCCGGCCCTTGGCGCGAGCCCGCCGCGCAGCTCGAAGCCCTCGAAGCCCTCGCCGAGATAGGAGCGCAGGCAATTGCAGCGCTCGAAATCCTTCGTGCCCATGCCGACGCCGCAGCGCAGCACCGTCATTGCCGGCTGGGGCCCGAACTCGTCGGCAAAGTATTTTATCAGCGCGGCCCCCGTGGGGGTCAGCAGCTCGCCCTCCGTTCCCCCGCCGTAGCTGGGCAGGCCCTTTATAAGCTCCGCCACGGCCGGCGCGGGCACTGAGAGCAGCCCGTGGCCGCAGCGCACCGTCCCGCCGCCGAGGTTGAGAGGGGAGCAGACCACCCTGTCGGGAGCCAGCTTCTCCATAAGCAGACAGACGCCAGCTATGTCGCACACGGCGTCCAGCGCGCCCAGCTCGTGGAAATGCACCAGCTCCGCCGGCCGGCCGTGCGCCTTAGCCTCCGCCTCGGCCAGCAGCCGGTAGACGGCCAGGGCCTTTTCCCTGACGGACGCCGGCGCCGGCAGGCCGTCTATCAGCGCCGCAATAGAGTCAAAGGAGCGCCCGTGCCCGTGTCCGTGCCCGTGCCCGTGTCCGTGTCCGTGCCCGTGCCCGTGTCCGTGTTCGTGTCCGTGCCCGTCGGCGAGGCCGTCCTCGGCGAGCCCGCCGACGCTTACCGTTATGTGGCTGCCCGTTACGCCGAGCTTTTGCGTTATTTCAAGCTCGGCCCTGACTCCGGGCAGGCCGAGCGCGTTCAGCTCGCCTATGAAGGCCCTCTGGTCGTCCAGCAGCTCCGACAGGGAGGAGAGCAGCATGTCGCCCGAAGCACCCATGGAGCAGTCGAGATAAAGTATTTTCATCGCTATGACCTCCCATTGTTTTTGTTTTGCGCGCACCCTTCCGGCGCTGCGCGCCGACTCCCCTGAAGGGGAGGCTGAAGCGGGCCGCCTTATAAAGATGCTTTGTTGATCATGCTGGCCAGATAGCCGGCGCCGAAGCCGTTGTCTATGTTCACGACGGCCACGCCGCTGGCGCAGGAGTTGAGCATGGCCAGCAGCGCGGCGAGGCCGCCGAAGCTGGCGCCGTAGCCGACGCTGGTGGGCACGGCTATCACGGGGCAGTCCACCAGTCCGCCGACGACGCTGGCCAGCGCGCCCTCCATGCCCGCCACGGCCACAACGGCCCTTGCCGAATTGAGCAGCTCCAGATGCGACAGCAGGCGGTGCAGGCCTGCGACTCCCACGTCGTAGAGCCTGTGGACGCGGCTGCCCAGCGCCTCGGCCGTAAGCGCCGCCTCCTCGCAGACCGGTATGTCGCTTGTGCCGGCCCCGGCGACGACGACGGAGCCCTGAAGCGGCCTGCCCGCCGTCCTGTAGGCCACGGCCAGCCGCGCCTCGGCGCTGTAGTCCAGCTCGTGCTCGCGCCCGACGAGCTCCGCCGACTCCGGGGACAGGCGGGTCACTATTATGTCGGACCCGCCGGCTCCCCGCAGGGAGCGCAGTATGCCGCAGATCTGCTCCGGCGTTTTCCGCTCGCCGAAGACGACCTCGCCCGCGCCCTGCCGGACGCCGCGGTGGTGGTCCACCTTCGCGTAGCCCAGCTCCTCGAAGGGGGCGCTCTTGAGGCGGCCCACGGCCTCCTCGACGCCTATTTCGCCCCTTTTCACGGCCTCCAGCAGCCCGATGAGCTCCGACTTATCCATCCTCCGAAACCCTCCTCTCCGCAAGCTCCACCTCGCCCAGCCGCTCGGCAAGCTCCGTGAGCAGGCGGCGGCCCCGCTCGATTTGCCCCTCGGGCAGCTCCAGCCTGTATGCGGGCCCGAGAGGGTCGGCAAGGCGGAGGCGGAAGCCGGAAAAGCCCAGATCGTTCAGCAGCTTCTCCCCGCACTCTATAAGACGCAGGGACCGCGCGTCGATAGGCGTTCCGGCCGGAACGCGGGTGGCGAGGCAGGAGTAGGAGGGCTTGTCCCAGGTATCCAGACCAGCCTCCCTGGAAAGACGCCTTATCTCGGCCTTGCCCAGGCCCGCCTCCCGCAGAGGGGAGCGGATGCCCAGCTCGGCCAGCGCCCTCATGCCCGGGCGGCCGGCCGCGTCGTCGGTCGCGTTAGTCCCGTCGCAGACGAGGGCGTAGCCGTCCGCCGCCGCGCGGGCGATAAGCAGCGAAAGCATGCGCCGCTTGCACCGGTAGCAGCGCTCCGGCCCGTTTGCGGCTATTTCCGGCTCGTTCAGAACGTCCGCGCGGACGACGGCAAGCCCCGGGGCGAGCCTCAGCGCCTCCTCCAGCTCGAAGGAGGGCTGGAACTGCGTCTTGAAAAAATAGGGGCGCACGTCGGCCCCGGCGTCTTGCGCGGCGCGCAGGAGGTAGGCCGAATCCGCGCCGCCCGAAAAGGCCAGGGCAAATTTGGGGTTTTCCCTGAAAAATTCCGACAGCTTTTCCACCGGCATAAAAAATTGCCTCAAATCTTTTATCATTTGAGGCAATTATAGCACACCCGCGCCGGGTAAACAAGCGCCGCGCCCTCAGGTGGTGTAGACGAGGGAAACCTCGCGGTCGTCCATTGCGCGGTCGAGCGCCGTGGTGAGGTTTTGTATGTTGCTCAGGTAGACGTAGTAGGTGGCGGCGCCGTCAACTATGCAGGCAAACTGCCTGTCGTTTATCCTGTTCATGGTCATGACGTGGGAGGTGCCGTCGCGCAGGTTGACGGTTATGGAGTAGGTGTAGTCCTCGTCGTAGGCTATGCCGGGGGCCAGGGTGCCCACGACGCGGAAGTTCAGAGTCCTGGAATAGATGCGCTTGGTGTTGTCCTCGTTGATGTCCTTGCCGTTCATCGTGCTCACCACGCGCACCACCTGCACGCCGGAGCCGGTCACGTCGTCGTATTCGGAAAGCTGCATGTCGTAGACCTTGCCGTCCATGTCGTAGACTACGGACTCGACGTCGTGTATGTCTATGAGCCAGATGGCGCGGTTGAGAAGGCCCATGTAGTCTATGGACAGCCAGTCGAAGCTGTCGCAGGTGTAGGCGAGGACGGTAAGGTAGTCCAGCCGGCCGGCCATGAAGGCGTCGTACTGGGCGCCGGGCACGGCGTAGCAGCCGTCGGCGTTGGCCGAGCCTATGACTATGTCCAGCTTGTTGCCGGACACGTCGCCGAGCTTCAGGCGGCCGGGCTTGTCCAGGCCGTAGTCCTTGAGCTGGTCCTTTCCGATGTCGCAGAGGATGGAGCTGAATTTAATGGTGGCCACCTTGTCCATAAGGTCGGTCTGCACCTGGTCGTCGGCGCAGGAGGTGCGCACGGGGGAGGTCATCATGTAGGCCGAGGAGGCCTTGTTGCCCTCCATGGAAAAATCGGGGTCGAGATAGATGTCTATGGGGGTCCCGTCGCGCCGGGTTATGCCGACGTAGTTTATGTTGGTGTATTTGTCCTCGTCCTGGTAGGTGGGGAACTCGTCTATCTTCCTGTACATGATGGGCTTGCGCATGACAAGGGTGCTCATGTAGCTGCCTATGGTGTAGACCGTGTCGTCCCTGTCGGTATTGACGTAGTAGTTGCCGGCTATGGGGGTCTGGTTGCCGACGTAGAGGGTGACGCCGCCGCCGTCCCTGAAGGTCAGCTTCATGCTGAACTGGGGCTTGTCCAGCCCGTAGACGGACAGGTCCTCGGGGTCGGTTTCCACAAGGGCGGTGGCGGTCAGCGAGGTCATGGTGTACATCATGGAGCGGAACTTGGAGGTGTTGTACTCGAAGAAGGCGTCCCGCGGCTCGGCGTCGTAGGAAAAGCTGCCGTCCTCGTTTGCGGTGATGGAGATTTTGAAGACGGAACCGTCCGAATAATCGCATTCGATGCCGGCCACGCTGTCGCCCTCGGCCTTGATGATGTAGTAGACGGGCGTTTCCGTGGGGGTGGGGGAGGCGGCAAGCTCCTCCTCCCGCTCCGGCTCGGGTATAAGGTACATGAAAACGACCAGGAGCAGGACGCAGGCCGCCGCTACGATGCCCGTTATCAGAATGGGCCGGACGTTTTTAGACATTACAGGTGCTTCCTCCTTGCCCATACGACGACGCCGAAGGCCAGCACGGCCAGCGGGAGGGCCAGGACCACCAGCCAAAGCACGGCGCGCTTCTGCCAGGCGAGTATCGTCAGGGTGTCGGACTCGAAATTCTTGTCCTGGATTACGACGGCGTCCTCATAGGAGCTGATGTACTTTATCACATGGTACAAAAACTGCTTGTTGAGGAAGTTGGACTGCTTGAGCACGCTGTCGGACATGAGGCCCGCGCTGCAGAAGAAGATGTCGCTCCGGGTCTCGTTGAGGTTCTTGTCGGCGGTGTAGAACTCGGAGATGGCGCACATGTTGAAGGGGCCGACCTTGTCGCTCTCTTCCTGGTCGAAGCCCTTGGTGACGGCCTCAAGGCTCTTGGCGTAGGAGTACTGAGAGGAGGTCATGAGCGCCTTGACGGTGTGAGAGCCGGTCTGGGTTCCGGTCAGCTCTATGGGCATGCAGCCGGGTATCACGGCCAGGTAGTTTTTCGTGTTGAGCTTGTCGGTCACGTTTTCGACGTTCAGCACGGTCGGCACCACGTTCGTGGGGAAGGTGATGCTCATGCTCCCGTCGAGTATTATCTCCTTGTCGTATTTTATGCCCCACTCCTCAAACAGCATGTTCAGGTTCGTCAGCTCCTCGGAGGTCTGGGGCGTGAGGGAGACTATCGCGTCGCCCCCGCGCTTGAAGTATTTGTCCAGCTTGTCTATCTCCTCGGCGCTGTAGTCCGTGTCGGGCGAGGAGATTATGATCATGGAAATGTTTTCGGGTATGTCCTCCGTGGCCAGGACGACGTCGGTCACGTCGTAGTTCATGGTCTTGAGCAGCGAGTCGGTTTCGTCCATGTAGTAGCTCTCGCCGTGGCCCCGTATATAGGCCGCCGTGTTGACCGACTCGGAGGTGACGAAGATGAGCGCGGAGGTCAGCGCCTGCTCGGCCCTGAGGCCGACGTAGTAGGTGACGTTGGACTCCTGGTCCGTCTTCATGTTGTAGAGGCTGGTGGGGGCCATGTATGTGTTGCGCAGCGCGCTCTCGACTATGATGTAGTTGGCGCTCAGGTCGCCTAGGGTGTTGTACTTGTCGAAGATCTGGGGGTTGAGGTTGGGGTCGAGGTAGCGCACGGTAATCTTGCCGTTGCCCAGGGCCTCGTAGCGCTGCAGTATCTCGTAGATGTTGCTGAGAAGCTGGGTCGAGTCCCTGTATGTGGTTTCGTCGGCCAGGACGGTTATCATGACGTCCATGGGCAGGTCGTCTATGACCTCCTTGGTGTCCTCCGAGATCTCGAAGAGCTTCTCGCTGGTCATGTCTATCTCCCAGACATAGCGCTTGGTCATGTAGCCGAGGAAGACGTTCAGCGCCACCACGGCGCAGACGAACGCCACGGTGAATATGGTCGCGAGCGTGCCGTATTTGAAGCGGCGGCTTTTTATTTCCTCCTCCTCGGCGGCAAGCTCGAGATCGACGGCCGAGCCGCCCAGCGGTTCTTCGTCGGGGTTCCTTTTTAGCTTCAAGCTGCTTCCCTCCTTAGCTCCAGCGCTTCTTTTCCAGGACGCGGACGGTAAGGAAAAGGAATACGGCCGCGGCGCTGACGTAATAGAAAAAGTCCGCCACAGAGAAAACGCCAACATAGAAGGTGTTGAATCTGCGGTAGAGCGAGACCCAGTATATTATGCTCTTTATCCAGTTGAGGTTTATAAGCTCGTAGGAATAGTCTATGAGGAAAAGGCCGACGTTTACGCCCAGGGTGGCGATCGCGGCGACAAGCTGGCTCTCGGTCAGCGACGAGATGAACACCCCGATTGCGATGTAGACCGCGCTGACGGCGAGTATGGCTATATAGTTGCCTATGACTACGGCCATGTTCACCGTGCCGACGGCGGAAACTATCACGACCTGTATGACCGTGAAGGCCAGCGAGATTATAAACATGAGGTAGGCGGCTAAAAACTTGCCCAGCACTATGCCGGCCGGCTTTACCGGGGAGGTGAGCAGGAGCTGGTCAGTCCTCTGCTTGTAGTCCTCGCTGAAGGTGCGCATGGTAAGTATGGGGACGAGCACCATGAGGGCGTAGAGCATCACTGAATATACGCCCGTAAGGTTGTTCTTCCCCGTGAGCATGTTCAGCGCGTAGAACACGCCGTTCATTATAATAAGGTAGGCGGCCATGAAAACATAGCCCAGCGGGGAGGTAAAATACGCGCGCAGGTCGCGCTTGAGTATGGCCGACATCAGGCCTCACCGTCCTTTTCCTCAGCTTCGGCGAAGGGTATGCCGCCGGAATCGGGCGGCCCGTCCTCCGCGCCGGGCTCCGGCTCAGGTGCGGAGCCTGTGGACAGCTCCGCCTCCGCCCGCTTAGGCTGCTTGTTGTGCGGCAGGCTGGTTTTCCTCTTTTCGTCCACCAGCTTTATGAATATGTCCTCCAGCGACAGGTCCATGGACTTTATCTGGAGTATGGGGTAGCCCGCCCTGGCCAGCGCCGCGAACAGCGGCTTCCTTATGTCCACGTTCGGCTTGGCCTCCACGAGGAAATCGTAGGAGCCCTTTTCCGCCTGCACCGTTACGTCGGCAAACTGCACGCCCTCGACGCTGCGTATTATCCGGCGCACCGACTCGCGCGGCCCGGCCACGCGGTAGATCAGCTTCCTGTCGCCCGTGATGAGGGCCGAGAGGTTCTCCGGCCTGTCGTCGGCCACGATGCGGCCGTTGTTTATGACGAGCACGCGCTCGCAGATGGCGGACACCTCCTGCAGTATGTGCGTGGAGAGTATTATAGTCCTGTTGCGGCCCAGATTTTTTATGACGTTGCGTATCTCTATGATCTGCTTCGGGTCCAGCCCCACGGTCGGCTCGTCCAGTATGAGCACCTCGGGGTTGCCCACCAGCGCCTGCGCCAGGCCCACGCGCTGCTTGTAGCCCTTGGACAGGTTGCGGCACACGCGCTTGTAATGGTCGGTCAGCCCCACAAGCTGGCAGATCTCCTCCAGGTGCGGGCGGCGGCGCGGGGTTTTCACGCCCTTCAGGTCGTAGATGAAGTTGAGGTATTCCTCAACCGTCATGTCCAGATAGAGGGGAGGCTGCTCCGGCAGGTAGCCTATGCGCTTCTTCGCCTCCAGAGGGTCCTCCAAAACGTCTATGCCGCCTATCCTGGCGGCGCCGGAATTTGCCGAAAGGTAGCCTGTGATTATGTTCATGGTGGTGGTCTTGCCCGCGCCGTTGGGACCGAGGAAGCCCACTATCTCCCCCTCGCCGATGGTGAAGGAGATGCGGTCTATCCCGCGCTTCTTGCCGTAGGTCTTGGTTAGACTGGAAACCTCAATCATCCTTGAGCTCCTCCTGCTTAGTACGCGCTTTGCGCCATGCTATCATGACACGGGAACTTTTTTGTGAATAAGCTGTAAAAAATCGCCGAATATGACTTTATTCATTATAACATTAAACAATACCTTTTACAACATAAATTTATTTTGCAAAAAGCCGTTGCATTTTGCCGCGCGCCGTGCTAAAATACCCGTTGCTGCGAAAAGACCGGGCGGAAAGAGGTGAACCAAAGTGAAGGAAGGAATCCATCCCAAGTATCAGCAAACGACGATAAAGTGCGCGTGCGGGGAGGTCATCGAGACCGGCTCCACAAAAAAGGATATCAGGGTTGAAATCTGCTCGAAGTGCCACCCCTATTTCACCGGCAAGCAGAAGCTGGTAGACACTAGCGGCCGCGTTGACAAGTTCAACAAAAAGTTCGGCCTGCGCAGCAACTGATATGCTATTGCCTTTAAAGCCCGCGCTCCGGCGCGGGCTTTGCCGTTTTGAAAGAAAGGATGACAGCCATAGAAGGCAGCTTGAATATCGAAAGGCCGGAGCGGGCCTTCCTCGTCGGCCTGTCGGCCGACTCGATGGAGCCGGACGAGCGCTCGACCGAGGCCTCCATGCAGGAGCTGAAGGCCCTGCTGGAAACGGCGGGCGGCGAGTTCGGCGGCATGGCCCTGCAAAACAGGCGCAGCCCCGACCCGAGGACCTTCATAGGCGGCGGCAAGGCCCTTGAAATCAGGGAGGCCATGGCGGCCGCCGGCTGCACGCTGGCCGTTTTCGACAACGAGCTGAGCCCCTCCCAGGCGCGCGAGCTGGAGGAGGAGCTGGGCGCCAGGGTGCTGGACAGGAGCGGCCTCATACTCGACATCTTCGCCGGCCGCGCCCGGACACGTGAGGGCCGCCTCCAGGTGGAGCTGGCCCAGTACAGGTACCTGCTGCCGCGCCTGACCGGCATGTGGAGCCACCTGGCAAGCCAGACAGCCTCCGGCGCAAGCAGGATAGGCACGAGAGGGCCCGGCGAGACCCAGCTTGAGACGGACAGGCGCCACATAAGGCGCAAAATCCAAAAGCTGGAGGAGGAGCTGCGCGAGGTGCGCCGCGCAAGGGGCGTGCAGAGGCGGCAGAGGGAAAAAAACGCCGTGCCGACGGTCGCGCTGGTCGGCTACACCAACGCCGGCAAGTCCACGCTGGCAAACGCCCTTACCGGCGCGGAGCTGCACACGGGCAACCGCCTGTTCGACACGCTGGACACCTCGACAAGGCGCCTCGAGCTGGACGAGATGACCACCGTCCTGCTCTCGGACACCGTCGGCTTCATACGCAAGCTGCCGACACAGCTCGTAGAGGCCTTCAAGGCCACCCTCGAGGAGCTGAGCCTGGCCGACCTGCTCCTGCACGTCATCGACGCCTCGGAGCCGGACTGGGCAGAGCGCGCGGCCGTCACAGACCGCCTGATAGAGGAGCTGGGCGCCGGGTCAACGCCGAGGCTCGAGGTCTTCAACAAATGCGACCTTGCCGCCGGGGAGCCGCCGCGCGGAGGGGACGCCGTGCGCGTTTCCGCCCTCACGGGCGAGGGCCTGGACGAGCTGAAGCGCCGTATCCTCGAGGCGCTGGGCAGGGGTGCGAAAAAGGTTGACATAAAATTGCCGTACGACAGGAGCGGCCTGCTTGACGTCCTGCACAGGGAGTGCCGGGTGCTTTCGGTGGACTATACCGAGTCCGGCATAGAGGTGGCGCTGGTCTGCGGGCCGGAGACCTACGGCAGGATAAGGGAGTATGTGGTGTGAGCGGCGAGTATCTCACGCCCTCCGGGTACGGAGAGGCGGAGTTTGCGGAAAGGCGCTCGCGCTTCATAGGCCGGGTCTGGCGCGCGGAGAGCGAGGCCGAGGCGCTGGAACGAATAAAAGAGACGCGGGAGCGGCACCGGGACGCGTCCCACAACGTCTACGCCTATATCATACGCGAGGGCGGGCTTGCCAGATATTCGGACGACGGGGAGCCGCAGGGCAGCTCCGGACTGCCGGCGCTGGGCGCGCTGCGAGCGGCGGGCGTGGCCGACGTCTGCTGCGTGGTGACGCGCTATTTCGGCGGCGTGCTGCTGGGCACGGGCGGGCTGGCCAGGGCCTATTCGCGCGCGGCGGCGCTGGCGCTGGAGGCGGCGGGCCTGAGCCGCGTCGCGCGGCTTGCGAGGCTGCGCCTGAGCTGCCCATACCAGTTCTACGAGCGGGTCAGGCGCGAGCTGGCGCTGCGCGGGGCCCTCGTGGAGGACGAGCGCTTCGGCGCGGCTGTGGAGCTTAGCGTTCGAGCCGAAAGCGGAGAGGCGGAGGCGCTTGTTTCAAGGCTTGCCGAAATAAGCTCCGGCGCCGTCGTTATCGAGCGCGCCGGAGAGGAGTACGGGGCCGTACCCCTGAAATAGGGGTCGGCCCCGAATTTTTTTTGTTTTTTGAGGTGCGGCGCACCCTTCCGGCTCCGGCGCTGCGCGCCGCGTCCCCTCAAGGGGAGGCTGTGGCCGGTTCAAGGGGAGGCGGGGGCGGGGCGGGAGACCTCGAAGGTTATCCTGCCGTTTTCGACGACGGCCCTGAGCCTGTCGCCCTGCTTTACCGTGCCCTCGAGGAGCCGCTCGGCGGCCTTGTCCTCAACGGCGGACTGTATGGCCCGCCTGAGCGGGCGCGCGCCGTATACCGGATCGAAGCCGGAGTCGGCGAGGAGGTCGACGGCCGCCTCGTCCGCGCTGAGCTCTATGCCCAGCTTTTCGAGCCGCGCGGCCACGTCCCTGAGCATGTTGGAGGTTATGCGCCGTATGTCCTCCTTTGTGAGCTGGCTGAAAACGATTATTTCGTCTATGCGGTTTAAAAACTCGGGCTTGAAGGCCCTTTTCAGCTCGGCCATAACCTTTTCCCGGATCTCGGCCGCGCCGGCCTCCGCGCTTTCCTCCTGCACGGAGAAGCCGAGGGACTTCTTCTTTTCCGTTATATTCCTCGCCCCGACGTTGGAGGTCATGACTATGACGGTGTTCTTGAAGTCAACCCGGCGGCCCTGAGAATCGGTGAGCACGCCGTCCTCCATTATCTGGAGCAGGATGTTGAACACGTCCTCATGCGCCTTTTCTATCTCGTCGAAAAGCACGACGCTGTAGGGCCTGCGGCGCACCTTCTCGGTGAGCTGGCCGCCCTCCTCGTAGCCCACATAGCCCGGAGGGGAGCCGATGAGCTTGGATACCGTGTGCTTTTCCATGTACTCGGACATGTCCACCTTGATTATGGCGTTCTCGTCGCCGAACATGGCCTCGGCCAGCGCGCGGCAAAGCTCCGTCTTGCCTACGCCGGTGGGCCCGAGGAAGAGGAAGGAGCCCGTCGGCCGCTTGGGGTCCTTAAGCCCCACCCTGCCGCGCCTTATGGCCCTGGAGACGGCGGAGACGGCCTCGTCCTGGCCTATGACGCGCCTGTGCAGTATCTCCTCCATGCGCAGCAGGCGCTTGCTCTCGTCCTCGGTGAGGGTGGTCACGGGTATGCCCGTCCAGCCGGAGACGACGGCGGCTATGTCCTCGGCGCCGACGCTGCCGCGCGAGGCGGTCTTGGACTTGGCCCAGTCGGACCTGAGCTGCTCCAATTGGGCTGACAGCTTCATCTCCTCGTCGCGCAAAGCGGCCGCCTTTTCAAAGCTCTGCTCGGCCACGGCCGCGTCCTTCTCGCGGCGCAGGTCGTCCAGCCTTGACTCGAGGCTCTTGACCTCGGACGGCAGGGTAAGCACGTTCATGCGCACGCGGGAGGCGGCCTCGTCTATGAGGTCTATGGCCTTGTCCGGCAGGAAGCGGTCGTTTATATAGCGGGAGGACATGTCCACGGCGGCGGCTATGGCCTCGTCGGTGATCTTGAGCTTGTGGTGCGCCTCGTACCTGTCGCGCAGGCCGGCGAGGATGCGCACGGACTCCTCCTTGGTCGGCTCGTTGACCATCACGGGCTGGAAGCGGCGCTCCAGCGCGGCGTCCTTCTCGATGTGCTTGCGGTATTCGTTGAGCGTGGTGGCCCCGATGATTTGCAGCTCGCCGCGCCCCAGCGCGGGCTTGATGATGTTTGCCGCGTCTATGGCGCCCTCGGCGGCCCCCGCGCCTATTATCGTGTGCAGCTCGTCTATGAACAAAATGATGTTGCGGGCGTTCTGCACCTCCTCTATGGCGGTCTTGATGCGCTCCTCAAAGTCGCCCCTGTACTTGGTGCCCGCCACCATGCCGGACAGGTCCAGCGTGACTATGCGCTTGCCGCGCAGGTTTTCCGGCACGTCGCCCGCCACCACCTTCTGGGCCAGGCCCTCGGCTATGGCCGTCTTGCCGACGCCCGGCTCGCCGATGAGCACGGGGTTGTTCTTCGTGCGGCGGCTGAGTATCTGTATGACGCGCTGTATCTCCTGCTCGCGGCCGATAACGGGGTCGAGCTGGCCGGCGGCGGCCGCGTCCGTCAGGTCGCGGCTGAACTGGTCAAGCGTCTTGGTTTCGCTGCGCTTGCCCTGCCTCGGCCCGGGCTGGGGCCGGGCGGCCGCGCCCGCGGCGTTCATGTTCATGCCCGCCGGGCCGGGCCCGCCGAGGCTCTCCAAAGCCTCGGTATATATGCGGTTGATGTCCGCGCCCTCGGCCAGGAGCAGCCGCACGGCCACGCTGTCGGCCTCGCGCAGCAGGCCCATGAGCAGGTGCTCGGTGCCTATATAGCCCTGGCCGAGCCGGGCGGCCTCCGCAGCCGCCAGCTCGACGACGCGTTTTGCGCGAGGGGTGAGCCCCTGCGCGGGCTGGGTCGTCGGCGCGCCCCGGCCGACGGCCTTCTCCACCAGCCCGAGGAGCCGCGAATCGTCGAAGCCGTAGTTGCGCAGGCAGCGCGCGGCGGCGCTGTCCCTCTCCCGCGCGAGGCCTATGAGTATGTGCTCGCTGCCGACGTAGCCGTGCCCCAGCTCGGCGGCGGCGCCGTAGGCGTAGTTCAGCGCGTTTTTCGCGCGCTCGGTGAGCCTGTCTTCAAAGCTCATGTCTTCATCTCCTTTGTGTTTTATTTGTCGGCTGTGGCCACCCTTCCGGCCCTTCGGGCCGCGTCCCCTCGAGGGGAGGCGGGGTCGGGGGCTAGATGCTGTCGCGTATATAGGCGGCGCGGGCGGCGTCCCGCTCCTGCTCGCCGAGGGCGCGCCCGGCGGCCAGGCAGAGCTGGTTGGGCTGGATGCTCCATATCAGCCTGTTCAGGAGCGCCATGTCCACGCCCTTTATCTCGCCTATGGAGACGCCCTCCCTCACCACGCTGAGCAGCTCCATGGCCTCGCCCGCGCTTATTTTGCGCGCGTATTTCAATATCCCGTAGGCGCGCCAGACCTTGTCGGGCAGGAAGGTGGGGTTCTCCTCCTCCATCTTGGCGCGCAGGAAGCGCTCCCTGTCTATCGTGGACTTGACCACCTGCACGAGGCGGTCCAGCGTCTCCTGCTCGGTGGGCCCGAGGGTGAGCTGGTTGGAAACCTGGAACATGGAGCCGACGGCGGCGCTCCCCTCCCCGTAGAGGCCCCGCACGGCAAAGCCCAGCTTCCCCAGCGTCGCGGCAAGCTGCCTTATCTCCCCCGTGTCGGTATGCGCGGGCAGGTGCAGCATGACGCTGGCCCGCAGCCCTGTGCCGAGGTTGGTCGGACAGTGGGTGAGGTAGCCGAGCCTGTCGTCCCACGCGTAGGAAAAATGGCCCTCCAGCAGGTCGTCGAGCATGTCGGCCTTCTTCATGCACTCGTTGAGGCACAGGCCGCTGCCCAGCACCTGTATGCGCAGGTGGTCCTCCTCGTTTATCATGACGGATACGCTCTCGTCCCTGGACAGCACCGCGCCGCGGCTGCCGCCCTTGGAGGCCAGCTCCGGCGAGATGAGGTGCCGCTCCACCAGGGAGCCTATGGTCAGCGCGTCGGCCCGGCTGAGGTCCACCAGCTCGAATTCCGCGCCGCCGGCGCTGCCTGTTATGAAGTCGGCCACCCTGTCGAGTATGTCCCTCGCCGCCGAGGCGCCCAGCCTTGCGGGGAAGGGGTGCTCGGCCAGGTTCCGCGCCAGGCGTATACGGCTGGAGATGACTATGTCCCCCATTTCGCCGACGCTTTCGTACCATTTCGGCTTGCTTTCGCTCATTGGCGGCTCGCCCCTCCCTCCAGCTCGCGTATCCTGTCGCGCAGCTCGGCCGCGCGCTCGTAATCCTGCGCCTCGACCGCCCGGGCCAGCTCCTGCCGCAGCTTCTCGACCCTGCGCCGCTGCTGGAGCTCCGCCCCGGCCGAGGCGGGGAATTTCCCGTTGTGGTGCGTGTTGCCGTGTATGCGCTTTATGACCGGCAGCAGCATTTCCGAAAAGGTTTCGTAGCACCTGGCGCAGCCGGCCTTGCCCGTGCGCGCTATGTCCCGCGCCGAGGCCCCGCAGAGCGGGCAGCGCCCGGCGGCGGTCTTGGCCTCCGAGCCTATAAGGTCCGACATTACGGAGGACAGGTAGCTGCCTCCGCCTGCGTCGAAAAAGGCGGCGGGCACGGACTGGCTCAGCCTGGAGGCGCAGTCCGCGCACAGGTGCAGCTCGGCGGCGACGCCGTTTACGCTGGTCTTGTAGTGGAAGGCCGCGCTGTTTTTGCCGCAGTTTTGACACAACATATACTATTATTACCTCCCGGCTTTGCGTTTTATCCCTCTGGCGGCTCCGCCGCCGAGGCGGCGAGCATGTTCTTGAGTATGCCGGCCCTGAGCCGCGCCCTGTCCTCCCGCGGCGCGGCGGCCAGCGCGCGCGGGCTGACGGCCGAGCGCAGCAGCAGGGCCTCGCGCTTGCTGATAAGCCCGGCCCCGGCGGCGGCCGAAATGATGGCCTCCGCCGCCGCCTGGTCCAGCTCGAGGCCTATCGCGCCTATCATGCGCGAGACAAGCTGCCCGGCCGGGGAGCGCAGCCGCGTTATGCGTATATACCCGTTCCCGCCGCGCCTGCTTTCAACAATATAGCCGTGCTCCGGCGCGAAGCGCGTCGAAATGACGTAGTTGATCTGGCTGGGCACGCATTTGAAGCGCTGGGCCAGCTCCGCCCGCTGCAGCTCCGCGCAGCCGCCGGTTTCAGATATCTCGTCCAAAATAAAGCGCGCGATTATGTCTGTGATTCCCATGTCGTAACGCTCCGTATGGCACAAATGTTTGACTATGACTGACCTTAGCATACACCTTTAGTCAGGAAAAGTCAACAGTATTTTGACCAATTCTGACCAAAAAAAGGAGGGGTCAAACCGGCTAAAAAAAACCTTTGCATTTTGGTGAAAAAGTGTTAGTATAAATCAGTATTTGCTAGGAGGTGTTTTGAATATGGCATATAAGATCAGGAAGGACGATTGCGTAGGCTGCGGTGTCTGCAAGGAGAATTGCCCCGTGGACTGCATCGAACAGGACGGGGATAAATATAAAATAATCGCCGACCAGTGCGTGGACTGCGGCACCTGCGCGGCCAACTGCCCCGCCAACGCCATCGACGCGGAGTAACCTGAAGCTTTATGGCCTACGGAGGACCCAGCCGCGCGCCGGGTTCTCCGTAGCTTTATCCGGGGAGGAAGCCTATGGATTGCGGTGAGCTTTACGCCGGGGGCCCGAAATACGTACACGAGCCGGGGGTCTTTCCTCTGGGCTCGGATTCGGTGTGGCTTGGCGGCTTCGCCGGGCTGTCCGGCGTGAGGACGGTGTGCGACCTCGGCTGCGGCGGGGGCGCGCTGTCCCTGATGCTGCTGGGCAGGAAGCCGGAGCTGAAGGTTTGGGCGGCGGACATATCGGAGAAGGCGGTGGAGCTTGCGCGGAAAAACGCGGCGCTCAACGGCTTTGAGATAAACGCCGTCTGCGGCGACATCGCAAATTACAGGGAGCTCTTCGGCGAAAGGGGCGGGCTTGCCGGGCGCTTCGACCTGGTGATATCCAATCCGCCCTATTTCAGGGCGGGCTCGGGCAAGAGGGCCGCCGGGCCAGAGCGCGCAGCCGCCAGGGAGGAGGGCGGCTGCACGCTGGACGAGCTGTGCCGCGCGGCGGCCTTCTTTTGCCGCTGGGGCGGGCGCTTCGCCCTGGTGCACAGGCCGGAGCGGCTCTCGGAGCTTTGCTGCGCCATGACCGCCGCCGGGCTGGAGCCAAAGCGGCTGCGCTTCGTCCAGCGCCCCGACGGCGCGCCCATCGTGGCGCTGCTGGAGGGCAGGCGGGGGGCGGGGCCGGGCCTCGCTGTCGAGCCGCCGCTGACCGCGCCGCAATGAGCTTGAACGGGGGGAGGAGGCCGCGATGGCGGGAAAGCTGTATCTTGTGGGCACGCCCATAGGGAACCTCGGCGACGTTTCGCCGCGCTGCGCAGAAACGCTGGCGGCGGCGGATTTTATCGCCGCCGAGGATACCCGCGTCGCGCTCAGGCTGCTCAACCATCTGGGCATAAAAAAACCGCTGGTGAGCTACTACCAGCACAACAGGACGGGCAGCGGGGAGCGTATAGTCCGGCGTATCGAGGCCGGGGAGAGCTGCGCCCTGGTGACGGACGCGGGCATGCCCGCCGTCAGCGACCCGGGGGAGGACCTTGTGCGGCTCTGCGCCGGCGCGGGCATAGAGGTCGTGGCCGTGCCCGGGCCCTGCGCCGCCGTCGCCGCGCTGGCCCTGTCGGGGCTGCCGTCGGGGCGCTTCGCCTTCGAGGGCTTCCTCGCCGTCGGGCGCAGGAGCCGCGCCGAGCGCCTGGCCGAGCTGAAGGGCGAAAGGCGCACCATGATATTTTACGAGGCTCCGCACAAGCTCAGAAGCACGCTGGCCGACATGCTGGAGGCCTGGGGCGACAGGCGCGTCGCCGTCTGCCGCGAGCTGACCAAGCTCCACGAGGAAACGCTGCGCATGACGCTCTCGGAGGCGGTGAGGCATTTCGAGGCCGAGGCCCCGAGGGGCGAGTTCGCGCTTGTGGTGGAGGGCGCGGCGCCGGAGCCGCCGGAAGCCGGGGCGGGCCTTGCCGGGGCGCTCGAGAGGATTGCGGAGCTGCGCGCCGAGGGCCGCTCGCTGAAGGACGCCGTGAAGAAGGCCTCCGAGGAGACGGGGCTTTCGCGCAACGAGCTGTACGAGGCCGCGCTCAGGGACGCCGGGGGCTGAGCCTCGCGCGATGTGCGCGAAGAATGGCTTTGAGGCAAGCGCGGCGGGATAAGCTTGGGCGGCTCCGTGTGGAGCCGCCCAAGCCGTTTGTCTTTGCATGCCACCCTTCCGGCCCCGCGCGCCGCGTCCCCTCGAGGGGAGGCCGGGCTGGCTCCCCTTGAGGGGAGCTGCCGCGAAGCGGCTGAGGGGTGGGAGGAAGGAGGCTGCGGGGGGGCGGGTATAAGCCTACCTGCGGCCGCCTCCGCCGCCTCCGCCATGGCCGCCGCCCCCGCCGAAGCCTCCGCCGCCGCGGCCGCCTCCGCCTCCGGAGCCGAAGCCGCCTCCGGAACCGAAGCCGCCGGGAGGACGGGGGCCGCGGCCGCCGAAGAAGCCGCCGGGAGGAGGATAATTATGGTAATGATTATGGTAGCCGCCCCAGCGCGGCCCTATCCAGGGCCCGAAAAAGAAGAACCTGCGCCGGACCCTGCCGAAGACGCTGCCTATAAAAGCAAAAATGAAAATAACGAAGGCTATCACCAGAAAAACGGGGACGGCCGAAATAAAGCCGAGGCCGCCTGAGGCGTAGCCCGCCCCGTAGCCGTAGCCGTAGTCGTAGGAGCCGCCGTAGCCGTAGTCGTAGGAGCCGCCGCCCGCGTAGCCGGAGGAAACCCCGTCGCCTATGCTGACGCCGTAATAGTCCTCGTACCAGGCGAGCAGGCGCGGAAACAGCTTGCTTACCGCCGCGTCGAAGTCGCCCGCGTCGAAGTCCTTCCAGAAATATGTGTCGAGCAGCTCGTTGATGTATGAATCCGTAAAGTCGTTCATGATGCCCGCGCCCTGGGTCAGCCAGGCCTTGCCCTCCATGGTGGCAAGCAGCAGCAGCATGCCGTTGTTGCGCTCGGCGTCGCCAACGCCCCAGTCGTTGAAAAGCTGGAGTGCGTACTCGTCGGAATAGTAGCCGTCGAGGTACTGCACCGTGACGACGACTATCTGCCCGCCGGTTTCGGCGTAAAGCTCCTTGTTGGCCGAGAGGATGTAGTCCCTGGTGTCCTGCTTGAGCACGCCCGCGTAGTCGGCCACGTAAAACTCCTCGGTCTTTTCCACGAAGGCCAGGGCCGGAACGGCGAGAAGCGCCCCGAGGCACAGGGCGAAGGCCAGCAGCCTTTTTGCTTTCTTAAACATAATGCCGCATTCCTTTCATTTGCGCTACCTGAAATATTGCGGGGGCTTGGCCCGGCATAGGCGCTTGAGCACGCTGGCGGGGAACCTGTCGAGCACGGTCCTGTAAAACTCGGCGATATAATCGTTGTAGGGGCTCTCGTCTATTTCTCGCCGGGCGTTGTCCATGACAGATTTTATATCCTCCATCTCGCCCCGCTGCTTGGGCGTTGCGAGAGGGTAAAGCTTGTCGTAGAGCGCGGCGAATTTTTCGGTTAGCCTCTGGTCGGCCTCGTACATCGCGTGCAGGTCCTTCCCGTCCAGCCACAGGTCGTAGAGCTCGTTGCGAGCAAAGCGCAGCGCCGAATATTCCTGCAGCACGGCCTCGTACTTGGCGGCCAGGGTCTGCATGCTGTTGCAGGCGTCTATGCGCGCCTTGAGCTGCCTGCTTATGCCGACGCCGTAGTCGCCGCCGCCGGGCACGCCGTTTGTGAAGGCGGCGGCGGCCTCCTCCATTTTGCCGCCGAGGCTCCTGTTGACGCCGATGTAGAACGCCAGGAGTATCACGGCGACGGCTATGATGATAAGTATGGGCCTTGAGGCCCCGCTATGCTTTGCCATTGCCATATTCTCCTTATTTATTTTTCACGTGGCCACCCTTCCGGCCCTGCGTGCCGCCTGCCCTCGAGGGGAGGCCGGCGGGGGCTACTTTACCTCAAGCAGCTTGCGGCGCAGCTCCTCCTCTATGCGGCTGAGCTCGCCCTCGGCCTCGCGGCGCTTGGCCGCGCCCTCGGCCTGTATGCGCCGCACCTCCTCTAGCGTGGATATGAGGTTCTCGTTTGCCAGCTTGAGCGTTTCAAGCTCCACCACGCCGCGCTCGGACTCCTTGGCCACCTCCAAGCTGCCCATCTTCAGCATTTCCGAATTCTTCTTCAAAAGCTGGTTGGTGACGTTCGTGACCTCCCTCTGGGCCTCCATGGCCTGCTGGGAGTGGGCCATGCCCAGCGCCAGCACCATCTGGCTTTTCCACAGGGGGATGGTGTTGACTATGGAGGTCTGTATCTTTTCTATCATCAGGGTGTCGTTGTTCTGTATCATCCTTATCTGGGGCGACATCTGGATGGAGATCATCCTGGTCAGCTCCAGGTCGTGCAGCTTCTTCTCGAAGCGGGAGCACATGTTGGCAAAATCGTTTGCCGCCTGCGCGTCCTCCGGCAGGCCGGTCTTTTGCGCCTTCTCGCGCAGGGCGGGCAGCTCCTCGCTGAGCGCCTTCTCAAGGCGGCGCTTGCCGGCCAGGATGTACATGGACAGCTCCTTGAAGTAGGCCTGGTTCAGCTCGTACATCTTGTCCAGCATGGCCACGTCCTTCATGAGCACCACCTGGTGCTTCTGAAGCTCCTCGCTTATGCGGCTTACGTTGACCTCCGCCTTTTCGTACTGCGCCTTGAGCTCGCTTATCTGACGCTGCGTCCTCTTGAACAGGCCCATGAGGCCCTTCTTTTCCTCGGCGTCCACGCTGAAGCCCTTGAGCTGGGTAAGAAGCCCGGTGAGCATATTGCCCACCTCGCCCATGTCCTTGGTGCGCACGTTGTTCAGCGCCGTGCCGGAAAACTCGGAAATGTTCTTCTGCGCGCCCGAGCCGTACTGCAGCACCTGGTTGACGTCGGTGATGTCTATCTTTTCGGAAAAGTCCAGCACGGCCCTGCGCTCGGCCTCGCTCAGGCTGTCCAGAGAGAAGGCGGGCGCCTCCGCCTTCTTTTCGGCGGCGGCAAACGCGGCCTCGGGCTTCGGCGCCTCAGCCGCCGCCGCGTCCGGCTCCAGGGTAAGGGAAGGCTTGTATTCAAAATCCATGGCTTGTCGGCATCCTTTCTCTTTTTACTTTATCTCGAAATCGGGGCCGCCCAGGCCCTCGAGCTTCAAAAGGCCCTCCAGCGCCTTTATGTCCGTTTCAATGTCCAGGCTCTCGTTGCTGAAAAGGGAGTCGTAGTGGCGCTCGTAGGCCTCGTTCATCCTGTCCAGCGCCTCCTCGATGCTTTTCATGGCGGAGGCGGCGTTTTGGCCGGAGGCGCCGGAGGAGTACATCCTGTCGTACTCGTTGAGCAGCCTTATGGTCGCCGGGATGTAGAAGCCGAGGAACTTCTTTATCTTCGGCAGATCCTGCCGGTCGCGCTCGGCGTCCCTTACGATGCGGTCGGTGATGTCTATGGTTTTAATGACGCGGCTCTTGACCTCCGGGCTGCCTATTGAGGCGTAGAGCCTGCCCAGCTCGCCCAGGGCGCGCCGCCCCTCGAGCAGCGCGGCGTCCACCTCCGGGTCGCCGGTGGGCTTGAAATCCTCCGCCTTTTTTGCGGGCTCCGGCTCGGGCTCCGGCTCCGGCTCGGGCGGCAGCCTCCTTTTCGCCAGCAGGAAGGCGCCCCTTCCGGCCAGCACGCTGAAGGCGAAGGGGAGGGCGAAGTGCCACATCCTGTACATGGGAAAAAGCAGCGCCCATATAAGCCAGACGGCCGCGGCCGCGAAAAAGGCCGCCGCCGGCGCGCCGCCCGCCCGCTTTTTGGTATTGCGCACGAAAAGCCTCCCATAATATAGTCATCACTAATGTAATATTATTTCGGTCCGGTGTCAACTTAATATTGATTAATGGCTCCAAATATTGTATTATTGCCTGAGAGCTTCCGCAACGCCTTACGGACGGGCGGCGCAGGCGGGGCCGCACGCCGGGAGAAAGCGGTGCGGCCCCTATATCAAAGCAGGACAGGAGGCGGATCCTGCTTGCTCATTACTATGCCGCGCCGGCCGTGGCCGTTACGCGGCCCGAAAACAGGGAAAATCGATGGTAAAAATAGCTCCATCCATACTTTCGGCCGATTTCGCCAGATTGGGCGAGGAGATAGACAGCGTCAAAAGCGGCGGGGCCGACTGGCTGCACTTCGACGTGATGGACGGCCTGTTCGTGGACAACATATCCATCGGCCTGCCCGTGCTTAAATCCGTGCGGGCGTATACGGACATGTTCCTGGACGTGCATCTTATGATAGACAGGCCCGCCCGGTACGCGCGGCGCTTCGCCGAGGCGGGGGCCGACCTTGTGAACGTGCATGTCGAGGCCGACTCCGAGGAGGGCGTGCTTGCGGCCCTGAGGGAGGTAAAGGCCCTGGGCCGCAGGGCGGGCGTTACCCTGAAGCCGGCCACGCCCTGGGAGGCGGCCCTGCCCTTCATCGGCCTTGCCGACCTGGTGCTGGTGATGACCGTGGAGCCGGGCTTCGGCGGCCAGGCCTTCATGGAGGACATGCTGCCCAAGCTGGCCGGCCTGAGGGCCTATATCGCCTCGCGCGGGCTTAGCTGCCTGCTCGAGGCCGACGGCGGCATAAACCCCGCCACCGCCCCGGCCGCCATAGCCGCGGGGGCCGACGTGCTGGTGGCCGGCAGCGACGTGTTCGGCGCGGCCGACAGGCGCCTGAGAATTGAAACGCTAAGAGGAACGGTCAAATAATGGCGCATTTTCCGGAAGCCTTCGAAAGGCTGACAGAACAGTTTGCCAAGCTGCCGGGCGTGGGCATGAAGTCCGCCCAGAGGATGGCTTTTTATATTCTAAACCAGACGCCGGAGGAGGCCGAGGCCTTCGCCCGCGCGATATTGGACGCGAAACGGAGCGTGAGGCGCTGCGCGGTCTGCCAGAACCTCACGGAGAGCGAGGTCTGCCCGCTCTGCTCCGAGGGCGGAGGGAGAGACCGCTCGGTCATCTGCGTGGTGTCCGAGCCGAGGGACGTCACCGCGCTGGAGCGCTCGCATGAATACAACGGGCTTTACCACGTGCTGCACGGGGCCATATCGCCCCTGCGCCGCGTCGGGCCCGACGACATAGCTATCAGGGAGCTTCTCGCCCGCCTGAACGACGGCGCCGTGCGGGAGGTCATCCTGGCCACAAACCCCGACACGGAGGGCGAGGCCACGGCGATGTATATATCGAGGCTCATAAAGCCTCTCGGCCTGCGCGTGACGCGCATAGCCTACGGGGTCCCCGTCGGCGGCAGCCTCGAGTTTGCCGACGACGCGACGCTGCTGCGCGCCCTGGAGGGGCGGCGGGAGCTGTAGGGCCCTCCGCCTCCGACCGGGGGCGGCCGGCATGGATGTATAATAGCGCGCGAAAGCGCCTATAATCGGGATATACATACTTTTTTTCCGGGCAGGAAGCCGAAGGGCGCTGCCCGAGGACAATTATTGTTTGGAGTGATTAAATATTTAATGGCTGAAAAACTGAAGATCATACCCCTCGGTGGGCTGGACGAGGTGGGGAAGAACCTGACGGTCTACGAGTACAAGGACGACATAATGATAGTGGACTGCGGGCTGGGCTTTCCCGACGGCGAGATGTACGGGGTGGACCTGGTCATACCCGACATAACCTACCTTACGAAAAACGCCTCCAGGATTAGGGGCATAGTGCTCACCCACGGCCACGAGGACCATATAGGCTCGGTCCCCTACGTGATAAAGCAGATAGCCGCGCCCATATACGGCACGGACCTGACGCTGGGCCTCGTGAAGCTGAAGCTGGAGGAGCACGACCTGGCGAAAAAGGCCGACCTGCGGGAGATAAAGCCCGGGGTCAAGTTCAGCGTGGGCTGCTTCGAGGTAGAGCCCATACACGTCAACCACAGCATAGCCCGGTGCGTGGCGCTGGCGATAAGGACGCCGGTCGGAATGGTGGTGCATACCGGCGACTTCAAGATAGACACCACGCCCGTCGGCTGCGAGATGACGGACCTGACCCGCTTCGGCGAGCTGGGCAGGGAGGGCGTGCTGGCCCTGCTGTCGGACTCCACAAACGCCGAAAGGAAGGGCCTGTGCCCCTCGGACCGCGTGGTGGGCAAGGCTCTGGACGAGCTGTTCGACGGCTGCGGCAAGCGCCTGATAATAACCACCTTCGCCTCCAACGTCTACAGGGTGCAGCAGATAATAGAGCTTGCGGCCAGGCACGGGCGCAAGGTGGGCATAACCGGCCGCAGCATGGAGAACATGGTGGCCGTGTCCACCGAGCTAGGGTATATAAAGATACCCGAGGACACGCTGCTTGACATGAACAAGCTGAAGAATTTCCCGAAGGAGAAAACGGTGATCATCACCACCGGCAGCCAGGGCGAGTCCATGTCCGCCCTGTACAGGATGGCCTTCTCCGGCCACAAGCAGGTGGAGATAGGCGCGGGCGACAGGGTGATAATCTCCGCCTCCGCCGTGCCCGGCAACGAAAAGACCGTAAGCCGCATGATAAACGAGCTGTTCCGCAAGGGCGCCGAGGTCTGCTACAGGGACATCATGAGCGATCTGCACGTCTCCGGCCACGCCTGCCAGGAGGAGCTGCGCATCATGCTGGCCCTGACCAAGCCGCGCTTCTTCATGCCCATACACGGCGAGCAGAAGCACCTGCGCGCGCACGCGGGCCTGGCCAGGGAGATGGGCGTCGCCTCCAACCATATAATGATAGGCGACATAGGCAAGGTCGTCGAGCTGACCAAGAAGACCATGAAGCCGGGCGGCGCCGTGCAGTCCGGCCGCGTGCTCGTGGACGGGACCGGCATAGGCGACGTGGGCAGCGTTGTTTTGCGCGACAGGAAGCACCTGGCCGAGGACGGGATGCTGGTCGTCGTGGTGAGCCTCAGCCGCGAGGACAACAGCCTGATTTCCGGGCCGGACATAATAACCCGCGGCTTCGTCTACGTCAAGGAGGCCGACCAGCTTCTCGACAGCATGCGCATGCTCGTGGTCGAAACGCTGGACGCCTGCGAAAACAACAACATCACCGACTGGGCCACCATAAAGGCCTCAATAAAGACCGCCCTGACCTCCTACCTGCACAAGACCACAAAGCGCAGCCCCATGATACTGCCTATGATAATGGAGGTGTGAGCCGCCGCGGAGCGGCCGAGGGGTGGGGGATAGGCGGCTGTTGCTGCGGTGCGGTGACACCCTTCCGGCGCTGCGCGCCGCGTCCCCTCAAGGGGAGGCGGAGGCGGAGTCGAAAAAAGGAGCGGAAATGAACATACAGATATTCGGAAGAAAAAAATGCTTCGACACGAAAAAGGCGGAGCGCTGGTTCAGGGAGCGCGGGATAAAATACCAGTATATAGACCTGGAAAGGCAGCCCATGAGCAGGGGCGAGTTCGACTCCGTGAAGGCCGCGCTGGGGCTCGAAGCCATGGCCGACGAAAAGGCAAGGGGCTCGGAGCTGCTCCGCTACCTGGCCTACGCCTCCGACCGCGAGGAGAAGCTCTTTGAAAACCAGGGCCTCTTGAAAACGCCGATAGTGAGGAACGGGAAAAAAGCCGCCTGCGGCTTCGCGCCGGAGGTCTGGGCTTCATGGCTTGGGGAGGAGCGCAGATGAGGAAGGACAAGATAAACTACTACCTGGACATAGCCGATTCGGTGCTAAGGCGCTCGACCTGCCTGAGGCGGCAGTACGGGGCCATAATAGTCAGGAACGACGAGATAGTCGCCACCGGCTACAACGGCGCGCCCCGCGGCAGGAAAAACTGCGACGAGCTGGGCGGCTGCCGCAGGGAAACGCTGAATATCCCCAGCGGCGAGCGCTACGAGCTCTGCCGCTCCGTACACGCCGAGGCAAACGCCATCATCTCCGCCGCGCGAAACGAAACCATAGGCAGCACCCTCTACCTTGCCGGGCGCGAGGTCAAAACCGGCGAGCTTATTAAAAACGCGACCCCCTGCTCCATGTGCAGGAGGATGATAATAAACGCCGGCATCAAAAACGTGGTTTGCCGCGTATCGGAAACGGAATACGTGGACATTCCCGTGGAGGACTGGATAGCCGGCGACGACACGCTCTAGAGCGGCGCCGGAAGGCGCAAAAAAACGGCTGGGGGCGGCTCCGAAAAGCCGCCCCTAGCCTAAGCTCATTTCCAATATATCCATACCTTTTGACCGAAAGCGGCTTACCGGGCCGCTCCCGCCTCGCTCAGAAGTCGATTTCCAGGCTGTCCAGCGCCTTGCCGTGCAGGTTCATTATCTGCCGCCACGAGTAGAACAGGCGCTCCGCCGTCTGCTCGAAGGTCAGGCCGCTGATGTACCGCAGGGCCAGCAGGTCCCTCAGCACGGGGTCGTCCATTTCCGAGACGGCCTTTTCTATTTTCATGCGCAGCTCCACAAGCTCGTCTATGCGCCCGTCTATGAGCCTGTCCAGCTCGGCGAGCTTGGCCACTATGGCGCCCAGCCTGTCGCCGTCCGGGGCGCCGGAGGCGGCCCGCGCCCTTGAGTAGTCCGGAGTGACCCTGACGGCCCTGGCAAACCACTCGTCGCGCTCCTCGACAAGCATGTTGATTTCCGCGTCTATGAGCCTGTAGCGCGACAGAAAGGCCCTCTTGAGATCTCTGGAGGCCCTGATCCCGGCCTTCGGGCGCTCCTTGGCTTTCGTTCCCGCGTCGTTCGCTTTCACTGCTGACCCCCCAAACCGTTCAATTTTTCAATGTACCTTTGCATGCGCTTGTAGTCCTCCAGATTCGGGCCAGAACCAGAACCAGATACAGATACAGTATCAGATACAGCGGCCCTCGAAGGGGCTTGCAGGCCCCTTGCCAGCTCCCGTATCCGCTCGGCAAAGGAGCTGTTCTTGATCTCCTCCAGAGAGGCCTCTATGGCCTTCCTGCAATTGGGCGACCTGTTCCAATTGTAGGCGTGCCAGCGGAGTATGAATACCTCCCTCGTTTCAGGGTCGTACTCTAGCACCTTATGCACCTTTTCGAGCCTCTCGAGCAGCTTTTCCGCCTCGCTCCGGGCGATGCCCGTTTCGGCGGCTATCTGCTTGACGCTTATCTCATAGCAGCCGGTAAGGCTGGTATGCGGATTCGTAAGCAGATAGAGGTAAAAATACCTTTCCCTGGGAGTGAACTCCACGGCTATCTTCGTATCCGTCCAGAACGAAACGTGCACGCTCCTGTAAATAGCCATCAGAGCGCCTCCCCTTCCTCGCCGCTTGGCGCGGCCCTCCTCGAGAAGGATACCCTCCGCGGCCTCGCGCCCGCAAGCCAGGCCAGCTCCTCCGGCGGCAGGCCGGAAACGGCCTCGGACAGGCAGCGGCCGCAGATGTCCTCCTCACCTCTTCTTCCTAGCTTGAACCGATACAATACCTCCCCCTCGTAGACCTCGGCGCCGCACTCCGGGCACAGGACATAGCGCCCCTCCCTCGGCATGGCGCTCCGCTCGATGTAATCATTGGCCATGGCTGGAAATCACCGGGTTCATACGCAATGCTCCTTCTTCTTGATTTGCGCCGGATCTGGCCACCCGGCGCTGTTTCGGATAAGAACCCTGTCTTTCGGCAGGCCGCCCCCGGCCTCGGGGCGGGCTGTCCCCACGTAGCCTGATAATATATCAAGATTCTTGTAATGTCAAGCATCCTTCAAAATTTTTCCTTTAAGTCGGCTTGAAACAGAAGTCTTTCCGTAGTATAATAAGCTTAATATATTTATTGAACGGCTTGAACGGGCGGACGAGGTTCCGCCCGTTCAAGCGGCAATTACGGCAATTGCAAAGAAAAATTTGTCAGCTTTTTATCTGTTGACCATTTTCGACATGAACTGTGCATGCAGGCTGATAAAATTGGCTGAACAAAAACTGTCGAAGGGTGGAGCCTGATGTCGGTGGGAAGGCAGATAAGGAAGGCGCGGGAGGCGGCGGGCCTGTCCCGCCGGGAGCTGGGCAGGCTCCTGGGCATTACGCCGTCGGCCATAGCCAACTACGAAAACGGCATCAGCCATCCCCGCGAGGAGATCTTTCTGGGGCTGCTCGGAGCGCTGGGCGTGGACGCAAACTACCTCTACAGGGACGCCGCGGCCGCCGCGGCGCCCGGCGCGGGCGAGCCTGAGGCAATAAGGCGCTACCTGGCGCTGGACGAGCGCGGCAAAAGGGTGGTGGACAGCGTGCTGGAGCTGGAATACGCCCGCGTCGCGGCCCGGCAGGGCAGAGCGGCCGGGCGCGGCAGGGTCCGCGGCGCGGGGGAGCCGCGGCGCGCCGCGGTTCCCGGCCCGGGAGGGGAGGAAAAGCCGGAATGAAGCTGGGGCTGCACGCCGTCTGCCAGGCCGGCTGGGCCGAGGCCGTCGAGGAGGCCGCCCGCCTCGGCTTCGACTATGTGCAGGGCGACCTTAACGTGCCCGCCTTTTTTCTCGACGGGCTGGACGGGGCGGCCCTCGCGGCCCTGCGCCGCCGCGCGCGCGACGCGGGCGTGGCGCTGACACTGCACGCCCCGGGCGACAACGTGTCGCTCTGCTGCGACTTCCCGCTGGTGCGGCGGGGCGTGCTGGAGCAGTTCGCGCTTATCCTGGAAAAGGCCGGCGAGCTGGGCGCGCGGCACGTCACCCTCCACGCCGGGGCCTACCCGCGCTTCAGGCTCGCCGGGGAGGCGGGCCCGGGCCGGGCCTTCCCGGACGAGGCCCACTACGCCGCCGCGCTCGCCGAGAACCTGTCCTTCCTGCTCGGGCGGCGCGGCGAGGTCCTGCTCTGCCTTGAAAACGACAGGCTGGACGCCGTTTCCATGTCCGCTGCGGACAGGCTGCTCGGAGACGGGCTCCGCCTTGCGCTGGACACGGCCAAGATGTACAGGGAGGGCAGGCCGGACGGGGCCGCCTTTTCCTTCATGATGGCCAGAAGCGCCCATATACGGGAGCTGCACATAAGCGACATTATTCCCGGCCTCGGCTCGCACCAGATCTTCGGGGCGGGCCTTGTCAACTTCACCCCCTATCTTGACCTGATGCGCAGGGACGACGTTTGGCTTACCTTCGAGGCGCGCCCGGCCGCGGCCGCCGCCGAGTCCATGCGGCGGCTGCTGGATTTTCTGGCGGGCGCGGGCCAGCGCTGAGCGGCGGCCGGAGGCGGGCGCTTATCCATATTGACTAAACGCGGAACATGGTCTACAATGTTGCTCATGCGAATTCAATAAACCACCGAAAGGAATGACGGCATTGAGCGACGGAAAACGCAAATTCCAAAAGCTGGTCTACACCTTCAAGCCGGAGTACAACGAGGTAGTGCCCGACAACGCGGACAGGGACTACGTGGTTTCCCCGCAGGCGTATTTCAGGGGCGCATGCGAAATTCCCGGCTCGCAGTACAACGTGGGATTTCAGATATTTGTCAAGCCCTTCTTCCTTGACAAATTCCCGCACAAGCACGAGCAGGACGAGTACCTTATCTTCCTCGGCGGCACCTTCCCCAACGTGTTCGACTGGGACGCGGAGATAGAGTTCACGCTGGGCAAGGACGGCACGGACGAGGCCGAAACCTACGTCATCACCGCGCCGACCATAATACGCATACCGGCCGGCATGTGGCACTGCCCGCTCAACTTCAAGCGCGTGGACAAGCCGGTGTTCTTCCAGGCCGCCCTGATGCAGGGCTGCTTCGGCGGTACATACGAGCTGCCCACGGGCACCATGGAGATGTACTACAACGGGCCGATAGAGTGCGTGCTGGAGCCGGGAAAAAAGTGCAACACGTGCAAGAAATGCCTCACGGCCGACTGGCGCGTCTAGCCGGACGAGGCTGGCGGGCGGAGCTTCAAGCTCCGCCCGCTTTTTTTTTGCGCGCCGCTCCCCGGGGCGGCGCGCTTTGCATGGAATTTCATATGCTGCCCGTCGTATGGTGTAGGCGGTGAGGTGCTGAGATGGCGACGACGGAATCTGGCGCCGCGCTGCGCAGGAGCCTGGAGGAGCTTCTGGCGGAGCGGAGCGGGGAAATAGCGCGCGCCCTGACGGAAAAGGCGGCGGGGGGAGACCTTAAGGCTTTCGGCCTGATAAGGGAGATTTTGGGGGAGGGGGGCGCGGAGCGCCGGTCCCTTCCGGAGGATTTGAGGGCCCTTACGCTGGAGGAGCTAAGGGCGATGAGAGAGTATTTGGAGGGCCTTGCGGCCCCGGGCGCGGCCGATGAGGGCTGACGCCGCCGGGCTTGCCGCGAGGCTGAAGCTTGAGGAGATAAGCCGGGAGCTTGCGAGAAGGTCTTACCCCGAATACCTTGCCTATACGGGCGGAAAGGGCTGGCTGCGCACAAAGCTGAGCGTTTTCCTGGCCGAAAGCGCCCAGCGCTTTATCGAGGAAGAAGAACCCGCCCCACGCGTGCTGGTCATCCAGACCGCCCCGCAGCACGGCAAGACCGCCTCCATAACCGAGGCGCTGCCGAGCTGGTATCTGGGCGCGCACCCCTCCGCAAAGGTCATAATCGCCTCCTACAACGAGGTCACGGCCGAGCGCTTCATGCGCCGCAACGCCGAGAAGCTCAAGAAATACGGCCCGGCGGTGTTCGGGCTGGACGCGGGCTTCTTCGCGCTCTCCCGCTCCGGCGAGCTGGAGACGGCGCAGGGCGGGCGCCTGATCTCGAGGGGCATCATGTCCGGCGTGACGGGCAATTCCGCCGACCTCATCATCGTGGACGACCCCATAAAAAACCGCCTCGAGGCGGACAGCGAAACGAGGCGTCGCAGGATCTGGGAGGAATGGGTGTCGTCGCTGAAAACGCGCCTGTCGGCCCGGGGGAGGGCCATAGTGGTCATGACCCCCTGGCACGAGGACGACCTTTCCGGCCGCCTGCTCAGGTACGAGCCGGGGGCGCGCCTGCTGCGCCTGCCGGTGGAGGCGGAGGAGGGCGACCCCATGGGCAGGCGGCCGGGCGAGCCCCTCTGCCCGGAGCTGGGCAAGGACGCCGCGTGGCTGGAGAGCTTCCGCGGCGCCTACCTTGCCGACCCGCAGGGGGGCAGAAGGGCGTGGGACGCCCTGTTCATGTGCCGGCCCAGGACGGAGGGCGGGAACCTGGTCCCGCGCGGCTGGTGGAGGTTCTACGAACGCGGAGAGGTGGCAGCCTTCGCGACGGAGCTCATCAGCGTGGACGCTTCCTTCAAGGGCGGCGACGGCTCGGATTTCGTGGCCATAACCGTCTGGGGCAAGCTGGGCGCGGACTACTACCTGCGCTACTGCCTGAACAGGCGCATGGACTTTCCCGACACGGTGCGGGCAATCAGGGCGGTGCGGGCCCTTTACCCGGCCGCCCTGGCCGTGCTGGTGGAGGACAAGGCCAACGGCAGCGCCATCATAGCCACGCTGCAAAGGGAGATGTTCGTCATCCCCGTGGACCCGCGCGGCGGCAAGGAGGCGCGGGCCTCCGCCGTCGCGCCCGCGATAGAGAGCGGGCACGTGTTCCTCCCGCGCGACGCCGCCTGGACGGAGGATTTTATCGAGCAGTGGGCGCAGTTCCC
Organism: Clostridiales bacterium; assembly: GCA_029265405.1. Lineage (GTDB taxonomy): Bacteria > Bacillota > Clostridia > Oscillospirales > Oscillospiraceae > JAJUJI01. The sequence goes on along the minus strand of JAJUJI010000005.1, from coordinate 14,048 downwards.
GCGCGGGGCCCACGACGACATGGTGGACAGCGCCTCCCAGGCGCTGACCTATATGCTCTTTTCAAGAGGCGAGCCGCTCGCCGACGAGGGCCCCGAGGACGAGGGCCTCGACTGGCTGCTTGGCGGCGGCGCCTACGACGTGTACGGGAAAAAATAAAGGGGAGGCGTGCTCAGGCTCCCCTTCGAGGGGAGCTGCCGCGGAGCGGCTGAGGGGTGGGAGGACAGGCGGGCGCTGCTGCGGTGCGGTGGCGCCCTTCCGGCGCTGCGCGCCGCGTCCCCTGAAGGGGAGGCGTGCGCCTATTTTATATAAGGAGGACAAGAGGATAACAATGGTTTTGCTTTTCATTGCAATCGTTGCGGCCGCGGCGTCGCTGTTCTCGCTGGGCTGCCTTGCGGGGCAGGCCGGGCTGCGGCGGGCGGACGGGGCGGCAAGGCGCGCGGAAGCCCCCGCCGCGCGGGAGGAGGCGGCCCCGCCGGTCGAGCCGCCGCCGGCGCGGCACGCCGCGCCGCCCGAGGCCGAGGAGGAGGACAGGGCCTTCGCCGCCCTGCTGTCCTACAGCGCGCGCGTGGCCTACGGGGAGAGGAAATAGATGGAAGACGCCGTAACCGAGGTGTGGAAGCGCTGCGAGAAGGGCATCAGGTTCAACAGGAGCCTGAGCCCGGATCTGTACAGCCTTGTTTCCGCAAACGCCGAATTTTTCGCCGGCAACCAGTGGCTCAACATGCCCGAGACGCCCGCCATGGCGCGCCTGCCCAAGCCGGTATTCAACATCATAAAGAGGGTCGCCAGCCTTTTCGTGGCCTCGCTGACCTCCTCGCCCGTTTCCCTGGTCTTCGAGCCGCTGCGCGGCGGCGCCGCGGAGGAGGCCGAGCTGGCCGAGCTGGCCACGGCCGAGGTGGCCGCCCTGTTCGACAAGTTCAAGATGGACTACCGCATACGCGAGGCCCTTTTTGCCGCCGCGCAGACCGGCGACTACTGCGCCCACTTCTGGTTCGACCCGGAGGCGGAGCCCTACGGCGGAGCCCCCGGCGGCGCCAGGGGCGAGCTGCGCATGGAGCTGGTGGAGGGCGTAAACGTGATTTTCGGCGACCCCTATACTCACGAGGTCGAGAGCCAGCCCTACATACTCATACTCGGCAGGGAGGACGCGGAGAAGCTCCGCGCCGAGGCCCTGAGGTACGGCCCGCCCGGCGGCGAGGCCGACGCCGGGGACATAGTCCCGGACTCCGGGCCGGCCGGCGCGGAGTCCGGCGCGGGCTCCGGCGCAGCGGACGAGGGCAGGTGCTCCTACGCCTACATGTACCGCAAGGGCAAGCGCCTGGCCCCCGTGCTGACGGACAGGGGCGTGGAGCTAAGGGAGAAAACGACGGTCTACGTCACAAAGGCCACGCGCACCCGCGTTATCTACGAGGACGTGGACACGGGACTGACCCGCTATCCGGTGGCCTGGGGCAACTGGGAGAGGCAGCGCCGCTGCTACCACGGCAGGGCCCTGGTAACGGGCATCATACCCAACCAGATCTTCATAAACACCATGTTCGCCATGGTCATGCGCCACCTGCAGCTTTCCGGCTTCCCCAAGACGGTCTACAACGCAGCCCTCATCCCGAAGTGGAGCAGCGAGATAGGGCAGGCCGTGGCCGTGAAAAACCTGCCGCCGGGCCAGCCGCTCGGCTCCGCGGCGGCAAACCTCAGCCCGGCGGACATGTCCGCCCAGATAATCGCCGCCATAGACAAGGCGCTGGAATACACAAAGGAGTGCCTGGGCGCGACGGACGCGCAGCTCGGCAGCGCCAGGCCGGAAAACACCTCGGCGATAATGGTTTTGCAGTCGGCCTCCGAGGTGCCGCTGGAAAACGTGCGGGCCGGGCTCTACGAGTGGGTGGAGGACATAGGGGCCATACTGCTGGACATGATGGGCGCCTACTACGGGCGGCGGACGGTGCCCCGCGTCCGCGAGCTTAAAACGCCCCTGGCCCCCTTCGGGGAGCCGGAGCTGGACCCGGAAACGGGGCTGATGCGCGTGGCGTCCGAAAAAAGGACGGTGGAGGAGCCCTGCGACTTCGCGCGCCTCAAGGGCCTGTGGTTCAGGTGCCGGGCCGACGTGGGGGCCGGCGGCTACTACAGCGAGATAGCCGCCGTGCAGACGCTCGAAACCCTGAGGCGCGAGGGCGTCATAGACGCAGTGCAGTACCTCGAGCGCATGCCGGACAGGCTCGTACCCGGCAAGGCGGAGCTTATAGCCGAGCTGAAGGCTAAGCTGGGCGCGGGCGCTTGAGCCCGGCCCTGAAAAAGGAAAGGAGAGGCTTATGGAATTTGAGGAAGGCGCGGCCGCCGCGCTGGACAGGGCGGAGGAGGAGGCCGGGGGCGAGGCGCGGACGCCGGTGGAGCCGGAGGAAGGCTATGCCGGCCTGGACGGCCTGGACGCCGGCTTGAGCGCGGCAGGCGCGGCCGCGACCGCAGGCGGGGCCGGGTCGGTGCGGGAGGACGCCGCCGGCGTGGAGGCCGGCCCCAAGCGCGACTTCAGGGCCGAGCTTGAGGAGCTGCTCGCGGCCTACCCAGACGCGCTCAGGGCCGGCGCGCTGCCCGAGGAGGTAAAAAGGGCGGCGCTGGGCGGCAAAAGCGTGCTTCTGGCCTACGCCGAGCACAGGCTCAGGCAGGCCGAGGAGGAAAACAGGCTGCTCAGGCAGAACATGAGGAATCTGGGCGCCGCGCCGGTGCGCGGCTCGGGCGGCGCGGCCCCGGCCGCGGACGAGTTTGTCCGGGGCTTCGACAGCGACTATTGAGCGCCCTCCCTTTCAGCGGGGAGCGGCATCGAAAGGAGATTGAAAAATGTCAACAGGCGGAATAAATCTCGCCAAAAAGTATTCAAGAAAGGTGGACGAGCGCTTTTCGAGGGAGTCCTTCCTCGCAAACGCCCTCCACAGCGACTACGATTTCACGGGCGCCAAGACCGTGGCGGTCTACAGCATACCCACGGCGCCGATGAACGACTACAGCCGGACGGGCACCTCCCGCTACGGCCTGCCGAAGGACGCCTCCCGCAACGTGCAGGAGCTTACCATCACCCGCGACAGGAGCTTCACCACCATCATAGACAAGGGCGACAAGCTCCAGAGCGAGGGCGCGGCCGACGCCGGGCGCTTCCTCGCCCGCCAGCTCAGGGAGGCCTGCGTGCCGGAGTACGACGCCTACGGCTTCCAGAAGCTGGCTTCGGCGGCCGTCTCGGCGGGGGCCGGCTCCGGCGCCGCCGTTACGGCGGACAACGCCTACGAGAGCCTGCTGGCCGCGAACGAGCGCTTCGGCGACCTGAACGTGCCGGACACGGGCAGGATAGCCTTCTGCTCCTACCGCTTCGCAAACCTCCTCATGCGCGACCCGGCCTTCAGCAAGGACTGCGAGACCGCCCAGCGCATGCTCATCAGGGGCACCGTCGGCGAGGTGGACGGCTGCCGGATAGTCCGAGTGCCGGCAAACCGCCTGCCGGCCGGGGCCGCCTTCCTCCTGCTGCACCCGCTGGCCGCCTGCGGCCCCAAGCAGCTCGAGGAGTTCAAGATACACGAGAACCCGCCCGGCATCTCCGGCTGGCTGGTGGAGGGCAGGTTCATTTACGACTTTTTCATACTCGATTCCAAGGCCGGCGCACTTTGGTACCACGGCAGCCAGCCGGTGCTGAAGCTGCTTGCCGTGCTGACCGCGGCCTCCGAGCCCGGAAAGTCTGCCGTGCTGGTAAACCCCGCCGTGAAGGACGCGCCGGGCAACAGGTGGTACTACTGCACGGCCGCCTCGCCCGAGGGCCTGGCCGCCGCCTCCTACGGCGAGGCCATAAACCTCTCCGAATGGACGGAGCTGGCCGCCAGCGGGACGGAGATAAGCCCGCCCTCCGGGCACCGCTGCCTGCGCCTGGTCGAGGCGGACGCGGACAACAGGCCCGTGGCCAGGGGCGAGACCTCGCTGAACATAGGCTAGGCGCGTCGGGCCGCCCCCTCCCGGGGGCGGCCTTATGAAAGGAGAGCTTATGACCTACGGATACTGCAGGGACGCGGCGCTCAAGCTGCTCAACCAGTACAGCATAGCCGGAACCGTCATCGCCTCGTCCTACAACAACCAGTACGACTATCTCAAGCGCGTGCCCGAGCTTGTGAACGACGCCCTGGAGCTTATTTCTCTCGCCGTCGGGCAGCCGGAGGGCGTATTCGTACCGGCCGCGGAGGCGCTGGAGGACCTCGGCGGCGGCTGGGCCGCCTTCGGCCTGCCGGAGGACTTCGTGCGGCTCAACCCGCGCGGCCTGCCGCGCTCCGGCGCGGGCGGCCTGGAGTATGTAAAGGACTACCGCTTGCTGGCCGGCCGCCGCCTGGCCCTGCCCCGGGCGCTCCTGCCCGGCGCGGCGGTGGCCTACCTGCGCGCCCCGGCCAAGGTGAGCCTCGACACGCCCGACGCGGAGGTCCTGGACCTGCCCGGCTGGGCAGCGGGGCCGGCGCCCTACTACGTCGCGGCCCACCTTGCCGCCGGCGAGGACTCCTTCCTCTACGCCGCCCTGCTCAACGAGTTCGAGGCGCGGCTTGAGGCGCTCAAGCCCGCGCCGGAGAGCGAGACGGAGCTGGCGGAGGACGCCTACGGGCTGGACGCCGCCTACGCCGCCTATTAGCGCGGAGCGGGGGAGGCGGTTTTTATGCCGGTCAGGCTGTCCGGGCTGCCGGACAGGAAAAACGAGTATAAGATAAGCTTCCCGAGGCTGGACGGGGGCCTCAACCTCTGGGAGCTCGACTGCAGAATGGACAACAACCAGAGCCCCGACATGCAGAACCTTGTTTGGCTCAACGGCGGCCTGGCCTGCCGCGACGGGCAGAGCTGGGCCTATCCCGCCTCCCTGGGCGCGGGCTACGCCGCCTTCGGCGGCCTTTTCCACGGCCGCGCCTTCCTCCACATAGGAAGCCGGATCTATTCCTGCAACCCCTATGCGGAAACGGTCGAAATGCAGCAGGCCGCCGACCTCGCGGCCCTCTATCCCGGCTGGGAGCCCTCGCGCGGCGCCTTCTTCCTCTACGGGGGCAGGCTCTACTACAAGGCCGAGGGCGTCTACGTCGAGATAAGCTACAGCGAGGGGAGCTTCACATGCGTAAAGGTAAATCCCTATACACCGATTGTCATGATAAACGCCGATCCGGCCACCGGGACGGGAGATCCGCACCAGCCGGAAAACCGCTATTCGGAAAAGAAAACCGTCTGGTACACGGCCGACGGGACGGCGCTCTACAAGCTGCCGGCTTCGCAAATCGATTTGATAGACAGCGTAGTAGTTAACGGAGAAAATAAATATGAAGGAATTGACTACACGGTCAACCCGAATGCCGGAACGGTGTCCTTTTTCGCGGCGCCGGCGGCGGGTGCGGACAACAACGTGGCCATCACCTGGTCAAAGTGCGACCCGGAGCAACTGTCAAGTATTTTATCTTGCCGGTATGCCGAGGTGTACGGCGGCGAAACGGGCCTTTGCGTCGTGCTCGGGGGCTGCCGGGCGCAGCCAAACGCCTACTTCTGGAACGGCGGGAACGCAGACATGGACCCCGGCTACTTCCCTGTGGAGCACTACAACCTTGCGGGCGACGCCTCCGAGGCCATAACCGGCTTCGGGAAGCAGCAGGACTACCTGGTGATATTCAAGGAGCGCAGCGTGGGGCGGGCGCTGCTCGGCCTGAGGGAGATAGACGGGCGCGAGTACATAGAGCTGCCCTACGTTCCGATAAACTCCGCCATAGGCTGCGACCTGCCACACACCATACAGCTCATACAGAACAACCTGGTCTTTTGCAGCTCGGCGCGGGGCGTGCACATGCTGCTGGACAGCTCCAGCGCCTACGAGAACAACATAGTCCTTATATCGAAAAACGTAAACGGCATAGAGGGTGCCGAGGAGGACAGCCGCGGCCTGCTCTACGATTTGAAATTCAGGGGCCCGGCGGAGCCGGTCAGCCTTGACGACGACAGGCGCTACTGGCTCGCCGTCAACGGCCATGTTTACCTCTGGGACTACACCCTCTCCGACCGGACGGCCCCCTCCTGGTTTTTCTTCACGAACGTGGCCGCCGCAGCCTTCGTCCGGGACGGGGCGAGGCTCTGGCACATGGACGCGCTGGGCAGGCTTACCGCCTTTACACGCAGCTTTTCCGACTACGGGGAGCCTATACGCAAGGTCTACCGCTTCGCCACGCAGTCCTTCGGCGGCTACGAGCGGCTCAAGGACGTGCTCTACGCCGTTTTCGTGGTCAGGGGAGACACCAGCGCGAACATCGACGTATACTACCGCACCGACTACGTGCTGGACACGGGCGTCACGCCCATACGCAGCGGCAAGACCTGGCGCCTGGCCCCGCGCGACCTGAGCTTCAGGGACCTGGGGGTGCGCGGCTTCGCCACCGTGGCAAAAAGGGTCTTCGGCGCAAGGCGGGTCAGGCACTTTTCCATGCTGCTGGAAAACGGCGAGGCGGGGGCGGACATGTGCGTGATAAGCGCCGAGCTGCACTACAGGTACAGCGCCAGGGAAAAGTGAGGCGCGCGCCCGCGCTGCGCGGAGGGCGCGCGCACATTGCAACGGAGTGAAGCAAAATGGCATTGACTAAGCAGTATTTCACAAAAAGCTGGACGGACAGCGACGACTTCCCGACCTACGAGGAAAGCGAGGACCGCGTCCGCGCCGACCTGCAGGAGCTGCACACCCAGATGCAGAGCTATATAAACGGCACGCTCACCGAGGAGCTGGACGCGGCGCTGGCCTCCAAGGTTCCCAAGGCGGGCCTTTCAATGACGGCCTCGAACAACGGCGACGGCACCCTAACCGTCGCCCTCAAGCTCGGCTCCGCAACGCTCGCCTCCTGCACGGTAAATATAGGCGAGGCCCAAAACATAACCAACACCTTCATAACAAACGAGCTCTACGTCAACTACGGCTGGATAGCCGACCTCATGGTCAACCGCCTGCGCACAGACTTCGACCGCGCGCGGCGTTTTTTGATGTCAAATAAAAATGCTTTACACTACCTCGACATACACGACGAGGTCATACGCTTCGTCACGGCCTCGACGGACGGCTCCTCGCACTCCCAGATGAGCTACGCAGGGCAGCTCTACTGGTGGACGGACGAGAGCCGCACCCAGCTCACGACGGCGGAAACGCCCTATCCCGCCCAGGCCTACGACTATGCGGAGCTTACGAAGATGGCCTTCGAGTTCAGGGAAATGCCCCTCTCCGGCGGCGGGACGGCCGTCGTCCCCGTGCTGGCGCTGGGGGCGGGCACGGGCTCGGGCGAGAACGGAAAGGCTTATATTTATAAAGATACAAGCGGGCTGCGCATAAAATATTACACGGAAGGAAGCGGAGCGGCAGTTTCGCTGGAGCTGGACAACGGAGGAAACGTTAAAAAGAGCCTCGGCGGGGCCAGCGGAGCGGTGCAGGCGGCGCTGGTTTACTCCGGCCTTTCGGTGCCGGCCTCGGCCTGGCAGCCGGACGGGACCTGGGAGTCCTACCCTTACGGGGCCGAGGTGGCCGCGCCGGGGGCCTCCGAGGGCATGGGCGGCGAGGTGATCTTCCATCCGGACGATGTAAAGCAATACGACTTGTCACCAGTGGCAATCGCGGGGGCGGGCAAGGTCACGATTTACGCGGCCTCGCCGCCGGGCGGGACGGTGCATATATTGCAGGTAAGGGCGGTGTTCTGATGGGCTGCATGAGGACCAACGCACTGGCCGCCGCCGGAGGGGCCTCCGGCGCGGCGGGGGCGGCGGGCGGGGCGGCCTGCCTGCTTAAGGAAAGGCTTCTGGGCTGCGTGTCGCTTTCCGACGGCGCGCTGGACTGGGGCAGGGCGGCGGCTGTACAGTACGTGCCGAAAACGAATTTCGCCCTGCCGGAGAGCGTGGCGGTATCGATGAGGGGCGCGCCGCTCGCGCAGGGAACGGACTACGCCTGGGACAGGAATACCGGCATACTAAGCCTGCCGCCGGCGGTCGGCGACGTGGAGGTAACGGTCTCCGCCGCGCTTGACGGGACGTATTACTCCCAGCGGGAGTACATACAGTCCTCCGGCACGCAGTACATAGACACGGGCGTGTACGGCTCCGGCAACACCTCGGCGGAGCTCGTGTTCGCCACGCTCAACACCTACCCCTCAGGCTGGTGGGGCGTCATAGGGGCCTGCCAGCAGGATATGATAAAGGCCTTCCTGTTCGACGTCTACGCCTCCGGCTCGGCAAAATGCAACGTGCAGAACGGAACCAGCGTCTATTCCGACATCCAGTACTCCTTTACGCCGCTCACGCCGTATAAGGTTTACATAAACAAGACAAAGACCTACATCAACGACGTGCTGGTAAAGACGCTCAGCTCCTACAGCTACACGACGCCCGTCACCATGTACCTTTTCTGGCAGAACTACTCGGTTTCCAGCAGCATGTACAGGGCGCGCATGAGGCTGTATTCCTGCTCTATCTGGGAGTCCTCCGCGCTGGTGCGGCGCTTCGTGCCCTGCGTGAGGGTTTCCGACGGGGCCGCCGGGCTCTACGACGAGGCAAACGGCGTCTTTTACGGCAACGCCGGCAGCGGCGCCTTCGACTGCGGATAGGGGGGTGGAGCAAGCCGTGTTCCTTCAAAACTGGGAGAGCATACAGACAATCAGGCTGCTGGGCGGCGTGGAAACGGCCTCGCCCTCGGTTTTCGGAGGCTCCTCGAGGGCCCTCAAGGGCCACAACGGGACGGTGACGGCCGGCTCGATGAGCTGGTTCGGGGCCGAGAGCATAAGCAGCGCCACCTACTATTGCAGCGCCCAGCTTTGCGGCCTAAAGCCGGGCGGCGGCTGGACGGCGGCCTCCGGGGCGGCGGAGCTCGCCTCGATGAGCGTCGCCTCCGGGCTCGGGCCGGTGCTGGCAGTGGGCGGCGGCACGGAGGCCGTCACGCCGCTGGACTATACGCTCAGCGACATAACGACGCTGGCGCACGCCGGCTACAGCTACGGCAGGCCTTACCGCGACGCGGCCGGCTGGTGGCGCTGCTGGGTGGGGCGCACGCTGTTAAACCAGACGGGCTCGCCGGTAACGGTGACGGAGCTCGGCATCTACCTGCCGCTCTACTGCGGCTCCACCTCCGCTTCGGTCTCGATGGCGGCGCTGGTGTACAGGGAGCTGCTGCCGGAGCCCGTGACGCTGGCGGAGGGCGAAAGCTTCGGCTTCGCCCTCAGGCTTAAATTTTACGGGAAAAGGTAGGGGCCGCCCGGGGACGGAAACAAAAAGGAGGGCAAAATGGAAATAATCGAAACCGCCTGGGACTGGGCGGGGACGCTGTCGGGGCTGAAAAGCGCGGAGACGCTCATATTCCACCACGCCGCCGCCGACTGCACGGCCGCCGACGTGCACCGCTGGCACCTTTCGCGGGGCTGGCTGGGCATAGGCTACCACTATTTCGTTGACAAGGCGGGCCGCGTCTGGCGTGGCAGGCCGGAAAGCGCCGCCGGGGCCCACTGCCTCGGGAAGAACTTTTCCTCGCTGGGGGTCTGCTTCGAGGGAAATTTCGAGGAGGAAACCATGCCCGAGGCGCAGAGGCGGGCCGGGGCGGAGCTGGCGGCGGACATACTGGGGAGATACCCGGCGATGAGGCCGGCCAGGCACTCGGATTTCGACGCGACCGCCTGCCCGGGCAGGAATTTCCCCTTCGCCGAGCTTGCCGGCGCGGCGGAGCCGCCCTTTCCCGACGCCGCGGGGCACTGGGCGCTTGAGGAGATCAGGGCCTGCAGCGAGGCGGGCGTATTGAAGGGGCGCGGCGACGGGCTTTTCCATCCCGACGAGTGCGCCACAAGGGCGGAGCTTGCGGCGGCGCTGGCGAGACTGCTGAGGCTTTGCGATAAAAATACTAAGGACGGAGCTTGATATATGAAAAACGGAAAAGGCAGGCTGGCGGAAAACGCGGCCGAGCTGCTGAAGGTGAAGACCGCCGTCACCCTGGCGCTGGTGGGCACGCTCTGCGCCCTGGCCGTAAGGAGCGGGCTGAGGATATCGGAGGAGCTCTTCGCCTCGGTGCTCACGGCGGTGGTCACCTATTATTTCACGAGGAAGAGCGAGGCATGAACGAGGAAGCGGCAAGGGAGCTGCTCCGGCAGGTGTCGGAGCACGAGCGCAGGCTGCACGAGGGGGACATAAGCTTCGCGCTGCTGCGCCAGATGAACGAGAGGATTCAGGAGGACCTGGCCGAGGTCAAGGCCATGCTCAAGGCCATGCAGGAAAAGCCCGCCCGGCGCTGGGAGAGCGCGATAAACTGCGCGATAAACTGGGCGGTTGCGGCGCTGCTGGCCTACGCGGTCCTGGGCGGGTAAAGCGGGGGAGGAAAAATGCCGAGCAGGCTTATAAAGGAAAAGCTGTACGACGGGAGGACGACGGTAAAATGGGCCCCGGAGCCGGAGAAAGCCGCCGCAGCCGAGCCCAAGGCGGCGCAGGCGGCGCAGGCGGCCAAGTCCGCGGCACCGGCCGCGAAGACGGAGGCGGCGAAGGCCCAGGCTCCGGTTCTCGCGGCTGAAACTGCGGCGAAGTCCGCCGCCGCGAAAACGGCGGCCGCCGCGTCCCTTCCCGCCGCTCCGGCGGCCCCCGCCGCCGCAAAGGGCGCCTCCTTGGCCGAAAAGGCGGCCGAGGCCGCGGAGGCGGAGCTGAAAAGGCTGTACGAGGCCGCCGCCCGGAGCGCCGAGGAGAACATAGACCGGCAGACCGAGGCGGCAGCCGAAAGGCTGAGGCGGGCAGAGGAGGAGGCCGCCGCCTCGTATAAGGACGAGCGGGCGCGCATAGCGCTCGACGAGGCCAGGGCCCTGGACAACGCGGCGCTCTACGCCTCGCTCCGGGGCGACGCCGGCGGGATAGGGCTGGCGCAGTACGGCTCCATCATGGGCGCGGCGGAAAGGTCGCGCGCCCTGGTTGCCGCCGAGCGGCGGAAGCTGGCGGCGCAGACCGCGCGGGAGATAGAGGAGCTGCGCGCCGAGGGCGGCTATAAGAAGGCCGACGCCCTTTTGGAGCTTGCGCAGGAGAGGCTGGGCAAGCTGACGGAGCTTTACAAGTGGGCGGCGGAGCGGAGCCTTGACGAGAGGGAGCTTGAAAGCCGGGTGGAAAGGTGGCGCTCAGAGCTGGAGCTCAAGCGCGAAAGCCTGGAGCGGGAGGCGGGCTCCGGCTCCGCCGGCGCGACCGAGCGGGACGCCGAGGAGCTGTTCGAGGCCATGCGCGCCTCCGGCAAGCCCTATACCTGGCTTACGGCCAACGCCCGGAAATACGGCGTCTACGACTCGAGCCCCACGGTCTTTGCCGAGATAATGAAGGAGTACAGGCTCTGGGCCGCGGCGGGCGGCGGCTGAGCGCGCAGCCGTTGACACGGGAGGGCGGCATGCTTTATAATGCAAGCATAAAGCCGCAAGGAGGAAAAATGCTGGAAGACGTGAAAAGCCTGCTGGCCCTTGTCCTGGAGGCGGGGGCGCTGTTTTTCGATTTCGTGTGCCTCTGCGTTATAGCGGCGGGGGCGCTGCTGGCGATTTACAGGCTGCTGCGGCACAGGCACCACATTGTGCTCACCATGGCCAGATACATCAACGCCGCGCTGCTGTTCAAGCTCAGCGGCGAGGTTCTGCGCCTCATCTCGTGCAGGACCTTCGAGGAGGTGGGCCTTGTGGCCTGCATAGTCGCCATACACGGCTCCATATCCTTCCTGATAAGCTGGGAGGTCAGGCGCGAGGAGAAGCGCAGGGATTCCCCGGACAAAAAGAAGGACATAGGCGAGGACCTGTTCCTCTGAGGCGCCTTTTATGCGCAAGCGACGAAGGACGCGCCGCAAGGCGGCACCGGGCTGTTGAGGCTGCACAAAAATGGCCCCGGCCCGAAAAAAGGCCTTGACAGCCGGAGGGCCGGATGATATATTCGCCGTATAATAAACCGCCGTCGCCGAGGCGCGCTGGTGCGCCGGAGCGCGGGGCGCAGCGCGCGGCGCTCCGAGGCGGAAATTAAATATCGTAGCTTGTTTGTGTGAAGCAAGGACGTTTTCATCCGAAAACGTCCTTATTTTGTTTCAGGGGGGAATTTCAAATGGATTCAAAGGTAATGCTCGATACGCTGTGGGTGCTGATTACGGGCTTTCTGGTGTTCTTCATGAACCTGGGCTTCGCCACCGTTGAAAGCGGCTTTGCAAGGTCGAAAAACTGTGTCAACATACTGTCCAAGAACTTCATCGTGTTCGCCGTTTCGTCCCTGGGCTTCCTGCTGCTGGGCTGGGGCCTCATGTTCGGCGACGGGAACGGCTTTATCGGGCTCAAGGGCCTGTTCTTCGCCTCCGGCGCGGACAACAGCCCGGCGACCGGCGAGGCCTACAGCGGCGTGTACTCGGCCATCTCGTGGACCGGCGTCCCGCTCTGGGCCAAGTTCTTCTTCCAGCTCGTGTTCTGCGGCACGGCGGCGACAATAGTGTCCGGCGCGGTGGCCGAGAGGATAAAGTACCTGTCCTTCATACTCTTTTCCTTCGTCCTGACCCTCGTCATCTACCCGATAGTGGGGCACTGGATCTGGGGCGGCGGCTTCCTCGCCTCGCTGGGCATGTTCGACTTCGCAGGAGGCACGGTGGTGCATTCGGTGGGCGGCTGGGCGGCCCTGGCCGGTGTGCTGGTTCTCGGCCCCCGCGTCGGCAAATACACGAAGGACGGCAAGATACATCCCATCCCGGGGCACAACATGAGCCTTGCCACAATAGGCGCCTTCGTGCTCTGGCTCGGCTGGTTCGGCTTCAACCCCGGCTCAACCATGGCGGCCGATCCCGCTGCCATCTCCCACATAGTCATGACGACAAACACGGCGGGCATCATGGGCATACTTGTCTCCACCATAGTCGCGTGGATAGCCGTCGGGAAGCCCGATTTGGGCATGTCGATTAACGGGCTGCTGGCCGGCCTTGTGGGCATAACGCCCTGCTGCGCCTACGTCAGCGTAGGCAGCTCGCTGGTTATCGGGGCCATATCGGGCGCGGTCGTGGTGCTGGCGGTCATAATGTTCGACCGGCTCAGGCTCGACGACCCCGTCGGCGCGCTTTCCGTACACCTTGTAAACGGCGTGCTCGGCACCCTGTTTGTCGGCCTTTTCGCCGAGGACGGCATAACCGGCGTCGCTACCGGCAACGGGCTGTTCTTCGGCGGCGGCCTGGCGCTGCTGGGCAGGCAGGCCCTCGGCGTCGTCTGCGTCGGCGCCTTCGTGTTCGCCGCCTCCTGGCTGGTGTTCAAGGCCATCAAGGCGACGGTGGGGCTGCGCGTGTCTGTGCATGAGGAGGTCGCGGGGCTCGACATAGGCGAGCACGGCAACCTGGCCTATCCCGACTTCGTGACGGCGAGGACCAACTATTCCCACATTTCGCAGGACATAAACGTGGATTCGCACAGGGCGGCCGTGTCCGCCGGAAAGGGGAGGTAAGGCATGAAGCAGGTCAAGGCGGTAATCCAGCCGGATAAGCTGGACGAGGTGCGCGAGGCGCTCAAAAAGCTGCCCTTCTACGGCGGCCTGATGATAAGCGAGCTGACCGGGCAGGGCACCCAGGGCGGGATAACCCAGTCCTGGCGCGGCGAAAAATTCCAGGTGGACCTGATTCCCAAGGTGTCCATAGACATAGTCGTGAGGGACGAGGACGTGGAGGCGGTTATCGACGCCATAGTCAGGCACGCGCGCAGCGGCGAGATAGGCGACGGGAAAATCTTCGTCTACAACGTCGAGCGGGTGGTCAGGATACGCACCGGCGAGCGCGACGAAAAGGCTATCTGATAGGAGCGGGCAAAGCCGCCTCCCCGGAAGGGGAGGCGGCTTTGCCTCCGCCTTGCCTCAGGCGGGGGCCGCAGGGCCGGCAGGCCGGCGGCGCTCCGTTCTAAGGAACCGCTGATTTAATCGTACAATGAAACCCAAGTATGGTAAAATAGAAGAAAAAGCGCAGGCGGTGGCGGAATGAGTCAGCAGAGCTTCAGCGATATGGAATACAGCCTTCGGAAACGAACAACGAAGCGGG